>NZ_JAMCOF010000009.1 GCF_023500045.1 Bartonella bilalgolemi | reverse complement strand
GTATTATACGCATCAATATAAATAATAAATATATTATTATAATAATATGTAAAGTAAAATAAGTATAAAAAACTTTTTAATTTAAATTAAGCAGCACATTCTGTTGCTATTTCTGCAAGTTGTGTCATAATATTTGCTACACCAATAAGTCTTTCATTTACTTTAGTCCAATCACGAATAAAAACAATACTTTGATCTGGTCGAATTTTTGCCATTGATCCTTGTTTTTCTACCCATTGAATAAGAGCAATACCATTTTCAAAGTAATTATTGCGAAATTGTATAACAATTCCCTTTGGTCCAGCATCTAATTTTTCCACATGTGCTTTTCGACATAATATTTTAATATAAAAGACTTTAAGTAGGTGTTGAACTTCGAGTGGTAAAGGACCAAAGCGATCAATTAATTCAGCTCCAAATTCATCAATTTTTTCTAAATTATCAAGCTCTGTCAAACGACGATAAAGTCCCATACGTAATGATAAATCAGGGACAAAATTTTCTGGTATAATCACTGTTGTACCAAGAGAGATTTGAGGTGACCACTGATTATCCCTATCATGTTGACCATCTTTTAATTCAGCAACGGCTTCTTCAAGCATTTTTTGGTATAGCTCAAACCCAACTTCTTTGATATGTCCTGATTGTTCTTCACCTAATAAATTACCTGAACCTCGAATATCCATATCATGACTAGCTAGTTGAAAACCTGCACCTAATGTATCAAGGGATTGTAAAACTTTAAGACGACGATCTGCTACAGGAAGTAAAACTTTACCAGAAGGGAAAGTAAAAAGCGCATAAGCACGTTGTTTTGAACGCCCTACTCTACCACGTAACTGATAGAGTGCTGAAAGACCAAACATTTCAGCACGATGTACAATTAATGTATTAGCTGTCGGAATGTCGAGACCTGATTCAATAATAGTGGTTGAAAGTAATACGTTATATTGCCCATCATAAAACGCATTCATAATATCATCAAGTTGCCCAGCTGGCATTTGACCATGTGCTATAATAAATTTAAGTTCAGGTACATGTGTTTTGAGATATTCTTCTATATACGAAAGATCAGAAATACGTGGGCAAACATAAAAACTCTGTCCACCTCGATAATATTCGCGCAATAATGTTTCGCGTATAACCATCACATCAAAAGGTGAAATAAAAGTACGTACAGCCATTCTATCAATAGGAGGAGTTGTGATTAGTGAAAGTTCACGTAGTCCTGATAAAGCAAGGCTTAAAGTTCTTGGTATAGGAGTAGCTGAAAGTGTAAGAACATGAATATCACTTTTTAGTTCTTTTAGACGCTCCTTATGTTTTACTCCAAAGTGCTGTTCTTCATCAATGATAAGAAGCCCTAACCGTGAAAAACTCACTGAGTCACTGAGTAATGCATGCGTTCCGATAACAATATCGATCGTACCCTCTGAAATAGCTTTTTTAATTTGCGCCAATTCTTTCGGTTTTACAAGCCTTGACAAATGAGCAATCTTAACTGGTAGCCCTTGAAAACGGGCCATGAAGGTCTTGTAATGTTGTCGTGAAAGCAAAGTTGTGGGCACAACAACAGCAACTTGATAACCATTTAATGCTGCAACAAAAGCACTTCGAATAGCAACTTCTGTTTTGCCAAAACCCACATCACCGCAGATTAAACGATCCATTGGTTTTCCTGATGCTAAATCGTCTAAAACAGCATTAATAGCATCCATTTGATCATCCGTTTCCTCGTAAGGAAAACATGCAACAAATTCATCAAAGAGCCCTACTGGTGGAATTAAAGAAGGTGCAGAACGCGTAGCGCGTTCTGCAGCTATACAGATCAATTGACCAGCAATTTTTAATAAATGCTTTTTAAGGCGTGCTTTACGTGTTTGCCATCCAACACTTCCTAATTTATCCAACGCGATATTTGTACTTTCTGATCCATAACGAGATAAAAGCTCAATATTCTCAATGGGTAAAAATAGTCGATCGCCTCCAGCATAGTTGATTTCTAAACAATCACGTAAAATCCCAGTTGCCATGATAGTCCTGAGACCAATAAACTGTCCAATACCATGATCAACATGTACAACGATATCACCAGAATTTAAGGAAGCAATTTCAGAAATAAAATGCGCATTACTCTTACGTTTTTTTGCTGATCTTACTAGTCGATCACCAAGGATATCTTGTTCTGCTATAACAACAAAATCTTCAATTTCAAAGCCATGCTCTATCATTAAAACAGCAGCTAAGATCCGATCACGCGGTGTTGCTTTTACAGTCTGCAATGATTTTGTAATTTCTACTTTTTGTAACCCGTGTTCATCAAGAACTTGCAATAAACGATCCATAGATCCTTCACTCCAAAAAGCCAAAAGTATTTTCTTACCAGAAGACCGCAATGAAGCAATATGATCAACCACACTTGAAAAAACATTTTTATCTGGAGCATTACGCTCTTTTATAAAATCATAGCCTTGTGTAGCATTTGTATGAATAACTGTTTGTTTAACTGTTTGTGAAATATTAAAAGGTGTAAAATCAATCCGCAGGCCACCCTGCTCTATATCTGTTAAAACTTGTTCTGGTGTCCAATAAAGAAGATTAGGCTCTATTGGATGATAAGAAACATCATTCTCTTGATTACTTTCTCGTTCTTTGCGAGCACTATAATAATCTACAATAAGACGATAGCGTTCAATGAGAGCTTCTTCTATGAGATGCTCAAAAACAACAGGTAGATTACCACAGTGATCAAAAAAGCTATTGAGATTTTCATAAAAAAATGGGAGCCAATGCTCCATACCTGAAAAACGCCTTCCTTGGGAAATAGCTTCATAAAGCATATCACTTTTTTTTGGTACTCCAAAAGCACGAATATAATTGCTTTTAAATCTGCTGATGAAATCAGGAGTGAGGGTAATTTCACTCATCGGCTGCAAAAATAATTCTGTTTTATTAGCTATTGTTCGTTGTGTTGCTGAATCAAATATGCGAATTGTCTCCAAGGTCTGACCAAAAAAATCAAGACGAAAAGGCTCCGTATAACTAGGAGAAAAAATATCAATAATTCCTCCTCTTACAGCAAATTCACCAACATCACGTACAGTTGCAACGCGTTCAAAACCATTGCGTTCTAAATAATAAATCAAATGTATCATATCCATGCATTGACCAATACGCACATGGATAATTTGATCATCAATCATTGCACAAGGTGGTAGTTTTTGAATAATTGTATTGGCTGTTGTTAATATAATAGAACACCGTGGATTTTTACGCAAATCTGACATATGAGCCAAAGCTGAAAGACGACGTGCAGTAATAGCTACTCCAGGTGATACACGATCATAAGGTAAACAATCCCATGCCGGAAATTGAAGAACAGGTAAATTAGGTTCAATGAAATTTAAAGCTTGCTGTAAATAAGCCATTTTTGTTCCATCACGGACAACGTAAACAAGTGGTTTATTTTGAGCAATTTCTGCACTTAATTTAGCAAGTGCAAAAGCTTCAAATCCATCAACAACACCATCAAAAATCATACAACTATGCATATTTGGGGGAATAATAATTTTTTTTAATATAGTCATTTTGATTAATTAAAATTTATACGAGAACAATAATTTATAATATCGCGAAAAAGTGGACTATCTACTTCAGATGGTATAGAAACTTCCCCTGTAATCCACGTTAATAAATCACGATCTTCAAAAGACATAATATATTCAAGTTTAGAAACTGTTTGATCACTCATCTTGCTAATATGTGCATCAACATATTGACCAAAAATCAAGTCTATTTCACGAATACCTCGGTGCCATGCACGAAAAATCAATCGGCGACGACGTAAATCCAATTGATTTTCATTAATGGCCAAATTTGTCATAAAAATCTCCTAACAAACGAAAATAAACATACACTACACTGTTATTGTTTTAGAATAAATTTTGTATCTCAATATTAAGGAAGTTCAATAATTTTTTTTTCTTTTATTGTAATTCGACGATGCATCTGTTTGGCTAAGCCATAATTATGTGTGGCAATAAGAGCTGCAAGCCCAGATTGGCGCACAAGTACTGATAAAGCTTGAAATACATAAGCTGAAGTTACAGGATCAAGGTTTCCTGTAGGCTCATCAGCTAAAAGTACAGAAGGTGCATTTGCTACAGCACGCGCAATTGCGACACGTTGTTGCTCACCCCCCGATAATTCTGATGGACGGTGTTTAGCTCGATGAGCAACACGAAGATAGCTTAATAATTTGAGGCCACGATCTTTCGCAATAGATTTTTTTAATCCTGCGATCATTTGAGGAATCATAACATTTTCTAAAGCTGTAAATTCTGGTAGTAGATGATGAAATTGATAGACAAAACCAATATCATTTCGTCTGATTGCCGTGCGTTCATCATCAGAACGTTTTGCACAAGAAATACCTCGTAACAAAATATCACCAGCTGTTGGTCTTTCTAATAATCCTGCGATATGAAGAAGTGTTGATTTTCCAGAACCAGACGGTGCTACAAGCGCTACCATTTCTCCACGTTTTAGAACAAAATTAGCTTTGTTCAAAATAACTAAAGGTTTACCATTATCAAAAAAATGTCTCTCAATCTCAATAAGCTCTAAAATAGTAGACATCATTCATACCTTAAAGCTTGTATAGGATCTAATTTAGCAGCACGCCATGCAGGAATGAGTGTTGCAAGAAAAGATAAAAACAAAGCCATCATAACTACCATAGCAGTCTGCCCCCACTCAATTCGAGCTGGCAACTTTGCTAAAAAATAAAGTTGAGGATTAAAAACATCAACATTAAACAGCCAAGATATAAAATCTTGAATATGATTAATATTTACAGTAACTATAATTCCTAAAATTAAACCAAATATCGTTCCTATAAATCCAATCACCATCCCAGTGGTAATAAATATATGCATAATTGCACTTTGATTTGCTCCCATTGTACGCAGAATTGCAATGTCATGGCTTTTATCTTTTACAAGCATTATCAATCCTGAAATAATATTCAAAGCAGCAACAAGAATAATAAGAGAGAGAATAAAAAACATAACATTTCGTTCAACTTGTAATGCTGAAAAAAAAGCCTGATTTCGCATACGCCAATCAATTAAATTAATTTGTTGATTAACTGTTTTTTCTATAATCGGCTTTATTTGATCAATAGCATCAGGATCATTAAGAAATAACTCTAGAGATTGAATTTTTTCATCTAAATTAAAGAAAATTTGTGCTTCATGAAGAGGCATAAAAACAAATATTGAATCATATTCTGACATACCAACCTCAAAGATAGCAATAACTTTATAAGCTTTGACACGCGGCGTAACTCCAAAGGGCGTATCATCACCATTTGGTGTAATGATGCGAAGATCACTTCCAACTGTAAGACCCAATTTTTCTGCCAAGCCACTCCCAATTGCAACACCTTCTTCTTTATCAAATTGAGCGAGCGTACCTGAGATAATATTTTGGGCTACCGTTTTTAGTTTTTTCAAATCTTTTTGACGTACACCACGAACTAAAGCACCAGTTCCTCCTTCAATACTACCCTGGACAAGAGCTTGTCCTTCAATAATGGGTAGAACGAATTTTATATCCTTGATAGATTCCAGAGAAGAAATAAGAATATTATAATCAGTAAAATTGGAATCAATTGTTTGTACAACAAGATGCCCATTCATTCCTAAAATACGACTGAGAAGTTCTGTCCGAAAACCATTCATGACTGCCATAACAACAACTAAAGAAAAAACTCCTAACATAATTCCAATTAAAGAAATGATTGAAATAATAGATGTAAACATATGTTTTTTATTAGGAATCATATAACGGAAAGCAATCATCCATTGATAAGATGAAAATCCTTTATTCCTCAAAACATTCATGATATTACCTATCAAATTACTGCAAATCGGTGTAATGCAGCTTCAACCGTTAAAACTTCTCTAAAACCTGTTTTTCGGTCTTTAATTTCAACTTCATTTTGTGTAATATTTTTAGGACCAATAATCATTTGTACCGGTAAACCAATCAAATCCATTGTTGCAAATTTCGATCCAGGGCGCTCACTCGTATCATCTAACAATGGATCAAAACCATTACGTATAAGCCCCTGATAAAGAGTTTCACATATATAACTACATTTTTGATCATCTGGTTTCATATTGATGATGCCAAAATCAAATGGTGCAATTGATTTTGGCCAAATAATACCATGTTCATCATGCGAAGACTCAATGACTGCTGCTACAAGACGCGAAGGCCCAATTCCATAAGATCCCATAGAAACCAAGTGCTCTTTTCCATCTTGTCCCATAACTTTTGCTCCCATCGGAGCAGAGTATTTTGTACCAAAATGAAAAATATGCCCTACCTCAATACCACGCGCTGAGAGCTTATTCATAGCAAAGACTTTATTCCACTCTTCTTCATTATGCATTTCTTCTGTTGCAGCATATAAAGATGTCCATTGTCTAACAATATCAGCCAAAATATCCTTATCAGTAAAATCAATTGAAACAGATGGGACAGTAAATTCAAAAAATCGTTTGTCACAGAATATAGAACTTTCACCTGTTTCGGCTAAAATAATAAATTCATGACTAAGCTCACCACCAATTGGACCTGTATCAGCACGCATAGGAATTGCTTTCAAGCCAATGCGAGAAAAAGTACGTAAATAAGCAACAAACATACGATTATAGGATGTTTTTGCACTCGCATAATCAAGATCAAAAGAATAGGCATCTTTCATCAAGAATTCGCGTGCGCGCATCACACCAAAACGTGGACGAACTTCATCACGAAATTTCCATTGAATATGATAGAGATTAAGTGGAAGATCTTTATAAGAACGAACATATGAACGGAAAATATCTGTGACCATCTCTTCATTGGTCGGACCATAGAGTAAATCACGGTCTTGACGATCTCTAATGCGCAACATTTCAAGACCGTAATCATTATAACGATTACTTTCACGCCAAAGATCAGCAGATTGAATCGTTGGCATCAATATTTCTAAAGCCCCAGCTCGTTCTTGCTCTTCACGAATAATCTTACAAATCTTGTCAAGAACTTTCTTACCCAATGGTAACCAAGAATAAATTCCTGATGTTTGTCGACGTATCATACCAGCTCGCAACATAAATCGATGTGAAACAACTTCTGCTTCTTTGGGATTCTCTTTTAAAATAGGAAGAAAATATTGAGAAAGACGCATTAAAACTATTAACTCCTAATTAGACCTATCAAATTACAGCAATTTACAAGTGATATTTATAGCTATTTCTTAAAGCTTGCAAATATGATAACAATATTGAAATATTATCCACTATCTTTTCTTTAACTGCACTTACATAAAAAGTGTGGAATACGTATTTGTGCAATAAGCTAATTGAATAGTTTTATCTCCTTTTTATAAAAAATAATCGAATACAAAATACTTTTATTTTGAACGATGTAAAAAAACTACACAAATAGGCTTTTTCCCCCAAATCTTATTAACAGCTGCTCTTACTGCACGCCTCACAGCTTCTCGGATAAGTTCATTATCTTTTCTTTTAGCACGTGGGATATTATTAATGACATTTTCAATAACATTTAAAAGAATATCTTCCAATAATTCTCCTGCTCTATCACTTTTAGGAAGACCAAATACTATAAGACCGATATCATCAATTAAATCATGCTTATTATTCATGTGAAGAGAAACAGAAACATGACCAACATAACTTAATTTGCAGCGTTCACGGATTCCTAATTCATCTTCATTACCAAGCAGAAAACCATCTTTATAGATACGACCAACAAGGACTTGATCGATAATTTCTATTGGTTCTGGTGCAAGACGAAATATATCACCATTTCTAATCCTAGCAACAACTTTTATGCCAACTTGATGTGCTAAAGTTGCTTGAGCTGTAAGATGTACCGCTTCACCATGTACGGGAATAAGTATCTGTGGTTTTGTCCAATCATACATTTGTAAAAGTTCCGAACGACGAGGATGACCTGAAACGTGCACAAGAGCATCACGATTCGTAATAATATGAATACCCTGATCAATAAAACGATTTTGTATATCAATAATAGCTTTTTCATTGCCTGGAATATTACGTGATGAATAAATAACTGTGTCACCAGGAGAGAGAACAATATTTTTCATTTCATTTCGCGAGAGTTTTGCTAATGCAGCACGTGGTTCGCCTTGACTGCCAGTTACCACCAAAACAATATTTTCTCGTGGAATATGGCCATAATCTTCTTCTGCTACAAATGGTGCTATATCATCCATATAACCAAGTTCTTGCGCTACCATAACACTACGCTTTAAAGAACGTCCCACTAAAAGAACTTGACGTCCAACAGACGCAGCAGCAAGAGCAATTGATCGTATACGGCCAATATTAGAGGCAAAAGTTGTAATAGCAATTCGACCTCTAGCTTTTAAAATAATTTCAGAAATACTTTCCTGAACTTGTTGTTCCGATGGCGATATACCATCTTGAAGTGCATTAGTAGAATCACACAGCAAGGCTAATACACCTTTATTCCCTAAAGCACGAAACCGTTCCTCATTTGTTATAGCCCCAAGTGAAGGCGTATGATCAATTTTCCAATCTCCAGTATGAATCACATTTCCTAAAGATGTTGTAATAGCTAAAGAGACGGCTTCTGGAATTGAATGATTGACAGAAATAGCTTCAATTGAAAATGGTCCAACCTGAAAGCAATCGCCAGATTGAAAAATATTGACTGGAATTTCATGAAATTCAAAATCTGACTGTCTTTTACTCTCTAATAATCCAGCTGTAAAACAAGTGCAATAAAGTGGAATTTTAAGCTTTGGCCATAAATCAAGAACAGCACCATAATGATCTTCATGAGCATGTGTTAAAATAAGACCACAGATATTATCTTTTTCACTTTCTAAAAAACGAATATCCGGCAAAATAAGATCTACTCCAGGTAATTCAGGACCTGCGAAACTAACTCCCATATCAACAAGTAACCATTTACGACAATCTTTAGGGCCAAATCCATAGGCAGCTAGATTCATTCCTATTTCTCCGACTCCTCCTAAAGGTAAAAAAACCAATTCATTGTTGTTGGCAACAGTCATAAATGTCTCCTAAATTATTAAGATAACTCATGCTGCAATAAAACTTTATAAGTCAATTACGGCTTACATCAGCAGAAGCGGCTAAACCAAAATGAACATCTCCAGATGTTATGATTGCCTGCTGACCATTTTTTTGTTTTACAATACAGTTAAAATCACAATCAAGACCATCAAAAATACCTTCAATGATCCTTTCATCACTGATCACTTTAATATGTTGCCCAAGATGAGAACAAGATAAAAGCCATTTTTTACGAATTATATCACATCCACAGGGTTGTTTCCAAAGAAGATAATTTTCAGCAAAATATTGCGTTAGAGCCATAAATAATTCTTTTTTATCAATACTCAAACCAATATTCTTTATACTTGAGGTTGGATATGGTGCATCTTCATAGTGGTATTCTACATTCATACCAATACCAATAACTAATGCATATTTTTGTGAAGTTAGTTTGAAAAGCTCAAGCAAAATCCCACAGCTTTTAGCTCCTTTAAGCAAAATATCATTTGGCCATTTCAAGCTAACAATATTATTAGCTTGTTCTTCATTTTTTATAAATTGTTTGATAGCCTCTAACATACTTACTCCAGCAACAAAACTAAGCTGAGCAGCAGTCTGATCGATAATATCATCAATTAATAAAAGGCTAGAATAAAGGTTTCCTTTTGGACTACTCCATATTCTTCCTCTTCTGGCTCTTCCTTGTGTCTGCTCATTCGCAACAATCCAAAGATAACCATGATGACCAGAATATGCCTTTTGCTGTGCAACAAGATTTGTTGAGTCAACACTTTCATATGACTCAATATCATATCCTTGTTTTTGTGCAAAATCTGACAATACATAAACCATATTCACTAAAACAATGCTGCAGCAGCTTGTTCTGCTAATTCAGAAAACAAAATTCCCAAAAATACGTAAAATAAAGTGAACAATGCAGAAAGGCTAAGACAAAACTTAAGTTCACTTGATAAAGAAATAAAGTCAGCTTTTGCATTATCAAACCACATAATTTTGATAACACGCAAATAATAAAAAGCACCAACCACAGAAGCCAATACACCAACGACAGCAAGCGGAGTAAGACCTGCATGAACAGCTGCAGAAAATGTATACCATTTCCCAAAAAAACCTGCCATAGGTGGTATACTTGCTAAAGAAAAAAGTTGTATTGTCATAATAATAGCCATAAATGGATTGTTTTTTGCCAATCCTGCAAGATCATAAATATTTTCAAGATTTCCATCATGCGATCGCATACCAAGAATGAAAGAAAATGAACCAAGTGTCATACCAAGATAAATAGTCATATAAATGATAACACCTTTCACTCCAATCATATTTCCTGCAGCTAGCCCAACAAGAGCATATCCCATATGACTAATCGATGAATAAGCCATTAGACGCTTAATATTACTTTGACCAATTGCAGCAAATGCACCTAATATCATTGATGCAATCGCTATAAATATTATAATTTGCTGCCACGCAGGCATAAGATTATCAGAGTTATTAAGTGGAATAAAAGCAACAACAATTATACGAATAATTAATGCCATTGCTGCAACTTTAGGCGCACCAGCAAAAAACGCTGTAATAGGCGTTGGTGCACCTTCATAAACATCAGGAGTCCACATATGAAATGGAACTGCAGAAATTTTGAAAGCTAAACCAGCTAAAATAAATACAATTCCAAAAATAACGCCTAACTGTAAAGCCTTACCTTTTAAAGCCAATGCAATTTCATGGAAACCAATTTGGCCAGTAAAACCATAGAGCAATGAAATACCATAAAGGAGTAATCCTGAAGACAATGCACCTAAGACAAAATATTTTAATCCTGCTTCAGAGGATTTAACATTATTACGATTAATAGCAGCTAAAACATACAAGGATAAAGATTGTAGTTCTAAACCCATATAAAGAGACAGCATATTACCTGCTGAAATCATGAACATCATACCAAGGGTTGCAAACAGAACCAATACTGGAAATTCAAATATATCAATTTTTTGAGCACAGGTAAAAGAAACTGACATAATGAGAGCAAATAATGCACCAATAAGCGTTAAAATTTTCATATAGCGGCTAAAAGAATCAATAATGAGTGCATTTGTATAAAAAAGACCGCTTTTTGGAAAGATTACCATGATAACAATAGTTGCAATAAGCAGAGCAATTGCCAAACCTGTAACAGTTAAATATGAATGCGCACCGGAATAAACACCAATTAAAAGTAATGTTACTCCTCCCAATGCAATTAAAATTTCAGGAACAATTAATACTAATTGAGTTATTATTTCAGTTTGCATGAGCGTTCATCTTTTATTTAATGCAGCTGGTTGATCAAAGATTTTACTGCAGACATTGTTGTTTTAAAAATTGGTGTTGGATAAACACCAAAAAATATTGTAAGAATAACCATTGGATAAAGGGTGAATTTTTCTATTGATGATAAATCAAGAAGAACCTTTAAATTTTCTTTTTCTAAAAAGCCAAAAATGATGCACCTATAAAGATAAAGTGCATAAGCTGCTGATAAAATAACGCCAGTTGTAGCAAAAACAGCGACTAATTTATTAACTTGAAAAACACCTATTAGAGTTAAAAACTCGCCTATAAATCCTGAGCTTCCAGGTAAACCAACATTTGCCATAGTAAAAATCAAAAAAACAACAGCATATTTAGGCATGTTATTTACTAAACCTCCAAATGCTGAAATTTCACGTGTATGTAAGCGATTATAAATTACTCCAACACAAAGAAATAAAGCTGCTGAAACAATTCCATGCGATAACATCTGATAAATAGCACCTTGAATGCCTTGTTCATTAGCAGAAAAAATGCCCATCGTTACGTATCCCATATGCGCTACTGATGAATAAGCAATAAGTTTCTTTATATCATTTTGAACAAGCGCAACTAACGATGTGTAAATAATTGCAATAAGCGATAACGTGAAAACTAAAGAAGAAAAATCAGCTGAAGCAATAGGAAACATTGGTAACGAAAAACGAATAAAACCATAACCACCTAATTTAAGTAATATACCAGCTAAAATAACAGAGCCTGCTGTTGGTGCTTCTACATGTGCATCAGGTAACCATGTGTGAAATGGCCACATTGGCATTTTAACAGCAAAAGAAGCAAAAAATGCAAGCCACAACCATGTCTGCATATGTGTAGTAAACTGGTAGGTTAACAAAGTCGGTATATCAAGTGTTCCTGCTTCCCAATACATAACCATGATAGCAACCAGCATGAGCACTGAGCCAAGCAAAGTATATAAGAAAAATTTCATACTTGCATAAACACGACGCACTCCACCCCAAACGCCGATAATAATAAACATTGGAATAAGACTACCTTCAAAAAAGATATAAAATAAGACTGCATCAAGAGCACAAAAAACTCCAATAATTGCAACTTCGAGAAGAAGAAAAGCAACCATGTAATCTTTTAATCTATCTTGAATAGTATTCCAACTTGCTAAAATACAGAAAGGTAATAGAAAAGCTGAAAGAACAACAAAAAGTACAGAAATGCCATCGATACCCATATGATAACTAATATCACTACCTAACCAATGGAATTTCTCAACCATCTGAAAATCAGAGTTTGTAGTATCAAATCCTGCCCAAATAACTAAAGAAATAATAAAAACAAACACAGTTGTAAAAAATGCAACATTACGTATATTGCGTTTTGCTGCTTCACTATCATCCTTAATTAATAAAATCAGAAACACACCAATAAGCGGTAAAAAGGTAACAGTAGAAAGAATAGGCCAGTCGGTCATCAATTTAAGCTCCTGATCATCATCCATGTAATCAGTATTGCCACACCAATCAGCATTGCATATGCATAATGATAAAGATAACCTGTTTGCATGCGAACAACTTTATTTGTGATATTAATAATACGCGCCGCAATGCCATTTGGACCTAAACCATCAATAACCTTATTGTCACCTATTTTCCAAAAAAAGTGGCCAATTCCCAAAGCAGAACGAACAAATAAAATATTATAAATTTCATCAAAATACCATTTATTATAAAGAAATCGGTATAACATAGGTAAAAATTCAGCAATTCTTTTAGGAATTGAAGGAACTAAAATATAAAATAAATAAGCTAAAATGACCCCAAGAATCATTGCTGTAAATGGCGACCATTTCACCCAGTTGGGTACATTGTGCGCTTCATGAAGAATATGATTATGATTTCCTGTAAATAATGCGCCCTTCCAGAAAGAATCATAAAAGTCACCCCAAAAATAAGGTTGAAAAATTACGCCCGCAAATAGTGCTCCAATAGATAAAACAAATAATGGAATTAACATAACTGGAGCTGATTCATGCACATGATGCATAACATCAACAGTTGCACGCGTCTTACCATGAAATGTCATAAATACAAGTCGCCAAGAATAAAAACTCGTTAATAAAGCAGATAAAATAAGAAGCCAAAAAGCATATTCTGATACAATATTATGCGATGCAAAGGTAGATTCTATAATAGCATCTTTTGAAAAAAATCCTGCAGTGCCAAAAAGAGTTCCAGGAATCCCAAAACCGGTTAATGCAATAGTCCCTATAAACATCATCCAATAAGTTGTTTTTATATATTTATATAACCCACCCATTTTTCGCATATCTTGCTCATCAGAAACAGCATGAATTACAGAACCTGCACCGAGAAATAATAAGGCTTTAAAAAAAGCATGCGTAAAAAGATGAAAAATAGCTGCTCCATAAGCCCCAACTCCTAGCCCAACAAACATATAACCAAGCTGTGAACAAGTAGAATAAGCAATAACACGCTTGATATCATTTTGTACTACTCCTATAGTTGCGGCAAAAAATGCTGTGGTTGCCCCGATAACAATGATTACCGTTAAAGCATTTGGAGAAAGTTCAAAAATCGGTGACATACGCGCTATCATAAAAACACCAGCTGTTACCATTGTAGCTGCATGAATGAGCGCAGATACTGGAGTTGGTCCCTCCATCGCATCAGGAAGCCATGTGTGTAAAAGAAATTGTGCCGATTTCCCCATAGCACCAACAAATAAAAGAAGACATGTAATAGTAATCACTGTTTGTCCAGCAAAATGACCACCTAAAAACGTCATACCTTTTATAAAATTATTGTCTGCAGCTTTTGTAAAAATATCTACAAAATTAACTGACTGAAATAAAACAAAAATATTGAAGATTCCTAATAGAAAACCAAAATCTCCGACACGATTAACTACAAAAGCTTTCATTGCTGCTTTATTAGCTGAATCCCGCTGAAACCAAAAACCAATCAGCAAATAAGACACAAGGCCAACACCTTCCCATCCAAAAAACATTTGAATTAGATTATTAGCCGTCACCAACATCAACATCATAAATGTAAATAAAGAAAGATAAGCAAAAAAACGAGGTCTTGAAGGATCATGATGCATATAACCAATTGAATAAATATGAACTAATGCTGAAACACTATTCACTACAACAAGCATAACAGCTGTTAACGTATCAACATGCAAAGACCAATCAAATGCTAATTTACCAATACCTATCCATCCCAATAGCGGTATATCAACCGTTGAAGTATTGCCAAAAGTTACATTCAAAAAAGAGATCCATGATAATCCAGCAACAATCACCATAAAGCTAGATGTTACCAGCTCACTGGCACGAGGAGCTATAGTCTTTCCACCTATTGCAGCAATTAAAAAACCTAAAAGCGGAAGAAAAACGATCATATAATACATCACTTATCAACCCTTCATCACATTAACATCTTCAACCGCAATGGAACCACGATTACGAAAAAAGACAACAAGAATTGCTAAACCAATTGCTGCTTCAGCAGCTGCTACTGTCAAGATAAATAAAGAAAATACTTGCCCAACTAAATCATGAAGAAAAGCTGAAAACGCAACAAAATTAAGATTGACTGAAAGCAATATAAGCTCAATTGACATAAGAATAACAATCACATTCTTTCTATTTAAAAAAATACCAAGAATACCAATTGTAAATATCAATGCAGAAACAATGAGATAATGAATAATATCAATGTACATAATAATTTTTCCGTTAAATACCTTTACCTGATTCAACTTTTTTGATTTCAATTGCATTTTCCGCTGTTCTCGCAACTTGAACTGCAATTGATTGTCGTTTAATTCCTGATCTGTGACGAAGTGTCAGAACAATAGCACCAATCATTGCAACTAATAAAATTATTCCTGAAATTTGAAAGTAAAAAGCATAATCTGTATAGAGAATATCTCCTAGTGCTTGGGTATTTGTTCGTTGTGCTAAATCTGGCATTGGTTGTGTAATATGAACTCCTGAAACTAGAGAAAAACCGTTACTAATAAAAACAAAAATAAGCTCTATAGCGATAATAATACCAATAAAAGCACCAATAGGAGCATATTTGAGTGCGCCACTTTTCAATTCAGCAAAGTCAACATCAAGCATCATAACTACAAATAAAAATAAAACTGCTACAGCACCAACATATACAACTAATAAGATAAGCCCTAAAAATTCTGCTCCTGAAAGCAAAAATAAAACTGCAGCATTAAAAAATACTAATATTAAAAATAGAACTGAATGAACAGGATTACGCGCAGTAACAACAATGACCGCGCTTATAAGCATAATGAAAGCAAAAATATAGAAAAATGCCACCGCTAGACCTGTTAGCATGGACTTCCCCTCAATCAATCAAACAAATAGGTATGAAAATTCATACCTGACTATTCTTATCGGATACATTATCCGACTACTCCATTTAACAATACACCTAACGATAAGGTGAATCTATTAATATATTGCGAGCAATTTCTCGCTCCCAACGATCTCCATTATTTAAAAGCTTTTCTTTATCATAATAAAGTTCTTCACGCATTTCTGTTGCAAACTCAAAATTCGGACCTTCTACAATAGCATCAACTGGACAAGCCTCCTGACAAAAACCACAATAGATACACTTGACCATATCAATATCATAACGAATAGTTCTACGTGTGCCGTCATTACGTCGAGGACCTGCTTCAATTGTAATAGCCTGCGCGGGACAAATTGCTTCACATAATTTACATGCGATACACCGTTCTTCCCCATTTGGATAGCGACGCAAAGCATGCTCACCACGAAAACGTGCAGAAACAAAACCTTTTTCATAAGGATAGTTAATTGTAGGTTTTTGAGAAAAAAACTGACGCATTGCTAAAAAAAAGGCACTTATGAATTCTAATAAAAGAAGTGATTTTGCTGCTTGAATAAGACTTGACATATAAGATTTCCTCTTAAGCTGAACCAGTATATTGCAAAACAGCAGCAGTCATTACAACCATTGCCAATGAAATAGGAAGGAATACCTTCCAACCAAGACGCATTAACTGATCATAACGATAGCGGGGTACAAACGCTTTAACCATAGCAAACCAAAAAAACACAAAACAAACTTTCAGAACAAACCAAATGACACCAGGGACCCAATTAAGCCACCACACATCAAAAGGAGGTAACCAGCCACCTAAAAACAAAATAGTTGTCAATGCACACATTAAAACAATTGCAACGTATTCACCAAGAAAAAAAAGCATATAAGGAGTTGAAGAATATTCAACCATGTGTCCGGCAACAAGCTCAGATTCTGCCTCAACCAAATCAAAAGGAGGTCGATTTGTCTCTGCAAGCGCAGAAATGAAAAATATAATAAACATTGGAAAAAGAACTAACCAATTCCAATCAAGAAAACTACCGAATGGCAAACCAATATTCTTTCCAAAACCATTATTCTGTTCAAGAACAATTATTGTAAGATCTAATGAACCACTTACTAAAACAACTGTAACAAGAACAAGACCAATTGAAACTTCATAAGAAATCATTTGTGCTGCTGAACGAAGAGCTCCTAAAAAAGGATATTTCGAATTTGATGCCCATCCTCCCATGATAACACCATAAACTTCAAGAGAAGAAATAGCCAGTATATATAATAAACCAACATTAATACTTGCAATTTCCCAATCTTTATTAACCGGAACAACTGCCCATGTTGATAACGCAAGTACTGCTGAAACAAAAGGAGCAAGAAGAAAAACGCCTTTATTAGCACCAGCAGGAATAATTGGTTCTTTAACAGCAAATTTTATCAAGTCTGCAAAAGACTGCAACAACCCCCATGGACCAACAACATTCGGTCCACGTCGTAATTGTACAGCTGCCCAAATTTTCCTATCTGCATAAAGCAAATAAGCAATCAAAATCAAAAGAACAACTAAAAGGATAAGGGTTTTACCCACTATAATCGATAATGGCAATAGCCAGGCCATAAAGAAATCGTACATAACTGTTCCTTTTCCCCCTTTGTCCTTACTTCATAGCTTCTGTAATGTGACTTTTCGTAAGAGACGAACATTCTGCCATAACTGCAGAAGCACGCGCTATTGGATTTGTTAAATAAAAGTCTTTAATCATAGAAGTAAATTTTTGTGGTTTCAGAACAATTATTTGTGAACTCAAAGCTTTAAGATCATTTATACATGAAGGCGCTATATTATCAATGGCACAAAGATGTGGAAAATCATTAAATAAATTTTGTCTCAATTGAGATAATGAATCAAAAGGGAGCTTTTTATTTAAAACATCAGATAAAGCACGTAAAATAGCCCAATCCTCCTTTGCATCACCTGGAGCAAAACCAGCTCGATTTGTCATCTGAACACGACCTTCTGTATTAACATAAAGCCCTGATTTCTCAGTATAAGCAGATGCCGGTAAAATCACATCAGCAGCATGCGCACCATTATCACCGTGGCTACCAATATAAATTATAAAGGCTTTGCTATTGGTTAATTCTATTTCATCAGCGCTAAGCAAAAATAGAACTTCACAGGTTTTAACAATATTTTTAACTCCTAATTTATAGGTAAAACCAATATCTAGTCCTCCAACAGTCGATGCAGCATTATGAAGAATGCCAAATCCATTCCATTCTTCACTAAGAGCTCCAACAATATCCGCTAGTTTTGCAAGATTCTTTAAAACAGATAAACCTTCTTTACCTGAAATGGCACCCTCCCCAATAAGAATAAGCGGCCTCTCAGCCTTTTTTAGTACATCAAAAAATACATTCTCTCCACTAATAAGCGCATCTAATGCATCAGTACCAGCACCAAGGTAAGAATATGGATAACGCAAATCGACCTGCTCTCCAACTAACGCAATTGGGATTCTGCCTACTCGTTGACGTTTTAAAATACGCGCATTTAAAACAGCAGCCTCAACACGTGGATTAGATCCTACAATTAACAATGCATCTGCACGCTCAATGCCTGCGATAGTAGGATTAAAAATATAACTCGAACGCCCTAATTCAGGTGATAAAACCATACCCCTTTGACGACAGTCAAAGGCCTTTGAGCCCAATGAAAGCAATAATAATTTAAGTGCATACATTTCTTCAATAGATACAAGATCTCCAGCAATTGCTCCAATTTTTTTTGCTGAAGTTTCAGATATAACCATTTTAATTTTTTCAAAAGCCTCTGACCAACTTACAGGCTGAAGTTTGCCATCTTTTCGAACATACGGTTTATCAAGTCTTTGAGTGCGCAATCCATCCCAAATAAAACGTGTCTTATCAGAAATCCATTCCTCATTTATATCTTTATTAATGCGTGGCACAATTCGCATAACTTCACGCCCTCGGCTATCAATGCGAATAGCACTACCAAGAGCATCCATCACATCAATCGACTCTGTTTTAATCAATTCCCATGGACGAGCACAAAACGCATAAGGCTTTGAAGTTAAAGCACCTACTGGACAAAGATCAATAACATTGCCCTGCAATTCAGATGTCATAGCTCTTTCAAGATATGTCGTGATTTCAGCATCTTCACCACGGCCAATTAAACCAAGATCTGAAACACCTGCAACCTCTGTTGTAAAACGAACACAACGTGTACAATGAATACATCGTGTCATAACAGTTTTTACAAGAGGTCCAATATACTTATCTTCAACAGCACGTTTATCTTCTGTATAACGAGAATGATCACGCCCATAAAAAATTGCTTGATCTTGAAGATCACATTCACCACCTTGATCACATACAGGACAATCTAATGGATGGTTAATGAGGAGGAATTCCATAACGCCTTCACGGGCTTTTTTGACCATTTCCGTATTAATAAATATTTCAGGCATCTCACCGTTTGGTCCTAATCGTAAATCACGAACTCCCATAGCACAAGAAGCCTGTGGTTTTGGAGGTCCACCTTTGACCTCAACCAAACACATACGACAATTCCCAGCAATTGATAGAGCTTCGTGAAAACAAAAACGTGGCACCTCAGCACCCGCAGCCTCAGCAGCTTGAAGCAATGTGTAGTGGTCGGGAACTTCAATTTCTTTACCATCAACTTTAATACTTATCATCACCAATCCAGCCCGCGAATAACCTACTTAATTTGTATTTCATCATTTTAAAAAACAAAACTCTTTATTTTATTGTTTCCAAAGTAATATTTTTGCTTTGAACTGCACTTCGCGTGTAATCATCAATTCTTTGTTCAATCTCTGAACGAAAATTACGGATTAACCCTTGTATAGGCCATGCTGCAGCATCTCCAAGTGCACAAATAGTATGCCCTTCAACCTGTTTAGAAACTTCAAATAGAAGATCAATTTCGCGTTTTTGCGCTCTTCCCTCAACCATACGCCCCAAAAGACGCATCATCCACCCAGTTCCTTCACGACATGGTGTACATTGACCACAGCTTTCATGTTTAAAAAAAGCTGCTATACGCCAAATTGCCTTAATAATATCAGTTGATTTGTCCATAACAATCGCACCACCTGTCCCAAAAGAAGAGCCAACATCTCGCATCCCATCGAAATCCATAATGGCATTTATCATATCTTCTCCACGCACAATCGGACAAGAAGCACCCCCTGGAATAACTGCTAAAAGATTATTCCATCCACCGCGAATACCACCTGTGTGTTTTTCAATCAATTCACGAAAAGAAACACCTAGAGCTTCTTCGAATGTACAAGGCGCATTAACATGTCCAGAAATCATAAACAATTTCGTTCCAACATTGTTTGCCCGACCAATCGATGAAAACCACGAAGCACCTCGACGTAAAATTGTAGGAACAACTGCTATAGATTCCACGTTGTTAACGGTTGTTGGACAACCATAAATTCCCATATTTGCAGGAAATGGAGGTTTTAATCGAGGTTGGCCTTTTTTCCCCTCAAGGCTTTCAAGAAGAGCTGTCTCTTCACCGCAAATGTAAGCTCCAGCACCATGATGAACAATAATATCACAAACATGACCACACTTAGTCTTTTTGCCAAGTAACCCCGCTTCATAACACTCATCAATTGCAGCCTGAAGCGCTTCACGCTCACGAATATATTCACCACGGACATAAATAAAAGCAACATTTGCCCCCATTGCAAAAGTAGCAATAACACATCCTTCAATTAAAGTATGGGGATCGTGTCTTAAAATATCACGGTCTTTACATGTTCCTGGCTCCGACTCATCTGCATTCACGACCAAATAATGAGGCCGACCATCACTTTGTTTTGGCATAAATGACCATTTCATACCAGTAGGAAAACCAGCACCACCACGACCACGTAAGCCTGAAGCTTTCATTTCATCAATAATCCAATCACGGCCTTTTTCAATAATCGCTTTGGTACCATCCCAATGTCCACGCAATACCGCGGCCTTCAATGATTTATCTTTAAAACCATAAATATTGGTGAAAATGCGATCCTTATCAGCCAGCATACCCCACCTTTTTTTCTACAACTGAATGCATTTTTAGCATTTTCCTAATTCAATTTTTCAATATTTTTCCAAAAATTCTATTTTATATTAAAGATATTTTATTCAATTCAAAGAAATATTTATCCAACTTCTATGCCTTCATTTCTCTTTTTCTTTGAAGATTTAAATGATTTCATTTTATTTTTATTCCCATCAACTAAAGAAGTTAAGCCACTAATAGGTTCTGATGATTTACGATTATTTTGTGGTCCTACAGTTATATTAGAACCTTTACCTGCCTCAAATGCATCGATAATTTCTTCAAGACGTTCAGCTGTAAGATCTTCATAAGTATCTTTGAAAATCATAACCATTGGAGCGTTAACACAAGCACCAAGACACTCAACTTCTTCCCATGACAATGTGCCATTTTGATTAGTAACGAAAGGCTTATAATGAATTTTTTTTTGACAAACTTTGATCAATTCTTCGGAACCACGTAGCATACAAGGAGTCGTACCACAAACCTGAATATGCGCCTTTGTTCCAACTGGTTTTAGTTGAAATTGAGTGTAAAAAGTCGCGACCTCTAAAACGCGAATATAAGCCATAGAAAGTATTTCAGCAATATGTTCAATTGCAGCACGCGTTACCCAACCTTCCTGTTCTTGAGCACGCATCAATAAGGGGATAACAGCAGATTGTTCACGCCCTACGGGATATTTCTTTATGGTATTTTGCACCCATACTTGATTCTCTTTTGTGAAAGAAAATTTCACTGGCTGATGGATATCATCGGCAAGACGACGTAAAGACATTAACGATCAACCTCCCCAAAAACAATATCAATCGAGCCCAAAATAGCTGTTGCATCTGCTAGCATATGGCCTCGAGTCAGAAAGTCCATAGCTTGAAGATGAGCAAAACCAGGAGCACGTAATTTAACACGATAAGGTTTATTTGTTCCATCAGAAACTAGATAAACACCAAACTCACCTTTTGGTGCTTCTACAGCGACATAAACTTCACCAGGAGGAGTATGAAAACCTTCTGTATAAAGCTTAAAATGATGAATAAGTGCTTCCATCGAATTTTTCATCTCACTGCGTTTTGGTGGCACAACCTTACGATCTAAGCTTGAAACTGGTCCATTTTTTTCAGAAGAAAGCAAACGGTTTACACATTGCCGCATAATTTTTGTTGATTGCCTCATTTCTTCCATACGAATGAGATAGCGATCGTAACAATCACTATTTTTACCTACAGGAATATCAAATTCCATTTCATCATAACACTCATAAGGTTGGCTTTTACGCAAATCCCATGATACACCAGCCCCACGAATCATTACCCCAGAAAAAGCACGAGCCCAAGCCTCATTAATATTCACCACACCAATATCTACATTCCGCTGTTTAAAAATTCGATTGGGTGTTATAAGCTTATCAAGTTTATCAAGAGCAATAAGAAATGGATCAATAAAATTACCAATATCTTCAATTAATTTTTCTGGTAAATCTTGATGCACACCACCAGGACGAAAATAATTGGCATGAAGACGTGCACCACATGCACGCTCATAAAAAATCATCAATTTTTCACGCTGTTCAAACCCCCAAAGTGGTGGTGTTAAAGCACCAACATCCATTGCCTGTGTCGTTACATTAAGCAAATGATTAAGAATACGCCCAATTTCAGAAAATAGAACGCGAATCAATTGCCCTCGCTTAGGAACCTCAATACCCAATAATTTTTCAATAGCAAGCACAAAAGCATGCTCTTGATTCATAGGAGCAACATAATCTAAACGATCAAGATAAGGTCCTGCTTGGAGGTAAGTTTTTGTTTCCATTAACTTTTCTGTACCGCGGTGCAATAATCCAATATGTGGATCCACACGCTCAACAACTTCACCATCCAATTCTAAAACCATGCGCAAAACACCATGCGCAGCAGGATGCTGTGGACCAAAATTAATATTAAAATTTCGGACATTAACCTCAGGCACTATCAACCCCTTGCTTCTTTCAATACATCCTAAAAACTGAACACCAATAAATATTCTGTTATTATAATGCACAACACAAAATAACTACTCACTGTGTATAAGTGTATAAATAACTTATATGCAATGATCACTTTCTATACACCACCCCTACTGAAAATGCTCAATTATTTTTCAATACTTGATTCTTTAATACATGATGAAATACGCTCATTACCTTC
Organism: Bartonella bilalgolemi; assembly: GCF_023500045.1. Classification (GTDB taxonomy): domain Bacteria; phylum Pseudomonadota; class Alphaproteobacteria; order Rhizobiales; family Rhizobiaceae; genus Bartonella; species Bartonella bilalgolemii. Next base: position 47,294 of record NZ_JAMCOF010000009.1, on the reverse strand, counting down.
CCAAGGTGAAAGAAAGTCAAAATTACGCATTTCTTGTCGCAAAATAATAGGTTCATAAATAACTCGTTTGCTTTCATTATCATAACGACATTCAACAAATCCTGTTACAGGAAAATCTTTGCGCAAAGGATGCCCTTCAAATCCATAATCTGTTAAAATACGTCGCAAATCCGGATGTCCTGAAAATAAAATACCATACATATCGTAAGCTTCACGCTCATACCATTCTGCTCCAGGATAAATCGAACAAGCAGAAGCAACAGCTACATTCTCATCAGTACGCACTTTAATACGTAAACGTAAATTATATCGTGGAGATAATAACTGATAAGACACATCAAAACGTTTTTCACGAGAAGGATAATCTACACCGCTAATATCTATAATACTAATAAATTGACAACGAGAATCATCGCGAACAAACATTAAAACATCAATAATTGCATCAAGACGTGATACAATTGTCAATTCACCAAATGCAAAAATACTTTCCTCTATCTTATCTCCCAATTTATCTTTCAAATAGTTAGAAAGCTCAATTAATGTTTCACTCATTATTATAAATTCCCTATCGCTCTATAGATCCAGTCCGACGGATTTTTTTCTGCAATAATAAGATGCCATACAACAGTGCCTCTGCTGTAGGAGGACATCCTGGAATATAAATATCCACTGGAACAATGCGATCACATCCACGCACAACCGAATAAGAATAATGATAATACCCCCCACCATTCGCACAGGATCCCATAGAAATCACATAACGTGGCTCAGGCATCTGATCGTAAACTTTACGTAAAGCAGGTGCCATTTTATTTGTTAAAGTACCAGCAACTACCATCACATCTGATTGACGCGGTGAAGCGCGTGGCGCATAACCAAAACGTTCATTATCATAATGAGGCATTGAGCATTGCATCATCTCAACCGCACAACAAGCCAGACCAAAGCTCATCCACATCAATGAACCGGTGCGTGCCCAAGTGATTAAAGCCTCTGCTGAAGTTACTAAGAAACCCTTGTCCCCTAATTCAGTATTAATATCACTGAAAAACTTATCATTAGAACCTAGCAACTTACCTGTATTTGGATCAATGATTCCTTTTGATTTTGGAGCAACAACCACTGAATTATTAAATCCTAATTCCATTCAAGAGCCCCCTTTTTCCATTCATATATAAATCCAATCGTCAATATCGCTAAGAACACAATCATCGACCAAAAACCAAATATACCTATTGAAGCAAATGAAACAGCCCAAGGAAAAAGAAAAGCAACCTCAAGATCGAAAATAATGAATAAAATTGAAACTAGATAAAATCGAACATCAAACTTCATTCGAGCATCATCAAATGAGTTGAATCCACATTCATAAGCCGATAATTTCTCAGGATCAGGAGCACGATAAGCCACCATATAGGGTATGATTAAAAGAACTCCAGTAATAATTACTGAAATAGTAATAAAAACCAATACCGGTAAATAAGAGCTCAATAAATGAATCATAATCCTTTTCCGCTTTAATGAGTTTTTGAATTAGCCTAATCATCGAATGTTGTCTAGATAAAATTACAATATTATCACGCTAATTTCGCTCGTACAGCTTAAAGGGCATGCCGCATAGTATCTAATCTCTTTGTTTATAGGTATTGCAAAGAAAAAAAAAGACGCAAGCCCTTATTCCCATAAAACTATATGAAAAAAGAAAAAATTAATTAGCTAAAAATTATACAGAATGTGCTATAACTATTATAATCTACAAAGAAAAAAACACATGCTAAATAAATCAGGAAATCGAAATGGCGCGAGTGACGGGACTCGAACCCGCGACCTCCGGCGTGACAGGCCAGCACTCTAACCAACTGAGCTACACCCGCGCACTTCTTTGAACCAATTAATATGGTATCAACGCTCGTGTAAGATGTTCATTCGTTTCTGTCAAGAAAAATGAAACGTTTTTTTAAAAAAATTAAATAAACAATAAAAACTCACCTAATTCTCTAAAAAACATTAACAAATAATATTTTTTATTCTTGCCTTTAATTTTTTTTTTCCTTAATAGGATGATTATCCAAGTGTAAATTATTACATTGGGCGATTAGCTCAGCTGGTAGAGCGCCTCGTTTACACCGAGGATGTCGGGAGTTCGAGTCTCTCATCGCCCACCAGGCATGTTTGCTTTTAGCATAAGATATTGATTTTATATATGTTTTTTTAAGGTGCGGGATAAAAAAATAAAGGTTAGAGAATAGGATTTACACTCTCTTCTCATATTGACTCAAATCGGTTAAAAGCATAATTTCTCTTTTCTTTCGTAATAACCATGCCTTCAACAACCATTGGCTTACCAGCTTTTTCTGTATGACCACATCCTATGGTCCAAACGCCAGAAACATCTTGATTAGCATGAAGCTGTAAACGTGCCCACTTCTTTAAATAATTGAGATAATTTTCAGTGATTTTTCGTGCCATCGTTTAATTCCATTGTATAGATAAACATTGATTAATACGGCGCCATCCCTACCATTTCTATTTGATCAAGATGTTTCATTTTTCCAGGAAAATAATCGCTGCCATAAATACTATCACTGCCTTTAACAGCATGACCACTCCACATGCTAAGAACACTATTACTGACTTGACCACCGTTTTCTTTATACTATCATCCTTAAACACACCTTTTTGATAAGGTTTATTTGAGCCTCTAGTCATAATAAATTGAATAACTTTTGTGATGCTGCCTATAAGGTCACCATGAGCTTTTTGAACTTTTCCAATACTGACCCAAACTCTTTCCAAAAAACTTTTTTCTTTGTTCTTAAGTGTGCACAAACCACCACCAAAACTACCTTTGCCGCTAATGCCATTATAAAGGCTATCATTCCCAGTATTGCCACACCCCAAGATCATACCTCAAGCTCTGTCTCATCAGTTTCACCTTCTGGCCAAAGAATATCGCTGCTTTTTGCCATAAAAATTTCAATCGATTTGCTCTTTCCATTACAATGACAGCTTCCATTGCTGTTATTGTTGCTGATATTAAAATCAGCTTATAATTTAAGAAAATTAGCGACAATAAGATTTGAAATCTCAAATGCGATAGTATCCAACTCAAAGCAATTTTTAGCTGGACAGATGATATCACAGCAGCTCTTTATACAAAGAACGCTGATCGCAAAAAGTTATAGCCATCTAAATGATAAAAAAGAAAAAAATAATGTATAGAATGAAAAAAGGGTAATAAAATATTATTATTTTACTTCTTTTAGTACCATCCAACAGCAACCTGTGCTTCTTCTGACATACATTCAGGTGTCCACGGAGGATCAAATGTCATAGTTACTTCAACACTTAAAACGCCTTCAACTGCACTTACAGCATTTTCTACCCAACCTGGCATCTCACCTGCAACAGGACACCCAGGAGCTGTAAGTGTCATTTCAATTTTTACCGAACGATCATCTTCAATATCAATCCGATAAATCAATCCTAATTCATAAATATCAGCAGGTATCTCTGGATCGTAAACTGTTTTAAGAGCAGCAATAATATCGCTCGTCAAACGATTAATTTCAGATTCTGGGATTGCTAATAAACAAGACTCTTCCTTTTCACTCTCTATACCAACAGGCTCAGCCGAATGGCACTTGTCAATTAACCTAACCATTAAAAAATATCCTTGCTTTTTCTAACGCTTCAACCAATTGATCAATATCTTCGCGATTACTATACATTGCTAATGATGCACGACAGATAGATGTTAAACCAAGATGTTGTAATAAAGGCTGTGCACAATGTGTTCCCGCACGTATAGCAACTCCCTGTCGATCAACAAACATAGCAACATCATGTGCATGAATACCTTCAAGTTCAAAAGATATAATAGTACCTTTGTTAAAGGCGCGTCCATAGATATGTAATGACTGAACTGCTTCAAGTCTTTCATGAGCATAATTTAAAAGTGCCATTTCATGCGTATAAATTGCATCTCTATCCTTTTCTTGTATATAATCGATAGCTGCTGCTAACCCAATAGCTTCAACTATAGGAGGAGTACCAGCTTCAAAACGGTATGGAGGAACATTATAAGAAACCTTATCAAGTGTCACCTCTTCAATCATTTGCCCTCCCCCCTGAAAAGGACGCATTTCCTCTAGCCGATATTTTTTTCCATAAAGAACACCAATGCCTGTAGGACCATAAATCTTATGACCAGTGAAAACATACCAATCACAATCAAGATCTTGCATATCAATTGTTAAATGTACAGCTCCTTGAGAACCATCAACAAGAACAGGAATAGCATTTTGATGTGCTAATTTAACTATTTCTCTGATAGGAGACACGCTTCCCAATATATTTGACATATGTGTAATAGCAACAAGACGAGTTCTATTGCTTAAAGCGTTTTGAAAATCTTTAATATGTAAAACACCATCCTCATCAACTGGCACAAAAACAAGTTTTACACCCTTTTGTTTACGAATAAAATGCCAAGGAATAATATTTGAATGATGCTCCATAATAGTGAGAATAATTTCATCACCTTCATTTAATTTAGACATCCCCCAACCATAAGCTATAGTGTTAATAGCTTCTGTTGCACTCTTCGTAAAAATAATTTCTTCAACTATTTGAGCGTTTAAAAAAGCACGAACTGTTTCACGAGCATCTTCATAAAATTGTGTTGCTGTATTTGATAAATAATGCATTCCTCGATGTACATTAGCATAATGATATCGATAAAAATTATCCATAACATTAAGAACTGATAGTGGCTTTTGAGCAGAAGCCGCACTATCAAGATAAGCTAACCGCTTACCGTAAATATTACTCTGCAAAATAGGAAAATCACACCGAATTTCTTCTACATTATAATTTAATGTTTTTATGTTATTTTCCATTTTTCTACCTTAAACGTTCTTTTCTAACCATTTACTAATGATATTACTCAAAATAGCGTGAATATTATCTTGCTTGATGTCATCAATTAATTCTGAGATAAATCCTTTTACCAAAAGTTCACAGGCAGTTTTAAAAGAGATACCACGCGCCATTAAATAAAAAAGATGATCATGATTAAGTTTAGCAACTGTTGCACCGTGAGCGCAAGTAACATTATCAGCAAAAATTTCTAGTTCAGGTTTTACATCAAATTCTGCATCATCAGAAAGAATAAGGCTATTGCAAGCCATACGAGCATCTGTTTCTTGTGCTTTTTTTGCTACACGTATTACTCCTTGAAAAACACCATGCGCCTTATCTGTAACAACATTACGTACAATTTCTCTCGAAACCGATTTTTCTTCAACATGACGAACAGTCATTGTAAGATCATTATGCATTTTTCCAGACAATAAATTTATTGCTCGCAATTGAAAATTAGACTTTTTTCCCAACAACTCAATATCAATTTCTTGACGATTAAGTTGGCTACTTATATTAATCACATAAAGCGTTAATTCAGCATTTTCAGCAAGCACAGCACGAAATTGGCCAAATTGTGTAGTATTACATCCCCTATCACAGATAAGAATCCATGTTACATTGCTATTAGCAGCAAGATTTAATGAAAATACTGAACTAACAAAAGTATCTTTATCATTGCCGATTTGACGTTCAATAATGACAGCTTGACTATTTTTTCCAACTTTGATGCTTGAAAAAGTATGTGACTGTCCTCCCATTTGAATATTTTGTAATTCAATTGGTATATCCAATCTAATATTGTCAGCAATCTGGAAAATCCATCCATTCGTAACGAAGGCTGTATTTATTTGCCCAATAAAATTTTCATCAGAAATAGTTAAATTTATTTTAGTGCTATTTTTATCCAACGCCGTTGCAAGATGCTCTACTTCAACACCTACTATTTTATTTGACGTAAGCGCTTTACCATTTTGAATAGAAAAAATAATATTTTCTGGAAGTAATGGATTAATCTGCTGTTCGTCAATAAGTTCTGAAAAATTACTTACAGATTTTAATAAAACACGTAAATTAGTATAATGCCAATACTCCATTTTGCGTGAAGGAAGACGTGTTTTTTGAAATAGCTCAATAGCTTCCTTACGTATAGCTTGCACTGTTTCATTACCAGGCAAATCATCAATGCGTTGATCAAAATTATTAATAATATCTGCTTCAACTGCTATTAATTCTGATTGTGAGTTTGTTCTCATATTTAATAACCTCAAGCAGTTTTATTTATAATATCAGCATACCCATTTTGTTCCAAATATAGTGCTAAAGATTTATCTCCACTCTTAATAATACGACCTTTATGAAGAACATGTACTGTGTCAGGAGCAATATAATCAAGTAAACGTTGATAATGAGTAATAACCAAAAATGAACGTTTCTGACTACGAAGTTTATTAACACCATCTGCAACAATTTTTAATGCATCAATATCTAAGCCAGAATCTGTTTCATCTAAAATGCAAAGCTTAGGTTCAAGTAGAGCCATTTGAAGAATTTCAGTACGCTTTTTTTCTCCACCTGAAAAACCAACATTCAATGGACGTTTAAGCATAGCCATATCTATTTCAAGTTCAGAAGAAATGTCTTTAATACGTTGAATAAATTCAGAAATTTTAAGTTCTTTATCACCTCGAGCTTTGCGTTGAGAATTCATTGCAACTTTTAAAAATTCCATTGTTGCAACACCAGGTATTTCCATTGGATATTGAAATGCTAAAAAAATACCACATATTGCACGCTCTGTTGGACTCATCTTTAAAATGGATTGCCCATTATAAAGGATATCGCCTTCTGTTACTTCATAATCATCGCGCCCAGAAAGTAAGTAAGACAAAGTAGATTTTCCTGCTCCATTTTGCCCCATAATAGCAGCTACTTCACCATCTCGAATGGTTAAATTTAAACCACAAATGATTTCAGTATTAGTTTCAGAAATACGGGCGTGCAAATTTTTGATTTCTAACATAATTCAGTCCTGTTATTGCTGTATTTGCTTAAATTAAGTATTAGCCTACACTACCTTCAAGGCTAATACCGATCAGTTTCTGAGCTTCAACAGCAAATTCCATTGGTAATTTTTGAATAACTTCTTTTACGAATCCATTAATGATTAACGCAATTGCCTCTTCTTCAGAAATCCCTCGTTGCATAACATAAAAAAGTTGATCATCAGAGATCTTTGACGTTGTTGCTTCATGTTCAAACTGAGCTGTTGCATTTTTTGCCTCAATATAGGGTACTGTGTGAGCACCGCAATCACTGCCAATCAGCAAACTATCACATTGAGTAAAATTACGTGCATTCTTGGCTTTTCTATGTGCAGTCACTTGTCCGCGATAAGTATTACTTGAAAAACCAGCAGAAATTCCCTTGGAAATAATACGACTTGATGTATTTTCTCCTAAATGGATCATTTTTGTACCGGAATCAATTTGTTGATGACCATTTGCGACAGCAATAGAATAAAATTCTCCACGTGAATTATTACCTCGTAATAAACAAGATGGATATTTCCAAGTAATTGCAGAACCAGTCTCAATTTGAGTCCATGAAATTTTGGAATTATCTCCTCTACAATCTCCACGTTTAGTTACAAAATTATAAATCCCTCCCTTTCCCTCCTTATCACCAGGATACCAATTTTGTACCGTCGAATATTTAATTTCTGCATTTTTTAGAGAAATAAGCTCGACAACCGCAGCATGCAATTGATTTTCGTCACGCTGAGGCGCAGTACACCCTTCCAAATAAGAAACGTAGGAATCTTCATCTGCGATAATTAGTGTGCGCTCAAATTGTCCTGTATTGCGTTCGTTAATCCTGAAATAGGTTGAAAGTTCCATAGGACAACGCACTCCTTTAGGAATATAAACAAATGAACCATCTGTGAAAACAGCTGCATTTAAGGCAGCATAATAATTATCACCAGCTGGAACAACTGCCCCTAAATATTCCTGAATAAAAGCAGGATGTTCGATAATAGCTTCTGAAATAGAACAAAAAATGACACCAGCACGTGCTAATTCTTCTTTAAATGTTGTCACAACTGAAACAGAATCGAAGACAGCATCAACAGCCACTTTTCCTGATGCATACATATTATCATCGAGTGTAGAAAAATCCGCTTGCTTTGTTACTCCTGCCAAAATTTCTTGCTCTTTTAAGGGAATACCAAGCTTTTCATAAGTTGCTAATAATTCAGGGTCAACCTCATTTAAAGATTTTGGCCCTGTATGATTTTTAGGAGCAGCATAATAATAAAGTTCTTGAAAATCGATTTTTGGATATTCAATTCGTGCCCAAAGTGGTTCTTCCATTTTAGACCATCGACGAAAAGCTTGTAAACGCCATGTCAACATCCACTCAGGCTCACATTTTTTAGCTGAAATGAATCGAATAATATCTTCATTTAAGCCTTTTGGAGCCTTATCCATTTCAATATTTGTTTCAAAACCATATTTATATTGATCAACGTCTATTTCACGTACTTGGTGTATTGTTTCTTGCACTGCCGGCATCGACTTTCTCCATTTTTGCCGGCATCAAGAACCGGTGATCAAAGATAAAGACTTATTTTCTTCACAAAATTAAAACACGCGGTTTTATATGTAAAATGGGAAAACTCTATCAAGCTTAATCTTAACTTTTAAGAATAGCGCTCAATTTTTTAATGATTAACTTTATTTTTGTTACCTATAATTTGAGAAAAAATCAATAAAAAATCATCAATATCTTTAGAAGTGGTACAACGTCCTGTTGAAACACGGATTGCACCATTCAATATATGATATCCCATTGCTTTCAAAACTCCGCTTTGTTTCACTTTTCCTGAAGAGCAAGCAGAACCCGCTGATACAGAAAATCCCGCTAAATCAAAACTAATTTGCATCGTTTCAGCTTTTATATCTTGCACAGTAAAATAAGTAGTATTTGGCAAACGTTGAACACCTTTGCCAAAAATTGTAACATCATGACTAATTTTTTGTAAACCATCTTCTAATCTATTACGTAAATAAATTAATTGTTTTATTTCTTCTTCAGTAAAACAATCAGCCATTGCAGCTCCAAAAGAAGCAATAAGTGGTAAAGCTTCTGTTCCTCCACGTAATCCTTTTTCTTGTCCACCAGCAATAATAAGAGGATGAGGAGTAAGAAGATTGCTACATGAAACAAACGCACCAATTCCTTTAGGTCCTCCAATTTTATGGGCTGATAATATAAAGAAATCGCCCCCGAAATGATTAATATCAATGAGATGTTTATCTACATACTGGACTAAGTCAACAATGAGAGTACCTCTAGCTTCTCGAACTATAGCAGCTATTTCTTGAATATTTTGAATAACACCAGTTTCACCATTTGCAGCTTGAATAGCGATAAGGGGTAAACCTTTTGCATTATCATGTGCCATTAATAAAGATTTTAACTTGTCCTGCTGGATCAAACCATGCTGATCAATATCAATTATACTAATCAATTCTTTAGAAAAACGCCCCCCTTCTGCAATAGACGGATGCTCACTTGCACCAATATAAAGGTGAGAAAATTGCACTTCAGAACGCCCCATATGATAAAAAGGTGTTAACAGAGTCATTGCTGCTTCGCTGGCACCAGATGTAAATACAACATTATCCGGATTTGCCTTAAGTCTATCAGCAATTTGTTTACGGGATTTCTGTAAAAGTGCTTTAGCAGCACGCCCTTCTGTATGAACAGATGATGGATTACCGAATATCTCTAAGGATTCTAATAATGCCATTCGCGCCATTTTTGTGAGTGGTGTCGTTGCATTATGATCAAAATATCGGCGTTTTACAGCCATTTTAAATCCTAATATCTATCCCACAAATTGATTAAAAAAATAATGCAATTTTCTTGAAAAACGCCTTCAAAAAAGGATATCTAGTGATTAATTAAAGAAATTAATAGATTCTATTGTAAAATTTGGCCAAGGTCAATGAAAACATTCATAGCTTTTAAGGAGCATTTAATGCCAGAAATCATTTTTAATGGTCCCGCAGGTCGTCTTGAAGGACGTTATCAACCTTCTCAACAAAAAAATGCGCCAATTGCAATTGTTCTGCATCCTCACCCTCAATTCGGCGGAACAATGAATAATAAAATTGTTTACGATTTATTTTATATGTTTCAACAACGTGGTTTTACTACACTGCGTTTCAATTTTCGTGGTATTGGTCGAAGTCAAGGGGAATTTGATTATGGTATAGGAGAACTTTCAGATACTGCCGCTGCCCTTGATTGGGTGCAAACACAGCATCCTAATTCTAAAAATTGTTGGGTAGCTGGTTATTCGTTTGGTGCTTGGATTGGAATGCAACTTCTCATGCGTAGACCCGAAATTGAAAGCTTTATATCTGTTGCTCCACAACCGAATATTTACGATTTCTCATTTCTTGCTCCTTGCCCTTCATCTGGCTTAATAATTCATGGGGATATTGATAAAGTTGCACCTTCGAAAGATGTTCAAAATCTTGTCGATAAACTAAAAATGCAAAAAGGTATTACTATTACACAAGAAATACTAAAAGGAGCTAACCACTTTTTCAGCGGATATAATAAGGAGCTTATTGAACGATGTGCACAATATTTAGATAGGCATATTGCAAACGACTTATCAATTCTTCCTTCACGTAAAAAACCTGCACTTTTAAAATAATAAAATAAAGTTGCTTTAATTTTAAAGCATTACCTAAAATAAATAGAAAGAGCACTTATTGTCTAAATAATTGAAAGCGGAATTTTTAAAAGAAATAATAAATTCGGGCATTAGTAATCCTATCCTTGATATTTTTAATATGTTGAAGGTATTCATAACAAATAGATTATTTCTTTCATATCTCGAACGCCTTTTAAATAATAGTTAAGTAATAGGGTGACGAGCAAGAAAATCAATAACACCTTTTTTATAAACTTTATCTCCAACAGCAAGCATATGATCACGACCAGGAATTTGTAATACCTCACCGTGTGGCAACAAAGCTGCTAATGGCTCAGCTTCACCACTAATTTCATCCAATGAACCAACTGCAACGAGCGCAGGCTGCTTAATTTTATAAACTTCATCCTCTGTTAATTCCTGTTTCGACGTCATGATACAAGCAGCAAGAGCACGTCTATTGCTCTTAGTTTGTTCTGCAAATTTACGAAACATTAAACCGCGCTGATTGGTAATTGCTGAAATATCTTTTTCTAAAAGAGCCTGAGCAACAGGCTCCCAATCACCTGCCCCCGTTACCATACCAATTCCTAAACCACCAAAAATAACACTATGTACATATGTTGGATATAAAAGAGCCATAAATGCGCTAATTCTAGCTCCCATAGAATATCCCATAACATGAGTCTTGGACAACCCTAAATGTTGAAGCAATTTAACCGCATCACTGGCCATAGCTTGAGGCGTATAAAATAAAGGATTATAAATCTTATCCGAATCACCATGACCGCGATTATCAAAAGCAATAACACGATAGCCTGCCTCAATAAGGGTACGAAACCAACCTGTTGCATACCAATTCATATACGCAGAAGATCCAAAACCATGAATCAATAAAATAGGAGACCCCCGTCCTTCTTCACGGTAAGCAAAACGCAAACCATCGTGTTCAAAAAAACGAATTTCTTCTGCTGTCATGATTTATTACTTTCACATTTCTCATAAATAATAGGATGTATCACACATTGTCCTTGCTGTATCTTTTTATCAATAACCTCACCGGCATTAAGCTCAATAGCAAAAGCTGCAGGTACTTTTGACGAAATTATATTTTTTGAAAATGGAAGTGTATTTTCAATAATTGAAACAATAACCCCCTTAGAATTTAAAAAAATTATATCTAAGGGTAAAGATGTATGAGCCATCCACATAAACATTTTTTGTTTATCTTCTGGTATACTACCAAGAAAATTCTTAAATAACATAGCACGGTTACGAGGAAAATGAGTACGATACATCAAACCAGCGCTTGCTTGAGTTTCCGAAAATGCAATCTCTACCTCATAAAAAATCGCATTCTGTTTTGTATTAATTATTAAAAAAGCTGGATCAACAGGAATCTCTATAGGCTTTCCTGCTATAACCATACTTGAAATATTGCCCCCCAAAAACAGAATAAACTGAATAATTTGTTTTTTCTTTAAAAATTTCAAAATTCTTATCCTGCATTATTATTTTTTTTAAGATAAATCACGCAACTTAAAAAAACAGAGACGACACTTTTTGCCTTAGTAATATTAGAAATTTAATTTGTAATAAATGGAAGCGCTATATCAGGATAAATTTCTGCTGTCATCAAACCCTTTTTTCCCTTGCCAAAACGCACAATGACAACCTGACCAGAACGAAGTTCTGCTAAACCAAAACGACGTAATGTTTCCATATGAATGAAAATATCTTCTGTTCCCTGCCCTCGGCTAAGGAAACCAAATCCTTTTTCGCGATTGAACCACTTAACAATTGCACGTTCTAAACCACTTTCAGGAGTTACTACAACATGTGTACGTACTGGAATTTCTGAGGGATGAGTAGCTGATGAGCAATCAATAGACTTAACTTGGATACATTTTAGTCCTCTCTCCGTTTGTTGTACAACACAAATAACTTTGGCTCCTTCTAAAGCTGTTTGAAAACCATCTCGCCGCATCACTGCCACATGCAATAATATATCAGGAAGACCTGGAAAATCAGGAATAATAAACCCATACCCCTTGCTGCCATCAAACCATTTAATGACACCACTAATTTCAATAATTTCACCACAAATACCGAGATCATCTTCAGATAAAGAATAATCTTTTAATGTATCCTTACTTGTCATAACCAAACGCGATCCTGTAGGTTTGAATTCTACAAATTGATTCTTCTGCGTAAGTAGACATCGTAGTTACACCAACAAGCAAGACCTAAGATAAGATTTCCCCATGTTGTCGTATCTACCTCGTAATGTCAGCTCATAAATCATAAATTTCATCCAAGAAAGTTTATACACATCATGTATAATAAATAATAATTTTAAAGACTTTCTGTATAAACTCCATACACACTGATCAACTTTATTAAGAGGTATAACTTGCATGATAATAAAGTTCAAGATAATGTGCGGAATTTATAAAAAAATTATAACTGAAAATAAGGAAAAGTGTTCAATGCAATTGAGAAAAATCCTTACAGTAGCCTTTATAATAATCACATTTCTAACAAGCGCCTCTGCAAAAGATCCTATTAAGATTGGTGTTTATCTTCCATTAACTGGACAAAATGCGTTTGGAGGAAAACTCGAACTTGAGGGTATACAATTAGCACATAAAAAAACTCCAGAAATACTAGGACGCAAAGTTGAACTGATTGTTGTTGATAATAAATCTGATAAAGTAGAAGCAGTCAATGCTGTAGCACGTTTAACCGCTAATGACAAAGTTAATGGAATCATTGGAACCTATGGTTCTTCACTATCACTAGCGGGTGGAGAAGTATCTGAAAAAGCAAAAACACCTACTATTGCAACCTCATCAACAAATCCATTGGTCACACAAGGAAAAAAATATTATTTTCGTGCATGTTTCACTGATTCTTATCAAGGTATAGGTGCTGCAACTTATGCAATCAAAACTTTACATGCCAAAAAGGCAGCTATCTTAAAAGATATATCTAATGACTATGCAATTGGTCTTGCACGTTATTTCATCAGTTCATTCAAAAAGTTAGGTGGTGAAGTTATTTCAAATTTAAATTATAATTCTGGAGACCAAGATTTCTCAGCTGCTCTTATACAAATCATAGCACAAAAACCTGATATCTTATTCATCCCATCTTATTTTTCTGAAGGCGCTATAATTATAAAGCAAGCACGTGAATTAGGAGCAAAATTTCGCATTATGGGTGGAGATGCTATGGACAATCCAGAAACTATTGCAATTGCAGGACGAGCTGCAGAAGGATTTTTGCATACAACACTTCCTTACAATGAAGCTATACCAAACATGTCAAAAGCTGCACAAGAATTTACAAGTAAATGGAAAGCCGTTCATCCCAATAAACAACCAAATATCAATTCAGCTTTGGGGTACACCGCATATATGATGTTCATGCAAGCTATTGAAAATGCTGGCAGTGCTGATCGTGATCAAATTACAGCTGAACTGAGCAAATTAAAAGATTTTCAAACCCCTTTTGGAATTATATCCATAGATGAAAATCATAATCCTCAAGTTTCTATTGGTGTAATTGAAATAAAAAATGGAAAACGTATTTATTTAAATGAAATACAGTCTACTGACTTAAAAAAAACAATTCAAAATAATAAGTTGCTCAATTAAAAGTGCAAAATTAGTTAATGTATTTCGAGACTAGACCATTTAGAACAATCATATTTCATATTAATACATAAAAGGAACAAGAGATGAGCACTGAAATGTTCATTCAATATTTCTTTAATGCGCTAGCATTAGGATCACTTTACGGGCTTATTGCAATTGGTTATACCATGGTTTATGGTGTTTTAAGGTTAATTAATTTTGCTCATGGTGACCTCTTGATGTTGGGAGCATATTTTTTTTCCTTTTCCACAATTAGTTTTATGCCTACATGGACTGCTATTTTACTTATATTATTCGCAGTTTTCATTTATTATTCGATCTTTATTGGATTTCAAAAACAACAAAAAATTTATTGGATTTCTGTTTTTTTTATTCTTGTTTCAGGGCTTATTTATTACTCACAAATTTCTCCACAAGATTTTAAACCCATTTGGATTCTAGCCATTTTTTTTTCCATTTTTATTACGGGCGCAGTGGGAATTTTTATTGACCAGTTAGCCTATAAGCCTTTGCGTAATGCTCCGCGTATTTCGGTGCTTATCAGCGCGATTGGCATTTCCTTTCTTATTGAAAGCCTTGCAATCATGTTTTTTAGCAGCATTCCAAAGGCTGTAAAACAACCAGATTTTCTTGTAACACCGATCTTATGGTCTTTCGGACAAGATGCAAAGAGTATCATTCGAATTGCTCCCATGTTTCTCATCGTTCCTATTATTTCATTTATTCTTGTTATTATTTTATTATGGACCATCAATAAAACAAAGCCTGGTCTTGCTATGCGTGCAATATCATATGATATTGAAACAACTCGTTTAATGGGTGTTTCCGTTAATAAAATTATTGCATTTACATTTTGTATAGGCTCTGCATTAGGTGCCATAGCAGGCATTATGTGGTCTTTACGTTACCCTCAAATTCATCCTTATATGGGTTTGCTTCCTGGATTAAAAGCTTTCATCGCAGCCGTTATTGGAGGTATAGGTTCAATTTCAGGAGCAATGCTTGGAGGCCTACTATTGGGATTTATTGAAATTATGGTCGTTGCCTTCTCTCCAACTTTATCTGGATATAGAGATGCTTTTGCTTTTATCCTATTGATTCTTATTTTATTAATAATGCCAACTGGTTTAATGGGTAAGAAAAATCAGGAGAAAATTTAATGGCAAAATCATTAAACATTTTTCTATCATTTGTTAGCATTATAATTTTTATTAGTTTTTTATTTTATGCTGATAACCATTTTAATGACTACACATTACGCATTATGAATCTTATCGCCATCAATGCAATATTAGCAATTTCACTTAATTTGATTTACGGGTTTACGGGCATGTTTTCTTTGGGACATGCTGGTTTTATGGCTATTGGTGCTTATATATGCGCAATTTTTCTTCTCTCTCCTGAACAGAAAGAGATGATGTGGATTTTAGAACCGATAGCTGAACCATTAAAAAATTTGCAATTATCGTTTTTCGTTGCTGTTATTATAAGTGGTCTATCTGCTGCAATTATAGGTTTGCTAATTGCTTTTCCTGTTTTACGCCTTGGTGGTGATTATCTTGGAATTGCAACATTGGGCTTTGCAGAAATTATTCGTGTTCTCATTATCAATGCTATACCTTTAACGAATGGTTCATTAGGAATCAAAGGAATACCTCAATATGCTACATTATGGTGGAATTTTGGTTGGTTAGCATTTACAATAATTTTTATTACTCTTTTATTACAAAGCAATACAGGTAATGTGTTACGCGCTATTCGCGATGATGAAATTGCTGCGAAAATAATGGGAGTAAATACTTTTTTCTATCGCTGTTTTTCCTTTACGGTTGGTGCATTTTTTGCAGGCGTCGGTGGTGCATTAACCGCCGCTCTTATTTCAACCATCGACCCCAAAATGTTCAATTTTATCTTAACTTTTAATATTTTAATGATTGTCGTGGCTGGTGGTCTTGGTTCTATTACAGGCAGTGTTATAAGCAGCATTATTATTACAATAATGCTTGAGTGGCTTCGCATTGTTGAAAATCCATTAAATCTAGGCTTTATATATATTCCGGGAGTACCAGGTCTACGAATGGTTATTTTTTCACTTATATTGCTAGCAATTATCTTATACTGGCAAAAAGGATTATTAGGCCAACGTGAATTTTCATGGAATTGGATTTACAATCTTTTAATGAGAAAAAATCATGAATGATACGATCCTTTCGCTCAATAATCTTACAATGCATTTCGGTGGACTAATTGCTGTAAACAACGTTAATATGGCTATTAAACGAGGAACAATTACTGGATTAATTGGTCCAAATGGTGCTGGAAAAACAACTATTTTTAATATAATTTCTGGTTTTTACGCACCAACAAGTGGAACAATTCTTTTAGATAGTAAAAAAATTTGTGGCCTTCCACCTTATACTATCTGCAAACTCCACATTGCACGAACGTTTCAAAACATTCGTCTTTTTTCAGGATTAACAGTCTTACAAAACATCATGGTAGGCGCTCATATTCGACAAAAACAACCATGGTTTACTGCAGCGTTATTATTACCAAGCGCACTTAAAGAGCAAAGACAAATTCATAAAAATGCAATGGAACTTCTTAAGAGAGTTCAGCTTGATCATCTCGCTGATCAAAAAGCAACCACCCTACCCTACGGAGCACAACGACGTTTAGAAATTGCTCGAGCTTTAGCAACAAAACCAAAACTGCTTCTTCTTGACGAACCTGCAGCAGGTATGAATCCACAAGAAAGTGATGAATTAAGACAATTTATAGAAAAAATCAAAAAAGAATTTGATCTTACAATCCTTCTGATTGAACATGACATGAAAGTTGTGATGAAACTTTGTCAATATATTTCTGTATTAGAATATGGCCGTTGTATCGCTAATGGCACACCTAATGAAGTGCGCAATAATCCTAAAGTTATTAAAGCTTATCTCGGTGGAGATATACATGAATATTCTTGAAATAAAAAATCTTCATGTGCATTATGGTGCGATTAAAGCTGTTCAAAACCTTTCCATGTCTATAAAAAAAGGAAGCATAGTTACTCTAATTGGAGCGAATGGAGCAGGAAAAAGTAGCACTATACACTCTATTGTAGGTCTCAATCAATCGATTCACGGTGAAATTATATATAAAGGTAAATCCATCATTGAAAAACAGCCAGAAGAAATTTTGCGATTAGGTATTGCATTAACTCCTGAAGGAAGACGTATTATACCTCACTTTACTGTCTTAGAGAATCTTCAACTAGGAGCTTATATCTGTAATGATAAAACTATTACTGCTCGCAATATCGAATGGATATTTGATTTATTTCCACGATTGCGTGAAAGATCTCAGCAGTTGAGCGGTACAATGTCAGGTGGTGAGCAGCAAATGTTAGCTGTAGGTCGCACCCTTATGAGTAATCCTGATATAGTTATATTAGATGAGCCATCTCTTGGTTTAGCACCTCTTCTTGTACGTGAAATCTTTTCGATTATTAAAAAAATTAATAATATGGGAAAAACTATTCTTCTTATTGAACAAAATGCGTCTGCAGCACTTTCCATTGCTAATTATGCTTATATTTTAGAAGTAGGAAAAATATTATTTCACGATGAAGGCAAAGCTTTGCTTTCTGATCCACGTGTCAAAGACGCATATCTTGGAAATTAAAAAATTACAGTACTTACATCCCCATTGTTTAACTCTAATGATTATACAATTAATGAAAAACCTCTTCTTGTCCATAAATCATTAGAAATATGTTATTCAAAATAAACTAGCATTAAAATTATAAACTATATTTTATGTCCACCATCTTTCAGCATTTAGTTTTCCTGCTGCTTGTTCTATAATATATGCTATTTGAAAAATTACTTCCTCAGAAAAAGATCTACCTATCAATTGTAATCCCAGAGGCAAACCATCTAATGATAAACCTGCAGGAACAGAAATTCCTGGTAAACCAGCCATATTAACTGGCACAGTAAAAATATCATTGAGATACATGGCTATTGTATCATTTTTTATTTTTTCATTTGTAATACTAAAAGCGGATGTCGGTGTTGCAGGAGTTAGAATAGCGTCAATACCAAGTTCAAAACACTGATCAAAATCACGCTTAATTAACGTTCGTACTTTTTGAGCTTTAAGATAATAAGCATTATAGTAACCCGCTGAAAGAACATAAGTTCCAATCAGAATACGCCGCTTAACTTCATCACCAAAACCAGATGAACGGGTATTTTCATACATTTCAATAACGTCTTTTCCTGGTATACGAAGTCCAAAACGAACACCATCATAGCGTGCCAAATTAGAAGATGCTTCTGCAGGAGCTACAATATAGTAAGCAGGCAAAGCATACTTTGTATGAGGTAATGAAATATCAATAATCTCTGCCCCTGCATCTTTTAGCCATTTAATTCCTTTTTGCCAAAGATTAACAATTTCATCAGACATCCCTTCAATATAATATTCTTTTGGGATACCAATTTTCATTCCTTTGATCGATTGACCAAGATAGCTTTCATAATCAGGTACTGGTAAATTAACTGAAGTTGAATCTTTATCATCAAAGGAAGCCATTGATTTTAACATAATTGCACAATCACGCACATCTCTTCCAATAGGTCCCGCCTGATCAAGTGATGAAGCATAAGCTATCATTCCCCAACGCGAACACCGTCCATAAGTTGGCTTTATCCCTACAGTACCAGTAAAAGCTGCTGGCTGACGTATTGATCCACCAGTATCAGTTGCTGTTGCTCCCGCACAAAGACAAGCTGCAACAGCAGCAGCAGAGCCTCCTGAAGAACCACCAGGAACAAGCTTTTCATCTGATTCTTTTTTTCGCCATGGATTAATAGTTGGGCCATAGCATGATGTTTTATTGGATGATCCCATAGCAAACTCATCCATATTCAGCTTACCTAACATAACTGCTCCATCTTTCCATAAATTAGCAGTTACAGTTGATTCATATTTCGGTTTAAAACCATCAAGAATATATGAACAAGCCTGAGTGTGTATATCCTGTGTTGCAAAGAGATCCTTAATGCCCAATGGAATACCTTCTAAAATTCCAGCCTTTCCTTTTGCCAAACGGGTGTCAGATTCAGCTGCCATTTTTGTTGCTTGTTCTGCAGTCACTGCTACATAAGCATTCAAAATTGGATTAGCTAATTCAATTGCTTTCAAATAAGCTTCTGTTAATTCAATTGCTTTCAGATCTCCCTTTTTAAAAGCATCACGAGCTTGTGCAATTGTTAAGGTTATTAAATCGGTCATGTTGATTCTCGAATTTTGAAATGTAAAAAATTATTCGACTACTTTTGGAACAAGAAAAAAATTTTCTTCTGCTAAAGGTGCATTTGCTATAATATCCGCGGCCTTATTACCATCCGTAATCTCATCCTCACGTCTTCGTAAAGCCATCGGAATTACTGATGTTAGTGGTTCAACTCCATTAACATCAATTTCATCAAGTTGTTTTACAAAATCTAAAATGGTATTAAACTCCTCTGTTATACGCTCAACTTCATCATTATGGATAGCAATACGTGCTAATTTTGCCACCCGCTTGACTGTTTTACTATCAACAGACATATTGCACCTTTCTACTTGATTTACTCTAATATTATTAACCTATTCGTTTTTTGGCTATACAAGTCTACGTCTATAAGCGCAAGAATATTGGTATATACACCCCAATTTTTATTGTAACCAACCAAAATATTATGATACTCTAAGCATACAACATGGCCATTATCAGCATAAATGAAGTTACGACACATCTTTTATTTGGGCAAACAATAGCGAGCTTAGATTTGGGTGCCAAAACAATTGGAATTGCTATTTCTGATATTAGTTTAACATTTTCAAATCCGCGACCTGTTATTTATCGAAAAAAATTCACATTAGATGCTCTGACACTTATACAGATTTTTAATAATGAAAATGTAGGAGCTATTATCATTGGCTTACCCATTAATATGAATGGAAGCAACGGTCCACGTGTTCAAGCAACCAAAACTTTTGTTAGTAATATGGCAACATATACAAAAATTCCTTTTATTTTTTGGGATGAACGGCTATCGACAATTGCTGCAGAACGTCGTCTTTTAGAAATGGATATGTCGCGCTCTAAAAGAAAATCACGCATTGACTCAGCTGCTGCTGCTTTCATTTTGCAAGGCGCTCTCGATAGAATTAAGACTCTGTCATCAAACAGCAGGATAGAGAACGTCTAATAATTGTGTTGGATTATATCGTGCGATCAACATACCATAAGATGATCTCCATTGTCCTCCAAGACGACTTTCCATATAAGCATTTACAACATGTTCAACTTCTGTATAACGTAACGCTGCACTGGCAGATGCATATGCCATCTGTTCAACAAAAAACCTACCAGCTCCTTCATTTATAGAAGCCATATTCACAGCGGATTTAATAATCTCAATCGCTCGTGGACCAGCTTGTCCAATATCAGCTGCAATTTTTTCTAATAATTGCTGAAATAATCCAGGTGCTTTATCACCTATAAGAATTGCATCCCTTACCAATTGATTAACACCACTATTTTTAACTATTCTTGCAGGACTATCACGCAATATTTGCAACAAAGGATTACTATCCGTGAAACTCGCTATACCAACCTGTGCAATAATTTCACCAATAATTGGAATAACTAATTGACTGACATGACAAGCAACAATAGGTGTCATAATTCTTGCAAAAGCTGCCTCAGAACGATTATCTGCAGCATTATCAAACGCTCGTGCTAAGCGCATAACCAATGCTTGCGAAGCAGCTATATCAAGTGCAATATCTGCAAAAATACGCTCTGTTAATAGTGGAAAAGGTTGATTTGGAATTTGCTTCCGAAGAAAATCTATACTAAATTGAAGTGCAGAACGCAAAACACCTGCTGATATTATAGCCTGATCGAAACGCATCATGGTTTCGATATCCTTAATCACTTTAGCCCCTTCTCCCATGTTACCAACAAGCCAACCATAACAACCTCGGAATTCAATAACTCCTTCTGGAGCTGAATATTCTCCAGACCGCTGAATTAAATAACGAATTAATATAACACCATTTAATAAGCCATTTTCTTGCATACGTGGAATTAAAAAGCAGCTTAAAAGGCCATCTATTTCTGCGCTTACAATATATCCGTCGGCCATCGGATTAACAACATTAGTTTTTATAATGTTTAAACGATATAGATCACGCCCCATTTTTTCATCAAAAGAAATCCTTTGAACAGCTGGAAAGTTAAAAGTATATTTTTCATTTTCCTCAATATTATCAAAAGCACAAGTCAGTGAAGCTCCCTTTTTATTATCAATAGGCCTAGAAGACAAATCATATTCGCGTGATAAAAGCGCATCTTGCCATTTTTTAAATAATTCAATATCACCAATTAACACTGCAATAGCAGCACTTGCTACAGTGATCTCATTCAAATGTCCTGTTTCCAAACCAGCCAATAAAGCCAAGCGAATAGCACGCGCCTGATAACGTACTCTATTTTCTGAAGTCGTATTTTCCCAAAGCGAAGAAATTAAACCTGCTTGTCTAGAATATCGTTGAAGAGTATGATAAGAAGGGTGAATATCTAATTCTTCTTTTGATTGTCTCCATCGGTTGTTATAGCGCAATGTGGGTCGGTGGCTGTTTGCTAAACGTGCAAGATCCCACGCTTCATCACTAGCGACGAAAGCTCCTATTTCCTCAAAGCTTGCCAATAAAGAAGTGGGTAAAGTAGATGCGATACGAAACATAAGCGTATCACTAAGAAATGCATTTTTTCGCTGGGAATTCTGCTGGGATACAACATTCATATAGTACATTCCTATTATTAGAATCACTCATATCATAGACTATTTGCCTTTTTACAGCTAAAAACATTTATTATATTTAAACAAATGCTCTTTTAAGCTCTTTAGAGATCTATAGAAAAGAATACTATGACTTATAATACTATTTTTCCAATTTTTCCTCACCGGCACCTTTTAGGAATTAAGCACCTTAATGTACAAGACCTTAATATATTACTTGATCGCGCAGATGAGAATGTACTTTTTTCCAAGAACATTGATAAAAAACAATCTATACTGCGTGGGTATACTCAAATTAATCTCTTCTTTGAAGCCTCCACAAGAACTCAATCTTCGTTTGAACTAGCTGGCAAACGATTAGGAGCAAACGTGATGAATATGGCTATTAGCAATTCGTCTATAAAAAAAGGGGAAACATTAATTGATACAGCAACAACTCTTAATGCAATGAAGCCTGATATACTAGTTATTCGCCATAGCTGTGCTGGAACTGCAGCCCTTTTAGCACAAAAAGTTGATTGTTGCGTAGTTAATGCAGGTGATGGTGCACATGAACACCCAACACAGGCTTTATTAGACGCTCTAACCATTAGAAGAAAAAAAGGTCATATTGAGGGATTAACTGTCGCAATTTGTGGCGATATTTTACATTCACGCGTTGCACGTTCTAATATTATCAGTCTCAATGCTTTAGGAGCTCGCGTTCGCGTTGTTGCACCATCAACACTTTTACCTACTGGAATCTCAAATATGAGCGTTGAAGTATTTAATACAATGAAAGAAGGTCTAAAAGATGCTGACGTTATCATGATGCTACGCTTACAACGCGAGCGTATGATAGGTACTTTTATCCCTTCTATTCGTGAATATTTCCATTATTTTGGTTTGCATAAAGAAAACTTAGCGTATGCTAAAAATGATTGTATTATTATGCACCCTGGCCCAATAAACCGCGGTGTAGAAATTGCTTCTGATATAGCAGATAGTACACAAAGTATGATTCATACACAAGTAGAAATGGGTATTGCTGTGCGCATGGCTGTCATGGAAGCTTTATTAGATTTGCGCCAAAATTGGAGTAAAAAAAAGAAATGACAAGACCAATAGTTTTTCAAAACGCCCGCATTGTTGATCCTTCACGCGCAATTGATGAAATCGGTACAGTTATCATTGAAAATGGACTGATTGTAACCGCAGGAAAAGAAGCTTTGAATCAAGGAGTACCAGAAGGAGCAGAAATCATTGATGCACAAGATAAAGCAATTCTCCCTGGACTCATTGATGCTCAAGTCTTTATCGGAGAACCAGGAGCTGAACATCCTGAAACGATTGCTTCAGCAAGCCAATCTGCAGCGGCCGGTGGTATTACCTCATTTTTTATGATGCCTGATACACAGACGATAATTGATAATGTAGCCCTTATTAAATTTATTACATGCACAGCGCATGAAACGTCATTAGTTAATATTTATCCAGTTGCTGCTATCACGCAAGGTCTGAAAGGACAAGAAATTACTGAATTTGGTTTATTGAAAAATGCAGGAGCAATTGCCTTTAGTGAAGGGAAAAAGACGCTTCAAAATTCAGCTATTATGCGACGCGCAATGATTTATGCACGTGATTTTGATATCACATTGATCCACGAAACACAAGACTACGATCTTTCTGATCAAGGCGTTATGAATGAAGGCTTATTAGCGAGTTGGCTTGGTTTTTCTGGAATTCCGCGTGAAGCAGAAGTCATTCCACTAGAAAGAGACTTACGGCTAGCTGTTCTAACACAAACACGTTACCATGCAGCACAAATATCGACAGCTATGTCTGCTGATGCTGTTCGTTTAGCAAAACAGCATAGTGAAAAAATTTCAGTTGGTGTATCCATTAATCACTTATCTTTGAATGAAAATGATATTGGTGAATATCGTACCTCTTTCCGCTTAATGCCCCCATTACGTGCAGAAGAAGATCGTATAGCAATGATGAACGCAATAAAAGATGGGACCATAGATATCATTGCTTCTTCCCACAATCCTCAAGGAGTTGATGCAAAACGTTTGCCATTTCAAGAAGCTGCAACAGGCGCTATTGGCATGGAAACTTTGTTAAGTGCAGCCTTACGCCTTTATCACAATAAAACCGTACCTCTTTTACGATTAGTTGAACTTTTATCGACAGCACCTGCAAAACTTTTTGGTCTCAATGCTGGAACACTTATGAAAGATGCTCCTGCAGACCTTATTTTAGTTGATTTAGATGAACCATGGATTTTATCCTTAGAGATGCTGCTTTCACGTTCAAAAAATACTCCTTTCGAAAATGCTCGTTTTCAGGGACGTGTTCTCCAAACTTTTGTAAAAGGACAATCAGTATTTAAAATTAATCAACAAAGCAAACGAGATTCTTAATGAGTGAAGTAGAAATACTTTTGCAATTCAATACATGGCTTATTTTCCTGATATCTTATCTCATTGGTTCTGTACCATTTGGACTACTTTTTACAAAATTTTTTGAATTTGGCGATATAAGAGCAATTGGTTCTGGAAATATTGGAGCAACAAATGTTTTACGAACAGGAAATAAAAAAATCGCAGCTCTTACCCTTTTATGCGATATATTAAAAGGAACTTTTGTTATTTGGATGACAAAATTCTTATTTCATACTGTAGAAATTGCTCTTCTAACTGGATTTTTAGCCTTCTTAGGGCATCTTTATCCCATATGGCTTAAATTCAAAGGAGGTAAAGGTGTTGCAACTTATCTAGGTATATGCTTAGGTTTTTATTGGTTAGCAGCTCTTATTTTTATTATTGCCTGGATAGGAGTATTTGTATTGACTCGCTATTCTTCATTTTCTGCACTTGTAGCTGTAATTATTACTCCAATTTTTATTTACTGTTACTCCTCTTCTCTCTATGTTGCTTACATAATAATAACAATGAGCATACTCGTTGTTATAAAACATCAAACTAATATTTGCAGATTATTAGCAGGGAAAGAAAATAAAGTTGATACCACAAATAGGAACAAATAAAGGAATTTTGCTTACTGATCAGCAACGGTTAAATTGGTTGCGATTATTACGCAGTGAAAATATTGGAGCAGTTACTTTTCGTAATTTGATTGACCATTATAAAACGGCAGAAAATGCTCTTGCTATGCTTCCTCAACTTAGTAAAAAGGGAGGGCTTGCTAAATCTATTCGAATCGCGACATTAGATGACGCTGAAAAAGAGATGCAACAAGCTGAAAAACAAGGTATTCGTTTTATCGGTATAGGTGAACCAGATTATCCACCATTCCTCAAAGTAATAGAAGCATCGCCTCCACTTATTGCTATAAAAGGCGATTGCTCGATTTTTCAAAAACCCTCTGTTGGGATTGTTGGTTCTCGCAATGCCTCTGCAGTTGGCAAAAAATTAACTAGCCAGTTTGCTCATTTTATTGGTAATGCTGGTTTTACAATTATTTCTGGACTTGCACGTGGAATTGATAGCACTGCTCATCAAGCAAGTTTGCTAACAGGAACAGTTGCAGTCATGGCTGGTGGTATTGATTACATTTATCCTCCTGAAAATAAGAAACTCTATGATGATATTCTTAATAATGGTGGAGCAATTATTAGTGAGATGCCCATTGGTTGGAAAGCACGTGCTAACGATTTCTCAAGAAGAAATCGTATTATTGCAGCTCTATCGCTTGGTCTTTTAGTAGTAGAAGCATCCATGCGATCAGGCTCCTTAATTACAGCACGCCAAGCTGTTGATATGGGACGATTGATTTTTGCTGTTCCCGGTTCTCCACTTGATCCAAGAGCAATTGGTACAAATAATCTTATCAAAGAAGGTGCTTTGCTGGTTACACATCCCTCTGATATTATAGAAACACTCACACCGTTAACCTCAAAGACGACCGATCTACAACTCAGCTTTTTTGAAGAAACATATTCAATTCAATTTCCACAAGAAAATGCTCATTCACCTAAGAAAATAACTAATGAGACTCCTTTAATTGGAGATGATATAGAACGTGCAGCTGTCCTTTCAGCTCTATCAAGCACTCCAATTGATTTAGATACACTCAGCATTTATTCAGGTGTTTCGTTACAAAAACTCTACCTCTTGCTAATTGAACTCGATCTTGCTGGAAAGCTTATTCGGCACTCTGGTGGTTATGTATCATTGTCGAGTTAGGATCTTCTCCAAGGGTCTCAGCACTATTAATAATACTTTGCCCCTCTTCAGCTACCATATCCAAAAGCAATGCTAAAAGTGGACTATGAGCTTGACGTGCCATCTGGCTCATTTGTTTTGACATATCTGTAATATAATGGATAATCTTTAAGTGATTTATAAACATAATCTTTTATCCTTGAGCATTCTCCCCACCTCTCAATAGACGTTATCTTAGTATTTTGCCGTATACTTTTTATATTAGCTGTGGAAAATAAGTTATACGATTTCTTTTATAGGGTGTATTTTTAATAATAACAATCAAAAGTTGTATAATATAGTTTTTTTTATGTGCTCTTGACCAATTGTCATTAGCTATTCATTTGAAAGAAGTTTATAAAGAGAATTTTGTTTCAACATTCGGATAAAATTATGGATATTGTTATCGTTGAATCTCCAGCAAAAGCAAAAACAATCAATAAGTATCTTGGATCTCAATACAAAGTCATAGCATCATTTGGGCATGTACGTGATTTATCTGCAAAAGATGGCTCTGTTCTTCCTGATAAAGATTTTGCCATGAAATGGGATATTAATACTGCTTCCGCAAAACGTTTGAATGAAATAGCAAAAGCAGTCAAAGATGCTGATAGCCTTATCTTAGCAACCGACCCTGATCGTGAAGGAGAAGCTATTTCATGGCACATCCTTGATGTTCTAAAACAAAAAAAAGTTTTAAATGATCAACTTGTTAAGCGAGTTGTTTTTAATGCAATTACAAAAAAATCCGTTCTTGATGCCATGAAGAATCCACGTGATATTGATATATCACTTGTAGACGCCTACCTTGCACGTCGAGCTCTCGATTACTTGGTTGGGTTTACTCTCTCTCCTGTTTTATGGCGCAAATTACCTGGCGCTCGTTCTGCTGGTCGTGTTCAATCAGTTGCACTACGTATCATTTGCAATCGCGAATCAGAGATAGAGCAATTCATTAAAGAAGACTACTGGTCAATTACAACGTACTTGAAAACACTCCAAAATAACATTTTTCATGCACGGTTAACAGAATTTAATCATAAAAAACTTGGTAAGCTTGATATTCAATCGCAAGAACAAGCTGATCAAATCCTCTCTATGTTAGAAAAAGCAAATTATCGCACATTAAGTATTGAAGCCAAGCCTATAAAAAGGAATCCTTCTCCACCATTTACAACATCTACATTACAACAAGCTGCTTCTTCAAAATTAGGTTTTTCAGCTTCTCGCACAATGCAAGTTGCTCAAAAGCTTTATGAAGGTGTTGAAATCAATGGCGAAACAGCAGGACTTATCACTTATATGCGTACTGATGGAGTACAAATGGTTCCAGAAGCTATTGATGCAGCAAGAAAAGCGATTATTGATTCTTTTGGAAAGCACTATCTTCCTGAAAAAACGCGTTTTTATTCAACAAAAGCTAAGAATGCACAAGAAGCACATGAAGCTATTCGTCCTACAGATTTTACACGTCATCCTAATCAAGTGTGCAATGTTCTCGATAGTGATCAAGCAAAGCTCTATGAATTAATATGGAAACGCGCTATTGCCAGCCAAATGTGTTCTGCTGAAATTGAACGTACAACTGTCGAAATTGAAGCATTTCAAGAAGAAAATCATGCTCATTTACGTGCGACAGGTTCTGTTATTCGTTTTGATGGCTTCATTTCTGCTTATACAGATCCAAAAGACGAAGAAAATAGTGAAGAGGATGAATCAGGACGTCTTCCGCAGATTAATATTGGAGAATCACTTAGAAAAGAAAAAGTTGAATCGATACAACATACAACAGAACCGCCTCCTCGTTATTCCGAATCGGCATTAATTAAAAAGCTTGAAGAATTAGGAATTGGCAGACCTTCAACTTATGCATCTATATTAAGCACACTTTGCGATCGTGGGTATATCATAACTGATAAACGCAAACTTATTCCTGATGTTAAAGGACGTATAGTTACAGCCTTTCTTGAAAATTTTTTTAATCGCTATGTAGAATGTGGTTTTACAGCAGCTCTTGAAGAAAAATTAGACCTTATATCGGATGGAAAACTTTCCTGGAAAGATGTTTTACGCGATTTTTGGGATGAATTTAATGCATCTATTACGAGTATCCAAGAACTGCGTATAATGAATGTTCTTGATGTTTTAAACATAGCGTTAGCCCCTCTTGTTTTCCCTGCACGTGAAGATGGAAGCGATTGCCGCTCTTGCCCCCTTTGTACAAATGGTCAATTGTCATTAAAATTAGGGCGTTATGGTGCATTTGTTGGTTGTTCTAATTATCCTGAGTGTAAATATACATGCCAATTGGGTTCAGATACAGAAGAACAAAGTAAAACCATGCACAATGATAAACCTGTTATGCTTGGTATTGATCCTGAAACAGGGAAAGATATTTCTCTTCGTAATGGCCGCTTTGGTCCGTATATTCAACTTGGCGAAGGTAAAGAAATTAAGCGTGCAAGTTTGCCTAAAGGATGGGAAATAGAAAATATTGATTTTGATAAAGCCTTAGCTTTACTATCTCTACCTCGTGAAGTTGGAACTCATC
The DNA here is from genome assembly GCF_023500045.1 of Bartonella bilalgolemi. Classification (GTDB taxonomy): domain Bacteria; phylum Pseudomonadota; class Alphaproteobacteria; order Rhizobiales; family Rhizobiaceae; genus Bartonella; species Bartonella bilalgolemii. The sequence goes on along the minus strand of NZ_JAMCOF010000009.1, from coordinate 18,366 downwards.
CTGAAACAGGAAAAATAATTACAGCCGCAATTGGACGATATGGTCCTTATCTTGCTCATGATGGACAATACACAAATCTTTTTAGTACAGATGAAGTCTTTGATATTGGCATTAATCGTGCCGTTACAATACTTGCTGAAAAAAAAGACAGTACAACCAATCAACGTAGAATAACGCCTGCTGCGCTAGCAACACTAGGAGATCATCCAAACGGTGGAACAATTACTATACGTGATGGGCGTTACGGTCCATATATTAACTGGAATAAAATTAATGCTACCTTACCAAAAGATAAAGATCCAGCTACAATCACACTTGCAGAAGCATTAGAACTTATATCAACTAAAACATCAATTAAAAAAACAGCACAAAAAACTACTTCAAAAAAGAAGGCATAAATTTTGGCTAAAAGTGAGAAAAAAATAAAATATTTTCAATCATCTAATATTAAGCAGCTACCTAGTAAATCAGAAATTCTAACCTTTATCACTAATAATCCTAGCCAATCGAGTAAACAAAAAGTTGCTAAAGCTTTTAACTTGAGCAGTGCTTCTCATATATGGTTAAAAGATATATTGCGTGATTTAAAAGATAATTATTCAATACCACAAAAACGTAAAAACTTAATCATTAAAAAGGCATTACCATCGATTACTTTGGTCAAAGTTAGTGCTCTTGATAAAGACGGTAATTTTATTGCAGAGCCTCTTGAATGGTCCAATGATCCAAAGCCTAATATTCGACTCTCTTCTTCTCATCGCATAAAAAAAGTAAGCATTGGTATTGGAGATCACGTTCTTATAAAAATTTTTCGAAAAACAGTTTTGCAAAACTCCCCCTATACAGGACGAATCATCCGCAAAGTTGATAAGAAAAAAAGAAACATGCTTGGTATAGTAAGAAAATTAGAAAATGGCGAATGGTGGCTTGATCCCATAGAACGTAAAAATAACGAACTTATTATTGATATGGCTACGAACATAGATATAAAAGCTGGTGATCTGATCGAAGTTGAAATTAAAGACAGTACTAACTACAGCTTCAAACAAGCAAAAGTAAGAAATATTTTAGGACACATTGATAACGAAAAAGATCTTTCAATGATTGCCCTTATATCGAAAGAAATTCCTTATATTTTTCCTTCAGATGTCCTTGAGCAAGCCGAAAATGTAGAACCTGACAATACAATTAATCGCGAAGATTGGCGACAATTATCATTTATTACAATTGATCCTCCAGATGCAAAAGACCATGATGACGCAGTTTATGCAATAAAAGATGAAAGCCCTACCAATAGCGGAGGCTGGATTATTATTGTCGCAATTGCAGATGTTTCTTGCTACATAAAAGCAGGAAGTATTCTAGATCAAGAAGCTTTAAAACGAGGAAACTCTGTTTATTTTCCTGATCGTGTTGTACCAATGCTCCCAGAACGTATTTCTAATGATCGGTGTTCATTACGTGAAGGAAAAGATAGACCTGCACTAGCTGTTCGTATGATTTTTGATGCGAATGGAAACAAACGTAAACACAGTTTCCATCGTATTGTAATGCGCACAGCAGCCAAATTATCCTATCAAGAAGTACAATGTGCAATTGAAGGAAATACAAATAAAAAAACAGCTCCCTTGCTTGAAAACATTTTACAACCATTATGGGATGCGTATTCCTGCCTTAAAATTGCACGCAATCGTCGACAACCATTAGAATTAGAAATACCAGAAAAAAAGATTATTCTTGATCAAAATGGATATATTAAAGATGTTGTGGTTTTATCTCACCTAGAGACACATCACTTAATTGAAGAATTCATGATACAAGCTAATGTTTCAGCTGCTGAAACATTAAAAGAATATCACCAACCTCTCATATATCGTATTCATGATAAGCCATCTCTTGCAAAACAGGAAATGCTCCAGAACTTTCTTCAAAGTCTCGGAATATCACTTGCTCGGGGAGCTGAATTTACATCAGCACAGCTTAATAATATCCTTATAAAAGTTATGAATACGCAACAACAGGAATTAGTAAATCAGGTTATTTTACGCTCGCAATCTCAAGCCGAATATAATCCTGAAAATATAGGCCACTTTGGTTTAAATTTGCCTAACTATACACATTTTACCTCACCAATTCGCCGTTACGCTGATTTAATTATTCATCGAGCACTTATAAAAGCCCTGCAATTAGGTAATGATGCACTCACAGATGAACAAGAGCAAAATCTTGCAAAAATCGCCAATCAGATTTCTTTATACGAACGTCGTGCAATGATAGCAGAACGAGAAACTGTTGATCGACTTGTTGCCCATTATTTAGCTAATAAAATAGGAAATTCATTTGCAGCCCGTATTTCAGGAGTTACAAAAGCAGGTCTTTTTATCGCACTTGATAAATTAAACGCAGATGGTTTTGTGCCTCTTTCTACACTTAAAAGTGATTATTACTATTTTGACGAAGTACAGCATGCCCTTATAGGAAAACGTAGCCATAAATGTTATCAGCTCGGGGATGCAGTCGAAGTAAAGATTCTAGAAGTACAACCTTTTACTGGTGCTTTATGTTTTGAAATGTTAACAAAACCTCGCCTGATAACTTTCTCACCTATCTCTTACCACAAAAAGAAATCTATAGCGAAAAAGCGCAATTATATTTTTGATAAAAGAAAATAACAATCAAAATAAAGAATTCAAAAATTAAAATTATATCTCTATATGCAAAGATTGAAAGCTATAATAAACCCATAACAATATTTAATTTTAACAACCTAATTGATTGTTGACAACATCAGTATAAAGGCATTTTAAGCTCATTACTACACGAACAGTGATTTAAGAAAAATCTTTATTTCAACATCTTTTTTAAAATGTAAGAAATGCTATATAGCTAATATTTTAAGAGTAAGAGATTATTTAAAAACCTCTTGTCATTGTATTATTATTTGATGCATACTGTTTTTTAGTTATGTATAATAGCTTGCTGTGATTCTTTTTTAATTGAGAAAAGGTCAAAAAGATTTCTATATCGAATATATTAAAGAATATGTAACATATAGATTTATCTACCTTTTGTCATCTAAAAATCTACACAATTATCGCACAAACTATGTGCTATGCTGTAAATGCTATTTTTTAATTGCAATTTTCTTTTTCTATTTTCAACTAAATTTATTACTAATCATATGATTTAAATATAATTTATAATTAAACTTCCTTCATGATAAACAAAACTTTCAACTTTCCAAATAGCTCTTTGCGTGCAATTATCGCCTCGATTACCACCATTGGTGCTGTCGGTGTAGCATTAGGAATGGGAACACAACTTATTTCGTTGCTAATGACTGAAAAAGGATTTTCAAATAGTATCATTGGTTATAGTGGAGGAGTCGGTGGAATTGCGACAATTATTGCAGCTGCTCTAACTGCTCGAATCGCCTTATATTTCGGTGTTGTCGAATCAATACTACTTATGATGGTTATTGGTTCTCTAAGTTTTTTAGGATTCTATTTCTTTGAATCGATATGGATGTGGTTTATTTTGCGATTTACACTGCATTTTGCCATGACAATTATATTTATTCTATCAGAGTTTTGGATTAATAATGCGTCTCCACCTCATAGACGCAGCTTAGTAATTTCTATCTATGCTATTACTTTAGGTCTGGGATTTATTTTAGGCCCAATGCTGCTGGAAAAAATAGGAACACAAGATTTTACACCCTTTGGTACCGGCTGCCTTCTTATTATAATTGCTATCATACCCCTTCTTTCTGCCTGGAAATTAAGCCCCAAATTTCAAAGTAAGGAAAATATAGCATTTTTTTCACATATTTTACGTGTCCCCACCTCAACAATGGCAGCACTTATTTATGGCGCTATACAAATGGGAACACTAACACTTATAACGCCTTTTAGCTTATCAATTGGATATAATAAAAATGAAACCATACATTTTATGGAAATTCTTGCTCTTGGTAATATCCTACTTTTAATTCCTATCAGCCTTATAAGTGATTATCTAAAAGATAAACGCTATTCCCTTATGGGCTGTGCTATTTTAGGATTGATTGGAACTCTTATTATACCACAGATAGCAGAACATAAACTGATTTTGATGATTGATCTTTTCTTTCTTGGTGGTATACCTGCAGGTCTTTATACAATTGGACTTGCACAACTTGGTGAATGCCTTAAAGGACAAGAGCTTGCTGCAGCTAATTCTGCTTTTATTTTTTGCTACGGAATTGGTATATTGATTGGACCAGCTATTATTGGTCAAACAATGGATATTTTAAAACCATTTGGTTTTTCTTTGGCAATTGCCTGTTTTTTTAGCTTATATATTATTTTAGTGCTTATCCAATTAATGAGAAAATCAAACAACTCTTGACTTTTTGTAGAACATCCGTAGTGTCATATGTAAAATGTAATTGCATCAAAAATAAATTTTGATAGCGGAATAGTGTTATTTTACTATAATAGGACTCTTGTTATGGCTAAGGCAGCAACCATTAAGATTAAGCTTTTATCAACTGCAGATACTGGCTTTTTCTATGTAACAAAGAAAAATAGCCGCACAATGACAGATAAAATGAGTAAACGTAAATATGATCCAGTTGTTAAAAAGCATGTTGAGTTTAAAGAAACAAAAATTAAATAGTTAGTCTTGTGTTTAAATTATTTAGATTGAGAATGCTCTATAAATAGAAACACAGAGTATGTTGTAATATTTTTATAACTTAAAGTTTTTTCACAAAAGCTCTTTTATTGTTAACCCTTAGTAAAAAGGGAGAGGAAGTGTAGTTCTATGCTTTTAAGATGAATATCTAGTTTTTCTAGCTGAAATTTTGACATTTATTTTTTGCAAAGTAACTTTATTGCTCATACTGATAAATTTATTGCTTATGACCTTTTTTAAAATACAAATATATCCTCAAGTGGCTTTTTTCCCATATACCAAGATACTGGAACAGCAATCATCATAGGTAAAAAAGGACGTGGTATATGAGCCCGATGGAAGTGATATTGTGATCCTTTATCAGGGGAAGCTTTAAGCACCTATACACGCAAAAATTTGCATTACTCGCAAATTGTTCCTCTTTCTATTTTCTATGCTCGATGAAAAAATACACAAAACAATCTACCTGCTCAAATTGATATTTATGCCCAAGGAAAAGACTTATATAAGTTTTTATTTATGGCTAAAAGAAGTAAGGATCTGCAAATAAAACTTTTCTCTATCAAGGTACTTCATTTTTACTATCATGATCGTTTAATTAATTTCCTACAAGAATAAAATTCATACACTATGAACAACGGCCTGCCCCTACCATCTTTTATGCTATTGTCATAGGTGAAACCTCTGCCGAAATGAGTTAAAAAACAATTAGCTTTCTTCTGCGCATTATCTTGATGGACTTCCTAATAAATGATCACAAAAAGGGCATGCTTTCCATGATCTTGAGATAGAAAAAATAATTCATAAACTAATAAAAAAAGGGAATAGGAGCACAATTTTGTGAAAAATATTTTTTCATGATGATCATGTTATTCGTCTTCCACTCCATAGTGCTTCGCTCTCAATTGGTTTAAGAGTATCTTGTTTCTCAGATCGCCAAGCATTCCGGAAAATCACTAAAGACAGTATCTTTTTGAAAAACTTGAAAGAGATCCAGTGCAATATATGTCTGATATTGATCAAAAAAATTGACAGAGCACGTTATATTAAAATTGACTTAAACCAACCTATAGACGAATTTTTAAAGGAATTAGCAAAATACCTACCTTATTAAAACAAGAATTTCTCTTATTGATCCAATTATTGTTACTCGCGATATGGCAAACGTCAAAATTCGTGAGCATTTAGAGTGAGATAAATCTGTACTGGATTATTTAAAAAAAATCATCCCTATTTATTAGGCCGGTCCTATAAAAATGCCAGAGGCTATGCATCTGGCTCATTTGCCTCTACAATAGCTTGAAGAATGGATTCTTTTGTTGAGCAGTTTCAATTACCGAAAGGATCCATGATAATGTTAGCAAAAGGTAACCGTTCACCAATAATTCGCGATTCTTGCTCAAAACAATAGTAGTTTTATCTTAGTTCAATTGGTATCTCAGCAACTAATTTAGCACAACACTGCATTTAAAGTTGATATTGTAAAATAGCCCAGACACAAGCATAAAAGCCATATGGCGCATTAAAATTAAAAACTTTCCTGCTTTTATTGTTATTGATAATAAAGGCAAAGATTTTTTCAAGAATTCAATTTAAGCTAGTTAAAAGTCAGTAATATATTCATTGCTAGCTTTTTAAAAAAGAAGTAAAATTTTTATAATTTTAAACTTGATGTTCTTTTAATATTTTCTTGAATAAGAAAATAAGTCCTTTGTATATCTAGAGAAAAATTTTTTATAATATATTTATATTGTTAACATAAAAATATCATATATTACTATAAATGATGTATATATTTACTATTAATTTATTAAAATTAAAGACATTTTAATTATAATATTTTTTATTAAAAACAATGAATTATTTTTAATAAAAAATTCTATAAAATGTCACGTACTTCCAAATGCTCTCAATATAATTTAAGCTGATAAAACGTATTATTATAATTTCTAGCTCATGAAAATAAATAATTCTTCTTCTAATTCGAATAGTTTTAGCAAAAAACTTATTATCTTCAGTATCATTATAATAATCATTATTCTTATCAACGGAACAATTTATTCGAAATATACTGCGGCATCTCCCCCTAACATAATTTCTATTTCACCAAAATCTATAAAAGGTAACGCATTGGTCATTGATGGTGATTCAATTAAAATTTCTGATGTCATAATTCGACTTGCAGGAATCGATGCTCCTGAGCTTAATCAATTTTGCGGCATACAAAAAAAACGCTATGCATGTGGCTTCCAAGCCAAAAAAGAATTAGAAGAACTTATAGCTCATCAATCTGTTATATGTTATTGGTCTAAAAAAGACAAATATCATCGTATTATTGCTATATGTAGAACCCAAAAAATTAATAATATTAATGCAGCGATGGTGCGTAATGGTTGGGCTATCAGTTTTTATAACTACCGTAAAGAAGAACAAAAAGCCAAAAAACAAAAAAAAGGAATATGGCAGTCAAGTTTTCAAAAACCGCAAGAATGGCGTAAAGCTCATCCTCGTATAAAAAAATAAAGTAATTTCTTTACTCCATAAAAATATCTTTCTAATTTCTTATTTATCATGAACAAACAACAATGTGATCATATTATCAAATTAGAAAAAGATATTCATTCTTGTCGTGTTTGTATCAAACATCCACATTATCTTCCTCCTCTTCCGCATGAACCAAGACCTGTTGTCTATTTATCGAATATTGCTTCTATTGCAATTGCAGGCCAAGCACCAGGATTGCGTGTGCATGAAAGTTTTATCCCTTTTAATGATCGTTCTGGCGTAAGATTACGTAATTGGTTGGGCGTAACCAGTGATGAATTTTACAATAGATCCCTATTTGCTATTGTTCCTATGGGATTTTGTTTTCCTGGCTATGACCAAAATAAATCCGATTTGCCACCAAGAAGTGAATGTAAAGAAATATGGCATGAAAAAGTATTTCAAGCTATGCCACAAATAAAACTTGTTCTTGCTATCGGAAGTTATGCACACAAATGGCATATCACAAACCTACAACATAAAACTGTCTCGGAAACCGTCAGTGATTGGAAAAATATCTTATCCATACGTCAACCCCGGGGATATAATGTTATGCCTTTACCCCATCCATCATGGCGAAATACTTTTTGGTTAAAAAAACACCCATGGTTTAATGATGAGCTTATTGTATATCTCCGCTATTTAGTACGTAAATTCTTATGAATTTGATATTATATCAATTTTTTATCAAACTAGCTAACTTTAATAAAGTTTATAGCTCCACGTGAACAATATAAGAGATTATCAATGTCAAATATAATGGATTAATCACGATAGCTTTTACTATAAGATCGAACCACTATGCATAAACAGCAGGATTCTTTATCTGATATGTTGTAGCACTCAATATCTCACTGAAATTGTTAATAAAAACTCTACTTAGTTAAAATGCTATTATTATAATTAATTGAAATAACATCTAATTTTAAATATGAATTCACTAAAAGAAGATTTTAAATTTACAACCTATAAGATAATATCTGGTTACATTAGAAGCCACTAGTAAAGCCAATATATCTAGAATATATTGAAATGATTAGTAATCACTAAAGACTCCAACTTACGCGTTCTAAATTTAGATATTATGAAAATTTGTAATTCATTCATGATATGCTTTTTTTCAACTGAAAAATAATATAGGATACCGATTTTTTAAAATTACAAAACCCAAATACCTCTTTATGCGAAAAAATGAATGATTTTAGGAAGCTTAAATTTTATAATTTGATAAAGTTTTTTATTTTCTAGAAAATTATATTTTTAAAGTTTTTAAATATTTATGATTATATTTTCACTTTTTAATATTAAATTTTTCTACTCAGACATTCCCATTTGCGCATGAACTAAGACGGCTGCCTTAACAACACCAGCTGCTATAGCTGCACCTGTTCCTTCACCAAGACACATCTCTAAATCCAAAAGTGGTTTTTTCCCAATTTTTTCTAAAAGTTTACGATGAGCTGCTTCAGAAGAAACATGGCCAACGAGTGTATGATCAAGAGAAGTTGGATTCATTTTATACAGCACTGCTGCTGCCGCTGTTGCTACAAATCCATCTAAAATAACTGGAATTTTTTCCATTCTTGCAGCTAAAATAGCCCCTACCATAGCAGCAATCTCACGCCCTCCTAAGCGGCGCATAATTTCAAAAGGATCATTAAAATAATTCTTATGTAAAGAGATTGCTGTTTTTACAGCCATGACCTTGCGCTGATAAAATTCTCCTACAGCTCCCATGCCAGATCCTACCCATTCCTCAGCTTCTCCACCAAATAAAGCAAGACATAAAGCTGAAGCTATAGTCGTATTGCCAATTCCCATTTCCCCAATACACAAGAGATCTGTTCCTCCGGCAATTGCTTCCATTCCAAATGCCATTGTTGCAGCTGCACTACGCTCATCCATTGCAGCGTCTTTTGTAATATTCATTGTTGGATATTCTAATGCTAAATCATATATTTTCAATCCAAGATCATAAGCTACACAAATCTGATTGATAGCAGCACAACCTGTTGTAAAATTTTGTACCATCTGTTGTGTCATAGATCGTGGAAATGGCGTAACACCCTCATCAGTAACCCCATGATTACCAGAAAAAACAGCAACTAGAGGTTTCATTATAATTGGTTTTTCTTCGCTCCTCCATCCCGCATACCAAACTGCAATATCTTCTAATTTTCCTAATGCACCTTTTGTTTTCACTAATTGTGCATGCCGTTTTTTTGCTAAAGTCATTGTAAATTCATCAGCAACAGGTAAATTTATTAATAAAGCACGAAAGTCATCAAATGGCCTAGCAATCATAAAAATACCTTTTCGAATCTACAATATATAATTAGAACTTTCTTTTATAGATAGGATATAAATAATTTATTGTTTTTTTTCATGCTACAAATATAAGATGCACTACTTAATAAGTATTTAGAATAATAAGAGAGAAAATATTGAAAATCTCTTTAAAGGTAACATATTAAACTAATATCTTGCTGTATATAATTATTGCAGTAAACTTTCATATCTTTTTAAACTTTTAACAGAGCGTAACTCTAATCAATTAAGATCTTTATTTATCTCTTCCTCGAAACACCACAATTTTTTAATAATTACCCATAAATTACAATTTATTATATAATATTAAAATTTTTATCAAATTATCTTAACTGATAGCGGCAAAAGCTTCTTTTAAAATATGTACATTGGCATCTATCTTTGTTGCATTATGTGATAATATTTGTCGCCATCGTCGTGCACCATCACGCCCTTGAAATAAACCAAGCATATGACGTGTAATGTGAGAAAGACGCCCTCCTGAAGCTATATGTTTGGCAGTATACTCACACATAGCATTAATAAGATCATGATCACTAAGATTATTCTGCGGTTCACCATATATTTCAGAATCAATAAGGCACAGCCAAATGGGATTATGATAAACTTGTCGTCCAACCATAGCAGCATCACATAATCTTAAGTGCTCTTTTATTTCACTAATTGATTTTATCCCACCATTTAATCCAATAAAATTATTTTCATATTTACGTTTTAAATTATAAACCCTTTTATAATTAAGTGGTGGAATATCACGGTTTTCTTTTGGACTTAATCCTTTTAACCACGCTTTACGCGCATGTACCCATAGCGCATCACAGCCTGCATTCCACACACGATCAGCTAAAAAGTCTAAAGCCAATTCTTCATCCTGATCATCTACACCAATACGACATTTAACAGTCACAGCTATAGTAACAGTTCGTTTCATCGCTTCTACAGCCTGCGCTACAACATCAGGATGTAACATTAAACAAGCACCAAATACACCTGCCTGAACACGATCTGATGGACAACCAACATTTAAGTTAATTTCGTCATAACCAAAGTCTTCGGCAATACGTGCAGCTTCTGCTAATTTTTTTGGATCTGATCCTCCTAATTGTAATGCAATTGGATGTTCTTCATCACTGAAAGCCAATAATTTTTTACGGATGCCATGAATCACAGTATCAGCTACGAACATTTCAGTATAAAGTAATGCCTTTTTCGTCAAAAGACGATAAAAAAATCTGCAATGCCGATCTGTCCAACCCAACATTGGCGCTACAGCAAATTTTACCAATGGTGGAGAATGATAAAATGTTATAGGAGTACTATTCATATATCTCTATTATTATCCTATTAAGTAAACAAATAACCTCCTCGTTCTATCTCCTCATATAGATATTTTATTCTCTCTCATTTTTAAGAAAATAAAAATGCATTCTATATTTATAAACCTTTTAATTGTTTAAATTCTTTCTAATAATTAACAAAGAGATACAACTGCTTATTTGATTATCTGCCTTTCTTTCTAAAATAATTTTTGAATCTGTATACATTAGCATTTCTAGTTTTTCTAATTAATCAACTAATATATCTTAAATAGTAAAATTCAATATTATTTTATAAAATATTTAATATTTAAAAATACTTCTTAATTTATAAGATTTTGTAAGTAAAAATTGAGAATACTATTTTAATATAATTAATCTAACTTTTTTAAAAACATCTATAAATTGATATATCTAATAACATGATATAATTGTCTTTGTATAAAGAACACGACCATACCAATATCACTTGTGCATGTGCTTTACTAACACGATAGGAAAAACCCTAAAATACAAAAATTAAAACCGTCATTATGATGATTAAAAGGCTGAAATACTTTAAATATCTCTAATAATGTAACAGGAAAATTACTCTGAATAAGAATTCAGGCTAATTAGCTACCAAAGTAAACTACTGTTAATACTGACATAAAAAATTAAAGCTTACAGGGATATTAAAATTACTGCTAAAGCTGCAAAATTAATTCAATGCAACCTTACCATACACCTTTTGAACAAGAAAACCAGGAATTCTAAAGCTTAAATACTTTTCCATGGAATATCAATTTTCAGCCATTTGAAAAATCTCTTGAACAATCAATTCACACATTTTATTTTTTTGATATCCTTCTTCATTTCACAACATCTCCAGGTAATCTTATTAAAAGTCATAAATTAATAGAAATCAAATACCAAAGCTAATAGTTCATCTATACTCCTTTATAAATAGCAAAACTAAATCTAAATATACTTTTCAAATTCACTCTTTAAATGATACTTACAGTATGAAAATAATATAATTTTTGATCTTTAAGCTTACACTTCACTTATTAATTATCGCTTTAGGTATCAAAATTTATCTCATTTAACATTATGATAAATAAATTGAACATATAAATAAAAATATCGAAGTATTTTTAGAAAAAATAGACAAAATATGAAAAAAATTTAATCAAATTCTCTTCACATTATGCAGATGTTTCCTAAGCCTCGCTCCATTTACATAATCTATAAATAGAACGAGTAATGAAATAATATTTGACGATAAATGGTAGATATATAACGACACATGAGTACGCACGACCTTTTAATGTATTCAAAACAATACTTCATAATTAGGTGCTTCAAAGGGTATTTCCAGAACCATATAGGTTAAATAGAATAATGAAATGAAAAAAGAAACCCTAGCATTCAACCCAAAGAAAAATATAGAACAAATAAGAACAAACTAAGTAAAACCGTATAAATCGCAAAAGATAGCCTAAAAGATGGTCTTAAAAACAGAAATTTAAAGAAAATCTATATATTTTAACATATTAAATGCACAAAACGGTGCCCCCAGAGAGACTCGAACTCCCGACCCCCTGATTACAAATCAGGTGCTCTACCAACTGAGCTATAAGGGCATACTATATTGGAAATAGCATAAACTCACAAAAAGGCAAATAAAAAATGATGCACGTCATTTATATATTATAAGATATATATATACCTCAGTCAAATTAGTTGGATGTTTTATTGATTAATATATTTGTATTGATAAACAAGTATTACATATAAACTTACTATTTATAAATCGGAAGAAACTAACTTATTTGAAAGATATTTTTCTAACCAATGTATATCATAGTTACCATTAGCAATATCTTGATTGTCAATAAGATCACAAAATAAAGGTAATGTAGTTTTGATACCATCAACCACAAACTCACTTAAAGCACGCCGTAAACGCATCATACATTCCAAACGTGTACGACCATGAACAATCAGTTTTCCGATTAAGCTATCGTAATAGGGAGGAATACGGTAACCTGAATAAGCACCTGAATCAACACGAACTCCTAATCCCCCAGGTGTATGAAAATGGGTAATAAGTCCTGGAGATGGTATAAAATTAATTGGGTCTTCAGCATTAATACGGCATTCAATGGCATGACCAGAAAAATGGATATCTTTTTGGGTAACTGAAAGCCCTAAACCAGATGCAATATGAATTTGTTCATGAACCAAATCTATACCTGTAATTGCTTCAGTTACAGGATGTTCAACTTGTAAACGAGTATTCATCTCAATAAAATAGAATTCACCATTTTCGTAAAGAAATTCAATGGTACCCGCCCCACGATATCGAAGTTTCGCACAGGCATTTGCAACAATATTACCAATTTTTTTCCGCTCAATTTCATTAAGTACAGGTGAATTCGCTTCTTCCCATACTTTTTGGTGGCGCCGTTGAAGTGAACAATCACGCTCTCCTAAGTGTATAGCATTACCAGCTCCATCACCTATGACCTGAATTTCAATATGACGTGGTTTTTCTAGATATTTTTCAATATAAACTGAATCATCATTAAAAGCAGCATTAGCTTCTGAACGTGCTGTTTTGAGAGCTGTTAAAAGTTTTTGTTCAGAATGAACAACTTTCATACCGCGTCCACCACCACCTGCAGAAGCTTTAATAATAACTGGATAGCCAATTTCATTAGCAATGCGTAAAGCCTCTTTTTCTTCAACTATAGCCTCATTAGAGCCTGGTACGACTGGGATACCAAGGTTCTTAGCAGTTTTTTTAGCTTCTATTTTATCACCCATAATACGAATATGCGCTGCTGTTGGACCGATAAATGTAATATTATGAGCTTCCAATACATCTGCAAACTTTGCATTTTCAGAGAGAAATCCATAACCTGGATGAACAGCATCCGCTCCTGTAATTTCACAGGCCGAAATAATTTGATAAATATTTAAATAAGAATCGCGAGATTGTGGAGGACCAATACATACACTTTCATCAGCAAGTCGAACATGCATAGCATCAGCATCAGCAGTGGAATGAATAGCTACGGTTTTAATTCCAAGTTCTTTACACGCTCGCAGAATGCGAAGAGCAATTTCTCCTCGATTAGCAATGAGGATTTTTTGAATCATAGCTATCCCTCCGCTTTATTCAACTATAATAAGTGGTTCATCAAATTCAACTGGTTGACCATCTTTAACTAAAATAGCAGTCACAGTACCTGCACGCGGTGATGAAATTTGATTCATAGTTTTCATCGCTTCAATAATCAGTAAGGTTTGACCTTTAGAAACATTTTGCCCTACTTTTACAAAAGGTTGCGTACCTGGTGCAGGAGCAAGATATGCTGTACCAACCATTGGAGATACTATCTCATTTTTTGATTTCTCTTTTTTTGTAGAATCTTCAGTTGTTGCAAGTGAAGAAGGAACTACTGTAGAGTCAGAAATAGGTACATAAACTGTTTGCTCAGAAGAAGAAGTCTTTTGGCGCGCTACACAAATTCGAAACCCACCTTGTTCAATTTCAATATTGGTCAAATTTGTATCATTCAAAATTTCAGCAAGGTCGCGGATAATTGCTGTATCAATCCCAGTATATTGGTTAATATCTGTTTTTTTTGTTGCCATTTTATTCCTAACTCCTTGACCGATAAAATTGCTAGTACTTACTATCCTTATGACTAAATATTTTTTAAATTTTAATGAAACTTCCCCTAATTATTATGTGCACATTGTAATTAAATTAATCTGTGATACAAATCCACATTTATAAATCTGTTAACAAAAAAATCAAAGAATCAATACATTGATGTATTTTTCAACAATCTAATCGAGTAAAGAAAAGTTTATTGTGCATTTTCTATCGCTGCTTGCAAAATATTTTTTTCCACAGCTCCAATAAATATTTTATCTCCAATAATATAAGCGGGAGCACCAGTGATATTCAAGTCAGAAGCAATTTGAATATTCTCTTGAAAGAATTTCCGTAAGTTTAAGTTTTGCATTGCATTACGTAATTCTTTTTCATTTGCTCCTAAAGAAACTGCTATTTTTATAGCCTTAGCTTCATTTGCACGACCTTGACTCATTAAGAGTTGTTTATGAAACTGAAAATACTTCTCTGGAAAGAGCTTTCTAAAAACATAAGCAATAATATGTGTCTCTATGGAATCAGGCCCTAAAATTGGTAAATCTTTGATAACTATTCGTAGATCTGAGTATTCTTGTGTTAGGCTTATTAAATCTGAATAAGAACGTTTACAATGCCTACAATTGTAATCAAAAAATTCAACAAGCACTATTTTGCCATTTGGATTTCCTAAAACGGCATCATAAGGAGATTGAAAAATTTCCTTTTCTAATAACTTAATAATTTTAGCTTGTTTTTGCGCTTCCTGTTGACGATGCTGCTCAAATTTTTCTTGAAGGATAAGTTGCATTTCAATCATAATCTCCGGATTATTAAGTAGATAGTCTCTTATAATCTGTCGAATATAATCATCATTGATGTTTTTTGTGTTTTTCTCGCTAAGCTTCGATAAAAAAGCAGGATCTTCCAGAAGTTGTATTTTAAGATTTTCTATAGTCAGATGATTTGACATTTGTTTTTTTGTTTGCGCATATGATAAAAATGAATACGTAAAAACACTCAATATGATGGCTATTAAAAAAAATTTCATGAATGGTAATTTAAAATATTGAGCTCGATCGATCATTTATCTGTCTTTGTATTTAGCTTAAGTGTTTATAAACTTATATGATCAAGTATCATATTTATGCAACAAACCATTTAAATTATATATTATAATTTAGCAAATTATGAAGATAGCCTGTTTTCTATTATCTAATATATAGAATATTTTCATGCATATTTTTTTATTAAAAGAAATATGCCAATATTTGATATAAAACACTTATCTTAACCGCTCAAATATTGACACCATTAACTCCTGTAAAGCCAACTTAAAATATGAAAGAAAAAACAATGAAAGCCACTACGCATTATGATCTATTTATTATTGGCGGTGGAATAAATGGATGCGGAGTAGCCAGAGATGCAGCTGGTCGTGGGTTTAGTGTTGGATTAGCTGAAATGAATGATCTCGCATCGGGTACATCGAGTGCATCAACAAAGCTTATTCATGGTGGTCTTCGTTATCTTGAACACTATGAATTCAGATTAGTTCGTAAAGCATTGAAAGAACGCGAAATTATTTGGCGTATGGCTCCGCACATTGTACATCCTTTACGCTTTATCCTACCTTATCATAAAAAATTACGGTCTTCTTGGATATTACGTTTAGGACTTTTTATTTATGATTATCTTGGTGGTTGGAATCAAATATTTCAGCGTACCAAAATGATTGATTTTTCAAAAAATTTTTGTACTCCTCTTAAAACAAAATATCATAAGGGTTTTGAATATTCTGATGCAATAGTAGATGATGCTCGCTTGGTCATTGCTAATGCACGAGATGCAGAAAAATGGGGAGCTGATATAAAAGTACGAACAGAAGTTCTATCCTTAACAATAAAAGAGAACAAATGGCTTATTACTCTTCATGATAAATTAAGTGATAAAAAATATTGCGTTACAGCTTCTTATATTGCAAATATGGTTGGTCCTTGGATTAATCATGTTTTAGAAAATGTTTTAAATTCTACAGAACTTCCATCTACACGGCTTGTTAAAGGATCACATATTTTGGTTCCAAAACTTGATATACATAACCGCGCTTATATTTTACAAAATAATGATAATCGTATTATTTTCGCTATTCCATATCAGGAAGAATTTACATTAATCGGAACAACAGATTGTGATTATCAAGGTAATCCTACTGATGTATCTATTAGTGATGAAGAAATCGATTATATTTGCGCAGTAGCAAATGAATATTTCACACAACCGATATTGCGTGATAGCATTATATGGACTTATTCGGGTGTTCGTCCTCTTTATGATGATGGTACTTCAATAGCTCAAGAAATAACCCGTGATTATGTCCTAAAAGAAATAGGTATAGAAAATACACCCAAAATTCTTAATCTGTATGGTGGAAAAATAACAACTTATCGCATATTGGCTGAAGATGTAATGAAATTTATTGAAAAAGCGCTTGGTCCTAAGAAAGGACCATGGACAATGAATTCTGTGCTCCCTGGAGGTGATTTTCCATATAATAGATTAGATCTGATTGAAAAGAGAATTTCTGTTTTACTTCCAGATTTAGATGCTTTTACTTGCCGTAGACTCGCTCGTTCCTATGGCTTAGAGACATTTATAATATTTGCGAATGGGAATATGGATAAAGGAAAATATTTTGGACATGGGCTTTATGAAATAGAAGTAAAATGGTTAATGGAAAAAGAATGGGCAAAAACATGTGAAGATATATTATGGCGCCGTTCAAAACTTGGCCTTTTTTTTACTAAACAAGAAACTGATGCTCTTGCTAACTATATAAAAAACGAAAAAGAAAATGGATAAAGAATATCTCCCTTTAAATTATACAAAATTTGATACCTGAATTTTGATTAGCTTATAAAAAACTTTTATATTAACCATCTCTATAGTAACTTGTATCATTCAATTTATCCTAATTTCAACTCTCATTGATCATGTCGATAGTAATACTCATTACGATAATTATAAACGCTCATGTATAAAGATAACTGCTGATAAATTAAAAAATAAAATGTTATATATACCTTGTAATTTTATGATAAGAATATTTATAACTAAGTTAGTAAAAGAAGTGATTATTGTATCATTTGACTTTATATTCAATTAAATATGATATAAAATCTTATTTTATCAATCAATATAAATTATAATTGATAATAAACAATATATTTTTCTTAATAAAATAGCAAAAATCACCTTATGTAATTTATCTGCAATATAAAAAACCTTAGAAAAAAAAGGATTTTTAATAAAAATTATTACAGATAAATGAATATATGCCAAAAAATACTTTTATATTTTTAATTACTTTATATAAATTAGATATTATAAAGCAATTTATAAAAAATATTTAATCTAAATAAGTCAGCTTATACTTATATATTAATCACTATAAAGTCTTATATTAGTTAACAAATAGGTCTGAGCGCCTAAGTCTATTTCTACTGTTACATCAAATATCTCTAATCAGTAAACATCTTAAAAATGGGCAACCTATTGAGTTTTACAGAATAATTCTCAAATCAAATATAAATTATATCAGTGCCATAATTATCTTCAATTTTTGATTTCTTTCTAATTAAAAATATATAATCTCAAGAGAATAACTAAAATTGCTAAATCTTAACATGAATATAAACTACATCATCATATGAATTTTTAATGTATATAATAGCCAGAAAGTAATAAAAATAGATTTATCTTCATAAAGCTATACTGAATAATGATAATTCTAAACAGAATTTTAAATATAATTATTAAATTGCTTTTTTCTATTAATTATAGAATATTTCTTAG
>NZ_JAMCOF010000008.1:7157-75178 GCF_023500045.1 Bartonella bilalgolemi | reverse complement strand
AAAATAGTGAAAAGTGGTGATCGTTTTGTGATTGTATATGTGTTTAGATCGACAGAAACGTACCGTAGAAAGAGATTTGATAGTTTTTTGATGAATTCCACATTGGCAACATAAAAAGCGCTGTGTGGTCAAATTTGAATCAAACAGAGCATGACGCAAAAATAGGAAAAAAGATGCAGATTTTAAATTTAAAACAGTTGTTCTTAACAAACCGTCAACAGCCGATGCAAAAGAAGTTTGTAGCAACGGCAATTGGTCATGTGCCGTGGGGGGATGGAGCGGCAGAATATTTTTACAATCTTTACGAATATGAAGATGGCACGAGAGAGTGTGAAAAGTTTGATGGTGGGCAGTATTACACCATACCAGAAAATGCGGATTTCAGTACCAAAGCGCAGGTAAAGGCCTGGATCTATGGGGGCAATGTGCCACGGAATATTCTGAATATCGAGCCTCTCATAGAGGAGGTGAACAAAAACATCAAAAAACATTCTGTAAAGATGGTGATGGACGATCAAGACGATGAACCCATGTTGAAAAAAATGGATCAGGAGATAGAGAAAGCTCTTCATCAAGAATTTAAGAAATCTAAAAAAAGAAAAGCATTTCAAAAGAAATCGGACAGTGTTAAGAGGCTGTTGAGTATATGAATAAGCCGTGATGAGCTGCTGGGGGATTGATGATATTTACTTCATTTGAATTAGAAAATTTTAAAGGGATAGGAAGTCCTGTAACAATAGACTTTTCAGAGGGAAATATATGTTTTCCTTTTATTTTGGTGGGGAATAATGAATCAGGGAAAACAACAACTTTGCAAGGGATTCATCTCTTTTCACAACTCTGTTTAGGGAAGCAATTAACAGATGAGGATTTTGCTTCTATACGTCCTAAAACAGCTTTTTTTGATGAAGATATTGTTTTATCTGCCACAATTTTATTGGAAGAAATAGAGATTGAAAAATTGGCTAAGATTAAAACACTAAAAAAAATCAAAGATGATTTCTCTGAAAACAGCGAGACACTCCATTTATCCTTTGTATATTCATTTACTCATAGTATCTGCAAAAAAAAATATATTAAGATCAACGGTAAAAATTATGGAGATGAAATAGCAACGGCTCTTTTGAATTATCTAAAAGATCATATTCCTGAAATCGTCTATTATGATGATTTTATGTTTGATGTTCCTGATAAAATTCGATTTTTAAAAAATGCAGATCAAGGTTTCAATGAAGAATTGAAAGAAGATAGTTTACTAAACGATAAAAAGAATCTTTTATGGCATGATATTTTTAATGATTTATTGCTAGGCAGTTGTAAAAAACAGGCTAAAAAAGAACAAAAATCAGATATTAATTTTCAGCGTGATATTGTTGATTGTAGTGATAAAGATGCAATCGATCAACGTCTTTCTTCTATCAATGATTACCTTAACACTGTTATTACAAAAGACTGGGAAGATATCACAGGAGGAAAAACTGTATTTGATAGATTTAGCATAGAAAAAGCGACAGGATCTCATCCATTTTTTGTAGACTTTTGTTTAAAGGTCAAAGCGAAAGACCGTACCTTTTCTTTACATGAAAGGAGCAAAGGATGTCGTTGGTTTTTTTGTTTTAAAGTGCTCACAGATATTCGTACCAATAGGAGTAAAAACGGAATTACTTTCTTATTGGATGAACCAGCAAGCAATCTCCATATTCATCCACAAGAGAAAATATTACAATCTTTACAGAAATTATCCTTTCTTGAAAATAATAGTGTTATTTATTCTACTCATTCTCCTTATTTGATTGAAGCAACTGAAGTGGATAATTTATTTGTGGTTCGTAATGAAGCCTCTGATTGTGATGATCCTAAAATTCTCTGTAGCAAGTTTTCTGAGCTAGACAGAGCAAGTGATGAATTGTTGAGGTCCGTTGAACCTATTTTGCAGAAGGTTGTGATAAACCAAGTTAAGCGTTTCGGCAAAAACTGGAAAGAAATTTTTCTGAAAATTTGTAATGCTACTAAAGAAACAGGCGCTATAGCTAACGCTGTTCAAAGAATTATTAATTTATTTTAGAATTAGAAATTCTAAGGATGTCCTGTTTGTTCTAAGGATAAAATATTAGGGAGTGGATTGTTCTGCCGTGCTTGCCAGAGATCATGCTTTTGTTGTAATTTAAGCCAAAATTCGGCATCGTTTAAACCAGCCTTTTCTAATCGTAAAGCAAGGTTAATACTGATTGCTGCACGACAATTTAAAACACGTGATAGAGTTAAACGTGCAACATTGAGATGATTTGCAGCCTCTGTTACTGTTAACCCTAATTCATCAAGCAATTCTTCTTTCAAAATACCACCAGGGTGTGGGGGATTGTACATCATGATAACACCTCAAACATTAATGATAATCTTGGTAATCAACAAGTTCAACATCTGTTCCAATAAAACGAAAAGTAACACGCCAATTTGCATTTACACGCATAGACCAATAACCTTTTAAAACGCCAGTAAGTTCATGTAAACGATACGACTTAATCGTTACTTGTTCGGGTGCGGATATTGTATCTAAAATTACCAAAATATTTGCTAATTTTTTCGCGTGTGCAGGTTGTATTCCTTTAACAATTCCTCTTTCGAAGAATAACTTCAACCCTTTATGCTTAAAACTAACGATTGCCATATATTACCCCTTTGTTACTTGATACGATACACCATGCATTTATGTCAATCGATTATTTATTAATTAGTCATGTAAAACATAATTTAATATGTTAAATTATAATAATATATCATTGAAATAATTGAAAAAATAAGCAAATCATGTTAAGATCTTATGTCTATAAAATACAAGTTTAAGGTCAGGAAAAACATGCTCAATAAAGTGACGTTAATCGGACGCCTTGGTGCTAATCCCGAAAGCAAAACAATGAATTCTGGAGCAGAAATAGTCAATTTTCGGTTGGCAACTTCTCAGAGCTATACAGATAAAAAGACCCATCAAAAAATAGAAAAAACTGAATGGCATTCTGTGGTGATTTTTAATCCACATTTAGCAAAAATTGCTCTTCAGTATCTCAAAAAAGGTTCAAAAGTTTACATAGAAGGAAAATTACAGACATGCAAATGGCAAGATAAAAATGGACAAGATCATTCCACAACAGAAATTGTTCTGCCTCAATACAGAGGTGAGTTAAAGTTGCTTGAGAGTATTAAAGAGGATGATCATGAAGAATCCATACAAGAGCAAGCAAAGCCATGGGAACAGAGCTTTCAAAAGCCTTCAGAAATGCCAAAGACTTCTTTCAATGATGATATGCCATTTTAATCAACAGGTTGATCATGAGACAAAGAGGAAGACCAAAAATATTGGGAAAGCTCCGAGAACCTAATGGACGTATTTCTCGGGCTAAAAAGCCATTTGTTGCTGCTGATCAATTAGCGATTGAAATGCGGGCTAAGCATTTTGGTTTGACAAAACAAGAAGCAAAGAATCCACTTTCAAGTACTTACATAGGGCGGCTTTGTTTGAAGGGTGAGCTTACTCAAGAGCAATATGACGCTGCACAAAAGTACCTACAAATCAAAAATGACTATTGGTGTGCAAAAGGATTGCCTGGTGCTGTTTATGATGAAATGCCTTCCTCTTCTGATGACAAAGCAAGAGATCAATGGGTTCAGTTGGCCACAGAGCAATTTTCAAATGTACAAGAGGTCATAAGAGAAACACAAGGCTTCTATCGACAACATAATCTTTATGCAGCGCTACAGTATCTAGTTGTAGAAGATCAAATGCTACTATATCTTGTGAATTCATTGCGGATTATTCTGAATGCGCTTCATAGACATTTTACACAAAAGCATAAAAAGATTATTGAATAGTAGGCTTTAGAATGTTATATTTTTATATAATATTAGAGAGGACGTTTTATGTACACAACAAAATTACGGAAAGTTGGAGGATCGGTGATGCTCTCTATTCCCCCTGCATTGCTTGATGTTCTTCACTTGACTGAAAATACCGAAGTTGGTTTGGCTATTGATAATGGTCGTCTTGTCGTGGGATCACCAGCTCAGCCACGATACACGATGGCTGAGTTATTAGCTGCCTCTGATTATTCGCAACCGCAATCGCCTGAAGAACGTGAGTGGGTTGATGCCTCTGCTGTAGGGGGCGAGCTTATATGAGGCGTGGTGACATCTATATGGTAGATTTGGAACCAATCCAAGGGCGAGAACAGCGTGGGTATCGTCCTGTCGTCATTGTTTCTCCTGATGATTTTAATCAAGTAACAGGTTTACCAGTTATTTTGCCGATCACAAGCGGTGGAAATTTTGTTCGCCGTATTGGATTTGCAGTGCCGCTTACGGGTACAAGAACTAGGGGTGTCATTCGTTGCGATCAGCCTCGTGTTCTCGATTTGGTGGTGCGCAATGGACGTAAAGTAGAAAGTTTGCCAACAGCTATTATGAATGAGGTATTGGCGAAGGTCGTGACGATCTTTAGTTAACCAATTATATGTAGGGTCCAGTTTTCAGATCAGATATCTTATAGAAGATCAAGCCGTGCAAGTTTATTACGGATTGCTCTGAATGCGCTTCAGAAATATTTTTTTTGTAAAAAACAATTTAAATTTAATGAACACACTTACGATTATTTTTAAATGCTACAGAATGTTGGAATCTCACTGACATCTGTTTCACGTTCAGCGTGCCAAGCATCATAAGCTGCTTGCATACGTAACCAAACAGCAGCTCCGTCACCAAACATTTTTCCTAGACGCGCTGAAACAGAAGGTGAGACAGATTTTTTCGCCTTTAAAATATCATAAAGATGCTGACGCGATATACCAAGCATTTGTGCAATTTCCAATTTTGTTTTGCCAGTTTTTGGAATAATTTCTGCTAATAGATCACCTGGATGAGAGGGGCAGCGATTTTTATGGCGTTTTGCTGGAAAATCATTCATAATTTTGTCCTCAATGATATTGTTCAAGATCAACACGATAAGCATTATATGCCTTAAATTCAAATGTAATACACCATGGTCCATTAACATGGATAGTGTAACGGGTAGGATGAAATCCAATTAAAGCATGAAAATTAAATCCTGGTAGATTCATATCTTCTGGCTTTTCAGCAACATCTAAACGGTCAAGACGGACAATAATCCGTTTTGAAAGTCTTTTATCAATTTTAGATGACTGTCCCGTTTCAAATAATTCAGCCAATGCTTTACTTTTAAATGTCTTAATCACATCATGATATGTGGCATGAACAATCACGATTGTCAATAAACAGCTTACATCTAATTAAAAACAATAAATTCATGTTTTTATTTTTAAACACTATATTTCGTTTAAAAAATACAAGATGCGGATTATTCTTAATGCGCTTCAGAAACATTTTGATCGTTAAATGACAATCTCTATTACGGTTTCATTATATTGAATATCGTTTGTAAGTTTCTGCAATATTCACCGTGTCCCTTTAACTTTTTATGATCATTTTTTTTCATTTGAGATACTATGTTATCTACTTGTTCTTTTCTGAAATCGTAATGCTTATCTATAGTCATACTAAGTTTTTTTGCATAATAAATCATTGGATCTTTGTTATCATTGACCATGTCGTATGCCCACATAAAATCGCTTTCACTCCAATCATATTCATCGCGTAAACGCTTTATTACATTGGGTAGATCCATTTGCGACATCACCTTATTATAATCACCCCGCAATAAACTCATAAAGGATGCACAACCAAGAACTGATATGTGACGATACAATATATCTTCCTGTTCAAAAAATGCATATTCTGTGCCCTGGCTGAGTGAAAGTTTTTCTGCTTTGCGTATCTTTTCAGAATGCATAGAGCCAATATATGTTTCACTTACGTATTTATTGTAAAGTCGATTATACTTCTCTATAGTATCTACACTTGTAAACATACGCGTCAATTTGTCTATAAATCCAAATGACGCTGATGCAGGTAGCGCTGATATAGAAAAGAAAGCTATAAATGTTATGATGCGTGTTATGGATAATGATTTCATCATTTTGACCCCTTAATTATTCATAAACGCTGTTTAAATGACTGAATTTCCTTTGCTTAGCTTCTAATTCGTCCCGTTCTTCAATCGCTACATTTCGTTCTCTAATAGCGTCATCACGCTCTTTTATCACTAAATTATAGGAATTAACTAGGTTATTATGGCTATAATGTAGCTTTTCATATTCTTTTGATATTATAAGCTTCCATAGATAAACATATAGGATTATTACTATTAATAAAGTGTTTGTTGAGAATTCAAAAAAATGAAGGATAGCGAGTCCTATTATGAGGAAAGTGAGGTCTTCGCATCCTATATGCCAGAGAAACCGAAAGAAGAGGATGGGAAGCGTACAGATAAGTACGGCTATCCCTTCGTTTGGAAAGCTAAAGAGAAGAAACCCTGTAGATATTATCGCTATAACTATTATGGTAGGCATGACATCTTCTGTTTTGCCAGGGCTCATAAAGCACTCATATCTAGAGAATATTATCAAACAATTTAAAAGAATTGATATTGCTGTAAAAAATCGAAGGAATTTAGGACCTGGCTCAGATAGTATATTAATTATTTCTGCTATTGCGCCAAAATATATTGATACTGGTTCCATGTTCTCCCCCCTTTTTATTAATGATCAGTTGTGTAATAGATTCGTTCAGATGATACAATGACGTCTCATTTGTTAGTAAAACGACTAGATTTAGGTGATGGAAATAAAAAAGCACAATATTTAGATTTTTTTGTTGACATTGTATAGGAAATCATATTTAATGACGCTGCTGTACTTAGTCGACTTGTCTCTAAAATTATGTTGTATTTATTCTGTATGCCCTGCAAATGCGGGGTTTTTTGTTATCTAGAGGGTGTATTTAATGACATCAGAAAATACCACTCAGCCTCCTCAAGCGCCACTTAAGAAGCGTATTCCTCCGAAGGCAGGGAGTGGTCGTGTTAAAGGTGTTCCGAATAAAATAACGCGTCTTTTGAAAGAAGCTGTGATTAAGGCTGCTGAGAATGCGGGCAATAAAATAGGAAATGATGGATTGGTCTCTTATTTAGAAAAGCAAGCTGTCAGCTGCCCAGCGGCTTATTTAGCGTTGCTTGGTAAGGTTTTACCGTTACAGGTTACCGGAGAGGACGGTGGAGCGATTAAAATGATAGGGCGCGTGGAAATAGCGCCTTTGGTTGATGACCATAAGACAGATTAAGATTGTCCCCAAGCTCATACCGATTTTTTCAGGAAGAGCAGCGGTGCGTGCGGCATGGGGAGGACGGGGATCAGGGAAGACAAGATCCTTTGCTTTGATGGCCGCTTTGAAAGGTTATCAATTTGGTATGGGAGGGATATCTGGGACGATCCTTTGTGCGCGTCAGTTTCAGAATTCGCTAGCAGAGAGTTCCTTGGAGGAAATTAAGCGTGCTGTTGAAGCGCATGATTTTTTAAAGGATTATTATCAGGTTGGGGAGTCCTCGATTAAGTCGAAGGATGGACGAATATCTTTCCAGTTTTCAGGACTAGACCGGAATATAGCCAGTATCAAATCGATGGGTCGGATTTTGCTTTGTTGGGTTGATGAGGCAGAGCCTGTTACAGAGACAGCGTGGCAGACTCTTATACCGACTTTACGTGAAGAGGGCGATGGATGGCGTGCAGAGTTATGGGTGACATGGAACCCCTTAAGAGACACTGCACCGGTTGAGAGGCGGTTTCGTTTTTCAGAGAATGAAGCAATTAAGGGTGTTGAGATCAATTGGTCAGACAATCCGAAGTTTCCGCAGATATTGAATGAAGCGCGGCTTGATGATCTTAGGAATCGTCCTGAGAGTTATAAGCATATTTGGGAAGGTGGTTATTTAAAAGCGGTTCAGGGAGCCTATTTCCAAAAGGAAATGTTGGCAGCCGAGCAAGAGGGTCGGATCGGGCGTGTTGCTCGTGATCCTCTGATGCAGCTCCGTGCCTTTTGGGATATTGGTGGGACGGGAGCGAAGGCAGATGCCACGGCGATTTGGATAGCACAGTTTGTTGGTAAAGAGATCAGAGTGCTTGATTATTATGAAGCACAGGGACAGCCGTTATCGGAGCATATCGGATGGTTGCGTCAGAATGGCTATGAGAAGGCGCTGATGATTTTGCCGCATGATGGTGCCACCAAGGATCGCGTACATAATGTGAGTTTTGAGAGTGCTTTAAATGATGCAGGTTTTGAAACGCAGGTTATTCCTAATCAAGGCCCTGGAGCGGTTAAGATGCGGATAGAGGCGGTGCGTCGTCTTTTACCGTCTGTTTGGTTTCATGAAGAGACAACGGTTGGTGGCCGCAAGGCTTTAAGTTGGTATCACGAAAAGTGGGATGACAAACGTGGCATTGGTTTAGGAGCCGAGCATGATTGGTCGAGCCATGGAGCTGATGCTTTTGGCTTGATGTGCATCACCTATGAAGCGCCACGAATGAAGACACAGCACAATCGTTATTACGCTATAGAAAGAGAAACAGCCTCATGGATGGCCTTTTAGAGAACGATAAAAAGAAAGCATATCTTGACGACTATGCACTCTATCGACGCTTAAAGTCTTGGTATGCTGAAGATATTAAGCCTGTTAATGAATGGCGGGAACAAGCGCGCGAAGACTTTGATTTTTACAATGGTCGTCAGTGGGCAGAGGAAGATCTTGCGGTTTTAAGAACGCAACGGCGTCCTGTAATGACATTTAATCGGATAGCGCCTTTGGTGAATGCGATTGTTGGAGCGGAGCGGAATAATAAGCGAGAAGTACAGTTTCAACCGCGGCAAGTTGGTGCTGCAATCCCCAATGAATTGCTAACGGGAGCAGCGGAATGGTTTCGAGATGAAGCGGAAGCTGAATATGCAGATTCCGATGCTTTTCAAGATATGATCATTTGTGGCATGGGATGGACGGATACACGTTTGGATTATGAAACAAATCCGGAAGGTGTGCCCACAGTTAGGCGTTTAGATCCGCTAAAAATGGTTTGGGATGCGAATGCTGTGAGATCCAATTTGGTTGATGCGCAGCGCTTGTGGTATGTGGATCGCAAATCCATTGAGGATGCTAAAAATCTTTTTCCTGATATGGCTTTGGAAGATCTGAATGCGGACTGGTCTGTAGAGGGAGCCATGGGTTCTGAAGATTCCCCTGTATCGCTTGATGCCTATGGCGATCCTCACACTGGAGGCTCATTCTCTTCAGACAGGCGGTTTGTGACCCTTGTTGAATGTCGTTGGTTTGAGTATGAGACTTATTATAAGGCACCGGATCCCCAAACGGGTCAGATGCGGGATTATAGTCAAAAAGAGTTTGAAGAACTTCAGACTGTTCTTCCTGAACTCCAAGGAGCTCGCTTTCAGAAGAAAATTGTTAAGCGCGCTTTTCTTGGCCGTCGCCTTTTAGCAAAGCCGGATCGGCCTTTAGCGCCTGACGGACAGCTGGGGTGGGAATGTATTACAGGCACATTGGATAAGCTTAAGAACCAGTTTTACGGGATTGTTCGTCCTGCGAAAGATCCGCAAAAATGGTCCAATAAATATTTTAGTCAGGTGATGTATATCCTCAACAGCCAATCCAAAGGCGGTTTGATGGCTGAACGCGATGCTTTTGACGATGAACGTCAGGCTTTGGACAGTTGGTCGCGCACGGATGCGATCACATGGTTGAAAAATGGAGCCTTGACCAGTGGAAAATTACAGCCGAAGCCCAGTGCGCAGTTTCCTGCTGGTTTTTTCCAGTTATTTAATGAATCGCGCGAGGCTATCACGCATGTCACAGGATTATCTGCTGAGTTTATAGGGACCAGGGAAGTCAATCAAGCGAATGTCCTGGAAAATACCCGCCGACAATCCACCTTGAATTTGCTTGCCAGTTTATTTGATAATCTCAAGCTTTACCGTTGCAGGCAAGGAAAAATTATTCTTTACTTGATCCAGAATTATCTTTCTGATGGTCGTTTAGTGCGGATTTCTGGTCCTGAGAACGCTCAGTATGTACCGTTAACGCGTGAAGCTGTGACAAGTCTTGAATATGATATTATTGTTGATGACTCTCCGACCAGTCCGAATGAAAAAGAGAAAACTTTTGCAGCGATTACTCAGATGTTACCGTTGCTTGGTGGTTTTTTAACACCGGAGATGATCCCCGATCTTCTGAAGCTTTCACCGTTACCCGCTACGCTTGTGGCGAGTTTAACGGCCAAGGCGCAGCAGGCACAGGAGCAACAGCAGCAACAGCAGATGATGCAACAAAGCCAGGGGCCACAGTTAAGCCCAGAGCAACAAGCAAAGGTTGCTGCTCTACAGCAGGAAGCACAGGCAAAAAGCACTCTCTATCACCTTGATGCACAGCAGAAACAAGCTGCCTTACAGCAGAAAAATATTGAGCTTTTCTTGAAGCAGGAGCAAGCGCGGATGCAGCTTGAGCTTCAAAGAGCCAAGAATGCGCTAGCACAGCGTGATTTAGAGCGTAAAGCATTACAAGCGCAGTCAGAACAGTATCGGGCTGCAACAAGAAGAGCAACAATATATTAAAGGAACAAAAGATGGAAGAACAATTGACGCCAGAAGAACAAGCGATTTACGATGCACAAGCCAATGATTATTCTGTTGAGCTTGTTGAGCCTGAGCAAGTGATTGACACGATTGAATCGCATGAGAATTCTGAACAGGTGGTCGATGAACAGCCTCAGAAACCGTATGATTATGAAGCGATAGAGCAGGAGAGACAAGCCCGCCAAAAGGCAGAGCAAAGTGCTGAAGAAGCGCGTGAGCTTGCTGTTGAGATTGCGCAGCAATATGCTGCTATGCAGGAAGAAATTGCTCAACAGTATGATAAAAATGTTCCGACTTTAGAAGATGATCCTAAAGCGCATATCGCCTGGCTTAGCCATAAAGTGCAAGAACAACAGAAATTGCTCAATGAGTTTTCTTTTATGAAAGAGGAGCAGGAGCGTATAAATCAAGAGCACTATGAAAGGCAGCAATTAGGGGCTTATTTTGAAGAAGCCAAGGCCCAGGTTCAAGACAAATATCCAGATTTAGAGAATATCACGAATTATCTCTATGAGATTGCCGATAATTCATTAAAAGCGCAAACAGGTCTTTATCCGCAATGGAAAGATCCTGCACTGAGAGAACAGCAAATTGGTGCTGAATTGCGTCAAATCTGTCAGCATTGCCAAAAAGCAGGCGTCAACCCCATCGAGGTGCTTGTGCAAAAGGCAAAAGCTTTTGGCTATAGTGGCCCCCAGAACAAGAATGAAGTTGAAGCTCTCCAAGAGCGTAACACAGCAGCACGGACCTTAGCGGCACGTGGTGGGCAGGTTCCCTTAGGCGGTGTTGATATAAGAACACTCTCTTCCATGTCGGAAGCTGAGTTAGCTGCATGGGTTGAGAAGAATCAAGAAAAATTTGAACACATCATGGACAGGATGTGAAGAGATGCGCAGTGGTGCAGAAGAGATAACCAAGTGGTTGCTTGGTTATGCCGCAAGGCTCATTTAAAAACCAAGAAAGGCATTTTTTGAAATGGCAACAACAAACGTAAACATTAACAGTCCCTTAGCTGTTCAGATTTGGGCTAAGCTGCTTAACGCAGAAAGCTCAAAAGCAACACCAATAGCTCCTCTTATGGGAAAAGATAAAAATAATGTCATCCAAGTTTTGGAAGGCTTGAATAAAACAGCGGGTGATTCAGTCACGAGTGGACTGCGTGTTCAGCTTATGGGAGCTGGTGTTACCGAAGGGCAAACGCTGGAAGGAAATGAAGAGGCGCTTCAATTTATGAATGAAACAGTGCGGCTCAATGAGCTTTCTCATGCTGCACGTGTTAAATATGAAGGAACAATTGATCAACAACGTGTTCCGTTTAATTTGCGTGCAGAAGCAAAGACTGGACTTGTTGATTGGTATGCTGATCGACTGAGTATGATGTTCTTTATCCAGGCTGCTGGATATACAGCTCCGTGGATGAAGTTTGAAGGTCGCACAACGACGATAGAACCAGTGCATTATGGTTTTAATGCACCATTGGAGCCAAGTAAATTGCGCGTTATTCGTCCAGGGAAGAAAAAGGCTGATGAAGAACTCACAAAAGACGATGAGTTTACATTATCTCTTATCGATGATGCTGTGGAACGTGCGAAACTGGCTAATCCTAAAATTAGACCGGTGCGTGTCAATGGAGAAAGTGTCTATGTGGTGTATCTTCACCCAAAACAGGTGACTCAATTGCGCACGAATACAGATGCTGGCCAGTGGCTTGACATTACCAAAGCGGTTTACAATGGAAGCCGCACTAAAAACCCCATTTTTGATGGCTCACTGGGCATGTATAACGGTGTCATTTTACGGGAGTCTGAACATGTTCCTCATGGTGTTCATTCAAAAACGCAAGAGCCTGTTCTTTCTGTTCGTCGCGCTGTTTTGCTCGGGGCACAAAGTGTGATTATGGCTTATGGTCATAGTAAGGGTAAAACGCGTTATCATCTTGTAGAGAAATTATTTGACTATGAACGTGAATTTGGCGTTGCTGCCAAAACCATTATTGGGATGAAAAAGTCACGTTACACTTTGCCTCATTCTGAGCAAGGAGGTCAAGATTTTGGGACGATAGTTCTCCCGTCTTTTTCTGAAGAAATATAAAAATATTGAGCCCATAAAGAGGATTAAATTATGGAAAAGAAACACTCCCTCGCACGGTCATCTTTTGATGTTGGTGAGACAACGGATGATGGAATGCCGATCGCTTTACAAGGTCGGAATATCCATACACAACAAGTTAGTTTTTTTCGGACTCGGATTCAACATACGGATCGTGGACTTACAACGAAAGTTGGTATTTTGCCTCGAGATGCTTTCATTAAGAGCATCAGTGTTTATACGCTGACCGATTTTAATGGTGCAACGGCACAGTTTGGAAAACAACCAAATAACAGTGATTATGGCACAGCAACACTGGCGACCTCTGGAGTTGAAGAGCTTGATTTGCCTCTCACTGTGCGAAACGTTCCGTTAGAATTTGAGAACACGATTTACGTTACACGAGACAAGAAAAGCACCCAAGGGGAGGCTGAAATCATTGTTGAGTTTTACACTAATCGTTAAAAAAAGGGGGGCGTTTGTTCCTTCCGTCCCCCGAGATTTTTGAAAGCATTGATGATGGCAATAACGATACAGACAAGTGGTCCGATTGAAGAGAAAGGTGCCTTTGTTCCGCGTAATAAAAATTTCATTCAGATGTTAAAGGACATTCAAGATGAAATAGATGATCAAACCGATGAATATATAGATCAAGTACAGAAGGCGATCTTTTCAGCACTTCGGTTTTGTGAACGCTTACCGTTTTATTTTAATGAAAGCCGTGAAATTGTTTTTACGACTCTAAGGGGCAAAAATCGTTATGGAAGGGAGGTCAATCCCTTTATTGCAGAGGCTGTTCAGATTGTTGCTGTTTATCTCTATGATAAGCCTTCCCATAAGTTCAAGCTTTTGCGGACAGACCCGATCATTCTTGAAAGCTCTGAGAGTGAATGGGATCGTGGGATCCCGACACGTTATGCCTATTTTGAACAAAAGCTTGTCTTGTCTCCAATCCCGGATGCTTCTTATTCCATACGGCTTATTCTTAGTCCTATGAGAATAAAAGAGATTGAGACTATGCAAGAGGATTCAATCTGGTTTTTGGAAGCGTATGAGCTTATCAAAACGCGTGCAAAGTATGAACTCTATACGAATATACTCAAAGAACCACAAATGGCTGCAGCGGCTTTTGCGATGTTTCAGGAACAATTAGAAGCCCTGACCATCGAGACTTCACGACGTAAAAACTTATTTCAGATTCAACATACAGATTTTTAATGACTTTTATCCCTATTGCTGAATTTCGGCCAGACATTGCCTTTATTAATAGTGGCTATTCGAATGAGATCGTGAATGTTTTGCCTGCTCCTCAGTCTTATATTCCCTTTCCAATGGTTGCACCAGCATCGGATCCTTTTCCTGATGTTATCTTGGGTGTTTATGCTCTACGGTCCTTAAATGGTGTGCGGATTATCATAGGTTCACCCACAAAGCTGTATGAATATAACAATAGTACGCGTGGCTGGAAAGATATCAGCAAGCCGGGGACTGCATATCATGCGAATGAAAACGCGCCATGGTCTTTTGCTTCTTTTGGAGAGCATATCATTGCTGTTAATAGCAACGATGTTCCTCAAAAGCTTGCGCTGAAAATGGATGAAAAGTTTGATGATTTAGGCGGCAATCCCCCACGCGCGGGTCTTGTCCGTGTATGGGGCGATTTTGTTTGCTTGATGAAGCTGACCGATAAGCCCAACCGTGTTCAGTGGTCTGGATTGAATGATGCTGAATGGTGGACTGTTGGTGAAAAGAATTGCGACTATCAAGATTTTCCCGATGGGGAATATGTTCAAGGCTCAACGGAAGCGACCAATCCGCTTATTTTTATGCGCTCGGCTATCTATCATGCAACATTTGTTCCCGGCTCTAAAATTATCTTCAGCTTTGCCAAGATAAAAGATAAAATGGGTGCGAAAAGCAGTACGGCTATTGCAAGCCGTGGCAACAATACTTTTTTTATTTCTGATGATGGTTTTTACCAGATCAACAGTACAGGAGAAATGGTTCCTATTGGTTTTGGTAAAGTGGATAAAACCGTTTTTACGCTCTACAGTAATTTTGCTCTTGATGAGATGAAAGCGTGTATTGATCCTATCTATTCACGGGTTTATTTCTCTCTTCATGATGATATTACAGGAAGCAGTATCTATGTTTATGACTGGCTGCTCCAAATCTGGAGTGTCATTAAGGGGCAGGATCTTCTTTTATTTCCTCTCTTTGCAGCGGGGTATACATTAGAAGGTTTAGACGAAGTCTCAGAGCGCCTTATAGATTTACCCGCTTCCCTTGATAGTAAGATGTGGCAAAATGGCGCACCGGTGTTGGGAGCTTTTACTGAAGACAATAGATTTGGGCTTTTTGCGGGAGCCCCGATGGAAGCAGTGATTGCTTCACAAACGGTAGGAGACACAGGAAGACAGATCAATTTAATGACGGAAGCCTTTGTTCAAGCGGACACAATAAAAGGTCGTTTAAGTGTTGGCTCTGCATTTATCATTGATAAGAGAAATAAATTAAACTGGGCTAAAGAACGCTATGCGGCCTATAATAATGGAATGTACACTCTTCGGTCTCGGGCTCGTTATCACGCTTTGCGTCTTAGAATCCCAGAAGGGACCCAATGGACTCATATGACGGGTTTTGATGTGACGCTTAAACCCGCAGGCATAAGATGAACTTTAAGATTTATAATACGGAAAAATGGAGTGCGGACCAGATGTCCCCCTATTTGGATCCTGTCTTAAAATCCATTGCTAGCTTTAACAAGAAGTTTGCTGAGGATTACGCTCCAGAGACTATTTTAAATGATATTTTGAATGGCGATAAAGTTCTTTGGATTATCGTTGATGCGCATGAAAATTTTATGGCTCATGTCACAACAGAATTACAGAAACTCATCACAGGAACCCTGCGGGCCGTTATTGTCACGCTGAGCGGAAAAGGTGGAAAACACTTAAGCCAGGTTATTCCTCAGATTGAAGCTTATTATAAGGAAAAGGGAGCGAAAGAGCTTCTTATCATAGGCCGGCGTGGATGGAAAAAATCTCTTCAATCGCATGGCTACGTCGTTAATCTTTTAGAATATAGAAAGCAGCTTTAACATGGGGAAAAGTACCAAGCCTACTCAGACAACGACACAAACAAGTGCCCCCCCTCAATGGGCACAAGGGATTTTTGAGCAAGCCGCTCAGGATGCCATGAATTTCTATAATAAAGGCAGTGGAAAGGCTGTTTATGATGGTGAGCGTGTTGCAGGTCTCAGTGATCAAACAAAGAATGCGATCAATGGGCTTAACAATACTGCTCAAAACTATGAGAATAGTTATTTGAATGGATTGGCGACGGGACAAAATTCAACCAGTAAAAACTTAAGTGAGATGGCTTCTGGCCAACAAATAGGGAATAACCCTTACTTTAATGATGCGCTTCAAAACGCGTTAAACAAAGCGACAAATTCCATTAACAGTTCCTTGGCGGGTGCTGGTCGTTATGGTTCGGGTGCCCATACAGGGGTTCTTGCGAACGAATTAGGGGGCATGGCAACCCAAGCGTTATCGCAGCAATATAACCAAGATGTCAGTCATATGATGAATGCCAATGGTTTAATCGATCAAGCGAACCAAAATCAGTTGGCTGGGGCGAATAACTTTTTTCAAGGAAAAGGTCAGTCCAATATGAATGCTTTGACGGGAGGAAATTTGATTGATGCCAATAATCAACAAAAATTAGATGCAGAACGACAAAAATGGGAACAACAGAATAATCTTGATTGGGATCATTTAAGTAAGTTGCTTTCAGCTGGAGGCGCTGCTGCTGGAGGCTATGGAACACAAACATCGCTTACACAGCAAAAACCAAATCCTTGGAAAATTCTTGGAAATGCTGGAAGTATTCTTGGAGGGTGGGCTGGGCTGAGTGATGTGCGGGCAAAAGAAAACATTATCGTAGTGGGACAGAAAAATGGCCATAAGCTCTATGATTATAACTACAAGGGTTATCCCGAGCGCTATCGTGGTGTCATCGCGCAAGAGGTTCTCCAAACAAATCCTGAGGCCGTTTTTTTGAACACTGCTACAGGCTTTTTGCATGTTGACTATAACAAGCTTGGCTTTAGCATGGAAAGGGTTTTGTGATGGAGCAAAAAAAAGAATCTTTTTCTTTCTCAAAATTTTGGGATCCAAAAATTTTGCGTCCTTTGATGTATGAGGTTATTCCTCAATTGCCAGGGTATTTTCTCAAAAAGTCTACGCTTCCAGATTCATCGTCTGCGGTTATCACAGATTCTGAAAAATCTGATCATTCGCAAAAAGCCGATCTTAGTGCATTGATCCGAGGTGTTAATACGGTATTCGGGGAATCGAACACAAAAAATCCAACAGCATTGATTATGTCAACGGATGATTTAAAGCAGCAAACACCTCCCCTTCCTGATTATTCGAATTATAAGCTCCTAGAAGACGAGAGACAGAATTTTCCGAAACAGGGCATCTCATTAAGTCCTCAACCTGCATTTGTTTCGAGTATTGATAAAGCGGATGAGAACGAAGAACACGCACAATATAAAAATGTGATGGATTATATTTCTGAGATCAACAAAAAGCCTACACAAGAAGACTTACAGAATAAGGACACTCCACTCAATAATGAAGAATTTTCTCGTACTTTGACAGAGGAACGAGCCTTACAAGACAAGAATGTTTTTAATGGCCGGACAGCAAAGGATGAAGGTGAAAAGGGGAGTAACTTTTGGGATCGCTTTAAGAAATCGGAGTTTTCAGAGCATTTAATGGATTTTTTCTCTGGTCTTTCACAAGGACAAACACCAGAAGAAAGTTTTTCTAATGCAGGGATTGCTTTGCGACAGGGAAATCATGAACGCGCACAACGTCAGCAAACTTTAGAATTTTTACGCTCAAAGGGATATAGCGAGGAAGATGCCAAAGCCTTTTTGCAATATCCTGATTTTGCGCAGAAAATGATTGAAAATACCTTGAATTCTGAGGAAGGGTATAGAACGCTTACAGCAGAAGAAAAGGCAGAGTATGGACTTCCGGAGAATGTGCCTTTCCAGGTTTCAAGCTCGGGGAAAATCATTCCTGTTTCAAGTCCTGAGGGAGGATATAGAACGCTTACAGCAGAAGAAAAGGTAGAGTATGGACTTCCAGAAGATGTACCTTTCCAGGTTTCAAGCTCGGGAAAAATTATTCCGGTACAGGGGATGCAGGGTTCTAAATCTGCTGCTGAAGCTGGTTACACGCTTGTGAAGGATAAAAGTACACAGAGTGGTTTACGCGCCATACCCATTACAGGAAGTGCTGCAGAACGTACATTAATCAAAGAAAAGAACGAAGCATTATTACGCTATGCCGAGGGGATCGCCCGTGGAGAACGGCTTGTTAACACATCAAAAGATTTAATGAAGATCCTTGATGAAAATCCAAGGACCGTTGGGACGATTGGTCATCTTCTCTCAATGATGCCAGGGTCGGAGGGAGCTGATTTTGCGGCTATATTGAAGACTCTGAAAAGTAACATTGCCATTGATACATTGCAAAAAATGAAAGCTTTGGCTCCGAATGGAGCATCGGGCTTTGGAAACTTATCAAATGTTGAATTTGAAGCACTGCAGAATTCGATTGCAGCATTGGGTACGAATCTTACAGCAGAGCAAATGAAAAAATCTCTTCAAACAATTATTGATACTTACAGTAAAGCGAATAGAGCAACGAAGATGCTTCTTTTTGGTCAAGAAGCATTAACAGTTGAACTTGTTCAAGAAGCCTATGGGATCACGCCTGATCAGCAAAATGATGAGAAGAGTGAAGAATCCGATAATCAATTCAACAAATATTTCGAAGCATTACCGGAAGGGACGATGTTTGTTGATAGTGATGGCCACATTAAGGAGAAACAAATCAATGGCTGAGCTCCCCCCTCTTATTCATCGTAAAAATACAAAAGTCATTGGGCATATCAGTGACTATACCCCCGAACAACTTCAAGAGCTTTTTTCGAAGAATAAAGAAAGGCTTAATGGTTCTATTCCAGAGAATAAAGAGGCAACAGGAAAAGATGTGTTAAAGCCGACTGTTGCAGGTGCTTTTGGGTGGGGAGCGGTTCATGGAGCAACTGTTGGTTATGATGATGAAGTAGCAGGAGCGTTAGCAGCAGGTCCTGTAAAATATTGGGCGGGTGATAAGGAAGCAGCCAAAAAATATGATGAAGTGGCGAAGAGATGGCGTGACTATCAAAAAGCAGCCAATAGAGATCATCCTTATTTTTATTTTGCAGGGAATGTAGCGGGTGCTGTAGCGTCCATGTTCGGTCCAGGACTTATTGCGCGCATACCGGCAGGAGCAAGTGCAGCTGTTCGTTCTATCCCTGCTCTTTGGAGAGCTGTATCAGCTGCAAAGGCAGGACAACTCACTGGTAAAGCTTTGTTAAATGGGACAGGACAAGCAGCTGCAAAGACAGGACAAGCAGCCGCAAAGCTTGCAAGACGTATAGCAGCTCCGGAAGGACAACTCACTGGTAAAGCTTTATTAGATGGGGCAAAACGAGTTGCAAAGCATGCAGCAGAAAGAGCAGTGGGGAATCAAGGAGCAAAAATAACAAGCAGCGCTCTTGCAGCAGGAGAAAGAGCTGCTCAATCGGCCTTGGCGGAAGGTGCAGGACAAGCAGCCGCAAAAGCAGCAGCTCTTGCCGCAAGGAAAGCAGCAGCACGCAAAGAGGCTGCAAAATTTAGGTGGGGACGTGCAGCAAAAAAGGGAGCCATCTATGGTGCAATATCGGGCAGTGGTGAAGGTGAAGGTTTTTGGAATACTTTAGGCACAACAGCTGTTGGAGGAGTGCTAGGAGCAGCGGCGCCTTTTGCCATTGGTGGAATCTCAAAAGCTATACCTCCTTCTGTTAAAGAAATGCCTTCTGCTGCACTCCGTAGTTTAGGTGAGGTGGTTGGGGTGACAAAGCCCATGCCCCATGGAATAAGCCCTAAAGCACTAAAGGAAGTAAGTCATTCTTTAGGGGACGATGTTATGGGTACCCTTGAACAGACATTAAAACGGCGTGGTCCTGACTCAATGATCATTGATCTTCATGATGGTCTTGCTGCACGGGCTTTTGAGGCTGCCCAAAAAGATCATGATGCCTATTCCATTGTAAGAAACCGTTTAGGAGCCAGGCAAAATGAAACTTATCGACGGATTGACGACGGAATAACAAGGGTGCTTGGTCCAAAAGTCAATACAAATGATTTACAACAGGAGATTATTAACCGAGCGAAGGCAAAGGCTGATCCACTGTATGAGAAGGCAAAGGCAATGCCAATTGCTAAGACTGCTCAAGAGGAATTACGGATTTTGCAAAAAACTCCTGCATTTCAAGACGCCTCCGAAAAAGCACTGGTAAGAGTGCTTAATGATTTGGATTCAAAGGTTCTCGCAAGAAATGGACACCAACAGTCGGATATGCAACTTTTAATCAAGGCAAAAGAAGCACTGGATGATAAGATTAACTCTGCTCAGCTCAAAGGGGAAAATGGATATGCTCGAGATTTGATAAAGATTAAGCAACGTCTTCTTAGCATTTTAGATAGCGCATCTCCAGAGTATGCTCAAGCAAGGAAAATTTATTATGATAATCACAAAGTCAGTGATGCTTTAAGTCAAGGGAAAGAAGCGCTCAAGAAGAATATTGATTTGGATACGATTAAAAGTCAGCTTGCAGGCATGGGTGCATTGGAACAAGATGCCTTTAAAAAAGGTGTTCGCGAACAGATAGAGACCGCATCAAAAAATGCCAATAATCCAGAGAATAGTTTACTGAGTTTGTTTGGTACGCAAAACGGTCAAGAAAAACTACAGCATATTTATGGTGAGAATAAAGCAGATCAATTGATGAAAATGTTGAGACCAGAGATGGAGAGATCAAAGCTTTTTGCACAACTGCCAAAACATATAGGAGAAGTAGGAGAAAGAGTAGAACAAGGCGCTAAGAATACAGAGAATCTCAATCCATTGAAGGCAGTAATGAAGCTTTTAACAGGCCCATGGGCAAGCATAACGCGAAGGATCCACAAAGATACAGAGAGAGATATTGCAGCTCTTATAACAGCGCGTGAGAAGGGAAATATTGGATTATCAAGGCAGAAAGCGGTTACACTTCTTAAGAAGTTTCATGAAGCAGAAAAGAAACGCTTAATAAGGAAGGAAGATTATGCAAAATTTGTCAGTCTTATTGGTCTTCTTTTGAATGGTACTGCTGTTAGAAGGATTGCAAATGAATGATTCCTCCTCATGTTAAGCATGCCATTTCTCAGGCAGCGCAGAAGTATGGTTTACCGGAAAGCTTTCTTCAGCGGGTAGCCATGATAGAAAGTAACGGTAACCCCACTGCACAAAATAAGAACAGTAGTGCAGGAGGATTGTATCAATTTTTAGATTCAACAGCCGAGCAGTATCGCTTAAAGAATAAGTTTGATCCCTTTGAAGCAACGGATGCTATGGCGCGATTGACGAAGGATAATACGCGTTATTTGCAAACGGCTTTGGGGAGAGTTCCTTCCGAGGCAGAGCTTTATTTAGCCCATCAACAAGGTCCAGCAGGGGCCGCCAGGTTGATCAAAAATCCCATGCTTCCCGCAAGTCAGCTCTTAGGCCAGCAGGCGGTAACATTGAATGGTGGACAGATGAAAAACACGGCAAGTGATTTTATGAATCATGTTTATCAGCTTTATAACAAAACGGGTGCTGGTCCAAATATGATGACACACTCACAACAAGAAAGAGCTTCACAAGGAATTGAGAGGTTTCAAAAAGCGATTGAGGGTGATCAATCCCTGATGAAGAACACACCTTCTTTTAAAAACGGTTTAATGAAACTCGCTGACTTAATGAAACAGAGTGCAGAGCTATACAATAAGGAAGAGCAGCACGCACAGCAGCACCCAAGCATGACAGGAGGGGCACAGTTTGGCAGCCGTCCTCCTATAGATTTAACGCCGTTAATTGATCCCTCAAGGCGGCAGCCTGCTGCTTTCTCTGGCCAGCAAAGAGACAAACGCTTACGAGAAGAATTATTAAAGAGAGGAACGGCATCTTATGTCTGATATTTATGATTGGTCGCTTACAGCTGATGCCAATGCACACTCAGATGATCTGATTAATTGGGCAGAAGGTCAGCCACCAAGTTCTGTTAACGACAGTGCACGAGCGATGATGCAACGTGTGCGGGAATATCTTGCAGATAATGGGGGTTCTCTTTATTCGGTTTTTAATGTGAATGATCAGGAAAAGACAACATCCATTATGCTGACGACCGTTTCTCCAATAACGACGTATAAAAATGATCTTATTCTGCGTTTTAAGGCTTGTGATAGCAATATTGGTCCGACAACACTCACGGTTAATAACATAGGAGAAAAGCCTGTTTATAAAGCAACGGATGCTGGTGTTGTTTCCTTAGAAGGGGGTGAATTACAAGCGGGCGGTATTTATGAAATCGTTTATAGTGAGGATTCTTCAAAAAAAGATCTTGATGGCTGGTATTTAATCAATCCTACACCCAAAACACCTCCCCAGGTAAAAAGCTTTCCTGCTGGTTTTATTGCGACATTTGCTATGCAAGACCTCCCAAGTGGTTGGCTTCTCTGTAATGGTGCTGTTTATAAGCGTAAAGATTATCCAGACTTATTCAAAGCGATAGGAAATCAATGGGGGAAAGACGGTGACGAAACCTTTAAAGTTCCAGATTTTAGAGGAATGTTTTTGCGTGGCTTTGATGATGGTCGTGGCTTAGATAACAAAAGAACATTTGCTGAAATGCAGAAAGATAGCATCAAATCGCATACCCACACTTGCACTATTGAAAAATCAGGCGGACATAAACATGGCTTTGATTATTATTCCATTATGGAAGGAGGGCCTAATGTTGGTGCAAGAAATCCAGCTTATAGGACTACCTACAGAAGAAGTGCGACAGATTCTGCTGGTGAACATACGCATAAGGTCAGTCTTTCTTCGACAGGTGAGACAGAAACCCGTCCTGTGAATGCAACGGTTGTTTATGCCATAAAATCATGAAGTTTTTGAATGTTTAATAATCCATCTGCTATTGATGATATTACTGACGCGGAGCAAATCCGCGTTCTTTTTTATGCCAGTCATAGAGTGGTTCATGCACCATTAAATAAGATCATCGCTCTGATCAAAAACGATGTTCAGCATGATCTTTTAAGTGCTTTTATGGAGCAGCAAAAAGCAACAGACGAACGCCTGGAAACCCTGCAAAAAATGATCGATGAGTTACGTTTGCAGTGTTCCCCTTCCACACATCCTCAAAAATGAATTTAAGGAATTGAATGCCATGCCTCTTCCCTATCATACGCATACATTTACGCTTGATCCAGCAACCAAAGAAGAAGTTAAAGAAGGTCTTTCAGACACTAAGGC
Organism: Bartonella bilalgolemi; assembly: GCF_023500045.1. Classification (GTDB taxonomy): domain Bacteria; phylum Pseudomonadota; class Alphaproteobacteria; order Rhizobiales; family Rhizobiaceae; genus Bartonella; species Bartonella bilalgolemii. The sequence continues at coordinate 52,043 of NZ_JAMCOF010000008.1, read as the reverse complement.
TCTTGCTCCTGTTTCAGTAGGCAGTGCAGCAGCTTATTCTGTAAACTATTTTGCAACCGCTGCTCAAGGCAAAAAGGCTGATGATGCTGTTGCCAAGAGAGATATTGGGGCCCTTGCTTACAAAGATAAAGCCACAGTTTATGATATTGAAGCCAGTGGTTATCCTGGTGAAGAGATGCTTTTATCCGGTGCTGGTTGGGTCACACCCTCCTCTTTAGAGATTGGTGATATGAAAGCCTCTCTTTATGACCCGGACAATCTAAGGCTCAGTGCGTTTTCGATGGAAAATATGAGCGAGGGTCCTACAAAAAAGATTTTGTCTGAGGAAGAAAGATTAAAGTTGCAGTGGCTTAGTTCTTTTGGTCCCACGATAGAAAAGTGGCATGCCGGCGATGAGGGGGTCAATTATCCTATTTCGCCTGTTGATCTGAAAAATACCATCCATTACTTTTCGTTATCGAAATCTCTTGGGATGTCGAAGTCGGTCTATGATCCCAAAAAAGTAGCCAAAGATGCTTTTAATATGGACAATATGCGAGAAGGAGAGAAGCATTTTATCTTAACGGCTGAAGAGCGCATACAGATAGCAGAGATTGAGGCGATTAAAGAAGGCATTCATGATGCTAAAGAGACAGCAGAATGTGGGGTTTATACAGCTCATGAAGCAAAAAAGGATGCGGAGAGCGCATTAAGTATAGCGAAGAATGCAGAAACTAAAGCTGTAGATGCACAAACTACGGCTCAAGGATGTGCGAGTATTGCAGGTGAAGCAAAGGAAACTGCTGAGAGCGCTTTCAATAGAGCGGAGAAAGCAGAAGTTCATGCTTCAGAAGCACAAGCTGTTGCTACTACTGCGCAAAGTACAGCCGAAAATGCGCAGTCTGCCATCAGTACTGTGAAAGAGGTGGCAGATACAGCGCAAAAGACAGCTATAGCTGCAAAGGAAGTAGCTCATGAAGCGAAAGAAGCCGCAGACAGTGTATTAAATATAGCGAAGACTGCAGAAGTTCATGTTTCAGAAGCACAAGCTATTGCTACTACTGCACAAAGTACAGCCGAAAATGCACAATCTTCTATCAGTACTGTGAAAGAGACAGCTGATAAAGCGAAAGTGACAGCGGATAAGGTGCAGGAAAAAGTTGATCTCATGCAAGCTTTTGAACAGCAAGACTGGATTAATGGCACCAAAACAGAGCATGCGCTTATATCACCGGTTCATCTCCTCGCTTCGATTCAAGCACATAGCAGCAATAGCAGCGGTGGTGGGAGTTGTAGTTGTAACGGGATGAGCAAACCTGTCGAAATCCTCATGACAGAAAGTGGAGAGATCCCTTGGCCGGAAGGAACAACTGATGAGACAGAGCTTGAAATATGGGCTTGGGGTGGCGGGAATGCTGGGAAAAGTGAACGTTTTAAGAGTGGCATTGGTGGTGCTGGTGGTTGTTGTACATACGTAAGAACAAGGAAAAAGTTTCTTGGCGAGAGTTCAGTGAAAATTGGAAGAGGAGGAAGAACTGATGGTGATCATGGTGGCAGAGAAACAAAAGTTGGTCAATTTATTATAGCTCTTGGTGGAGCCTCATTACAACCTCATCAAACAGCTGGATTTGACGGTGAAAATGCTGAACTTGGTGGTGGTGGTGATGGTTTTCTTGGCGGTAATGGCGGTAATGGCGGTAATGGCGTTTATGGCGGTAAAGGCTTTGGTGGTAATGGCGGTCGTGGTGGTGATAATTTTTTATCCGATGGTGGTCGTGGTGGTAATGGCGGTAATGGCTGTACTGGTGGTAAAGACAGCAAGGGTGGCGGCGGTGGCATTGGTGGTCGTGGTGGTCGTGGTGGTGACAGTATTTATGGCTGCGGCGGTAATGGCGGTTATGGCGGTGAAGGTGGTAAAGGGGGACATGATGACTCTGGTGACTGGAGTAGCCCTGGCGGTTCGGGTGGTAACGGCGGTAATGGCGGTAACAGCGTTTATGGCGGCGGTGGCGGTGGTGTTGCAGGTGGTCGTGGTAATGATGGTAAGGATGGCAGAGCAGCTAATGGCCATGGTGGTAATGGCGGTAACAGCGTTTATGGTGGCGGTGGTGGTGGTGGCGGTCATGGTGGTAAAGGGGGATATAGCATGTGGGGTGGTAAGGGTGGTAATGGCGGTAATCGCAATATAGGCTGGTGTGGCGGCGGCGGCGGTTATTTTCCCGGAAAAGATGTTACATCTTCTTCTCATGGCGATGGTGGTGATGGCGCGGTATTAATCAAGGTATATTTATAGAATGGAATTGAACGATGGCACGAAAAATCAGTAAAAATTGTCTCAATTATTTAAAGAAATGGGAAGGACTAAGGCTCCATGCTTATAGAGATGCTTCTGGCATTTGGACCATAGGATATGGTCATACGAAAAAAGCCGGTAAGCCAATCGTTTTTGAAGGCATGGTTATTACGGAAAGAAAAGCAGAAACGATTCTTTTGACCGATTTGCGTCAATATGAGCAAGCAGTTGAAAAAGCGGTTTATGTCGACTTAAGTGATGAGCAGTTTGGAGCTCTTGTTTCTTTTTGTTATAATATAGGGATAACGGCTTTTCAAAACTCTACATTGCTTAAGAAGCTTAATAAAGGCGATTATGAATCTGTGCCCATTGAATTGCAGAAATGGACTAAAGCGGGAGGCAAGCGTTTAAAAGGTCTTGTACACCGTCGTGCAGCAGAGGCAGGATTATGGGCTAAGAGTGCGTATGTTTCGTCTAATTATCAAACAGTAGAAGCGCAAGAACCAACAAAAATTTTAAAAGCAGAAGTTTTTGCTCCTATTATAGGTATTGTTTCAGGACTAGCGGAATTGTTAGAAGGGCGTGATTCTATGCAACATGTTTTAGCAACGATTATAGTTTTTGCGTTCTGTCTGTGGTTAGTATTTTTTATTAAGCGCTTACGAGAGCAACGTTTATGATCTTTTGCACCAAAAGATATTTTGTGGCGGTGATAGCGGTTTTAACCGCTTTTTTTGTAGCCTTAGTGAAGGCTTTTCGTTTGGGCAAAAAGACTGAACGGCAAAAACAAACAGAGACTATTGTCAAGAGAGCAATAACACGGCTGGAAATAGAAAATGAAGTTAATAAGAAAAGTGATGCCGATGTGCGTGCTGATCTCTCTGAGTGGGTGCGCGATAAATGAATACGCTTCTTGTATTGGTTGGTCTCCAATATATTTGGAGAGAAACGATATTACGGTTATCAGTCCAAATTTGGCAAAGCAAATCTTAAAGCACAACAAACAAGGTGTTCACGTCTGTGGGTGGAAAGGTGCACAAAAGATCGAAACACAAAGATAAAGAGACCAAAAAACGAGATTAATTTATCATAGATTTTAGAGAAGAATCTAAAATCCTATTCCCTCACCTTTATTTTACTATCCCTCACCTTAAAAAAAGATAAATAAAATCAATAAGTTATGTGTTGCTAAAAAGCACGTGGTGCCCAGACGCGGATTCGAACCACGGACACGCGGATTTTCAGTCCGCTGCTCTACCAACTGAGCTATCTGGGCGCATCTCAAAAAATTCATAGATTCCGTGAGGTTATAACATTAAAATTCTTTCTGTCTAGTCGCCAAAATAAAAATAATCTGTTTTTTATAAATTTATTCTCTAGTATCTATTCCAAAATATAGAGTTGCACTATAATTTATTTTTTCACATGAAAAAGCAATACTCAAGTATCTCAAATATAAAGTGATAATCAGTATAATAAATTCAGAATAATACACGATGTAGGTTAGAAGAAAGTTTATTATTAGTACAATGAGAAATTTTTCAAAATCTTTTAAAAAAATATTAGAATATTTTTCTTCTTAATGACTTATTTGCAAAAAATCATAATAATATTATCCAGTTTAAAACTAAAAAGCTAGATTTTAGGGCAGTTATATCACTTTTATTTACATTGTTTTGTTATTAGAAAGGTTATTGGTAGTGGTGGTGATGATTTGACCTTATCTTTAAGAAGAGTTATTCAAATATATATTAATCTTGTGCTATGTAACGACGATGGTTTCTGTTATTGCTGCTGTTAATATTGTAGTACAGGCTTTTTCAGCAGTTGTGGTGTGTTTGAATGAAGGGAGAGATATTTTTTGAATTGACATCTAGTCTATCTTGGTGATCAAAAATGTTGGTTCATAAAGTTGAAATGAAGAGTCACACTTGCTATAAAATTTTATTATAAAGAACCACTTGTTTTTGAACACTGGTGTTATTTTCCAAATACAACGGAGAAAGTTATGGCCAATGTAGTAGTTGTCGGCACTCAATGGGGAGATGAAGGCAAGGGTAAGATCGTAGATTGGTTGTCTGAGCGGGCAGATATTGTGGTAAGATATCAAGGTGGGCACAACGCTGGTCATACATTGGTTATTGACGGGATTAGTTATAAATTATCACTTTTACCATCTGGTGTAGTTCGTGGAAAGCTATCAATTATCGGTAATGGTGTAGTTGTTGATCCTCACCATTTTGTTGCAGAATTAAAAAAATTACGTATTCAGGGTATAAAGATTACACCGGAAATTTTGCGTGTTGCTGAAAATGCTCCTTTGATTCTTTCGGTGCATCGTGATCTTGATGCAGCTCGGGATAGTAATGTTTCTGGTTTGATAATTGGCACAACAAAACGTGGTATTGGTCCTGCTTATGAAGATAAAATAGGTCGTCGTTCCATACACGTAGTGGATTTGGCAGAGGCTGATACTTTAATGCCAAAGATTGAAAGGTTGATGGGGCATCACAACGCTTTGCGTCGTGGTATGGGGGTTGCAGAAATTGATCCACAAACACTTTATGATGAATTAATGCAAGTGGCAGATGAAATTTTACCTTTTATGGAGTGTACGTGGCGTCTTTTGGATGAAAGTTATCGTATAGGGCGGCGTATTCTATTTGAGGGCGCACAGGGTGCATTATTGGATAATGATTTTGGAACTTATCCTTATGTAACCTCTTCTAACACAGTTGCTGGACAGGCTTTTATTGGTTCTGGTTTGGGCCTTGGTTCAATTCATTATGTGTTGGGTATTGCGAAGGCTTATACAACACGTGTGGGAGAAGGGCCATTTCCAACAGAAGAAATGAATAAAATTGGTGAATTTCTTAGAGAGCGCGGAAATGAGTTTGGTGTTGTGACAGGTCGGAAACGTCGATGTGGTTGGTTTGATGCTGTTTTGGTGCGTCAGATGGTGACTATTGGTGGCGTCAATGGTATTGCACTGACAAAGCTTGATGTTTTTGATGGTTTAGATAAAATTAAAGTTTGTATTGGTTATGAACTTGATGGTAAAAGAATAAACTATTTGCCATCCTCTATGGGAGCACAAGCACGTATTCAACCGATTTATGAGACATTAGAAGGTTGGAAAGAAACAACAGCACGTGTATCAAATTGGGCAGAACTACCAGCGCAAGCTATCAAATATGTGCGCTATATTGAAAAATTAATTGGTATACCAGTTGTTTTATTATCAACTAGCCCTGAGCGAAAAGATACAATCCTCATTGCTGATCCTTTTGCAGATTAATTTTTATCTTATATCTTAAATTATAGCAAAAATAAGCATTTGAGGCTATATAATAGGAAAGGTACAAAATAGCGCTGTTTATTTTTGTACTCATCTAAATTATTATGGCGTTTGTATTAATATCAATTACGTTAGTTGAGGGCTAAAGTAATCAATGAGTAGTGCTTTAGTTTTATAAACTGAGAAATTTTCCTCTTAAGTTTAAGAAAGACTATGTAGAATATGATAGATTTCGTTGGGATCTTAAAAAATACAATTAATGCTCAAAAAGATATTACACCCAAATTACGCGAACAAGTTTATGAACGGGCTACTAAAATATTAGAGCATAAAATTGTAAATATGAAATTGCCAAAAGCAGCAATAGAAGAGCAAAGACGTGCTTTGCAAAGTGCTATTACAACTGTTGAAGAAGAATATTTAGCTGTTGAAAAAAAACAACTTTCTTCAATTATGGGGTGGAATTGTACAGAAAAAAACAGTGATGAGAAAAATGCGCAAAGCTCTCTTTTAGTTGATAATGAGATTGTTGATGAGGCATCTGTAGTATCAGATATACCGGATGCAGAGCTTGTTGATGTAGATGCTTTTAATGTTCATGAAGAGGGTCCAAATATTGAAAAAGACATGTCTAATTCACAAGTGGATAATTCTCATATTGTGTCACATATCTTTTCGCAAGCTTTACGGCGTGCTAATCGGTCATCGCTACAAAAGCGTATTTTAGTAAGTATTATTTCTTTTTTTAGTATTATTATTTTGTTTAGTGGTATTTTTTTTGTTAGCGGACGTATATTTATATCAGACGACCAAAATTTACAGGAGAAAGATATTCAGATATCTAACACACCACAAAAAGTAACTCAAACAAATCGAAAATTAACACAACGCTTATTAGAGGATGGAAGTGAGGTTGATGTTGGTCCAGCTGAAAAAACCGAAGCTCCAAGTTTAGAAGGGACATCAACAGTTATTACGACTAATTTAAAGTCGTTTGGGCAGGTAGGTAAAGCTGTATTATATCAAATGCCTACGAAACATGATGCAGGAAAAGCAGCGACGGGTAGTGCATCATGGTCCTTTATAACAGAAGATTCTGTTAGAGGGCTTCAAGGAGAATTAGCTATAAGAGGCGATATCATAATTCCAGATGAAGGATTATCATTACGGTTAACTTTACGTCGTAATACTGATGAATCTTTGCACGCTGCTTATATTATAGACTTAATTTTTATTACTTCTGATAAATTTTCAGGGCAATCAATCAATAATATTAAATCATTGACTTTTAAAGAAAGTGAGAAATCAATCGGTCAAACTTTAGTTGGAACTGTAACTGCTAGGATTGATGATGATTTTTTTGTTTTTGCATTGATTGGCAATCATCCGTTTCTTGATAGAAATTTACAGTTAATACGTGATCTGGATTGGCTTCGTTTAGTGATAAGCGATAAAAACGGCCGTATGTATGAATTAACTTTTACAAAAGGTCCAGCAGGCCAAACCATTTTTAATGAAGTTATTAAACAATGGCTTATGAAAAAAATCAATCATAAGCCTTTTATTTAAAAAATACTGAATAGAGAAAATAAACTATAACAGTATTCTCAACCTACTTTCAATAGATCTATTTTGCAGTATGAATATATGTTACGATACCAAGTTTCTCTTATTTTTCAGATTTATGCAAACAAATCCGATTTTTTACTTCCTTCTGGCATAGAGTAGAGATTTTAATAGAATTTTGTACTTTTTCAAATGCGCGTGCTTCAATCTGTCTAACACGCTCTCTGCTGATATTAAATTCATTCGAGAGCTCTTCTAGCGTTAGCGGTTCATCTCTTAAACGGCGCGCTTTAAAGATGCGTTTTTCGCGTTCATTAAGATTATCCATAGCTTGTATTAACAAGGAATAACGATTCTCTAATTCATCTTGCTCAATTAAAACTTGTTCTTGGTTATTTGAATCATCCACCAACCAATCTTGCCATTCATAACTTTCACCTTTATTTGTAAGAAGAGGAGCATTAAGGGAAGCATCTCCACTAAGTCGACGGTTCATTGATACCACTTCGTCTTCTGTAACTTTTAATCGTGTTGCAATTTCTTTCACTTGTTGTGCATTGAGATCACCGCTATCAAACATTTGCAATTTGTTTTTTAATTTACGAAGATTGAAAAAAAGACGTTTTTGATTAGCAGTTGTTCCTATTTTCACTAAACTCCATGACCGTAAAACATATTCTTGAATTGATGCTTTAATCCACCACATTGCATAAGTAGCAAGACGAAAACCACGTTCTGGTTCGAAACGTTTAACAGCTTGCATAAGCCCAATATTTCCTTCTGAAATGACTTCTCCAATGGGTAAACCATAACCTCGATATCCTATTGCAATTTTCGCTACAAGACGTAAATGACTGGTTACCAATTTATGAGCTGCTTTCGGGTCATTATGCTCATGATAACGCTTAGCTAACATATATTCTTCTTGTGGCTCAAGTATTGGAAAACGGCGGATTTCTTCTAAATAACGGTTCAGACTATTATCATTTGCTATAAACGATGGTAAATTTATATGGGCCATAAAGCACCCTCCTTTTGCATGAATTCCCTTAAAGGCGAATTTTATTTACAAACATTATATATATAACACGTTTCTTGCTTTATTTACACTAATATAATTCGCAATTTTATTTGAAACTAGATATTTTGTTATAAAATCTTGTAATGATTAAAGGTTTCAATTAAGTTTTTTTAAATAGTTGATAAGGTTAGTGAGATCTTTGGGAAATGAGGAGGAAAAAGACATAATTTTGCTATTAGCTGGATGCTCAAAGGTAAGGCTAGTTGCATGGAGCGCTTGCCGATTGAACTGATCGATTATATTTTTAATTTCAGGATCAAGAGTATTTGACTTTGTTTTAAAAGCATTTCCGTATACTTTATCTCCTATAAGGGGATGACCAATATGGGCCATATGAACTCGAATTTGATGTGTGCGTCCGGTTTCTAGACGACATTCCAGAAGACTAGCTAAAGATGTTGCATCATTACAAGTTCCGTATTTCTCTAATAAAGAAAAATGCGTAATAGCACGACGAGCATGAGTGTGTTCACTATGAACGACAGTGCGCTTTGTTCGATCACGAGAAGAACGGGCAAGGAATGTATCAATTGTCGCAATATTGCGATTAGGAGAACCCCAAATGACAGCATGGTAACGTCGGTCTAATGCGCTGGTTCGTCCATGATCAGCAAATTGGGCATTAAGATTTCTATGAGCAAGGTCATTTTTAGCAATAACCATAACACCGCTTGTGTCTTTATCAAGACGATGAACAATACCAGGACGTTTAATACCTCCGATACCAGATAAACTATCGCTACAATGATAAATAAGTGCGTTTACTAAGGTACCTGTCCAATTACCATTGCCAGGATGAACGACAAGACCGGCTGGTTTATTAATAACAATAACATGATTATCTTCAAATAAAATATCAAGAGCTAGAGCTTCACCTCGAGGTTGTGCGTCGTTAGAAGTAGGTATCGTCAATTCGATTATTTGATTAGATTTTAATTTTATTTTTGGTTCTTTTATTAATTGACCATCAATTTTTAAATAACCTTCGCGGATTAGAGTTTGCAAACGTGAACGTGATAATTCACCTTTATATTGTTTAGCAAGCCATTGATCAATTCGTTGTCCACATGCGTTTTCGTTTGTTATGTATTGTGCCACTACATGATCCCTTTTTTGAGGTTTTTATGGGATTCTTTTACCAATATGAAATCGCTTTGGTATCTAAAAATTCTTCGATTCCCCAACGTCCACCTTCACGAGCGCGTCCAGATTGTTTTACACCCCCAAAATAACTGCCATCAGGCAAATCATATCCGTTAATTTCTATCATACCAGAACGTAGTTGTGCAGCAATACGTTGACATCTATTTCGGTCTTGTGATTGTATATAATTGGTGAGACCATATTCTGTATCATTGGCTAAGGTGACAGCTTCTTCCTCTGTATTAAAGGGAATAATTGAAAGAACTGGGCCGAATATTTCTTCTCGGAAAATACGCATATGTGGTTTTACATCAGCGAAGACTGTTGGTCGTACGTAATAGCCCTGTTTCATACCTATAGGGAGACCTGTGCCACCAGCGACAAGAATTGCTCCTTCGTCAATTCCAGATTGGATAAGGGCTTGAATTTTATCGTATTGTTGTTTTGATACAACAGGACCAATGTGATTCCCTGATTGATAACTTAGTCCTACCATTGTTTTTTCAGCAATATGTTGTGCTATTGTTACAGCTTTATTATAGATTGAGTGTTCCACAAGCATACGTGTTGGTGCATTGCAGCTTTGCCCACTATTATGGAAACAGTTGTTTACGCCACGTTGAAGAGCATCAGCATCAGCATCAGCAAAAATAAGGTTAGCTCCTTTTCCCCCCAGTTCTAAGCAGACGCGTTTTAAGGTATCACTAGCATTTTTAGAAATAGCTTTTCCTGCTCTTGTTGAGCCCGTGAAACTGATCATTTCTAAATCTGGATGTGAAGATAAATACGAGCCTACATTGGCTCCATCACCGTTAATTAAATTAAAAACACCAGCAGGTAAAGCAGCTTCATCTAAAATTTCAGCGAAAAGCATTGCAGAAAGAGGAGCAAGTTCAGAGGGTTTTAAGATCATAGTACAGCCAGCCAATAACGCAGGAATGACTTTTAAAGTTATTTGATTCATGGGCCAATTCCATGGTGTAATCAATCCGACTACACCAATAGGATCGTATTGCAAGATTGCATGGTTATAGTCTTTTATTAAAACTTGTTGAAAAGAAAAATCTTTGAAAGCTTTGATAAAATTGCGAATATGATAGCTACCGGCAGCAGTTTGAGAATTTCGCGCCATATCAATAGGTGCACCCATTTCCATTGAAATAGTTTTGGCGATATTTTCAGAGCGTTTTTCGTAAATTTCTAAAATTTTTTCAATAAAGGCAAGACGTTGCTCTGGTGTAGTTTTTTTCCAATTTTGAAAAGCATTTTTGGCAGCAGTAATTGCTTTATCTACATCTTTGGTATTCCCAACACTGATAACAGCACAGATTTCCTCTGTTGATGGGTTAATAACATGAAGATCATTGTTTGCACTCGGGTTTTCCCATAGACCGTTGATATAAAATTGTCTCTTATTTAACATAATTTATTTACCATTTCTTTGTCTGCAAATTACAGAGTACAGTTTGCTGTGTGACAAGAGGTTCTTCACTGAAATATGAATGGGTTTAAAGTAAAGAAATAATACCACATTACCATATTAGTGATTGTATTTTTCTTTAATTAATTTTTTTATTTTGAATTAAAAAAAATTGACGGTTAGCAAAAGGTTATTAACCTTCATAATATAACATTTACGCATTCTCATTGTAAAATAGTTATTCTCATTTCTATAATTTGTTGGTTATCATGGGTCATTTGGAAAAAAAATCTATTTCTACGTCTTTTTCTGCTGATAAAAGTACAGAAGATGTATCAAAAAAAAATTCATCAGATAATATTGTTGAAATACTTTCTTATCCTGCGGTGTGGAAAAAAGCATTTTCTCTTGGTCAGAACGTACGTTTCACTCGAACACCAGAAGTGGAGATTTTACGTCGTCGTATAGAAACAGATCCAATTTTTGCAAAACAATTTAAAGGTTTTGCAGAAAAAAAACAGCAAAGACTTGAAAATATGGTAAAATTGGATAGGGCAGCAATGGAACCTCAATTGACAGAGAATGAAATGAATATTTCGTTGTCTGAAAAGAAAGCATCGCTTTATTCTTCAGCTGCTTTTAAGCAATGTATACAACAGACTATGGTTACACCAGTTGAAGAAAATAGAGTGCATCATTCATCTTTAGTAGAAGTAGAAAACGTAACCCAAAAAACAGATCATACATTGTCTCTATCTAATTATTTGTCTGATGATGCATTTTTTGAGTGTGATTCTTTTATATTAGGACAAATTAATCAGAAGGCTTCAAGAGAAGAAATATCAGTTAATTTTATTCATAATGAAGATTCATTAAAGACTGATTCTGTCATTGATGAATCAATTACTGCTTTTTATCGTGTGCTTGAATGTCGTTATCCTCAGTTTTGCAATATGAGTGTATCAAAAGATTCAACAGGAGAGATAAAGGATTCTGAGAAAATTTTTGATGTGAATTATGCGGAAAGTGAAGCTGTTCAAGAGATTCGAAAGTGTCATGTTGAATCTTTTTTGAAGGATGAAGATAATAAGGAAGGTGTAAAGAGACAAGATTCATCTGTTATCGAAGAATCTATTCATGAAACAAACAATATAATGGATACTGTAGCGCATAATGACTCGTTTCATGTTACTGATTGCATAACGGCAAGAGAGAACACAGTAGATATTTCTCTAATGAGAAAAAAAGAAAGTGAACAGAAAACTACGAGTATACCGTTTCGTGGTCGTGATTCAGCTTTTGTACCAAGTTTTCATTCTGTAAACTGCGCTGCTTATGAATTTCCTCCAATTGATTTATTGCAAGAGCCTGTTTTTCAGGAAGGTACAATTATTTCGCAAGAAACATTGGAGTGTAGTGCAGGGCTTTTGGAAAGCGTTTTAGAGGATTTTGGCATTAAGGGTGAAATTATTCATGTTCGCCCAGGGCCAGTGGTGACAATGTACGAATTTGAACCAGCTGCTGGGGTTAAGTCATCACGGGTTATTGGTCTTTCTGATGATATTGCTCGTTCTATGTCTGCTATTTCTGCTCGTGTTGCTGTGATTCCTGGACGGAATGTTATTGGAATTGAGTTACCAAATGCAGTTCGTGAGACTGTTTATTTGCGCGAATTAATTCAATCAAGTACTTTTAGTGATAGTGAATTTAAATTAGCTCTCGCTTTAGGGAAAGGGATTAATGGTGATCCTGTAATAGCAGAATTGGCAAAAATGCCCCATTTGTTAGTTGCTGGAACAACAGGATCGGGAAAGTCAGTTGCTATTAATACAATGATTTTGTCGATTCTTTATCGACTTTCGCCAGAGCAATGCCGTTTGATTATGGTTGATCCTAAAATGCTGGAACTTTCTATTTATGATGGTATCCCACATCTTCTAACACCTGTTGTAACTGATCCCAAAAAAGCTGTGACGGCTTTAAAATGGGTGGTTCGTGAAATGGAAGAGCGTTACCGAAAAATGGCTAAGCTGGGTGTACGTAATATTGATGGTTTTAATGCACGGATTGCACTTGCTGTGGAAAAAGGTGAAACAATTATGTGTACTGTACAGTCGGGCTTTGATAAGGAAAGCGGAGAAATACTTTATCATGAAGAAACTATAGATTTGACACAGTTGCCTTATATTGTAGTTATTGTTGATGAAATGGCGGATCTCATGATGGTGGCTGGTAAAGAGATTGAAGGTGCTATTCAACGTTTAGCACAAATGGCTCGGGCTGCTGGTATTCATCTTATTATGGCTACGCAACGTCCTTCTGTGGATGTGATTACTGGCACAATTAAGGCAAATTTTCCTACTCGCATTTCTTTTCAAGTTACATCGAAAATTGATAGTCGTACAATTTTAGGTGAACAAGGTGCTGAAACCCTTTTAGGGCAGGGAGATATGCTTCACATGGCTGGTGGTGGCCGTATTGTGCGTGTGCATGGACCTTTTGTTTCTGATAAAGAAGTGGAATCAGTTGTTGCACACCTTAAAAAGCAGGGAAAACCTGATTATTTAGCAACAGTAACGGATAATGAGGAGAATGATAACGATGCTGAAATTGCTGATTCTGTTTCTGAAATTGTTTCAGTAGGAAGTTCTAGCGAAGATGGTGAAGAGCTTTATGTACAAGCGGTTAAAATTGTATTGCGTGATAAAAAATGTTCAACATCTTATATTCAGCGTCGTCTTGCAATAGGCTATAATAAAGCAGCGTCTCTTGTAGAACGAATGGAAGAGGAGGGTATTGTTGGGGCAGCCAATCATGTAGGAAAACGTGAAATTTTGCTTAGTAAGTGCAATTAAAGATAATATTAAAATCCTATAACTATCAGATCTATATTAGGAGCTAAATGATTCATTTTTTTAGCGCGTGCGTGATTCCGTGCTTATTTTTTATCGCGCATATTCATAAGATTAAATAAAGAGTGACAGAACAGAAAGACTATTTGAAGATTTCAGTTCAATAACTTATTATATATCTGTTTTTATAGAGGAAAAACGTACTTCAAAATTGTAGTGAGAGATAACTGTTAACAATAGAGATGATAAAAAAATTGTATGAACGATGCAGCTTTATGATCAAATAAATAGTAGATATTGTGACAGCATATTTACCAAAATTAGCTTGGGTTCCACTAGGTGTCAGACAGTGTTAAAAGGGATTGGGAACCAAACTTATTATTTTTAAAACTTAATCACAGAACAAAGATAGAAATTATTGTTTTTATATTCCATGATTAAAGTTATGTGTGTGAACTTATTTTTTATTGGCTAATAGGTCTCGGATTTCTGTTAAAAGTTTCTCTTCAAGAGACATGCCTGTTAGATTTTCTGCGTCTTTTTGTTGGCGGCGAATTTTATTGATTCCTTTGACAAAAAGGAAAAGAATCCAAGCAATAATTAGAAAATTGATAAGAAGTGTTATAAAATTTCCGTAGCTAATGGTTGCACCTGCTTCTTTCGCAGCATGTAGGGTCGCTTTTTTTTCACCAGCGAGTTGAATAAACATATTAGAGAAGTCAATACCACCTGTGATAAGACCAATCACTGGCATAAAAATATCGTTAACGATTGAATTAACTAGACCACCAAAAGCGCCTCCTATAATGACACCGATAGCTAAATCAATCATATTTCCTTTTAGAGCAAATTCTTTGAATTCTTTAAGCATTGTGTTTTCCTATTTATATGTGCGATGTATAATAATTTTAACTATCGCTTTTAATAAAAAAGAAAAGAGGAATTTTAATTTACTTGATCAATTATACTGTAAATATCAACAATATTTTACAAAATTCTTATGATAAATGAAAATGCCCCACTGAATTTTTCATTTTAGGTTAATATTAAAGGTATTTTATATTAAAATAGTTATATTAAAAATCATGAATTATGAAAATATGTTAGATGTATAAAATTACCTCAGTGATTTATCTGAATTTTTTCCAGTATTTATAGAGTAAAGTTAATCACTTAGTGATATTGTACAGTTTTGTACTATAGAGATTTATTTCATCATTTTTACGCTATTTTGTCTTTATTGGTGTTTTTTGATGCGCGAAAATTTCAATAAAATGCAAAAGATAGATTTTATTGTATAAAGGTAGTTTCATGAGTTTTTTTCGTTGTATTGGTCGTTCCGCTTTATTTCTGTTAGATCCAGAGCGTGCGCATCGTTTAGCTATTTCTGGACTAAAAAGTGGATTGGGTTGTTGTCAGAAGATTTTTGATGAGCGTTTATGTGTCAATATTTTAGGACTTGAATTTGAAAATTTTATTGGTCTTGCTGCAGGTTTTGATAAAAATGCAGAAGTTGTAGATTCTATTTTACGCTTAGGGTTTGGTTTTACTGAAATTGGTACAGTTACACCAAAACCACAGGTTGGAAATCCAAAACCACGGCTTTTCCGTTTGATAGAAGATGAAGCTATTATTAATAGAATGGGCTTTAATAATGACGGATATCAAATTGTTTATCGTAAGCTTTGTGCGCGTAAACGGGTTGGTATTGTAGGAGTCAATATTGGTGCGAATAAGGATACAGTAAATAGGATTGATGATTATGTTTCTGGTATTTCTTGCTTTTACAGCGTTGCTGATTATTTTGCGCTTAATGTTTCTTCGCCTAATACACCAGGCTTACGTAATTTACAGATACGTGATAGCTTGCGTTTTTTGATTCAGGCAATTTCGCAAGCGCGCAGCGAACAAAAGGAAAAGCATGGATTCTCTATTCCAATTTTTTTGAAAATTTCTCCTGATTTGACGGAGAAGGAATTGGATGATGTGGCTCAAGAAATAAGTGCTTCTGATTTTGATGGTTTAATTGTTTCTAACACGACTCTTTCGCGTCGAGGACTCACAAATAACAGATGGACTGCTGAAGAAGGTGGGCTATCAGGGTGTCCATTATTTGAACGTTCTACTATTGTTCTTGCAAAAATGCGTAAAAAATTAGGAAAAAATATTGCAATCATTGGTGTTGGTGGTGTGAGGGATGCACAAACAGCTTTGGAAAAAGTTAAAGCTGGCGCAGATTTGATACAAATTTATAGCGGAATGATTTATGAAGGACCAAATATTGCTGTGACCATTATGAAAGAAATTTTGCAGTTGATGCAGCAAGATGGTACTGATACTATAAAAGCTTATCGTGATTATCATGTTGACAATTGGGCAAAATGCGCACTTTCTTTATAAGAAAATTGTTGTTTTTTGATAAAAAGTGTAAGTTTTTTTTAAAGAGGCTTGCAAACTCTTTTGATCTTCCGTATGTCACACAAACAAAAATAAGTATTTATGCGGTTGTAGCTCAGCTGGTTAGAGCGCTGGTTTGTGGCACCAGAGGTCGTAGGTTCAAATCCCACCAACCGTACCATTTCGCACTGTTTTTAGTAAATTAAACGGTATTTTAGAAAATCGTTAGATGTATTTACCTGGATAGACGTTATTATGTTCTTTAAATAAAAATTAAGCTGATGCAATTTTTGCATAATATTGATTATATAAAATGATGTTATAACAAAGAGAGCTTAATTTTTCTTGAATTGGCGTGTTATGACTGTGAAAAATGATAAACAAATGAAGAACAAAAATTGTAAGTCTGTTTCTGATTTTCTCAAAAAATTACGTGGTGTAAAAGATTGGGAGCAAGTTTCACAATGGCTTGCATTCCGAAACGTAGAGGATATCGAGTGTATTACACCTGATCAGGCAGGGGTAGCACGTGGCAAGATGATGCTTTCTAAAAAGTTCACGTCAGATACATCATTAGCGTTACCTTCATCTGTTTTTATGTCAACAATTTCAGGAAATTATCCTGAAGATGGCAATGGTTTTGAATATCCAAAAGCAGATGGTGATTTACGCCTTGAACCTGATCTTTCTACATTGACCATTGTACCGTGGGAAGAGGCTCCTACAGCACAAGTGATTTGTGATATTATCTATCAAAATGGACAGACCGTTGAGTATACACCGCGTAATGTTTTGAGAACAGTGATTGATTTTTATACTCAGATGGGTTTAAAGCCAGTTGTTGCGCCAGAAATTGAATTTTATTTTGTGCAAAAGAATCCCGATCCTGATTATCCTTTGGTATCTCCAGTTGGTCGTTCTGGGCGTGCAATTGGAGGAGGACAGGGATATTCGATTGCTGGTGTGAATGAATTTGATGAGGTGATTGATGATATTTATCATTTTTCAGAAGCACAAGGATTGGAAATTGATACACTTATTCATGAAGAAGGAGCAGGCCAATTTGAAATTAATTTACGTCATGGGGACCCTATTGAATTAGCTGACCAAGTTTTTATGTTTAAAAGAACTATCCGTGAGGCAGCACTTAAACATAATATGTATGCAACGTTTATGGCAAAGCCTATCCAGGGGCAGCCAGGATCTGCTATGCATATTCATCAATCTGTTATAGATCAAGAAACAGGTGCGAATATTTTCACAGAAGAGGATGGTGGAGAAAGTATATATTTTCACTACTTTATTGGTGGATTACAAAGACATATGGCAGGAGCTCTTGTTATGCTTGCTCCTTATGTTAATTCTTACCGACGTCTCATGCCTGGAATCTCAGCACCGGTTAATTTGCGATGGGGATATGATAATCGTACAACAGCTTTTCGTGTGCCACGTTCTGTTCCACAGGGACGGCGTGTTGAGAATAGAATTCCTTCATCAGATACTAATCCTTATTTGGCACTTGCAGCTTCTTTGGCTTGTGGTCTCATTGGCTTACAACAAAAACTTGAGCCAGATAAACCAACAAAAAAAGCTGTAAATTCTGATAATATTGAATTACCACGTGGCCTCGTTGAAGCTGTTAATTTATTTGAACAAGATAAGGAATTGCGTGCTATTTTAGGAGATACATTTGTGAGCACTTATGCTGCTATTAAACGACAAGAATTTGAAATTTTTATGGAAGTTATTAGTCCGTGGGAGCGTGAATATCTTCTGCTGAATGTTTAAGTATTTCTACTATGAGCGATTATAATCCCATTTCTCCTGGAGATTCTTGGTATGAAGATACTTTAGAAGAACGTCCTTCGTATCCATTCGTTGACGAACAAGCACAGTGTGATGTGGTTATTATTGGAGGTGGTTTTACGGGGCTTTCAGCTGCTTATCACTTAGCTAAAAATGGAGTTAGTGTTATTTTATGTGAGGCTTCGCGTTTTGGTGATGGAGCTTCTGGACGCAATGGAGGACAATTGGGAACAGGGCAACGACAATGGGTAGAAACATTAGAGAAAAAATATGGTTTTGAACGAAGTAAAGCACTGTTTGATTTAGCTGAAGAAGCTAAAAGAGATATTTTGTCTTGGTGTATTAGACCTGATTGTAAAATTGATTTTATGATAGGGCAGCTTTCAGTCATCCATAAAAAACGTGAAATTATAGCTTATCAGAAGCATGTTGAGACATTGCAGCGTTATGGTTACTCTGGCCTTACTTTTATGAATAAAAATGAAACCGCTGAGCGACTTGGCTCATCTTTTTATCACGGTGGTCTCTATGATGCAGAAACTGGTCATATCAATCCTTTAAAATTTGTTGTGTGGTTGGCAAAAAAAGCAAAAAAGGCTGGTGCTAAACTTTATGAAAAAACACAGATAACAGGAATAGAACGAAAGGGAAATCAGTATGTAGTATTAACAAAGCGGGCGAACATTAAGGCTGAAAATGTTTTATTAGCAACCAATGCCTATAAACTTGGACTTCAGCGTTTTGTTGAGAAAAATATTGTTTCTATTCGCTCATATATTGGAGCAACCGAGCCGTTACCAGAGCATAGTGCGATTCTTTCAAATGGTGAAGCAGTAGATGATTCTCGTTTTATGGTTCGTTATTTTCGCAAAAGTATTGATAATCGCTTATTATTTGGAGGGGTAGAAAGTTATGATCATCGGTATCCGATTAACTTAAATGAACGTATATATCGACAAATTATTGAAGTTTATCCTCAATTACGGTTTATAAATTTGACTCATTGTTGGGGAGCAACAGTCGCAATTACAGTTGAACGCATGCCCTATGTTCGCCAAATTATGCCAGGTGTTACTTATTGTGGCGGATATTCAGGGCATGGGGTTATGCTAGCTCCCTTTATAGGGAAATTATATGCTGAATGGTTATCCGGAAAGCATGAACGTTTTGCATATTTTCAAGATTTAAAAATTTCTTCTTTTCCAGGTGGAAAATTTTTGCGTTATCCACTTATATTTTTAGCCATGAATTGGTTTTCATTGATGGATCATTTTTAATTAGTCATGATTTGAAGTGAGGAAAGTTAATGACTTATTTTGCATCTATCTGCTTTGTAGTATGAGTTTTTGTGAGACTGTGTTTATGTGATTTATGGAAAGAGGGAAGTGATAGAAAAATATTATAGCTTATAAGGTTATGATTGATAATTTTTCATGGACGAAGACAATTTTTTATTTATCGATAGATAAGAATATGTCTGAATTTGTTGTGATTTTAAAATTTATTTTTATAATATTTTTAATATGAATGTAGAAAAAGATCTAATTGATTAATTACTTATCCATTATTTGATGAAGAAGGATTCAATTTCAACAAGTCTGTAGTTTTATTATATATCATGAGATTTGAATTTTCAGATGCGTTTTCTGAGAATAATTTTTAGTGCTTTTGAATGCTTATTGGTTGGCGCTATGTGCAAATAAAGTATTGTTTGTGCATTATGATGAAGTTGTTGGGTGTTAGATTGATCTAATTCTTAAAGAATGGAAAACAATCAACTTCTCTATGCATTAGCATAATTATGGTTCATTAATAGGATATTTGTTTTAATTGTTTTGAATGAACGTGATAGGTGCACATAGAATAATTTATTTGGGGCGATAATAATGTATGAAATGAATATCAACCGTTTAAATTTTGAAACACCTTCTGCTTTAGCATTAGCATTAACGGATAGGGTTGCGGCAGAGCTTAGCGTCTCTATTCTTGAGCGTAAACAAGCAGTTCTAGCTGTTTCTGGTGGGAATACATCAGAATTGTTTTTTCATTATTTATCGAAAGTTGATATTGATTGGAAAAATATCATTATAACTTTGGTTGATGAACGTTTTGTATCTATTAGCGATGAGCGTTCAAGTGAATATTGTGTGCGGCACCATTTATTACAAAATTTTGCTGCTAAAGCACGTTTTGTAGGGCTTTATCATAAAGCAGTAACTGCTGAGCTTGCTGCTTTTTCAGCTGCTAATCGTGTGAATAGCTTACCTATGCCGTTTGATGTTATTGTTTTAGGAATGGGTATTGATGGACATACCGCTTCTTTTTTTCCAAATAGTGATCGTTTGGAGCAAGCACTTGACTTACAATCACAAGCACTTGTTTTACCTATTTATGCAAAGAGTATTGCTGAGCCAAGATTGACATTGACTTTGCCGGTTATAATTCAATCTCGTTTTATTGCTCTTCATTTTGAAGGATCTCAAAAATACGCTTGTTTCGAGGAAGCTTGTCGAAATGGATCTGAAATGGAAATGCCTATCAGAGCAGTTTTACATCACGCACAGCATCTCGTTCAAGTTTATTGGTCTCCGGCAGAAAATGAAGTACAAGAAGCAAAAAAGTAATGAAAGTATTTTAGGAATGAAATGTTCTTTCTTATTATTAAATGTGCAAATTAATAAGAAATAATTTATCATTAATGTAATGAAGGTATGTACAATTTTTAGAATTCTGGTACAGGTAATTTGTGGGCTCGGGCAGCAGCTTTAAGTGTATTAACCATAAGCATGGCAATAGTCATAGGACCAACACCTCCTGGTACAGGGGTGATAGCTGCGGCTTTTTCCTTAACTTCTTCAAAATCAACATCGCCAACAATATAGGTTGTTGTTTTGTCTGTTTTTGATGTTGCAATTCGATTAATACCAACATCGATAATAATAGCTCCTTTTTTGACCCATTCTTTTTTAATCATCTTGGGATGACCAACAGCTACTACTAAAATATCAGCACTACGGCATATTTCATCAAGATCACGGGTACGACTATGTGCAATCGTTACTGTAGCATTGGCTGCTGTTAAGAGGGTTGCTATGGGTTTCCCAACAATATTAGAGCGTCCGACGATGACAGCATCCAGACCGGATAAATCTTTGCCGCATTTTTGTTGAATCATCATAATAATACCAGCTGGTGTACAAGGAACTATTGTATCTTCAAAGACATTTGCTGTGAGTTTTCCTATATTTATGTAGTGGAAACCATCAACGTCTTTCTGAAAAGCAATATTTTGTGTTACATTGTTTGTATTGATATGAGCAGGAAGAGGAAGTTGCACCAAAATGCCGTGGATTTTAGGATCAGAATTTAACGTTTCGATAAGTTGAAGGAGCTCTTTTTCTTGTGTTTCTTTGGACAAGACATGTTTGATTGAAAGGAAGCCACATTCTTCAGCTTTTTTACTTTTTGATGAAACATAAATTTGGCTTGCAGGATCATCTCCTACAATAATAACAGCGATACCGGGTTGTATTTTATGATTATCGTAGAGTTTTTTTGTTTCATTTTTAACTTTAACCAGAATGTCTTCGGCAAGTTTTTTGCCGTCAATAATATTATCCATAAGAGGAATCCTTTCGATAAGCCTGTTTGGCTTTATATAAAGCATTTGCTGATAATAAAATAGAGTTTATGGCAATGTTTAAGTTAGAATAAAAAAGGTAGTGAAATGATTCTCATATATTTTAAAAATACTTTGAAGATATTTAAAAATAAATTGTTTACTGAAAAAGTAATGATGTCGCTGTTCCAATAAAATTTCGATAAAAGTGGAAGTAATTAAACTATTAACATGTATAATAGACTGCAAGAGTATAAAAATCTTTCTGCACTTCATTATATTTGATTTTAGTTTGTGTTAAGAACGAGAGCTTAGAGGAAAATTGTGTGCATTAAAATAATAAAATTTTTAAGTGGGATTTTTATCGCAATTGTTTTTTTGGGTGGGGCTGCTGTTATTATTTTGCCCTATATTGTATCAACAGATGCGATTCGTATCCGTTTAGCACAGGATTTAAGTGTATGGACGGGCTATAATGTTCAATTACGCGATCCTCCAAGATTAAAACTTTTTCCTTATCCAAAAGCGTTTCTTTCAGGAGTTACTTTAACGCCAAAAATTGAAAATGTTGCACCTTTAATGGAAGTAGAATCAATAGAAGTTGATCTCTCTTTAGTTTCTCTTTTTTGGGGACATATTTCTTTTTCGGAAACGCGAATTATGTATCCCAAATTTGTTATGGATAAACCTGTTAAAACAGTATCTGATTTTTTTGATACACTTTTGCGGTCGCAAGGTGCATTAGGCTTGGCAATACAGAATGCTCGTGAAGTTATTAAACATAATCCTGATAATCCAGATTTAGCAAGCCTTTTAAATCAACCTTTTGGACGTATTATTATTGAAAATGGTACGCTGATGTATCGTGATGGCGTTTCTAGTGTAATGGAACAAATAACAGAGTTAAATGCATCGATAGATTGGCCTAGATTAACACAGGCATTACAGTTTCGTGCCAAAGCCCGTTGGCATGGAGAACTGACGGAATTATTAATTAATGCTGATCAAGCTTTGTTTCTTTTAGCAGGAGGTAAAAGCTCACTTAAGATAAGTTTTAATTCTGTGCGTGGTGGTATAACATTTGAAGGGCAGGCAAGGTTATCTGAATATTATATTTTTGACGGAAAGGTTTCATTACGTTCCCCTGGTTGGGATCAGACAGTAGCATGGATCGGTGGCAATCAGTTTTGGGGGCATGGGTTGAAAATACCTATTGTGTGGGAATCTCATTTTTTAGCACAGCCGACGCGTATTCGAATGAACAATGTTATATTTATGATGGGTACAGCAAATGCACGTGGAGCTTTAGAATTTGATTTTAAAAATCATATACCTATTCTTATTGGATCTTTAGGTTTTGATAAGCTTGATTTTAACGTTATGAAATCGTTATTTTTTTGCTCTGAACAGGAAAATGAATTTTTTAATCTAGCTTTTTTAAATCAGATAGGGTTGGATGTGCGGCTTTCAGCGCCACAAGCGAAAATAGGTAATATTGCACTTACTGATTTGGCAGCCGCAATACAAATTAAAAACGGATATGGCATTTTTGATCTTGGAAACGTGAACATTTTTGGTGGTTCTATTCAAAGCAATATCCAGATTATTCCAGATAGTAAAAAAACACATATTAAAGTAAGTGCTTCAGGTACTTCTGTTGATGCACAAACCATTTTATTAGCTTTAGGACTTACTCCATTTGTACAAGCAAAAACCAATTTTATTATGACAATACAGATGTTTCCTAGTTGTTGGTCAAAAATTCTTACTCAGATGCAAGGGCAGTTAACATTGAATATGTTCTCTGGTCAAGTGGTAGGATATAATCTGAATGATTTGCAAAACAAATTTTCAAAAAATGAACAGTTTCTTTTAATGCATAATCAGAAGCATTCAACAGATTTTGATCGTTTGGATATTAAGGCGAAATTTTTAGATGGTACAATATTTGTGACAGAAGCATTAATGCATACTACAGATTGGAATTTGTTTATTCATAGAGCAATAGAAATTTTTGATACTAAGAATGAGCAGAATGATGTGATATTACGAGCAAAATTACAGAAAAATAATCGTTCAGAGACTATATGCAAAGATATTGAGTGTCTCACTAATAGTCTTGAACGACCTTTAATTTTTTCATTCAGTCCTACAGAGAAAAATTTCGGCAGTTTTTTCGTCAAGAAAAATAATAATGAAAACTAGTATTTTTTTCATTATTAGTGGTAATATAGAGAATTTTAGGAAATATTGTCTTATATAAAATTCTAAGAATATGCTTATTTGTATGTATTTATGCTGGTGTATGTCTGTTGAAGTGAGTAGAAATACAGTAGCCATCTTGGATAATTACACAATTCTCATCTGCTCCAACTGAGCTAATTCCTATAGCAACCAGAATAAAGACTAGAATTGAGGTAATAGTGATAATTGTAGCCTTTTGAACAGACATATTTTTCTCCAATTATAAGGTAAGCTATTAAGTAAATACTATGTATTATTAATTATGAAGTTTTATGAAACTAAAAATTGTTTAACATTCTATTTGTTCCGGTTATATCTTATAAAAGTAAAAAAAATTTTATTATAATTTAGTTTTATAGATTTAATTTTTCTGTTGATTGTTCTTTGTTGCTGCATTCTTTTGACGATTCTAAAAAGCTCTGGTACAAGCTTTTTATGCGTGCAAATTATAAATTAAAAAGACTATTTGTTCGGCAATTATTGGCTTTAAACGAAGAAATAGTAATAGAGGGTCAACAAGCTTCTTATCTTGTGCATGTTTTGCGCATGAAAGAAGGTGCTGAAATTTTGCTTTTTAATGGGCAGGATGGTGAATGGCTTGCCAAGATTATTTTTATTAAAAAAAAAATTGTGGTGACTCGCCTTATTCATCAGGAAAGGTCGCAGACGGCACATTCGGATCTTTTTTATTGTTTTTCTCCCCTTAAGCATATGCGTTTGGATTATATGATACAAAAAGCTGTAGAAATGGGGGTATCTGTTTTATATCCTGTTATAACGCATCATACACAAGTTACTCGTATTAATATGGCGCGTATAGAAGCTAATATTATAGAAGCTTCTGAACAATGCGGTATTTTATCTTTGCCAAAATGTGCACCTGCGGTATCATTAGAAACATTTTTGGAAAATTGGGATAAGACGCATGCTTTATTTTTTTGTGATGAGTTGAACGAATCCTATAACCCAATTCCTCTTTTTAAAAAACATGGAACAAATCCGTTGGGTGTTCTTATTGGTCCAGAAGGTGGGTTTAGCGAAGAGGAGCGAGTTTTTTTGAAGAGATATCCTTTTGTATTTTCTGTATCATTAGGCCCACGCATTTTGCGTGCTGACACTGCAGCTGTTGCTGCATTAACTCTTGTTAATGCTACGATGGGAGATTGGTTAATTGATTAAGACACTTGCAATATCATCGAAAACAATTCATTTAATAGCATACTTATATAATAGGATAAAATAATTGATGGCACTTGATACAACCGATAAAAGTGAAATTAATAGCTTAGATTCTTTAGTTAGTTATTTTGAAGAAGGCTGTAAAACAGAGGATGATTGGTGTATCGGAACAGAACACGAAAAGTTTCCATTTTACGTAGATGGTTTCCGTCCTGTTCCATATGAAGGTGCAAGAGGAATCCGAGTGTTATTGGAAAGAATGCAAGGAGCTTTAGGATGGGAAGCTATTTTAGATGAAGGGAATATTATTGGACTTCTTGGATCAGTCGATCAAGGTGCTATTTCTTTAGAACCTGGGGGGCAGTTCGAATTATCTGGAGCGCCGCTGAAAACAATTGGTCATACTTACTGTGAAGTTATGAAGCATTTAGAACTTCTCAAAAAAATTTCGCAGCCGCTAGGTATTGGTTTTTTAGGTATGGGCGCTAGTCCAAAATGGACATTAGATGAAACACCAAGAATGCCCAAGTCCCGTTATCAAATTATGACCAATTATATGCCAAAAGTTGGTCATGGTGGCCTTGATATGATGTATAGAACGGCAACTATTCAGGTGAATCTTGATTTTTCATCTGAAACTGATATGCGACGGAAAATGCAAGTAGCAATGAAATTACAATCTATTGCAACAGCATTATTTGCCAGTTCCCCTTTTACTAAGGGGTATCCAAATGGTTTTTTATCTTGGCGTTCTCATGTTTGGCATAATACTGATAATCAGAGAACAGGAATACTCCCTTTCGTATTTTCTGAGTGTTTTGGTTTTTCTGATTACGTTGAATGGGCACTTGATGTACCAATGTATTTCGTTGTGCGTGATGGGCATTATTATGATTGTACGCATATAACTTTTCGGCAATTTATGAATGGAGCTTTAAGAGGGCAGATTGCGAATTTAGCACCGACTATAGGAGATTGGATTAATCATTTATCGACTTTATTTCCAGAAGTACGGTTAAAACGCTTTTTGGAAATGAGAGGTGCTGATGGTGGTTCTTTACAGCATATTTGTGCATTATCTGCTTTTTGGGTTGGTCTTCTTTATGATAGTGAGGCACTGAATGAAGCGGAAGCTTTGACAAAAGATTGGTGCTTTGAAGAAGTTGTAGAAATGCATACACGCGTTGCTAAAGAGGGGCTAAAAACACCTTTTCGTCAAACTATAATTTTAGAATTAGCACGTTACGCCCTTGCTATTTCACGTAAAGGTTTAAAAAATCGTCAGCAGTATGATACTGTTGGTTTTGATGAGACAGATTTTCTAGCTCCTTTGGAGGAAGTTGTAGCAATGGGGCGAACAAATGCTGATAAATTTTTATCTAACTATTATTCTATTTGGGGCAAGTCTGTGGAACCAGTATTCTTAGAGTACGCTTACTAAATTATTAAAAATGAAAAAGCTTTTTTTGTTGATACTTTACGTACTTTAATTATTGTTTATTTTAATATTTACTTTAGCATAGCCTCACATTTGACTAATTCAGACTTATAAGTAACAATGTTCATATAAAAATAGGAATATAAAGCTTTATTGACACCAAGAATCATAAAGAGCGCTTTGTTTACAGTTACCTTACCTTATGAGGCCACTTTACTAGTTTAATGAAATATCCTAAAGAAATAAGATAAATTACATTAAAAAAACGCACACATTTCGGCTTTTGTTTATGCTTTAGTTAAATGTTGTATTACAGCAATAAATAACATACTTATCGCGCAGAAAAAGCACGATTGCCGCTGATCAGTCCTTCTCTTTGTGCGTTTTTACGAGCAAGCTTACGTGTGCGACGAATAGCTTCTGCTTTTTCACGAGCACGTTTTTCTGATGGTTTTTCATAGTATCCACGCATCTTCATTTCACGGAAGATACCTTCACGTTGCATCTTTTTTTTCAACGCACGCAGCGCTTGATCAACATTATTATCACGAACGAGTACTTGCACAACTTATCCTGCTTTGTTTCAATATTAAAAATAAATGAGCAAAAAATAAAATCTCTTAAAACTACTAAGTAAAAAGAGTATTAGACCACATACCATATAAATAGGATGCTTGTCTATATTGCTTTTCAAAAACTCTATTCTTTTTGCTATCAATTGCTAACATGCTTTCTCTTTCTGGAGTACGACTAAGTTTGCAATACAATGCATGTCATCTTTATATTGGTAATACTCTCGTTTTATCTTAAATGATAATAATAGAGGTAATGTCTTTCTGTATTAACTTACATATCGATGATATAGCTGTACCCTTGTTTTTCGACAGGTCAGTGTTAGAAGGTCAATTCTTTTAGCCTTTTTATTTATGCAAGAGCAACAAGCAAGAATGATAAACATTTTTCTATGGATATAAAATCTGTTGAAAGGTCGTTTATTATTTGCTTTCTATTCCATGAATAGCCGTTATTGTGATATTGGAAAGAGTAATGGCAGTCTGATCAGCTTATGATTTTGCAGATATCGGAAGGTGATAATCTGCGCGTCAGAGTGGATTTCAATTTGTTAGGAACTTCAGATGGAGTTCGCTCCAACACACTTAAGAAAAAATAGAAATTCATCATGCAAGGTGGTAAATGAAGCAGATGTTTAAAAATACGTGTTTATTGGAAAGTTTTGTCATGAAAGTTCAAAATAAAGAGCTCATCATACTCTATACTCTTCTAGAATTGTATGTTTCTTGATATCATAGTGCATTTAGGTGATTATTGTAGTGTATGGAAAAGCGACAGCATGATCACTTTTTAAATTAAACGATCGATAATCCTTTTTTCATAGTAGAAGCAGATATCGATATTATCTTGAAAATCCGCAAATAATAGGCGATGTCAAGTTGCTAACAAGAAATAATTAATCTAAAACTCAATCTAGATTTGCTATATTTGAAAGATCTTTAGTAATACTGTTGAAAAAGATAATAATATCTTTCTTGCTGATCTTGTATTCTAGATATTCTCTTAAGATTTATATCTATGGTCCGTAGAAGTTATGTTTGCTTCGTTCTAATTCAAATGTTTTTACAATGATTGTTCGCCACTATTATAACCAGTGATATTTCAGGTAGATGATGCTATAACATCTACAGGTATTTAAGAAAATCGATAATTTATCTTTTGCTAAGGCATTCATTATCTAAAAATTCATTTTTACGTGATTGATTTAGAAGCAACAAACATTAATATTTTTGAATATATATTGATATTTTATGGAAATTATATTCATAGTAATTTCTATAAAATCTAGCAATTGTATTAAAAATTATTTATAATAATGAAAAGTAAAAAAGTACTTAATCTATTGTAAATTCAGAATTAAATTTCCTTAAATTATAAGTTTAAAATATAAAATTTATGTTGTTGGCAAAAAAACATATTGATAATAATTTTTAAAATATGTAAATTTGTATTCGATTTTTTTATTATAATATTATAAGAATAATTAATAGATTTTAAGACAAAAAGAAATGCTTAATTATAAAGATATTTTAAATTATCATGCACTTCTTAAAAGTACCAACAAACACCAAAGATTCTGTGAAGTGTTTGATATAGTTTTCAATGTTTCTATGCTTGATAGTTGCTATGTCTCTCCTGAGACACTCCGAATTGTGGGAGGGTATGCGTGCGGGAATTATCCATTAACGCAATTTAATGCTTTAATGGATAATGTTAGAAAAAAAGTAGTGATACAAATCAAAAAAAGAGAGAGGATTATAACCATTCCTATACCCATTCCTATATTGTCACGACAAAAAATAAATATGATTTGCAGGGCATAGATTTTCAGAAAAGATGTGCGCATGATATAATACAAGCGAGTGTTAATCTGAAAGAAGAGCCACTGCCAGAAAAATTTGATTCCTCTTATCTAAAATATCTTCATAAGCGCTTATTTGAAAATACATTTGAATGGGCTGGTTGTACCCGAGAGCTTCCATTTACATTTTCAGATGGTACAGTTGATATAAATTCAACATTAAAAATACCTGACCTGAATTGCTCTGTAAGTAGTGATAAAATTGAAAGCGGTTTAGGAGAAATTGATCGAATACTTGCCGAGAAAAATAGTTTGAAAGATTTATCACGTGAAGAATTTATTCGTGAAGCATCAACAATATTTTCTCACTTTTATAATATATATCCTTTCCGGAATGGAAATGGAATCGTACAACGTATATTTTTTGAAAAAATGGCAGAGGCTGCAGGGCATAGACTTGACTTTTCAGTTATAACAAACCAACGTTGGAAATATGTTCGTTATGCTATATTAACATTTAATAGAGATGACGAAACTATTATACACGATTTTTTTGAAGATATCTCTAATCCAGAAAAAGTAGATATTTTAAAGGAATTCATACAATATGAAAATATGACCACAGATATCAGAAATAAGTTTATTGCAGCAGCAAAACCAGGTTTTACTTATACGGGTCTCTATAAAGGTTGTAGCCGAGATTCTATTATGCTTATGTTAGATGAGCTCATATTAGATGATTGGTATGTTTTATGCAAAAAAGATTATATTGAGCCAAGGGCAGTAAGGACATTGCGGTTGGGTGATAGGATTACTTTTACAGTTCCAACGTCCAAAAAAATTGTTGAAAATATTCTCATTCCAGAAGAAAGAGCAACCTCTTTGACGGAAAAAGAAATTGTTTCAGAAATTCTAAAACATGGCGTCGTCAAAAGGGCTGTACAAGAAATTAGAAGTTTATAAAAATCTGTCTATGGAAGCTCGGAAATGTTGGATAAGGGGATAAATCTGATTCATGTAGATTCAGGTCTCAGTGAACAGCATATCAGGCAGCATGTGAATCTTTTAGAACATAAGTTTGCAGGTACGGTAATATTAGGGATTGACAATCTAGCGCGCAAACAAGCTAAGATAGATTACTTTAAGCTCAGGCAAGCAGTGGATGATTGTATAAGTACTGTAATTTTTATTAGAGAAAGAATTCTTCAAAGACATCAAAAACAACAAGAACGTTGCTCGCGAATGGTAAAAATGCCTAGTCAAGCAGTGCAAAATATTCTTTCTTTATCTGAAGAAGATCAGATCAAAGCCTTAAATGCCAATCCTTCCCTTCACGAAGAGATTAAAGATCTTGTCGATAATGTCAAAGATCGCCTTACATCATGGGAGTTTCAAGTACTTGAGAAGGGAGATTATGTTAAGCTTGCTGACAGTATAGGCATATCAGTAAGTAGAGCGCGGGAAGTTACAGCAATTATTAAGAAAGCTCACAAAGTATGTCAGCTAACCAGAAACAGAGATCATGAGTCGAAAACAATGAATATTAACCTGTTAGAAATATAAAAGCTTTTACTTTTTTATATTCATGGATGAGTTATTTTTATAAAATATTCGCACCTATCTCTATTATAATAATTTAAGGCGCAATAATTTTTTAAAGGAACTTTGATTTATAGTGGTTATCAAAGGAAAATGTAAAACCCTATTTCTTTGCCTTTAATTATATTATCCTGACTATTCAAAAAGTATAAACGAAATTAACATATTATTCACAAAACCTATTGGCGCACCCGAAGAGATTCGAACTCCTGACCCCCAGATTCGTAGTCTGGTGCTCTATCCAGCTGAGCTACGGGTGCGCACTCAGTTCTTTTAGTTAGAATATTGGATTCTTAATTGTTTCGTTAGTGAATTACAAGTGAAACTTGGTAAGGATAAAGATTTTTATCTGTTAGCCCATTATATATTGTTGTCGAAATACTGTTGTAATTTCTCGATTGTTAGAAAGTATCTGCATAGTACTTATATCATTGTGTCATAGTAGAGTTTCAATATGAACGATAGTTAACTTGACGGTCTGATCTACGAAAGGTAGTCAAGTGTAAATGAGATACGTTTTTGTGATGAGAGTTTAAGAGATACTATCTGTAATTTGGTTTTTGGTAAAACTTAAATATTGCATAAAATTATTTCATACAGATGTGTATATTCATTATAAATCAAGGATAGAGGTATGAGATTGTGGAAAAAGACGGTTCCATTAGTACTTTTAGCTTTCGTTTTGATTATTTCTTATTGTAAGTCTAAATATAGTTTAGAGAGCTCTACTTATGCAGTGAATCAAACAAAAAATGTACCGCATAAAACACTAAAAACACCAATAAATATGTCGGCAGCGAAAGTTATTGTTGATTCTGTTAAGATTGAAAATTTTAATGAAAAACTTACTTTAATTGGCAATGGAAGAGCTATTGCAACAGTAGGATTAACTCCCTGGTCAGCAGGTGTTGTTGATAAACTTTTTGTATCAGCTGGAGAAAAAGTGCAAGCTGGTGATTTGATTGCAAAACTTGATTCTAAAAAGGAAGAAATAGCGGTTGCAAGAGCGAAGGTACAACGTGATAATAGTGCTTTAACGCTTTCGCGTATTCTTAAGTTACGTGCTACTAATACAGCAACAGAAGTTCAAGAACTTACAGCGCGCTTAGAGCTAGATAATGCAAATTTGGCTTTGCGTGATGCTGAATTAGCACTTGATCGACGGACGATTTGTACACCAATTGGCGGAATTGTTGGTATTTTGCCTATTGATGTAGGGAATGCTGTTGCTCTTAATACTGAAATAGCTCGTATTGAAAATAGAGAGCGTATTTTAATCGATATATGGGTACCTGAACAATATGCATCACGTATTAACAAAGGAGATGAAGTAATTGTAACTTTAACAACACAGTCGAGTGAGACTTTCGTTGGTTATATTTATGCGATTGATAATATAGTTGATGTTGCAAGCCGCACATTTCGTGTTCAAGTTGAGATCGAAAATAAAAAAGATACACTTATGTCTGGTATGTCTTTTTCTGTTACATTGCAATTCGATAGCGGTTTATTTCCTGTTGTTAATCCTCTAGCTGTTCAATGGGATAGTAAAGGATCATTTGTATGGCGTGTAAGAGAAGATAAGGTAGAACGTATTCCAATATCGATTATTAAGCATAAAACAGATCAAATATTTGTGAAAGCTTTTTTAGAAAATGATGCTCAAGTTGTTATACAAGGGGTACAAACGCTTTATCCAGGTAGAAGTGTCATTATTGAAGACTCAAAAGGTTCCAATAGTAATTAAGTAATTATCGGTGATGAGTAAGCGGGATGTATAATGAGTCAAGAACTTAAAACAAAACAATTTATAACGCAACCAGGACAAGGCGGTATGATTGCATTGTTTGTTCGGAGGCCAGTTTTCACTTTTGTTGTGAATGCCATGATCATAATTGCAGGATTTTCTGCATGGATGAATGTTGATGTGCGTGAGTTGCCAGATGTTGACACTCCAGTAACGACGATTATGACAACCTTTTCTGGTGCATCAGCAGAAACAATTGATCGTGAGATTACAAAAGTTATAGAAGATGCTGTCGCTCGTGTTTCAGGGGTTAAAACAATTTCTTCAACTTCTTCTTTTGGTCGTTCTCGTGTAGAAATTAGTTTTAATGTTGGTGTTGATTTAAATGTTGCAGCATCTGACATTCGTGATGCCATTTCTCGTGTTACTTATTCTTTACCAAAAGATGCAGACACACCTTTAATCATTAAAGCAGATTCAAATGCTGCTGCGATGATGTATTTAGTTGTGACTTCGTCAACGATGAATATTGATGATTTAACAACGATTGTAAATGATCAAATTGTTGATAAGCTTTCTGCTGTTGATGGTGTTGGTGATGTGCAAGTTGATAGTGCTCGCACGAAAATTTTTCAGATTGATGTCGATCAAGTGAAGCTTGCTAGCTATGGATTGACCGTGGGAGATATTTCTCGTGTTCTTGCTGATATGACAACTGATGCTCCTGTAGGATCGTTGCGCAATTCTATACAAACCTTAATTGTACGTGCAACTGCTCGTTTGACAACACCTGAAGCTTTTGAACAGGTCATCTTAAAGCCTCATGTACGACTTGGAGATATTGCACATGTTACTTTATCGCCCGATGTAGAAACAGTTATTCTTCGTGTTAATGGGAAAACAGGGGTTGGGATAGGAATTGTGCGTAAGGCGCAATCTAATACTCTTAATATTTCTAAAGGTATTCGCGCGGCTCTTGAACAACTTAAAATTGTTTTGCCTCCTTCTGTGCATATGAGTATTCTTAGTGATGATGCTATTTTTATTAACAGTGCTCTTCATGAAGTTGAGGCTGCATTAGTCATTGCTGTATTAAGTGTTATTTTGGTTATTTTTCTTTTCCTTAGAGATATTCCTGCAACACTTATTCCTATTTTGTCTATTCCAGTTACTCTTATAGGGACAATTGCAGCGATTTATCTTGTAGGATTTTCATTGAATATTCTGACCCTTTTAGGGCTTGTTTTGGCGACGGGACTTGTTGTGGATGATGCAATTGTTGTTCTTGAGAACATTGTTCGATGGCGCAATACGGGATTAGGATCTCGATCAGCAGCAGTAGTAGGAACACAAGAAGTGTTTTTTGCTGTTTTAGCAACGACATTAACTTTAGTTGCTGTTTTTGTGCCTATTTCTTTTCTTCCTGGACAGGTTGGGGGGCTTTTTAGAGAATTCGGTTTTGTTTTAGCTATTTCCATTTTGCTTTCTTCAGTTGTTGCTTTGACACTTTGTCCTATGCTTGCTTCACGCTTTCTTAAACAATATGTTGGAGACAGTGGAAAAAAAGCACATTATTTTGCTCTTTTGGATAAATTAGGTACTTTTTTTAGCAGAAGTTATGCTTATAGTTTACATAAATGCCTAGAACGCCCTTGGACTGTTGTACTGGTTTCATTTGTTTTTGCAAGCTTTTGTCTTGGAGCCTACATGAAATTGCAACAGGAGCTAACACCAACAGAAGATAGAGCCGTTGTTTTTTTGGTTATTAATGGGCCACAAGGGATTTCAGTGCAATATTTGAATGAGCAGGTGAAGCAGCTTGAAGCGAGCTTAGAGCCTTTGCGTGATTCTGGTGAGATTATTAATAGTTACTCTGTTGCTGGAATTGGTGGTTCACCTAATAGTGCTTTTCTTGTTTTATTACTTTCATCTTGGGATCAGCGTTCTCGGAGTCAGCAAGAAATTGTGGAAGATATTAATGCGAGGGTTAAAGAATTTCCAGCAGTATTTGTATTCGCAGCACAAGGAAATTCACTAGGAGTTCGAGGAACTGGCCAAGGATTACAATTCGCAATTCTTGGAGATAATTATACAAAATTACAATCTATTGCTGGCGAGCTGATTAAGCTTTTGCAATCTGATACGCGCTTTATTCGTCCACGGCTTACGGTAGACGCAACACAACCACAATTTTTTATTGAAATTGATCGAGAAAAAGCTTCTGATTTAGGTATTGATATCACTAACGTAGGTAATACGTTACAAGCAATGTTAGATGGAAGAAAAATTGGTTCTATTTATGTAGATGATCATTCCTACGATGTTAAACTAACATCGCGTAAGAATCCCATTACTAATCCATCTGATTTGGAAAATGTTTTTTTTAAAACTACAGATGATAAATATGTTCCTTTATCGGTTATTGCAAATTTGCATGAAAAAGCTATTGCGCCGCAGTTAAAACGAGAAAAACGTATGAGTGCGGTTGTTATGAGTGCAAATCTTTCTCCAGGTTTTTCTTTAGGAAATGCGTATCAAACTATAGAAAATATTGCTTCTCCTTTGTTAGTGGAAGGAAATTATATTGTTCCTTTGGGTGAAGCTGCGACACTTAGTGAAACATCTTCTGGTTTTATGATTGTTTTTGGTATTGCCTTTGTGATTATTCTATTGGTTTTAGCCGCGCAGTTTGAGAGTTTTGTTTCAGGCTTTATTATAATAGCGACTGTACCATTAGGACTTGGTTGTGCTGTAATTGCTATGCTTTTTAGCGGTGTTAGTCTGAATATTTATAGTCAAATCGGTTTGATTTTATTGGTTGGAGTTATGGCAAAAAATGGTATTCTAATCGTTGAATTTGCAGATCAGTTACGTGATCAGGGTAAGAACGTGCGTGAAGCTGTAGAGGATGCGGCAAATATTCGTCTTCGTCCAGTGTGTATGACAATGATTTGCGCTATCTTAGGAGGAATTCCTTTAGTTTTAGCAAAAGGTGCTGGTGCAGAAGCACGTATAGCTTTAGGATGGGTTATTGTTGGCGGTTTAGGCCTAGCGACGATTTTTACTCTTTTTGTGACGCCAGTTGTTTATCTCTTATTTGGACGTTTTGTACAACCAAAAGCAGAGGAAGCTCTGCGTTTAAAAAGGGAGCTTAACCATATTGAATGACTTTTTAAAAATAAAGGGTTAATAGATTTTCAATTTTTTTATTTAAAAGGTATCATTTTAATACTTTATCTTTTTTATTTTTGCATAGCTTTATTTTGTAAGTGAGCAATGAAAATGATTTTAAAATAAATTGAATAGTTCTCTACCTTGTTATCATTAATATTAAAAACTCTATTATCAATGGTTAGGGAGATATAATTGATAATTCGTAATGAAAAAGCTTTTAAACAGACTTTGAAGGCACTAAAACGGCATTTTATAAAAGATGGAGTTTGTGATATCCGTCAACATTTTGCAGAAGATGCACAACGTTTTACTCATTTTTCCTTAAAACTTGATGATCTTCTTTTTGATTTTTCGAAATGCGGTGTAACATTTAATACGTTGCGACTTTTGGATAATCTTGCTGTTGCAACAGATGTATTAGGCTGGTGTAAAGCAATGTTTTCTGGTGAAATTATTAATAAAACTGAAAAACGTTCAGCTCTTCATGTTGCATTGCGTTTTTCTGTCGATGAAATTTTTATGTTAGATGGATGCAATATTGTTCAAGATATTCAAGCTGTTTTTTCCCATATGGAAACATTTTCTGAAATAGTTCGCGATGGAAGCTATAAAGGCAGCAGTGGTGAGAAGATACTTGATATTGTGAATATCGGTATTGGGGGCTCTGATCTTGGGCCTGCAATGGTTACTAGTGCTTTGAAGCCATATCATGATGGCCCACGTTGTCATTTTGTTTCTAACGTTGATAGTGCACATATTTCTGACACTCTTGCTAATTTAAATCCAGAAACAACGTTATTTGTTATTGCCTCTAAAACTTTTACTACAATTGAAACAATGGTTAATGCTCGTGTTGCACGTCAATGGATCAGCGCGCATTTAGGCAAGGAAGCAATAAAAACACATTTCGTTGCTGTGTCAAGTGCAGTCGATAAAGTAATAGAATTTGGAATAGCTCCATCAAAAATTTTTAGATTTTGGGATTGGATAGGGGGGCGTTATTCAGTTTGGTCAGCAATTGGTCTTGTTATTATGTTGGCAATAGGTGGTCAGAATTTTCGTCAATTTCTCAAAGGTGCTCAGCAGATGGATCAACATTTTAAGAGCGCGTCTTTACATCAAAATATTCCTATTCGGTTTGCTCTTTTAGGATTCTGGCATCGTGTCATTTGTGGTTATACATCACGTGTTGTTGTTCCTTATTCGCAGCGTTTAGAGCGTTTGCCGGCTTATTTACAGCAACTTGATATGGAATCAAATGGCAAGCAAGTCTTTTGGGATGGTAAACCAATGAATTTTCCAAGTGGGCCGATTGTTTGGGGTGCTTCAGGAACAAATGGACAGCATGCTTTTTTTCAGTTCTTACATCAAGGAACAGATATTGTTCCTGTAGAATTTATTCTATTTGTAAAAGGGCATGAGCCAAATTTACATCATATGCATGATATGCTGGTAGCTAATTGTTTGGCACAGTCAGAAGCTTTGATGAAGGGTCGTAATATTGAATATGCATCATATACTATTCGTAGAGTTGATAATACTGATGTGGATGATTTAGCTCTTCATAAAAGTTGTAAAGGAAATCGGCCTAGTATTATCTTGCTTCAAGATTTATTGACGCCTTTTACCCTTGGTCGTTTAATTGCGCTTTATGAGCATCGTATTTTTGTTGAAGGCATTTTAATGAATATTAATTCATTTGACCAATGGGGTGTTGAATTTGGCAAAGAGTTAGCAAATGAATTATTGCCAATGATTTGTGGAAAAGACGAAAATAGCGATCATGATAGTTCAACATTAGGATTATTAGCGCATATTCAAGACAGGCGTATTAAAAGAACGTCTGCACTTGATTAATATGCGTATGTAGTAGAAAAGTCTTTGAGAGGTCAATTATCGAATGTATGGAAGTATCACCTAAAACTACAGAATATTAGACAATTCTTATGATGTAAAACTTATAATATTAATTTAAAACTTTCAGATATATAAAAATTAGCACTCGTTGTTATATAATTGATTCATAAAAAACAGTCAGTAAAATATATTTACTTTCTTTAATTTATGATGTTCGCATATGATAAATCTTAAAAAGAAGCCAAAGGCTAATAAACTCAATGAATTTATGTTCATAATTTATTTTCTATTTCATTTATAGTGACCAAATATTAAAAATGATATTATTATCTCATCAAAGATTTATATTCAGCAACCCTTTTTTTGTGTGCTGAAACAGATATACATCTACCTCTTAATACAACTGAGTTTCTTTCAAATCTCTCAAAAATGGTTTCATTTTTTTTGTTAATGATTTCGTTTTTGGATTCTGGATTTTTTGTCATATATTCCTCAAGACGTCTTAAACCTTGCACGTGTTTATAAAAGTCGATTGGAAGATATGTATCCAACAAATCACAAGATAAATGGATTTCTCTGTCCCATCGATCACCTTTAATGTTATCTCTATGTAATTTTTCTAATTTATCAGATTGACGATAAAGTTTTTTAGCGAGAGATAAACTAAAAATTGCACATTCAGATATACTTCGCTGAATATCCATTTCCGCCATAGAAAAATAACAGTGAGATAACCGAGTTTCTGCGATCGTTTGCATTTTTGCTCCTAGAATCGCTGCGTTTGGAAAAGAGAATCTTGCGGGTTCAAATAATATCAGAGATATTTTATTATCGATAGTTTGGTGATCAACTACTCCAAAATGAATTGCATCATCATTTCCTCCGACGTTAACTATATACCTAGAAGACTTAATTCCATTTTTAATTGTTTTTTTGATTAATGCGACGAAATCTATAGGTTCTTTAATCAATGTAAGATTCATCTCTAGATATTTATTATTCGCCTGCTTTATCAAGGCAGGCATCATTTTAAAATCTCTTTTCGTATAATTAGTGTTAGACCAATAATTATTATCAATGTCATTCTCTAAATCTGCAATAATATTTTCTAACGATGCACTACTGTAATCAACGTCATCTGCGGTATTAGATAAACCAACAGCATTTTTCATTGCGTTCAATAATTTCCGCATTAAACCACTTTCTTTATAAAAATTATCAAAAAATTTAAATAGCAACATTATTATGGTTAAATTATGTTATATATCTTTTGAAAAGAAAAAAGGTAAAATTAATATTTTAAATCTAAAAAGCTTTCATGATAAGTTTTGAAGAAGTTTATTTCTCCATATTATTAACTAAAGTGATCAACAACTTTTAAAAAAATATTATCATAATCTTATCAGATTTTTGTATTCAGCAATCCTTTTCTTATGTAAGTATGTAATAAGACAGATTATTACAGCTAGGTTGTAGTATATAATTCTTTTAAAGTAAGCTCTACTGCGGATCATTTTAGTCCTAAAATTCAATCTCTGCGACTCTGAAAAACGAAAAAGCCAATGTCAAATGTCATGAGAAGCTTTAAGTATTTTATATGGATCGTTAAAAAGTATGTTCTAAAATAGTATTTATAGGATTTACTATTTCTAACTGCATAGCTTGAATAATTAACAAAAGCGTAAATTTAATCCTTACTTTTTATACTAAACAGATCAAATGTGTTCTCTATTGCTGGTGTTAACTTAGGATCTATTAAGTTGATATGTTTGGGTTTTATAGGAAGCTTGATACTTGGATCGTTTTTAAGTTCAGAATTTAGATTGGGATAGATAGCTTTAATAAATTTAAAAGGATTTTTTCTAGTTAGATTAATTTATCTTATTCAAAATGAAATATCCGCCTAGATAGTAGTAGCCTTAGGAAAGCTTATAGACAAGAACTCAAATATCGTTAGCATTCTTCGATCCTTTCATTTCTAAATAATTATAATCGAGCGGCTTTATGATTACTGTGACCACGTGCTACACATGAAAATTTTTCTGTGCTGAATGATTTTTTTGACAATATGATTATAACTAAGAGAGTATTGCCATTTTAAAGCAGAATGAGTATGAAAATAAGTATATTCATTTTACAAATAGAATGTTAAAAAATTTTCTCACTTTTCTAGAGAATCATGCAGCAACAAATTTTTGTCACTGTACTTAGTTTATTAACAACTGTTAGGATATCATACTTAAGTGTTATTCATCGATTTATTGAGCATCAAAAATCTCTGATTAACGAAGCTCAACACATCCTATAGTTATAGCCACACAAGGTGATATTTACAGCATAGCAGATACTGTAATCAGAGATTTATATTTATCTTACCAGAGCTTTATATTTATCAATTCTTTTCTTCTGTGATGAACAAGATACAACTTTATCTTCTAATAACACTGAGTGTCTATCTAATCTATGATGCAGAGTTTCATCTTTGTTATTAATTCTTTTAGTAAAATACTTCCGATTTGTGTCTACATATTCACGGATACGCTTTCCAGTTTGTGCATGTTTATAAAAAACGCCTGGAAGATACTCATCCACTTTATGATAAGGTAAAGGAATTCCTCGCTTACATAAAATACCGCTAATATTATCTTGGTGCATTACTTTTAATTTATCAGCTTCGAGATGAAGTTTTTTGGCAAGAAGTAAACTTATAATTCCGCTTTCAAAGGAGTCTGCTTGAAGATTAATTTCCGCCATAGAAAAATAACAATAAGGTAGTTGTG
The DNA here is from genome assembly GCF_023500045.1 of Bartonella bilalgolemi. GTDB lineage: Bacteria > Pseudomonadota > Alphaproteobacteria > Rhizobiales > Rhizobiaceae > Bartonella > Bartonella bilalgolemii. Next base: position 12,197 of record NZ_JAMCOF010000008.1, on the reverse strand, counting down.
CAGCTTCAATGGCTGATTTCATTGTCACTCCTAGTATTTCTGCATTCATGTACGTGAATTTTGTAGTTTCAAACAATATTAAGGATGTTTTATCAGCAATGGTTTGCTGATCAATTATCGCAAAATGAGAGGCATTACCTTCTAGGCTAACTAGAAATCTAGAAGATGGAATTCCCTGATTGATTACTTTTTGTATTGATTTCACAAGCTGTTCAGGATCCGTAATGAATTGAAGATTTATCTCTGGACATTTATTATTTTCCTGCTCGACTAAGCGGGGCATCATTGTAAAGTCTAGATGTGCATAGTTAGCGTTGACAAAACTACTATTAGTAATGTCATTTTCTAAATCTGAAATAACGCTTTTTAATGCTTTCTTGTTGAATAAGATGCTTGGTTTTTCTGCTATTTTATTAGCCTCCAAAATCTCTAAATTCGTTAGAAGTTCTTCTAATGTTGTACTACTATTTAATGGACTACTAGTTTGAATTGGAGCGCTGGCTTGGCTTGGACCGCTGACTTGGCTTGGACCGCTGACTTGGCTTGGACCGCTGGCTTGGCTTGGACCGCTGGCTTGGCTTGGACCGCTGGCTTGGTTTGGACCGCTGGCTTGAATTGGATCGCTGACTTGAGCCTCCAAAGTCTCTAACTGCGTTAGAAGCTCTTCTAATGTTGTACTACTATTTAATGGACTACTAGTTTGAATTGGACCGCTGGCTTGGCTTGGACCGCTGGCTTGGCTTGGACCGCTGGCTTGGCTTGGACCGCTGGCTTGGCTTGGACCGCTGGCTTGGTTTGGACCACTGGCTTGGTTTGGACCACTGGCTTGAATTGGATCGCTGACTTGAATTGGATCGCTGACTTGAATTGGATCGCTGACTTGAGCCTCCAAAATCTCTAACTGCGTTAGAAGTTCTTCTAATGTTGTACTACTATTTAATGGACTACTGGCTTGAATTGGACCGCTGGCTTGGTCTGTTAAATTTTTTGATTTAGGCATAATTAATCTCCTTTAATAATTAATATAAAATAACAGTTTTTTGGGGCTAAAAGATGTTTATATTGACTTCTTCTGCACCCTGAAGAGCGAAATAAGTAAAGTCATGTTGTTAAGTTTAAGTCGCTTTTACTATAGATTTTGCAAAGCTTATTTTATTTTAAATTAAGGCTTTATATTTCCTGTGCTCTTTGGTTTATTCTAAGACGCATAGAATATTAAAATCCTGAAACTAATTTACCGAAGTTTTTGGGTTGTACTTCAATATCTTGTCTGCTTTAACGTATCCTATGTGGAACCATGACAAAAATATCATAACAGCTTGTAGTGTTGATATACGTATTCTTGTTGCTCGATATCATGGACTTAAGAGAAGAGTCGGTCAAATACTGGAAGCCAAAAAAATACGAAGAAGCATTATATTGTTTTCAGGAATTGGTTCAGAAAATTAAGTTTTTTATGTCTTAGTTAAGGCTACAGTTTTTTTGATAAATTGCAGAAAGCAATCTGTTTTTGTGAGTGGATTTTACAGAATTTTTTTTAAAAGAAAAAACATCAAAATGATATACACGTATATCGTTAGCGACCTGTTCACAGAATAAAAAACTCGTATGAGTTTTATGATTGGTCTGAATGATAAAGAAATTCAAATGATCAAAATAGCCAAAAAGAAAAGGCAGTATTATTATAAGCCTGTTTTTGGCTATCGTCTTTTTCAATTAGAATGAGTGTAGAGTGCTCTCTCTTTGTAGTAGTTTCCAGTTAAGGAAGACTTTGCTGGAGTGCAAAAACTTATCACTGCGAATTTGCAAGTGTGATGCATTGCCTAAATATTCTTTGATTGTTGATATAAGATGCATTTTTTAGAATCAAGAAAAAATTATTCATTTATACACTTGCCATTTTATGTATGTGCTCCATCTAAAGGACAAATTGTTCTTTATTGAAAATGATTTTTATCAAAGGAAGGATTGCATTACTCTCTGACAGAGAGGACATAGTGATTTCAAATTTTTTGTTGATTTATTTTAAGATTTTGGAATGGAGAGGTTTTAGACCTTTTGTGAAATCCAGTGTTTTAGAATGATACCACAATAGATTTCGGCATTGGCGGGGTAGCTTCCAGATTTTTGTAAGTTTTTTAGTACGCAAAAGTGCTTTTGCGGAGGGGTTGATTTTGCTCTTTTTGTGAGGCTGGGCTTTGTTTTTAGCATTGAATGTGTTTTTTATTGAGGGGTTTATTATGAAAAAAAATTCAACACCAAATATCATTAAAGCGGTTTCGTTAGGAGCAGTGGTATCTGTTCTTTTGTCTAGTACTTCTCCTGTTTTTTCGGCTAATGTTGCAATAACAGGAGCGACTAATCAAAGTTCAAATGGCCCCGCTTCTGCTTATCCAAAGGGGAGTCATGGTAGTATTGTTTTTAGCGGTGATGATGATTTTTGTGGTGTTGATAATGTTGTTGGTCGCGGTGGTGCTCAAAAACCTGGTACGGCCATAACTGCAGAAGAGCAATATGAGAGGTTTATTAATAACGAAACATTTTCTGGTCGGAATCCTTATGGCTCTTCAACAAAAAAAGTTAATTGGACTGGTGAAGGCACAACGGAAGGTAATGTTGGTTATATGGGGACAGCAACAGGTGGTGTTGCCAATGCTATGCCTGAAGCTTTTGGTGTTTATTCTTTTGCAACCGGTTGTGGATCTTATGCATCGGGGAATTATTCTACAGCATTTGGTGCAGGTGCGACTGCGAAGGCTGGTGGAGCACAAGCTTTTGGTGTTTCTTCTCTTGCGACTGGGGAAGCAAGTGTTGCCATGGGAGTTGGAACTGAAGCGACAGGTAAATCTGCAGCTGCATTTGGTTCTCTTGCAAAGGCAGAAGGTTTAAATAGTGTTGCTTTAGGTACAAGAGCACATGCAGAAGGTTTAAACAGTGTTGCTTTAGGAAACAAAGCACATGCATATGTTGAAGGGGCAGTTGCTATAGGACATGATTCTGTAGCTGGGACGACGTCTTCGGTTGCTATTGGTAGCGGTGCACAAGTGACTGTTGAAAGTGGTGTTGCATTAGGAGGAAATTCTGTTGCAGTTACTCCTTATGGTGCTGCTGGTTATGATCCTAGAGTTAACGGTAACTCGACAATAGATGATTTTGTATGGAAAAGTACTAAAGGTGCAGTCAGTGTTGGTAATTCTCAGCATGGAGTAACTAGACAGATTGTGGGAGTAGCGGCTGGTACTGCTTTGTCAGATGCAGTGAATGTTGCACAGTTACAAGCATTAAGAGATATGATCCTTACAGGAGGTAATGACCTTATTCAGCAAGATGGAAGTACAGGTGTTATTACTATTGGTTCTGGTGTTAATGGAGATACAATCGATATTGTAAACAATGAAAAGCAATCTCGGAAGATTTCTGGTGTTTCGGGTGGAGAGGTTGCTGAACACTCGACTGAGGCAATAAATGGAGGTCAGCTTTGGGAGACTAATGAAAAAATTTCAGAATTAGATACTGAGATTGATAATATAGAGACAAATATAACTAAGATTCAGACTGATGTAACAAAAGTTGCCACAAATACATCACAGTATTTTGGAGGCGGTGCGAATGTTTTGGATGGTACAGCGCCAACTTACACAATTAATGGCTCTCAGTATAATGATGTTGGTTCAGCGTTTGAAGGTGTTGATACAACTTTTACGGAAATTAATAATAAAATCTCCAATATAACAGAAAATAGCCTTGTTCAACAAGATGCAGCTCAGGATAATCTTATTACTATTGGAGCGAAAACAGGTGGTACTGTAATTGATATTAAAAACAGTACAGCTGATTTACGGAAGATTATTGGTGTTAAAGATGGAGAGATTTCTGAACAATCAACGGATGCAATAAATGGTGGTCAGTTTTGGCGGATTGCAAGCAATGTATCAGAGTATTTTGGAGGTGGTGCAGATGTTTTAGGTGGTAAAGCACCAACTTATACAATTAATGGCTCTCAGTATAATGATGTTGGTTCAGCATTTAAAGGTGTTGATACGACTTTTACGGAAATTAATCATACAATCTCTAATATAACGGAAAATAGCCTTGTTCAGCAAGATTCAGCTCAAGATGATCTTATTACTATTGGAGCGGAAACAGGTGGTACTCTAATTGATATTACGAACAGTGAAGGTGAATATCGGAAAATTACTGGTGTTAAGGATGGAGATGTTTCAGAACAATCAGTGGATGCAATAAATGGTAGTCAGCTTTGGCAGGTTGCAAGCAATACATCAGAGTATTTAGGTGGTGGTGCGGATGTTTTGGGTGGTAAAAGACCAGACTATGAAATTGATGGTATTACCTATAATGATGTTGGCTCGGCGTTTGAGGGTATTGATGTTGTTTTTACAGAGATTCGCAATGAAATAAGCGGCATAACGGAAAATAGCCTTATTCAGCAAGATTCAACTCAAGATGATCTTATTACTATTGGAGCGAAAACAGGTGGTAGTGTAATTGATATTACGAACAGTGAAGGTGAATATCGGAAAATTACTAGTGTTAGGGATGGAGATGTTTCAGAACAATCAGTGGATGCAATAAATGGTAGTCAGCTTTGGCAGGTTGCAAGCAATACATCAGAGTATTTTGGAGGTGGTGCAGATGTTTTGAGTGGTAAAGCACCAACTTATACAATTAATGGCTCTCAGTATAATGATGTTGGCTCAGCATTTGAAGGTGTTGATACGACTTTTACGGAAATTAATAATAAAATCTCCAATATAACGGAAAATAGCCTTGTTCAGCAAGATTCAGCTCAGGATAATATTATTACTATTGGAGCAGAAACAAGTGGCATTGAAATACATGTTCTTAACAATGAAGGTAAAAGGCGGAGGATCGTTGGTGTTTTGGGAGGAGCGATTACCAAAGGATCCTCTGAGGTAGTGAATGGTGGACAGCTTTGGGAGACTGAACAAGTTATTGAAGAGTTGGGTTATAATACATCAAAGTATTTAGGTGGTGGTGCAGATGTTTTGGCTGGTACAG
>NZ_JAMCOF010000008.1:0-7057 GCF_023500045.1 Bartonella bilalgolemi | reverse complement strand
CCTTGTTCAGCAAGATTCAGCTCAGGATATTACTATTGGAGCAAAAACAGGTGGTACTCTAATTGATATTACGAACAATGAAGGTGAATCGAGGCTAATTACAGGTGTTGAGGATGGAGATGTTTCTAATCAATCAACGGATGCAATAAATGGCTATCAGCTTTGGCAGGTTGCAAGCAATACATCAAAGTATTTAGGTGGTGGTGCAAATGTTTTGAGTGGTAAAGCGCCAACTTACACAATTAATGGTTCTAAGTATAATGATGTTGGTTCAGCATTTGAGGGTGTAGATCTTAATTTTACGGAGATTCGTAAAGAGATATTAAATGTGAAGGAAAATAATCTTGTTCAGCAAGATGAAGAAAACAGTATTATTACTATTGGTAAGGAAACCGGTGGTGGTACAATTCATATTGTAAATAATAAAAACCAACAGAGGAAGATTTCTGGTGTTTCGGCTGGAGAGGTTTCTGAAAACTCGACCGAGGCAATAAATGGAAGTCAGCTTTGGGAGACTAATGGAAAAATTTCAGAATTAGATAGTGAGATTGATAGTATAGATGAAAATATAACCAATATTCAAACTGATTTAACAAAAGTTGCGACAAATACATCGGAGTATTTTGGTGGAGGTGCAAATGTTTTGGATGGTAAAGCACCAACTTATACAATTAATGGCTCTCAGTATAATGATGTTGGCTCAGCGTTTGAAGGTGTTGATACTGCTTTTACGGAAATTAATAATAAAATCTCCAATATAACGGAAAATAGTCTTGTCCAGCAAGAAAGGGGTAATGGTCTTATTACGATCGGTAAGAATGTGAATGGTACTGAAATTAGCGTCCTAAATCATACAAAGCAACAACGAAAGATTACTGGTGTTGCGAAGGGGCTTATTTTTGGAAAATCAACCGATGCAGTGAATGGTGGACAGCTTTGGGAAACGAATCAAGAAGTTGCTGAACTCAATAATAGTGTAGAAAAAGCAGAGACAGATATAACGAATCTTCAAGGTGATTTATCAAAGGTCGCAGTTTATACATCGAAATATTTAGGCGGTGGTGCAGATGTTCTGAGTGGTAAAGCACCAACTTATACAATTAATGGCTCTAAGTATAATGATGTTGGTTCAGCGTTTAAGGGTGTTGATGGTTCTATTGAGGATATTCATAATCAAATATTGAATATAACGGAAAATAGTCTCGTTCAGCAAAATATAGGTACGAAAGTTATTACCATTGGCAAGGGAAGAGGTGGTACTCTAATTGATATTTCAGATAGTCCAGGGCAAGATAGAACTCTTTCTGGTGTGAAAGCTGCGGTGCAAGGTAACGAAGCTGTTAACAAAGATCAACTTGATAAACGTTTGAAAGAGATTACTACAGATGTTGAGTCTATTAGTGTTGCTGCAGTTCTTTATGATAAGGCGTCAGATGGCAGCATTGATTATAAAAAGATTACTTTGGGTGGACAAAATAGTGAGGGCCCAGTTGCTATTCGTAATCTTAAAGATGGTAAAATTTCTAATGAATCGAGCGATGCTGTTAATGGAAAACAGATTAATAACTTATCTCAGGATATTGCGGACATTTTTGGTGGTGGTACAGAATTCAACAATGGTAGATTTACGCGGCCAATCTACACTTTATCGCATGTGACAACAGAAGGAATTGTAACAAGAGAGAGCTATAACGATGTTGGTTCAGCTTTTGCAGGGCTTGATGCGAATATTAAAAATGTGAATACGCACATACAATATTTGATTAAGGACTTTGATGAAAAGATTTCCAATATTTCTACTGATGCTTTGTTATGGAGTGAACAAGAAGGAGCCTTTGTTGCACTTCATGGCTCTAAAGGGCAAGAAAAACAAAATAGCAAACTGACATTTCTTTCAGATGGAGAAATTGATGTGAACTCGACAGATGCAATAAATGGTGGTCAGCTTTTTCAGATGAGTAACAAGCTTGCTTCATATTTTGGTGGCGGTGCTCAATATGAAAATGGAGAGTGGAGAGATCCTATTTTTACGATTTATCAGTTTGGTGCTAATGGTTCTACTTCTGAAAGGGCCTATAAGGATGTTGCTAGTGCTTTTGCTGGTGTGAATGGGGGGATGTCTATTTTAAATGATCGGATTAAGAAGATTGAAAATCAAAGTGGACAAGGTGGCTCTGATTCAGATGCTTTAAAATGGAGTGAAGAAAAAGGCGCTTATGATGCAAACCGAGAAGGAAAGGATAGTAAGATTACTGGTGTTGCAAATGGTAAAGTTGAAAAAGACTCAAAAGAGGCAGTTAATGGTGGGCAACTTTGGGATACCAACGAGCGCGTTACTAATGTTGAAAATAAAGTAGACAATATGTCAAACACGATTAATGGTATAGCTGAGAATACTGTTCAATATGATAAAGATGCAAATGGCAAAAAAACTAATAAAATCACTTTAGCAGGAAGTGATGCTGGGCAGCCTGTTGTCATTGACAATCTTGCAGATGGTAAGATTGAAAAAGGTTCGAAAGAGGCAGTAAATGGTGGTCAGCTACATGACTATACTAAGCAACAAATGGAGATTGTTCTTGATGATGCAAAAAAATATACAGATGAAAAGGTCAAGAATATTGTTGTAGATGCTATTGATGATGCGGTAGAGAAGGCAAAAGACTATACGGATAAGAAGTTTGATGCTTTAAATTATAACATTGAAGGAGTACGAAAAGAAGCAAGACAAGCTGCAGCAATTGGTTTAGCAGTCTCTAACTTGCGGTATAATACTACTCCTGGTGCATTAAGTGTTGCATTTGGAACTGGTTTATGGCGTAGTCAATCTGCTTTTGCTTTTGGTGCTGGTTATACATCTATAAATGGAAATATCCGTTCTAATGTTTCTGTGACAGGTGCGGGAGGTCATTGGGGTGTTGGTGCAGGACTCAGCTTTACTTTGCCGGTGCGTTAATAGTAATAGAGAGGTGCATGGTATGATTGTTCCTCAGCGATATTAATAGAAATCTATTAAGATTAAGATAAATTTACGCCCTTTCCTCAAAAATGAGGGAAGGGTGTAAGTTTTTATAAATAGCAGACTGTTTATGATAGAGATCAAGAGAGAAATATTGTTTTCTATTTCATCATTTCATAGAGGTTTTGTAATTTTATTAACAATAAATACATGTCCCAATTTGTTGGGATGTATTTTTTGAATTAATTGATTCATGTTTAATTTTTTGCTTTCTATGAGCTATATTGGTTTTCTCATTATGGATTATAAAGATAAAGCAGACTATATTTAAAAATGTAAGGGATTACTCGGTGTTTGTTAATAGCTTATGTATTTTATATATCGAAAAATAATCTAATAATTTTTAATTTTAGTGAATTAAATAAAACAATGCGGATTTAAAATTGAACGCATGTTTTATTATAAAAACAGTTTTATTTTAAATAATGCTGGTATCTCAGATATATTTTAAGGCGACATATTTTTTAAAATACAATTCTTGTGGATTCATGATGAGAATTTGTTGGCTAATGATGATGTTAATAAAAATGTGAATAACCTAAATAATCATCTCGATAATGTCGAAATGCAAATAGAGCAGGATAGTCTAAAATGGAATACCGTTGCTTATAAACGTAATGTTATAATGATGAAGAAAGACACATTATGATGTGGCAGATAGCAAAGTAGAAAAAGGCTCTAGTGATGCAATGACTGGGAATTAACTTTGGAAAGCAAATCAAAAAGTAAATGATCTTGAAAACAAGTTTAATGATGTTGAGAATTCAGTTGGTCAAATGGCACTATTCAATATGATAAAGATTCAGATAGTAAAAAAACGATAACATCATTTTAGCAGGTGAGGATGCAAGCTCTTCTGTTGTCATTGATAATGTTAGCGATGATAAAGTCGAAAAAAGTTATTAATGGTGGGCAATTTTATAAGAAAATGAAAGTTGTCTTTGATAACGCAAAACGATGTTTCTGAAGCTAAAGATTATACTGATATGAAGTTTAATAGCCTGAATTATAATAAAGAAATAGGATAAGTGATCACTATCGGTATAGTAGTCACTTAACCTTCATTATAAAGAAGCACTTGGAAAACTAAATACAATAACTAACAACGATTCATAGAAAAGCCACTCTACATTTGCTTTCTATGCTGGTTATACACCTGAAGATAGAATTACCTATTCCAACACCTCTACAACCACTTCTAGAAAATACTGATTCGTAGAAATAAATGTTAATTTTCACTTAAATAAAAAATAAAACTGGATAAAAACAAAAATTCCCCTTGAAATTTCATCCTTTGTATTCTATCCAAGTAAATGGAACATACACAAAGACTTTAATAAAACGTTAAATTGTACATTTTATTTAATTTTTTTTACAAAATAAAACACAGAAAGGCTAAATTTCAATAAAATAACCCAAAAAAACGCAACAATTTCTATAAAATCTTAGATAATAACCACAACACAAAAACACAAAACAAACTCTATAATACCATTTTCTCTAACACCAAGTGAAAGATATCTCTTAAGCTTTAAACTACAGAAAAATACATTCTTTAATGTTGTAACTGGGGGGCTCATACAAGCTATGAATAATACTGCAAAGAAATCGCAAAAGAACATTCCAAAGAGTTCTTACACCTCTTACAAAAAATCCACACTCATATCAGACAACTCTCTCGTTTGACACGATAGATTAAGACTTTCCATGACTAGAAGCTCTATTTCTAAGAACTGGATAACATCTAAATGTGTCTTTTTGATGTCTAAAATTTATTTTTTATTTTTATTGGAGAATTTCTTATGAAAAAATCGCGAGTTATCTCAAAGAAAAGTGCTTTAAATGATCATCTTTTTTCTTGTCGCTCACCTTTATTGCAAGCCGTTTCATTAGGAACAGCCATGACAGCGCTCTTGTCGAGTGTTTCACCTGTCGTTGCGTCTACTTTTTCTCCAACAGGGCAGCAAACAACGCTACAAAGTTCACAAAGTCCTAAGGGCACAGGTGTGATTTCCATAAAAGCTACTGATAAAGCTTCAAAAAATTCTCTTGGTCCTGCTTGTACGAGTGATCGTTACTGTGGTGTGGATAATATTATTGTCTCTACTTCCTTTGATTCAAGAAAGATAATCAGTGAGGAAAATTATGTAAATCTTCTCACATATCACCAATTTGATAATGGTCATTCTCGTGATTTGGGAGCTCAACGAGCCACTTGGACTGTTGATGGTCAAAGTGCAGTGCTTGATGTGTCTGCAACATCTGTTTTGAGCAATGTGTTGAGAGATAATACAACTAGGAGAGCTGACTATCTCTCTGGCCTCGTTATGGGGGCTATGAGTAATATGGCTTTTGGTCGTGACGCATCTACAGCAGGGGGAATAGGTTGGGTAGAGATGAAGGATATGATTGCTATAGGTGTATCCTCTCGCAGCGAGAATGAAAGGGCAATTGCTATAGGTGGAGGCTCTAAAAGCAAAAGTTATGGGGGAATTTCTATAGGTGCAGCCTCTCTTAGCGTTGGTCATGCGGCAGTTGCTATAGGTATGAATTCTTCCGTTGTAGGGGACTTTGGCGGGGGTATTGCTGTGGGTGGAGATGCGAAAGTAATGGGTGCCAGTACGATTGCTATAGGTGTAGGCTCTAGCGGCACTGGTCAGCACTCTATTGCTTTAGGTGATGATGCAAGGGTAATAGAGACCTCTTCGGTTGCTATAGGCTCTAAGGCAAAAGTAACGGGTGCCAATACGATTGCTGTAGGTGCAAGCTCTAGCGGCACTGGTGAGCGGTCTATTGCTTTAGGTAGCTATGCTAATGCTAGCTCCTATATGGCAACCGCTCTAGGTTTTGATACAAAAGCAAGTAATAACTATACGGTTGCTGTTGGCACTAAGGCAATTGCATCGGGTGACGAGGCTGTTGCTATAGGTAGCTATGCTAATGCTAGCGGCGTTAAGGCAGTTGCTTTAGGTTCTGGCAGTAAAGCCTCTAATAGATCTGATTATGCTGGTTATAATCCTCTGACAGGTAAATATGCAGGAGATGATGCAAATTATATATGGCAAGCTACCACTGGTGTAGTTTCTATTGGTGATGTTGAGAAAAAGATAACACGACAAATTAACGGAGTAGCGGCTGGTCGAGAAGATACTGACGCTGTGAATGTTGCGCAGCTGAAAGTATTAAGGCAGTTAGTACTAGAAAGTAGTAATAGCTTTGTCCAACAAGATGATAGTAATGGCCGTATCACGATAGGTGCGGAGACGAGTGGTGCTGCAATTACTCTTGCGAACAAAAATGGTAAAGGCCGGACCCTTTCCGGCTTGAAGGATGGCGCACTTTCGGACAGTTCGACAGAAGCTGTAACAGGAAAACAGCTTTTTAAAGTTCAAGGTGAGATCACAGATACGAATGACGAAGTTTATAAGGTAAGCGCGGATGTTGTTGACTTGTCTATAGATGTTGCTGCTCTGACTACGAGTGTTGATGGTTTATCTAAGAGTGTAACGAACGTACAAGGTAATGTAAGCAAGATAGCTCAGAATGCGTCTAACTATTTAGGAGGCGGAGCGGATATTCTTGGTGGTACAGCTCCGACGTATACGGTTCAGAATAAAGATTACGAGAATGTCGGAGCAGCTTTTGCCGGTGTTGATAAGTCTCTTACAGAGCTTTATACGAATATTGAGAATGGAGTTGGGAATGGCCTTATTGAACAAGAAGATAGTAATAGTCGCATTACGATAGGAGCAAAAATAGGTGGTACAGAAATCACTCTTGCGAACAAAGATGGTGAAGGTCGGACCCTTTCCGGCTTGAAGGAAGGCACACTTTCGGACAGTTCGACAGAAGCTGTAACAGGCAAGCAGCTTTATAAGGTTGATAGCAGGCTTACTGAAACCACAGGAAAAGTTGAAGGTCTGACTACGAGTGTAACGAACGTACAAGGTGATGTAAGCAAGATAGCTCAGAATGTTTCTAACTATTTAGGAGGTGGAGCGGATCTTCTGAAGGAAACAGCCCCGACGTATAAGATTC
>NZ_JAMCOF010000007.1 GCF_023500045.1 Bartonella bilalgolemi | reverse complement strand
TTCAGTTAGGTGCATTTGGTTCTACAGTTGAAACAGGTATGGGTGTTCACGCCCAATTATCTAATACTATAGCACTTCATGGCGATTTGTTATACAAACATAAATTAACCAAAGCCGGTTTCTCTGGAATTAGTGTTTCGGGTGGATTACGTTATCAATTTTAATCCTTCAAAATTAGTCTGCTTTTGTTTTGAACGATTGTTTGTGAGTTTCGTTAAGTTTTTTAGCGGAACTTACAGAAATTCTGATTCTAATTTTCAGGAATATTTCATTTGTTTATATGTTTCTTATTTAAAAAAATAATTTATAGTATCAAAAGGTTAAATATAGAAAAAATAGTCATTAAAAGAATAAAGAGAGCTATAGATTTTATTTACAAATATTAAAAATTCAAAGTAATTCAATACATAGAAGGTTCTGAAACAGCATTTAAGATGTTATAACTATTAGATTTGTACGGTATTGTTAAAGTGGTCGACGCTTTGCTACAGGATGTTTACCACTTTTAGCAATTCGTATAATTGCTGTTTCTAAAGGTTCAACCATAACATCCATAGAATAACCGTTTGTATGAATAATATTTTCACAGTCAATCATAATTGCAACATGGCCTTGCCAAAAAATCAAATCACCCCGTTCAAGAATATCAGTGTCTGTTAGTTGTTTTCCTATAGTTTGCTGTTGCATACTAGTATCACGTAACACTGTTTTTCCTGCCATCATCATAGAAAGTTGAACTAGTCCAGAACAATCAAGACCAAAAGCACTAACACCGCCCCAAAGGTAAGGTGTGCGAATAAAAGTCTGAGCAACATTTACATAATCTTTGAACGTATGCTCAATAGGACGAAGATGAGAAGAAACAATAGCTGTTTCATTTTCAAGAATAGAATACATTGTACCCCGTGTTTCGGTTACATCAATAACGGTTACTTTGCTTCCCATAGATAAAGCGCGTTCTACGGTTTTTTTTAAGTCAGCTTGCGAATATTGGAAAGTACGAGGAACTGAAACAATATGTGTTTGTTTTATGGTCGACGTGCAAAGGATTTGTGTATCAATGTAACCTACATAGCCATCTTTAAGCGATTCTACCTTTGACATGGCCTCATCGTGCTCAAGAATTAAGACCTCTTCTCCGAAGAGGCACTCTGTTTGCCTTTCGCTCTTTTTACTGTTCTCTTTAAATAGACCTGCAACAGCTGTATTAACGCGCCTTTTTTCCCCTTGGATAGAATATGGAGTCTCTATTTTTTTTTCACATTGTTGATTTGTGAGGATATCTTGAGATGTATGGAACTCCGAATTTTTATAGGGCATTTTTTTACCTTTAACGAACTAGCTAATAAATATTAATGGATTTTTTATTCAACAGAAAGAGTAAAATTGTAATTTTCTTTAAATTTGATCTTTGAAGAGCTTATAAAGAGCACGAATAGCTTGTGCGGTTCCACCGATAGGATAACCTGGTGTTTCTTTTGGAGTCCATCCATAAAGATCAAAATGAGCGAAATTTTCAGCTTTTTCGACAAAGGAATTTAAAAATAAAGCGGCAGTTATAGAACCAGCAAAGTTGTTTCCGGATGTATTACTAATGTCGGCAATTGGTGATGATAACATTTCTCTATAGGGTTTCCAAAGTGGCATTTGCCATAGAGGATCAGTAACGAAATTTGCCGATTGAAAAATTTTCTGCGCCCATATTGAGTCGTTGCAATAAAACGCAGGGAGATCTGGCCCTAACGCTATGCGAGCTGCTCCAGTTAAAGTCGCCATGCAAATCATGAATTGCGGGCTTTTTTCATCACCATAGGTTAGGGCGTCAGCAAGAATAAGCCGACCTTCAGCGTCTGTATTACCAACCTCAACAGTTAATCCCTTACGGCTTTGAAGGATATCACCTGGCCGAAAAGCATTAGCAGAAATGGAATTTTCAACGGCGGGAATTAAAACACGCAAACAAAAAGGAAGTTTTGCATCCATGATTAGTTTTGCTAATCCTAAAACATGCGCACTACCACCCATATCCTTTTTCATTAATAGCATATTATTGGCAGATTTAATATCTAATCCTCCAGAATCAAAAGTTACTCCTTTGCCAACCAATGTGATTTTAGAATGGTTTTCTTGTCCCCATTGTAGTTCAATGAGTCGTGGTGCAATGCTGCTTGCTCGTCCTACGGTATGAATCATCGGAAAATTTTGTGCTAAAAGATCATCTCCACAAATACTTGTGACATGAGCATTATAAGTCTGTCCTAGTTGGCGCGTTATTATTTCGAGAGTGTTAGGATTCATATCATTAGCTGGAGTATTGATAAGATCACGGACAAAAAAGACAGTTTCGTAAATTCGTTTAAGTTCATCCAGATCAATTGCGTTATGTACATGGATCGATAATGATTTAGAAGGGGATTTTTGACGATAGCGGTTAAATTGATAGCTTCCAAATGCTAATCCAAGATAGGTATTCATTTCATTTGAGGCTGTTCCTTCTAAATGCCAATGGCCAGTAAGGAGATTTTTAGGAAGGAGGCCAGTGATGAAAGCGTTTTCCTTATCACCGAGTCCAAATAAAACTTGTTTTAATTGTCCTGTTTCATGGGGAATAAATAATATTTGTCCTGCTTTTCCAGTAAAGCCATTAACTTTCATCCATGAGGTTATTGGCGGATCAAGAGCTAAATTAGCAAAGTTTTTTGTATCAATTAAGAGGATAGGGTAGCTCTTATCAGAACGTGTTGCAGTAAAATTAATTTGATGTTGAGGCATGTATTTATAATCCTTATAATTTTCGAAGTGCAACATATTCAACCAAATGATTTTTTCCCTTTCGTAAAATAAGATCAGCTCGTGGTCGCGTTGGTAATATATTTTCTTGTAAATTTTTTAGATTAATTGTGTACCAAAGGTTTTCAGCGATTTTTGAGGCCTCTTCCTCATTTAACAGTGCATAACGATGAAAATAAGATTCGGGTTTTTGAAAAGCTGTTTTACGTAAATGTTTAAAACGCTCTAAATACCATTGATGGATCATTTCTGTTGCAGCATCTACATAAATTGAGAAATCAAAAAAATCTGAAACAAAAGGTACAATTTTTCCATCTTTAGGACAATCATTAATTTGAAGCACATTAACACCCTCAACAATTAAAATATCGGGTCGGTCAATAATAATTTTTTGATTTTCTAGAACATCATAAATCATATGCGAATAAAGCGGTGCACTAACATTACCAACGCCTGCTTTTACGTCAGAAAGAAAGCGCAGTAGTTTTTTAATATCATAGGAATCAGGAAATCCTTTACGATTCATACGATTTTTTTCTTGTAAAATGGTATTAGGATAAAGAAATCCATCGGTCGTAACAAGATCAACTTTAAGACTAGATTTCCATCGTTTCATAAGTTCTTGAAGAATACGTGCAGTTGTTGACTTCCCCACCGCAACAGAACCAGAAATTCCAATAATAAAGGGTGTTTTTTTGGTATCTGCTTGATGCAAAAATATTTGACGTTTTCGGAAGAGTTCCTGTACTGCTTCAACATGGTATGATAAGAGGCGTGCCAAAGAAAGATAAATACATTGCACTTCTTCTAAATCGATAGGATCATCGATTGATCGTAAGCGCTTAATTTCATCAAAAGTTAAGGTAAGCGGTGTATTTGCGCGGAATTGAGACCATTCTTGTACAGTAAAAAAAGTATAGGGGGAATATTGATCAGAAACGTAATTGATAAAGTTATCTTCTTGATTGGTTTTTAATGGAGTAGCATCAATCATCTTTATTGGCCAAGAGTTTTTAGATTATTTTTTAGAAATTGTTATGATTAAGAGTAGAACAACAGACTGTTTTTTTGTTAAAAATCATGTTTTGCTTTAAAATAGTGAATTAACTTATAGTCCAATCATTCCAGCATGCAATGATTTGTTTTTGTGATAGACCTTCTGCCAAAAAAGCCCATAAAAGTAAACGTGCTTTTACTGCTGATAAATAGCCAGACATTAAAGCACCAGAAGAAATCATATCAATTTCTGAACCTTTATAACCGTAGGTTGTACGAGTTGTTGGGCCATGATAAGAGCGGCTTGCAATGATGATTGGTATTTTCTTGGCGTATTGTCGCACTATATTTGCTTCTTGAAAACTGCAGTGGCCTGCACCAAAACCTGCTATGACAAGGCCTGAATAATGTCCACTTTCAAGGCAAAATTTCATCAAGTGCGTATCAGATGATAAAGAGGAATATAGCAGTGCAACTTGATGATCATTTTTTTTAGGCAGTGCGAAAGTTGTAGGGAAAAAATTTCGATCATTAAAATAAAAGAGTTTTCCTTCTAAAATTGTTCCTAGAATGCCTGTCAGACCTGATTGTAGTGTTTCGACTTTAACAGTGTGACTTTTTTGCACCCAGTAGGGTGAATGAATAGTATCATTCATTACAACTAGGACTCCTCTATTACGACTTTGTGGATTAGCAGCAACACGGGTTGCAGCTAAAAAATTAGCAGGTCCATCAGCACCTGCTGCACAGGGTGTACGCATAGCACCAGTTACGACAAGTGGTTCAGCTTTATTCCAATAGAGGGAAAGAAAAAAAGCTGTTTCTTCCAATGTGTCGGTTCCTTGCGTTAAAACAATACCATCTGCGCCGATCTTGATTTGTTTTTTTGCCCATTCTATTGTTTCAAGCAGAATTTTAAAAGATAAAGATCCACTTGGTAGTTGTGTTAATGTGTGATTGTGAATATCAGCAATTTTTTCTAAATTAGGAACATTTTTTATGAGTATATCTGATGTTAAAGTTGGTTGCATTTGACCTAAATTATTGGCTGTCATTGCAATTGTTCCACCTAGCGTGCCTACTGCTATTCTTTTCATAATTTTCCCCTGTAAGAAGGTAGATTGCTTATACAAAACAATATAACAATAATTCGAGTATACAACAATGATATCATTTTTTATATTAAGAAAAATTGAGGTGTGCTCAATTATTGTGTTTTGCTATATATATTACTAAATAAAGGAATTAGTGATTTGATTTTATGTATGATAAAAGGAAGCAATGTTAAGGAGTTTTCTTATGACAGAGCATAAGCCTGATATTATGTATGGTACGACAATCGTAACGGTAAGAAAAGGCAATAAAGTAGTTATGGCGGGTGATGGTCAAGTTTCACTTGGACAAACAATTATGAAAAGCAATGCACGCAAAGTCCGTCGTCTTGGGAAGGGTGGAGCAGTGATAGCTGGTTTTGCAGGCGCTACAGCAGATGCTTTCACACTATTAGAAAGATTAGAAACGAAACTTGAGCAATATCCTGATCAGCTTATGCGTGCATGTGTAGAGCTTGCAAAAGATTGGCGTACTGATCGTTATTTACGTCGTCTTGAAGCAATGATGCTTGTGGCTGATCAAAAAGCTACTTTGGCTTTAACAGGTCTTGGTGATGTATTAGAACCAGAAGATGGAGTGATGGCAATTGGTTCTGGAGGTAATTTTGCTTTGTCAGCTGCACGAGTACTGATGGACACGGATTTAGATGCAGAAACTATTGCTTGTAAAGCTATGAGTATTGCAGCTAAAATTTGTGTTTACACCAATGATAATTTTACAATAGAAGCATTGGATGCTGAATTACCTCCTTTAGAGAAAGCTATTTGAATGTGTGTTGTATTTTCCCCTCGTGAAACTGTTTCTGAACTTGATCGTTTTATTATTGGACAAAATGATGCTAAGCGTTCTGTTGCTATCGCACTGCGTAATCGATGGCGTCGACAACAGCTTGAAGGGCAGATGCGTGAAGAAGTTATGCCTAAAAATATCCTGATGATAGGGCCGACAGGTGTTGGTAAAACAGGAATAGCTCGTCGATTAGCGAAACTTTCTGGAGCTCCTTTCGTTAAGGTAGAGGCTACTAAATTTACCGAAGTGGGTTACGTAGGTCGCGATGTTGAGCAAATTATTCGTGATCTCGTTGAAATTGCAATTTCTCTTGTACGTGAAAAAAAACGTGATGAAGTAAAAGCAAAAGCTCATATTAATGCTGAAGAACGAGTTTTAGACGCTCTTGTAGGAAAAACCGCAAGTCCTGCTACCCGTGATAGTTTTCGTAAAAAATTGCGTGAAGGAGAATTAGATGACAAAGAAATTGAGATTGAAGTAACTGATAATAGTAATAGTGCCCCAACTTTTGATATTCCTGGTATGCCTGGTGCACAAATGGGTATTATGAATTTATCAGATCTTTTTGGAAAGATGGGTATTCGTACAAAAATACGCAAAACAACTGTAAAAGACGCTTTTAAACCATTAATTGATGATGAATCCGAGAAACTTCTGGATCAAGATCAAATTATTCAAGAGGCACTGCGTGTTGCTGAAAATGATGGGATTGTTTTCATTGATGAAATTGATAAAATTGCAACTCGCGATGGTGGGGC
Organism: Bartonella bilalgolemi; assembly: GCF_023500045.1. GTDB lineage: Bacteria > Pseudomonadota > Alphaproteobacteria > Rhizobiales > Rhizobiaceae > Bartonella > Bartonella bilalgolemii. Next base: position 78,087 of record NZ_JAMCOF010000007.1, on the reverse strand, counting down.
AACTGCTACTGTTTCACGCGAAGGGGTTCAAAGGGACCTTTTGCCTTTAGTTGAAGGGACAACAATTGCGACTAAATATGGGCAAATAAAAACAGATCATATTCTTTTCATTGCTTCTGGTGCTTTTCATGTATCTAAACCCTCTGATTTATTACCAGAGCTGCAAGGTCGTTTGCCTATCCGTGTAGAGTTAAATGCTTTAACAAGGGAAGACTTACGTCGTATTCTTACTGAACCTGAAGCTAGTTTAATTAAACAATATATTGCTTTAATGGCAACAGAAGAAGTTCATTTAGAAATTACTGATGATGCAATTGATGCTTTAGCCGATATCGCCGTTGATTTAAATGCGAGGATCGAGAATATTGGAGCACGTCGTTTGCAAACGGTTATGGAGCGTGTTTTGGATGAAATTTCTTTTACAGCACCTGATAAAGCCGGTACTTCATTTAAAGTTGATGCTGATTATGTCAGAAAATCTATAGGAGAACTTGCTTCTGATATCGATCTTTCACGTTTTGTTCTTTAGGAAATTTTGTGTATTTTAATTTATCGACGTGCTTCTATGATTTTGAAACCATGAACTTCTTCATGTATAAAAACTGTGTGGAAGAGTTTTTTTAATAGTGTTTCATAAGGGAGATGACAATTTGCAACGAGAAGCAAGCGACCTTTAGGTTTAAGATATTTTGCAGCATTTATAATAAAATGCTGTCCTAATGAAATATCTGTTGTTTGTTGTGTATGAAATGGTGGATTTGAAATAATTGTATCATAAAGATTTTTTATAGGCTCATAAACGAGATCATGCCAATAAAAGCCAATTGGAAGAGAGGTTGTTATGTGTTTCAGATGTTTTTTTGCTGCCTCTAAAGCATTATAGTCAGCTTCATAAAGGTCGAGTGCGGTTAAGTTTTTGCTTACTTCAAGTGCAGTATAGGAAAGAAAACCCCAACCAGCTCCAAAATCAGCTGTTTTTCCAAAAATGATTTTGTGCATATAAGGTACAAGTGCAGCAGATCCTGGATCAATACGGCCGTGAGAAAACATACCAGAAGTAGTTTGAAATTTATTTCCAAAACTGAGTGGTGATGAACGAAAATGAGCAATATTTTGTTTATCTATCTGTTGTGGTACTTGAAGCCAGAAGACATGACTATGATTTTTGGATAATTTTTTGCTAATAGGAACAAGAGTATTAATCCATTTCATCATTGAGGTAGAACCAACAGTTTTTTCTCCACTGATGATAATCCATCCACCAGGTTTGACTTGTTCTAATAGATCAAGAAAACGATTCTGATTAAGATCACGATATTTACTAAGTTGTAGCAGTGCTCCATCATAGATTATAGTTTGATTTATTTGTGGGCTACATTGAAATTTAGCATTGGTAAATTTTAAAAAGTCTTGTCGCCAAGGAGTTATAATTTCAAGATTTTTTATCCACTGTTTATCAGGAACTTTGGTTAAACCAAAACCTAAAAAATGTTGGTTCGAATAAGGTTTAGGGAGATCATAGCTTTCAAAAGGTAAAAACAGAGACACATTTTATTCTTTCAAAGAAATGCCTCTTCAATATTTTAGAATGGCATTTTATTTCATAGTAAGAAAATAAAATTAATCCTCTTTTTTCTTACGACGATTTTTCTTTTCGGATGGATGCTTTTCATGAATATTATTGCTTTTTTCTGTTTTTATGGTGTCATCACGGATAAGTTCTTTTCCAGTTTGTTGGTCAATAACTTTCATTGACAACCGAATTTTACCACGTTCATCAAAGCCCATTAATTTAACCCAAACTTTATCACCTTCTTTTACAATATCAGTTGTTTTTGCTACCCGTTCTAATGCGAGTTGAGAGATATGAACAAGTCCATCGCGAGAACCAAAAAAATTAACAAATGCACCAAATTCTGCAATTTTAACAACTGTTCCTTGGTAAATAGAACCGACTTCAGGTTCATCAACAATCGAAAGGATCCAGTGTTTTGCTGCTTCAATGGTTTTTAAATCAGAAGAGGCAATTTTAATTGTTCCATCATCTTCAATATTAATTTTAGCTCCAGTTTTTTCCACAATTTCTCGTATCACTTTACCACCAGAACCGATAACGTCACGAATTTTATCTACAGGAATGTTCATCATTTCAATACGTGGAGAAAATTCGCTGAGTTCACTACGTGCACGAGCTAAGGCCTTTGACATTTCATTGAGAATATGGATTCGACCATCCTTGGCTTGTGCAAGTGCGATTTTCATAATCTCTTCAGTAATGCCATCAATTTTTATGTCCATTTGCAAAGAAGTAATGCCGTTTTCTGTGCCTGCTACCTTGAAATCCATATCACCAAGGTGATCTTCATCCCCTAAAATATCTGATAGAACAGCAAATTTTTTACCTTCTTTGATCAAGCCCATTGCAATACCAGCAACAGGGCGAGCTAAAGGAACGCCTGCATCCATGAGTGCTAGTGAGGTTCCACAAACAGTTGCCATTGAAGAAGATCCATTTGATTCGGTAATTTCTGATACAGTACGAATGGTGTAAGGAAATGATTCTTTTGTCGGTAACATGGGATGAATAGCACGCCATGCTAATTTACCATGACCAATTTCGCGGCGGCCGGGAGAACCAATACGGCCTATTTCACCTACTGAAAAAGGTGGGAAATTGTAATGAAGAAGGAATGTTTCTTTATACATACCTGTCAAGGAGTCTATATATTGCTCATCTTCTCCAGTTCCTAATGTTGTTATAACAAGTGCTTGTGTTTCACCACGAGTAAATAATGCTGATCCGTGTGTACGAGGAAAAAGACCAACTTCTGATTGAATTGAACGAACATCTGAAAGATTACGTCCATCAATACGTTTTCCCGTATCAAGGATGTTTTTGCGAACAATTTTTGCTTGCAAATTTTTAAAAACAGTTGCGATCTGATCTGTATTAAATTCACAGTTTTCTTCTGCTTCTTGTATGAATTTATTGATAACTTCTTCTTTAAGAAGATCAATCGCGGCATAGCGTTGTTGTTTGTCGGTAATTGTATAAGCCTCTCTTAGATCTTGTTCAATCATTTTAAGCATATTTTTTTCAAGGATAGACAGATCCTCTGGAATAAAGTCGCGAGGCTCTTTAGCAGCCACTTCGGCAAGTTTGATGATGGCATTAATTACAGGTTGAAAACTTTTTTGACCAAACATGACAGCATCCAACATTACATCTTCAGGTAATTCATGGGCTTCTGATTCAACCATTAGTACAGCATTTTCTGTTCCAGCAACAACGAGATCAAGTTTTGATTCAGGTATCTCATCAATATTAGGATTGAGAATATATTGTCCATTACAATAACCAATACGAGCAGCAGCAATTGGGCCCATAAAAGGAATACCTGATAGAGTTAGTGCAGCAGAAGATGCAATTATAGCAAGAATATCAGGATTGTTTTCTAAATCATGCTGGATGACAGAGACGATTACTTGTGTATCATTTTTATAACCATCAACAAAGAGAGGGCGAATTGGGCGATCAATTAACCGTGAAATTAAAGTCTCACTTTCACTTGGACGGTTTTCCCGTTTAAAATAACCTCCAGGTATTTTACCAACTGCATAGTTTTTTTCTTGATAATTAACGGTGAGCGGAAAAAAATTTTGATCTGGTTTTGGAGTTTTTGCTGAAACAACAGTTGCCAAAACAACAGTTTCACCATATGTAGCAATAATTGCACCATCTGCTTGACGTGCAATTTTTCCTGTTTCGAGGATCAGCGGCCGGCCGGCCCATTCAATTTCTACCTTATGGGTTTTAAACATTTTTTATCCTTAAATGACCTAATATTTATGTTTTAGTTTTGAGTTATGTTTTAAAGTTATGGGCAGTACAACAAGACATTTCTATATTTTGTGCAGAGAGAAATAAATGACAGATCAAATGAAAGCATCCAGCAATATTGCTCACGATTCTTCATTAGTTTTTGCTGATCAGCAGCATATTAAAATAAAAAGAGTGGTTTCTCATAGAAAAATACTCATCTGCTTTATCTTCAACGGCGTAGGCCTAATCTTTCGATAAGCTTCTGATAGCGATCTTGATCAACGCCTTTTAGGTAATCAAGAAGTCGACGGCGTTGGGATACCATTTTTAAAAGACCGCGGCGAGAATGATTATCTTTTTTATGAGATTTAAAGTGGTTAGTTAAATTAGAAATACGTTCAGAAAGAACAGCAACTTGAACCTCTGGTGAACCTGTATCACCGATTTTAGTTGCGTATTCTGTAATAAGAGTTTGTTTACGCTCAGCAGTAATTGACATCGTATTATCCTTTCAAAAAATGAACAAAAAAACACCTATAGCCGAGATGCCATTCAGCAAAGGTTATAAAAGAACAAGAAACAAGAAGGAAGAAAATCTTACTTGTTTTGATGCTGATATTTGATACTTATATAGGAAATAAAGTTAAAATACTAGTCCTTGAAGATTTTCTTTAAATGAGTTTATTTTAAGACTTTTTTATGAAAGTTTTTTAAAAAATTATTATTCTAATTGATAGACAAGGTTATAACTTTACATAATGTACTAATAGTTGAAGAGAAAAATAAACTGCTGATTTGGAGACAAAAGATGCAGAGGGTTTCAAAGTTAGAGATTTTTCATAATTCAATATTCAGAAATTTATGGGTTGCTACTCTTGTAGCTAATTTAGGGGGACTTGTACAGACGGTTGGAGCAAGCTGGATGATGACATTGATTAGTTCTTCGCATTCCATGGTAGGACTTGTGCAAAGTGCTACGACATTACCACTTGTTGTTTTTTCTCTGATGGCAGGTGCATTAGCTGATAATTTTAATCGGCGTTGTATTATGCTTTTCGCACAAATTATGATGATGATTGTCTCAATTAATTTGGTTATTTTATCTTATATGGGATTAATTACCCCCTGGCTTCTCTTATGTTTTACATTTTTGATTGGATGTGGAACCGCTTTGTATAATCCTTCTTGGCAAGCAACAATAGGGGATATTGTTAACCGAGAAGATATTTCTACTGCCATTAGTCTGAATAGTGTTGGTTTAAATTTGATGCGCAGTGTAGGCCCTTCTATTGGAGGAGTTATTATTTCTACTTTTGGTGGTATTACAGCTTTTTTTGTCAATGCACTGAGTTATATTCCTTTGATTAGCGTTTTGTTTTTATGGAAACCAAATTATAAGAGCAATACATTACCACGGGAGAGGTTTTTAGGGGCTGTGGCAGATGGTCTCCGTTATGTAGTAATGTCTCCTGATCTTTTGAATATCATGGTAAGAGCATTCCTTTTTTGTGCGGGTGCTATTTTTATTTTTGCGCTATTGCCAATCGTTGTACATGAATTTTTTGAGGGAAATGCACTGCTTTATGGTACATTACTTAGTTGTTTTGGTTTAGGAGCCATTACCGCTGGTGTGATTAATGCGTTTGTACGAAGTCATTTTAAGTCAGAAATAATTGTTGCAAGCGCATTTGTTGGACTTTCCTTTTCTTGCTTTGTTTTAGCAATGAGTCATTCGTTGTTTATAAGCCACTTTATTTTATTTCCTGCTGGTTTATGTTGGGTTTTGGCATTATCACTCTTTAATACATCTGTACAGCTTTCTACACCACGTTGGGTTGTTGCACGTGCTTTAGCTCTTTATCAAACTGCATCTTATGGTGGTATGGCCGTTGGAAGTGCAGTCTGGGGTGTATTAGCTGAGGGTTATTCTTTAACAGTTGCTTTGAATGTTTGTGCAATATTTTTAATTTGTGGAGCTCTTGCAGGTATCAAATTCAAGATTCAAGAAATTCCTCAAATTAATTTTGAGCCGCTTGATCAATTCAGAGAGCCAGAGCTTTCATTAGATCTAGAAGCACAAAGTGGTCCAATTATGATTATGATTGATTATCAAATTAATGAAAATGATCTCGCAGAATTTCTCGAGGTTATGATACGTCGCCGCCATATTCGACTACGTGATGGAGCTCGCCAGTGGATTCTTTTGCGTGATCTTGAGAGACCAGAATATTGGACAGAGTCTTATCATATACCAACATGGGCAGATTATTTGCGCCATAATCGCCGTCGCACAAAAGCAGATGTAGAGGTTAACAAACATCTTGATAGATTAAATTGCATTTCCAATAGTGTAAAGGTGCATCGCATGATTAAGTGGCAAACAGTACCAAAGATTAATGAGATACACTTGAAACTGTCAAATAATCAATAATTTGAGTGTTGTAGAATTGGAGTATAAAATAGAAAATAGCTGTCAACGTAGAAAAAAATCTTTCGTAGGGGACTGCTTAGCTTAGCATTAGAAATAGCAACTCATTAAATAGTGAAAATCCGTTTTGGTTTAAATTGATTTTTATCAATTGTACCTATAGCCAGAAGCTGGTCCTTGTAAGTTACATAGACATTTTCTTTATCGATAGAGATGTTGTTTTCAAATAAAGGTACTGAATTACCCATCTTTATATGTAGCGCTTGAGTTTCATTGAGAGTATAGTGTGGTAGGCAATGTAATGCGGCATCTGTTTTAATCAATAACTGATCAAGTATAGAGAAATCTCTCTTCGGCAAAGTACAATTTTCATCTGTTGTTTCTTTACGAGATATTGCTGCTTTTAATTCATCCCATGTAATGAGATCATTTTCTCTAAAAGGTGCGACTTTTATACGGCGTAAGTCAGCAATATACCCATAACAACCGAGATCATGTCCCATATCACGTGCTAAGGAACGTACATAGGTTCCTTTTCCACATGTCATTTCAAAAATAGAATGTCCTTGAGCAGTAGTTTCAACGAGTTTGAGGGTTTTAATTTCCACTTGACGAGGTGAAATTTCAATACTTGTACCTTTGCGCGCTAAATTATAGGCACGGTTACCAGCAATTTTAATTGCTGAAAATTGTGGAGGTTTTTGCCAAATAATACCTGTATATTTGGGTAAAAGAGTAAGGATACTTTCTTGTGTTGGGCGTATCAGAGATATTTTAGTAATTTCACCTTCTAAATCATCTGTAGAACGCTCTTCTCCCCAGGCTACACAAAAATGATAAGTTTTTGTACAGTCCATAACATAAGGAACGGTTTTTGTTGCTTCTCCTAGCGCAATAGGCAATATGCCAGAAGCAAGGGGATCAAGTGTGCCAGCATGTCCAGCCTTTTGTGCGTTAAAAAGCCATTTGACTTTTGAGACAGCTGCTGTCGAACTCATTCCTTTGGGTTTGTCAAGGATGATCCAACCGGAAATAGAACGACCTTTTTTTTTGCGTTGTCGTGTCACGTTTTTTTATCTTTAAGTTTATCATTATGAAGATCACGCGCAACCTCAGGGGATCGGAGTAAAGTATCAATTTTTGCAAAATTATCAAAACTGTTGTCGAATCGAAAACGGAGTGCAGGTATGTATTTCATTTGCCGTAACTGATGACTGACTGCTCCACGGATAAAACGGCTATTTTTATTTAAAGCATTAACGATAGAATCATGAGAAGTTTTATCCACGGTATTGAGAAAAGAAACAAAGCAAGTAGCAATTTTCAAATCTGATGACATACGCACTTCAGAGACAGAAATAACAATATTTTTAAAGGTATCATCAAGCAAAATACCCCGCTGCAATATATGAGCTATTGCGTGGCGAACTTGTTCTCCTACTCTTAATTGCCGTTGTGATGAACTTATATTTTTTACCAAAATTATTGCCTTTTATACTCTATTTTTTCTTTGTTTTCTTAAAAAATAAGAAAAGATAGAGATATTGTCTTAAGTTTAATACTTTTCTTTTTTAGCTATTAGAAAGGAAGGTTCTTAAATGACTTTATAATGTACGATTGATATGTTCGACTCGGAAGGTTTCAATAATATCACCTGCGCGAATATCATCATAATTTTCAAATGCCATTCCACATTCTTGACCAACTTGTACTTCATTAACTTCATCTTTAAAGCGTTTGAGTGTTTTAAGTTTTCCTTCATGAATAACTATATTATCTCGAATCAATCGAACGCCAGCTCCTCGTTCTATTTTTCCTTCTGTAACTCGACAACCAGCAACTTTTCCAATTTTTGTAATGTTAAAGATTTCTAGAATTTCGGCATTACCAAGGAAGGTTTCGCGCTGTTCTGGTGATAACAATCCTGACATGGCTGCTTTTATATCATCAACAAGATCATAAATGATGTTATAATAACGGATTTCAATTCCTTGAATTTTAGCTGCATCTCGTGCTTGTTTATTTGCTCGAACATTAAAGCCAATAATAGCAGAGTGAGAAGCTTCAGCGAGAGAAATATCACTTTCAGTAATACCTCCAGCGCCAGAATGCACGACGCGTGCGCGCACTTCTTCATTCCCTAGTGTTTCTAATGCTGAAGTGATTGCTTCAATAGACCCTTGAACATCTCCTTTAATGATAAGTGGAAATTCTTTTACACCGGTAGCTTGTAATTTTGTCATCATTTGTTCAAGAGAGCCACGAGAGCTAGTTTGTCGAGCTACAGCTTTTTCACGAGCTAGGTGTTGACGGTATTCAGCAATTTCTCGTGCTTTTGCTTCATTTGATACTACAGCAAATCGGTCACCAGCTTGTGGTGTGCCTTGCATGCCTAAAATTTCAATTGGTGTAGAAGGACCTGCTTTTTTAATATGACAACTATAATCGTCAATTAAAGCACGAACACGCCCCCATTCATTGCCGGCAACGATAATATCAGAAAGCTGTAATGTACCTTTTTGGACAAGAACAGTTGCAACAGGTCCTCGTCCTCGATCAAGTTTAGCTTCAATAACAATACCTTCTGCTGTTCGCTCTGAATCCGCTTTAAGATCAAGAAGTTCAGCTTGGAGAAGAATAGCTTCCAAAAGTTTATCAAGATTCTGTCCAGTCTTAGCAGAAACTTCAACTTCCAAAGTTTCACCACCCATAGTTTCAACAAAAACTTCATGTTGCAAAAGTTCTGTGCGTACTTTTTGTGCATCAGCAGTTGGTTTATCAATTTTGTTAATGGCAACAATAATGGGGACATTAGCAGCTTTTGCATGATTAATGGATTCAACGGTTTGTGGCATCACACTATCATCAGCAGAGACTACTAAAACAGCAATATCAGTTACTTCAGCACCACGAGCACGCATAGCTGTAAAAGCAGAATGTCCAGGTGTATCGATAAAGGTAATCTTTTGACCGTTTTGTTCAACCTGATAAGCACCGATATGCTGTGTAATTCCACCTGCTTCACCAGAGACAACATTGGCTTTACGAATAGCATCAAGAAGAGAAGTTTTTCCATGGTCAACATGACCCATAATGGTTACAACAGGTGGACGTGGGCGCATCTTTAACGGGTTATCACTGATATTGAAAATGCCATCTTCTACATCAGATTCTGAAACACGTTTAACTGTATGACCAAATTCAACAGCAATGAGCTCCGCAGTATCTGCATCGATGATATCACCAGGCTTCATCATTTGTCCTTGTTTCATCAAAAATTTAATAACATCAACAGAACGTTCAGTCATGCGCTGAGCAAGCTCTTGAATGGTAATAGTTTCAGGAAGAATAACTTCACGGGAAATTTTTTCTCTTGGTTCTTGGTTTTGTGCACGTTTGAATTTTTCCTGGCGACGGCGCATTGCTGCTATTGAACGGCCACGTCCATTTCCTTCTTCATCCAACGCACTATTAAGGGTAAGTTTTCCTCGGCGACGTTCATCAGCTCCTTTCACAACTTTAAGTGAACGTATTTCTGGTTTAGAAGAATTAGCACGCCGGTTATATCTGTCTTCATTATCATTATCATTTGTAATACGTTTTTCCGCTGGGGATGTATTTTTAAGCGGAATAGCCACTTCTAACGCTTTTACATCTATTGCTGTGATAGGTTCTGTTGAGGAGGGGGAAGAAGTATGAGTTGGAATTTGCTCTGTAGTATTCTTATTTTTTCGTAGTATTTGCATTTCTTGATGAGTTTGTAAATACAAGCTTTTTTCACGTTCTTCTTTTTCAGCTTGTTTACGTATTATTTTTTCTTGGATATGTGCTTCTTCTAAAGCACGGCGTCTCGCTTCTATTTCTGCTGATGAAAGGTTGCATTGGTTTACAGGTTTACTAGGCGGTATTTCTTCAAATTTTGGTTTGGAGTGCTGAGCTACATGTGGTTTAGTAATAGACTGTGGTGCTTCAGTTTTTTCATCAGGGCGTGTAATTTTGCGCCGTTTAGTTTCGACAACCACAGCCTTTGTACGACCATGGCTGAAATTTTGTTTAACTATGTTAGTTTCTAATCCTGACCGTTTTAAGGTCAGTGTTTTTTTAGCTGTTATTGTGTCATTATCGTTTTTACTCATTGTATTTCCTTCACGGCATTTGCCGTTATTGTACTAAGCTTATTGCATTTATCCTCACGATAGGTGATCAGTTTGTATATCGCTTTGATAAATCCCTCTGCAGCTTTCGTATTCAATAAGGCAGCATGTATCACAGGATTAGTTCCAAAAGCCATACTCATTTCATCACTTGTAAATAAAGATGTAACTTTTATATTTTGATTTATTCGTTGTTGTATTGCGTGGATGGCTTGTGAAATTTTGCGTTTTCCATCTTCTTTTGCTTCTTTTGCATGAAGAACAAGAATAACTTGATCAGCACGGATAGCGGAAATAACTTTGGCTGATCCTGTGACAATAGTTCCCGCTTTTCGAGCCATAGAAAGGCTTGCAAGGGCAGTTTTTAGTAATAATTTATCCACAATATGAGCGAGATTTTCAGAAACCTCAACATCTGTTTTAAGATTTTTACTAAAAACTTTATGTTTGACTGCCTTTTCTATAATAGTGTGATGAGCAGAAACCCAAAGACCACGTCCGGGTAAGTTAGCTTTAAGATCAGGGATAATTTGATTATTTGGACCAATGACAAAACGGATCAGCGTTGCCGCTGAAGCACTTTTCTTCGTTACAATACAGGTCCGCTCATTCATTTAAAACGTATCCACATCCAAATTATCTATTGCTTCATTTTCTACAGGATGCTGTTTAATAAGATCAGCTTGATTTATCCAGCCTGCTTGCACACGTGCTGCTAACACCATGGCTTCTGCATCAGAACGCGTAACATTAAAGGGAGTCAAGATGCCAGGAAAATTTTGAGTTTGACCTTCTTTAAATTCTCGCCATCCAACGAGATCGTCAACTGCATAACCTGCAAAATCTTCCATTGTTTTTATACCATCCTCACCTATAGCAACTAGCATAGCATTTGTTATACCAGGAAGTATTTGTAATTCATCTGAAACACCAAGCTTTTTACGCTTTTCATTAAGCTCTTTTTCTTTACGTTCTAAATATTCACGTGCACGATTTTGAATTTCTGAAGCAGTGTCATGGTCGAAGCCATCAATAGACTTTATTTCTTCAAGATCAACATAAGCGATTTCTTCAATTGAGATGAAACCTTCTGAAGCCATAACTTGCCCAACCATTTCATCAACATCTAAAGTTTCCATAAAAAGCTTGCTACGTTCAGTAAATTCTTTATGACGATTTTCAGATTCCTCCTGTTCTGTTAGAATATCAATATTCCATCCTGTTAATTGCGAAGCTAAACGCACATTTTGTCCACGTCGACCAATTGCAAGACTAAGCTGATCACCAGGTACTACGACTTCAATACGTTCTGCATCTTCATCAAGAACAACTTTTGAAACTTCAGCAGGCTGTAGTGCATTAACGATAAATGTTGCGGCATCAGGCGACCAAGGAATAATATCAATTTTTTCACCTTGTAATTCTGTAACAACAGCCTGAACACGGCTTCCTCGCATTCCAACACATGCACCAACGGGATCAATTGAGCCATCGCGTGAAACAACAGCGATTTTTGCACGTGAACCTGGATCACGAGCAACAGATTTAATTTCTATAATACCATCATAAATTTCTGGGACTTCCATGGTAAAAAGTTTTGCCATGAATTGAGGATGTGTACGTGAAAGGAAAACTTGCGGTCCTCTTGGTTCACGGTGTACATCATGAACAAATGCACGAATGCGATCTCCATAACGAAAAGATTCCCGCGGAATTAATTCATCACGTCGCACGATAGCTTCTCCACGACCTATATCGACAATAACGTTGCCATATTCCACACGTTTGACTGTACCAGAAATAATTTCACCAATTTTATTTTTGAATTCTTCGAATTGATGATTACGTTCTGCATCACGTACTTTTTGCACAATAACTTGTTTAGCAGATTGTGTTGCAATGCGTCCAAAATCCATAGGAGGTAAAAGATCGGAAAGAAAATCACCAACTTTTGCGTCTTCTTTGCGTTTTAGAGCATCAGATAAAGCGATTTCAGTTGTATAATCTTCAACGATATCAACAACTTTAAGAAGACGTTGTAATTTAATTTCACCTGTTTTAGAATTGATTTCAGCACGGATATTGGTTTCTTGGCCATAACGAGAACGCGCTGCTTTCTGAATAGCATCAGCCATTGCAGAAATGACAATATCACGGTCAATCGACTTCTCACGTGCAACAGCATCTGCAATTTGCAGAAGTTCAAGCCTGTTAGCGCTTATAGCCATTGATTTTCTCCTTTTTTATGCCACATGAGGGCAGGGGGCGTTAATATTAATTGTTATAGTTTTTTTCGTTCTTAAGATGTTTAAGATTATCATCCGGGATTAATTGTTGGCATAAATCTTTATTTTTTTTCAATGTGTCACGAATAAGTTCATCAGTAAGGATCAAATGCGCATTAGTAATATTAGAAAAAGGAATAAATATATTTGCTTCTTCTCTATCAGCTGTTTTCACGATATTTAAAGTAAATCCATTTTGTGTAATATCTGTAAGCTTGCCACGAAATTTTTGGCGTCCATTAATAATAGTATTGGTTTCAATTTTTGCTAAATGTCCTTGCCAATGAAAAAAATCAGATTTTCTTACGAGTGGACGATCAATACCAGGAGATGAAACTTCTAAATAATATTTGCGTTCAATAACATTTTCTATGTCAAGAAGAGGCGCAACAGTTCGACTAACTATTTCGCAGTCTTGTATTGTCATGGTGCCATTAGTACGTTCAACCATAATCTGAAGTGTTAAACCATTTAAGTTCAAAAGTTTTGTGCGAATTAAATGAAAACCTAAAGGTTTTAGTAATGGTGTAATAAGAGCAGATATACGTGCTGCAACGCCATCTTCTTCAAACAAACGTGGTTCATTAATATCACCCATTCTTTCAATTGCGTCCATATGATTCATCCAAGTTGTTATCGAACTTACAATAAAAAAGAGTGGCTCCAAATGGACCACTCCTCATCATAAGGCCGAAAATCTACCTCCTTATACTCTTAAACAGAAAATTTTACAAGTTGTTTATAGTAAAGCATTTTATTTCTTATTTTTTGATAAAGGTAAGATAAGTGGGTGTTCTACCTTCACATAGAGCTTTAGCTTCATATCGGGTACTTGGCCATAGTGGATGGGGAAGCTTCCAGTCTGTAGGATTTTCTGCGAGCCATTCAAAGCTATTGTGGTGAGCACAATGATAAAGTGTCCAGTTGACATAGGTGTCTATATCACTGGCAAAGCGGAATTTTTTACCTGCTTTAAGAACTCGAGAAAAACGGTTTAGATTTTTTTCATTAATGAACCTTCGTTTCCAATGCTTTTTTTTAGGCCATGGATCAGGATAAAATAAATCTATCCCATCAAGAGATGCTGTTGGTAACCAATCAAGAAAACGTGTAGCATCATCGTTATAAAGACGAAGTTGATTTTGATATTCTTTGTGCTTTTCAGTGTATAACAATATTTTTGCTATTCCGTTAATAAAAGGTTCTATACCGATAAAACCAGTGCATGGAAAACATTTCATTTCATGGAGTAAATGTTCTCCTCCACCAAAGCCAATTTCAAGTCGAACTTCTTCTACTGGATTGGTGAATAAAGATACTAACTTTAAAGGTGCAGGTTTGCTTAAATCAATGTTAAGAGTGGGAAGAAGCGTATTTATAAGCGTAATTTGATTGCTTCGTAGCCGTTTTCCCTGTCGGCGACCAAAAAATGCTTCACTCATACGCGTTTTATGTGCAGTCATGGTATTTTAATCATTTTTTTAAGTTTTCCAACTAAATCAGTTTTTTCCCAGGAAAATGAACCATCGTGTTCTGGTTTGCGTCCAAAATGGCCATAAGCAGCAGTTTTTGCGTAAATAGGTTTGTTGAGATCAAGGTGTTTTCGGATACCTGTTGGTGATAGATCCATTATTTTTGGAATTGTAGCTGCAATAACACTTTCGTCTACTTTTCCTGTTCCATGGAGGTTAAGATAAATGGACAAAGGTTCTGCAATGCCAATTGCATAAGAGAGTTGAATAGTGCATTGATCTGCTAAATTAGCTGCAACAATATTTTTAGCTAGGTAGCGTGCAGCATAAGCTGCAGAACGATCAACTTTTGTTGTATCTTTACCTGAAAAAGCACCACCGCCATGAGGTGCAGCACCACCATAAGTATCCACAATAATTTTCCGTCCTGTTAATCCCGCATCACTTTTAGGACCACCAATAACAAATTTTCCTGTTGGATTAATATACCATCTGCATTGATTGGAAATTGGGATATCATGTAAAGCTTGAAAGATATAGGGCTCAACAATTGTACGGACTTTATTGGAATCCCAACTTTCATCAAGGTGCTGTACCGAAAGGACAATCGATGTTACTTCTGCAGGTTTCCCATTTTTGTATCGTATTGTTATTTGGTTTTTAGCATCTGGTCCTAGTTTACAAGTTTCTCCCTCTTTCCTATGACGCGCTATCGCAAGATGTTCTAAAATCTTATGTGCATAATAAATTGGTGCAGGCATGAGATCTGGTGTTTCACGGCAAGCATACCCAAACATAATGCCTTGATCACCTGCACCTTCTTCACCATGACGATCAATGGCATTATCAACTCCTTGTGCGATGTCAGCTGATTGTGGACGTAAAAGAACATCAATTTTAACGGTTTTCCAATGGAAATCTTCTTGTTCATAGCCAATGACACGGATGGCATGACGCACAACTTTACGAAAAGGGGTAGGATTAATAATAAGAGAGCCAACCTTATCACGTATAAATTGACCGTTTTTATCTTTTTTTAAGAGTGTATCGGGAACGCGTACTTCACCAGCTATGACAACACGATTGACACTCACTAAAGTTTCACAAGCAACTCGTATTAACCATGGGTTGGTTCCTGCTTTGTAAGATTCTCTGTAGATCATATCAACGATTTCATCAGAAATCCTGTCACAAATTTTATCGGGATGTCCTTCCGATACCGACTCACTTGTAAAAAGATAATCTTGATGCGGCATGGGAACTCTCTCAAACAAAAAAGAAATCAATATTTCATGTGTCGTATACTCAAATTTACCTTATTTGCCAATCCTATAGCAAATCGTCAATAATAATATAAAAAAGAATATAATTTTATAGCTTGTTATTATGATCTTCTTCAGAAAGAGCTTTTGCTAAATCAATAATTTTTCGACGCACTTTAGCATCAGATATATTGGTAAAAGCGCGCATTAATTGAATACCTTCACTGCTGGAACAAAAATCTATAAAATTATTATCGCTTTCCGTAAAACCTTCTATAGATTGTATACCAATTCCTTTATCAAAAAAATAAGAGACTGGAACATCCATAATTTCTGCAATTGCTTGGAGGCGGCTTGCTCCAACACGGTTTGTTCCTTTTTCATATTTTTGAATTTGCTGAAAAGTAATACCTAATTTTTCACCGAGTTTTTCTTGAGTAAGACCTAATATATTACGACGCAAACGAATACGGGTTCCAACATAAATATCTATTGGATCGGGTTTTTTTCTAGTTTTGGTCATAATGCAACTCTTTATTTTCAGCGCTTTGTTTCCAAACAAACATTAGGTGCATGTGAGGTTAGTTTATTATAAATGAAGATGATATGTAATACTTTTCTTGACGTTACTGGTACACATAACATGATATTGTACATAAGCACTCAATCATTCAAGCTGTTTTGTAGAACCAAAACTAATACGATACAATAGCATAAGAATGAATAAGATGAAAGTAGAGAATGTTCTGTATTTATTGTTCCAAATAGTGGTAACTGGTTGTGGGATTGGTGCATCAAAAGCGCCAATAATATTATGTTCAAGAGAAGAAACGATTCTTCCATAAGAATCAATAACAGCTGATATTCCATTATTCGCTGCTCGAATAAGAGGTATTCCCAATTCAATGGCACGGAGTTGTGCTTGTTGAAAATGTTGATATGGGCCAGGTGTTCTACCAAACCATGCATCATTTGTTATGTTAATAATTGCTTGAGGGGGAGGACCTTTAAAAGCTGTTATATTAGGAAATATAGCTTCATAACAAATAAGTGGAAGATAAGAAAAACCGTTTGGCATCATAATGGTTCTTCGTACATTTGCAGCGGTATATCCAGCAATGTTATCAGCGAGAATATGCAACCCTACCTTTTTCAGTAAATTTTGATATGGAAGATATTCACCAAAAGGGACGAGATGAAGTTTATCAGATGTGTGAAGAATATCACCTTTGGCATCAATGACTGCAATTGTATTAAAATATTGTATTTGGGTATGAGGAGATGCAGTACCGGTTCGAATGGCACCGATAATGGCCCATTGTTTGGGTTTGAGAAAAGAGCCAATATGCTTTGTAAGAATAGAAGACGTATTACTAATAATATAAGGAAGGGATGCTTCTGGCCATATGATAAAATCAGGCTCCGGATTTTGGCTAATGGCTGTTTTGATACTTAAGTTTAGATGAGCTGCAAATATATCTTCTCTTTTTGTATTGCTTAATTTAGTGGTTTGTTGGATAGAAGGTTGAACAATGCGCACCCAATGGTTATTATTACGGTACTCTGCTATATTGGGTGCTGTGTTCAAACGGTAAAATCCAAATCCGCTATGGGTTAATATAAGAATAAAACAGAGTAAAAGGGCTGAGAATTTTTTTTCATTTGTTAATAAAACAGTTGGTAAACTATAGCATAAAACAGCAAGAATATTCATTCCATAGAGTCCTACAATCATAGTTGATTGCATAAGCATAGGGGTTGGCATAGCTGTATAACCAAGAGCATTCCATGGAAAACCCGTCAATAGGATAGCACGCAACCACTCTGCTAATCCGAGTGAGAAGGCCAAAACAAAGAAGCGCGCTATATTTTTTGTCCATAAAAAGAAAACAATGATACTAACAAAAAACCAATAAAAAGAAAGATAAGCAGGAAGACAAAAAATAGAGAATGGTAGTGCCCAAGCAAAAGAGATTGGATCTACTAATAACGCATTACTTATCCACCAAAGGCTACAAACAAAATAGCCAAAGCCAAAGTTTCCAAAGACTAGTGCATTTGTTAAAAGGCGTTTTTTATTGTTTTGGATAGTATTGATTTCATCGAGAAAAATAATAAAGATGGGAAATGTTAAAAAGCAAATGGGTGTTAAATAAAAGGGAGGGAGTGCAAAAGACGTTAATGCACCACATAAAAAAACACATATGTGCCGTTTCCAACCAGTGATAGAAAGCAGGAGAAGATTTAGCCTCTTTAATAACAATTAGCTATCCTTATAAGGCTGTTGTTCCTTAAGATTTTCATTTTCTGAGATACGAAAAATGCGTAATCGTTTAATTCGACGTTTATCAGCTTCTAAAATACGGAAACGATAACCTGGTACAGTTTCAATGATTTCACCTTTTGAAGGAATGCGATCAAGAATGGAAACGATTAAACCACCAATGGTATCCACTTCATCTCCATATTCTCCCACAACAAAATCAGGACCAAGAGCTTTTTCCACATCTTTTAATTCAGTTTTTGCATCGACCAACCATTTATTATCAGGTTCCCGCACGATCGCATTATCAATATTATCATGTTCATCTTCAATATCACCAACCACCAATTCGACAATATCTTCTATAGACACCAAACCATCTGTACCACCATATTCATCGATAACTAAAGCCATTTGTGTTCGTGTGGTTTGCATACGTGTTAATAATTTGCTCGCGAGCATAGAACGAGGCACAAATAGAACTGTTCTAATTAGATCTAGTGCACCGATAGGGTGTTGTAAATCTTTATGATTCAATTGTAGAGAGTCATATTTTTGTTCATTTCGAGCAGAATCGGTAATAAAAGAGGTTATATAATTGAGGATATCATGGATATGAATCATACCTCGCGGATCATCTAATGTTTCAGCGTATACAGGTATACGTGAATGTCCAATTTTTGCAAAAAATCTAAGAGCTTCGCCAAGAGGAGTATTGATTTCTAATGCTTCTATTTCGGAACGTGGAATCATAATATTATCAACACGTGCTTCGCGTAGGCATAAAATATTGTGAAGCATAGTACGTTCTTCAGGAGAAAAAAGTGTTGTTCCCTTCTCATTATCAGCAGAAAATACATCAGTAAGATCATCGCGTAGTGACGTGTGGCTGCGTCCACGTAAAAATGAAAATAGATAACTTAGCAATGAATTTTTCTTTGTATAGCTTGTTCGTTGTAGAGAATATTCTTCAGAATTAGAAGATATTTGAGTACCATTTTGTGTATTAATTTTATCCACCATAGTTTTAAAAATTTTCTAAACTTTCTCAATTATAATAGCTGTTATAATAGCTGCGTCAATTATTTTAAATTTTATTATTTATAACACAAATTTTAAGTTTCACTTTTGTTATTTTACAACAATTTAGTATAGGGATCTTTTATAGATAGTTTTTGAAGTATTTCTTTTTCTAGTTTTTCCATTTGATTAGCTTCATTATTTGTTTCATGATCATAACCAAGAAGATGAAGAATACCATGAATGATTATATGCGTTAAATGATCCTGAAATGATTTTCTTTCTTCTTCTGCTTCTCGCATAACAGTTTCTTGCGCAATAACGATATCACCAAGCATAAGCCTAGGATTTTGTCCAGCTTTAAGAGGAAAAGCAGGAAAGGATAAAACATTTGTGGGTTTATTGTGATGACGCCATTGTGCGTTAATTTGTGCTATACGCGTGTCATCTGTAAAAAGCAGGCTCAGTTCACTTGTTACCTCATTTAATGATAAATGCTGTAATGTGGTAACTAGAGCTTTGTCAGTGATATTGTAAAGCATTTCCTCATCATTCCATTTAGCACTTTCAATAGTTATATCAATAGCAATCATGAGAAATTGCACTCATTTTTTTTTACGGCAAGCGTGGGAGTGGTATTGCTTTTTCTGTTCAATAGAATCACGATCATAAGCTTGAATGATGGTGGAAACAAGAGGGTGTCGCACAACATCTTTTTCATTAAAATGAATAATTGTAATATTTTCTATATCTGAAAGGATACGAATTGCTTCCACTAAACCTGATTTTTGTCCTGCAGGTAAGTCAATTTGGCTTAAATCACCTGTTATAATCATCCGTGATCCTTCTCCAATGCGTGTAAGGAACATTTTCATCTGCATAGGTGTAGTATTTTGTGCTTCATCAAGAATTATTGCTGAATGAGCAAGCGTTCGACCACGCATGAAGGCTAGAGGAGCTATTTCTATAACTCCAGAGGCTAAGATGCGTTCTACTTTTTCAACAGGTATCATATCATACAGAGCATCGTAAAGGGGACGTAAATAGGGATCAACTTTTTCTTTAAGATTACCGGGAAGGAAGCCAAGGTGTTCTCCAGCCTCAATAGCTGGACGTGAAAGAATAATTCGTTCAATGATACCATATTTAAGGAGCATTACAGCATGAGCAACGGCAAGATATGTTTTTCCAGTGCCTGCTGGACCTATTCCAAAAATAAGTTCAGTGTGTTCCATAGCACGCATATAGGCGTCTTGTGTTAAAGTACGAGCATAGATTGTTTTTTTATGGGTATTAAATTGTGTTAATGTATGTTGTGCAGAAGGCTGGGTTATTTGAAGTTTCTCTTGTTGCTCATCAGGCAAATTTGCCATAGCGATTGCACTTTCTATATCTAATAAAGTAAGCTCTGGATGTGTTTTTGCTTTTTGGTAAAGTTGGTCTAATACATAGTGTACCTGTTGTATGGCAATAGCTGTTCCATAGATTAAAATTTTGTTACCGTGTGGACGAATATCAAGCTTGAGTTTCTTTTCAAGGTAAGCAAGATTTTCATCAAATTTACCAAAAACTATTTTTGCAGTGTTGTTGTTTTCAAAAGTTAAAACAACATGGTTAATATTGACTGTATTAGCTTTTTTAAATATACTTTTACTTTGAGAGGGGATATTTTTTATCTTTGGAATTTGCTTTGATTTTTTGGTTGATGCTTTCAACCCATACTCCTTATCTGTTTATATTATAACTTTAATATAATCATTTTCCTTTAAAAGTGAAATAGCTTTTTAAGATTATATTTTAAAATAGAACTATAAAATTCTTTTAATATATGTCGGTTTTTTCACCGACGAAACTATTAGAACTTGCATTTTTAATACGGATTTTCATAACAGTTCCAACAGAGGCTTGTGTATTTATGACAACAGGTAAAAGCCAAGGGGAACGTCCTACCATTTGCCCAGAGTGACGACCAATTTTTTCAATAAGAACATCAGTTGTTTGACCAATTTTAGAGTGTAAAAATGTATGTTGTTGGTCAAGAAGAATGGTTTGTAAATGCTGGAGGCGATAATTTTTTACTGTTTCATCAACGTGATTCTTCATTGTTGCGCCGACTGTGCCAGGCCGAGGTGAGTATTTAAAAGAATAAGCCGAACTATAGCCTACTTGTTTAATAAGCTTGATAGTTTCTTCAAAATCTTCATCAGTTTCACCTGGAAATCCTACAATGAAATCACCTGAAAAAGCAATATCAGGTTTTGCAGCACGGATCTTATCGATGAGATGAAGATAATGAATACTTTTGTGTTGTCTGTTCATTGCTTTCAAGATACGATCTGAACCCGATTGAACAGGAAGATGCAGATAAGGCATAAGTATATCAAGATCTCGATGTGCAGCAATAAGACTATCATCCATATCGCGTGGATGACTCGTTGTATAGCGTAGTCGTTTTAAACCATTAATTTTAGCCAAATGATGGAGAAGATCTCCAAGGCGCCAAGTTTTCCCATCGATACCCTGTCCATGCCATGCATTTACATTTTGCCCAAGGAGTGTAATTTCTTTTACACCTGCTTCAATAAGCTGGCGCGCTTCATCAGTGATTTGCTTAACGGATCGGGATATTTCTGCACCTCGTGTGTAGGGAACAACGCAAAAGGTACAAAATTTATCACAACCTTCTTGTACTGTTAAAAATGCACTAATACCTCGTTGTTGCACAGCTCGTTTGTTATGAGGTGGTAAATGGGTAAATTTATCTTCAACGGCATAATCTGTTTCAACAACTTTTTTTCCTTGTTTGACTTGTTTTAATAGTTCCGGTAGGCGGTGATACATTTGTGGTCCAATGATAAAATCTACGGTTGGTGCACGTCGCAAGATTTCATTTCCTTCAGCTTGCGCAACACAACCTGTAACACCGATCATCAAAGGTTTATCATGTGTACGTCCTTGACGTATTATTTGCAAGCGACCAAGGTCAGAGTAAAGTTTTTCTGCTGCTTTTTCGCGAATATGGCAGGTATTGATCAGAATAAGGTCAGCATCATTTGGTGTTTGTGTAGCGATATAACCTTGAGTGCTTAAACTATCATTCATTCGTTGGCTGTCATAAACATTCATTTGGCACCCATAAGTTTTGATAAAAACTTTTTTGGGGCCATTGGGAAGTATGTTTTTAGAGTTTTTACGATGATCCATATTACGTTTCTAAACGTTTTTTTTTTTAATCTCAATCTATTTGCTTGAAAGTTTTTTGCATGATGATTGCATCTGTAAATCCATTGTGCGATTGATAATAGGCTGGGCGTTTAGCAATCTTTTGAAATTTAAATCGTTTATAAAGGGCTAAAGCAGGAAGATTGGTTTCTTCTACTTCTAGAAAAAGTTTCGTTGCATGTTCACGACGAAGATGGTGAAATATGTGATCAATAAGAAAATTACCAATTTTTTGTTGACGGTTGTTAGAATGAACTGCAATCGTTATAATTTCTGCTTCACTAAGAATAAGACGGCAGAGACAAAATCCTAAAATTTGATGAGATTGTCCAATGGGATGGGCTTTATAGCCAAAAATAGAATGATCTTTTAAAAAGACTTCAAATGTTTGTTTTGTCCACGATAAGGCAAAACAATTTTTATGAATTTGATGAAGAAAAATACTGTCCTCAGAGTTTAATGGTGCAATTACAAATTTTTTTTTTGTAAACGAAGATTTAGTCATTATTGTTTTCGTGGTAAAGCAAAATCAGTTTGTTGTTTTGCATCAGCATCGCGTAAGTAGAGGGGACGTGGTGGCGTTTGCCGCTGTTTATTTGCAGCTAGGCTTGCATAAGTTAAAATGTCCGCTGCATCACATGGAATGGAAACCGGTATAATTCCTTTGCTTATTGTATTGTTTTTAATATATAGTGCAATAATTTCAGCAGCTGGACCAGTGAGTATAGTGTGTTGGAATAGATCTACGACAATATTTTCGGGTGTTTTTAAGCTGGGCATGCTTAAAGCTATAAGATTTTTATTGAAATTTTGATGATAGAACATCCCTCTACCGGCTTCAATGACAACAGTGATGGTTGATGTGATACTTTCATTAGCTACTTGTGCAGCTAATGCTTCAAGTGAGCTTACTCCAATGGCTGGAATTTCTAACGCTAAGGCCAAAGCTTTTGCTGTAGCAATACCTATACGTATACCTGTAAATGATCCTGGTCCAATATTGACGGCAATGCGATTAATCTGATCAAGCTTGATATTTGCTTGATGAGTTAGCTGTTCGATTTGACCAATGAGTTTCTCGGCATGACCTTTGCCAATACATTGGCTGATATGTGCGATAACAGATTTATGCTGAACAAGTGCGACGGCACAATAAATTGAAGCAGTATCTATGGCAAGAATAAGCATAAACGCTTTTTAGCCGAATATAGTGATAAATAAAAGGTCAGTTTTATTTTTTAGAAATTTTATTTATCTATAAAATATTAAAAAATTTTTAGATCAGTAGGATATATAATTTTTTGAGATGTGTTTTGAGTATAGCATGTCTGTTAGCACAGAAAAAAGGCACATGTAAAATAAATTCAGTATCTTAGATTTTTCTGCGAACCATATTTAAGTAAAATGAGGTATTTAATATACTTTTAAAATGTTATGTGCTCAAAATTAAAGAGCTTTATCATAAGAATACTGAAGATACTGAGGATAAATATAGAGCTGATTGAAGCGCATATAACACGCCATCCTGCTTTTTTTAATGAACGAATATCAACACTTAATCCCAATCCTGCCATTGAAATGATAGTGAAAAGTTGGGTAATAAAGTTGATAGGGGTAAGAGCAGTTGTAGGAATAAGTTCTGCTGAGCGTATAAGCATCATGATAATAAATCCCATGATAAACCATGGAATGAAACTATGTAAGCGTAAACGATATCCTGGCCGAGGGTAAATGATTGCCAGAATAAAAATAATCGGGCCTAGCATTAAAACTCGCACTAATTTAACGAGAGTTGCTATTTGAACACTGACGAAAGATATAGGTGCTGTTGCTGCTAAAACCTGTGGAACAGCATAAACGGTCATTCCTGCCAATATGCCATATTGGTTAAATGAGAAATTAAAGAATGGTTGTAAAGAAGGTAGAATGAAAATGATAATAGCTCCTAAGAGAGCGGTGAATGCAATTGATGCAGCTACTTCTTCACTTTTCGCATTAATAACAGGTGCAGTGGCTACAATAGCTGAATTACCACAGATAGCGTTACCACAGGCAACAAGTATTGCTGAATTTTTGGAAAGTCCATAAAAACGCCCAATAACAAAACTGATGAAAATAGTAAGAAATATAATAACTATAATACCAGCAAGTAAAGTCCAACCAGCGGAAAGTACTGTATGGACGCTAATGCTTGCGCCTAGAAGAACAATAGCGATTTCGAGAAGTATTTTTGCACAAAAATTGATACCTTTATCAAAATATGCTGGAAGAGAAGAACAACTGCGGACAATAGAGCCTAATAAAATCGCTAAAACAAGAGTCTCAATCCATGCTTCTGCAAGAAATTGCTTTTCTATAACTTCTAAACCATACGCAAATACTGATATAAGCGCGCAGATTAAAATTCCCGGTCCTAAATTAATGAGTGAAGATAAATCTTTATTCGGCATTTCAGGGGTTCCCCTCCCATTCTCCATAATATCGAATGCTCATTTCTATCATAAATTTAGGGATTATCAAATAAATAACAGATAAATAATTTCAAAAATTAGTTCTTGCTTGTAAGGCAGCAGCTAAAGTGCCATCATCGAGATAATCTAGTTCACCACCTACTGGTACTCCATGAGCAAGGCGAGTGATTTTAATGGAAAACTGAGAAAGTTGATCAGTAATATAGTGAGCTGTCGTTTGCCCTTCAACTGTAGCATTAACGGCTAAGATGATCTCTGTAATGGAATTATTGGTAACACGATTAATTAAAGAGGTGATGTTTAGTTCATCAGGTCCTATTCCATCTAAAGGAGACAATCGTCCACCTAAAACATGATAACGTGCTGATAAAAACTTTGCACGTTCAAGAGCCCAGAGATCAGAAATATCTTCAACAACAATAATTATTGATTCATCACGGTGAGGATCTGTGCAAATTGAACAGGGATCTATTGTATCTACATTACCACAAACAGAACAAATTCGAACTTTATTTGCAGTTTCTAGCAGTGAAGATCCTAGAGGTTCTAGCAGGGTTTCTTTTTTCTTAATGAGATAGAGAGCGGCACGACGCGCTGAACGTGGCCCAAGACCTGGTATCCGTGCTAAAAGCTGAATAAGGCGTTCAATTTCAGGGCCTGCAATATGTTGAGACATGCTATTATACCAAGGGATGAAAATATAGTTTATTTATAAGAACGGAAATTGAAAACCCGGTGGGATTGGCATTCCTGCAGTTACATTGTTAGTTTTTTCTTTAATAATTACATCTAGTTTACTTTTAGCATCGTTATAGGCAGCTATGACAAGATCTTCAAGAATTTCTACATCTTTAGGATTCATTAATGAAGGATCAATTTTTATTTCTGATATGGTATTTTGACCATTAATAGTGATATTGACAAGACCTCCACCTGCTATACCAGTTGCTTTCAGATTAGCCAATTCACTTTGCATTTGTTGCATTTTTGTTTGCATTTCTTTGACTTTTTTCATTATATTCATCATGTCACGCATAGGGATTGGTTTCCTTATTCATCATTTATATTACTATCAGTGTCAAAGACATTAGAGATTAAATCAAGATCACTTTCTTTTTTATTGAAGCGAACATCAATGATTTTTGCTCCTGGGAAATGATTGAGAATTTTTGCAATATCAGGGTCTGTTTGTGCATCGGAAAAAAGAGATTTTTGTATAGCGACACTTTCTTCTTGTAAAGTTGGTTCTCCTCCTTCATTCATAAGAGTTATAGTCCAGTGTTTTCCAGTCCATTGGTACAGCATTTTTTTTATATCACGTTCAAGGGAGTGAGGAGCTTCTTCAGCAAATCTTAACGTAATGTGCTGCGGTTCAAAAGAGACAGGATGAACGAATTCTTTGATCAACAATTTGAAATGTATTTCATTATGCTGTTCAGCTAGATCAATAATATCCTTTAAAGAATTTATGATGATTTTTTGTTCTGTGGCTTCCTTTTCTGATTGGGGTACAATGTGAGATAGATTGATTATGTTTTTATCAAGTTGATTAGTTTGAACATTTTCGCTTGTTTCAATCTTATCACAAAAGTCCGTCTTTTCAGAAGTTGTAATCTTTAATTGTTTTATGTATTTGGGGGAGCAACTAGATTGGTTTTGCAGTGTATCTAAAATTGGGGAAGAAGCGTAGCTATGTGCACCTTCTGTTTTTGTAATGTTGCTTTTATTTATTTTTTCTTGAGAAGAATGGTTTTCAACAAGCGTAGGTATTTTTTTTTCTTGTGTGAGATTTGTTAAAGCTTCATCAAGAGTTGGTAAATCAGCAACATGAGCAAGACGAATCAATAACATTTCGGCAGCTTGAATAGGATGGGAGGCTTGGTTAACTTCCTGTAGGCCTTTGAGGAGCATTTGCCAGCTACGTGAAAGAACACGAATAGAAAGGTTTTGTGAAAAATTTAAGCTTCGTGAGCGTTCCTCTTCTGTAAGTGATAAATTTTCTATTATTTCTGGTGTCAAACGTAATCGTGTGATTAGATGATTAAAATCAGCTAATTCTGTTAATATAGCAAAGGGATCTGCACCTGCATTGTATTGATTGCGTAATTCGTACAATGCATTAACAATATTTCCTTTCATAATAGATTCAAAGAGATCAATGATGCGAGATTGATCAGTTAATCCTAACATTAAGCGTACTGCAATGGCATCAACTTTGCCATTACCATAAGCAATTGCTTGGTCAAGAATAGATAATGCATCACGGACAGATCCTTCTGCTGCGCGGGCAATCATGAATAATGCTTGATCTTGTGCTTCAACTTTTTCTAGTTGAGCAATTTTGCGTAAATGGGTGACCAAAACAGCTGCTTCAATACGCTGCAAATTAAAACGCTGACAGCGTGAAAGAATTGTAATAGGAACTTTGCGAATTTCTGTCGTTGCAAAAATAAATTTCACATGCGGAGGAGGTTCTTCAAGTGTTTTTAGTAGACCATTAAATGCTTGTGTTGAGAGCATGTGAACTTCATCAATAATATATACTTTATAACGTGCAGAAACAGGGCGGTAACGGATTTGTTCAATAATTTCACGAATATCATCAATACCAGTATGCGAAGCAGCATCCATTTCAATAACATCTATATGGCGACCTTCAATGATTTGTGTGCAATGTTCACCAAGTGTATCGAATAAGGTAGTTGGTTGATCAATATCTTTTGTTTTATAGTTAAGAGCTCGGGCTAAAATACGCGCTGTCGTGGTTTTTCCTACTCCACGAATTCCTGTTAACATCCATGCTTGTGCAATACGTCCTGTTTTAAAAGCATTATTGAGAGTACACACCATTGCTTCTTGGCCAATTAGATCAGAGAAGCTTTGAGGCCGATATTTGCGAGCAAGAACGCGATAGGACGTTGTTGCTGGAGTATTTTTTATTAATTGTTCCAATTATGAAGCTCTTTTTGATATATATTCAATAATATAGGAGGATAGATTAACAGAAATCTCTTTAAATATTAAGAGAGTTTTTTAAATGAGCTTATTTTAAGAATAATATTTTTTGAATTTAAGAGAGCGCAAAACTTCTCTTCCTTTGATACAGAAATACTACCGTAAAAACTAAAGTACTATATTTTAAAACTTAAATATATAGATTACTTAAAAGAGGGAGGCTGGTACGATGACCCGTACAAAAACTCGTTAGGGCTGCTTCTTTCCAGATCTGACCCGATTGGCGAGCAGTTCGTCCATCACCAACCCCCTCTCACTTATATTATCGATTTAAAATAAAAAATCAAGAAAGAACCAAAAACATGATACAGATGATTAAAATTTGTATCTGAATTTGATGAGCTTTCAGGATGTGCTATAAAAGCGTACTTACATAGAAATAAATCTTTCTTAATTTTAAAGTAAGATTATTCTTCTCCATACACTCCTACATCATAGTTTGTTTCTACAACTGTCCTGCATCACAGTTTGTTCCTATAACTGTATTGTCGGTTATATTCTCAAAAGTGTAAGGTCCTCCTACCCAAGGGAACTTTACATGAAGGGATGTAACATTACTAATAATAAATATTTTTTTGTCTCTATCGTGAGAGACCTGACTTGGATTGTTAGGAATAATTTCCATATATTTTAAACCATCAGGGTGTGTATATGTTAAGCGAAATGTGGCTACAGGGTTGAGGTTTTTACATTCATATTCCGTCCCTTGTTTAATTGACTCGAGTCTCTCAATTATAACCTTCTCCTGAGGTGCAAATACCCACTTATTTGAGCCAAATCCAGCAAAAGCATCATTACAGATCAAAATACTTACAAAAATCAGCCCTTGAGATAGAAGCTTTTTCATTTATATATCCCCCTTTTAAGTTATTTAGAATGATCATGTTTAATTAACAATACAACATTATTTAATTTTAAGATATATCAAAAAAAAAATAATATAGAAACTAGTTCTATATTTTTTTGAAAAATAGATTGTGTTGATTATTATAGTTAGTTTTATACTAAAATTTTACGGACTCTTTCGAGATCATTTTGTGTGTCGACACTTAAAAAAGTTGTATTGATGATTTCCACATCAATACGCATGTTGTTTTCTAATGCGCGCAATTGCTCAAGTTTTTCACGTTGTTCAAGTGTCGATGATTTAAGTGTTATAAATTTTTCAAGAGCTTTGCGTCGGTAAACATATAATCCAATATGATGGTATAAAGGTCCATCTCCATAAGGTGCGGTTGCACGGGTAAAATAAAGGGCACGAAGTCGATTTTTAGCAATTGGGGTGCCAATGATTTTAACAATATTTGGGTTTATTTTTTCATTTTCTTCAATAAGTTTTGTTCCTAATGTTGCAATATCAGTTAAATTGTTTTCTAAAGGTCGTAAGGCACTTACGATGGCATTAGGCGTTATTGTTGGTAAGTCACCTTGTACATTCACAATAACATTATAGTGCTGTTCAGGATCAACTTTGGTTAAGGCTTCATAGATACGATCAGATCCCGATTGATGATTTGTGCAGGTTATGATACATTCATAACCATAAGCTGTGACGGTTTGAGCAATTTTGTCATGATCTGTTGCAACGATAATACGCTCTAATCCAGTTTCTTTTGCCCGTTCAGCAACATGAATGATCATGGGTTTTCCAGCGATATTAGCTAAGGCTTTACCTGGTAGACGAGTTGAACCCATACGAGCGGGAATAAGAATGAGTGGTTGAAAAGACATTGCAGAATTCCAAAGAATGTGTACTTAATTTATAACCTTATACCTTAATAAGGGAAAGAACTGCAAAGAACTATACTGAAAATAATATAAAAATATGAAAGTTTAAATTTTATGAATCGATCGACTTTCGTTTATTTAATTTGTGCGTGTTTATTTTTGTTGATTATTTTAGTGGGCATTTTCACTATCAGCGATATGATTTATGATGCTTCGGTCCAACATTCTTATAAAATTACCGATAATGAAATGTTTAAAGAAACACAAAATATATCTGGTGAATCTTTATTGTTGAGTGATCTTCTTAAACAAGGAAATCTTGAAAACGGACGGAAGATTTTTCGTCAGTGTGCAATCTGTCATACTTCTAAACGTGGTGGATCTAATCGTGTTGGTCCGTCACTCTGGGAAATTGTTGACCGTCCTTTTGCAAGTGTAAAAAATTTTTCTTATTCAAAAGTGTTGCGTGCGAATTCTGATAAAAAATGGGATTTTTTTACTTTGGATCGTTATATTCAATCACCACGTCAAGCATTTCCGGGAACAATTATGTCTTTTCGTGGGATTAACAATGATCAAGATCGTGCTGATCTTTTACTTTATTTGCGTAGTTTATCTGATTATTCTATCCCTCTACCAGAGGATGATGAACAAGATTAGTTTATATTAAAAAACATATGGCTAGATTTTATTTGTAATTTTGTTTTTTGAATTTATCAAAATTATTATTGAGGCGTCATTTAAATGATATGATATGTTGTTATTGAAAGGGAAAATAAATAAATGGCAACCTATATTATACGGCGTTTTCTTCTAATTATACCAACACTTATTGGTATTTTAACAATGACATTTATCATTGTTCAATTTACTCCAGGTGGGCCTATTGAAAATATTATTGCTCAATTACAAGGAACAGGGGGGGACGCTATAGGACGCATAGCTGGTAGTGGAGATTTTAATTTGTCTTCTGATGTTATTGCTGATAGTACTCATGTCGGATCATTG
Organism: Bartonella bilalgolemi; assembly: GCF_023500045.1. Lineage (GTDB taxonomy): Bacteria > Pseudomonadota > Alphaproteobacteria > Rhizobiales > Rhizobiaceae > Bartonella > Bartonella bilalgolemii. Next base: position 47,936 of record NZ_JAMCOF010000007.1, on the reverse strand, counting down.
TCGTCTGGGTCTTCTCAATATCGTGGTGCACAGGGATTGGATCCAGAATTTATTGTCAAACTTGAAAAACAATTCGGTTTTGATAAGCCTCCTTTGGAACGTTATTTAACAATGCTTAGTCGTTATATGCGTTTTGATTTTGGGGAGTCTTATATACAGGGGCGTTTAGTTATTGATCTTATTAAAGATGCATTACCTGTGTCTCTTTCTCTTGGCTTCTGGCATTTATTAATTTCTTACGCTATTTCTATCCCATTGGGAATCCGTAAAGCGATCAGGGAAGGATCTATCTTTGATGCATGGACAAGTACTGTTATTGTTATTGGCTATGCAATTCCAAGTTTTCTTTTTGGGATTTTTTTAATGGTTTTTTTTGCTGGAGGATCATTTTTTGATTGGTTCCCATTGAATCATTTAACTTCTGATAATTTTGATTCATTATCTTTTGGAGCAAAGATATTGGATTATTTACATCATTTGGTTTTACCATTGACGGCGATGGTCATTTCTTCTTTTGCGACAACGACATTATTGACAAAAAACTGTTTTCTGGAAGAAATTCGCCAGCAATATGTTATTACAGCTCGCGCTAAAGGTTTAAGTGAGCGATCAGTTCTTTATGTCCACGTATTTCGTAATGCGATTTTAGTTGTCATAGCTTGTTTTCCTGCGACTTTTATGGGGGCATTTTTTAGTGGATCTTTATTAATTGAAATGCTCTATTCATTAAATGGTATAGGACTTTTAAGTTATACATCTATTGTTAATCGCGATTATGCTGTTGTATTTGCTTCTCTTTATATTTTTTCGTTAATTGGTCTTATTATAAACCTTATTTCTGATGTTGTTTATATGATGGTGGATCCACGTATTGACTTTGATAAAAAGGATTTATAATGGAAAAGGAAAGAGGTAATAGATTGTGTGATGATAAATTGAAACGGTCGACTTTCTTTTCTCCATTAAATGTGCGGCGTTGGCACAGTTTTAAACAGAATCGTCGTGGTTGGTGGTCGTTGTGGCTCTTTTTATTTTTATGTATTTGTTCTTTTGCTGCAGAATTTATTGCTAATGATCGTCCGATTATTGTGTCTTATAAAAAAGAGCTTCTTTTTCCTATTTTTTTTGATTATCCTGATGAAAAATTTGGTGGCAATTTAGCTAAGGCGGATTTTCGTGATCCTTTAATCCAAAGTGAAATAGCCCAATATGGTTGGGCATTTTGGCCACCGGTCCGTTATTCTTATAGTACGATAGTAGGGAACAAAGCTTTAGCATTATCTCCTCCTTTTTGGCTCCAAAATAAAGAAGAGCGTTGTGTTGGTTATGCACAGGGAAATGCTCATCCAGAATGTAACGTTAATCATTGGAATTGGCTTGGAACGGATGATCTAACACGTGATATTTTTGCGCGGGTTTTATATGGTTTTCGTGTATCAATAATTTTTAGTATTCTTTTAACAGCTATTTCTGCAATTATAGGGATTATAGTTGGTGCAGTTCAGGGTTATTTTGGTGGTTGGATCGATTTAATTTGTCAGCGTTTGATTGAAATATGGTCGTCTGTACCATCACTTTATTTAGTGATCATTATGGCTGCAGTTTTAGCACAGGGCTTTTGGATGCTATTAGGTGTTATGTTGCTTTTTCAATGGGTAGTATTGGTTGGCGTAGTACGTGCGGAATTTTTGCGAGCAAGAAATTTTACCTATATTAGTGCTGCACGTGCATTAGGTGTTCCTAATAGAATCATTATGATGCGTCATTTATTGCCTAATGCTATGGTTGCTGCTTTAACTTATTTGCCGTTTTTATTGACATCAGGGATTTCATTGTTGACATCGCTTGATTATTTAGGCTTTGGTCTTCCTCCTGGTTATGCTTCTTTAGGAGAAGTGATGCGGCAAGCTACTTCTAATTTAAATGCCCCTTGGATTGGTATTACAGGTTTTGTTGTTATTGCTGTGATATTGTCATTGCTGGCATTTATTGGCGAGGCAGCTCGCGATGCTTTTGATCCGAGAAAAATACAATAATGACAAAATTGCTTTCAGTACGTGATCTCTCGGTTGTATTTCGTCAGGCAGAGACAAAAAAATATATTCTTAAACAGATTTCTTTTGATATTCAGGAAGGAGAAACAGTCGCTTTTGTTGGAGAATCAGGTTCAGGAAAATCAATAACAGCACTATCTATTTTGCAATTATTATCTTTTTTAAAAAGGCTTGATCAATCGGGTGAAATTCTCTTTAATAATAAAGATTTAATGAAGTTGAAAGAAGAGGATTTGCGTAAAATTCGTGGCAAAGATATTGCCATGATTTTTCAAGAGCCGATGATCTCTCTTAATCCTTTACATACTGTAGAACGTCAAATAGGTGAAGTCCTTAAGATGCATTCAGTTATTTCTGATAAACTGTTACGCATGCATATTATTGATTTACTGAAAAAAGTAGGTATTTGTGAACCACAAAAACGTTTAGATTCATTTCCTCATCAATTATCAGGTGGTCAACGACAACGTGTGATGATTGCAATGGCACTTGCGAATAATCCAAAATTATTGATTGCTGATGAGCCAACAACTGCACTTGATGTAACTGTTCAAGCACAAATTCTTGAGCTATTAATACAGCTTAAAAAACATCATAAAATGTCAATGCTTTTTATTACGCATAATTTGGCTATTGTGCGTCGTATTGCAGATCGTGTCTACGTTATGAAGGAGGGAAAAATTGTTGAAAGTGGTTTAACAAATGAAATTTTTAAAAATCCTCAACATCCTTATACCAAGCAATTATTAGCAGCAGAGCCTAAGAATCATCCTCTTCAAGTTGATGATAACGCACCTGTTTTGATGCAAGGTCAAAAAATACGAGTTTGGTTTCCAATAAAAAAAGGATTGTTTCGACAAACGGTTGATTATGTAAAAGCTGTTCAGGATATTGATGTTATAATTCGTTCTGGCCAAACGCTTGGCGTTGTAGGAGAATCGGGGTCAGGAAAAACAACATTAGGCTTCGCATTAACACGAATGCTTTCTTCTAAAGGTCAAATTATTTTTGATGGTATTGATATAAGCAATTTTAATTTTAAGCAGATGCGTTCTTTGCGTCGTCACATCCAAATTGTTTTTCAAGATCCTTTTAGTTCACTTTCTCCACGTATGTCTATCGGTGAAATTATTGCTGAAGGGTTATCAATTCATGAACCTAAGCTTTCTTATTCTGAGCGTAATGCTCGTGTGATTGAAGTTTTGTGTGAAGTTGATCTCGATCCTACGACCCGTTTTCGTTATCCTCATGAGTTTTCTGGTGGACAGAGACAGCGGATTGCCCTTGCACGTGCAATTATTCTTAAACCACGCCTTATTGTGCTTGATGAACCAACGTCATCTCTTGATATGAGTGCGCAGGCACAAATTGTTAATCTTTTACGTTATTTGCAACTAAAATATCATTTAAGTTATCTGTTCATTAGTCATGATTTAAAAATTGTTAAAGCGCTTGCACATGAAGTAATCGTTATGCATCATGGCAAAATAGTTGAATATAGTTCTGCTGATCGTATTTTTTCTTGTCCCGAAAATCCTTATACGCAAACTTTGATGTCTGCTGCATTTGCGCTAGAAGCTGATCGTTTATAGGAAATTATATCAAATTGTGCTAACAATCCGTTATAAAGGAGGAGCTTTCCCACTAAAAGTTCACCAATATTTGTGATCAATTTAATTGTTTCCATTGCTTGTAATGTGCCGATAACTCCAGGCAAGGCACCGATGATACCAATTTCAGCACATGCCGGTGTAGTACCTAGAGGTGGGGGATTAGGAAATAAATCTCGATAGTGTGGATTATTATCTTTATAAGGCATAAGTACTGTTAGTGAACCTTTGAATCGGTGTATAGCTCCACTTATTAAAGGCTTTGCACATTGGGCAGCATGATCTGCAAGGAGATAGTGCGTGGCAAAATTATCGCTGCCATCAATAATGATGTGATAGGCGTTAAGTAGTTGATCCACATTGCTTTCATTTAATCGAATGTTGTATCTTTCAACTTTAACATGAGGGTTTATTGCTTTTATTGTTGTTTCTGCACTGATGGTTTTGTATTGGTTAATTGTATTTGTGTTGTGAATAACTTGGCGTTGTAAATTGGATAATGAAACAATGTCATCATCAACAATTCCAATAGTTCCAATGCCTGCTGCAGCAAGATAGAGTAAGACAGGAGTTCCAAGACCACCTACACCAATGACAAGAACACGTGCAGCTTTAAGCTTTTGTTGTCCTATTCCACCAATTTCAGGCAGGATGATATGGCGTGCGTAGCGTTCAATTTCCTCTTTACTTAATTTTTCATCAACTTCTTTTATCATAGGCTCTCTCTTGTCATAGTTTCTTTTACTATTTAATAAGTTTATGTTTTCTTGACTAGTTCGCATTCAGCGGTAGGAGGATTTATTAATGAAAATTGCTATTCAGATGGATCACATTGCGACTCTTAAAATTCAGGGAGATACTACGTTTGCACTTGCTTTGGCCGCTCAAGAACGTGGACATTCTCTATTCCATTATACACCGGACCGCTTATTTATACACAATGGGTGTGTGATTGCACGGTTAGAACCACTGACTGTGCGTGATGAAGAAGGATGTCACTATCAATTAGGTGAGTCTGTGCGCACAGAATTGGTAGATATGGACGTAGTTCTGTTACGACAAGATCCTCCTTTTGATATGAATTATATTACCACTACTCATTTTTTAGAACGTATTCATCCTAAGACACTAATTGTGAACGATCCGGTATGGGTGCGTAATAGCCCGGAAAAGATTTTTGTTACTGAATTTTTTGATTTGATGCCAGAAACACTCATTACAAAGGATATTGAAGAAATAAAGGCATTTAGATCTATGTTTGGTGATATCATTATTAAGCCACTTTATGGAAATGGAGGGATAGGTGTCTTTCATTTAAAAAACGATGATCGCAATTTCGCCTCACTTATCGAAATGTTTGAAAAAAGTTATAAAGAACCTTTTATTGTGCAGCGTTATTTAGAGAGCATACGAGAAGGAGATAAACGAATTATTTTGCTTGATGGTGAACCGGTTGGGGCAATTAATCGGATTCCTATAGCTACTGATGTTCGTTCTAATATTCATGTTGGAGGGCGCGTAGAATGTATTGATTTGACAGAACGTGATTATGAAATTTGTGCACGTATTGGCCCATCTTTGAAAAAACGTGGTTTGCTTCTCGTAGGAATTGATGTGATTGGAGACTATATAACTGAAATCAATGTTACATCTCCTACAGGCATTCGTGAAATTAAACGCTTTGGAGGTGCAGATATAGCTTCTCTTTTTTGGGACATTGTTGAACTTAAACGTTTAAATTAAAGATGACTAAAACATACTTTATTATAAAAAGAATTGTAAACGTCATTTTTTATTTATCATACGATTGATGTGAATTAAATTTAAAGGAATTATAGATGAGCAAATTATTATCAATTGGAATAGGTTTTGTTTTCTCTATTATATTATTGATTGATATTAGTTATGCTCGCAATCGAGTTCATATTGTAGGTTCATCGACGGTTTTGCCTTATGGGAAAATTGTTGCTGAGATTTTTGGAGAAATATACTCTAATTTTAAAGTTCCTATTATTGAATCCGGAGGTTCAGGAGCTGGTATTAAGGAATTCTGTCGTGGTATTGGTAATAATACAGTTGATATTGTTCATACTTCGCGGGCAATGAAGCCAGATGAATTACGATCTTGTTTTAATACTGGCGTAAAGGATATTGAAGAAATGCGTATTGGGTATGATGGTATTGTTTTTGCAACAGATATCAATGGTCCTGATTGGAAATTACAACCAGTAGATTTTTACAGAGCATTAGCTGCGCAGGTTATTGTTGATGGAAAATTGCAACCAAATGAATTTATGAAATGGAGTGCAGTCAATAGTGATCTTCCTGATTGGACAATTACAGCTTATATTCCTGGCGAAAAGCATGGAACTCGTGAAGTTTTTGAAGAAAAGGTGCTTGCTGTTGGTTGTAAAGCCAGTGGTGCGGTTGAGCAGATGAAGGCTTTGGGAATGAGTGATAAGGCCATTAATGCTGCTTGTATTGCTGTCCGTAAAGATGGGAAAGCTATTGATATTGATGGTGATTATTCTGAGACATTTGCTCGTCTTACTTCTGGTAAAACAGGGATTGGTGTTTTTGATTTGTCTTTTTATGAAAACAATGCAGATAAACTTAAGGTTGCATCTATTAATGGTATTTATCCAAGTGTCGAAACAATTTCTGATGGCTCATATTTGATTTCACGCCCATTGTTTTTTTATGTTAAGAAATTGCATTTAAACATTGTTCCAGGTATGCAGGAATATATTGATTTGTTTCTTTCTGATCAAATGATTGGTTTACATAGTCCATTAGCTGAATACGGCTTAGTTCCTATTTCTGAAAGAGCAAGACAGGTGCAACGAGATGCTTTTTCTTCTGGCAAAGTCATGGTCTTGCAATAATTTTCTGCGTTGATGATGTGAAATTCTTTTATGTTTTTTTATAGAAATTGAAAAATAAGATGCCTGTTTCTTTCATTATTTTTCTCTTGTTGATTTTTAGTATTGTTGGCTTTTGCATTTCTTATATGCGAGCTCGTTTCTTTGAACGTTCAGGATTTAAGATGCATTCTCGTGCACATTATTATGGTTGGTGGACATTTTTAATAACTATTATTCCAGCTCTGATTTTTTTAATTTTTTGGAATGGTGGTAGTTCTGCTTATTTGGAATATATTGTTTCACGAGAACTAGAAGCATATATGGTGCCTACGACAGAAATAGATAATCGTAGACTTATCGGCAGGTTAAGCAAAATGATACCTCACTTTCAAGGAGCTCTTACTGCTACTGTATATGAGAGTATGAGAAACCAATTATTAGCGCAAGGGTTTGTTTTGCCTTTAATAGTGCCGGATTACATGTTGAAAGTTGCAGAGTTATGGCACTTTTTTTATGATAAATTGCAATTTATTGGTCATATTTTGTTTTTTATTATTACACTTTGCTGTTTTATTTTTGGTATTATGCAAGTTTCTCCGCGCCAACGTGCCCGTAATAAAGTTGAGCGCTTGATTGTTATTGGATTGGTTTGTGCATCTACAATTGCTATTTTAATAACAGTTGGTATTGCGCTTTCTATGTTCTTTCAAACAATGAATTTTTTTCAATCTGTATCATTTTCAAATTTCTTTTTTGGAACAGTATGGGATCCTCGTTTTTCAATGAATAATGCAGACAATAGTGTGGGACAATTTGGTTTAATACCGCTATTAGCTGGTACACTTTATATCGCTTTTGTCGCTATGCTTTTTGCTGTACCTATTGGGTTATTTTCTGCTCTTTATATGGCTGAATATGCTTCAACTCGATTACGGTCGATTGTGAAACCATTATTAGAAGTACTTGCTGGCATTCCAACTATTGTATACGGTTTTTTTGCTTTGAAAATTGTTGGGCCTTTTCTACATAATCTTTCACTGTCTCTTTCTGGTGGGATTAGTTTTATTATGGCTCAAAGTGTTTTGACAGCTGGTATTGTCATGGGAATTATGTTGATTCCTTTTGTTTCATCTTTGTCAGATGATATCATTACTGCTGTTCCACGTTTTTTACGTGAAGGTTCTTATGGTTTAGGAGCAACACAATCTGAAACAATTAAAAAAGTAGTTCTACCAGCTGCACTTCCTGGGATTATAGGAGCACTTCTGTTGACAGCATCACGTGCGATTGGAGAGACAATGATTGTGGTGTTAGCGGCCGGTGTTGCAGCAAATTTTACTTTTAATCCATTTGAAGCGATGACTACAATGACGGTTAAAATTGTTAATCAATTAACGGGTGATTTTGAGTTTAATTCTCCACAAACACTTGTAGCTTTTGCGTTGGGGATGACGCTTTTTATTTTGACTCTTTTAATGAATATTCTAGCTCTTTATATAGTGCGTAAATATCAGGAACGATATGAATGAGTGAAGTTTTTTTTTCGCATCGTCGTAATATTGGTCTCAAAGGTCGTTATCGAGCTGAGCGTCGTTTTCGCGCTTATGGTTTAAGTGCTATCTTTATTAGTTTGTTTTTTTTGGCAGTTCTTTTATGGTCTATTGTTAGTCAAGGTTATACAGCTTTTTTTCAAAGCGAGATGATTTTGTCGGTTTATTTGGATGAAAAAGTGATTGACCCTAGTGGTCATCGTAAGAGTGATCCAAAAATATTGATAACTGCTAATTACCCACTTCTTGTACGGAATGCTTTGGCGAAAAAACTTGGGGTAGATCACAATGATCAGATATCTATGCGTGATGTTAACCGTATGTTTTCTCAGAGCGTTCGCGTTCAGTTGCGTGATATAGTGATAAAAAATCCAAACTTAATTGGGACGACGCAAAAAGTTAAAGTTTTAGCAGCATCAGACATTGATTCAGCCTATAAAGGGCAAATTGATTTACATGTACCAGAAAAAAATCGTAAAATTTCTGATCAACAGATAAAATGGATGAAATATTTAATTAATGACGGTACTCTTTATAAGACTTTCAATCGTCATTTTTTTACATTTGGTGCATCGAGTCGTCCTGAGACTTCGGGATTAGGTGTCGCAATGATTGGTTCTTTTTATATGACGATTATTGTTTTAGTAATTTCATTGCCAATAGGGATAGCGACAGCTCTTTATCTTGAAGAATATGCACGAAAAAACAAATTTACAGATTTTATTGAGATTAATATTAATAATCTTGCTGCTGTTCCTTCGATTGTTTTTGGTCTTTTAGGGCTTTCTGTTTTTATCAATTTTATGGGAATGCCGCGTTCAGCATCTTTTGTTGGAGGGCTTGTTTTAGCTCTTATGACGTTACCAACAATTATTATTGCTACGCGTTCTGCTTTACGAGCTGTTCCATTCTCTATTCGTGCAGGAGCTTTAGGATTAGGTGCATCGAAGACGCAGATGGTTTTTCATCATGTTATTCCTTTAGCCGCTCCTGGTATTTTGACAGGTACAATTATTGGTTTGGCTCAAGCTTTAGGTGAAACAGCACCTTTGCTTTTGATTGGGATGGTTGCTTTTATTGTAGATATTCCTGTGACACCAATGGATCCAGCAACAGCTTTGCCTGTTCAAATTTTTATGTGGGCAAGTGAAGCAGAACGTTCTTTTGTTGAGAAGACATCAGGTGCTATTATTATATTAATGATTTTTCTTATTTTTATGAATATTTCAGCTGTTCTTTTGCGCCGACGGTTTGAACAACGTTGGTAATTTTGGAGAGTTTATGTATAAAACTGAGGTTGAATCTAGTATGAAGATCAAGATGCGTGGTCAAGATGTTCGTGTTTTTTATGGAAAGAAAGAGGCTATTCATGGCATCACTCTTGATATTATTGAACATCAAGTCACTGCATTAATTGGACCTTCAGGTTGTGGAAAATCGACTTTTTTACGATGTTTTAACCGTATGAATGATACAATTGAAGGTGCTAAAGTAACAGGTTTGATTACTTTAGATGAGGAAGATATTTATAACTCACGTATTGATGTTGTAGAATTGCGTGCACGTGTTGGAATGGTTTTTCAAAAACCTAATCCTTTTCCAAAATCTATTTTTGAAAATGTTGCTTATGGGCCACGTATTCACGGTTTAGTGAAATCTCGTACTGAATTACAGGATATTGTTGAAAAAAGTTTGATACAAGCGGGATTATTCGAAGAAGTGAAAGATCGCCTTCATGGGCCAGGAACGAGTTTATCAGGTGGACAGCAACAACGTTTATGTATTGCACGTGCTATTGCTATAAGTCCTGAAGTTATATTGATGGATGAGCCCTGTTCAGCTCTTGATCCAATTGCGACAGCGCGTATTGAAGAGCTGATCGATGCGTTGAGACAAAATTATACAATTGTTATTGTGACACACTCTATGCAACAGGCAGCACGTGTTTCTCAATATACGGCTATGTTTCATTTAGGGCATTTGGTCGAAGTTGGTGCAACAGAAATGATGTTTACTTCACCAAAAGAGCAACGGACGCAGGATTATATTACTGGGCGTTTTGGGTAAGTGAATTGAAGGGTATAAGGTACTATCATGAGCCATATTGTTCATTCTTATGATATAGAATTAGAATATTTGGAATCCAAGATTTCTGAAATGGGATGCCATGCTGAAAGAATGATTGAACGTGCTGTGGCATCAATTGTGTGTGATGATTCTGAGTTAGCGGCTACAGTTATTGCCGATGATTTATTTTTGGATGAAGCAGAACGTGATCTTGATGAAAAAGCGATTACCATTATTTGTAAACGCCAACCAATGGCTGTTGATTTACGTGAAATTGTTGGTGCTATCCGTATTGCTTCTGATCTTGAGCGAATTGGAGATATGGCGAAAAACATTGCAAAGCGGACAGTTGCTATTTCGGAAACACGTCAACCTGCAGCTTTTTACCGTGGGCTTGAAACAATTACAGCTTTAGCACGCAATCAGTTAAAGGAAGTCCTTGATGCTTATAGGAGTCGTTTATTAGATCGCATTGATGCAGTACGTGAAAGTGATGATAAAATTGATGCTTTGTATACATCTCTTTTTCGTGAACTTTTAACTTATATGATGGAAGATATGCGTAATATTACAGTTTGTACACACTTACTTTTTTGTGCAAAAAATATTGAACGGATTGGTGATCATGTGACTAATATTGCTGAAACGCTTCATTATATTATTACAGGCCATCATATGACGTCTGGTCGTCCCCGTGATGATATGACGTATAAAGTTGGAGTGAGTGAGAAGAAAACAGATTAGGCTTTTTTATTTTAAATGAACCGATTATTAAGGAGGGATAGACTTTGTTGTTAACTGGTATGCCCTATAAGACTTCTAAATCTGTTTTGAATTACATTTGAGGATGGCAAAATTTTTATGGATCTACTCAGCTTTATTTTTTGTGTAAAAAGTTTTTGGATGGTACTGAGGTGTGAATGTTTATTGGTTATCGAATACTATAGTAATTGTAGAGATATTAGTCTTGTAAGGTTATGTTTGAAACTTAAGAATAAAACAATGTTTCATTGAATCATTTAGACAATGAGAGATGTTTTAAATTAAGATTTTTTTATTGTTTTTTGTGTATAAGCGTTTTTTGATGATTAGATTATATGTGTTAAAAATTAGCAATTAAGCAATTAATTGTATACTTTTTTGATTTGTATTTAAAAATTCATTTGAATTTTTGATATTTGAAGGCATAGGAACGTATTTTGTAAAATGAAAAAAAATCAGTGGGTTATTATTATTCTTTGCGTTATATCGTCCGTTATCGTAGGGTGCTCCTCAGATCATGTGAATCTTCAAAAAGCGAGCGACTATAAAAAAACTAAATCAGTTGAGTATTCATTGACAGAACGCCAATGTCTTATGCGTGCAATGTATTTTGAATCAAATCGTTCAAGTCGTGAGGGAATGATTGCTGTTGGAACGGTTGTTATGAATCGTGTAAATTCAAGCGCTTATCCAAAGACTATTTGTGGTGTTGTTGGTCAGCGTAAGCAATTTGCTCCGGGTGTTTTAACACGCCCTATGCTTGAGAAAGCATCTGTTGCTCGTGTTAAAGAGGCTGCCGATGCTGTTTTACGTGGTGAGCGAGATAAGAAAAGTAAAAATGCCATGTTTTTCCATACTGCTGGTTTATCTTTTCCTTATAAAAATATGCACTATGTTCGTGTCGCGGGAGGCAACGCTTTCTATGAAAAACGTTTGCATGATGGATCGCTTCAAGTTCCTGTTAATGACCGTCCTTATGATGTTGCGTTTGCTTTTTCTCAGGAACGTTCTGATGATATGCCCAACTTTATGAATTCAAGTGTAGACGGTAGAGAAATAAAAACAGAAGAAATACAAGAAGTTCCTGTTTCAATAGAGATTGCACAAGCAGATAAAAAGAGTTTTGTACCTTTTGTTGTTGCACAGCTTGATAGAATCCCTATTCCTATATCTGCACCTCGTCGTGAAGATGAGCTAAGAGAAAACACAACGATTTTAGCATATGCTATGCCTTCAACACACCAGTTAAATGCAGTTGTTGCAATGTTAGAAGAACGATATAAGAGTCGGTAATTTTTGTAGTTAAAATAAGAGATGAGGGTTATGCGTTTTGATCTTGATGAGATGATTTCTCCTGAAATGCTTGACCGCCTTGCAGAAGTCACAATAAAGGTAGGGCTCAATTTACAAGAAGGGCAGGATCTTGTTTTGACAGCTCCAGTTACAGCTTTACCTTTGGTTCGACAGGTAGCTTATCATGCTTATAAAGCTGGCGCTGGCGTTATTACACCACTGTTTGGTGATGAAGCATTATCACTTATCCGTTTTGAAAATGCGCATTCTGCTAGTTTTGATTGTGCGCCTTCTTGGCTTTATGAAGGAATGGCAAAAGCATTTGAAAATGGTGCTGCACGTTTGGCAATTGTTGGAGATAATCCGTTGTTGCTTTCCAATCAAGATTTGAATAAGGTTTCACGTTTGAATAAGGCCACTTCAGTAGCTTATCAGCCAGCTCTTAATAAAATATCGAATTTTGCGATTAACTGGTCAATTATCGCTTATCCAACAGCGGGATGGGCTACAGCAATGTTTCCTGATTTGCCTCTTGGTGAAGCAATTCAGAAATTAGCAGAAGCTATTTTTTTTGCTTCACGTGTGACACAGGATAATGCTGTATATGCATGGCATGCGCACAATGCTAATTTAAAACAACGTTCAGCTTGGCTTAATGAGCAACGTTTTATTGCTTTGCATTTTACAGGTCCAGGAACTGATTTAATGGTTGGTTTAGCTGATGAACATGAATGGCATGGAGGTGCCTCGATTGCTCAAAATGGCGTTGTCTGTAACCCTAATATTCCTACTGAAGAAGTATTTACAACTCCTCATGCTTATAAAGTTGATGGTTTTGTTCGTTCAACGAAGCCACTTTCCTATCAAGGAATGCTCATTGATAATATTGAAGTGCGTTTTGAAGCAGGGCGTATTGTCAATGCGTCGGCTTCAAAGGGACAAGAAGTTTTGCGAAAAGTTTTACAAAGCGATGAGGGTGCTAGTCGATTGGGCGAAGTCGCTCTTGTCCCCCATTCTTCACCTATTTCTAAGAGCGGTTTACTTTTTTATAATACATTGTTTGATGAAAATGCTGCATGTCATATCGCTTTAGGGCAATGTTATTCTAAATGTTTTTTAAATGGAGCAGCATTGACGACAGAAGAGATTGAGATGCGTGGTGGGAATAAGAGTATTATTCATATTGACTGGATGATTGGATCAAATGAAATCAACATAGACGGTGTTATGCAGAATGGTGCAAAAATTCCTGTATTTCGTCAGGGTGAGTGGGCTTAATTTACACATATGAAATCATTGGGGAGATAATGCCTGAACTTCCTGAAGTAGAAACAGTTCGCCGTGGACTTGATCCGCTTTTAACTGGCGCAAAAATTATATCTGTTAAACTTAATCGTAAAAATTTGCGTTTTCCTTTTCCAGAAGCATTTTCTGAGCGATTGGTGGGTAGAACGATCATAAAACTTAGTCGTCGCGCGAAATATTTATTATTTTATCTTTCACATAATGAAACAATTTTAAGTCATTTAGGTATGTCAGGATCGTGGCGTATAGAGGATGAATTTTCAAGAAAAGAGCATTCTTCTATAGGCAAATTAGTTGCGCATGATCATTGTATTATAAATGTTCAAGCAAAAGATGATAAAATTTATCGTCTCACTTATAATGATGCTCGCCGTTTTGGTTTTATACTTTTAACAGATACAACAAAGCTTTATGAACATCCACTTTTAAGAAGGCTAGGGGTTGAGCCTATGAACAATACGCTTTCTGGTGCTTATTTAAAAAAAGCTTTTGCCAATAAAAAAACATCTCTGAAAACAGCTTTGCTTGATCAGTCTATTGTTGCTGGCCTGGGGAATATTTATGTTTGTGAAGCACTTTGGCGTAGTCATTTATCACCACGGCGTAGTGCATTTACATTGGCATTAGAAGATGTATATATGCTGGAATCTGCAAATTTTCTTGCACAAAATATATGTAATTTGATTACTGAAGCAATTATTTCTGGGGGGACTTCTTTACGTGATTATATGCATGCAGATGGTTCACTTGGATACTTTCAACATTATTTTTCAGTTTATGGACGTGAAGGAAAAGAATGTTTGAATTGTAGGGTACCTATTGTGCGTATTTTACAGTCAGGGCGTTCGAGTTTTTATTGTCCACAATGTCAAAAATGAATAATGTGTCTTGCAAAATTTTGTAACAAGCTTAAAGTCATATCTATAATTTTCGAAGATTGGAAGGCTTTTTTTTATGCTTAATAAAGTGTTAGAGCATCTTGATAGGAATCTAGAAAAAAATCTTGAACATCTTTTTTCTCTTTTACGTTTTCAATCTATTTCTACAGATCCAGCATATAAAGATGAATGTCGTAAAACAGCTGATTGGCTGGTGGAAGATTTGAAGAGTATAGGTTTCACAGCTTCACGCCGTGATACACCTGGTCATCCAATAGTTGTTGGTCATCATCCAGGACCTTTTGATGATTGTTTGCATGTATTATTTTATGGGCATTATGATGTACAACCAGTTGATCCACTAGATTTATGGGAAAATAATCCGTTTGAGCCTTCTTTAAAAGAGAAGAATGGACACAAGATTATCTGTGCTCGTGGTGCTTCAGATGATAAAGGCCAGCTTATGACTTTTATTGAGGCATGTCGTTCTTTTAAAGAAGAAACAAAACAGCTTCCTGTAAAGGTTACTATTTTGTTGGAAGGTGAAGAAGAAAGTGGCTCGCCTTCACTTATTCCTTTTTTAAAGGAAAATATTAATGAACTGAAGGCTGATTGTGCATTAGTTTGTGATACCTCAATGTGGGATGCGAATACGCCATCGATTTCTGTCGGTCTTCGAGGGATTCTAGAGGAAGAGATTATTGTTACGGCAGCTAATTGTGATCTGCACTCAGGTTATTTTGGAGGCGCAGCAGCTAATCCTATTCGCATTTTAACTAAAATTTTGGCAGGGCTTCATGATGAAAATGGTGGAGTAACACTTCCTGGATTTTATGATGGTGTAGAAGAGACGCCTTTACAAATTTTACAATCATGGGATAAACTTGGTTGTAATGCTGAGACATTTCTTAATCCTATTGGTCTTTCTATTCCTGCTGGAGAAAAGGGACGGAGTCTTTTAGAACAAATATGGGCTCGTCCTACAGCAGAAATTAACGGCATTAGTGGAGGATATGAGGGCGAAGGATTTAAGACGGTGATTGCTTCTCAAGCGTATGCAAAAGTTTCTTTTCGTTTAGTGCATAAGCAGAATCCAGAAAAGATACGCCAAGCTTTTCGTAATTATGTGCACTCTCTTATTCCTGCAGATTGTAAAGTTGCATTTAAAGAGCATGGTGCTTCTCCAGCAATTCAACTTTCTTATAAGTCGCCTTTTATTCAAGTAGCACAAGACGCTTTATTTCAGGAATGGGGGACACCTGCTTTATTAACGGCTATGGGGGGCTCTATTCCAATTGTTGGGGACTTTCAATCAATTTTTAATATGGAAACTATTTTAGTTGGATTTGCATTAGCTGATGATCGGATTCATTCACCTAATGAGAAATATAATTTAAAATCATTTCATAAGGGGCAACGGTCTTGGGTACGCATTCTTGCTGCCTTAGCAAACAGGAGAATAAATGGCTGAGATTCGTATTCATCAAGGTGATTTACCAAATTTGGATAATTATTGTGTTGATTCTATTGCAATTGATACTGAAACTTTAGGATTACAGCCACACCGTGATCGTTTGTGTGTAGTTCAACTTTCTTCTGGAGATGGTACTGCTGATATTATACAGATTGCTAAAGGACAAAATAGAGCTCCTAATTTAGTTGCATTGCTTGAAGATAAAACAATTACGAAAATATTTCATTTTGGACGTTTTGATCTTGCTATTTTAGCGCATACATTTGCTGTGATGCCCGATGTTGTTTTTTGCACAAAGATTGCCTCAAAACTGACGCGTACTTATACGGATCGGCATGGTTTGAAGGAAATTTGTAGTGAATTATTGAATGTTAATATTTCTAAACAGCAACAATCATCAGATTGGGCAGCAGATGCTTTATCGCGTGCACAAATTGAATATGCAGCATCCGATGTTTTATATCTACATCGTTTAAAAAGTATATTTGAAGAACGTTTAAAACGTGAAGAACGCGAAGATATTGCAAAGGCGTGTTTTCAATTTTTGCCTGTAAGAGCAAAGCTTGATCTTTTGGGATGGTCAGAAGTTGATATTTTTGCACATGTTTGAGCTTTAAAATTTATTTCTGAAATCGGAAACAGAAGAAATAGTTGATATCATTATACAGAATATCAGTGCATTACAAATCTTTCTTTATCCATTTTTCTGTATCATTTTGAGGAGTGTCAACTGACATTTTTACAAAAAGTAAAATACATTATGTTTTTATAAAGTATGATAGTAGGTTACAAATGAATCTTTTATGAATATGAGGTTTTGTGTTGTTGTTAGGATTATCTTTGGGAATACGGCTAATCAGTGAACGTGCTATTCAGAAAAATGAGTTTGGTAAGGTATTTTTCAAATCAAGTTGAACTTATGAAGAGCTTATTGAATTGGTGATGAGATAGATAAAATAAAAATACCTTCTTTTTTTTCTAGACTTACCGTTAATTTTGAAGCGCTAAGCGATAACATTACTCAGATTTTATTTAGAATTTAAAATTTTCTTTACTAATGATTTTTGCATTGGTGCATCTCGTAAATTTTAATGTGTTATGAGGGTAATTTATAGGAAGACCTTGTTAAAGACAAGATTTTTGATTTTTCTATGTGTACATCATTTTTTTGTAGATATGTGTTATGAAATGATTTATAAAAGACACGTTTTGTATTTTATTGTATGGAGATAAGTTATGAATATAAAGTATTTTATTACAGTAACGAGTTTCACTATGATGACAGCTTCTACAGTTCAAGGATCTGATCTTAAAAAGGAGATACCACTTATTTCTTCAACTTTTTGTGTTAGTGAATGGAATAAGAAGTCGTTAAAAGATTTTTTTCTAATTTATGGTCGTAGTGTTTACAGTAAGTGGGAAGAAATAACAGAACCAGTGCGTGTGATTTTTGCATCGAATGATTCAAGAAAGATAAAATATAAAAAAAAGAAAGGGCCAGAGACATCTCATCACAGAAAAAAAAGACCTAGTTTATCTAAGTTAAGTCCATTGGGTTGGTAGTTGATAAGTGTGCGGTTTTTACGTGGGTTTTTTATTTTCGGGGATATATTTTGTTATCACTGGTTGCAGAGGCTTAATTTTGTTTCTAGTCAGTGAGAAAAGTGGGTGGCTAGAAGAATATTCTAGATAACTGAATACAACTCAGCAAGATGTGATTTCATTATATCCATGATATTGTTGATTCCATAATAATCAGTATTATTCGAATTTTAGTAATTAAGAAATTTTGGAAATAGTGAGCTTTATGGTTACAATATTCTATTTTTATATCTACAAACTAAGCAAAAAGCCAAGAATTATCACTTATAATTATGGTTTTTTTATGTCTGTGTCATTTTTGCTACAGATATTTTGAAGTAAGTGTGTAACATATATGCCCATGAACATTAGCTATGGAGCAAATTTATGAATATGAAATGTTTAATGACGGCGTCTGTTATTGCTTTAATGACAGCTTCTGCAGCACAAGCAGCGGATATTACAGTTCCTCAAGAAATAGGAGAAACAATTGTTGTTGCTCCAGCTTTTTCTTGGACGGGTTTTTATTTTGGTGGACAGATTGGTGGTTTTTCTAGTAAGACTTCTTTCAGTGGCCGTGATGGTGATGATCTTAATAAGTGGAATCCGCTTGATAAAGCTTTGTGGTCTAAGCCTTCAGGTTTTATGGGTGGTTTTTATGCAGGTTCGAATGTTGATTTAGGAAACGGCCTGATTCTAGGTGTTGATACGGATATTGTTTTGTCTGGACAGAAAGACACAAAAGAGCACACAGTGGCAGTTGAATTAAGAAATCCAAGCACAGAAAAAAAGGAAGAAGAGGAGCCAGCGCCAGAGGAAAAAGACGCTGAAATTACGAAATATAATCATACTTTAAAAGAGAAGTGGGCTGGTGCTACACGGGTTCGTATTGGTTTTGCTGCTGATCGTATTATGCCTTATGTTGCTGGGGGTGTTGCTTATACACAGCTTCAAGATACCCTTGACGTGTCAGTTAGTCAGGGGAAAATGCCTGTACAAAGAGTTGATGAAACAGAGCCTTCTAGTCAGACAAGTACGGTTGATGAATCAAAAACAATGATTGGCTATACTCTTGCTGCTGGTGTTGATTTTGCTATGACTGACAATGTAATGCTTCGTGCAGAGTATCGTTACTCAGATTTCGGTAAAAAGAAATTGCATAATGACAAATTTGAAGTTAGTTATAAAGCCAATGATTTCCGCGTTGGGGTAGCTTACAAATTCTAATTTATTGTAAAATTTAAGTCATAAAGAGGTCCTATCAGAGATAGGGCCTTTTTTTCTGCGAGAGTATCATTTAAGTTACAGATATTCGAAATAAAGTATTTTATAAAGCTCAGTTTGGATAATTAGAAGTAGGAGAGTATTGTATGAATATTAAGATATTTAAGGGAGCTTTTATTTGGGCTTTTATTCCAGTTTCTATAGTACAAGCAGCTGACATTATGAGACCGCATCAGTCACAGAGTTATCAACCAGTACCGGTGATTGCATCTTCTAGCAATTTTTCTTGGACGGGTTTTTATATTGGTGGTCAGCTTGGTGGTTTTTCAGGTGAAGCTACCTTAAAAAGTAGAGATGATGAGAATGAAGAGTTTTCTAAACTGCTATCACCTGAGCTTTCAGGTTTTATAGGGGGTGTTTATGCAGGTTCGAATGTTGGTTTGAGCAAAGACATTATTCTAGGCATTGATACTGATATGGCGTGGTCTGGAAAAAAATATACAAAAGTGATTAATACACCAGATGAGCTTGAAAGGACAAATTACCAGTTTATTGATTCTAATATAACAAGTCAATTTAACTATATCTTAAAAGAAAAATGGGCTGGTGCTACGCGAATGCGTGTTGGTTTTATAGTCGATCGTGTGATGCCTTATGTTTCTGGTGGTGTTTCTTATGTGCAGCTTCAAAATGTTTTTGAAGTAAAGAAAGCAGAAATTACAGGAAAAATACAAAAAGATACAAATGAAGTGAAATTAGATGAAACAAAGATTCTAGTTGGTTATAGTATTGGTGGTGGTATTGATGTTGCAATGACTGATAATATTATTATGCGTGCTGAGTATCGTTATTCAGATTTTGGTAAAAAGAAATTTGCGAAGGAAGATGGTGAGCTTAGTTATAAAACCAATGACTTTCGTGTCGGTGTAGCTTATAAATTCTAGTTTATTGGTGATTGGATCATAAAAGATCTCTGCTTTGCTTTGAAGCGGAGATCTTTTTGTTGTGTTATTTTTACTACAGATTTTCCAAATTAGATATTATATAGAATACACTCTGGAATTTATATGGAGGTAGATCTATGAGTATTAAATATTTTTTATTATTAACTATTACTTCAGCTTGTGTTTCCGTAGTGCAAGCATCAGAACGTATGTCATTTCAAGAACCAATATCATCATCAGCTTCTTCTCGATTTTCTTGGACGGGTTTTTATGTTGGTGGTCAGATTAGTAATTTTTCAAGTACGGTCGCTGCAAAAGCTTTGGATCTTGAAATACCTCTACTAGATGATAGGAGCAAAACTAATAAATGGCATAAAGTTGATCCGGTTTTTTTGCCTAAACCCTTAGGGATAAGGGGTGGTATTTATACAGGTCTAAATATTGATATTGGTAATGGTCTTATTGTAGGTGTTGATACGGATATAACGTGGTCCGGAAAAGAGGATAGCCGAAATATTATCATAGATAATGGTAATATGCCAATGTATAAGCACAGGGAGTTAAATGGAAGCGGGAGGGTGATATTCAATCCTTTAGGAAGTTTCAGAAATAAGAGTGCGATGTATAATCATATTGCTAAAATAGATAATACAGAAGGGGATGTCAGCATTTTTAATCACACTTTAAAAGAAAAATGGACTGGTGCTACGCGGGTACGTATAGGTTTTGCTGCTGATCATATTATGCCTTATATTGCTGCTGGTGTTTCTTATGTGGAGCTTAAAGATACTTTATCGGTATCGTTAGTTACTCAAGAGAGTGAAATAACTGAAAAAAAGAAAATGGTCGGTTATACCGTTGGTGGTGGTATTGATATTGCAATGATTGGTAATGTTGTTATGCGTGCCGAGTATCGTTATTCAGATTTTGGTAAAAAGGAATTTGCAAAAGGAGAAGTTGAGCTTAGTTATAAAACCAATGACTTTCGTGTCGGTGTAGCTTATAAATTCTAATTTATTGAGAAATTTAAACTTTCATTATAACAAGGCTCTACTTATGTAGGGTCTTTTTTTTAAGAGTTATTTTTTTTGTTTTCTTTTTTAATGGTTTCATGATAAAGCCACGTAATTTGTGGTATTATGTATTCTTGATCACTGCTGAGTACGAATTATTAGTCTAGCTTCTTTCATAGATTAGATAACTATATTTTCAGGGTTCAGGGAAATGGTAAAAATAAAATATTAAAAGTGAACAGGAATATTTCACAATGTCTGTGAAAAATGAAGTAATAGATTATTCAAAAACTCTTTATTTACCAAAAACTGATTTTCCTATGCGTGCGGGTTTGCCGCAAAAAGAGCTTGAATTAATAACCCGATGGGAAGAGATAGATCTTTATACTCAATTGCGACAACAAGCGAAAGATCGTCCACCTTACATTCTTCATGATGGTCCACCTTATGCAAATGGCAATATTCATATTGGGCATGCTTTAAACAAAGTTTTAAAGGATGTTATTGTTCGTTCATTTCAAATGCGAGGTTTTAATGCGAATTATGTTCCTGGTTGGGATTGTCATGGACTTCCAATTGAGTGGAAAATTGAGGAAAAGTATCGTGCTCAAGGGAAAAACAAGGATGATGTTCCCCTTAGTGAATTTCGTCAGGAATGTCGTGATTTTGCGCAGTCTTGGATAATAGTTCAAAGTGAAGAATTTAAGAGACTTGGCATTGTGGGGGATTTTAAAAATCCTTATACGACGATGGCTTTTCATTCGGAAGCACGCATTGCTAGCGAATTGATAAAATTTGCTATGTCTGATCAACTTTATTGTGGTTCAAAACCTGTGATGTGGTCTGTTGTTGAGCGTACAGCTTTGGCTGAAGCAGAAATTGAGTATCATGATCATGAATCTGATGTTATCTGGGTTAAATTTCCTATTTTGGAAACGTGTTCTTGTGATTTATATGATACCTATGTTGTGATTTGGACAACAACGCCATGGACAATTCCTGGTAATCGTGCGGTTAGTTACTCTTCACAAATTTCTTATGGCGTTTATCTTGTGGAAAGCGCAGAAAATGATTTTGGTCCTCAGGTTGGGGAAAAACTTCTTTTTGCTGATGCGTTAGTTGAGAATTGTGCAGAAAAAGCAAAACTTATTTTAAAGCGTTTGCGTTCTGTGTGCGCTGATGAACTTAAAACTCTTATTCTTTCTCATCCGCTTAAAGGTTTAGCTGGGGGATACAACCATAAGATTGCGATGCTTGATGGCGTCCATGTGACAGAGGATGTTGGTACAGGTTTTGTCCATACAGCACCTAGCCATGGGCGTGAGGATTTTGAAATTTGGAATGCTTATAGGTCTGTATTGGAGCAAGCTGGTATTGACACTACTATACCTTTTCCTGTTGATGATGCAGGTTTTTATACGAAAGATGTCCCCGGTTTTGGGCCAGATCGTGAAGAAGGAGCTCTTCGTGTTATTGATGATAATGGAAAAATGGGTAATGCTAATAAAGAAGTTATTAATGCTTTAATGAAAGCAGGGCTATTATTTGCGCGTGGTCGTTTAAAACATTCTTATCCTCATAGTTGGCGTTCAAAAAAACCAATTATTTTCCGGAACACGCCTCAATGGTTTATTGCAATGGATAAAGATCTTGGTGATGGTTCAACCTTACGTAGCCGAGCTCTGGAAGCTGTTATGATGACACGTTTTGTTCCATCTTCCGCTCAAAATCGTTTAGTTTCTATGATCGCAGATCGTCCAGATTGGGTACTTTCTCGTCAGCGTGCTTGGGGTGTTCCAATTTGTATTTTTGTTAATGAGGAGGGGATTATTCTTAAAGATGAGCAAGTGAATAAACGTATTTTAAAAGCTTTTGAAGCAGAAGGGGCAGATGCGTGGTTTACAGAAGGAGCTCGTGAACGTTTTCTAGGTGAACGTGTTCATGAAACTTGGACACAGGTCTATGATATTTTAGATGTTTGGTTTGATTCTGGAGCGAGTCATAGTTTTGTATTAGAAGACCGTGCTGATTTGAAATGGCCTGCTGATGTTTATTTTGAAGGATCTGACCAGCATCGTGGATGGTTTCAGTCTTCTCTTTTAGAAAGTTGTGGAACACGAGCTTGTTCACCCTATAAAGCTGTTGTTACACATGGTTTTACTTTGGATGAGAATGGCAAAAAAATGTCTAAGTCTTTAGGCAATACGATTATGCCACAAGATATTATTAAAACATTTGGTGCTGATATTTTTCGTCTTTGGGTGATGACAACTGACTATTGGGAAGATCAGCGTTTGGGTAAAAAGATTCTTCAAACAAATGTGGATTCATATCGCAAATTGCGGAATGCAATTCGTTGGATGCTTGGCATTTTAGTTTATGATGAAGGAGAAGAAATACCCTATTGTACACTACCAGATCTTGAAAAATTGATATTGCATCGGCTTTATGAACTTGATCAGTTGATTAATCGGTCCTATGATGAGTTTGATTTTAAGAAAATTATGCGTGCATTATTAGATTTTTCAATCGTTGAGTTATCGGCGTTTTATTTTGATATTCGTAAAGATACTCTTTATTGTGATCCGTCCTCATCAGGAAAACGTAAAGCCTCTTTGCAAGTCATTCGTGAAATTTTTGATCGAATGGTAACGTGGCTTGCTCCAATGTTACCTTTTACAATGGAAGAAGCTTGGTTAGAACGTTATCCAGAAAGTTGTTCGGTGCATTTGCAGCAGTTTCGTCCTGTGTTGGCAGAATGGAAAAATGAACTTTTAGCAGAGCGTTGGAAAAAAGTCCGACAGGTTCGTAGAGTTGTAACGGGTGCTTTAGAGATTGAGCGAGCAGATAGACGTATTGGGTCATCTTTAGAAGCAGCACCTATTGTTTTTATTTCTAATCCGGTTTTATTAGAATCTTTGAACAATTTAGATATGGCAGAGATTTGTATTACCAGTGCTCTAACAATCGTTCAAGATAAACCTCCTTCAGATGCTTTTGCTTTGAGCGATGTTGAAGGTGTTGGTGTATATTCGAATAAGGCTGTGGGTATTAAATGTGCTCGATCATGGCGTTATACACAAGATGTTGGGAGTGATCCAAATTATCCTGATGTCTCTGCCCGTGATGCAGCTGCTTTACGAGAATTACAAGCACTTGGCAAAGTTTAAGAGGTTCAACCTATTTTAGTAGAAGATGTTTTGAGCAGAGCAGTGTGAAAGGGCGATATTCGATAGTTTTAACATCACTTAAATTCTATCATTGATGGAGAGGAAATTTATGTCAGAAATAAAATGTGTTGTTTTATCTATGAATAGGCAATTTGTACGTTATTGGCAGTCTCCAAAGAGACATAATAATGTCAGTGAATTGTGCGCTTAGGAAAGTGGGTGAGCAATGAATAAATATGCAATGAAAATATTTTTAGCGAGTACGCTGAGTGTATGTTATATATTGACGGGGTGTAATTTGTCTGCTCCTACTTACGGTACAGATAAAACAGTTTCATTACAATTTTTTGATGATATAACTAATCTTGCTTCACTAAAATCAACAAATAAGAATAGTCAGCTTGTTATGAAACAGCGCCCACAACTTGTATTTCCAGAACCTAATACGCATGTAGTTTTACCTCTACCTCAGGTGGATAGTACGGAGATTAATTCTCATAATGAGATAAAGATGTCCGAGCAGTCTCAGAAAAATTTGCGAAATGGAGTAGGGGCTAATAGAATGAGTTCTAACGGTAAGGTTTCTTTTGCTTCAGATAAAAAAGTAGTGACAAGAGATCATGCAAATTTTGATGATCCAAAGGGTGTTGTACAGCTTAATGAAAAACAACAACGTGAGGAGTATTTGCGTCAGAAAAAGGAAGCTATCGGTGGCAATGCAAATTATCGTCGCTACCTTAGTGAGCCACCTTTAATTTATCGTCAACCAGCAGTAACTGCACCTGCAGAACAAAAAGAAGAATAAATAAAAATATGTGAGAAGAGACAGCAGTTGGCAAGTAGGAAGCAATAAGAATTTTAAAAAAAGGGTTTTGTTTTTTAAAGATTAGGATATTTAGGTTGAAGTAAAGTTTATTTTTAACGTCGTTTTTGTATAAAAAAGTCTTTGAGTAATTGAGAGGCTTCTTTTTCTTTAAAACCAGAATAAACATTAGGTTTATGATGACAGGTTGGTTGTTGGTAGAAACGCGATCCGTGTTCAATAGCGCCACCCTTTGAATCCTTGGTTGCATAATACAAGTTTCTTATGCGTGCAAATGAAATGGCCGCGGCACACATAGCGCATGGTTCGAGTGTTACATAAAGATCGCATTCAGGAATTCTTTCACTTTTGAAGATTTGACAAGCTATACGAATGACACGCATTTCCGCGTGTCCTGTAGGATCATGTGGTTTTTTTGTGTAATTGCCAGCACGTGCAATGATTGTTTGACCATGTGTGATAACTGCTCCTACGGGAATTTCATCTTGTTTTTTTGCTGATTGTGCTTCTAAAAGGGCTATTTCCATAGGAGTAAGTCTCATATTATTCTTCCATTGAAGTATAAGTAACTAAAAAGTTATATTACAGAGGTCTATGAAGTGAGCAAGCTGTTTTATTATGAACATTGTGTAATGAAAGGGTTTTATTACGTCTTAAAAGTGTTTAGAGCTGCATTAAAAGTAAATGGGGACTTAGGATATAAAATGATAGAATATGATGAACGATTGCACTCCCCCTCTTTTCAGAATAAACGATATAGTGTGCATGAGAAATTTACTATACAATTTAAAAAAATCGAAATGAAGAGAAAATGAGTGAAAACAGTGAAAGTGAAAGAATTGCTAAAAGATTAGCGCGTGCCGGATTAGCATCACGGCGTGATGCAGAGATGATGATAGCTGCAGGTCGTATTGTTGTTAATGGTGTAGTTGTAACTACACCTGCTTTTAATGTTACTCGCTCTGATGTTATTACAGTTGATGGTAAGCCTTTACCCCCTATAGAACGAACACGGTTATGGCTTTATTACAAACCAACAGGATTTGTTACGACTAATCGCGATCCTCAAGGGAGACCAACAGTATTTGATAATTTGCCAAAAGGTATGCCTCGTGTGCTTTCTGTGGGGAGGCTTGATATTAATACAGAAGGACTTTTGCTTTTAACCAATGATGGTGGTTTAGCACGTGTATTGGAGCTTCCTTTAACGGGATGGGTGCGCAAATATCGGGTTCGTGCTCATGGAAAAGTTAAACAAAGCGCACTTCAAGATTTAAAGAATGGTATTGCAGTTAATGGGATTTTTTATGGTTCAATTGAAGCTTCGATTGAACGTGATCAGGGATCAAATGTATGGCTTTCTGTAGCTTTACGTGAAGGAAAAAATCGTGAAATTAAGAATGTTTTGGGAGCTTTAGGATTATCGGTGAATCGTTTAATTCGCGTGTCGTATGGTCCATTTCAATTATCTGATTTGAAAGAAGGTGCAGTTCGTGAGTTAAAAGGCCGAATGTTGCGTGATCAATTAGGAGAACGTTTGATTTTGCAAGCTAATGCGGATTTTGATGCGCCTATTCTTAAACCTTTTTCAAATTCTGCTGTTGTTGAAAAACAAAACAGTACAAAAACTCCTGTGATTAAGGATAGTTGGATTATCTCTAGCAAAGAAAGTCTGTTATATGGAAAAAAAAGAAAATTTTCTGGGCATAGTCAGGTACAATTAAGTAAAAAAATTGATGAAAAATTAAGAGGGAAAGATCAAAACAAGGGTGGGAAGGAAGAGCGTGCTTTTTTACGTTCACGTTGTTCTAATGTTTGGATGGCTCCTGGTGCTTGTCCGCAGATTATACGTAAGAAATCCTCTTCTAATACAGATAATCATCATGATCGTAAGAGCAATTGGATTGATAAGAAATCTACCGATAGAGGAAAGGAAAAACGATTAGAAAGACGAGTAGAAAAAGATAAGTGTATTGATTTTTCTAAAAAACGCAGCAAAACAACTTCCGTTGAATCACGTATTCTTAGCAAAAAAGATCAATTATTTAAAAGGGAGGGAAAGGTTATTAAAGATGATCATGATGAATATTTTTTTAATAATGAACGGAAATCTAGGTTTTTTGATAAGACTATGAAGAAGTTTAAGAGATATAGTCACGGTGCAAGAATATCTAAGCGATCCGGAGGATAATGTGCGAGTTATCAGCGGTAAGTTTTCAGGGCATGTTTTGGCAAAACCTCTTGGTCGATTCATTCGCCCAACAAGTGATCGTACGCGTGAAAGCATTTTTAATATTCTTACGAGTCGGGAAGAAAATTTTTGGACAGATAAGCGTGTTCTTGATCTTTTCGCAGGCACTGGTGCTTTAGGGATTGAAGCGCTTTCACGAGGAGCAAAGGCAGCTGTTTTTGTTGAAAATTCAATAGAAGGGCGTAGTTTAATTCAAAAAAACATTGAAACTTTAGGGCTGCAAGGTGTTGGGCGAATTTTACGCCGTGATGCAACCAAACTTGGAAATATTGGGACAATACTTGCATTTGATGTTATTTTTGCAGATCCTCCTTATGGTTGTTCTTTAGGTGAGAAGGCTTTTATTCAAGCTCTTAAAGGAGGATGGGCAAAAACTGAAACATTTTTTATTCTTGAAGAAACAAAAGAAGCGATTATTAATTTGCCTGATCCATTTCATTTGGATGATGAGCGTTTTTATAGTGATACAGTAATACGGATCTATAAACTTCAGCAGTAATTTACATTTGAGAAATTTTTTCTCTATAAAGTGAAACAGGATTATTTTACATAGTTTACCATATTTCCTTATGAAGAAGTTGTTTCGTTATTGCAGAATTTTTTCTAGTTTAGTTAAAGATTTTGAGAGAAAGAAAATAGCTATTTTTTGCAATTGAGTAAAAGAATTTTGTTTCAAAGTTTCGTTTTAGCTAATGGATTAAAGTAAGCATGATTGAAGAATTGGTATTCGAATTATCGTACAGATTAATTTCGCATTATCTAAGATTAGTGGATGAATTAAAAGGAAGATAAAGATTGCATATTTTTTATTGTTGTTTCTAAGAGACTTCTATAAACATAAAAGAAAGTAGTCATAGGGGACAGCGTTTTTTATACTTACTTGGGGATTAAAGCATGATGTAGGAGGAATAGAGTGAAAATTGGTTTGGCATTCGGTGGTGGAGGGGCTCGTGGTTTAGGTCATCTTCCAGTTATTGGGGCATTCGAGGATTTGGGTTTGAAACCAAATGTTATTGCAGGATCTTCTATTGGTTCTATTGTCGGTGCTGGTGTAGCTTCTGGAATGACAGAGACTGATTGGAAAGAGTATTGTCTATCAACTTTTTCTAATTCAAATGATATTTTGAGGCGTTTATGGTCTTTAATGCCGACGTCATGGAGAGAGTTTTGCGAATGCAGTTTGCATCTTTTTCAATTTAATTTGGAGTTAATTTTAGAAAATTTTTTACCATTGAACTTTCCGCGAGATTTTTGTGCATTAGAAATACCTTTTTGTGCTGTAGCTTCAAATTTAAAAACAGCAGAGATGGTTGTTATTCAAGAAGGAGATTTGCGTTCTGCTTTGGCAGCTTCTTCTGCTCTGCCTGGTTTATTTAAGCCTGTTTTACGCAATCATGATTTTTTGATTGATGGGGCGGTTTGTAATCCAGTACCTTTTGATTGTTTTACTGAACCAGTTGATTTGTCAATCGGTGTTGATGTTACAGGACTTCCAATTATTGAATGTAAAAATGGACACCTTTCAATTTCTGAAAGTCTTGTTGCTACAGGTATTATAGGACAACAAGCGCTTGTGACAGCACGTTTGCAGTCTGCAAAGTTAGATCTTTTATTATGCCCTCCTGTTAACGAGATTCAAATTTTAAATTTTTTTGAAGTCAAAGAAATTTTACAACGTGTAGAGCCTTTTCGTGAAAAAGCTAAGAGACAAATTTCAGAATTAGTTGAAAGAAAAATGATACATTAGTAGCGCATAACTTTTAACTATGAATAGAAAAAAATTATATTTTTCATTTAAAATTTCTTAATTAAGATGAATAATTATTATTTAAAGGATATTTATGAAGATAAACAAAAAACAGCTTGATAAAGCTAGTTCGTTGGTTGAAGCAGCAAAGCGTTTTGGAGCTGATGCTGCTGATGCTGTTGTTATCCACTCAAATTCTGTTTGTGTAGCAGTTCGTCTTGGCAAAGTAGAATCCACTGAAGCTTCAGAAAGTGATGATTTTACATTGAGGGTTTTTGTTGGTAAAAAGGTGGCAAGTGTTTCTGCTAATTTTGTTGTTGATCCGCAGGAATTAGCAGAACGTGCTATTGCAATGGCTAAAGCTTCACCTGATAGTTTATTTGAAGGTTTGGCGGATAAAGAATGTTTAGTTACTCATCCTAAGGATCTTGATCTTTTTGATCATTTTACTCCACAAAGTCATTTTTTAACAGAAGATGCTTTGCAAATGGAGGCAGCAGCTCTTGATGTGAAGGGCGTAAGCAATTCTGGTGGTGCAGCAACAGCTTATGGCAAGAATGGGTTTGTGCTTGTAAACAGTGATGGTTTTTACGGATCTTATCATTCCAGCTATTTTTCCCGTTCTTGTAGCGCACTTGCTGGTGAGGGAACAGAAATGGAGCGAGATTATGATTATACGACGGCTTTACATTTCTCTGATTTAGTATCAGCAGATACGATAGGTAAAAATGCTGGACTAGGCGCAGTTCGACGTTTAGGAGCAGTTCGTGCAGAAACTGGGGTTGTGACTGTTGTTTTTGATCCACGTGTGGCTCGTGGAATCGCTGGTCATATTGCGTCTATGGTTAATGGAGCGTCGATTGCTCGCAAAACAAGTCTTTTACAGAATTTAAAGGGGAAAAGGATCATGAAGGCCGGTATTAATGTGATGGATCAGCCTTTAAGATTACGCGGAAATGCTTCTCGTCCTTTTGACGGTGAAGGGGTGGAAGGACATACACTGAATATTATTGAAAATGGTGTTCTAAAAAACTGGCTTCTTTCATCATCTTCGGCTCGTGAATTAGGACTTAAAACAAATGGTCGTGGTGTACGTTCTGCATCGCTTGTTCAGCCAGCAAGTACTAATTTTTCTATTGAACCAGGTTTAGTATCACCTCATGATATGGTAAAAAGTGTGCAGAATGGTTTTTATGTTACAGAATTATTTGGGCATGGTGTTGATTTTGTTACGGGGCAATATAGCCGTGGAGCTTCTGGTTTTTGGATTGAAAATGGCGACATCACTTATCCAGTGAGTGAAGTAACACTAGGCTCTAATCTACTCCATATGTTGGCGCATTTAATACCTGCGAATGATATTGATCGACGTTATAGTACATCGGCACCGACATTATTAATTGAAGGAATGATACTTGCAGGAAAATAATGCACATTATTATGATTATGCAGATTTAAATCTTTTGCTCGATGTTTGTTGGGAGGCAGGAGATTTAGCAATGAAGTATTTTGGATGTGAATTGGATGTTCGGTTTAAAGATGGTAATTCACCAGTTAGTGAAGCCGATGTTGCTATAGATGTTTTTTTAAAAGAAAAACTTCTTGGTGCACGTCCAAATTATGGTTGGATTTCAGAAGAAACAGAAGATAATAGGGGAGAAGCTATTTATAAACGCTATTTTGTGGTTGATCCCATTGATGGGACTCGAGGTTTTCTTTCCGGAAGTATTGAGTGGTGTATTTCGGTTGCTATTATTGAGAATAGTCGTCCTGTTGTAGGTGTTTTACAATGTCCTGCTAAAGATGAAATATATGCAGCTATAACAGGGGAAGGAGCAACATTGAATGGTGTAAGACTGCCTCTTTTAAGATCTAACATCAATCGAAAATATAGGGTTTCGATTGATCAATTAATTGCTCAAAAATTACCATATGATTTTAGTAATCGAATCAGTTTTTTTCGTTATATTCCTTCTCTTGCTTACCGTATTGTTCTTGTTGCTCAAGGTGAAATTGATATTGTATTGGTTCAGCCGAATTGTCATGATTGGGATATTGCTGCTGCTGATCTTATTTTACAGGAGTGTGGTGGATGTTTTATGCCGCTTGAGGCGCCGTTTATTTCTTATGGGATTGGAGCTTATCAAGATGGTTTTTTAGTTGCTGGTGAAAGTAATTGCTGTCAAAATATGATAAATGTTGTTCGTCAAGCAAAGTTAGTTTAATCAAATAAAAACATATTAAATTATTTAAATGATACGGAGGGCAAATATGGCTGAAGTCAACGAAAAGAGACAATTATTGCATCTTGTATTTGGTGGAGAATTAAAAAATCTGAATGATAATCAATTTAAAGACCTCAGTAACTTGGATGTGGTTGGTATTTTTCCAGACTATCAGTCAGCACAGGAAGTATGGCGGGCAAAAGCACAAAGCAGTGTAGATAATGCATTACAACGTTATTATGTTGTGCCTTTACATCAGTTTCTTGATCACGCAACAAGCGATATATCATAAAGTTTAAATATTCAATTATTATTTTTTATTCTACAAGGATACTACAAGATTGAGTTTACTAATTTTGATATCGGTATGAGAGAAACTTTTAATAAGAAAAAAAATAGCGTTTTGAAAAAAATGTGGCGGGATAATCGTCATTCATTAATGAAAACACGATTTATAAAAGTTTTTGTTGTATGGATTTTGGCGAACTATCTGCGTTTTGTTTATTGGACGAATCCACGGTTAAAAAATTCAAATGATATTAGAAAAATATATAATGCTTATAATCCGTTTATTATAACTTTTTGGCATGGACGTCATATTATGGGGCCTTTTTTACGTTCTCAAAGTGAAGAAGTTATTGCTATGTTTTCTCGTTCTGCTGATGCAGAAATAAATGCACAATTAGCCCAAAAATTAGGACTTGAAATTGTCCGTGGCTCAGGGGGGCGCGGCAAAACGCATCATATTCATAAAGGAGGAGCAAAAGCATTATTAACGCTTAAAAATGCTCTTAAATCTGGTAAAACAGCTGCTATGATTGCAGATATCGCGTGTGGAAAAGCACGTGAGTCTGGAAAAGGAATTATTTTATTAGCTAAATTATCTGGCCGTCCTATTATACCTTGTGTGTATGCATTTTCGCGAGAAAAAATTCTTGAAAAAACACGGGATAAAACTGCAATTCCACTTCCTTTTGGACGTTCGATTGTTCTCACAGGTGAAGCATTTTTTGTTCCTAAAGATGCAGATAATTCTTTGTTAGAAGAAAAACGTATACAATTAACAAGTATAATGAATCGTTTGACAGATGAAGCTTACAGCTATCTCAAGACAAGAAAATAAGGGGGGTAAAATGATGGAATTAAAGGCACGTGTGGCCCTTTCAATCTATCGGATAGTTGGTTTTTGTTTACATCCTGTGGTACCATTTTATTTGTTTTTTAGAGCGATGCGTGGGAAAGAGGAACGAGGGCGACACAAGGAGCGTTTAGGGAAAAGCCAAAAAGTGCGTCCTCAAAGTCCATTAATTTGGTTTCATGCGGCGAGTATTGGAGAAACAGTAGCTCTTTTGCCACTCATTAATTATATTTTATCTTTAAAAATACAGGTATTATTGACAACATGTACTGTGACATCTTCTGCGCTTGTTAAGAAATATTTTGGCAATCGATTAATTCACCAATATGCTCCATTGGATTTAGAATTGGCTGTGCGTCATTTTATTAGTCATTGGAAACCTGACTTGGCATTGATTTGTGAATCAGAGATTTGGCCTTTACGTATTAAAGAACTTGCTAAAATGCGCATTCCACAGATTTTAGTTAATGCTCGTATGTCAGAACAGTCTTTTAAAGCTTGGCACAAACGACTCTTTCTTGCTAAGCATATTTTTAAACATATTGATGTAGCTATTGGCCAAAATGAAACGGATGTAACTTATTACTATACGCTTGGTGTAAAATCAGTTGCGCTTTCTGGCAATCTTAAGGCTGAGGTGTGTCCGGTTGGAGATCAGGAATTGCTTACGCGTTATTGTAAGGCTATTGGTAATCGTCCAGTTTGGGCAGCTATTTCAACCCATGAAGGAGAAGAGAGAATTGCTTGTAAAGTTCATAAAATTCTCAAGAGTCATTTTCCAGATTTATTAACGATTATTGTCCCACGTCACCCTGAACGTTCAGAAGATATTATTAAAGTATGTGGTCATGAGGGTTTGCGTTTTGTTCTTAGAAGCAGCAATACTATTCCAGATATGGATACGGATATTTTATTAGGAGATACAATTGGAGAAATGGGTCTTTTTCTTCGTTTGTCGAAAGTTGCTTTCATTGGCAAATCATTGTGTAACTATGGTGGGCATAATCCATTAGAGCTAGCTTTGCTTGGAGTAGCTATTTTAACTGGGCCTCATATTGCAAATTTTCAAAATACGTTTGAGCGATTTTTATCCTGTGATGCAGCTTCTATAGTTGAAGATACGATGCAACTTGCTATCCAAGTGAATAAATTCTTAACAAATGAAACTTTGCGACAAGAAGTAGTTGATAAAGCTTATAAAGTAGCAACAAGTATGGCTGGTGCACTTGAGTGTACATTAAAGGTTCTTGATCCATTTTTGCAGCCGCTTGTGATACAGACGGGTTTAAGGCAGTGTCAAAAATAGGCATGCGTATTTGCTCTCCGCGTTTTTGGTGGAAAAATAAAAGCTTTTTGCGTTTTTTATTAGCACCAATTGCTGAGGTTTACGGTTATTGTGCACGGTGCTGTATGGAAAGAGAGCCTCTTGCTATTGATTTGCCAGTTTTGTGTGTTGGAAATTTTACATTAGGCGGGGCAGGTAAAACACCTGTTGTTATTGCTTTTGCTCAAGTGGCCAAGGAACTTGGCTTAATACCTGGTATTGTATCACGTGGTTATGGTGGAAGAGCCGAAAGAGTGCACCTCGTTGATGTTAGATGTGATAATGCGTATGATGTTGGCGATGAATCACTTTTGCTTGCACGTCATGCTTTTGTTGCTATATCACCTGATCGTTATGCAGCAGCACAACTGCTTAAAGAAAAGGGATGTAATTTTATTTTAATGGATGATGGGTTTCAAAGTCGTCGCCTTTATATGGATTATGCATTGCTTGTTGTGGATGCGATGCGTGGTTTTGGTAATAAAGCTGTTTTTCCAGCGGGACCTTTGCGTGCACCGTTAAAAACGCAATTATCTTTAATGGATAGTGTTTTAGTCATTGGTTGTTTGAATGAGAATGATGATGTTGCTCTTTTTGTTGCACGTACTGGAAAACCTTTGCATTATGCGCATCTTAAATCACTTGTTGATGATGAAGTTGCTGGAAAATCTTTTTTAGCATTTGCGGGCATTGGCAATCCAGATAAATTTTTCAAATCCATTAAAGAAATGTCTGGTCATGTTGTTCAAGCTTATTCTTATCCAGATCACTATTTTTTTACAGCTACGGATTTAAAGAATTTGGTACGGAAGGCCAAAATTCATAATTTATGGCTGACTACGACTGCCAAGGACTATATACGCATACAAGCTAATGACTTACATAAAAGCTTAGAAAGGCTTATTGTCTTTGATGTCAAAGTTGATTTTGTTCAAAGAGATTTTTGCCATATGCTCCTTGAGAAAACTATTGCTCGTTTTAAGAAACGAAATATCACCTTTAATTAATATATTAAAAGCATATGGACACTATTTTAGAATTTCTTATGAGCTATTTTATGTTTTTTAGTAATTGACTAAGATATGGGTTACACTCAAGTTCACGTTGATAGGATAATTCACAACTGGCATATGCTTCTTGACGTTGATGATTCCAGTATTTTAGATTGTCGATAGGGATTTTTTGTCCACTAACTGCACAAACAGTATAAGTGCCATATTTAACAATTTTATAACTATTATTAAAGTAATGAATTGTTGCTTCGCATTCATTTTGAGAGAACATATTTTATGTGCCCTTTCTATGTAATTATGAAAAAATAATACAGATAAAATATTACAGATATTTTATAGAGTTGAGCATAAATGAAGCAAGTAGTTTTTAGCCAGAATAGTTTATGAAATTTTATTTTCTACCAAAAAGACGTTCTATATCAGCCAGTTTAAGTTCAATATAAGTAGGGCGTCCGTGGTTACATGTGGCTGAATTAGGTGTTGCTTCTATTTGTCGTAAAAGTGCATTCATCTCTTCAGGATGCAAAAGACGTCCTGAACGTATTGAGCTATGACAAGCCATAGTTGCTGCAACATAATCAAGCATTCCTTTTAAATTATCTATTGTATCATATTCAGCTGCTTCATCGGCGAGATCTTTAATTAAAGCTTGTACATTAATTTCTCCTAACATAGAAGGTGTTTCGTGTACAGCGATTGCCCCAATTCCAAAGGACTCAATTCCTAATCCAAATTTTTTCAAAGTATCTTTGTGAAATAAAAGGCACGTGGCATCTTCTTCAGAGAGTTCTACAATTTCAGGAATAAGCAATAATTGTGAAGGAAGCGGTTTGGAATACAGAGCATTTTTAAGTGATTCATAAACCAGTCTCTCATGAGCAGCATGCTGGTCTACAATGATAAGACTATCTTGAGTTTGAGCAACAATATAGTTTTTATGGATTTGCGCTCTTGCTGCTCCTAATGGATAATGTAATTCTTCTGATGTTGGTGTATTAATTGCAGCGCGTGTATCGCCACTTGGTGTGCTAAGGTGATCGATAATAGGAATTGTATCTTCTTGTAAATCAATAGAGCTGGTCATATCTAATGGTTTATGAAATATTGATGTTATCTCTGACCCAAAATGATATGGTGGTGTATTATCAGAAAAAGGTTGATGCATTTTTACAGCTTCTAAGGGTTGTGTTCGAAACGCAGCCAACATTGCTTCAGATCCTGTTGACGTAGGACGAATGCCAGTTTGATGCAATGCTTCACGGATTGCTCCGATGATTAAACCACGAATAAGACTTGGGTCACGAAACCGTACATCCATTTTTGCAGGGTGTACATTAACGTCTACATCGGTAGGCGGTAAATGAATAAAAAGAATGGCTATAGCATGACGATCTCGAGCAATAACATCGGCATACGCTCCTCGGATCGCTCCCCATAGAAGTTTGTCACGCACTGGGCGGCCATTAACATAAGCAAATTGATAAAGACTGTTACTGCGATTGAAAGATGGCAAACCGACAAAACCAGTTAGGTGAACAGATTCACGTTTAGCATCAAGGAGAAGACTATTTGGAGCAAATTCTTTTCCCATGATTTGTGTAATACGTTGTAATTGCCCTTGGGTATTTTGTTCCATAGCAGGGAATTCCATGGGCGCTCGATCTATACCGGCAAGAGAAAAACGTATATGTGGAAAGGCGATTGCAATTCGTTTAATTGTGTCCGTGATAGCATTTGTTTCAGCACGATCAGATTTCATAAATTTCAGTCGTGCTGGTGTAACAAAAAAAAGATCACGAACTTCAACAATAGTTCCAGGATTAGCAGCAGAAGGTTTTGGTTCTTCAATTCTTCCTGCAGTAACAATAATTTCAGCAGCACTATTGGAATTTTGTGTTCGTGAGGTCAGTTTAAGTTTTGAAACAGAGCCAATAGAGGGTAACGCTTCTCCACGAAAGCCGAGGAAACAGATATTATGTACATCGTCAATAATTTTAGATGTACAATGACGAGAAATTGCTAAAATTAATTGATCTTCTGGAATACCACAGCCATTGTCACTTACTCTTATCAGGCTTTTTCCACCATTTGCTATGACAATTTCAATACGGCTTGCTCCTGCATCAATAGCATTTTCAACAAGCTCTTTAACGACATTAGCGGGTCGTTCAATAACTTCACCAGCTGCAATTTGATTAATAATAGTTTCGCTAAGATGACGTATAATCATAGTTAAATTTTAACAGCCTTCCCTTTCACTGTATAGAAACTTTAAACTATAATAGCAATATTTATAACTTTTTCGAAGAGAAAAAACTGAAAATATATTCTAAGAGAAATATGTAGGCTTTTGGTAAAAGTTCATTCATGATGGATATCCAGAGTTTCTCTTACAGAAGAATATTTTACTAAATATCATTTTATAGTTCAAAATTATTAATTGTGGTTGTGAACTAAATTGTTAAATTGGGTATAAATATTTGTTATTTTTGAAAGTGCTTGCTTCAATCACTAATACTGATCAAAAAGGAATCAAAAAGATGGAAGGTAAAATGTATGACACGCATGAATGGTATTCTTGCAGATAGTGATATACAGGTTTTAGTTAATAATGGTACTGTTAATGCCATTTGCT
This sequence comes from Bartonella bilalgolemi, assembly GCF_023500045.1. Taxonomy (GTDB): domain Bacteria; phylum Pseudomonadota; class Alphaproteobacteria; order Rhizobiales; family Rhizobiaceae; genus Bartonella; species Bartonella bilalgolemii. The sequence continues at coordinate 10,991 of NZ_JAMCOF010000007.1, read as the reverse complement.
CGTTTGATAAGGATCAAATACAACCTGCAAGTCTTGATTTACGTTTAGGAGATAAGGCATATCGTATACGAGCTTCTTTTATGCCGGGATCTAGTGCGACAGTTATTGATAAACTTGAACGATTAAAGCTGTACGAATTTGATTTACAAGATGGGGCAGTTTTAGAAACGGGTTGTGTTTATATCGTTCCTCTTTTAGAAAATTTAGCTTTATCGAAAGTTCTTTCTGCGGTTGCTAATCCAAAAAGTTCTACTGGGCGGTTGGATGTTTTTACGCGCGTGATTTCAGATTATACTCAAGAATTTGATAAAATTTGTATGGGTTATCATGGGCCACTGTATCTTGAAATTAGTCCACGAACATTTCCGATTTTGGTTCGCACGGGTTCACGCTTATCACAACTTCGATTTCGTAAGGGACATAGTTATTTAAAAGAAGTTGAATTGTATGAATTGCATAAAAATGAAATGCTTGTATCTGATGATACTCCTAATATTAACGATGGTGGTATTGGAATTTCCGTTAATTTAGAAGGCAATGAAAATGGACTTGTTGGGTATCGTGGTAAACGTCATACTGATGTTATCGATGTGGATAAAAGTGCTGTTGCTCATATTTTAGATTTTTGGGAGCCTATTTATGATCATGGAACGAAAGAAATAGTTCTTGATCCTCATGAATTTTATATTTTGGTTTCACGGGAGGTTATTCATATTCCTCCCTTTTATGCTGCTGAAATGAAACCATTTGATCCCTTAATTGGAGAATTTAGAGTACATTATGCAGGTTTTTTTGATCCAGGATTTGGAAATATGGAAATAAGTAGAAAAGGAGCACGTGCAGTTTTAGAAGTAAGGAACCATGAAATTCCATTTATTTTAGAGCATGGCCAAATCATTGGCCGTTTAGTTTATGAACATATGCTTAATCGGCCATTAAAGCTTTATGGGCATGATGTTGGTTCACATTATCAGGGACAAGGTTTAAAATTGTCTAAGCATTTTAAATGAGTTTAGAAATACAGATTTTGATGTAATATATGCAAGAATTCTCTTCTTTGAAGAAAGCTTTTCGTATTGTATTTAGAGTAATGGTGTTATTATGATTATTTCCTCAACATTTGATTATCGTAAAGCAGCAAAACGTCGCTTACCTTCTTTTTTGTTTCATTATATTGATGGTGGTGCTTATGCTGAAGAAACAATGCGGCGTAATTATACAGATCTTCAAAAACTTGCATTGCGTCAACGAATTCTAAAACAAATTGGCGATATTGATCTTTCAACTGAGATTTTGGATCAAAAACTTGGTATGCCAGTTGTACTTGCACCTGTTGGGTTAACTGGTATGTATGCACGCCGTGGTGAAGTAAAGGCTGCACGTGCAGCTGTTGCGAAAAATATTCCTTTTACTTTGTCCTCAGTTTCAGTTTGTCCTATTTCAGAAATACAAGCGGCGGTTGGAAAAGAATTTTGGTTTCAACTTTATGTTCTCAAGGATCGTGGATTTATGCGTGATGCATTGGAAAGATCGTGGGCTGCTGGTGTTCGTACATTAGTTTTTACAGTTGATATGCCGGTTCCTGGAGCGCGTTATCGTGATGCTCATTCAGGGATGTCTGGGCCTTATGCTGGAGTGCGCCGTATTATACAAGCTCTTTTTCATCCGCATTGGGCTTGGAATGTTGGTATTATGGGTCATCCACATGATCTTGGAAATATTTCTGCCTATCTTAAAAAGAAAACAACACTACAAGATTATATTGGTTGGCTTGGTGCGAACTTTGATCCATCAATTGGCTGGAGTGATTTGCAATGGATTAGAGACTTTTGGAAAGGAAAGATGATTTTAAAAGGTATTCTTGATCCAGAGGATGCACGTGAGGCAGTACGATTTGGAGCTGATGGTATTGTTGTGTCCAATCACGGTGGACGTCAGCTTGATGGGGTATTATCAACTGCACAGGCATTACCGAAAATTGCGGATATTATAAAAGGTGATTTAACTATTTTAGTTGATTCTGGTATTCGTTCTGGTCTTGATGTGATTCGTATGATAGCGCAAGGTGCGGATGCTGTGATGATCGGTCGTGCTTTTGTTTACGCGCTTGCTGCAGCAGGTGAGCAAGGTGTCATCAATCTCCTTGAGCTTTTTGCTCAAGAAATGCGCGTGGCTATGACATTAACTGGTGTGCGTACAATTAGAGAAATTACACGTGAAAATTTAGTTAGTCCAGAGAGTCTACAAGGATAATCAAGATAAGAAGAGTTTAGCATTGTAGATTGCGTAAAATTATTTTGATTAAATGCGAGAGAAGTATGATGTACTGTTATTTGATTTTGTTTTGCCATTATCGATATCGGTAATTTTTTCTAAAAATTAAATCTATTCAATAAAGACGATTAGGTTGGATGTTTCATGTTCTGTTTAACTGCAGAGTAATGGGTTATACTGATATGAAAAATACTTTATATTCTGTGAGAAGCTTCCGAAACGGCTCTTGAATTGGAAAAAAATTATACAATTAACACTACAACAAAAGTCTAAAATTATAAAGATAGTTACGTTGCGATGTAGCATATCAATAACTTGTTTCGACTATAGAAAATTAATTCTGAAATATTTTTCTCATTCAAAATTATACCTGTCATTTTCAGTACGAATTCATTAATTCTAAGAATTAGATGTCCAACAGCTTAAACAAACCATCAATATTGTAAGTATAAATATATTTTCATCTGTTTTGATAATATTTCAATTATTTTTTGCAATCTTTAGAATAGAATTCTTGTAGTTGATGTGAATGGCTGTTACTTTTTTGAGGAAGCAATGAGTGGAACGGATTTTTTGACTGTAAGCGCAATAAATGAGGCAATTAGAACTTTTAACAAATCACCTATCATAAATCCTAATGACATTGCGAAAGCTGTCAATAAAGGAATCTTAAAAACATATACGATCCAAAATATTCCAAAAAGATAGATAATCCCAATTCCACCTATACTATTTATTATAACCAATTTTATAAAATTTAGTCGTTGCCAAAACGATTTAACCATAAGACCAATAAAGAATGCTGCAAATGGATAACCAATCATATAGCCACCACCAACTCCCAAAAAAACACCAATACCTCCACGTCCACCAGCCAACAGAGGCAAACCGATAGCAACCAAGAAAAGAAAAAGTGCTGATGCTGCAGCGCCTCTTTTTGCTCCAAGAATAGATCCGGCTAACATTGGTCCCATAGACTGGGCAGTAATAGGAAGACCAAGAAAAAAAGGAAGAAAAATAGGAGGGAAAAAACCTAAAACTGCATAAAGGGCGGCAAATAAAGCAATATAAGTTAAATCTTTTGTTTTCACTAAATTATTCCTTTAAATACAATTGGTTATCATCATAATTATAAGAACGTGCATCTAATGCTTCTGCTACTTCTGATGCTATCCTTATTGTTCGGATAATTAAGGGTATTGCAAGAGCTATAATGTTTATATTAAGTCCACGCGCTCTCTGTGCTTCACGTATCTCATTGAATTTTTCACTAATAACCGGAATAAATCTAATTGCCATAGATAAGGCAATACTTAATTTTGATGAATTTACACCCAAACATGAAAAGAATCGAAACCCTACTTCAATCGAAGTTATCATATCTGAAACTTTTGTTGTGAACGAAATAAGTGATGCTAGAGAAATAAGAATAATCAAGCGCAATATAATCGAAAAACCTGTAAGCCAATTATCAAAAATAGCTTGAAAAATAAATATAAAGATTAAAAATAGCCATACTGATTTAAACTGTTTTATTATTTTATTGAAAGGAATTTTAGCTATTCTATATAATAAGGATATAAATAATAAAAAAAATAAAAAAGTAGATATTGATGAAACCATAAAGATAGTGGTTCCACACAGGATAAGAAGTGATAATTTTATTCCTGGTCTAAGCCGGTGAATAAATGTGTCTTGAGATATATATGAACTGATCATGACATTCTTCTTATATATTCTTTGATTGCAACCAAAGGTATATCATCAACGGCTATTTCTCCCTTATCAAAAACAAGCACTCTATCAAATTCTTTTAGGAATTCCAAATCGTGCGATACAACGATAGTTGTTTGTGGTAATTCTTTAATGGCTTGTGTAACGCGGCGTTTATTTTGTAAATCAAGTGATGTTGTTGGTTCATCAAAAACAATATAGTTTGGTTTCATTGCCACCACACTTGAGATAGCAACTAATTGTTTTTGTCCACCACTTAATAAATGAATGGCATGGTTTCTAAATGCCTGGAGGTCATAATACTGTAAAATTTCATCTACTCGTTTTTTTATTTCATCCTTGCTCAATTTTAAGTTTTTAAGACCAAAGGATAAATCTTCTTCCACTAAAGGTAATACAATTTGATTATCGGGATTTTGGAAAACAAATCCTACTTTACGTCTTATTGCTTTTGTATCATGTTTTGTATCCAATCCATCAATATTTACAGAGCCAATTGATGGAAGCTGTAAACCATTAATAAGGCGAACAAATGTACTTTTTCCAGAACCATTTGCACCAATAATTGCAATCCTTTTTTCAGTGAGATTTATGTTAATATTTTTTAAAACGCATAAATCATCAAAGATTTGCGTCACCTTATCAAATTTTATCCCCAAAATTTATTCCAATCAATTTCTTTATATGATTTCAGAGCTATCGTTTAAGTTTATACCCTAGTAACAAAAGTAAACACCATATAGGAATGGTAATAACTGCTAAGCTCATATCAGGCATTTGTAGAGGAATATAGGATTCGAGAAAGTTTACTTTTATTCCTACCATTTCAAAAAGTTGAGCAATTAACCCATTTTTTCCTAAGCCACTTACAAACATGATGCAAAACAATAGTAGAAGAAAACAAAGACAAAGATAATTTGCATAAGGATATAAGCCAAATGCATAAACAAACGATTTTTCTTTGCCTTTATGTATTTTTCGAAACTTAAAATGTACAATAACAATGATTGTCCAAGTAATAGCTACTGTTACAGTTGTAATCGACATAATTCTCATAAAACTATTGTCTGGTATAAAAATATTAATGACAATAATTGTCGCAGTACAAATTGATGAAAAAAGAATGGCAATATAAGGAACACAAGTAGCATTAAGTTTACTAAAAATACGTGGCGCATTTTTTTGCATTGCTAAACTATAAAGTATACGGCCATTAGAATAAATGGCACTATTGTAAACTGAAATAGCAGCCATAATCACAACAAAATTCAAAATATGACCAGCTACAGGAATACCTATAGTTTCAAAAATAGTGACGAAAGGACTGCCATTTTTTCTAATCATATTCCATGGGCTTATCATCATAATTACACTTATAGAACCGATATAAAAAATGATAACACGCCACATAACTTTACGAATAGCTGTTGGAATTGTTTTTTGTGGATTTGATGTTTCTCCAGCTGCAATACTGATAAGCTCTGTGCCACCAAAAGAAAACATGAGTATAGAAGTAGCAAATACAACTCCCATTGCACCATAAGGGAAAAAACCGCCGTGATCCCAAAGATAATTAATGTTAGCCTGACTTCCATTCATCCCTGTTATAATGATAAAGATTCCAAATACGATCATACCAACAACAGCAATAATTTTAATCAAAGCTAAACCAAATTCAAATTCTCCATAAAAACGGACATCAATAAGATTAATCAATGTAATAAACAAGAGAACGAACAAAGATGATTTCCAATGATCAATTAAAATCCAGTGATCAAGATAAAATCCAATAACTGTCAGCTCGGTCATACCAACAAGAATATAAAGAAACCAGTAATTCCAACCTGTTATAAAACCAGCAAGACATCCCCAATACTTGTAAGCGAAGAAACTAAAAGCGCCTGAAGTTGGTTCTTCAGCTGACATTTCACCAAGCATTCGCATAATAAGATAGATAATGCACCCTCCAATAAGATATGCTAAAATAGTTGAAGGGCCAGCTAATTGGATAGCTTCTGTTGATCCATAAAAAAGGCCTGTTCCAATAACACCTCCCAAGGCAATCATTTGAACATGACGATTTTTAAGGCCACGTTTTAACTCATTGTATTTTAGCTCAACATTGTTCATTATTCTGATGTATTCAACCTAAATTTTATATAAAAACAAAAAATACTTTTGTAAGCTATGAAGAATAAACACGCTAATTTCACTATACTTTTACCAGTGAGGAGGACGTTCAACAGGAATTTCGGAGAGATTTCGCTCTTCTAAATCTAGCAATCGTTTTGTTAAAACATTTAATTTTTTAGACATTTCATCTAAACTTTTCCATTGATCAGTCACCACACAAGAAAGTTCCTCAATAAGCTTTTCTTGATGAGATAGTTTAATCTCTAATTCTGTTATTCTATTTTCATATGACATTGCCTTCTAACTCCATTTTAACTTTATAACTATAAGTACAGAAATGAGAAACACTTTTCTATTAAATAATTATCATATTAGTATGGTTTTGATTGTATAAAAACACAAACGCTCTTATTTTTTCATTGCTCGCAAAATTACAAACACTCTTCTAAACAGAACATTTCGCGTCATTTTATTATACAAAAATTTTTATTTTCAGTCCTACTTCTAAAATTGGATTGATCATAAATCGAAGAAATATTTCATTCGCTTTAAAATAATAAAAACTCAAGAAATATAACTTTATTTCTTTTCCTTATAAGGATCTATTTTTCTATTTTAGTAACCGTGACATTTTATGAATTATTGAAAAAATTACCTGCTTGCTTTTATATATACTTTTAGTTATTACCCTCGAAATAGTCTTTAGTTTTAAGTAATATACAAGTCTATGCCGTATTAGCTCAGTTGGTAGAGCACATCATTCGTAATGATGGGGTCGCTGGTTCGAATCCGGCATGCGGCACCGTTTTTGTCTTTAATACATTGAAATATATAGATTTCTCCTTTAAATTACTATTTGAGGATCACCTTTCAATCATCCTTTGCGATTTATATAATTTTACCTAATTTATGCTTATTTACTCTTTATTCCGTATTTTGCTTTGATTGATTATAATGGGTAACCAACCAACACAAAAAATATGCTTATTTGTTACACAACCAGCGAGAAAGAGCAGTCCGCACATCGGCGTTAATTTTTGATTAACTTCATCTTCTACTTCCAGTTGTGTTGTTGCTGCTTTTACAGTTTTTTCTGTTTGCTTTTTCTGTTCAATTTTTTGCCAAGGGTAAAAGTTTTTGCTAAAGTCATAAAAAAGCAGCTAAAGACGCACTTTTTATCAGCAGATTTTTCTAATACACTAGATCATAAGTGATGCTTTTGAAAGTATTTGACGACAAAGAAAATAGCAACACTTGCTACTAAAACCATAATGCCGGCTAGTGTCCATTGCACTGGACCATTGCCTGCCAACAAACCACCAAGACCTGAAAAAGAACCAACGACTGGTACAAAGGATTCTGGTTTAAAAAAATCCTGTTGGCTCTTTGAATTTTGCTATTTGATAGTTGGAAGGATCAAAATCACCTCTCACCCATAACCCTGCTTCTACTATACATCGACAGACGAGACCTTGCAAGTGCTTATCACCGGCTTTGGTCCATTTTTGTAGTTCAGGGTGTTTTCAAGTACTTAACTTGGAAATATACATTGATGCAATAATGTAAAGAATAAAAATAGTTTTTATCTTATAATAATCATATACTGTACAATGTACAGTCAATTTAAAAATTCTGTCGCTAGCGATAGTTCGCGCTGTTCCGCCCCGCAACAGACCTAACCTGCTGGAAAGTACCTTTTGCATTGATTTTATTGTATTTTTTTGGAAATAGGAGAGGCATAATTGATAATCTTCTTTAAATTAACATCTTCTCTACTCTGAAAGTAGAGAAGATAAGATTGTATTTTAAATCTAAGCAGCTTTCACGACAGATCTTGCTAAGACTTGTTTTGCCTTTTTAATGAGGGCTTTGTAGTGTTTGCTCTCTTCTGCTAGCGTAAAGGCTTTAACAAGATGCATGTGAAGCAGTCTATTGCTATATTATTTTTAAATAACATAGCCTCTTACTAGTCGCCCCATTTTTTTATTAGTGCGGAGAGAAAAATAATATCTAAGGCATTTACAGAAATACTAGTATTCCTAAACTCGATTTCAATTATTGACTTCATTTTAAAGTAATGCCTATTACTTGTTTTACTGTTTGTGTACCAGCCGTAAAGATTACCTCTACTGGTCTGTCTAGTATGGCTGCTATTTTAGCCAAATCAAGGATGGCTTTTCCCGCTAGGTTGTCACAGGACCAAGCTCCTAACTGTGTATCTGAACTGGACTTATATTTTATTTTTAAAGTACAGGTAGGTGCCTCTGTTTTAACTGTAACCGAATCTATATAACCTGGTTGTACATAAGATGCGCTGATAGATGGTTTTATCATTAAGATTGTCATAATCAAGGATAGAAGTATTTTTCTTTTAATTTTCATAATAGTTTCCCTCTCTAAAATTTAAAATAGTAGAATTTAATTTTCTTCTCATTGCAAAGGATAAAGATTCTTAAGAGTTTTCCTTTTACATATTCAAAATTTGTTTGCGCTTACCCATTTTCTCTGTATATGACTGCGAGAAAAACAGATGCGGTTTGTGTTGTGCAGTGATACTAATATTAATAAACTATCTCCCTATCAGCTTTTTGTAAGCAGATTATTATCTAAACTCATACCAAGATTAATCTCAGATAGAGCGATTTAAACATGATTTTTGTTTTGCTTTGTTTCTCCAGTTTTTCCAGGCTCCCTTTTGCAAGTTTTAATTAATGCACATCTTATATTCATGTTTTAAAAACAAGGCTTTACAATATGAAGGATAAAAATATTCTGTTATTATTTATGCAGTATTTGATTTATAAAAAAATATATTTTTTTATTATAGTAAATACATTTATAAGCTACTCATCATCAAGATTAATAACGAATATTGCAAGTATAGCGTAATGAGATTTCCAAAACCAATCCGTTCCAAATTGCTGTGGTGATTTTTTAGGAGAACAGAATGACTTTGATGTACATTCAGCGTATTTCTTCCATTTCTCTTCTCCCCAAGCTGGATGTCTATCAGGGAAAGCAGCTAGCTGCGGTTGAGCTCCTCCGCCTGCAAGATACATATATAACTGCTCTCTATAATCTGGATTCGGAACAAAATCACCAACAGTTTCCCCTCTCACACTTTCCCATCCAATAATTTGATTCCAGTGAATCATACCCAATGCAGCTATTTCTTCTTCATCATGGTATGGAGAGTAACCCCCTAACGACGCATTAACATCAATGAAATTAGGAGTAGCTCTAATATGATAAACATAACCATTATGATTAAGACGATCATTTACCCAATCAATTGCAATTGTTCGATTGATTGTTGTAGATACATAGCCAGAATTATGGCGCGCCATTCCTGTCGCATTTCCAGTCACATGATTCCATAAATTTATATCTGGTGGAGGTTGATTAGGCCGTGTTCCATCCATCCCTCGCGATAGGAAACCACCCTCACGTTTTATTTCTTCAGGAGATTGCATAGTCGCTCGATAGACTTTACGAACAAGATCATTCGCAAAGACAGATTGCGAAAATATAATAATTATTACAGAAACAAATAATTTAAACACTTTTTTTTATCCCCCTCGCATCCTTAAGGATGAGTTGATCACTTTATAGAACATATGAGCAAGCTCTTACTTTCTTACTTTCCTTATGAAAGGTTTCATTTACTTTTCTAATATAAAAATTTAAGTTAAGTAAGGGTAAATTCTCATTAATTTTTTTGGGAAAGATCAAAACACAAGCGACAATCTGTTTTTAAAATTACAATTAAAGTGAGGAGTTTGTAAGCATAGCTTAAGAACATTATTTAGCTTTCTTATTGGCGGCATATTCTTGACGAGCAAGTTGGTACTGTATGTTTTTGATTAGTTTTTCATTGGCTTTTTTACAATAGCACTTGCAATTTCTGGCTTGGACATCACCGCAGCAATTGACGGTCCGTCTTGTTTTGCAATGGGAAATTATCTCCATCCACTCTTTGAAACACATTCCCTTTCATCTTTTTTAATTCAACACGTTTTGGAAAACTCCCACCCTTGATAAAACCATGAGGCAAGATTTCTTTTTTGCCAAACATTCTGTAAGTCACACCGCGTTTTGTTTCTTTTGCTTGGAAAAATTTAAGAGCTATCGGTGTTCCAGAACCAATGATATCTGTCTCGAGAAGCTTTGTTGTAGCCTTTTCTTTAATATAAACACCTTTTTTGACACGCTTTGATTGGGCAGATGTAACGTCAGCAATTTGTTTTTCAGCAAAGCGTTCGACTTGTTTTGCAGAGGTGTTTACAGCATTACGCAAAGCCCAATTAAGATGTGGTGCTTGAAGACTGGCAAAAGTATCCTGCACGTATGTTGCGTCATAAAGCAGTTATCCAATGTGCTCGTTATGCTTTCGGATTTTCCGGTATTTATGACGAAGATGAAGCTGAACGGATTAATCAGGGCGCCAGTTCACAAAGGCAGCCTGTCTCCGAGGAAATGATCATGGAAATCCAAAGCCTTATGCATGAAACACAAACAGACGAAACGAAAGTTTTGAGCTTTGCAAATGTCAGAAATATAATAGATCTTTCTCTTCAAGAAGGACAGACGGTTTTGCATCTCTTACAGAAAAAAAGAGAGAAGCACTCCTCTCAAGAACAACAGCCTGTTGAAATTGTCTATGACTATGATGAGGCTTACAGTCAAGACAGTGTTCATCACCCAGAGCAACGGGCGGTGTGAGATGAAGCAAAGAACTGCAGAATGGTTTCAAGCACGTTTAGGGAAGGTCACCTCTTCAAATATTTACAACGTCCTTAGTCGAACCACTAAAAACTTGCCCACAAGCAAATATGAAGAATACAAAATCA
>NZ_JAMCOF010000006.1 GCF_023500045.1 Bartonella bilalgolemi | reverse complement strand
GATGCGTATAATACTGTAATGATTTCCTTAAATAATTAAAAAAGAAATAAATATAATATGATTATTACAAAAAAATTATTAATTATAGCTCTTTTGTTACTCAGTATAATATTTAGAGTAAAGTATGCTTATGCTGAGGCTATTTTAAGTAAAGAATCGCTCAAACAATCCCTAAAGCAATCCCTTTCTGGTTTAACTCTTGATGAGAGATTCAAATATCTTATAGAGCAACAGAAAATTATTCAATAATGAAAATGATTCTCTTCAAAAAGAAAAGGACTTTTTTACGAATATAATTCGTGAAAAGAGAGCTAAAAATTCTCCTATACCTGAACATATTTTTGATGACAAAAATAAAGTTTTAAATAAAATAACTAATCTTTTATCAGAAAGTATGGTGATTTTTCATGAAATAGGGATTGTGCGCTCACTGTTAGAAAAGCGTGTTATAGCAAAAGAATATGCAACAGGAGAATATGAAGAAAAACAGATTAAAGCACTAAAATATTGGAACAAGTTTCAGTCAGAAAAGATGACGCAGGCGTTTTCTTATTTGGAGGTGTATCAGGCTGCCCTTGTATGCAAAACACAAGGAGATGTATTAAAAAAAAGTGATGTAGGGCCTGTATTGCGTGAAAATTTCTCTTGGAAAGACGAAGACTTTAGTTGGGCAAAAGATGCGATCGCTTTAAGTCCCGCATTAAAAAATGAATTCAGGCCTCTATATGAAGGTTTTCTTTCCTCTGATTTTAAAGAAGAAGCACTTAGTACTATAGAAAAGTTCACTACAGGTGATGAAGCTTGGTATTTTCAACACCTAAAAGAAATTCCTTCAGAGTGTAAAGCTTACAAAGAGATACACAATATAATGCTTCCAAACAAGAGAAAAAGCATTATACATCGCATATACTTTTATATTGATACTTTTTTTTCGCAATAATTTTCATAGGCTGTTTTCATTTGTATTTTTCATTCACGCCACCAAGCTTGAAGGCGATAACCATATAACGATGTATACGCAGGATGTTTAAGATATGACCATCTTGCTACCCATTGTTTAGGTAAATGATAAAGCGGTATGTAATAACTGCCAGAAATCAAAATTCTATCTAAAGCACGCACGGCTGCAATAAATTCAGATTCTGAGCGTGCGTCAAGTATTGCTGTTATCATAGCATCTATAGCGGGATCAGAGGCTCCTGCAAAATTAAAACTTCCTTTCAAATTTCGAGAAACAGAAGCCCACCGATTTATTTGTTCATTACCTGGTGACAGAGAATTTTTTAATTTGCCAATAATCATATCATAATCAAACATTCCTAAGCGATTTTGGTATTGACTATCATCAACAGTTCTTATTTCAACATCAATACCAAGACGTGATAAATTGCTCTGAAATGCAAGCGCAACTTTTTCTTCTTCAAGTGCTTGAGTCATAATCTCAAATTTAAAAGGCAAACCATCAGGAGTGATAGCTTTATTGTTTTTTCTGGTAAAGCCTGCTTCTTGTAGAAGTATCCAAGCTTTCTGAGCAAATTGACGCTCCATACCTGATCCATCTGTTTTAGGGATATGCCAATGTCCATTCATGACTTCAGGAAGAACAGCGTCAGGATAAGGCGCTAAAAGTTCTTTTTCTTTTTCACTTGCTGGCTTCCCAATAGATGAGAGAACAGATCCATCCCAATAACCTTCTGTTCTAGTGTAGATATTATTAAAAAGATGATGATTAATCCACTCAAAATCAAAAAGCATCGAAAGTGCTTGTCGTACTTTTCTATCTTTAAAAATAGAACGGCGTGTATTAAAAACAAAACCAATAAGATCGGCAGGTGTACCTTTCGAAAAATTTTCTTTTATAACTCGCCCTTCACGAACAGCTGGAAAATTATAAGAAAGCTGCCAGCGATTTGGATTGGTTTCAATGAAAATATCAATGAGGCCTTTTTTAAAAGCTTCAAAGTGGGCGGTATCATTACGAAAATACTCTATTTGAATGGTATCAAAATTATTTAGTCCCTTATTAACAGGAAGATCCCTACCCCAATAGTCAGGATTGCGTTTATAGATAATTCGTTCACCTGGATCAACATGCTCAATAATATAAGGACCACTACCCGGAATTTTAACTAAACCGTTTTTCTCAAAATCATCAACATTAATAGCGTGTTTTGGTAATATTGGCATTACACTTGCCAAAAGAAGTGGAAATTCACGATCCTTAGAGTGTAAAAAACGTATTTTAATACCATGGGAGCCAATTTTTTCGATAGACTCTATGCGTTTCATATATCGATCAAAGGGTGGTCTTCCCTTATCTTTCAGCAGTTTAATTGTGAATAAAACATCTTCGACTGTTATAGATTTTCCATCTGAAAAACGAGCTTTGGGATTAAGAAAGAAAGTAATTTCAGTACGTTCATCATTTAATTCAACTTTTTCTGCAAGAAGATTGTATAATGTAAAGGCTTCATCACGAGAGCGTACCATCATTGTTTCATAAACAAGACCAGAAAATCGCTCATCAGCCACAAGACCTTGTGCAGTTGTACGAAAACTACGGATAACGAATGGATTTAACCCATTAAATGTTCCAACAGCTCCATAGATAATTTTTCCTTTTTTATTTGCGTTAGGATCAGCATAAGGAAAATAGTCAAAATTATCCGATAATTTTGGTGTTCCATGCATAGCAATACCTGTCGCTATAACACTATGACAACAAAAGAACATTATAAAAGTGAGAAAAAATTTAAAATAACGAGCACTATAGCATGACATAATTTTTTTTTCATTATAATCTAACAACGATTCTTTAATTTTATTTCAAAGATTAGAATATTTTATGCATCAATTTGAAAAAAAAAGCTAATAAGATAAAAAAATGTGCTATACATAGTATATAAAAAGTTAATTAGTTATTCAATGAGCTTTCTTAATTCTAGATTTTACTTTTTTCTTTGGACTAAAGTAAATAAAATAGAGAAATACCATTCTGTAATTTAATTATACTTAATTGAAAATTATATTTAATGTCCTATCTGAAAATTATTATATCTTAGAAATTGTTCTGAAGGCGTATTGAAAGGATTAGCTTAATCATGTCGCATAAAAATACTTACTTTTTTGTTTCAGTGTTAGCTGGAGCTGTTGCTTTTTTTCTTGCCATCCATACTCCAGTAAATGCACAGAGTTTATCTCAAGGATGGTATAAAGTTTGCAACAAACAGCATGATGTTGATATTTGTAATACGATGAACACAGTTGTATCAGATACCGGTCAGCCTTTGACAGCTATTAATTTAGTCGAAATAAAAGGCAAACAAAATGAACGGCGCATAGGCCTTCAAATACCTACGGGGCGTTTGTTACCAGAAGGTGTTCATATTCAAGTTGGAAATGATTTCTCTAAAAAAATTCCTTATATTGTTTGTAATGCAACTAGCTGTATTGCCAACGATGTTTTAGATGATAAGCTAATTTCTGCTATGAAAGCCGGTTCAAAAATGGTTGTCACTACAGTTAATGTGCGTGGAACAGCTAACCCTATAGAATTTTCTCTTAAGGGTTTTACTGGCGCATATACAGGCCCTGGTATAGATGAAAAAGCTTTTCAAGAAGAACAAATGAAATTACAAAAAGTTATTCAATCAAAGCAAAAGGAGATTGAAGATCGCATGAAAGCTGAACAAGAAAAAGCAAAACAAACAGTGAATTAAAGAAAAAATTTTTAAAAGGTTTTCAATTTATCTTTTAATATTCATCTATTTAAACCGCTATAAAATATTTTATAGCGGTTCTTTATTAATTATTTTTTTGAGAAAAAACCTTTACGTTTCCACCAACCTATACGCTCAGTTCTTTTATTAGTTTCAGCTTCTGATGATGTCACAATAGGTTCAGTAGATGTTGTCGCAACTGAAGAAGAAATATGTTCAACATTTTTTTCAATTACAGGTTCTTGTTCTGTCATTTCAGTCGTTTGTACAGATTTTTTAGTTTCTATTTTTCTTCGTATTTTCAATGTTAATTTTTTTGTATTTGTAGAAATCACTTCATTCGCGAGTTCATTTATTTCTTTTATTTTACTTTTCCGATTAGATTTGGTAACTAACTTTTCCTCAACAAGTTCTTGTTTCGGTGTTGTTATGTTTTCGTCCTTTGTAAGGACTTGTTTATTTTGTAAAACTTTTGAAGATTTTACATTACGCTTTTTGGATTTAATAGCAGTACGGCCTTCTATAATTTCATTTTGCTGTGTACTGCTTAAATGGCTTTTATAGTGGCTGTCTTTATTAAATCCAACAGTCTCAGCAGCTGGAATATTATAATGCTGGCGATATTCTGCTTTAATTTCTTCTAAAGCTTTCTTAGCAAAATCTCCAACAGGCTCTGCATAGGAGACACGAGACTTATAATTATTACTCTGATTACGCCGTCCCCCACGGCGTCCACGACGACGTCCGCGGCGATGGGTGTCTTCATCATTGGAAGTATCATTTTTATCAGTAGCAGAAGAAATACTATCATTATTAGATTCAATCTGGTGGTTTTTACGCTGATGTCGTTTGTTGTTTTCAACGGTTTTATTTTTAATTAAGACAGCATTTTCAATTTCTTGTATATCATTATCTTCAATAACTGTTGAAGAAAAAGGATCTCCTTTTGCTATTAAGCTTTTAGAAATAGTGAAATGTTGTGTTCCAACATTATCATCTGCTTCAATATTAATACTGAGCCCAAAACGTGTTTCTAAATTAACAAGAATATGGCGTTTATGATTTAGTACGTAGAGTGCTATTGTTACGGGCGTGCGTACAATAATATTATATTGTGAATTGTGGAGTAGATATTCTTCAATTGAACGCATAACATGTAAAGCGACCGATGATTCAGAGCGTATATTTCCAGTTCCAGCGCAATGCGGACAAGGTTGTGTAGTGCTTTCTAGAACGGATACACGAATACGTTGACGACTCATTTCCATAAGACCAAAATGTGAGATATGACCAACCTGAATACGAGCGCGATCGTTCTTTAAACAATCTTTTAACTTTTTTTCAACAAGCTTAATATTCCTATTTTCTAGCATATCAATGAAATCAATTACAATTAAACCTGCAAGGTCACGTAAACGTAATTGGCGTGCTATTTCTTCTGCAGCTTCAAGATTGGTTTGTAATGCTGTTTTTTCAACAGAATGCTCTTTAGTAGAACGACCAGAATTTACATCAATAGCGACGAGTGCTTCTGTTTGGTTAATTACTAAATAACCTCCAGATTTTAAACTAACCTGCGGATGCAACATTTTATCAAGCTGAGCTTCGATATCATAATGCGTAAAAATAGGAGTAGGATTACGATAAGGTTGAACAACTTTCGCATGACTTGGTATGAGCATGCGCATAAAGTCTTTAGCTTCACGATATCCTTGATCTCCTGAAACAAGAATTTCATTAATATTTTTATCATAAAGATCACGAATAGAACGTTTTATAAGATTACTTTCTTCGTGAATTAAACACGGCGCAGTTGATTTAAGTGTTAAGGTGCGAATAGTATCCCATAGGCGCATGAGGTATTCATAATCACGTTTAATTTCAGCCTTTGTTCTATTTGCTCCAGCTGTTCGTAAAATAACTCCCATACCTTTGGGAACTTCTAGTTCTTTTACAATATCTTTAAGACGTTTGCGATCTTGTATATTAGTAATCTTCCGTGAAATACCACCACCTCGAGCTGTGTTAGGCATTAAAACAGAATAGCGACCCGCTAGAGACAAATAAGTTGTGAGTGCTGCACCTTTATTACCACGCTCTTCTTTGATTACTTGAACTAATAAAATTTGACGACGTTTAATAACTTCTTGAATTTTATATTGACGCCCTTGTTTACGCGGATAGGCCGGTAATTCTTCAAGTGCATCTTCTGCTCCAACCATTTCGATATCATCATTGGAAAAATCCAATATTTCTTCAACATCATCAGCTATAATTTCTCCAGATGTAATATCATTTTCAATATTCGTTGCTATAACATTATTATTTTTATTTATTTTTTTTAAGCGTTTTTTATTTAGAGTTGTTTCCTCAATGGGAGCATCCTCATAATTTTCATTAATAGCAGCTTTCTCCTCTTCAAGTAGAGCAAGGCGATCGGCAACAGGAATTTGATAATAATCGGGATGAATTTCTGCAAAGGTTAAAAAGCCATGGCGATTACCACCATATTCAATAAAAGCAGCTTGCAGCGATGGTTCTATACGCGTAATACGCGCTAAATAAATATTTCCTTTAAGTTGTTTTTTATGTTCTGACTCAAAGTCAAGTTCTTCAATTTTATTACCATGAACGACAACAACACGTGTTTCCTCTGGATGAGAGGCATCGATAAGCATTTTGTTTGACATAAGTTAAAATCCTGAAGGCGACATGTATAACCTTATTTAAATAAACAGTATAACTATTTGCAAAAATAAAGGGCTGTCTGCCATAAAAAAGGGGGGCCGATATAGCAAAACAGACTGCCATACGCAAACACATTACAGCATTTACTTTCATTGCTCTTGTCTGTCTTATATGACTCATATTTTTAAGTCTCCGGCAAAACAATTTCAATAATAGTTCGGATAACCAAACCAATGAATCTTAAATCACGCAATCCTACTGTATTGAGGAATGAAGACTTTTTACTTATAAAAAGCACAAACGCATAGTATGCGATAAACCTTTTAAAGACAACTTAATATGAATTATCAATAATTTTACCAATACTAGATGGTTACATCACCTAAGAATCTTAATATATTCTTTTATGTTGATATTATGCTTTTGGCAAGTAATAATGTAATTTCTGAATAATACAATATAATCACTGTCTTAAATTTGATTTTTTTGATATTTGTGGCTAAAAGATTCAACGCTTAAATTGAAAAAATAATATATACTTTAAAATTAATAGCGAATACAAAAAAGCATTTCACTTATGATTGGACGATTCTTTAATAAAAAACCAAAAATTGGTTATAGGAATGTTTTTTTGCATCTTGTATGCTATTTACTGTTTTTTTTAATGTTTCAGCTTCATATTCAAGCTGCTAATGCATTAAAACTTATTAATTTGCAAACCGTTAATGTTAATTCGTCTACACGTATTATTGCAGTTTTTAATGCTGAACCAAATTTTCATTTAGAGATTTTAAATACGCCTACGCGTTTGGTTATTAATTTACCTATAGTTGATTTTTCAACGCAAGATAAATCTCTAAACAACAAAAATATTTTGTCAGATATGCTATTAGATGTACATTATGATTTTTCTGATACGCGATCTTCACGTATTATTCTTACGAGTAAAACTGCCTTTTCTATAAAAAATAGTAGAGTAGAAAAATTAGATAATGGCTTATGGCAAATATTAATTGATATTACTCAAAGTTCACAGAAAGCTTTTAACGAATCACTACAAAATCAAGAAAAAATTTATCATGATATAAAAAAACGAATAAGTTCAGAAAATCATTTTCGCGTTGTTCTTGATCCTGGTCATGGTGGAATTGATAGTGGAGCACAAGGTGTTACTGGAGTTTTAGAAAAAAATATAACACTTGTTTTTGCTCGTGCGTTACGGGATGAATTAAAAAAAGACTCTAATATTCACGTTATCTTAACACGTGATTCTGACGAATTTTTAAGGTTAAGCGAAAGAGTCAAAAAAACACAAGATTTTGATGCTAATCTTTTTATATCCATTCATGCAGATAGTATTAATATTCCTTCTCTTCGTGGTGTTACAGTATATACTCTTTCTGATAAAGCCTCTGACGCTATTGCAAAGTCTTTAGCTGATCATGAAAATAAAGTAGATTTTCTTGATGGATTAATAGCAGAAGAAACAGCTGAAGTTACAGATATTTTAATTGATCTTATTCGACGTGAAACTCAGATATTTTCGATCGATTTTGCTAATTGCGTTATTTTAAATTTATCAAAAAATAAAATCAATTTAATAAATAAACCTCATCGATATGCTGATTTTTTAGTTTTAAAAGCTTTAGATATCCCTTCTATTTTGATAGAGATAGGTTATTTATCTAATAAAGAAGATGAACGATTATTAAATGATTCTCAATGGAGAAAAAAAATGGTTACAGCTATTGCTAACTCCATTCATCAATTTGCAGCAGATCGACAGAAAACTATACAATCTCTTTAAATATATGGGGAGATAGAGTAAACAATATTAATATCTTATATGAAAATAAATAATAGTCTTATATTTGTCTCAATATTAATAAAAATTACATTTCATTAGCGATAAATAAAGTATGTTCCTTCTGATAAATTCTAAAGAGAGTGATACCCATTTCAATGATAATTTTTTTTAGATGTTTTTTGAATTTTTCTAAAGTTATTGCGCTTTGTGGAACAGTGATGTGGGTAATATTGACTTCTAATCAAGCTAAAGGGCTTCCTGATTATGAGGTTCTTTCATTATATGAGCCACCTGTGATGACTCGTGTTCATGCTGCAAATGGTCATCTGATGGCCGAATTTGCCAATAAATATCGCC
Source organism: Bartonella bilalgolemi (assembly GCF_023500045.1). Taxonomy (GTDB): domain Bacteria; phylum Pseudomonadota; class Alphaproteobacteria; order Rhizobiales; family Rhizobiaceae; genus Bartonella; species Bartonella bilalgolemii. Next base: position 105,727 of record NZ_JAMCOF010000006.1, on the reverse strand, counting down.
TTTATTTACCTATCAAATCAATACCAAAAATTCTTAAAGAAGCTTTTATTTCAGCTGAAGATAAAAATTTTTATCATCATTTTGGCTTAGATCCTGCTGGACTCTCTAGAGCTCTAATCAAAAACATTATGAATATTGGTTCTGGCCAACGTCCAAAAGGAGCTTCAACTATTACACAGCAGGTTGCTAAAAACTTTTTTTTAAGTTCAGATGCAACACTTGAACGTAAATTAAAAGAAGCCATCTTAGCAATGCGTATTGAGAAAACTTATTCAAAAGACCATATTCTTGAACTTTATCTCAATGAAATTTATCTTGGTCGCGGTACTTATGGTGTTGCAGCAGCTTCATTGACCTATTTTAATAAGCCTGTGAGTGAGCTTACTTTAGAGGAATGTGCTTATTTGGCTGCTCTTCCTAAAGGTCCAGCAAATTATGATCCATTCAAGCATATACAGCGAGCCGTTGATCGGAGAAATTGGGTTATAGATAGAATGGTTGCAAATGGATATGTAACGCTAGAACAAGGTGAGAAAGCTAAAGAAAAGCCTTTGGGAGCAGTGATACGTGGTCGTGATAGCTATGTTTTTGCTGCTGATTATTTTACTGAAGAAATACGCCGTCATTTAATGAATCTCTATGGAGCTACAACACTTTATGAGGGTGGGCTTTCAGTTCGTGCAACACTTGATCCAAATTTTCAGCTTATTGCGCAACGTTCTTTGAGAAATGGTTTAATTAGATTTGATCGTTTGCAAGGATGGCGTGGGCCTTATAAACATATCAATATCCAAGATGATTGGGATATTGTACTCAAAGGTATTGCTGGATTAAATGATGTACCGGAATGGCGTTTAGCGGTTGTTCTTTCTACTGACATTAATACAGTAAAAATTGGTTTACAGCCACGGCATCAAAATTCAGGTTTATTATCACAAAAAAAAGAAATTGCTACATTATCCGAATCTGAATCAAAATGGGCATTAAGTGTTATTGACAAAAATGGTTATCGGAAAACTGTTCAGAGTCTATCGAATGTTTTGCAAGTTGGAGATGTTATTTTTGTCGAAAAAATATCAAATAGGAATGATACTTATCGTTTACAACAAATTCCCAAAATTGAAGGGGCTATTGTTGCTATGGAACCTCATACAGGACGTGTTCTTGCAATGGTAGGAGGATTTTCCTTTTCTGAATCTCAATTTAATCGTGCAACGCAAGCTTATCGCCAAACAGGTTCTGCTTTTAAGCCCTTTGTTTATGCCGCAGCGCTCGATAATGGATATACACCAGCATCAGTAATTTTAGACGGTCCCGTTGAAGTACGTCAAACTAATGGGCAAATCTGGCGACCTAAAAATTATGGTGGTACATTTGCAGGACCTTCTACATTACGTTATGGAATTGAACACTCTCGTAATCTTATGACTGTGCGGCTTGCCAATGATATGGGTATGTCTATTGTTGCTGAATATGCAGAGCGTTTTGGCCTTACAGATAAATTGCAACCTTATCTTCCCATGGCTTTAGGAGCTGGAGAAACAACGCTTTTACGAATGGTAACAGCTTATTCAGTTATTGCTAATGGTGGACGTTCTATTAAACCTTCTCTTATAGATCGAATTCAAGATCGTTATGGCAGAACTATTTACCGTCACGATAACCGTCTATGTGAAAATTGTAATGTTCAATCCTGGGATAATCAAAGCGAACCGACATTAATCGATGAACGAGATCAAGTTCTTGATTCTATGACGGCTTATCAAATTACATCTATGATGGAAGGGGCTGTTCAACGTGGTACAGCTGCACGTTTACGTTATCTTAATCGGCACATCGCTGGTAAAACAGGTACAACCAATAATTCTAAAGATATATGGTTCATAGGATTTACACCTGACCTTGTTGTTGGTGTTTTCATGGGATATGATCAACCAGCTTCATTGGGATATAAGGAAACAGGAAGTTCATTAGGAATACCAGTGTTTGGTGAATTTATACAAGCGGCTCTGCAAGGTAAACCAGATGTGCCGTTTAAAGTGCCAGAAGATATGATTTTAATGCCAATTAATCGCAAAACAGGCATGCTTGCTCAAGCAGGAGATAATGATGTTATCATAGAAGCATTTAAACCAGGAACTGGCCCGGCTGATATATATCAAGTGATTGGTGGAACAGACTTTTTTCAAGAAGGGATTCCAGCCATCACTACTTCTCCACAAGTTAATAAAGCTCTTCAAGATGGTGGCGGTGGATTATATTAATTTGAAAAGAAATTCTTTTGATAGGGTAACAGATATGAATAATATTCGCCGTGTTATTCATAATTGAGATGTAATAAATAATTTTGTAAAATTATTAGAATAAAAAATTCAAAAAAATTATTATTAAAAAAATAATGACTAAGGTATTAAATTATGAGAGCAGAAATAGAGACATTAGTCGATGAAATTCAGCAGGCGATTAGTTTGCTAAGGAGGCATCTTTAACTGGGAGCAATCACTAAAACGCCTTGAATATCTCAATCAAAAAGCAGAAGATCCATTGCTTTGGAATGATGCACAAAAAGCACAAGATATGATGCGTGAACGTCAAAATCTCGAAGATTCGGTGAATAGCACTCAGTTGTTCACACAAAAGCTTGAGGATTGTATCGAGCTAATAGCAATGGGTGAAGAAGAAAATGATGTAGGAATTATTGCTGAAACTGAAAATACAATACGTCAACTTAAAAGCGAAATAGACAAGCGACAAATTGAGATGCTTCTTTCAGGAGAAGCAGATTCAAACGATACTTATTTAGAAATTCATGCTGGAGCAGGGGGAACAGAAAGCCAAGATTGGGCTTCTATGCTTTTGCGTATGTACACTCGTTGGGCTGAACAGCATAAAATGAAAGTTGAAGTACTAGAAATTCATGATGGTGAAGAAGCAGGTATAAAATCAGCTACTATTCTTGTAAAAGGACATAATGCTTATGGTTTGTTAAAAACTGAATCAGGTGTTCATCGTTTAGTTCGTATTTCGCCATATGACTCAAATGCAAGACGACATACCTCTTTTGCAAGCATTTGGGTTTATCCGGTTGTTGATGAAAATATTGAAGTTGATCTATCAGAAGCAGATGTTCGTATTGATACGTATCGTGCATCAGGAGCTGGAGGGCAACATGTTAATACAACAGATTCCGCAGTACGTATTACGCATATAAAAACTGGTATTGTTGTTCAGTGTCAAACGGAGCGCTCTCAACATAAAAATAGAGCAACAGCTTGGTCGATGTTACGCGCACGTCTTTATGAAGAAGAACTCAAAAAACGAGAAGAAGAAACTAACGCAGTTGAGGCTTCTAAAACAGAAATTGGCTGGGGATATCAAATCAGATCTTATGTTCTTCAGCCCTATCAGCTTGTTAAAGATTTGCGTACAGGAGTTGAAAATACTGATCCACAAACTGTACTCAATGGTGATTTAGATACATTTATAGAAGCAGCACTTGCTCAACGTGTTCACGGAAAAAAATTGAACGATATTAATTAATTATATAGTATTATCGTACAGCACACAGAGCGCATGCAGCGGCTAAAACGTTTTCGGCATGTCCAGATACACTAACTTTACGCCATTCTTTAGCAATTTTTCCAGTTGAATCAATTAGAAAAGTACTCCGTTCAACACCCATGTATTTACGTCCGTACATGCTTTTTTCAACCCAAACGCCGTAAGCATCAAGTGTAGTTTTTTCTTCATCTGAAACAAGGATAATATCAAGTTTGTGTTTTATTTTAAATTTATCATGTTTAGCAATATTATCTGGAGACATACCAATGATCGTGACTCCGATTTCGTTAAATTTTTCTTTCAATCGAGTAAAATCAATCGCTTCATTTGTGCATCCACTTGTGTCATCTTTTGGATAAAAATATAAAACAACTGGTTTTCCTTTAAAATCAGAAAGGCTTAATTGCCCTCCACCATCACGTGGCAAATTAAAATTAGGAGCAGTATCACCTTTCATTAGTTTTGTCATTACATTATCTCTCTTTATTATATAAAATCATTCCATAAGATATGAATGTATAGCAAAAAATTATTCAATTATAGGATAAATTACTCAGAAAACTTTTCTCTATCATAATATGGTGTAGTAATATAATCAAAATGAATTAAAGAGTTTTATCTTAAAATATAAGTTTTTTATTTGTTAATCTAAACAATTATCTAATATAACTAAAATAATTATAAATAATTATATTGGTTTAATTAAAATATGTTTTTTCTTACCGAAAGACAGCTTAATTACTTCATTTGCATTGACATCTTTTTCATCAATAAGATGTGTTTCATCTTCAATAATTTGATCATTTATACGTACACCACCGCCTTGGACATATCGACGTGCTTCACTATTTGATTTAGCGAGCCCTGCTTGCACTAAAAGAGTAAGCACTCCAATGCCTACTTTTAATTCTGTAGCATTGATTTTAATACTTGGAAGATTTTCTCCAAACATTTTTTCTTCAAAGGTCTTACGTGCGGTTTCTAACGCTTCATTTGCGAGAGTGCGACCATGTAGCATTGCTGTAACTTCTGTTGCTAGAATCTTTTTTGCTTCGTTAATTTCAGTACTTTTTAATGCAGAAAGTTTAGCAATCTCGGTCATTGGTAATGTAGTATAAAGCTTTAAAAATCGCGTAACATCAAGATCTTCTGTATTACGCCAATATTGCCAAAATTGATAAGGAGAAAACATATCTGCATTAAGCCATATAGCACCATTGAGCGACTTACCCATTTTAGCACCAGAAGAAGTTGTAAGCAATGGTGAAGTTAACGCGTATAACTGCGGTGTTCCTAAGCGATGTCCTAATTCAATACCATTTACAATATTACCCCATTGATCGGAACCACCCATTTGTACCCGTAAGCCATAACGCTTATTAAGCTCTACGAAATCATAAGCTTGCAGAAGCATGTAATTGAATTCAAGAAATGATAAAGAATGCTCACGTTCGAGTCTTAGTCGAACGGAATCAAATGATAACATGCGATTAACTGAAAAATATTTCCCTACATTACGTAAAAATTCTAGATAGTTTAAATGGCATAGCCACTCAGCATTATTCACAATACATGCATCGGTTTTTTTACTACCGAATGTTAAGTAGTTCGTAAATATTTTTTTAATGCTCATGATATTTTCAGTAATATCATTGTGTGTTAAAAGACGCCGAGCTTCGTCTTTAAAAGAAGGATCACCAATTAAGCCTGTTCCACCACCCATTAATATAATAGGGCGGTGACCAGTTTTCTGTAACCAATGAAGCATCATAATTTGAAGAAGACTTCCAGCGTGTAGGCTCGAAGCTGTAGGATCAAACCCAATATAAGCAGTTACGGTTTCCTTAAAAAAAAGGTCATCCAAGCCTTTTTCATCTGAAATTTGATGAATGAATCCTCGTTCGCTTATAATATGCAAAAATTCAGATTTAAAAGCAAACATGGATCTCATTCCCTCTAACTATATATCTGTTTATATATTATGCATTTAATACAATTTTTATCATCGTATACTCTTCACAAGAAACGAGAAATTTTAGCGAATATAATGATGGATTGATAAAAGGAGAAAATATATAAAAAACAATAAACTATGTTTTTGTTTTTTTTAAATCCTTATCAAGTTTTATATTTTAATGCATAATATAATTGCTCGCTTTTGATAAAAAATGCAATATACGAGCTTTTATAAAAAAATTACAATAATCGCAATTACGAGATTTACAAATAATTGTAATAATTAAAATTTATAATCTTAACTTTATAATATCTAATAATACTAATTCATTGAATAAATTGTCTATTTTTTTAGTTTCTTTAATATCAAAATGAGTAAAAATCTCAATAAAAATTTTCCATAAGATTTTATAAAAGATAAATAATAATGCATGGTGTATTCAATGAAATACAAAATCTATCTATCATAACAGTTCTAAAAAATGTAATGAGTACTAAGATTTTTATTTATGCATCGAAGAAAAGCCTTTATGCTATATATTATCGGATAAATCTTAGCATTACAAATTTTATGTAAAGATTATTTAGTAAAGTTTATAAAAAGTAATCTTGCTTATACATGTATTATTGATAGAGAATTTAGACAAAATTTTCTATCTTTACCAATGGTAATAAAAGCAGCTTATTGATACAATAATGTATTTAAGTTAGTCATCTCAGAATAGAGGAGAGTACAGTGAATGTTGATGAAATCAAAAAACTTGATAGTTATTTTAAAACCAAATTTCAAAATTCATCCTTACAAATAAAGGCACGGCCTAAAAAGGATGATTCTTGCGAAGTTTATATAGGAGATGAGTTTTTAGGTATTATTTATCGCGATGAAGAGGACAATGAAGTATCTTACAATTTTTCTATGGCCATATTAGGCATCGATTTAGATAATTGATACATGATTGTAATTAAACAAAATTTCTCTCTAAGGTGAATTTTTATATAAGCTTTAACTCTTTAAAACTTGTATAATTATTACGTGCGATAATAATGTGATCATGAATAGTAATTTCTAATGCGTTTGCAGCGTCTTTTAATCTATATGTCATCGATATATCTGCTTTAGAAGGTGAAGCATTACCTGAAGGGTGGTTGTGAATTAAGATCAATCCTGATGCCGATAATTCCAAAGCTCGAGAAATTACTTCACGAGGATAAACAGGGGTATGATCAATAGTTCCAGTTTGTTGTACTTCATCGGAAATCAAACCGTTCCTTTTGTCAAGAAATAACACACGGAATTGCTCACGCGTTTGATGAGCCATTACGGCTTTGCAATAAGCTAATACTTTATCCCATGAAGAAAAAATATCACGTTTGTACAATTGTGCACGAGCAAGGCGTCCTGCTACATCTGAAATAATTTTTAAATCGATAGCAGTAGCTGGACCACATCCTTCAATTTCTTGAAGTCGATGAATATCTGCTGTCAACACATCAGCTAATGAACCAAAATTCGCTAATAAATTTTTAGCTATTGGTTTTATATCAGCTCGAAGAATAGTACGAGAAAGCAACAGTTCAAGATATTCATAATCTTCAATCCCGTTACCTTTTGTTTTTAAATAGCGTTTACGAAGACGCTCACGATGTCCTTGATAATGCCTATTTACTTTTGAATTTTTCTTAATTTTTTTATTATTCTTTTGTGCCACTGGATGAGATGGAACATTTGATGTTAGTTCAAAGGAACTATTTTGGGCAACTCCATTTTTATTAGTCTTTTTTGCCATGATATTTTTACATTTATTTAAGCACGTGAATTTAAAGTATAAAAAATATTGTTAGGAGACTGAGTGAATATTTCACATCCTTCACTTGTTACGCCAATTGTATGTTCGTATTGTGCCGTAAGAGAACGATCTCGGGTAACAGCAGTCCAACCATCCGATAAAACTTTAATTTGTGGTTTGCCAAGATTAATCATAGGTTCAATAGTAAATATCATGCCTTGTTTAAGCTCTACACCTTCGCCTGGTTTTCCATAATGTAAAATATTTGGTGCATCATGAAAAAGTTGACCAATCCCATGTCCACAAAAATCTCTTACAACGGAGCAGCGTTCAGATTCTACATAATGTTGAATAGCAGCACCAATATCACCTGTAGTTGCTCCAGGTTTGACTGCAGCAATTCCTCTCATGAGGCTTTCATGAGTTATTTGTAATAAGCGTTCTGCAGCGCGCTTGATTTTTCCAACAGGATACATACGGCTTGAGTCTCCATGCCAACCATTGAGAATAAATGTGACGTCAATATTAACAATATCACCTTCTTGTAAGGGTTTTTCGTTTGGTATGCCATGGCAAACAACATGATTGATAGACGTACAACACGAATGACCATATCCATGATAATTCAGGTCAGCGGGCAAAGCATTTCGCTCAGCTCCAAAAACAAAAACGAAATCATCAATTTCTTGTGTTGTAACACCAGGCTTAATAATGTCGGTGAGTGCATCGAGACATTCTGCTGCAATTCGACCAACTTTACGCATTTGAGAAAAAGCGTAATCATCGAAAATACGGATTTGACCATTAAATTTTAAGGGAGCTTTATTATATTCAATATAACTAACCATTTTTTTTGCTATTTTCTATCTTTACTTGATGAATCGGAAAAATACCTTCGACACTTACGTGGCATTTTATAGCATAAAATTCTACCCCTGATTTTAATGCTAAATCAAATTTAAATCCATAAATGGGATCAAGATCATGGCAAATTTTAAAAGCAGAACAGTCCTCTCGTTGAATTACATACAGCATGGCAGCTCGTTTTCCTTGATGCACAATTTTTATAAGCTCTTCAAGATGGCGTGCACCACGTTTTGTTATGGTATCAGGAAATTCTGCTAATTGCTTTTGACGGACAAAATGGACATTTTTTACTTCTAAATAACATTCAGACAAATCGTTATTGCGTAAGAGAAAATCAATACGTGATTGCCCGTAGCATTGTTCGCTCAAAATTGTTTTATAATCACTAAATTCAGGCAATATCCCACCTTGAATTGCTTCCAAAGCAAGTTTATTTGCTAAAGTTGCATTAATACCAACTAAGGTATTATCTGCTTCAACAATTTCTAATCGATACGGATATTTCCGTTTTGGATCATCACTATACGAAAGCCAAACATTGGAATCAGAAGCTGTTAATCCAAGCATCGAACCAGTATTAGGAACAGAAACCGTAAAGATGTGTTGATCATTCTTTTTGACATCAGCAAGAAAGCGTTTATAACGACAAACAAGTTTTGCAGGATGAAGTTTGGAAACAAAGAACATACGGCCTTTATTAAAATGTATGACCTTTTAATTCAACTCGGATCATAATTAAAGAGTTATACTAACGTTATCTTAACACTTAAGTAGCGCCTTTATAATTATTGTTATAAATATTTTAGTTATCTTTCTTTCAAAATTCATTATTCTATTGATTATTCAACCAATAGAATAGCATCATTTGCAAAAATAAATTAGTTATATAGTTGCCCTCAATAAGGTTATTTTATGAAATATTCATTTAAAAAGTTGCGTTCAAAAAAAATTAATAATGAAGGCATAATTTATGAAAACTGGTGAAGTAAATGGCCGGAACAAATAGAAAATGTCAAAACGTAATGAATGGCCCAATTATTATTTTAGTTGAGCCACAATTATCAGAAAATATTGGTATGGTAGCAAGAGCGATGGCCAATTTTGGTTTATCAAAACTTCGACTTGTTAAACCAAGAGAAATATTTCCAAATGAAAAAGTTAGAGCTACCGCCAGCAAAGCAGATCATATCATTAATGATACACTAATATTTAATACATTATGCGATGCAATTGCGGATTTAAATTATGTTTACGCTACGACAGCACGTGAAAGATGTGGTTTTAAAACTGTTAAAAGTGCTGTAGAAGCTGCAAATATTTTGCGTTATTATGAGGATATTGGTCATAAAACAGGTATTTTATTTGGAAGAGAAAGGTGGGGATTGGAAAATAATGAAATTAGCCTTGCTGATGAGATTATTACTTTTCCAGTTAATCCTGCTTTTGCATCACTTAATATAGCGCAAGCCGTTTTGTTGATAGCTTACGAATGGATGAAATCAGGTTTGGAAGATTTGAGCGATACAGCTTTTCGTGCAATAAAGTTAAAACCAGCTGAGAAAGCAACACTTCATGGTTTTTTATCACAGTTGGAAGATGCTTTAGATGTTCGTGGATATTTTAGGCCTCAAGAGCGTAAAGAAGTAATGGTTACAAATATACGCTCTGTTTTTACGCGCGCAAATTTTAGCGAGTCTGAAATTCAGCTCTTACGAGGCGTTATATCTTCACTGGATCATTTTTCGCCTAAATTTCCACGAGGTAGTGGAGCCCCCGAAGGGCGTGATCGCAAAAAATTAAAACAAATGTGAATACCTAATGAGTGAACAACCTCTTCTTTTTTTTGATAGTGGTATTGGTGGACTAACAATATTAAGAGAAGTACGCCTTTTTGTTTCCGAGTACCAATTTATTTATGTTGCTGATGATTCAGGATTTCCCTACGGCATTTGGGAAGAGGAGATGTTAAGATGCCGTATTTTAAAGATTTTTACATATCTTCTAGAACTTTATAATCCTGCTTTATGTGTGATTGCTTGCAATACAGCTTCTACATTAATGATAGAAGATTTACGACGAGAATTTCCTAATATTCGTTTTGTAGGAACTGTTCCTGCAATTAAATTAGCGGCTGAACAAACAAAATCTGGCGTTATTTCAGTATTAGCAACTCCTGGCACAGTTAAACGTGCATATACACACGAATTAATCAATTCTTTTGCTGGTCAATGTTATGTACAGCTTGTAGGAAGTGAAAAGCTGGCAGGATTTGCTGAAAATTACTTACGTGGTTATCCTATCAATCATGAAGAATTACGCCATGAAATTTTGCCATGCTTTATTAAGAAAAATGGCAAATTAACTGATATTATCGTCTTAGCCTGCACACATTATCCTTTTTTAATCAACTTATTTCGTGAACAAGCATTATGGCCAGTTGATTGGATCGATCCAGCAAAAGCCATAGCTAAACACATAAGATCATTATTACCAATCAAAATCCAAAACAAGAATATGAAGAAATATACAGATTTCATTTTGTTTACATCACAAAATATAAGCCCTTCAACTGAGAATTTATTACAAAAGTTTCACTTAAAAATAATGAAGGGAGTTGACTTTAAATCGTAAGATAAGTAGAAGTTAGGATGTTTTTTCTGAGAAAGATCATTAATTGACGTGTCCCGTGGGTAATTTGCAGTTGATGCAGAAGTTGTCCTGTTGGTTTTCTTTTTTGAAAACAGAGGAGGGTGCGTTTCCTTAAGATCTAATGTTTGATCTTATTTTTTATTTAAAGGAAATGCGATGAGTAAACGCGAAACAACAAAACATAAAATTGACCGCCGTATGGGAGAAAATATCTGGGGGCGTCCCAAATCTCCAGTTAATCGTCGTGATTATGGTCCTGGACAACATGGTCAACGCCGTAAAGGAAAGCTTTCTGATTATGGAGTCCAATTGCGCGCTAAGCAAAAATTAAAAGGGTTTTATGGCGATATTTCAGAAAAGCAATTTCGTAAAACCTATGAAGAAGCTGCTCGTCGTCATGGTGATACAGGTGAAAATCTTATCGGTCTTTTAGAGTCGCGTTTGGATGCTATTGTTTATCGTGCAAAGTTTGTGCCTACCATTTTTGCTTCTCGTCAATTTATTAATCATGGTCATGTTAATGTAAATGGTCGGCGTACAAATATTCAGTCATACCGTTGTAAACCAGGTGATGTGATTGAGGTTCGTGAAAAATCAAAACAACTTGTCTTAGTTTTGGAATCTGTACAATTAGCTGAGCGTGATGTGCCTGAATATATTAATGTAGATCATAACAAGATGAAAGCAACCTTTATTCGTATACCTGCTTTTGCAGATGTTCCGTACGCTGTTCATATGGAACCCAATTTGGTTGTTGAGTTTTATTCTCGTTAGGTTTTTAATACAGAGATCATTGTTTTAATTTTCGCTATATATCAAAAATTGTTATGCTATTTTGTATTTATTAGCAGCAGCAGTGTTCTTGATAATAGAAACAGATGTTATCTATTATCATTTTCTCTAGCAATGCATTTTATTGTTTTTTTCTTGTATAATTCCAACGTATAAATTGATTAGCATAGATTTAGATTATATTATGTCTGTTATCGGATTATAATTTATTATTGCAGGATTAAATCATTCTACTATACAGAGTTATGATATTATAAATTGAATCTTAATCAAATTTTATGTAATGAAAAAAAATATAGATACGAGCGATCCTTTGGAAGAAAAGACTGATGATTGTCATCCGATGTTCCGGGTTGCTCCTTCAACTGTACAATTTAATAAATTACGTAAACGGCTTTTGCGCCATATAAGGCAGGCATTAGATGATTTTTCTATGCTCTCTTCAGGAAAAAGATGGCTTATTGCATTATCAGGTGGAAAAGATTCTTATGTTTTACTAGCACTTTTACTTGATTTAAAATGGCGTGGTCTTCTACCTATTGACATTTTAGCTTGTAATCTTGATCAAGGTCAGCCAGCTTTTCCAAAGCATATTCTTCCTGATTTTTTAAATTATTATCAGATTCCATATCGCATTGAGTATCAAGATACTTACTCAATTGTTACAGATAAATTAACACAAACACAAACATATTGTTCACTTTGTTCTCGGCTGCGACGTGGACATTTATATCGGATTGCACGTGAAGAGGGATGCTCTGCTTTGGTACTTGGTCATCATCGTGATGATGTCTTAGAGACATTTCTTATGAATTTGTTCCATGGCGGCCGATTAGCAGCTATGCCTGGAAAACTTATAAATGATGAAAAAGATCTTTTTGTTTTACGTCCTCTTATCTATGCTGCTGAAGAAGATATAGAGAAATTTTCTCAAACGATGCAATTCCCTATCATTCCTTGTAATTTTTGTGGGAGTCAAGATGGTTTACAGCGCAATGCAATGAAAAAAATGCTCAATGATATTGAAAAAAAAATGCCAGGACGCAAAGATATCATGATCCGTGCCTTAACAAATGTTCGTCCTAGTCATTTACTTGATAAAAAACTTTTTTCTTTTAAGAGTTTGTTATCATTATAAGGTACTAGAATATAAGTTTATGTCGTTGATATTTTCAAATTACGTTTCCATAAAGATCATAAGAATCTGATTGCTCGATTTTAACAGTAACAAATTCACCTATACGAAGTGGTCGCCGAGATGATATATGCACAACACCATCTATTTCTGGAGAATCATATTTACTACGACCTTTAGCGATTTTACCTTGTGTTTCATCGATAAGAACTTGAAGTCTTTTTCCAATCTTTTTCTTTAAAAGATATGCGGAAATTTTTTGTTGTTTTGTCATAAAGCGATGCCAACGTTTTTCTTTCACTTCTTCTGTAATATTTTCCAATCCAAGATCATTTGCTACAGCACCTTTTACTGCTTCATATTTGAAGCAGCCAGCACGTTCAATTTTTGCTTCCTCTAACCATTCAAGAAGCATGTTAAAATCTTCATTGGTTTCTCCTGGAAAGCCAACAATAAATGTTGAACGTAACGTCAAATCCGGACAAATTTTTCGCCATCTTTCAATTCTACGGCTTATTTTTTCGACATGGGCAGGACGTTTCATATTACGTAAAACAGTTGGTGACGCATGCTGAAAAGGGATATCTAGATAAGGAAGAATTTTTCCTGCAGCCATGAGCTCAATAGCTTCATCAATATGAGGGTAAGGATATAAATAGTGCATTCTCACCCAAATTCCCATTTCACCTAGTTCGCGACAAAGATCTAAAAATTTTGTTTTGATAATGTGATTTTTCCAAACACTTTCAGCGTATTTAAGATCAATCCCGTATGCGCCAGTATCTTGGGAAATAACCAAAAGTTCTTTCACACCTGCTTGTACAAGCTTTTCTGCTTCGCGAAGAACATCGCTTATAGGGCGTGAAATGAGATTACCACGTAGAGTAGGGATAATACAAAAGCTACACCGATTGGAACATCCTTCAGAAATTTTTAAATAAGCGTAATGGCGAGGTGTTAAACGAATACCTTGCGGAGGTACTAAATCTACAAAAGGATCATGAACCGGAGGTATTACTGTATGAACTGCTCGTATAACACTTTCGTAATCTTGTGGTCCAGTAATAGCTAATACATTAGGATGTGCTTGAAGAATAATATTAGGTTGAGCACCAAGACATCCGGTTACAATAACTTTTCCATTATTTTTGATAGCTTCATCAATATTAGCTAATGATTCATTTCGAGCAGAATCAATAAAACCACAGGTATTAACAATAACTAAATCAGCTCCTTTATGTTTATTTGAGATCTCGTAACCTTCAGAACGAAGGCGTGTGATAATGCGCTCAGAATCCACAAGTGCTTTTGGACAACCGAGAGAAACAAAACTAATACGAGGCGCTACCATAACAATTCCTGCAAATTCTTTAATGAAGGTCTCATTTGATTCATTATTTCTGCTATTTTACTACTTTTCTTAAGAAAAATTATTTATAAAACAAAATTTAAATAACTTTGTAAATTAAGTATTTAATTTCTTTTTACGCTAAATATTTTATAAATCAAATTTACACTCTTATAGAATTTTAATAAATAAAATTAGAAAATGATATTTTTTTTAATAAAGTGTTGACCAAATGAAGAGTCAATCGTATGTTCGACCCACTTTCTATAAGCAAGATTAACTTGTTTGGGGAGCGCGTAGCTCAGCCGGTAGAGCAACTGACTTTTAATCAGTAGGTCCAGGGTTCGAATCCCTGCGCGCTCACCATATTAAATAAAATTAATAGATTATATATTCAGAAATTTTGCTTCTATTGATTCTTTTTAGTTTTTTGGGGCTCTAAACTTGATTGTAGTCTTTTGATTGATTCTTTATGCTCATTTTAATAGTTGGTGCTTTATTTATCACAGATAAACATTTTCTTTCCAATTGATTCGTATTGGATTACCACGTCGCGAACCGATGTAAAAAAACATTAATCCAAGAAGCGTATTCATTTATCACGCACTATCGTTGTTAGCCTTCATAGCATTCATGAAATGCTCTCTTGTATTGGCGAACCTCCACAATATCTTTGAAAAGAAAGAACTATGTATTGTCATTGACTCAAGCGTGGTTAAAAAAATTTAAAGCATAACAAACAAGGTGAACATTGTGAACATTTCTGTGGGTGCCAATATGCGCAAAAGATCAAATCATAAAAATTAAAAGACTTAAAAAACGATATTGGCCCACAATATATTTTAGAAAAAAACGTGAAATCCTATTCCTTAACCTTTATTTTGTTATCCCGCACCTTTAAAAAACATGTATAAAATCAATATGTTATAGAACAACAAAAGTACTGTGGCGGAGGGGGTGGGATTCGAACCCACGGTACAGTCTCCTGCACGCCGGTTTTCAAGACCGGTGCCTTAAACCACTCGACCACCCCTCCAAAGTAAATACAACCTTATTTAAAGAGCAATATACTTTTTACAAGGTTCTTTTAAAAGGTCAATGACCTAAATTGTATTTCTAAACATTTTAATTAAATCGTTTTAAGTATTTTTATCAAAATGAATAAACATTATCGATAATAGTGTATACTTTTAAGAAGCCAGATTGTAAATTCTGATATTAAAAAGCAGAAAAGGGGGAGGAGGGCGATCATTTAAATTATGAACTTTTGTTTAGTTTTTTGTTCAAACGTATAAAAATTACTTTGATCAAAACAGATTACTATTTTCGTCTTTTCAGAGATTAATATTTTATAACATTTATATCATTAGAATACAGAAAAAACGCAATACTCTATCAAATATCAATTAACATGTTTGCAAAGTATAGTGAGATAATTTAGCAAAATAATATAAATAACGGAATTTTTTCTCACCACAAAACTTAAAAAAATAATTATTGCAAAATATTAAAATTATTTAAAAAATTGAAAACAATGCTAATAATAACACCTATTATTGATCCTACTGTAACACCAATTATTATTCCAGCAGGAAGTGTTAGACTTATACCTATTGCCACAATTGGGCCAAATCCTGGAAGAGCAATATAGCCATAATTCGCAAGAATTGCCGCAAGTGCTCCTGATAAACTACCATTGAGGCCTCCAATAAATGCTGAATCTTTAATACAACAATAGATCCATTTCAAAAAGTTTTTTTCATAATTATTTGAGTTAATATCGCTATGCGCTTTAAAATTAGTCATATTGTTTTCTTTCATTTTGAATACTAATTGCTCCAGAATAATCAATGGATATAAGAAAATAACAGTTTTTAAATTCTGCTAAAGCACGCCAAATACCTTTATCATCTAAACGTAATCGTTTAATATTTTTAAAACCATTTTCTGTAAGATGATTTTTGATTTGTGAAGCGGTGAATGAGTTTTTTCCTACTTTGCTGTTTTTTTGAAAGAAAATATATTGGGATGTTTGATAACAAGGATCGTAATAAATATTTATTGGTAAAGCTATAACGGTGGACGGGATACAAACAATCACCATAAAAAGAATAGTAGTTGCTCTTAAACTTTTATTTAGTTTCATTTATGTTTGCCATTGATTAAAAAAAATCTCTAAAATATTTACTTTCATATTAACTTAACCCGTTTATTCTTAATGGGTTCCCTAACATTTTATTTTCAAATCTTGTTTATCGAATAAATAAGATTATTTTCATTTTAACAAATTGTATGAGGGTTTGTTTTAATGCGTGCGCATTTATATATCGGTCTTTATATTTATGAAAAAAACTTTTTAGGAATTTTCTAGCTACTAGAGCCTATATTAATAATGAAAAAAATCAAGATTTCCATTTTCATATGATAGACCTGTGCAGGGGTGAATAAGAACGTATTTTTTTATTATTTAATCTTAATATTAGCTGATTTTGTTGTAAACATATTCATAATTGTTTTTAAGCTATAACCATAACCCATTCCTTCTCTCATAAATAAATTACGTAATGGTGAGCAATTACGTAATAATTCAAGCCCAACGCTACGCAAAATATGAACAGGTAGCATATTGGAGAGCAAAGTATAGCTAAGTGTATGAACAAATCCGCTTCGAGTAAAAATATCATATTTACGATGTTGATTATAATTCGCAGTGATTTTTTGAGAAATAGCAGTAGATATTTCATTAGGTATAAGATCAACCAAAGTTTGAATATCACGCATTCCTAAATTAAATCCTTGCGCACCAATAGGAGGAAAAACATGAGCTGCTTCACCAACCAAAATTATTCTTTTAGCGGCAAAGAGATTAGGAATAAGACCTAAAAGAGGCCATGTTTGAATTTTAGTTTCTATTTTTATTTCACCAAGAATTGATTGCATCTGATTTTCAATTATTTTTGCAACTGCTTCTAATTTCATATTCAAAAGCTCTTTAGCACGAGAGGAGTTACCAATCCATACAAGACTAGATTTATTGCCTGGTAAAGGAACCTGTGTAAAAAGACCATCTTTTGTATAAAATTCAGTTGATATATTTTGATGAGGTAAATTATGTGAAAAATTGAAAACAAGTGCTGTTTGTGGGTAATTCCATTGTTTAATATTAATTCCAGCTGCAGCTCTTGTCGGAGAATAACGTCCGTCAGCAGCAATGGCAAGTGATGCTTTAATAACTTGTCTATCTTCAAGAGTAATACAAATATGATCTTTTTGATGATCAAAGTCTTTTGCTAAAGAAAAGAACCTGGTAATATTTGGTGTGTGTTTAATAGTATTGATCAAAGCGTCATTTAATTTTAAATTAGGTATATTATAACCGAAAGCTTTTTCACCAATTTCAGTGGAGCGAAAATTTACAGTAGGAGCTCGTACAATCTGAGATGTTATATCAATAATTCTAATTGAAGATAAGGCAGCTGCATGACATTTTATAGTATCCCAAATACTGAGCGTTTGCAGCATACGGATTGTAGGCATCATAATAGCAGTTGTTCGTAATTCATCTATTTTAGCAGGTGGACCAATCAGAGATACAGAATGTCCTTTACGAGCAAGATTAAGTGCTGCTAACATACCGATTTGACTTGCACCAACAACAGCAATGTTTTGATGCATATTTTTTTTAGATATCACGATTGTTTAAGCCTTTTTAATATTAATCTTTACAGCGTCTTCAAATAAATTATATCTTATTATATACTTAAATAAATATAAAATAATTATCTCGTACTCTTTTTAGCTATCAGTCATATAATAAATAGAAATAGCATTTGAGAAAATAAATAAAAGCTCTAATTTAGGATAGAAAAGCCTTGAAACTTAAGATTCAAATTAATAGAGATAGATTATATCCAAAAATAATGACAGTGTTACAAGCAAAAGCATTTTCTGTTCATTTATTAACAGCATCAGGCTCATTTTTGGCATTTCTTTCTCTAATATCTGCATCCGAAAAAGAATGGGTCTCTATGTTTTTTTGGCTTGGACTTGCTTTTTTTGTCGATGGTATTGATGGGCCAATTGCGCGTAAATTAGACATAAAATATATACTTCCAGCATGGTCTGGTGAAATACTGGATAGTATTATTGATTATATAACTTATATTTTAATTCCAGCATTTGCGCTTTATCAAAGTGGTTTTATGAATCCTAGACTATCATTTATATCAAGCGCCATTATTGTCATTTCATCAGCTATTTATTACGCAAATACTGGAATGAAAACTAAAGAAAATTTTTTTAAAGGATTTCCTGTCGTTTGGAATATGATGATTTTTATGCTTTTTGTGGTAAAACCGGAGGAATGGGTTGCTTTCATTATTATTTCTTTATCGGCAATTGTATCTTTTTTACCCATTTATTTTATTCATCCAGTGAGAGTTATCCGATTACGTATGCTTAATTTTTCAATTTTTCTTATATGGTGCTGTTTTGGTATAGCTGCATTTTTTTATCAGCTAAATGCTCCAAATTGGATTAAAATTGGAATTTCAATCTCTGGTCTTTACATTTATTGTATTGGTGCTGTTATGCAATTTTTTCCAAAATTAGGTGCAAAAGATAATAAAAAATAACGTAATTATTCTTACGTCAGTTTTAATGAATTGAAGTTCCATAATATATATTATGCGATAATTTATAAAATACCCGCTACACTTATAATACATTTGTTTCAAAGATAAGTCCTTGATAAGCTGGTTCAACGTGCTCTGGGACATAATTTATAACATCATTATAGTCAAGTGAGTTATCCATATGTGTTAATATAGCTCGTTTTGGTTTAAAATATTTTATCCAATATAATGCTTGATCAACTGAAAAATGACTCGGATGAGGTTCAAATTGAAGAGCATCAATAATTAAAACATCTAAATTCATAAGACCTGACAGTGTTTTTTCAGGAAATTCACTAACATCTGTACAATAAGCAACATTACCAATACGAAAACCTAAAGAATGAGCGGCACCATGAATCTGTAAATGTGCCTTAAAAACAATGTCTCCACCCTGCCCTCGGATTTTAAACTCACTTTTTTCATATATAAGATTTTCTTTTAAAATGGGTGAATAATGTGATCCCTTTGGGGTTTGAAAACAATAACCAAAAGCTTTATTAAGGTGTTTTAACGTAGAGGCATCTGCATAAATGTCTATTAAACATTTTTGTGCGAGGGCATAGCTGCGTAAATCATCAATACCGTGAGTATGATCTGCATGGAAATGCGTATAAACAGCAGCATTAAGATGACTAATACGCGCATTAATCATTTGTGAACGAAAATCTGGACCAGTATCAATAATGACTGTTGTTTTCATTCCTGATTTATGAATTCGTTGAACTAATAAAGAAGTTCTATAACGTTTATTTTTAGGATTATTTGCATCACAAGCTCCCCAATAGCCATTAGGACGTGGCACTCCTGGTGATGAACCACAACCCAATATTGTAAAACGGTATCGATCAGACATTTTTGTGTTCTATTTCATTTTACTAAACAAACGAAAGGCATTTTGCGTTGTTATTTGTATTGTTTCTTCAATGCTTAAATTAATATTTTTAGCAAGAACAGTAGCTATATGACACAAAAAAGACGGCTCATTTGTTTTGCCACGATAAGGAACAGGTGCTAAAAATGGAGCATCTGTTTCAATCAACAAGCGCTTATGAGGAACAATTTTCGCTATTTCACGAATTTCAAGAGCATTCTTGAATGTGAGAATACCTGAAAAAGATATATAGCCACCAAGTTCAATAGCAACATGAGCAAGTTGCATTCCAGAAGAATAACAATGAAGAATAAATGGAAAACATTTCTCTTTTGTTTTCTCACGTAATATTTGTTCCATATCTAAATCAGCATTGCGCGAATGAATTACAAGAGGTAATTGTGTTTCCTGAGAAGCGATAATATGCTTTATAAAATTTTCCTTTTGCTCTTGAGATAAAGAATAATTGTAATGATAATCAAGTCCAGATTCACCAAATGCAACGATTTTAGGATGCTTTGATAAATGAATAAGATTTTCAACCGTAATATTTTTTTCCTCATGTACATAATTAGGATGAGTTCCAACAGAACAAAAGACTTGATCATAAGTCTGCGTAATTTCTAAAAGCTTATCCAATTTATGAACATGCGTTGAAATTGTTATCATACGTCTAACATTAGCAGTTAGAGCTCGCTGAATAATTCCATTCAAATCTTGCGAAAAATCCTCAAAATCAAGATGACAGTGTGTATCAATTAACATCATCAATATCAGCTTTCTTTATGAATATAACGAGGGAAAATTGGTACTGGTGGTGAAAGTACTGTCTCTTCTTTAATTCTTAAATCACTAATATGATGCAATAACCGATCCTCTTCAGCAACTGCAAGACTATCAAGAAGTTTAGCTGCTGATTGTGGAATGAAAGGTAAAAGCATGATTCCTACTCGCCGCAAAACCTCTAAAGTTATATAAAGAACTGTAAAAAATCTTTCTGGATTATTTTTACGTAAACTCCAAGGCTCTTCACTAGCAAAATAACGATTGGCATCTGCTACAACTGAAAAAATAGCTGAAAGCGCTAAATGTGGAGCCTGATCTAACATAGTTTGGCGTACAATTTCAAGTGCTTGAAGAGATTGTTTCAGTAGCTGTTCATCTTGAATTAGAAATGCAGTTGGTGTAGGAATTTTCATATTACAATTTTTTTCAACCATAGATAAAGAACGTTGAGCTAAATTGCCAAGATCATTAGCAAGATCAGCATTAATGCGATTGACAAAATTATCATGATTGTAACTACCATCCTGTCCAAATGGTACTTCACGAAGAAAAAAATAACGTACTTGATCAAGACCATAGCGATCAACCATTTCAAAAGGATCAACTACATTTCCAACAGACTTTGACATTTTGGCACCGCGGTTAAGTAAAAATCCGTGTGCAAAAATCCGTTTAGGTAATTCAATTCCAGCAGACATTAAAAATGCTGGCCAATAAACTGCATGAAAACGAATAATGTCTTTACCAATAATATGAATATCTGCAGGCCAAAACTTACGTTTCTTTGAATTTTTATCAAAAAAATCAACTGCAGTAAGATAATTTGTAAGTGCATCAACCCAAACGTACATTACATGCTTTGGATTTTCTGGAACATGAATTCCCCAATCAAAAGTTGTTCGTGAAATGGAAAGATCTTTTAAGCCTGATTTTATAAAATTTATAATTTCGTTGCGTCGCTCATTAGGCCCAATAAAATCAGGATATTTTTCATAATGCTGAAGAAGTGCTTTTTCATAACGTGAAAGCCTGAAGAAATAACTTTCTTCTTCATTCCATTCAACTGGAGATCCTAACTCTTTCTCACGACGGATTCCTTCTTGATCAATTTCGGTGTCTTTTTCTTCATAATAAGCTTCTTGACGAACTGAATACCAACCAGCATAACAACCAAGATAAATATCACCTTTAGCTTCCATTTTTTTCCAAAGTTCTTGACAAGCTTTATGGTGCCGTTCTTCCGTTGTGCGGATAAAATCATTATTAGAGCAATTAAGCATTGCAAGCATTTTTTGAAAAACAGCACTGTTACGATCTGCAAGTTGTTGAGGTGTCATATTTAACATCTGTGCTGTTTGTTGCATTTTTAGACCATGCTCATCGGTACCAGATAGAAAAAATACATTTTTTCCATCGGCTCTTTGAAAACGGGCCAAGGTATCACTTACAATTGCGTTATAAGCATGTCCAATATGCGGAGCACTATTGGGATAAAAAATTGGAGTCGTTATATAGTATATGTCACGCATAATTATGCCCATTTTAAAATGTAATCAAAAAATATGAATGACATAACGTTTGTTCGTAACGTTGTCACGGAAAAAGCTTATTTTTATAAACAATCTCATGAGTTTTAAAAAGAAGATTAATGACGAATTGCTTTTTATCAAGATTAAATGATTGTATTTCTATTATTTCTTGAAAGATATTTTGCCATGTTTCTGCATACTTTTTCGATAAATGAATAGCTCCCTCTTTTACCAACATAATAGCTTTTTTATGAATTCTATCAAGAATTTCATCACAAAACTGTTGAAATTGTATATCTGCATCAGATAAGGAAAGCGCTTGAGCAAGATTATGTACAACAACTGGATCACAAATAGATTGCTCTAAGAGTTTATTAATGGTTTGAATAATTTCAAGTCCACCATGACAAAGAAGTAATGCTGCTTTTCGAAGACTACCTTGAGATTTTTGAATAATTGTTTCAATATTTTGGGGATTAGTTAATAGCTGATTGGAAAAAAAATGTGAAATGGCTTTTTGCATTTCATCATCATGTAAAGGTCTTAGAGAGATTTTTTGACAACGTGAACGAATTGTTGGAAGCAATTTTCCTAAAGAATGAGAAATAATAATGAATAAAGTTTTTGTTGGAGGCTCTTCAAGTGTTTTAAGAATAGCGTTTGTAGCATTTCTATTCATATCATCTGCAGAATCAATAATGATAATGCGCCACAAATCATCTTGAGACGTCTGATTTAAAAAATGCTTGATATCACGGATATCATCAACTGTGATTCCTGTTTTAAATTTTTTTGTTTTTGCATTAAAACGACGTGAGACGTGTATAATGCCAGGATGACTACCCTGCTTAATTTGGCGCCATATGATTGAATCTTGTCTTGGTTGTAAAAATTTATTTTTTTGAGAGTTCAAAATATTCCAAGCAAGATGAAATGCTAACGTTGCTTTTCCTATTCCACGCTCTCCTTCAAATAATAGCGCGTGATGTAACTGCCCTTCTCTAAGCATTTTCTCTAAAAAATGACGAGCCTCTTCATGGCCAATGAGGATATTATTCTGTGAAGGTGATAAAATGCCGTCAATATCGTCATATTGACGTAAAAAATTTATATCATTCATGGAAAAGCCAATAGTGCTTGATGACAAATATCTTTTATTTGATCTGCAATTACTTCGACTGAACATGTTCCGTCAATAACTTGAAATCTGTGAGGTTCATGTTTCGCTAATTCAAGAAAAGCTTGGCGTCTTTGCTCTTGAAGAGCTAAGCTGGCTTTTTCAAAATAATCAATTTTTTCTATTTTTTTTCTTCGTAAGTTTACACGCTCCATCCCAAGTTTTGCAGGTATATCTAATAAAAACGTTAAATCAGGTTTTATTCCTTTCATACCAATATGCTCTAAAATAGAAAAAATATGTGCATCCACTTTATTATCTAATCCTTGATAAACACGTGTAGAATCAATAAATCGATCACATAAAACAATCTTTCCAGATTGCAAAGAAGGTTTAATGATTTCAGAAACATGATCAGCACGTGCTGCTGTAAATAAAAACGTTTCAATAAATGGCCCATATTGGGCTACGCTACCTGATAATAAAATATAGCGTATTGCTTCTGCACCCGCTGTTCCTCCAGGTTCACGTGTTATAATAACATCATAACCTTTTCTACCTAAATGTTGAGCAAGCAAAGAAATTTGAGTTGTTTTTCCTGTGCCTTCTCCCCCTTCAAATGTAATAAAATAGCCTGACATGTAAAAAGCTCTTAATTCCTTATTTGGGTGCACATTTGCGCATTATAAGTATTTTCGTGTCCATCCAATTGTTATTTCATAAAGCGCATCTTTTACTTTTGTAAAAAAATTGCCTTTTTGAATATCTGCTCCAGCCCAAATTGATTTTTCAACAAGAAGTTGTTTATCTGAAAAAATTTGAATAATACCAATTTTTTGTCCTATAGTGACAGGAGCTTTTAACGGACCATGATATTGAATTATTGCTTTAACATCATTAAAAGTTTTTTGCTTTGAAAGCATAAAACTTATCGGTTCTTTAACAATAAGCGGAATAGAATTTTGTGCTCCACCATAAACAGAAGCATAACCAACCGTCTTACCTCTTGTAAAAACTGTTTTAAGATCAAAAGCTGTCATAGCCCATTCAAGAATGCGTTCTATTTCTTTTGAACGCTCTTTTTTATTTTGTAAACCGTTAGCTGCAAGAAAAATACGTCGCTGATTCTTACAAGCAGAAACAACTGTTGAAAAACCTATTCCTTCACTATAACCGAAACCTAGCCCCTCTATTTCTACATCATTTTTTTGAAAAACAAGGGAATTTTTATTATGTTGAGTAATCTTATTCCAAGTAAATTTAGGCTCACGATAAAGAGCATAATAATCAGGATATTCACGAGAAATATGGCGTGCTAACGTAATTATATCACGTAATGTTATAAATTGCCCTTTTTCAGGTAACCCTGTTGCGTTAATAAAATGGCTGTGTAGCAATCCAAGTGTTTTAGCCCTCTTATTCATTAATTCTGCAAAATTAGTTTCATTACCAGCTATTCCTTCAGCCAAAGTAATAGCTGCATCATTTCCATTAACAATAATAAGACCCCGCAAAAGATCAAAAACACTAATTTCCGTTTTTTCCTTTGCAAACATAGTGCTTGTACCGGAAGGCGCTCCCCCTTTTCTCCAAGCATTTTCACTGACTTTAAATTTTTGTGTTTTATTTAAAAATCCTTTTTTAAGTTGATAAAAAACCACTTCAGCTGTCATCAATTTTACTAATGAAGCAGGAAAAAAAATAACATCACTTTGTTTTTCAAAAAGTATTGTATCTGTATTGTCGTCAAATATCAGTAATTGTAATGCAGATGTCTGAAATTTTTTTGTTTGTCCTTGTTCATTGAATATTAATATCCAAATTAAGGAAAATGAAATCTTCAATAACAGATACATGCTGATTCTCCCTCTCTTTTAGAATCAACATAAAGCGGTTTATTACGCAAGAAAAGATTTATTCTCTTTTTAAACAAAGTGCTTGCAGATTAGAAAAATGCTTTAAACGCCATTTAGTTTACTGCACTTATTTTAAATATTTAATAGAAGCAACTTGATAGAATGATGTGGGCTTATCAGGCAAAATCGGACCAATTTGCGGCAATTTTATTGAAATAGTTTTATTTTGTTGCTTTTGATTACTCATATTATAATTATTCGTATTAAAAGTAAACAATGTAACATCTTTTTGTGCTTCTATGGTATTTGATAATGCCATCATCATAGATGGGTTATAATTTCCAGGTTTATAAGAAGCTACTAAATATTCACT
Source organism: Bartonella bilalgolemi (assembly GCF_023500045.1). GTDB lineage: Bacteria > Pseudomonadota > Alphaproteobacteria > Rhizobiales > Rhizobiaceae > Bartonella > Bartonella bilalgolemii. The sequence goes on along the minus strand of NZ_JAMCOF010000006.1, from coordinate 80,424 downwards.
GTCATAATTATTAATAGGTGCTTCAGAAACATATTCTACTTTAACATCCGCGGTACCTTGATTTAAATAACCAAGCATTGTTGCAGCTTGTTTTGATAGATCAATAATTCTATTTTTCATGTAAGGACCACGATCATTTACTCTAACGATGATAGAAGAACCATTTTGCAAATTAGTAACACGAGCATAACTAGGTAACGGCATAGTAGGATGTGCTGCAGTTAAAAGATTCATATTATAGATTTCGCCATTTGCAGTTAAGCGTCCATGAAAATACGAACCATACCACGACGCTTGCCCAACACGCTGATACGTTGGGTCAGCTTTTGGATAGTACCACTTTCCTTTTATTTGGTAAGGTTTACCAATAACAGTTCCTTTTACAACTTTATTTTTTGATTTATTTTGTCCACTTAAAATTCTTTCAGGCACAGAAACAGCTTTAGCCTTTACAACTTTATTATTATCAACATTTTTTTTTGAAAGTTGCATCATTGGATTTGCACAAGCTGTCAACAATTGAGTGGCAACTATTATAAAAATAAACCGAAATATCAGTTTAACAATGGAGGTAAATTTTACTCTGCTATTTAAAAGCATTTATCAACCCGCTTATTTCTATATTTATATCATGTACACAAAATTTATTGTACACAAACAAAACTAAAATCTCTGCATATGATAAGGAAATTAATACTATTGAAAATCCTTACTCCCACGCTAATGTGTATGGTATTATTAAAATTTACTTTTTATCAATAGCTTAACAAAACGTTAAAAATATTTATTATATTATTAGAAATGATTAATACCATTTTAAAAAGATAAAATAGTCATTAAAATTTAATAAAATCAATTCATTAAAGTAGAAAGTTGAATAAAATAATCACGATATAGTTTATTAAATAAATAGTATACATTTATGTGAATAACTTATAAATACTCTTAATTTAAGAATAACAGACAGACATATTCAACGAATCATCTCGACAATTTTTTATTAATTTATACATAGAGAATATTGAAAAACATTATTGATGAGCACGTAGAAATCGAGTTGTGAAATTATGTGCTATAATGAAAATCCATTTACTCAAGCTTTTAAAAGCCTAAACTATTTTAAGGAGAAGTTTTTGATGCATGCATAAAGATGAGTAATATCAATAACAAAAATAAAGGTGATAAAAGCTAATCTTTTCAAACAATGTGACATCATCTTCAAATCTTGATATGTCTCTTTTGTAAGGTGATTGTTATTCCGTTTTCATAAGATGTTTTCTCTTTAATTACTTTATTTTTTACCATCCATACAAATGTTTATCCTGTTTGCTATACTTTAAGATTTGTCTTATCAAATTTGGTTTTTTGAGCTGATGACAGTACAGTCTTTCCTCTCCAGATAAATTAGAGACAAACTAATATAAAAAAGCACATTATAGATAGCTCTCAGCTTTTTACTAAGCAAAAAAGCTTTTGCTAATCCCTCAAACAAAGTAAAAAATGCAACGACTGCCATCATCAGATTTTTTATTGATTAATTTTCGTTCTGATTGAAAACTTGTTTATCTTATTAACGTGTCTTATCGATAATTTCTTCTAAAAATATTAAATTTGGCTTCAGCTTTCCTGTTGTATCTTTAGCAGAAATAACACCAAGCATTTGAAATCCCATAATTACATTTTTTTGTGCGGAATAACCTGATTATAGCAACTTCAATAATCGTTTCAATGTTTAATCATTAATAAATAATCAAGATTCATAAATTCTTGTTAAAGAATGTGTAATTAGCTTTTTCGCTAAACTAGTTATTGAAAATTAGACTAATTCGTTAATATAAATGAGCTAGTTTACAAAGTTCAAAATATTTTGTCATATGTAAGCTATGCCCTATATACATGAATAAGCTTTTGGAGATATTTTATGCTAGATGCACTAACTACACAACGAACTATAACTATCTATCTTAAATTAAAAATATTAAAGCTATTTTTTATTATTATTTTTTTAGCGTTTTTAATACCGTTTTTAAGCGGATGTGGATTTAATGTGATACCAACAAATGAAGAAAAAGCGCATGCAGCGTGGAGTGAAGTTTTAAACCAATATCAACGTCGTGCGGACCTCGTTCCTAATCTTGTAGAAACTGTTAAAGGTTATGCATCACACGAAAAAACTGCACTTGCTGATGTTATCGAAGCACGTGCAAAAGCAACACAAACAACCATTAATGCTGATATGTTAAACAGCCCAGAAATTATGCAACAATATCTCAATAATCAAGCAAATTTATCAAGTGCACTTTCACGCCTGATGGCTATTGTTGAAAATTATCCAGACCTTAAAGCAAATCAGAATTTCTTAGCTCTTCAGTCACAACTAGAGGGAACTGAAAATCGTATTTCTATTGCTCGCCGTGATTATATTGAAGCAGTACGTATCTATAATACTGCACTTAAAACAATGCCAACAATGATTTGGGCAAAGTTATGGTTTCACGATGCAAAATCTATGCAAACATTTACTATTGACAGTAACGCTCACCAAACACCACAGGTTAATTTTAATTAAATGATGCCATTTCGAGATTCTATTCAACGTAGTATTATTTTATATTTTTTAGCTTTTGTAAGTGTTTTATTTTTAATTATTACATTGAATAGTGTTGTCTATTCTCAAAGCTCATTCCCTCGCCTAACTGGTCATGTGAATGATATAGCTCACTTACTTGATCGAGCAACAATAGAAAATCTGACAACAAAGCTTTCTGCTTTAGAAAAAAAAACAGGTGATCAAATTGTTATTGTAACTGTCCCTACTCTTTCTGGAATTGATATTGAAACTTATAGTAATTCCCTTTTCCGAAAATGGGCTTTAGGTCAGGAGAAGATTAATAATGGCGTATTACTTGTTGTTGCACCAAATGAACGTGAAGTACGTATTGAAGTCGGCTATGGTTTAGAAGGAGAATTAACCGATGCAGTTTCTGCCGTCATTATTAATAATTTTATTCTTCCTAATTTTCGTAAAAAAAATTATCAACAAGGAATTATCGAAGCAATCAATGCAATTACACGAATTATTATAGAAAATGATTCTGATTTTACTTTTCGAATTAAGGAAAAGGCTAAAGCCATTGAAATACAACGTAAACAAGAAAAAAAAGAAGAAATGATAGTTAATGCAATTATATTTTTAATCTTTTTTACAGTGATTGGTTTACCCATTTTAGCAATGATTTTTGGTAAAAAAGTAGGCCCACAAAAATATCGCTGGATGGGAATCATTTTTACTCTTTGGTTTATCAATTTGAGCGCTGATGGTAGACGCTCCGTTGGTAACTTCAGAAGACATTCAAATGGCGGTGGTTTTAGAGGCGGAGGAGGTTCATCAGGTGGTGGTGGAGCGTCAGGAAGATGGTAAAATATCTTTTAAAGACGAATTTTATCACTTCATATATTAAATATTAATCCATACGATAAAAAAATATTAAAAAACAAAAATATAATAATGAATAATAAATTAAATTATTAATTGAAAATCCTCTAATTATTTTAAGGTTTTGTTAGACTATAATGATTTAGAATAATAACCTTCATTTTAATGACAATGTCGATACCCTTTATTTTTAATTTTCATTTCAATAAGCAACTCTATATCGTTGCGCTATTATTTTAAGTAATAAAAGACCAAATAACTTTAATATATATTTTTTTGATGACGTCTAAATTGAAATATACTGATCGCAATCATTTATCACATCATTTTAAAGCAACTCACCATACTTCACCAGTTGAGTGGAAAATAAGTGATAATTTAATCGAATACCCTGAAGCATTACGCTATATGCAAGAACGCGTAGAGAATATTTTTGCAAAAACTGCACACGAACAAGTCTGGCTTCTCGAACACCCTCCTCTTTATACAGCAGGAACAAGTGCTCAACAAAAAGATTTATTAACTCCTCATTCTCTTCCTGTATATGAAGCAGGTCGTGGTGGTGAATTTACATATCATGGTCCAGGACAACGTGTTGCTTATATTATGCTTGACCTTAAACGTCGGAGACAAGATATACGTGCCTTTATTAGTGCATTAGAACAGTGGATCATCGAAACACTTGCACAATTTAACGTTAAAGGAGAACGTCGCGAAGATCGAGTTGGTGTTTGGGTTATTCGGCCTGATCGTCCACTAACAATAAATGGAACACCAGCAGAAGATAAAATTGCTGCTATTGGTATTCGTATGCGTAAATGGGTAAGCTTTCATGGCATTTGTATTAATATCGATCCTGATCTATCTCACTATACAGGAATTGTTCCCTGCGGAATTGCAAATCACGGTGTAACAAGTCTATTAGATCTAGGTTTACCTGTAACAATGCATGATGTTGATATTGCTATGAAACAAACTTTTGAACAAATTTTTGGTCCAACAATTGCTATTTCTTAAGTGCATTGATTTTTAAATAAAAAACAGGCATAAAACTTAATTCTGATTAAAGGTTTATTTATATAACCTAAATTTAGATAGACGATTGAGTGCTATGAGCGATAATAATAAAGATCTTTTTAGTGTTTTAAATAATGCTCAATTTCGCATAGAAACGAAAGAACAAAATAAGCCAATTTCAGTAAACCGGGAAGAGGTACCTCAGGCAATTTCTGTATCTGCTTCCAAAAATGATACAGAAGAAAATGAATATAACGCTTTATCTATCCGTATACTTGAAGGTTTAGAGCCTGTACGTTTACGGCCTGGGATGTACATTGGCGGAACAGACAGCAAAGCGCTTCATCATTTATTTTCTGAAATTATCGATAATGCAATGGATGAAGCTGTTGCTGGTTATGCAGATTTAATTGATGTCTCATTGGATGGACAAGGTTATATAACAGTTACAGATAATGGGCGTGGAATCCCTGTTGAAAATCATCCGCAAATGCCGGATAAATCTACCCTTGAAGTCATTATGACACAACTTCATTCAGGCGCAAAATTTGATGGAAAAGCTTATCAAACCTCTGGTGGATTACATGGAGTAGGTATTTCTGTTGTTAATGCTCTTTCTGATGATATGGAAGTTGAAGTAGCACGAGAGCGCAAACTTTACCGCCAACGTTTTTCACGCGGCATTCCTCAATCTGATTTAGAAAATCTAGGTGATGTTTATAACCGTCGCGGTACGCGCGTGCGTTTTCATCCCGACAGTAAAATTTTTGGTGAAAAAGTAGCTTTTGAACCAGAGAAAATTTATAAGATAGCTCGCTCTAAAGCTTATCTCTTTGGTGGAGTAAAGATTCGCTGGAATTGTGATCCTATAATACTTGAAGGTATAAAAAATATTCCTGAAAAAACTATTTTTCACTTTCCAGATGGATTAAAAGACTATTTATTGTCCTCATTAAAAAATGAATATCGTGTAACCTCTGAAATTTTTTCTGGTAAAACAAAACAACATGGTGGTCATGGTTCAGTTGAATGGGCTATCGCTTGGTATGGTGGTAACGCTTGTGTACAATCTTATTGTAATACTATTCCGACTGGAGAAGGTGGAACACATGAAGCAGGATTACGACAAGCTCTCTTGCGTGGCTTAAAAGCTTATGCTGAACTAATAGGTAATAAACGTTCTGCCATCATCACTTCTGATGATGTGATGATCTCAGCAGTTGCAATCCTCTCAGTTTTTATCAGAGAACCTGAGTTTGTTGGACAAACTAAAGATCGACTAGCTACAATTGAAGCACACCGTATTGTTGAAAATGCAATACGTGATCCTTTTGATCATTGGCTTGCTAATTCTCCACAAGAAGCGACAAAACTTCTTGATTGGGTTATTGAAAGAGCTGAAGAACGCTTAAAACGGCGCCAAGATAGGGAAATAAATCGAAAAACTGCTGTACGTAAATTAAGACTACCTGGAAAGTTAGCAGATTGTAGCCAAAATTCTGCTGCTGGAGCTGAATTATTCATTGTTGAGGGTGATTCTGCTGGTGGCTCTGCTAAACAAGCACGAAATAGAATTAATCAAGCAATTTTACCCCTTCGTGGAAAAATATTAAACGTAGCTAGTGCAGCGCGTGAAAAAATGAGTGCAAGTCAAACAATTAGTGATCTTATTCTTGCACTAGGATGTGAAACGCGCTCTAAATATCGTGAAGATGATTTAAGATATGAGCGTATTATTATTATGACAGATGCAGATGTTGATGGTGCTCATATTGCATCACTTTTGATTACCTTTTTCTTTCAAGAGATGCCCGATCTTATTCGTCAGGGCCATTTATATCTCGCTGTACCTCCTCTTTATAGAATATCACAAGGAGGAAAAGTTGCTTATGCGCGTGATGATATTCATAAAGATGAATTACTAAAAACTGAATTTACTGGAAAGGCTAAAATTGAAATTGGACGTTTTAAAGGCCTTGGAGAAATGCGTGCTGAACAACTTAAAGAAACAACTATGCATCCGCAAAAACGCACGCTTTTACGTGTTGCTATCGATACAGTTAACATGCAAGAAACTAAAAATATAGTCGAAAGTTTAATGGGTACTAAACCAGAAGCACGATTTCGATTTATACAAGAAAACTCTACTTTTGCAGATAATCTAGATATTTGATTTTAAAAATGTATTTATTAAACTACTGCAGCTGCATCAATAACACGCAATTGTGGACTGATATTTCCTCTCCAATGATTTAAACTAAGATTACCAGCTAAATGAATTGTTTTACCAATATTCTCAAAAAGAAATTGACCAAGTGGTGTTCCTACTGCACCAAAAGCGATTCCTTGCAATTTTTTACCTTCAATATTAGAAATAATAAGGCGCAAATGGCCTTTTCCAACTTCATATAAGTTAACTAACCGGTGAGAAGGAAAGACAAAAACAGGTATAGCATTTCCTGAGCCAAAAGGACCAGCCTTTTCAATCATATCAAAAAGATCTTTATTAGCGCCAGAAGCAGAAAGAAAACCATCTATACTAAGAGACTTCTCAGCACGTAATTGTGAAACCATTAAAGATACTTTTCCTTCTAGCCATTCACGAAAAGCTTCAATTTTTTCTGACTGAATTGTAAATCCCGCTGCCATACTATGTCCTCCTCCTTTTTCTAATAAATTTAATGTAACTGCTTCACGTACAAGTACTCCCAAATTTATACCACTAATTGAACGCCCCGATCCAATACCACTTCCATCTTCTTTCAAAGCTATGACCAAAACAGGGCAAAAAAAGCGTTCTTTTAAACGAGCTGCAAGAATACCAATGATACCAGGATGCCATTCTTTATGAGCAATCACAAAAGAAGATGGTATTGTTTTCTCTTGATAAATAGAATCAAGATAAGATTCAGCTTGAACTAATTGAGTCATCTCCATTTCTTGACGTTCTTTATTAAGTCGGTCTAGTTCTTGTGCTATTCTATCGGCTTCATCTCTATCATTACAGCTGAGCAAATATGCTCCTAAGGCCTGATTTCCAATACGTCCTCCTGCATTAATCCTGGGTCCCAATAAAAAACCCAAATGAAAACTATTGAGTGGTTCTCCTATATGCGCAACCTTCGTCAAAGCAGCTATTCCAGGATTATGCATAGAACGAGCTACCTGAAGCCCTTTAACTACAAAAGCACGATTGACACCTTGTAATGGAACAACATCGCATATAGTGGCTAATGCAACAAGATCAAGCATACTTAAAAGATCAGGCAGCGTTCCTCTCCATTTTTTCTCCCGCAATAAACGATTAACCCACGTTAATGTAATAAATACAACACCAGCAGCGCATAAATGTCCTTGCTCAGAAAAATCATCAGGACGATTAGGGTTAACAAGGGCAACAGCTTCTTCGTGAATATTCTCCATTTGATGATGATCTAAAACAATGACATCAGCACCCGCAAGCCTCGCTGCTCTTACTGCATCCGGACTATTCGCACCACAATCAACAGTAATAATTAAACTCGCCCCTTCTTGTACCAATCCTTTCATTGCCTGTTCATTTGGACCATATCCCTCAATAATACGATCAGGAATATAGATTTTTACTATTATACCAAAACAATGTAAAAAACGCGCTAAAAGCGCTGCTGAACAAGCACCATCAACGTCATAATCGCCAAAAATAGCAATCTTTTCTCGGTTTATAATAGCTTTAACTAAGCGCTCTGCTGCACAATCCACATCTGTAATTTTTTTAGGATTAGGCATTAAAATACGCAGTGTCGGGTTAATAAAAGCCACAGCTTCCGATTCATCAACATCTCTTGCTGCAAGAACCCGCGCAAGTTGGTCTGGCAAACCAAATTTTTGAGAAATGGCACGAGCGTTATTAATCCTATCCATATCAAGAGCATCAATCCAAGCTTGATTACAAGCAGAAGATTGAACATTAAGTAAATAACGAAATCGTCGCATTATTGTTGATAATACTCCAACAAGTAATAAAAATACAGTCACGCCTTAAATGAATAAATCATCATTAGTAAAGTTATCATAACAGCACATTTATATAAGTTTTATTTTCTCTTGACGCAAATCATCAGACATTATATCAAATAAATAGTACACTTGTAGTGTCTCTTGTTGTGATAGTAATACACAACGCCAAGCAACAAAAAATGCCCTTACTCTTAAAGGGATTCTTATAAAGGATACTTCATGGCAACTTTTTCACAAAAGCCAGCTGAAGTGGTAAAAAAATGGGTTATTATTAACGCAGAAAACCTCGTTTTAGGTCGTCTTGCTACGCTCGTTGCTAACCGCTTACGTGGAAAACACAAAGCTACTTTCACTCCACATGTCGATGATGGAGATAATGTTATTGTTATAAATGCAGATAAAATAGTTCTCACCGGGAAAAAATATACTGATAAAAAGTATTATTGGCATACTGGTTATATCGGCGGCATCAAAGAACGCACAGCTCGCCAAATTCTGGAAGGGCGTTTTCCTGAACGAGTTATTGAAAAAGCTGTAGAACGTATGATTCCTCGTGGCCCTCTTGGTCGCCGTCAAATGAAAAACTTGCGTGTTTATGCTGGTAATGAACATCCACATACAGCACAACAGCCTGAAGTTCTTGATGTAGGTGCTTTAAATTGCAAAAATAAAAGGATTGCTTAGATATGGCTGAACTCAATTCTCTTTCTCAATTTGGTACCGCAACAGGTATTGTAGAATCTAATGAAAATGTTGCTCCCATTCACGTACAAAAACTTGATTCACAAGGACGTGCTTATGCAACAGGCAAACGTAAAGATGCTATTGCTCGTGTATGGATCAAACCAGGATCTGGGAAAATTACTATTAATAATAAAGAGTTCGACAAATATTTTGCTCGTCCTGTTCTTAGAATGATTCTTCGCCAACCAATTGTGGCAACCCAAAGAGATACTCAATTTGATGTTGTTGCAACCGTCGCTGGAGGAGGTCTTTCCGGTCAAGCAGGAGCAGTACGGCATGGACTTTCAAAAGCGCTAACTTATTACGAACCAGCACTCCGCACTATTTTAAAAAAGGGAGGATTTCTTACACGTGATAGCCGTGTTGTTGAACGCAAAAAATATGGTAAAGCGAAAGCGCGTCGTTCTTTCCAATTTTCAAAACGTTAATTCAAATTTTTATAATGGTATGTTGAGTTTTTGTTTTCATTGGTTTTTTTGTTAAAAAAAACTAAAGTTATTTAATCAAACAATATTTTTATTTGTTGTTATCTAAAATAAAGCTTTTAATTTAAAAAAGATTTTACCGTTGTAATAAAATGAGGAACAGAAATAGGTTTTGACATGTATTCTTCACACCCACTTGCACGAATTCGTTCTTCATCTCCTTTCATAGCAAAAGCTGTTACAGCAATAACGGGAATAGATTTAAGTTCTTCATCCTCTTTCAATTGTTTAATAATATCAATTCCTGATATTTCAGGCAATTGAATATCCATGAGAATGAGAGAAGGTTTTGAAGAACGAGCTAGATCTAATGCAATAAGTCCGTTACGTGTTTCAATGGTTTCATAGCCACACGCTTCTATAAGATCACGAAATAATTTCATATTAAGTTCGTTATCTTCCACGATCATAACTTTTTTTAACATTCGTATAACTCCTGCCCTTCCTATATAAAAAGGCTATTATAGACTAGAATAAATTATCACTACGCTAGATGATAAAAAACTATAAATTTTGAAAAATCTAAATAAACCATAATAGAAGCATTTTTTCATTATCTATCGTACAGTGATACAATTAAGTTAATTATAAATATCACTTCAATAAAAAATAATATTTAAATTACTTAAAAAGCTGAGCAACTTATGGTTTGAAACCCAAAAAGAAATTCAATAATTTTGAAATCAAATATATATCTACAGTTATAAAAGCGAATACTGCTTACACTTTTTTATACATGGCGTTAAAAAAATATTTAACGTATTTTAATCATAAAAGCATTTTTGACGAATAGTATATTTAATGTTTCTAAATATTTTATAAAAATTAATTTTAAATATGAAAAACCTCACTAAATACAAATATTTGCATTCAGAGTATTATTTTAATATTCAGTCATATTCCGTGAGCCCTATTGTGTAATGAAACTGCTAAAGCATTCTATTATTTATAGATTATCAGTATTTTTGAGTTCTTTAATGATAATCATTTATCGAATTGATTTAATTAATAATTTGGATAGTCTAAGTTAAAATCATCTATTTGAACCATTTCAAATATTTGATAAGACAATAAATTGAAAGTTTATGGTATTTATAAATGTTTTTCAAACTTTTTTCCACTATGATGGAGCATGCTCAGAAATTATTAGCAATACAGAAGAAATAAAAAATTCAATCAATATGACCCAAAATTTCTAACTTTTATATAGCTCATTTATTTTATTGATATTTGGCGATCCCGACAGGATTCGAACCTGTGACCTACGGCTTAGAAGGCCGTTGCTCTATCCAGCTGAGCTACGGGACCAAATAAAAAACATCTTAATTTATGAGTAACATCCTTGTTAATGTGTCCAAGGTTGTTGCCGATTACTATGAAAATTATCAGAATAAGAAATAGCGCGTCGTAAAGCTTCATGCAAATTTTCTACACGATAAGGAATAGCATTTTTTATAGCAAAATTTATTGCTTCTTCTTTTGTTTGAAACCGAATTTTTATTTGACTATTTATATCAGATGTTGCTGTATACCCCATAAGAGGTTCAATCATTTTTTTCTGTACTGGCTCATATTGAAGAATCCAAAAACCAGTATTTGCCTTGCCTGACTGCATTGGTGTTTTTGCAGGACTATAAATACGCGCAACCATAGAACTTTTTTTCCCTTAGATAAAATAATAGCTAAAGCTAAATAATAACTTTACCGCATACTATCCAATTCGTGATATTATCTTTCATCGAATAAGCATGGTCGGAGCGATAGGATTCGAACCTACGACCCCCTGATCCCAAATCAGGTGCGCTACCAGACTGCGCTACGCTCCGTCATTTATATTTAACCTATCTTCCCTAAAATTTTCATAGCAGAAGTGCAAGAGAAAAACACACTTTTTTTAATTTTTCTATTCCTTAATATATAATAATTCTTTTAAGCACTTTTTAATCAAATGATTAACGATAGAAATAAAAAACACTCTATAAAAAATAAAATCCATACTAGCTAGAATAAAAATATCCTTAATATAGATTTTCCAAGAAGTTAATAATAATTCATTATAGCAATACCAGGCTGTTATTATGTATGTCGATAATAGAATGCAATATAAATAGCCTAATATTATCCTTCAAATTATCATTACTTTCTAAAAAATCAGAAAATACGCCCATACTAAAAGCTGCAAATGAAATCATTACTCGTAAAATAAATATTATAGTTAAAAAACTAAGCTGTATTTTTTATTTCATAAATTTATATAATACTAAGATTAAAAAAACATTAGAATATGTCAAAAAGTATTTACTGAATTTGCATATTAATAACCTCACTAATAATAGCACGCGTTACCTTACTTTTTCTTTGTAAAGCTAATTGATCAACGGAATCAATGATACTCTTTAATGAGAATAAAGAACGCTCACAACGGTTTATAAGATAATGAATAACACTTGGATGAACTGTAATTTGCCGATCAGAAAATAATTTAAAAGCAATAGCCGTTAATAATGCATCATCAGGCTGCTTTAATACAACTAGCATAACTGAGTTAAGGCGACTTTTCAGATCATTCAATTGCAAATTCCATGTAGATGGTAATGTACGTGCAGTCATTAATAAAGTAGCTTGCTTCATACCTAGATTTGCTTGTTTAATGCTATTAATTAGATGAAAAAGACCAATTTCACTGATCTCAGCTGAATCAATATCCTCAATTAAAAACGATTTACCTGAAGCAGCTACGGTTATAATCTGATCAATTTCATCATGACAAATATTTAAAGCATTAGCTTTTTGAGCCCATACACTAGAAAAATGCGTCTTCCCAGATCCTTTGTCTCCGATTAAGGCTGCAATAGGTGGAACCCAATTTGGCCAATGATTAATCAGTTGAAAAGCCATGCGATTACTATCTGTCATTATTAAATCATCAAATTGAAAAACTGATTTATGAGAAAAATCCAACGGTAACTGCGTTTCGTATTTATTCATTCTATTGACTCCAAATTTTCATTTTGAGCATACATCTGAGAATTCAGATAAATATGAAGAACAAAACGAACTAGAACGCCAATGATAGCAGCTGCAGGAACGGCAACAAGCATACCTGTAAACCCCAATAATGAACCAAAAGCAAAAAGTGCAAACATCAACCAAACTGGATGCAGGCCAACTGATGAACCAACAAGCTTTGGTTGCAGAATATAACCTTCAATGAATTGTCCAATAAAGAAAACTATCATTACAACAAAAACCCAACCCCAATTATCTGGATAAAATTGAACCCATGCAACACCAATAGATAGTATAAAGCCAATCATTGTACCAATGTAAGGAATAAAACTTATGAGACCAACAAATATACCAATTAAAAGAGCAAAATTCAGTCCTGTAATAGTTAAGCCAATAGCATAATACCCCGCCAGAATTAAACAAACAGTTCCTTGTCCACGTACAAAACCTGCGACAGCTTTATCCATTTCATGAAAAAGACTGCGAACAGTTATAAGATGATTGCGTGGTATCCAAGAATCAACAGCCTTAACCATCTTTGGCCAATCTAATAAAATATAAAATGTTACTACTGGCGTTACTACAAATAGACTAACAATATTAACAATAGATTTTCCTGACTTTAAAAGCGAATTTAATAGAGACGTAATAAAATCAGAGCTTTGTCCTAAAAGCGCTTTAATATTAGTATGTAGCTCATTTGGATCACTATCAAAATAACGCCTTACCCAATCAAAATTATGCTCAACAAAAAAAGTTTGAATGCGATTGACATAAACCGGTAAACCATTGCTTACAAATTGTTGTATTTGTCCACTGATAATAGGAATCAAAATTATTAAAGCAACCACAAAAAAAATAATAATAGACAAAGTAATTAGCACAGTACCAAAAACACGATGAATTCCAATTCTTTCAAAGATTTGTACAATTGGATTAAGAAAATATGCTAACACAATCCCTGCTATAAAAGGAAACAAAATTGATCCAAAAATAAACATAAAAATAACGAAAAAAATCAATGCGCCTAACCAGAAAAAAATTTGCTTTTTCATACCATTTGGTAATGGTACTTGGGCATAAGCGGGTATAGAGGCCGTATAATGATCATGAGATTTCTTTTTTTTATTCATTGTCTTGTTCATTGGCAGTAAAGAGTTCTTTTAACTACTTGATATCCATTTGATAAATATTACCAAAATTCTTTTAAAAGATTATGGAATTTCTTCCTCTTGAGTCAAGTAAACAATAATTGTATTTTGATTAATAAATCCAATAACTCTTGCAGAGATAACTTTATCATGGCATTGCATAAATATCAAAATCTGATTTCCTATAAAGGAAGACTCCAATGAGCAATCAACAACTAGTGAATAAAAAAACTAATAAGAATCTTACCTACGCAGATAGTGGTGTTGATATTAACATAGGCAATATAATGGTAGAAAAAATTAAGCCTTATGTGCACTCAACAAAACGAATAGGTGCAGATACAAAGATTGGTGGGTTTGGTGGTCTATTTGATTTAAAAGCAGCAGGTTTTGTAGATCCCATTCTCGTAGCAACTAATGATGGCGTAGGTACAAAATTAAAAATTGCCATTGAAATAGGTATTCATAATACTGTTGGTATTGATCTTGTAGCCATGTGTGTTAATGATTTAATTGTACAAGGTGCGGAGCCTCTTTTTTTCCTAGACTATTTTGCGACTGGAAAACTAGATACAAAACAAGGAGTAGAAATTGTTTCTGGTATTGCAGCAGGATGCCAACAAGCAGGAGCGGCTCTTATCGGAGGGGAAACTGCAGAAATGCCTGGTATGTATGCAAAAGGAGATTATGACCTAGCAGGTTTTGCTGTAGGAGCTACTGAACGGAATTCATTGTTACCTTCAAAAGATCTTGCAGAAGGAGATATTATCTTAGGTCTTAGCTCATCTGGAGTTCATTCAAATGGCTTCTCTCTCATAAGACAAATCATTAAACAAAATGATTTTAAATGGAATTACCCTGCTCCTTTTAATCCTGAAATAACTCTTGGTGAAGCACTGCTAATACCAACTCGTATTTATGTAAAATCTCTTCTGCCGGTTATAAGGAATAACAAAGGAATTAAAGCTCTTGCTCATATCACAGGGGGTGGCTTTCCTGAAAATATTCCACGTGTTCTGCCATCTTCTCTTTGTGCTGAAATTAACCTCTCTGCAATTCCTATTTCACCAGTATTCTTATGGATTGCTCAACAAGGTAAAATACAAGAAACAGAAATGCTCCGAACCTTTAATTGTGGTATTGGCATGATTGTTATTGTAGCACAAAATTCAGCTGAATCTATTATGAAAGCGCTTGAGGACCAAGGAGAAACCATTACTCCACTTGGTATTTTAAAAAAATATCAAAATAAAAAAGTTACTTATAAAGGTAAGCTTAATTTATGAAAAAACAAATAATTGTCTTTATTTCCGGTAACGGATCTAATATGATTTCGCTTATTAAGGCTAGCCAACAAACAGAATATCCTGCTAAAATCGTTGGGGTTATTTGTGATAGTCCTCATGCTGCTGGCATTAAAAAAGCACGTGATAATAATGTACCTATTCATGTCGTTGATCGCACAAATTATCCAACAAAAGAAATACATGAAAAGAACATCCTCACTATTTTATCCCAATATCAACCAGACCTGATCTGCTTTGCTGGTTATATGCGGCTTGTTTCACCATATTTTATCAAGCTATATGAAGAACGAATACTTAATATTCACCCCTCTCTTCTTCCTTTATTTAAGGGCTTAAATACCCATGAAAAAGCTTTAGCAGCAGGAATGAAAATCACTGGCTGTACTGTTCATCTGGTTACAGAAGAAATGGATGCAGGAAAGATTCTTGCTCAAGCTGCGGTTCCAATACACCCCCATGATACTGTAGAAAGTTTGGCAGAAAGAGTTTTAAAAGCTGAAAATAAACTCTATCCAGAAGCCTTAAAAGCATTTATTCAAGGAAATAATAAAGCAACAGATTACCAACAACAACTTTTTTCTCTTTAAACAAAAATTTTCTATAAAAAATTTTAAGATAAAAATACAAAATTGATAAAGGAATATTTGAAATAGGGATACATGTAACATTTATTTAAATAAGTTTTTTATTTTATTTAAATGTATAGCTTAAAATAAAAAATTAACAATATAGTTACTAAAATATCTTTATTACTTAAGCTACAATACTTGAAAATATTGAAGTCTTATGACTTTTAAAATCATACTATCCTATTGTGCTAGGGTTTCTTTAACTGCTAGTGCTAACTGTTTAAGTGTGAATGGTTTAGATAAGAACCCAAAAACAGCATCTTCTGGAAGATTTTTAGTAAAAGCATCTTTTGTATATCCAGAAACAAAAATGATTTTTATATTAGGATAATTTTTACGTGCTTCTATGAGTAAAGTAGGTCCATCCATCTCTGGCATAACTACATCAGAAACAATAATATCAACAACACCTCTGTTTTTTTCAAGTATAGCAAGCGCTTCCACCCCGCTTGCAGCCTCTAAAACCGTATATCCTCGCATTTGGAGAGCTCTTACACTACTCATTCTTACAGAATCTTCATCTTCAACTAATAAAACAGTAGCAGAGCCTGTTAGATCTGTATTCTTTTCCTGTTCTTCTACTTTTTCAATCTGTTGAGAAGTCTCCCTACTCATAGGAATATAACGTGGTAGAAAAATATGAAATGTTGTGCCTTCTCCTTCTTGACTATCACAGTAAATATATCCCCCTGTCTGTTTGATAATACCGTAAACCATTGATAAGCCAAGCCCTGTACCTTTACCAACTTCTTTTGTTGTAAAAAATGGTTCAAACATTTTTTCTTGTATAACAGCAGATATACCAGTTCCTGTGTCTGCAATGCTTAACTGTACGTATTCACCAACAACAAAACCAGCATAATTGAATTCCGCACTTTGCTGTTTTGTAATATTATTTGTCGTAATTGTTACTATTCCTCCATCAAGCATGGCATCACGTGCATTGATAACTAAATTCATAATAACACGTTGAAAAGATGCTTGGTCAACTTTAACATTCCACAAATCTTTTCCATGAATGATTTTTAATTGAATATTATTTCCTAAAAGAGGTAAAATAAGATTACGTATATCTGATAAAAGCTCTGTAAAATCAACTTTTTCAGGTCGAAGCGTTTGCTTTCTGGAGAAAGCTAATAACTGTTGTACAAGTGCAGCTGCACGATTAGCATTGTTTTTGATGTTAATAAGATCAGCATGTGCCGGGTCAGAACTGCGATGTGTATTTAAAAGAAAATCACATGACATTAAAATTGCTGTTAAAACATTATTAAAATCATGAGCAATACCACCAGCTAATTGTCCCACAGCTTGCATTTTTTGGCTTTGTATCATTTTATCTTCAAGCATTTTTTGTTCTGTTATTTCTATTCCAGATACAATCACGAAATCTTGTAATGCATTATCATGATCTAATGTTATAAGCATTGTATAAAGACGCAAATAGCGTTTTTGATTACCTTCTAATACTGTTTCTATTGGAACTGAATAGTTTTTATTCGTTGTAATCTGCTGAAATACACGCTCTAACTGTACATGATCACAGGGAGATATAATATCATAAAAACTAACAGCTCTAGATTTTCCCGTAAGCAACAAAAAGGCATTATTGACATATATAAATTGTCCTTTTTGAGTAATAACTGCTATCGCAAAAGGGCTCGCATTAAAATATTCGATTAATATGCTTGGCAATTTTGATTGGCTATTACTTTCATTCTTTTTTATTTTCTGTGGTATCATAATAATGCGATAAATAGCCTCATCCTCTAGAAGAGAAGAAGCATACATAAAACAATTGAATATTCTTTTATTACCAGTTTCTGAAATTGAACATAAAGAGAACGTATAGGGTATCGTACAATTTGAATTTTGATATTTATTATTGTTCCAACAGATATCATTCCATTTGCTATTATTTTCAACGGAATGAAATAATTGATCAAAACTATATTGACCAACAGTAAAATTTGTTAAATCGATTAAAAACCATTTAGCAAAAACAGTATTCAAATATATAATTATTCCTTGTGCATTCACAGATAAAAATCCAATAGGAGCTTGGTCTAAATAACTAATAGATTCCTGTGAATTTAAGAAAAAAGTTTCATTGTACTGATGATATTGCTGTAAATGAGAAACATCTGTGATACGCCAAAATAAAAGCTTCTCTCCCCTCTTAACTGTAGTAGGATGAACAGAAATATTGTACCAAATAGCACCTTTTTGTTTTGAATTAATAAAAATTGATCGATCCATTCTCAATACTTCTTGAGCTGCAGAACCACTTAATGCTGCTACTTTTAAACGGTATAAAAGTGCGCCAGTGTTTGGAAGATCAGCAATAACTACATAACAAGAAGCTTCAGGCTTATAAGTAAAAATTTTTTGATAATTTTGATTGGAATAATAAACAAAGCCAGATAAATCAGAGACTATAATTATATCATCTATCTCATTAAAAATGTTAAAATCTAAATCTTTATGTAATTGCACAGCACTACATCTGAAAATGTTCATTCCTAATAAAAAAAGTGCTATAATACCTATTATAGCTAAAACTAAAAGAAATATCAAAGCAGTCTTATAAAAATAGCCTTGCGGATAAAAAAAACCTATCAATCCAATAATGAGTAAAAAAATTATTGTAAAAATAGTAACTGCAATTATAATTTCCCAACGCACGAAAGTAGACAATAATTTATTAATATTATCAAAATTTTTATCCATTTTTGCCTCAATTATGACTATTTTTTGCCACAAATTGCCTTTACGGTTTTTATAAATTATTGATATTAAGTACTGTGTTTCATAATGTAATTTTAAAAGTCTAAATTTTATAATATTATAAATGAAAAATAATAGGCTTATTATTAAGATTTAAGAGGAATAATATGAAAAGTTGGTTATCAGATTATATAAATGTGCCGATAACGCAGGTGATGATCAACTTTTTTTATCTCATGCTAATAATTGTAGCAATCGCTATAATTATTCAGCTTTTAACTAAGTTAAATAAAATACAATTTAAAACTAACAGGAAGTATCAGTCACGTTTAGCTGTATGTGATACAGTCGCTATTGATCGTACACATCGTCTTGTTTTAATACGCCGAGATAATATAGAACATTTGCTTCTTATCGGTGGATCAACAGCTATTATTATAGAATCAAATATTGCCAGCATAGAATCAGATATTGTTAGAAAATATACTGCATAATGTACCTCATACAAATAACCAAAAGATAGATAGCTGATATTAATACAGTAGAAATCACTATTTGTTCTATGCCTCTAGCTCTTAAAAATAAAATTCTCTTCCGTAAATTTTATACTTTTTTATAGGTAGTATTTTCTCTCCTTTTATGACTATATTAAAATTTAGATAGTAAATTTTTGATTGATTTATGTTCTCTGAAATAGCTGATTTTAAAATCATCACGATAGGTTGTTTTTCGTTGTTCGTAGCGTTGTTCTTGTATTTCTAATGAAAAACTGCAATTAATCTAACTTCAAAGTGCTTTATACTATTAGGCTCTTCATTTCTCTTACAAAATCTATAAGTACCATCATCAATACGCTTCAAAGCTGCATCTATTTTTGCTATAGGTTTTCATTGATCAAGAATACGTAATTCAATTGTATCACTCAAATTATATTAAAAATATGCGTTTAAGCTTTTCATATGTAGGAGTTTTATGAAATGAATGATGATATATTATGCTAGTAAAGATGATCGTTTCATAAATAAGCAGCAAAAGGTATATTTTTGTGCTAAATTAATTCTTTGAAAAATGATATACTAAGAGAAGTACATGAAATTTTAGACAAATTGCAAAAAAGGTTAATCAACCTAATAATAACAAATCACCAATATTTGCAAAATATACGCTTACAAAGGTAAAGATAAGGTATGATAGTCGCGATTAAAATACATTAAAGAATCTTTTTCTTGATTACGGTTTATTGCAACAACTTCACCGATCAAAATATAGTGAGTTGCATGTTCATGATAACAAATTAAATTACAGTCAAACGAGGCTAAAGCATTTAATAAACTGGGAGCACCGGTCTGCAAAATACCCCATTCAGCTGCAGCAAAACGTTCATTTTGTGTGAAACTATAGCGTCCAGAAAAGACATCGGCTAATAAACGATGTTTTCCTGTTAAACTATTGACACAAAAATTTCCGTTTTCCATAAATAGCTTATTTTCAGTATTATATCGCATTAAACAGACAAGAAGTGTTGGAGGATCGTCTGATAAGGAACAACAAGCTGAAATTGTCACACCACGCTTACCCTTAATACCATCTGTTGTTACAATATGCACAGCTCCTGCAAAATGACTCATTGTATCCCGATATTCTTGAGACGAAACAGGAACTATTGATTGAGGTTTCGGTGTTAAATGTATTTTATGCTTAGACATAATTTTTTACTTATACAACTGTTAAAATTTCAAAATATATTTCAATACTTTCTTTTATTATACACTATCACTCTCTTAATATCATATATGAACAATAAAAATGTATATTTTATCATATAAAATTACATGCTAAAAAAGATCAACTAAGGAGATCTTAATGTCCCGTTCCCATCTTATTGCCCCTTCACTCTTAGCTTCTGATTTTTCTAAACTTGGTCAAGAATTATCAGATGTTCTTGATGCTGGTGCAGATTGGATTCATCTTGATATCATGGATGGTCATTTTGTCCCTAATATCACCTTTGGGCCAGACGTTGTTAAAGCTTTACGTCCACAAACAAAAGCAGTATTTGACGTTCACCTTATGATAGCATCTGTAGATCCTTATCTTGAAGCTTTCGCAAAAGCTGGTTCAGATATTATAACCATTCATGCAGAATCAAGTACTCATCTTCATCGTTCATTGCAAATGATCAAAGCAATGGGTAAAAAAGCCGGAATTGCAATAAATCCAAGCACATCAGAACATATACTCGAATATTTGCTGGATCAATTAGATCTCATCCTTATTATGACAGTTAACCCTGGATTTGGTGGACAAAATTTTATTCCAGGTATGGAAAATAAAATCAAAAGAGTAAAAAATATGATTGCCAACCGTCCTATTGATCTTGAAGTTGATGGTGGTATTACGGTTGATACAATTGGAAAAACTGCAAAAGCAGGTGCAAATATATTTGTTGCAGGCTCTGCAATTTATAAAAATGGTAACAAAAATCTTTACAAAACACGTATTAATGCACTGCGCCAAGCTGTAATTCTCTCACAATAAGGAAAAATTATGATCACACGTTATTCTCGTCCTGAAATGGTGGCAATCTGGTCATCAGAAACAAAATATCGTATTTGGTTTGAAATTGAAGCACATGCTTGTGATGCAATGGCTCAGCTTGGTATTATTCCTAAAGAAGCAGCTAAAACCATCTGGGAAAAAGGTGCAATTGCCAAATTTAATGTGAGTCGTATTAATGAAATTGAGACAATTACTAAGCATGATGTTATAGCATTCTTAACTCATTTGGCTGAGTTTATGGGACCAGAGTCTCGTTTTATTCATCAGGGTATGACATCGTCAGATATATTAGATACAACACTCAATGTCCAATTGATGCGTGCTACTGATATTCTTTTACAAGATATAGACCATCTTCTTGCAGCATTGAAAAAACGTGCCTTTGAACATAAAGAAACAATTACTATTGGACGTAGTCATGGTATTCATGCTGAGCCTACGACATTTGGGATCAAATTTGCTTTCGCATACGCTGAATTTGCTCGTTGTCATAAACGTTTACTTACCGCACGAGAAGAAATTTCCACTTGTGCTATCTCTGGAGCTGTTGGAACTTTTGCTAATATTGATCCACGTGTTGAAAAATATGTAGCAAAAGCATTAGGTATGCATATTGAAACTATTTCCACTCAGGTTATACCTCGCGATCGTCACGCTATGTTTTTTGCAACACTTGGTATTATCGCTTCATCTATTGAAAGATTAGCCATAGAAATACGCCATTTGCAACGAACAGAAGTTCTTGAAGTAGAAGAATATTTTTCCTCTGGTCAAAAAGGCTCATCAGCAATGCCTCATAAACGTAATCCGGTTTTAACAGAAAATTTGACTGGATTAGCCCGTATGGTACGCGCATTTGTAATACCTGCAATGGAAAATGTAGCACTTTGGCACGAACGTGATATTTCTCATTCATCTGTTGAACGTTACATTGGCCCTGATGCTACTATTACGCTTGATTTTGCTCTTGCCCGATTAACATCTGTAATTGAAAACTTAATTATTTATCCAGAAAATATGAAAAAAAATCTCAACAAATTTTGTGGCCTTATTTATTCGCAGCGTGTACTTTTAGCACTTACACAAGCTGGTACTAGCCGTGAAGATGCGTATCAGATTGTACAACGCAATGCAATGAAAGCTTGGGAACAAGGAAAAAATTTTTTAGAAGAGTTGCTAAGAGATGAAGATGTTCTAAAAATTTTAAGTGAAGCAGAGCTTCGTGAAAAATTTGATCTTTCTTATCACACTAAACATGTTGATACAATTTTTGAACGGGTTTTTGGATAAAAAAGTTCATGAAAGCAAATCAACTCGATATTCTTATTATCCCGGGCTATAAAGGATCTGGCCCTGATCACTGGCAAACACGTTGGGAACAAAAATTATCTACAGCTCGCCGCGTACAACAAATCCAATGGTCAAAACCTGCCCGAGAAGAGTGGGTTAATGCTGTTGAAGCTGCTATTGAACAAGCTAATAAACCTATTGCTATTATAGCTCATTCATTAGGAGTTCCAACAGCTATTCACGCAGTTGCACGTAATCCAGAAAAAATTCGTGGTGCTTTCTTTGTTGCTCCACCGGATATAGAGAATGAAAAAATACATTCCAAACATTTGATGACATTTGCTCCATATCACCGTAAAAGTTTACCTTTTCCTTCAGTGGTTGTAGCTAGCCATAACGATGAATTTTGCCACTTTTCAGTAGCCCAGAAGCTTGCTCATGACTGGGGTGCACTTTTCGTTGATGCTGGACAGTCTGGTCATATTAATGTAGAATCTGGACATGGACCTTGGCCAGAAGGATTGATACTTCTTTCTCATTTCTTTTCAAAACTCTAAATCTTCATATTTTAAATAACAAAACTGTAGTAAATAGTATAGCTCTCATTGAGAATTCTTGACAATTAGGATAATGTTTTTCTTCGTAGTAATATTTGACACCTCTAAACGAATAGAAAAATATGATGAATCGTCGCCACCGCATTTACGAAGGAAAGGCCAAAATTCTATATGAAGGGCCTGAGCCGGGAACTTATATTCAATTTTTTAAAGATGATGCAACTGCATTTAATGCAAAAAAGCATGAAATCATCGATGGCAAAGGAGTATTAAATAACCGTATTTCAGAATATATTTTTACTCAACTTGGTCGTTTAGGAATTCCAACACATTTCATTAAACGTATCAATATGCGCGAACAGCTTATTAAAGCGGTTGAAATTATTCCATTAGAGGTTGTTGTACGTAATATCGTCGCAGGTTCCCTTTCTAAGCGTTTAGGATTAGAAGAAGGAACAGCTCTTCCACAATCTATCATTGAATTTTATTATAAAAATGATTCTCTTGATGATCCAATGGTAACTGAAGAACATATCGTTGCTTTTGGATGGGCTGCTCCACAAGAAGTAGAAGATATTATGCAACTTTCATTTCGTATTAATGATTTTCTCTCTGGGCTATTTGCAGGCGTTGGTATCCAGTTGGTTGATTTTAAAGTGGAATTTGGTCGTTTATGGATAGGTGAAACAATGCGTATTGTTCTCGCAGATGAAATTTCACCTGATTCTTCTCGTTTATGGGATATTCAAACAAAAGAAAAACTGGATAAAGATCGTTTTCGGCGTGATATGGGTGGACTTATTGATGCCTATCAAGATGTTGCAAGACGTCTTGGTATTATGAATGAAAACGAACCTCCACGGCCTAGTGGTCCAGTTTTAGTTAAATAAAAAGCAAAATAGCGCAATCCTAACTTACTTAATAAAAATACTATTCTGCAAAAAAGAGTTATTTAAATAATAGGAAAAAAAAAATGAAGGCACGTGTCACAGTTACTTTAAAAAATAGTATCCTTGATCCACAAGGGGAGGCAATAGTTAATGCTTTAAGTAGCTTAGCCTTTACAAATATTCAATCTATTCGCCAAGGGAAAGTTTTTGATATTATCCTTAATGATATGCCTATTGAATCTGCAAAACAAACACTCGAACAAATGTGTGAACAATTGCTTGCGAATACTGTTATTGAAAACTATACAATAGAACTTCTTTAAGTAAATTAATTATGAGAACTGCTATCATTCAATTACCCGGGTTAAATCGCGATCAAGACATGATTGCAGCTTTGTATCACATAACAGGTGTTGAGCCATTAAAAATTTGGCAAACAGAAACAACAATTCCAAATGTAGATATGATTGTTATTCCTGGTGGTTTTTCCTATGGTGATTACCTAAGATGTGGTGCTATTGGTGCACGAACACCAGTTTTGCGAGCTGTTTGCGATAAAGCACAACAGGGTATAACAATCATAGGAATATGTAATGGTTTTCAAATTTTATTAGAAGCAGGATTATTGCCAGGTATTCTAATGCGTAACGTTTCGTTGAAATTTGTTTGCCGTGAAGTAAAACTTGAAGTAACCAATGCTGAAACGAAATTTTCCCATCTTTATAAAAAAGGACAAATTATCCGCTGCCCTGTTGCTCATCATGATGGCAATTACTTTGCTGATAATGATGTATTGAAACAAATGGAAGATAACAAACAGATTGTTTTCCGCTATGCAAAAGGTGAGAATCCTAATGGTTCAATCAATGATATAGCTGGCATTATTAATAAAGCTGGTAATGTGCTTGGTATGATGCCTCATCCTGAAAACCTTATTGAAGTAGCACATGGCGGTACTGATGGTCGTTTACTTTTTCAAAGTGTTTTAGAATTAGTATCATGATCATAAAAAAATATTTCTTGGAATTTCCAGATATTTTTGCATTAACTGTCTATACAAAACAGCCAGTAATACGAAAATATATAAAATAAATTTTATCAGTTATATTTCTTCATCGATCATAATGAAATATATTACTCTATATACATAGTATTGTTGATCTATAAATGAATAAAGCTAATAATCTGGATTACTGGATTAAAGGCAATAATAAATGTTAATTTTAATTAATTTAACGGAATGAAAACTAATATGACCTTTTGCAATGATATTACCATTACACCAGAATTAATTGCAAATCATGGCTTAAAAACTGATGAATATCAACGTATTTTGAAGTTAATTGGTAGAGAGCCAACATTTACAGAGCTCGGAATTTTTTCTGCTATGTGGAATGAGCATTGTTCTTATAAGTCATCCAAAAAATGGCTTAAAACCTTACCAACAAAAGGGAAATGTGTCATCCAAGGCCCTGGAGAGAATGCGGGAGTCGTTGACATTGGTAATGGTGAATGCATTGTTTTTAAAATGGAAAGTCATAACCATCCTTCTTACATTGAGCCCTATCAAGGTGCTGCAACAGGCATTGGTGGCATTTTACGCGATGTTTTTACGATGGGGGCCCGACCTATTGCGACTATGAATGCATTACGATTTGGCTCTCCCGACCATCCTCGAACACGTCATCTTGTTTCTGGTGTTGTTTCTGGAATTGGTGGTTACGGTAATGCTTTTGGCGTATCAACTGTTGGTGGAGAAGTTAATTTTGATAAACGCTACAATGGTAATATCCTTGTTAACGCCTTTGCAGCTGGTATTGCGAAAATAGATTCCATTTTTTATTCCAAAGCACAAGGTGTAGGATTTCCTGTTGTTTATCTCGGTGCTAAAACAGGGCGTGATGGTGTTGGTGGAGCAACAATGGCTTCCACTGAATTTGATAATACAATTGATGAAAAACGTCCAACTGTTCAAGTAGGTGATCCTTTTACTGAAAAATGTCTTCTTGAAGCCTGTTTAGAATTAATGGCATTAGGAGCTGTTATTGCTATTCAAGATATGGGAGCCGCAGGACTAACCTCTTCTGCGGTGGAAATGGGTGCAAAAGGAGATCTAGGTATAGAACTTAATCTTGATCAAGTACCAGTTCGTGAAGATAATATGACAGCCTATGAAATGATGCTTTCTGAAAGCCAAGAGCGTATGCTTATGGTACTTAAGCCAGAGCTAGAAAAACAAGCAGAGAAAATTTTTCAAAAATGGGGACTTCATTTCTCTGTTATCGGAAAAACTACTGATGATTTGCGTTTCCGTGTGCTACATAAAGGAAAAGAAGTAGCAAACCTCCCAATCAAAGAACTTGGTAATGAAGCACCTATCTATGATCGTCCTTGGATAGAACCCCTTAAAAAATCTGCCTTAAAAGTAGAAGAAGTTGAAAAAGTGGATAATCTTGGTAATGTACTTCTTTCACTTTTGAATTCTGCCAATCAAAGCTCACGGCGATGGGTTTACGAACAATATGATACCCTAATCCAAGGAAACAGTCTTGTTAGACCAGGTGGTGACGCAGGTGTTATCCGTGTAAGCAATAATGATAAACGTGCTCTTGCTTTTTCTACCGATGTAACACCTCGTTATTGTGAAGCTGATCCTTATGAAGGAGGAAAACAAGCCGTTGCAGAATGCTGGCGTAATATAAGCACCACAGGCGCAACACCACTCGCTGCCACAGATAATCTTAATTTTGGCAATCCAGAAAAGCCTGAAATTATGGGGCAACTTGTTTTAGCTATTAAAGGTATAAGCGAAGCTTGCAAAATACTCGACTTTCCAATTGTTTCAGGAAATGTTTCTCTTTATAATGAAACTAATGGAGAAGCAATTCTTCCTACACCTACAATAGCGGGTGTTGGCCTCCTTAATGATTGGTCAAAAATGGTTACGATCAATGGTATGCACAATGGAGATATTATTGTTTTAATTGGCTCCTGCGGGTCATATCTAGGACAATCAATCTATATGCATAACATTTTAAATATTGAAGCAGGTGCTCCACCTTATGTAGATTTACACCTTGAAAAAAAACATGGCGAATTTGTTCGCAATGTTATTCATCGCGGTTTTGTTCATGCCGCTCATGATATTTCTGATGGAGGATTAGCCATCGCTCTTGCAGAAATGGTAATTAAAGCAAATAAAGGAATCAAATTAGAATTAAGTAATCAATCGCCACATCACGCTGAACTTTTTGGTGAAGACCAAGGGCGTTACCTTTTAGCAATTAAACCTAACGCATTAGATAATCTTAAAATGCTTGCACAAACAAATGCAATTCCCTTAATAGAGCTTGGTATAGTTGAAGGTAACACACTTGATATAAAAGATGTATTAACACTTTCAATAACTGAACTTACACAGGCTTATGAAAATTGGTTTCCAAAATTTATGGATAAAAGTAAATAATATTCACTTTTATTAATTATAAACTAATTCTTATAAAAATAAACAAATCAAGGAGAATTTCCATGGCAATGAGTGCAAATGAAATTGAAATTCTTATTCGTGAAAGCATTCCCGATGCAAAAATAACAATTCGTGATCTTGCTGGAGATGGTGAACATTACGCAGCTGAAATTATTTCAGAAAATTTTCGAGGAAAAAGCCGTGTTCAACAGCACAAAATGGTCTATGATGCTCTTAAAGGAAATATGGGAAACGTTCTCCATGCTTTAGCTCTGCAAACAAGTGTTCCTAAATAATTTCAAAATTTTCTCTTGCATTCATTCTGTTAATACGGTTAAAAAATGATATTAGTATAAACGTGTGTTTTTCAAAATCGGCAATATTGAGGAATAATAATGACTGCTGTTCATGATTTTATTGATAATGAAATTAAAACAAACGAAGTTGTTTTATTCATGAAAGGGACGCCTAATTCTCCTCAATGTGGATTTTCTGGACAAGTTGTTCAAATTCTTGACTATTTAGGAGTAAATTATAAAGGAATTAATATTTTAACTTCTAACGAATTACGTCAAGGAATAAAAGATTATTCAAATTGGCCAACAATCCCACAACTCTATATCACAGGTGAATTTATTGGTGGCTGTGATATTGTCAAAGAAATGTTTCAAAACAATGAGTTGCAGGAATTGCTGAAAGAAAAAAATATAACCTTTACCAAGTCATAAATACCTCTAATTATTCAAATTTTTATTAGGTATTGTTCAGTCGAAATTCTTATTTTAAGGATACATATGTCATATTCTGCCGACGAACAAAAGCATCTAGATGCAATTAAAAAAAAAATTGGATATAAAGAATTTGTTATCCTCATTGCAGCACTTATGGCAATCAATTCGATAGCAATTGATATTATGCTACCAGCTATGCCTGATATTTTAAACAGCTTGCATGCTACTAATGAAAATGATCAGCATTATATCATCTCTTGTTATCTAATCAGTTATGGTGCTACGCAAATATTTTTTGGCCCAATAAGTGACCGTTATGGACGACACAAACTTATTCTTATTGGTCTTGCTTGCTATTCATGTGCAGCAATCGCGTGTATATTTGCATCAAGTTTTCCTATATTTCTTATTCTGCGTGTCGTGCAAGGTATTGGAGGAGCAGCTATGCGTGTGCTCACAATGTCCATTGTACGAGATCTCTACAATGGTCGAAAAATGGCAGAAGTTATGTCCATAGTCATGATGATTTTTCTTCTTGCAACAATGATTGGACCAGCAGTAGGACAAATTATTTTGTTATTTGGACAATGGCAATTAATTTTTATATTCATGGCAATTGTTGGTTTTGGATTAATGATTTGGATTCAAGTGCGTCTACCTGAAACCATTTATATACCACGATCTCTTTCTTTTTCTTCTGTAAAAAATAACTTATGGCTTATCATTAGCAATCGTTCAACGCTTTGTTATACACTAGCAACTTCTATTATTTTAGGTTGTATTTTTGCTGCTATTAACACATCACAACAAATTTATGAAGGAATCTATAATTTAGGCATTTGGTTTCCTGTCGCCTTTGCCCTTGGTGCTGCATTTCAAGCTATATCATCTTTTCTCAATTCTCGTCTTGTTGGAAGCTTTGGAATGCGACGTATTTCTCATACAATGCTTTTACTGTTTTCTAGTATTTCATGCATTTGGTTTGTTGGATCAGTTTTAACAAGCGGTGTTGTATCTTTTCCGTTTTTTATGTTATTGTATTGCATACTGATGTTTGCATGTGGCGGTATTATGGCTAATTTTAATGCGCTTGCCCTTGAGCCTTTAGGAAAAATCGCTGGGACTGCATCTTCTGTATCCGGTTTTCTTCAAACATCCCTCGGTACAGGTCTTGGCTTTTTCATAGCACAATGCTTCGATGAAACAACAATTCCTAATTCAGCCGGATTTTTCTTTCTCAGTCTCATAGCTATTCTTCTTGTCTTATGGGCTGAGCATGGACGTTTTTTTACACAATATAATTCTGAATCAATCTAACAATAAAATAGAACTTGATCCTATAATAAAATCCTCAATGTTTTTATTATACTTATATAAACAAGTAATCAAACATACTTACGTTATCCTAACCGGAAAATTTACCTGATTTTGGAAATCCCTTTGGAACCAAACGTCCTGCCCCTGCACGCGTTCCCATCCACTCAACGAGTTCATCAGCTTGGCGATTAAAACTGCGCTCAGCTGTATCTTGCCAACTTAAACCTTCTGATAAAGTAAAAGTTTTAGCATCAATAACAACGCCATCTTTATAACGTTGTAAACGAACACCCTTCCCACGACTCATTTCTGGTATTTGTTCGATAGAAAAAATAAGCATTTTTCGGTTTTCTCCAACTATTGCAATGTAATCGCCTTCTACCGGAATGCAAAGTTTTAAACTATCAGGAGACTTAACATTCATCACTTGCTTTCCTTTTCGTGTATTGGCAATAATATCGGTTTCAGAAACAATAAAACCATTGCCATAGGATGAAATTAAAAGTCTTTTTCTTTGCGTATTATGTACAAAAGCTGTGAGAATATTATGCTCATTCTCCATATCTACTAAAATACGAATTGGTTCACCATGTCCTCTTCCTCCAGGCAAAATATTTGCACTAATAGTAAAAAATTTTCCACCAGTACTTATCACTATAATCTTATCTGTAGTAAATGCTGAAAATGCTAGTTTCAAACAATCACCTTCTTTGAAAGAAAGCGTTTTGTAATCATTCAAATGGCCTTTTAAAGCACGCATCCAACCTTTTTCAGAAATAACAATAGTCACTGGTTCTTTTTCAATCATTGCTTGATGAATATCATTCACGTCATGCCTTGGTGCATCTTCAAATGTTGTCCGCCTTTTCCCCAAAAAAGTTTCAGGACCAAAAATTTTACGAACTCTTGTAATCTCCTCTGCGATGATTTTCCATTGCTTGATATTGGAAGCCAATAAATTTTGTAATTTTTCTTTTTCAATTTTAAGAGACTCAAATTCTTTACGAATCTGAAATTCTTCAAGCTTACGTAAAGAACGCAACCGCATATTTAAAATAGATTCAGCTTGATTCTCCGTTAATTTAAAGTGCAATATTAATTCCTTTTTAGGTTCATCATTTTCACGAATGATTTGAAGCACCTCATCGAGTTTCAAATATGCAATAAGATATCCCTGCAAAATTTCTAATCGACAATCAATTTCATTCAGTCGATAATCTGAACGACGAATAAACACTTCTTTACGATGCTGAAGCCACTGCTGCAAACTTTCACGTAGAGAAAGAACATTAGGTACTTTCCCTAAAGTCAGTACATTGAGATTAAGAGGAAATCTTACTTCGAAATCAGTTAACTTAAAAAGTGACTCCATCAATAATTCAGGATCAATTGTGCGATTTTTAGGAACAAGCACAATCCGAATATCTTCTGCCGATTCATCATGAATATCTTCAAGCATCGGCAATCGCCGCGCAAGTAATAATTCTGCTGTTTTTTCAATAAGGCGTGATTTTTGTATTTGATATGGAATTTCTGTAACAACAATCACATAAGAACCCCGATTTCCCTCCTCTTGATGCCAACGTGAACGTAATCGAAATAATCCACGTCCTGTACGATAAGAATCCTCAATACTTTTTTTAGGCTCAACCAAAATACCACCTGTCGGAAAATCAGGTCCAAGCACAAATTGATTTAAATCCTCATGATCTGCATGAGGATTAGCAATCAAATGCAACGCGGCATCACAAAGTTCCGCAACGTTATGTGGCGGGATAGACGTTGCCATACCAACAGCAATACCTGATGAACCATTAGCCAAAAGATTAGGAAAAGCTCCTGGTAAAACAACAGGTTCTTCATCTTCTTCATTATAGGTTAAACGAAAATCGATAGCATTTTCATTAATTCCTTCAAGAAGCAATATTGCCACTTCAGTCATGCGTGCTTCCGTATAACGCATTGCTGCAGCATTATCTCCATCAATATTACCGAAATTACCCTGACCATCAATTAATGGATAGCGAACAGCAAAACTCTGAGCTAAACGTACTAACGCGTCATAAATAGATGCATCACCATGAGGATGAAACTTTCCCATTACATCACCCACAATCCGTGCACATTTAGCATAAGCTTGTCCAGGATTAAGCTTTAATAAGCGCATCGCATGAACAATACGCCTATGAACAGGTTTTAATCCATCACGTACATCAGGCAATGCACGATGCGTAATAGTAGACAGTGCATATGCCAAATAGCGCTCTTGCAAAGCAGATCGCAATTCTATTGACTCAATATGCTCCTTATCAAAAGATCGAATCATTTCATCAGACATAACATAAGGTAGCAATTTTCAAAATAAGGAACAAGCCTGCTATAAAAAGAGCTCAAATATGGCCTTCTTAATAAGAATAAGAAACTCTTTTATCCGAAACTATATAACATAAAATAATAGTATGATTTTTGTATGATTTTTCAAAGTTACTTTCTCGCAACCTAATACCATAAATATAATCGATAATTCTTTTGATTATATCAGATTACATGCGTGTCATTGTTTTATAACTATATTAAATTGTAAGCATCAAAACTGTATCAACTACAATTCATCTAATATAGAAAATTTTTGCACATAAACAACGTAATCAATTTTTATCAACGATTTTTTACCACTGGAGCAATCCGAATTCCTAAATCACATAACTGCATAGCAGAAACATTGGAAGGAGCGCTCATCAAAAGATCAAGTGCTTGCTGATTCATCGGGAATAAAGAAACCTCACGCAAATTTTTTACACCTTGCAACAGCATAACAATGCGATCAATACCAGCTGCTATACCACCATGTGGTGGAGCTCCATAATGAAATGCACGATAAAGACCACCAAAGCGCTCTTCTACAACTTCTTTAGAAAGACCCACAAGCTTAAAAACTTTCAGCATCATTTCCGGTGAATGATTACGGATTCCACCTGATGCAATTTCACAACCATTGCAAACAAGATCATACTGAAAAGCTTTAAGAGAAAGAGGATCTTGAAAATCAAGAGCATTGTCTCCCCCTTGAGGCATTGAAAAAGGATTATGTGCAAAATCAAGTTTTTTTTCGTCTTCATTCCATTCAAAAAATGGGAAATCAACAATCCAAGCAAAAGAAAAACAATCTCGATCAATCAGCCCTAACTCCTCTCCTATCCGTGTACGTGCTGCACCAGAAAAAGATGCAAATTTCTTTGGATCTCCTGCAACAAAAAAACAAGCATCACCACTTTCAAGTCCAAGTTGCATACGAATAGCTTCAGTTCTTTGTTCACCAATGTTTTTAGCGATAGGACCAGCTCCTTCAAAATTTCCATTTTCCTCACGCCAAAAAATATAACCAAGACCTGGTTGCCCCTCCCCCTGAGCCCACATATTCATGCGATCACAAAACGCACGACTACCACCGTTTTTTGCAGGAATAGCCCAAATACATGCATTCTGATCGCTTGCTAAAATCTGAGAAAAAACCTTAAAACCAGAATCCTGAAAATGCTTAGAAACATCTTCCATAATAATTGGATTACGCAAATCAGGTTTATCTGAACCATACTTCTGCATTGCTTCATCATATGAAATACGAGGAAAATTTTGCGTCACAGATTTTCCATCTGCAAATTCTTCAAAAATAGAACGTATAATGGGCTCTATCGTCACGAAAATATCTTCCTGCTCAACAAAACTCATTTCAATATCTAATTGATAAAACTCACCTGGTAAGCGATCTGCTCGTGGATCTTCATCTCTAAAACATGGAGCTATTTGAAAATAACGATCAAAACCAGACATCATTAACAATTGCTTATACTGCTGAGGTGCCTGAGGTAATGCATAAAACTGTCCCTTATGAAGGCGGCTCGGAACCAAAAAATCACGTGCTCCTTCTGGGGATGAGGCTGTTAAAATTGGTGTAGTAAATTCTGTAAAAGCACAATCTTGCATATGCCGTCTTATGGAAGCAATAATTTCAGTACGACGTATTATATTCTTGTGCATAGTTTCTCGACGCAAATCAAGAAAACGATACTTCAGTCGAATATCTTCCGGATAATCAGGTTCACCAAAAACTGGTAAAGGAAGCTCATCAGCTTTTGAAAGAATTTCAACCTCTTTCGCAAAAATTTCAATTTCACCCGTTGGAAGAGCTGTATTAATAACTTCATCAGCACGAGCACGTACTTCTCCATCCACACGAATAACCCATTCAGAACGCACCTTTTCTATAATTGTGAAAGCTGGTGAATTAGGATCAACAACAATTTGTGTGATCCCAAAATGATCTCGTAGATCAATAAAGAGAATTCCACCATGATCACGAACACGATGAACCCATCCAGAAAGGCGAACCTGCCTCCCCATATCACATTTACGAAGAGCAGCACAATTATGACTGCGGTAACGGTGCATATTTTTTCCTTTGGTTGTAATTTATCTCACATACGTTAAAAACGCTTTTTAACAATCATTTGTCAAGATATGATTACAAAGACTAAAAAAAAATACAATAAAAGACAAATTTAATCTACTTAGCTATAATAAAATAATGAAACTTATTACAAATACTATAGATCTTGAAATTGCTATTGCCACTTTGCGCAAGTCTAATTTTGTAACAGTAGATACTGAATTTATACGTGAAACAACCTTCTGGCCTCAGTTATGCCTGATTCAAGTTGCATCGCCAGATATTACAACACTTATTGATCCAATGGCGCAAGATATTAATCTACAACCATTTTTTGATCTAATGATCGATAAAAAAATTGTCAAAGTTTTTCACGCTGCACGCCAAGATATCGAAATTATTTATCATCTTGGAGGAGTTATTCCTTCTCCCCTCTTTGATACACAAGTAGCAGGATCAATCTGTGGATTTGGTGATTCTATTTCCTATGATCAAATTGTACAACGTTGCACTGGATATCATCTTGATAAATCATCTCGTTTTACAGATTGGAGCTGTCGCCCCCTTTCTGAACAGCAACTGCTCTATGCACTCGCTGATGTTACTTATCTAAGAGACGTCTATCTTGTATTAAAAAAACAATTAGAGGAAAAAAAACGTACCCATTGGATGAATGATGAAATGGCAATCCTCTTAACGCCGACAACCTATGATATACCAGAAAATGAAGCGTGGAAAAAAGTAAAGGGAAAAATCACAAAAAGACGTGAACTTGCTGTGTTACAAAAAATAGCAGCTTGGCGTGAGCGTGAAGCACACAAATATAATACCCCTCGTCGCCATATAATGAAAGATGAATGTCTTATTGAAATCGCAATCCAACAACCAAAAGATGAAGCTGCTCTAAAGCGTTTACGTAGCATTAATAAAAGCTGGAATGACCCACCAGCTATGCGTACATTAATTGAAGCCATACATCAAGGCTTAAAAGTCGATCTTGCTACTTTACCTGCCCTTCCCAAACATAGTACTATTGATGAGAAAACAGCCGTTACAATCGATCTTCTTAAAGTATTATTAAAACTCGTTGCAAATGAAAATAATATTACACCTAAAATTATTGCAACATCTAGTGATTTAAAAAAACTTTCTAATGGCAGTATAATGCATAATATTTCTGTTATGAATGGTTGGCGTTATGAAATTTTTGGTAAAAAAGCAGAACAAATGTTAAAAGGTCAAATAGCATTTTATTATAACAATGGAGAAGTAACGATCAAAAAACTTTAATTTATAAATATGAAGATATTATAATTATTGCAAAAGAATTAAAAAACTTCAAAAGCTAAGGAAAATTCAGTTATTTTTGATAATTGCTGTAAGCGTTTATAAGGCCGTTCACCTATTAAATTTGCATAGCGTACTGGAATATGCAATGCAATATTATTATTTTGCTTCTTTTGCCATGATAAATTAGGTAAAATTCCTGCAGTGGAAGCACTAAAAAGATTAGCAATACGCATAATTCCACCAAGGATTCTTGCTTTTTCAACAATATCGCTAGTTGCTAATTTGAGAATCTCAGGAGCTTTCTTATCAAACGATAAACCTGTATTACGGAAAAAAACAGCTAATGCAGCATAAATACGCCCCTTATGTGAAATTCCTGGATAAGATCCTAACGCTATTTGATTGGCTGCTTCATTACCCCGATGATCTGGATGTATACGCCAACCGATATCGGAAAGGAGACAAGCAGCTTTACGATAACGACATGCATTTTCAGTTTCTAAAATTCCAAAAGCTTCAAACGCACCTGTGGTAAAATCAATAAGTTCACTTGCTTGCTTTGGTGAGCGTGCTCTTAAAATAGCCATTTCTAAACATGCCGTAATTAATGGATCAGAAATACGATCTTCTCGTGGTAATTTCGAATAAAGAAAACCTTCGCGAACTCCCGCTCCAGAAAAAACTATTCTTTTTAAACTTATGAATTGAATCAACTCAATAAGAACAATCGCTCCATATGCTAAAAGCTGACGACGGTTTTTTGGAATAACTGAAATTTCTTTTATTTTATTAATACCACCATTGATAACAAAAAGCAAAAATTCCTCCATCTCCTGTGCATCAACCTCATAACCATGCATAACAGGTAATCGATAATTTTTGACTACCATATATAGTTTTGCAAGATTACGCCAAGTTCCTCCTACCGCATAAAAACAACGATCTGCATTTTTATGCATAACAATAGAAGATTTACAAAGGTGCTCATGAACAATTTTTTTTGCCAAAACAAAATCATTATTTGACATATATTGTAGTCGTAAACTGCCTAATGGCAATGTTATCCCTTCACCTACATTAGAATCATGAATATCAATAAGTTCAAGACTTCCACCACCAAGATCACCAGAAATACCATTTGGCCGATAAAAGGTAGAAATAACTCCATAAGCTGAATAAATGGCTTCTTCACTTCCCGAAAGGACATATATTTTATTTTGTAAAATACTTTCAGCACTTTGAATAAAAGCCAATCCATTTTTTGCTTCTCGTACTGCTGCTGTTGCTAAAGTATAGATCGCATCTGCACCAACCTGTTGACAAACAGCATAAAATCGTTTCAGTGTTCGCAGCGCCATCTCGATTGATTTTTCTTCCAAAATTCCAGTCTTTGCAACACCTTGACCAAGAGCACAAAAAACTTTTTCATTAAATAAAACTGCTGATGAACGTACAAGGCCTTCATAAATAACAAGTCGAACAGAATTCGAACCAATATCGATAACTGCAATGGGTTTATACCCTTTCAACCGACTTTGAATATTTATATATGTCATTGGATATTTCAGTCTTTACGTGTTTTCATCTGCTGCTGAAGCAACTCAATCAAATGTGAAGTAGAAGTCTGAAAAAAATTTTCATACTCAAAAAAAAGCACATTAGTCATAAAATATTCCTGCACGTTAAATAGCTTTTCATCTTTTTGCGGTGTTCTACGTCTGGATGTTCCATCGGCTAATATATCAAAGCTTTGTTGGTTATCAATAATATTAGCCAACATAATTTGTGAAAGAACTTGTTGATGAACTATTTTATTTAAAACTGGAACCAATATTTCAACACGATGATCAAGATTACGAGGCATCATATCAGCTGATCCCAAATAAACAATAGCATTTTTATTTGGCAAATTCTCACCATTAGCAAAACAGAAAATGCGACTATGTTCAAGGAATCGGCCTACAATCGATTTCACACGAATATTATCTGAAATCCCTAAAATACCAGGACGTAAACAACATATACCACGCACAATCAGATCAATCTGTACTCCCATTTGACTAGCATGGTATAAAGCATCAATAATTTCAGGATCAACCAATGAGTTTACCTTCATCCAAATAGCTGCTACTCGCCCTTGTTGTGCATTGGTCATTTCGTCTTTGATATGTTCAAGAATACGACTACGCAATGTTAATGGTGAAAAAGCTATTTTCATTGATTCATTTGGCTGTGCATATTCGGTAAGATAATTAAAAAGTAGTCCAACATCATGACCAATATCATCATCAGTTGTAAAAAAGGAAAGATCGGTATACATTTTAGCGGTAATTGGATGATAATTCCCAGTTCCAAGATGAACATAAAAACGACGACAGTTCTCTTCATGTCTTACCACTAAAGACATTTTAGCATGTGTTTTTAATTCAATAAAACCAAAAACCACTTGAACTCCTGCACATTCAAGATCACGTGCCCAGCGAATATTAGCCTCTTCATCAAAACGCGCTTTTAATTCTACCAAAGCTGTCACCGACTTACCTCGTTCAGCAGCATTAATAAGAGCGCTAACAATCGGGCTATCACTTGATGTGCGATAAAGAGTTTGCTTGATTTCAATCACATTAGGGTCATCAGCAGCTTGACGTAAAAATTGTATAACAGCATCAAATGTTTCGTAAGGATGATGAATAACAATATCTCTTTCACGAATAGCTGCAAAACAATCACCACCATGCTCACGAATACATTGGGGAACACGAGAACTATAAGGAATAAATTTTAAATCATTGCGCGGAATAGAAACAATTTCTGAAATCATATTCAGTGCTAATAATCCATTGATAACACTCACACAATTATTAGGCACTCTAAGTGCATGCGTTATCAATTGCCGTAAATTTTCAGGCATTTTCATATTAAACTCAATTCGAATAACTTCTCCACGACGACGTTTTTTAAGCGCAGTTTCAAAAAAACGAACAAGATCTTCTGCTTCTTCTTCTACTTCAATATCGCTATCGCGGATAATTCTAAATGTTCCCGCCCCATTATTATCATAACCAGGGAATAAATGATCAATAAAAAGGCAAACAAGATCTTCAAATGAAATAAAACGAAAACTATTTCCCTCTTGAGGAAGAAGAATAAAACGCCTCAAAGTATTAGGCACAGGTAACAACACCATTATAGGATACTGATCAACGCGCCGTAATAATTGCAACGCAATAGAAAGACCTAAATTAGGAACAAAGGGAAAAGGATGTTTAGAATCAATAAGAGCAGGTGTTAAAACAGGAAAAATTTCTTTTAAAAAATACCTTTCAAGCCATAATTTTTCAACTTCTGAAAGCTTGTCAGAACAAATAATTTCAATATTATTCTGTTTTAACTCATAACGTAAGGTACGTAATTCTTGTTGCTGATTAGCTTGCAAATATGCAATCTCAGTTAATATAAAATCAAGTTGTTCCTGCGGTGTACGCCCATCTGCACTACGTTCTGTAATCCCAGCACGAATTTGAGCAATAAGGCCAGCAACGCGAACCATAAAGAACTCATCAAGATTAGTTGCTGAAATCGAAAGAAATTGTACCCGTTCCAATAAAGGATTCTTGGAATTTGCAGATTCCATTAAAACACGATTATTAAATTGTAACCATGAAAATTCACGATTAACAAATCGCGCTGGATTGTCCATCGTTATATCCTGCATAGTAATTTGATCTATCAATGTTTGTTTCATATATTCAATTAAGCTGCTTTATATTTTATAAAAACCTTTACAAAATAAAAATCCCGCTCTTATGGAAATAAGATTTTAATTTTATCTATTTTT
The DNA here is from genome assembly GCF_023500045.1 of Bartonella bilalgolemi. GTDB lineage: Bacteria > Pseudomonadota > Alphaproteobacteria > Rhizobiales > Rhizobiaceae > Bartonella > Bartonella bilalgolemii. The sequence goes on along the minus strand of NZ_JAMCOF010000006.1, from coordinate 41,535 downwards.
TATCAAATTTTGTAAACTATAAAAATTTCAAAAAGTTTTAGTTCAACCATAATATTATAATATAATGGCTAACTCTCTCCATACAACTATATAAATACTTTAAAATAATTGAAACTATCTTCATTTATAAATTATCTGAAAAAGGATCTTGCATTATAGTGCATCGTATTACAAATTAATAATAAAATACATGATTTAAATCATACCTTATTAGGATAATTTATCTGGAGTTTATGCATTATGGCTGATCACAATATTCCGTATTTCCAAAATGATAATGGATACAAAATAATCGAAATTGGTGTAAAAGAATTTATGTGTATAGGTGCCACACAACCATTTGATCATCCTCATATTTTTATTGAAATGGGAGCAGCTAATGAAAAAATTTGCCCCTATTGTTCAACGCTTTATCGCTATAATCATACATTACCATATAATGAGACAAATCCTACAGGATGCACATATCATCTCAAAGATTCTCTGTTTCTTTGATATGAAACAATTGAAAGATCAATCTCCAATTATCATTGGAGCAGGTATTGCAGGGCTAAGCTCTGCTTTAGCCCTTGCTCATAAAGGAATCGCAAGTACTATTATTGAAAAGCGTACGCAACTTGATAGTATTGGCTCTGGTATTCAACTTACTCCAAATGCAACACGCATTCTTGCTCGTTGGGGAGTTCTTAATACACTTATTAAATTAGGTATTAAGCCGAATTTCCTTGAATTAAAAGATGGTATATCTTTGAAAACGCATTTACGTGCAGACCTTATTGAATTATCTGAAAAACGCTGGAAATCTCCTTATATTACAATTCACCGAGCTGATTTACAGAACGTTTTATATAATGCTGTTATTAAGAATCCTCTTATCAAATACAAAATGGGAGAAAAGATCGTATCATCTACTCAATCTACAACCGATACTATTAAAATAAAAACAATCACAATAGAAGAAAAAACTGGAATACAACGACATCAATTTTATTCAACGCCACTTCTTATTGGATGTGACGGTGTTTGGTCAACATTACGACAATTTTCCCCCTTTCATGAAAAAGCTAGTTTCAGTAACTTTATCGCATGGCGAGCAACAAAATCAGTTGAAAGTCTCTCTCCAAAATTTTGTTCTTTATTACAAAATATAAAAACAATTACTGCTTGGATGGGACCTAAAAATCATCTTGTTGCCTATCCCATTCAGTCAATAAAAACATTCAATTTTGTAGCCATCACTCATGGAGAAAATCCAGGAAAAGGATGGAAACAAACAGGAAATAAAGAGAAACTTAAATCTCTCTTTAATGATTGGAATCCAAAAATTCTTCAAATTTTTAATCATATTGATGAATGGAGTTATTGGCCATTATTTCGAATGAAGCATAACCGTTTTTTAGGTTTACAACAGCAAGTTTTTGTGGGTGATTGTGCGCACGCATTTTTACCCTTCGCAGCACAAGGCGCTTCTATGGCAATAGAGGATGCTGCCACATTAGCAGAAGTACTCTCTCTGAATGATCTCTCACTCGCTGAAGCCACTACACTTTATGAAAAAATACGCAAACCGCGCGTTAAAGCTGTAAAAAAACGCGGAGATTTTAATAGATTTGTCTATCATGCAACTGGACCTATAGCAATTGCTCGTAATTTTTTTATGCAAATTCATACAACAGAAAATATTATGTCCCGTCTTGATTGGCTATATACTTATGATGCGATGAATCAGATAAAGAATAATATTAAAAAAGATATAGTAAAAAGTTTATAAAAGTTACAGCTAGATCACTTTAAGCTAAAAAAAGTTCTAATTTATTTTCATAGGAAATTTAAAAAGCTTTTGAAAACAATGACAAAATTTTTAGAAAAGATAGAGTGTTTATTGTACGAATATAAATTTTAAAATACTAGTCTATTTTAATATTTTAAACTAACCAAAAATGTAATTTTCAAAATACCAAATAAATAATTGTTATACTCTCTGATTTAGCTTAATTCAACATCGATAACACCAGGAAGCACTTTCATAGCATTTACGATACGTGTATCCACTTTATATCTTTTCGGTAGAACTATCTCAACTTCTCGAAATCCATCCTCCTGAATTAGAATAATCGCTATTTCTCCATTGCCTTTAGAATCTAAATTTTGCTCAATTTGAGAAAGCATATCTGTCGTTTTTATAGAAATACGCATCATTTTATGATACTGAAGTGCATCTTCATCTAAAGATTGAATTGTCTCAATACGCAAATTAATTCCTTCAGAACGATCCTCTGCAATGACTGTAATAATAAATGACTTTCCAGGCTCTAGCATATCTCCATACACAGCAAGTCCTTCAGAAAATATAACTGCTTCATATTGCCCACTCGTATCAGAAAACTGAATAATACCCATTTTCTTACCAGACCTTGTTTTACGAATTTGTTTTGCTACAACAGTTCCAGCAAGCCGAGCAGCGGTTGCTCCTCCTTTAACTGAGGTAGCAAAATCATTCCAAGTCTGAACACGTTTTTTAATAAGAACATCTTGATACTCACTCAAAGGATGAGCAGAAAAATAAAAACCTATTGTCTGAAATTCATGATAAAGCTTCTCAGCTGAAGACCAAGGTGATGCTTGAGATAAAATTAAAGGCTCTTTTAATCCGCCTATCATCCCAAATATATCGATTTGACCGCTAGAATTATTATCAATAATACGAAGAGCACGCGCATTAAGAGTTGCAAGGCTTGCCAATAGAACTTCACGTGCAATATTAAAACAATCAAAAGCACCAGCATAAATCAAACTTTCCATAGCACGCTTATTCACAATACGAGGATCAATACGTTCACAAAAATCTTCTAAATCCCTAAAAGGTTTATCACCACGACGGGCTACAATATGATCAACGACCATATCTCCCACCCCTTTAACAGCAGAAAGGGAATAATAAATACAATTCTCACCAACTTCAAAAATGCGGTATGATGTTTGCACACAAGGCGCAATAACTTCAATTCCTAGTCTTAATGCTTCACGCCGAAAATCATTTAGTTTATCCGTATTTGTCATATCATATGTCATAGATGCAGCCAAAAACTCTACAGGATGGTGTGCTTTCATATAAGCTGTGTGATAAGAAACAATCGCATAAGCAGTAGCGTGAGATTTATTAAAACCATAATCTGCAAATTTTGCTAAAAGATCAAAGATTACATTAGCCTGATCTTTATCAATACCACCATCAACAGCTCCACTTACAAAACGTGTACGTTGTTCTTGCATTTCCTTATGGATTTTTTTACCCATAGCTCTACGCAATAAATCTGCTTCTCCAAGTGAATAACCAGCAAGCACCTGAGCAATCTGCATTACCTGTTCTTGATAAACAATAACACCTTGCGTTTCTTTAACCAAATGATCTATTTTAGGGTGAATAGAAGTGATTTCTTCTTCTTTATGCTTACGTATATTATATGTTGGAATATTTTCCATTGGACCAGGACGATAAAGCGCTACAAGTGCAATAATATCCTCAATGCAATCCGGTTTCATCCCAATAAGTGCTTTACGCATACCAGCACTTTCAACTTGAAACACGCCAACTGTCTCACCGCGCGACATCATAGCATAAGTTGCTTCATCATTAAGGGGAATACATGATAGATTTATCTTTATACCTTTTCGTGCAACAAAATCCACAGCCATCTTCAAAACAGTGAGTGTTTTTAAACCTAAAAAATCAAATTTTACCAATCCAGATTGTTCAACATACTTCATATTAAATTGAGTTACAGGCATATCAGAGCGCGGATCACGATACATTGGCACAAGCTCTGATAATGGACGATCACCAATAACAATTCCTGCAGCATGAGTAGAAGCATGACGATAAAGTCCTTCTAGCTGAAGTGCTATATCCAACATACGCCCAACAACAGGATCTTTTTTCTTTTCTTCTTCAAATTTAGGCTCATCGATAATAGCCTTTGCTAGTTCAACATTATTGCCGGGAGTAGCAGGAACCAATTTTGTAAGATAGTCTACCTGACGATAAGGTACTTCTAAAACACGACCAACATCACGCAACACTGCACGTGCTTGCAATTTACCAAATGTAATAATTTGTGCTACTTGATTACAGCCATATTTTTCTTGGACATAACGAATAACCTCTTCACGCCGTTCTTGACAAAAATCGATATCAAAATCTGGCATAGAAATACGATCTGGATTAAGGAAACGTTCAAATAAGAGAGAAAAACGCAACGGATCAACATCGGTAATAGTCAATGCGTAAGCAACAAGCGATCCAGCACCAGAACCACGCCCCGGCCCAACAGGAATGTCGTGAGCCTTTGCCCATTTTATAAAATCCGAAACAATAAGAAAATAGCCAGAAAATTGCATCCGTGTAATAATTGAAATTTCATAATTAAGCCGCTGTTCATAATCTGCAATTGTATAGCCTTCTGCTAAGCCAATTGTCTCAAGACGCATTTTTAAACCTGATTTAGCTTGATCTAATAATTCTTTCGCTTCTGCTTCTAAAACAGAAGACAAATCTGCAGAGCTCTCTATAAAACGGGGCAAAATCGGTTTTCTAATCGGTGCATAAGCATGACATCGCAAAGCAATTTCAACGCTATTTTCCAAAGCTTCTGGAAGATCAGAAAACAATGAAACCATTTCATCTTGCGACTTTAAATAATGATCAGGTGTCACACGCTTACGATCTGGATTAGAAACAACTTGCCCTTCTGCAACTGCCATGAGTGCATCATGAGCTTCATATCCTCCTTTATTGAGAAAAAAAGCCTCATTAGTAGCAACAAGAGGAAGCTCGTATGTGTAAGCTAATTCAATGAGTGCGGCTTCTACTTTCTGATCATAAGAACTATACCGTTGTAATTCAACATAAAGACGATCACTAAAAATTTTTTTCAAATAAGTTAAACGCTTAACAGCCCGTTCTTTTCTATCTTCAGCTAAAGCCAAATTAATTGGACCACCCCGACCACCAGTTAAAGCGATAATTCCTTTATGATGAGTCAAGAGCCAATCAGCTTTAATATGAGGACAATCAATATCGCTCTTATCAAGATAAGCCCAACTCACAAGTTGAACCAAATTTGCATAACCTATTTCACTAGCAGCAAACAATACGATAGAAGAAAAATCAGAAGAATGACGCAACTTAGCCAAAGACGAATTACAATTTTCATCACCAAAATCAATGGCAAGCTGACAACCAATAATGGGTTGAATACCATCAACAAAACAGGACTGTGAAAATTCTAAAGCACCAAATAAATTATTTGTATCTGTAATAGCTATTGCCGGCATATTATCAGAAATTGCATGCTGAATGATTTGTTTGATTTTTAAAGCACCTTCAAGAAGTGAATAAGCAGAATGCACTCTCAAATGAATAAAGCGAGGGAAGGAATCTTTATTATTTAGTGTTTTTCTTTTTTTTCCTGACATTTGCACTATTTCCCATTAAAAATAGATGCCAAATTGCAATTTTATTCTTGTAAAGAATGACCTTTGACTTATATCAAAGTCACAATTCTAGCACTCTAGCATATCTAGAAGACGCACTAATTTCATTGATACTTATACAATGACCATCATAAAGACTATAGCCATAATAAAAAACTCATATAAATATAAATAGAGTATCATATAAAATAACTAATGTTGATTACCTTTTTATCATATTCTCACTTTCTATCTAATTTCGTGATCCAAGTCTTAAGGAAACAATAATGCAACTACTTCTCATAATATTGAGTAATTTATCCTCAAAAAATTCTTTCTAAATACTAGAAAAAACGAAGAAAGAAAGCTAAATTTTTGTATGCATTCAAGCCTTCTAAATCCTCTTTTTACCCCTATTAGTACCCTCCCGGGAATCAATACAAGAACATGTTCTTTACTTGCTAAAGTTTTAAATATTAATCTTACGCAACGTAAACCTACTCTTATTGATCTCCTCCGATTAATGCCTCATTCTGTTATAGATCGCAGAAAGCAACCTGGTATTGCCTTCGCACAAGAAGGAAGCATTGTTACTCTCGAGATCACTATCGACCAGCATAAACCACCAACAAATCATAACAAATCGCCTTACCGTGTTATTGGCCATGATCAAACGAGTACAATAAATTTGATATTTTTTCATGCCCAACGCTCTTGGTTAGAAAAACAATTACCAGAAGGAAAAAAAGTAATCATATCAGGTAAAGTAGAAAGGTTTAAAGGGCAGCTCTCAATGATTCATCCTGATCATATAGTTTTTCATGAGCAATTAGATCAGATGCCATTCATTGAACCGATCTATCCTTCTACTGCAGGGCTTTCTACAAAAACACTAAGACGCGCAATGCACAAAGCTCTTGAATATATTCCTTCCTTACCAGAATGGATAGAAGAAAGTATAAAAAAGGAGCATAATTTTTCTTCTTTTCCTGTTTCTTTACGCCGTATTCATGCTCCTATCAACCCTGATGACCTCGCTTTAGAAAGTACAGCACGTAAACGCCTTGCTTATGATGAATTTTTCGCTAATCAAATAGCTCTTGGTCTTGTACGATTAAAAACTAAATTATTTTCAGGTACATCTCGTCCACCAACGGGTTTTTATACTAAAAAACTGCTTGAAGCCCTACCATTTCAGCTTACAACTGGACAAATAAAATCAATAAAAGATATTGAAAATGATTTAGCTTCACCTACCCCCATGTTAAGACTTCTTCAAGGCGATGTAGGAGCAGGAAAAACTATAGTGGCACTAATGGCAATAGCTCAAATCGCTGAAAATTCAGGACAATCAGCCTTAATGGTCCCAACAGAAGTTCTTGCTAGACAACACTTTGCTACAATCGCCCCCCTTGCCGAAAAAATCGGTTTACAAACAGTCTTATTAACTGGACGAGAAAAAGGGAAAGTACGTGCAAATATCCTTGACACTATTTTATCAGGAGAAACTTCTATCATTATTGGCACTCACGCTCTAATACAGGAAAATGTTATCTATAATAATCTTGCCTTAGCTATTATCGATGAGCAACATCGTTTTGGTGTACAGCAACGTCTTACCCTTACAGAAAAAAGCGATAAACCTGACATACTTGTTATGACAGCGACCCCTATCCCTCGTACGTTAGTATTAACATCTTATGGTGACATGGACGTCTCACAAATTACAGATAAACCAATTGGACGGCAACCAATTAAAACTGCAACAATTTCTTCAGAACGGATAAATGAGCTTATAGAACGAATTGCTACTGCGTTACAAAAAAAAGAAAAAATTTATTGGATCTGTCCCCTTGTAGAAGAATCGACAACTCTTGAGCTTACTTCCATTGAAAGTCGTTTTGCTAGCTTGCAAAAACGATTTGGAAGTTGTGTTGGTATGATACATGGAAAAATGTCTACGGATGAAAAAGAAGCAGCAATGACATCTTTTAAAAATGCAAATATATATATTTTAGTTGCAACGACAGTCATTGAAGTAGGCGTAGATATTCCTGATGCCTCAATCATTGTTATCGAACATGCGGAACATTTTGGTCTTGCACAACTGCACCAATTACGTGGACGTGTTGGACGAGGAGATAAAAAATCTTCTTGTATTTTGCTATATAAAGCTCCGCTTACAAAAGCAGCTGAAGCACGTCTCAACATCATGCGCAATACAGAAGATGGCTTTAAAATTGCTGAAGAGGATTTACGTCTACGAGGTGAAGGCGAACTGTTAGGAACACGACAATCTGGTATGCCTGAATTTTATATAGCAAACCTTGCCGTCCATCGTGATCTTTTACTTATAGCAAAGAAGAATGCAGATTTATTTTTACAACGTGATCCTAATCTTTCTTCAGAACAAGGACAAGCTATACGATTACTTCTTTATCTTTTTGGACGCGATGATGCTCTTCAGCTATTACGCGCAGGTTAATTATTAATAATTTTGTCAATCAAATCATTTGTTAACCAAAACTCTAATACATTGTAATTACACCACAATAAGCATAAAGAAATAAATTATCCTCTGAAAAAATTTAAATTTATGATATATTTAATTTAAAGTAGTTCTAATCAAATAAAATGTTTTATATATCTATTTTAGATGCTTATTTATAATTTCTGTAGTTATTTTAATAAATCATTTTTTACTCGACAGTAACTGACTTTGCCAAATTACGTGGCTGATCAACGTCTGTTCCCAACAAAACAGCTGTATGATAAGCTATTAATTGAACAGGCAAAGCATAAATAATAGGAGCAATAAATTCTGGAACCTCCGGTAAAATAATAGTTGATAAGGATGTAAAATGAGTTTCTGCTACCTTTCCTCTTTTATCCGTTATTAAAATAATACGACCATTGCGTGCAGCCACCTCTTGCATATTAGAAAATATTTTTTCAAACCATCTATCATAAGGCGCCACAACAATAACCGGTATTGTTTCATCAATCAGCGCAATCGGCCCATGTTTTAATTCACCAGCAGCATAACCTTCAGCATGAATATACGAAAGCTCTTTTAGTTTGAGTGCTCCCTCTAAAGCAATTGGATAAGAAGTGCCTCGTCCAAGATAGAGTACACCTTTTGCGTTTATTAAACCGCGACATAATTGTTCAATTTTTTCATCCAGCTTTAAAACTTCATTTAAAATCCGGGGTAATTCTGCTAATTGCTGAACTAATTGCTGTTCTGTTGTTTTTGAAAGATATCCACGCTGTTTAGCCGCGCTAAGTGCCATTACGGCAAGAGTAGATAATTGACAAGTAAAAGCTTTTGTTGAAGCAACACCAATTTCTGGACCTGCAAATGTCGGTAAAACAAAATCAGCTTCTCTTGCCATCGTTGACTGCATAACATTCACAACTGTTGCTGTTTTTACACCAAGATTTCGGCAGTAGCGTAAAGATGCTAAAGTATCAGCTGTTTCACCAGACTGGGAAACAAATACTGATAACACATCAGATGCTATCGATGGTTCACGATAACGGAATTCAGAAGCTACATCATTATCAATACTTAAAGCAGCAAATTTTTCAAACCAATAACGTGCAACTAAAGTCGAATAATAAGCTGTTCCACAACTAGCAAATAATATTCGATTAATCTTGCTCCAGTCAATCAAACTTTCAAGCACAGTATATTGTCTAAAATCAAGATAGTGTGTCAAATTATGTGAAATAACTTCAGGCTGCTCAAACATTTCTTTACGCATAAAATGACGATGATGACCTTTGGAAACCAGCAAAGACCCTTCAAATAAAGTCGTAATAGGATGTTCTACTTGCCGATTATCTGTATCGTAAATTTTTATTCCTTCACGCTTGATAACTGCATAATCTCCATCTTCCAGATAGCTGATACGATTCGTAAATGGAGCTAAAGCAATCGCATCAGATCCTACAAAAAACTCATCTTTGCCATAGCCAATCACTAATGGAGGACCAGAGCGAACAGCAATCATAAGATTATCTTCACCTTCAAAAATAAGAGCAAAAGCAAAAGCACCCTGGAGTCTTTTCCAACCTATATATGTTGCTTCCTGTGGAGAAAGACCGTTTTTTAATTCGCGCGTAATCAAATGAGCAATAACCTCCGTATCCGTTTCTGTTTCGAAGGTATAACCGTCCTCAACGAGTTCCTTTTGTAGTTCTACAAAATTTTCAATAATACCATTATGAACAACTGCAAGTCGCTCAGTCATATGAGGATGAGCATTTCGCTCTACAGCAATTCCATGTGTAGCCCAACGGGTATGACCAATCCCTAAATTACCTTTTAAAGGTATTTTTCCTAACTTTTCCTCTAAATGAATCAATTTACCTTCAGCTCGAACACGATGAAGACGCCCATTATGCACTGTGGCTAAACCAGATGAATCATATCCTCTATACTCAAGACGTTTCAAACCATCAAGCAAATGGGATGAAACAGATTTATTTCCAAGAATTCCAATAATTCCACACATTCAAAAGCTCCAATTTACATCCCAAATTTATAATAAATACTATAAAATAATCAAACGATCTGCATTCTAAATTTTAAACAGCCATATAAATTGATATGGCATGGTCATAACTAAGAACAAGCCTCTTCATAATCATTAGATCACTATTAAAACTGAGAGATAAATAAAAACAATTAATTCTTTTTTTTATTTGCTGATAAATGCGTACGTAATTTTTTTGCACGACCTTCTTTTATAACCTGCTGCGCACGACCAAAAGCCATACTATCAGCGGGTACATTTTCAGTGATAACACTTCCTGAAGCGATATAGGCTCCTTCCCCTATGATCAAAGGAGAAACAAGTGCTGAATTAGAACCAATAAAGGCATTGTCTTCAATCACAATTTTATGTTTGTTAAAACCATCATAATTACAAGTAATTGTACCAGCTCCAATATTAGTATGCATCCCAATTTCTGCATCTCCAATATAACTCAAATGATTAATCTTGGAAAACTCTCCTATTTTTGCTTGCTTAATTTCACAAAAATTCCCGATCTTAACCGATCGTTCTAACTCTGTTCCAGGCCGCAAACGTGCATAAGGTCCAATCTGCGCATTCGTACCAATAACAACACCTTCTAAATAACTAAATGCATGAATAACTGCACCAGATCGCACTTTTACCCCTAATCCGAAATAAACATTTGGCTCAATTACAACATCTGCTTCAACTTCTGTGTCATAAGAAAAATAAACACTTTCTGGTTTTAATATTCGAACACCAGATAACATGAGATCACGCGCTTTACGTTTTTGCCATAAAACATCAACTTTAAAAAGTTCAAAACAATTATTAATTCCTACAACCTTATCAAAAGATACTTCAACGACCTGAATATTTAAACCCTCACACGCTGCAATAGAAACAATATCCGTCAGATAATATTCTTCTTTCAAATTGTTATTATTAACTTTATCTAAAAGAGAAAGAGCATACTTCCCATTAATAGCCATTATTCCACCATTACAAAAAGAAATTTTTTTCTCTTCATCACTTGCATCTTGTTCTTCTATTATTGCAATAATCTTACCATCTTTATTGAGAAGACGACCATAACCTGTTGGATTAGAATTATAAAAACCAGTGACGACAACATCTGCTCCTTTAGCAAGTTGTTCACGAATTTTAACCAACGTATTTTGCTCAATTAAAGGAGTATCTCCAAAAACAATGAGAACATCATCCACTTCTTTTTGCAAAGCAAATCGCGCAGATAAAACAGCATGAGCAGTACCTAAACGCTCTTTTTGTTCAAAAATCATCGCATTTTCTACAAATGATTGCACAACTTTAGTAACATCTTCTGCACCAACTCCTACAACTACCGCTAATTGTGTAGAACCTAATAATTTTATTTGTTTTATCACGTGACACACAAGTGGCAACCCAGCTACTTTATGAAGCACCTTAGGAAGAGACGATTTCATACGCGTCCCCTCACCTGCAGCAAGAACAATAGAAAGACAACTTCTAACCATAAAAGCACATATAATTAATTAATGAAAAAATCCAAATAAACTTACAATATCATCCCAACTAATCGTTTCAATATTACTCAACAAAGGATAATTTTCTAAAAGCCAAAAAGACAAGTTTTGCATAGAACCTGTCAAAAATAAAACACCTGTAATAATTAGAAAAATACCTATAATTTTTTCAACTTTCCCTAAATGAACACGAAAAGCCCCTAAAAATTCCATGAAACTACTCGAAAATAAAGCCGCTAACAGAAAAGGCACTCCAAGACCTAATGCATAAATGCTCAAAAGTATAGCTCCTTCACTTACAGTTTCTTTCGTTCCTGCAAGTGTTATAATAGGCCCCAAAATTGGACCAATACATGGTGTCCAACCAAATGCAAAAGCTAATCCAATAATATAAGCACCTAAAGGTCCAGCAGGTGTTTTTCGTGTTTGAAAGCGCACCTCACGCGATAATAAACCAATCTTGAAAAGACCTAAAAAATTTAAACCCAAAATAATAATGATAATTCCAGAAGCAATAGCAAACCAATCACGATAGTAACCGATAAATTTGCCAAGTGTACTTGCACTTGCACCCAATAGAACAAAAACAGTTGTAAACCCAAGAATGAAAGCAATAACAGCAGACAAAAGTACTAAGCGTACAGATGCTCCTTTATCTTGTTTTTCTGATCGAAAATCATCAATGCTAACACCTGCCATGTAGCACAAATAAGGGGGAACTAGTGGTAAAACACATGGTGATAAAAAAGATAATGCACCAGCAAAAAAGACACTAAATGTTGAAAATTCTATAGCCAAAACTTTAAATATCCCCTTTATAATTACAGTTTACATTTAAAATAATAAATCAATCCATTGTTTCATCAAATTGCTGTATATTTTGTGAATTTGCTATAACATTCACATCTTTATCATGGCCAGAAACTACTGAAAAAACCTTTTGATAAATTTTGTCTTTATTTTTAGCAATAGCAATATAATCACCCTCCACTAACACAAGCAAAACATAAGCACCAACTGTTTCATAAATAATATCACCAGAATCATTAGTGATAGACCAACTTGTATCTGCCAGTGCTTCTCCTCCTTCTTGACGTATTAACTTTAAAATAATTTGAGCAGCTTGATGCTCAAGGGTCATTTCAGTAATTTTACCGGCTTCTACCTGAATATCTGCACGTATAATGGCATTAACTGAACCATAATGAGAAACAACACGATAGTGACCAGATTTTAAACGTACAATTGATTGTGGCTTAATATTTGCTAAGATTACACCCGTATCATCATTTTCTTTTTCATCTTCATATATAGTAAAACGCAATTCTTTTTCATTGATTTTACCGTTAAATAATGTGCTATTGAAAACAATACCACCAGCATCAAGATTAAAATTTTTAACAAGGTATTGTCCATTTTCTAAACTTACGCGTTGCACAGCGCTTGCATGACCAAATGAAACATGAACAAGATAGCTCCCTGGTTTTAAATCAAAACGAGCAGTACCACCCTTATAAATCGCAACCAACGGCAACTTATTATCACTCCCTAAAATAGGTGCATAAACACGCCACACTAATCCGCTCATAATATTTTCGCTCTTATTTGTTAGTTGAGCGTGTAATATAAGTTGCGAATATGAATTATCCTTTTCATGACCATGAGAATCTATATTAGAAGTAACTAATCTTTCTCGTTGATTCCTTTTAAATTGTCCTTCTTCAGAAAATGTGAAATTACTCCAAATCAATAAGATACACGTTATTATCAACCACAAAATTTGATATGATTTTTTTATAAAAACTCTCATTTTTATATTGTTGATCAAATTGATAATCTTTTCAAGGAGTAATACGGAAAAGTAATTATTCTAAATTGAAAAGCTAACACCACAACCACATGATGAAGTAGCATTAGGATTATGAATTTGAAAAGATTGCCCCATAAGATCATCGACAAAATCAATCTCGGCTCCTTCCATGAAAGGAAGAGATATTGAATCAATAAATACAACCGCTCCATCTTTTTTAATAATAAGATCATCTTCTTTATTTTCAGAAACCAAATCATATTTATAAGAAAAGCCCGAACATCCTCCCCCTTCAACAGAAATACGTAAAGCTGTTTTTCCGGGTTGTGCTGCAAGTATCTGTGCAATTTGTTTGGCAGCAACATCTGAAATATTCACACTCATGTGTTACTAGATCCTCGAATTAATGAACTCAATTGTAAAGAAAGAGTATCCAAAATACATAGAATTTTGTTAATAATGACCGATTCTAAATTTAAGATAAGATGAGAATGGATAACTTGCAATGGATATAAAAAATATCAATTACAATTATCAATCTCGGGCGGTATATAGCACGAATCCTCAAAAAAGTCGTGGCAGACTATTTTATGAGAAAGAAAAAACTAGGCGTACACCTTTTCAACGTGATCGTGATCGTATTATTCACTCCAATGCATTTCGACGTCTTAAACATAAAACTCAAGTTTTTATTGCTGATGAAAGTGATCATTATCGGACACGACTTACACATTCAATCGAAGTTTCTCAAATTGCACGCACATTAGCCCGTGCACTAAATCTTGATGAAGATCTCGCAGAAGCGATTGCTCTTGTTCATGATTTTGGGCACACACCTTTTGGCCATGCAGGAGAAGATGCTCTGAATGAAGCAATGGCACCTTATGGCGGTTTTGATCATAACGCACAAGCGCTACGAATTGTTACAAAATTAGAACAACGTTATGCAGATTTTGATGGATTAAACCTTACCTGGGAAACACTTGAAGGACTTGTGAAACATAATGGCCCTCTTTTAGGTCCCTATGCTAACAATAAAAATGTTTTTATCGATATTTTGCACTATAATACACAACAAAATCTTGAGCTTAATTGCTTTGCTGGATTAGAAGCGCAATGTGCAGCTATTGCTGATGACATTGCTTACAACGCTCATGATATCGATGATGGTCTACGTTCACACTTTTTAACAATTAATCAGTTAGAGCAAGTTTCTTTGACTGCTTCATTATTAAAAGATATCGAAAAAAAATATCCAAAACTTGATCAAACTCGACGCGGATATGAATTGGTACGTCGACAAATAACAATCATGGTTGAAGATGTCATTAAACAATCACAAAAAAATTTAATACTCCTCAAACCAAAGAGCATAAACGATATTTATCAAGCGAAACAAACCATTGTGACCTTCTCTCCTAAAATGGCTATTCAAGAAAGACAATTAAAAGATTTTCTCTTTCAAAATCTTTATTACCATGATAAAGTCCTTATACGTCGCAATACAGCAAAATGCATTGTACAAAGATTGTTCGACTGTTATTATAAAAATCCAAACTTATTGCCTGAAAATTGGTACATTAAAATAACTAATTTAACCGATCAAGAACTAGCGCGGTTTATTGCTGACTTTTTGTCAGGTATGACCGATCATTATGCCTTGCGTGAATATTATCGATTATTTGATCATAAAGATAATTTCGATTCACTATTTCGAATACAACATGGAATTTGAACATGAATGTTTTTAATAATTTCGAAAATAAAATTAAAAAATTAATCGAACTATCTGATATAAAAGGAAAAAATGGAGAAATTTTAGATTTATCAAAAATCGCCACTGACCCTCCACGTGATTCTTTATATGGCGATTTATCAACAAACGCTGCTATGGTACTTGCTAAATCTGTTGGACTAAATCCACGTGCTCTGGCCGAAAAAATTATAAACCTTATCAATAGTGATCAATCTATGGACAACATTAATCACATTGATGTCGCAGGTCCTGGGTTTATTAATATTAAATTTACAAAATCATTTTGGCAAAACGCCTTAAAGTCAATAATTGAAAAAGGGATATCCTATGGTCAAATTCAAATAGGACAAGGAAAAAAAGTTAATATCGAATATGTTTCTGCGAATCCAACCGGACCTATGCATGTTGGGCATTGCCGTGGTGCTGTTATTGGGGATGTTCTTGCTAATTTGCTTCAATTTACTGGTTATGAAGTTACTAAAGAGTATTACATCAATGATGCTGGTGAACAAATAAAAATACTCGCTCGTTCTGTAATGTTGCGTTATCGTGAAGCACTTGGACAAAAAATCAGTGAAATTCCAGAAGGACTTTACCCAGGTGAATATTTAATACCATTAGGCCAATCTCTTGCTAAAAAATTCAGTGACAAATTATTAATTATAGATCAAAAAGAAGCTTTATCTATAGTGGAAGAACATGCAATTGATGCAATGATGGCAATGATTCGCAAAGATTTGGCTGCTCTTAATATTTATCATGATGTCTTTTTCTCTGAACGCACCCTTTACAAAAATAATGCGCAAGCTATCCAGAGTACTATTAATGATCTTACTTTAAGTGGTTATATCTATAAGGGTACACTACCACCACCAAAAGGGCAAAACCTAGAGGATTGGGAACCACGCGAACAAACCTTATTCCGTTCAACCGATATTGGTGATGACCAAGACCGTTCCTTAATTAAATCAGATGGCTCTTATACTTATTTTGCCACTGATGTTGCTTATTTTCGTGATAAATTTAATCGCAACTTTGATGAAATGATTTATATTCTAGGCGCGGATCACACTGGTTATGTAAAGCGATTAGAAGCTGTAGCAAAAGCAATTTCTGGTAATAAAGCCAAACTAACGGTTCTCTTGTGTCAATTAGTAAAACTTTTTCGCGATGGTCGACCCGTACGGATGTCTAAAAGAGCTGGATCATTTGTCACTCTTCGTGATGTTGTCGAAGAAGTTGGCCATGATCCAGTTCGTTTTATGATGCTTTATCGTAAATGCGAAGTACCTCTTGATTTTGATTTTGCAAAAGTGACAGAACAATCGAAAGATAACCCGATTTTTTATGTACAATACGCGCATGCACGTTGTCATTCAATCTTTCGTCAAGCCCAAGAAGTATTTCTTAATGGTAATCCTTCAAACAATACAATGATCGCACATCTTGACCAATTAATAGATGAGAGTGAAATATTATTAATACGCAAGCTCGCCGAATATCCAAGGATCATTGAACAAGCTGTCACTCATAAAGAACCACATCGATTAGCATTTTATCTATATGACCTTGCCTCATACTTCCACGGACATTGGAATAAAGGCAATGACAATCCTAATTTACGTTTTATTATACCTGATAATAAAGAATTATCATTAGCCAGACTTGGCTTGATTCAAGCTATTCTTAATATTTTATCATCGGGACTCACAATTATTGGGGTAAAAGCACCAACAGAAATGCGTTGAAAAAGTTCAATAAATGTATAAAATGAGTATTTAATTTAAAATATTTTTTGTATATTCTTTAATTTATAAAGACCTAAATTTAATATACAGTAAATTAGTTCAGTCTACAATAAAACTGGAAATAATAGCTGTACATAAAAAGATACAGATTTTCATGCGAGAAAACCTATGAGCGATAATGATCGCAAAAATCCAGAAGAAATGAAACAAGATCATGAGCATTATGATCCATTGGAAAGACTTACGCGAATTTTCAATTCAAACCTAGAAGATAAACAAAAAAATTTTCAAAATACCCAATCTTCATTAAAATCTGAACATTTGGCAGCTAAAACTTCTGATGTTTCTTCTTCAGCTAATAACGTTGATTTACCTTTTATGGAAGATATTACTGAAAGTAATTCAGTCGGCGAATTACCATTTGATGATAGTGAACAATGGTCTCCACAATTAAATGTCAATAACCAAAACTATACAAATGTGCCAGAATATCCTCTTCATACCTATAATCATGAAGAGAAAATTTTAAATACACTTTCTCCATTACCTATCCCAAACACTCAGGCAACACGAGATAGATCAGAGTCTGTTAGTATTAGTTCTTCTTTTGAAACCAATAATTTCAATACACAAACACAAAATTCTTTTCCTGATGAAGTAAGTGCACAAAGTGGGTATACATCTAATGCAGCTCTTTATAAAGAAACTAAGACTCCTTTACAGACGAATGAGCAACAGCCGGATGTTTATAGTTTAAAACCAAAGTATGCTTATCAGAAAAATACTTATAATACATCTATAAAATACTCATATGAGATACCAACTGCTCAACAAAAATTTGTTGAAAATCATCATACTGATATACCAATTTCTTCCACGGATACGCGTACATTTTCTTCATCTGCTAATGCGATTTCAAATATAAACAGCATTACAATGGATGAATCTACTAATGTTGCATCTACTATGGGTTTGTCAGGAACTGATAAATCCGTCAGTTTAGAAGATTTTTCACAAGAAAAGCACATCATTAATCATCATGAAACAAAAATTTTAAAAGAAGATAATGTAACAAAATCTTCATTATATAATAATGTTCAAATCCAATATACTAAAAATGATAACCATAATACTAAAAACGATTCTAAAAATAATGGACAAAGGGAGCAATATAACCAAAAAAATTCAAATTATACACACACCTCATTAGAGACCTTGAATATTGCACAAACTGATAGTTTTCCTGTAGGAAGCCCTCCACATAGCTATAATTCTCCTCCTAATGTTGATACCTGTAAATTTGCAGAAGAAATAGTAGAACGAACTGAGCCAATTATGGTTTCAGAAGTTGCATATGAAGAACCAAAATACGATGTATCTAATGACGGCTTAGAAAAAGAATTTACTGATGTATTCGGCTTAGGTAGCAATATAACAAAAAATTTTTCTCAAAAACAGCAAAATGAAGCTTTTTATCCTGCTAAAAAAAATCTAACAGCAGATTTACAGATAAATACTCAAGAACAAAATACCAGCTATTCTTTTCCTGACAATGGCAAAGATCATTCTTCTTCCTTTCCTGAAGATTTACAATATGGATATGCACATGAGATACCTGCTAATACGTTAGCAAATTCTTCCCAAAAAAGTTTTACTATTGGAGGCATTCTCTCTAAAAGCATTGCTTTTCTTATCTTAGCTGCAATTGGTCTTTTCAGCTATGTTCACTTCTTTATGTTATCAGATACGAATGAAAGTCCAAATATTATTCGTGCTGATAATACACCTTTTAAAGTCAAACCAGAAATAACCGAAGCTGAAGATAATATTACTCATAATTTAGACCTTTACAAACAGATAACTGAAAAAAATGAGAAGCAAGAAAATGCGCAACAATTTCTTTTTGATAATTCTGAAGCACCTGAAGATTTAACAGCCTTAAATAAACAAACAGCTGAAAATCCCACATCTTCTTCTCTTAATAAAGCTTATGTTGAAGATGCAATCACTGCAGCTCTTAATCATACTATTCCAACACATGAAGTTAAAACTGTTGTTGTAAAACCAGATGGTACAACTGTATTAGCTCCAGTTCACCATACAAATGAAGAGCCTTTTGCTCAATCTGAAATAACTAATAAATCAAAACCTGAACAATCTCAAAAGCAATCATCTGTTTCTTCACAATCATCCGATGTAAAGAACAATGAAAAAAAACATAGCTTTACAAATAGCGAAAAAACACAACATACTCTTATAACTGATGTTGATCACATTATCACAGAAAGCAATGCTACCTCTGCTATTCAAGAAAAAACTCGCAATTCATTTGTACCAATTCCTTCATCTGCCCAATTGAATTCAAAAATTCCAATGCCCACTTCTTCTCATTCAAATCCTTTAAAACAAACAACAGTGCAAAGTGAGGAAAAATATTATGTACAGCTTTCATCCCAACCCACTTATGAATTAGCACAAAATTCTTTGAGAAAAATAAAATCTAAATTTGGGTCTATTATTGGTCCTCGGCCATTAAATATTCAATCTGCCCTCATATCAGGAAAAGGTACCTACTATCGTGTCCGAATTCAAACACAAAATCGTAATGAAGCTGTAAGCCTTTGTGAAGATATCAAACAATCTGGGGGAAGCTGTTTTATCACAAGCTAAACAAATATAATGACAGTCTAAAAAACTGTCATTATATTTTATTCGTTCTATTCTCTTTCTCTAGAGATTATACTTATGTATCAAAATTATCTTTTATGATGCTTACTTTTCTTCACTTGTGAATAATCTCATCTTTTTATCTATACAGAATCTACTTCATGAAATGATAAAATATCTTTCTTTTAAGGTATTGAAGGCACTGTTGGATTTTGTTTTGGACTCGTTGTTGTCTGATTTACTCCTGTCGAATTATTGTCAGGCATGTGTTTGTGTGATTTGTTCCAAAAAGACCCTAAAAAGGCCACAATAAGCCAAATAATGAGAAGAGAAAGAACAATAGTAAAAATACTTTTGCCAATTGAATTAGACCATTTACAGTTCCTTTTTTCTACAATTTCCTGCTGATCATGTATTGGATATTTTTTTTCAATCATAGCGAATTCCTTTTCTCAATTCCTTTATTTGTTAATTATAATTCAATGATAAAAACATTTACGGTATCTCAGAAAACGCTATGTATCTATAAAAGTTCCAAACTCCTCTATAAGAATTATGATTAAAATTCTAACAACAGATATCTATTAACAGTTGCTAGAATCCAGTTCATATGAGATAATATTGACGTACAGAAGTTGCTAATCATAATATTATTATAAGAAACGTTTTGTTATCTTACCAAAAAACATAGAAATAAAATCTTGTTTCAGAGAGTTTAACTTATGAATTTTCCTAAATCGCCATTTCTGTTTAAAATAAATAAGCATCCATCACCTTTATCAGATAAAAAGCGTGAAGAAATTCTAAAAAATCCTGGTTTTGGTCAATTTTTTACAGACCATATGGTTATTATTAAATGGACTGAAGATAAAGGCTGGTATGATGCAATTATTTCTCAGTACAAACCTTTAGAAATCAGTCCAGCAAGTGTCATTTTGCATTATGCGCAGGGAATCTTTGAAGGTTTAAAAGCATATCGTGCAAAAGATGGACGTATTTTATTATTTCGCCCTGAGGCCAATGCACAACGTTTTGTGGAATCAGCAAAACGGTTAGCTATGCCTGAATTACCAAAGGATATCTTTTTGGATGCAGTAAAGCAATTAGTAAAAATTGATCAAAAATGGGTTTCTGATCATCCAAATGCTAGCCTCTATTTACGCCCTTTTATGTTTGGCAACGATAACCTATTAAAGGTTCATCCTTCTCGAGAATATATTTTTTGTATCATAGCATCTCCAGCTGAATCATATTTTACAGGACAAAAAACAACTATTAGCGTATGGCTTGAAACAGACTACAGTCGTGCCGGTCCTGGCGGTACAGGAACTGCTAAATGTGGTGGAAACTATGCAGCAAGCTTAATCGCACAAAACAATGCAACTCAAAATAATTGCAGTCAAGTACTCTTTCTTGATATGGTAGAACATAAATGGATTGAAGAACTCGGTGGAATGAACATTTGCTTTATTATGGCGAATAATATACTTGTAACACCTGCACTTAACGGCACTATTCTTGCAGGAATAACTCGTCATTCAATTTTGAAGTTAGCACAACAAATGGGTTTAACAATAGAAGAGCGACCTTATTCTTTTGAGGAACTCAAAGAAGATGTGAAAAGTAGTCACCTTAAAGAAGTTTTTGCGTGTGGCACAGCTGCTGTTATAACAGCAATCGGACGTATTAAATATAAAGATGGAGAATGTATCATTGCAAATGAAACATGTGGTGAGATTACAGAAAAATTGCGCACACAACTTATCGATATACAAAAAGGAAATATAGAAGATAAAAACGGTTGGGTACACTCTGTTCGACTATCATAATATCTATATAAGAAACTAAAAACATCTTCAAAAATTTATAAAGATATATTTCTCTGAGTAGTGCACCCTTATATTGTCACAATATCGGCTAAAAAATCATCAGCCAAATTTCAATTGATTTCTGTGTTGTGCTTTAATATTCCGAATTGTCCTAGTATGTGAACGCATCACAAGGCTATCTGTTTGAATATAATCACGAGTAAATTTAACGCCAGATAACATGTTACCATCAGTTACACCTGTTGCTGCAAATAGAACATCACCCTTAGCCATTTCTTCCAATGTATAAACCTTATTAGGATTCTTAATACCCATCTTAGCAGCGCGAGCAATTTGCTCTTCTGTATTAAGCTGTAAACGCCCTTGCATTTGTCCACCAGTACAACGTAAAGCTGCTGCAGCTAATACACCTTCTGGCGCTCCACCAATGCCCATATAAATATCAATACCTGTTGCATCTGGATCAGTTGTATGAATAACAGCAGCAATATCTCCATCACCAATTAGACGAATTGATGCGCCAGTCATACGCACTTTATTAATCAATTCTGCATGACGAGACCGATCCATAATACAGACAGTAATTTGATTAGCATCTACCCCTTTAGCTTTTGCAAGAGCATGAATATTATCAGCAGGCTCAGCATCTATATCAACCACTCCCTTTGGATAACCAGGACCAATGGCAATTTTTTCCATGTAAACATCAGGAGCATAAAGTAAATTCCCTTTTTGAGCAATCGCAATCACGGAAAGTGAATTAACAAGATTTTTTGCGCAAATAGTCGTTCCCTCAAGTGGATCAAGTGCAATATCAACAGCTACTCCATTTTGAAGTCCTACTTTCTCTCCGATATAAAGCATAGGAGCTTCATCACGCTCTCCCTCACCAATTACAATCATACCATCAATAGGTAAACAATTAAGTTCTCGACGCATCGCATCCACAGCAGCTTGATCGGCTGCTTTTTCATCACCACGTCCTCGCCAATGTGCAGCTGCAACAGCGGCATACTCAGTCACATGGACTAACTCGAGAGTTAAAATACGATCGAGTCCATTTAAGATCTTTTGAGTTGATTGCGTCATATAAAAAGTCCTACCGGATTAGTATTCATAAAACGACATTAGCATTTTATTCCTAAATATCAATAATACAGCTTTTATAAAGATGAAAGATTTTTACAAGAGAAAACTATAATCTCATTCCCCTTAAATGTTCATTAACTAAATCAAGAAGCTTTATATAGTATTGCATCTTGTAAATATTTTATCTGCTTTAATGATCCTTTCTCACCTTATCATACAATATTTCAGTTTCGCGATGCATATTTCTCCCAGCTCAATTGCATCAAATAAACTGTGGCTTGTAATTTATTTATTAAATGCAGATAATGATTTTTAGGGAGTAATTTTTTTTATGTTAAGTAATGCTTTTACTATGCATCAATCCTATGATAAAAAATAAAGTGAGTGATACTCATTATAAAATTCCTGGATTAATCATCTTCATCTATTTTTTTATCAAAAAAAATGAAAGTATCACTATTTTGCATACTAAAACATATTATCGATTTTTATAAAATATTGGATCATTTGTAATTTTATCAAATGATCTGAGTTATATAATCCCAAGTATATTTCAAAAAATAATTCAAAAAAATGCATTTTTTTTTAAAAAAATCACTTATAGGACTTGCGAAGTAAAAGGATCCTCTCTATAAGCCTCATAATTAGACTGCGCCCATCGTCTAGCGGTTAGGACATCGCCCTTTCACGGCGGAAACAGGGGTTCAATTCCCCTTGGGCGTACCAGATGCTTTTTTTAGATAGTTATTGATCTTTTTTTACAGGCAAAGAAATAGGGCTTTACATTTTCCTTTAATAGCCACTATAAATCAAAGTTTCTTTAAAAGATTATTGCACCTTAAATTATTATAATAGAAACAGGTATGAGTACCTTACATGGGTTACTTTATAAAAAGAAGTTATCCATGAATATAAAAAAGTAAAAGCTTTTATATTTTTAATAGACTATACTCATCGTCTTCGAGTCATGAGCTCTGTTTCTGGTTAACTGACATACTTTGTGAGCTTGCTTAATAATTGCTGTAACTTCCCGTGCTCTACTTACTGATATGCCTATACTGTCAGCAAGCTTATCATACTGTTCCTTATCAAGTGCTTGATACTCCCATGGTGTAAGACGCTCTCTGACTTGATTCGTAAGATCTTTGATCTCTTCGTGAAGAGAAGGATTGGCATTTAAGGCCTTGATTTGATCTTCTTCAGATAAAAAAAGGATATTTCGCACTTGACTAGGCATTTTTATCTTTCGCTGGCAACGTTCGTGTTTTTCTTGATGTCTTTGAAGAATTCTTTCTCTAGTAAAAATTACAGTATTTATATAATCATCCAGTGCTTGCTCGAGCTTACAGTAATTTATCCTAGCTCGTTTGCGCGCTGGACTGTCGACACCTAATATTGTCATACCTGCAAACTTATATTTAAAAAGACTCACATGCTGCTCGATATGCTGTTCACCGAGACCTGAATCTACATGAATCAGATTTATATCCTTATCCAACATTTCCGAGCTTCCATAGACACATTTTGATAGACTTCTGATTCTTTGCATAGCCCTTTGGACGGAGCCATTTTCTGCAATTTTTGAAATAATTTCTTCTTCCGTCAAAGAGGCTACTCTTTCGTCTGGGATGAGAACATTTTCAACATTTTTTTTGGACGTTGGAACTGTAAAAGTAATTCTATCACCAAGCTGCAATGTCTTTACCGTTTCTGGTGCAAGATAATCTTTTTTGCATAAAACATACTGATCATTTACCAAGAGCATAATAGAATCTCGGCTACAACCTTTATAGAGGCCCATATAGGTAGAGCCTTCTTTTGCTACTGCAATAAGCTTATTTCCAATCTCGACATCTTTGATATCATTTTTATGTTGTATGAATTCCTTTAAAATATTTACTTTTTCTGGATTGGAGATATCTTCAAAAAGATTGCGTATAGTGATTACATCATTTTTATCGAATGATAATGCAGCATGGCGGACATATTTCCAACGTTGGTTTGTTATAACTGAAAAGTCAAGTCTATGCCCTGCGGCCTCTGCCATTTTTTCAAAAAATATACGTTGTACACATCCATTTCCACTCCGGAAAGGATATATATTATAAAAGTGAGAAAATATTGTTGATGCTTCACGAACAAATTCTTCACGTGATAAACCTTTCAAACTATTTTTCTCAGCAAGTATTCGATCAATTTCTTCTAAACCGCTTTTAACTTTATCACTGCTTATAGAGCACTTCAGGTCAGGTATTTTTAATGTTGAATTCATCTCAACTGTACCATCTGAAAATGTAAATGGAAGCTCTCGGGTACAACCAGCCCATTCAAATGTATTTTCAAATAAGCGCTTATGAAGATATTTTAGATAAGAGGAATCAAATTTTTCTGGCAGTGGCTCTTCTTTCAGATTAAAACTTGCTTGTATTATATCACGCGCACATCTTTCCTGAAAATCTATACCACGCAATTCATATTTATTTTTTAATGTTAAACCATCAGAATAAGTATAACCATTTAAATAGGCATAACTATTTAGTAAAACGTCATCCATTGGAATCTTAGACTTCTTCAGTGAAGAATCTATAGAAGACAAATCCCTAAGGAATAAATCTCTGGAGAAAAAATTCCTAAGTGTAAAATCATTAGATTTAGATGCAGAATATCTGCGTAAAAAATCATTAGCAGCATCTTTTCTTACAGTTGCAAGTTTTTCAGGAGAGATATCAAGCCCATGAACCATATACATATTGATGGTTATATCAATCACTCTAAGAAGCTCTTCTGGTGCTTTTCGAAACATGTCTATATGTGTCGATACTGCACCGGACACATTGTCTATATCAACCATTTCATTTGACTTTTGCTCTTCCTTTAATAAAGAAGATGTAAAATTACGAGTTGATTTCTTTTGTATGTATTTCTTTAATTTCAATAAGCTTTGATAAATAATACTAATCATTTTTAACAGGTAAAAAATATAAAATTCTAATATGTATATTATATTATATTATTATCAATATGTTTTTTTTATGATAAAAATATTATTATATATTTAGTAAATAACATTGTTAATGGTTATTACTTTTATAAAATATTGAGATGAAAGTTAAACAATAAAAAAGCCACAAAATGGTCAAGAATAGTGAAGAAAAAACATAAACAAAACCAATAAACTATAAAATTCTAACTTTGACAATTTTGACAATGAGGTATTTATTTTATTGTTTTTTATCTTGAGTATAGATTAACACTCTTTGTAAATTTTTTATAACCAAACTTGTTATCTGAAAATTTCAGTCGTGATAACAATCAACATTCCTAATGTGTATTGTGTTAGATACCAGAAGGTAAACATAATGCTCGTAATAGTTCATATTTATACTACTACAAAGAGTCTCTAATTGTATAATAATTAAATTTAAAAATTTTAGTTTGGCTAATGCAATCTCTAATAATAAAACAAAGAAATTGATATAAATAAATTTTCTTATTTTATTTAATAAATAATAGAAAAACGAAGAGATCCTATGGCTCCAGTAAATATTTGCTTACCTTCCTGTTGAAATTTTTGAATTAATTGCTCATCAATCACACGGCAATCCCACATTGTACCAAACATATTACCTTGTTTCCAATTAACTGATTTTCCAATAAGATTTTCTATATCTGATTGATTATATATTCTAGCAGTATCACGTTCTAGAGCTGTAAACAAAGCTTGTGGTCCTCCAAGCAATTTCCCTTCTCTTGCTAAAGAATGTACAAGATCTCTCAATTGATTACCATCCATTACCAAAGGAACATAAACCTGAAAACGACCACTTGGAACGCCATCATAATCTTGAAATTGTGATGCATCAGCTTCAATTAAAGTATCCCATAAAGAAAGAGAATGAGTACTACCAATTAAAGAAGGTAAGATTTCTGTAAATTGAACTTTACTATCAGAATTATCAGAAAACTCTTGAAAAGATGATAATGTATCATACAAAATCGAAGGAATAATATTTTTACTACTAATGTGCACAGATGGCACCTGAACAGTACCCTTAAGCACCTCATTGAAATTCTGCTCTTTATGTGAGCTATGTTTTTGGTAACCATCAATTCTCGGACTTACCTGAAATGAGTCAACAGAAACCATTATCTTCCCCCATTTAAATGGTACACCCTAATACCTTACATTGTGCTTAATATAACACAGATAAAAAAACTTTAAAATAAAAACTTAGTTATATATGCAAAAAGCTTTTTCTCGATTTCTGTTTTTAATTTCCATCATGGATCTGAAAATGCTATAAGCAAAAAATATTGTTTAAATAAAAAAAGGATTCCTAATGGCAAAGATTAAAGTGACAAATCCCATTGTCGAAATTGACGGCGATGAAATGACTCGTATTATCTGGAAATATATTAAGGATAAGCTCATTCATCCCTATCTTGATATTGATCTTAAATATTACGATCTTTCCATTAAAAATAGAGAAGCAACCAGCGATCAAATAACAATTGATTCTGCTCATGCTATCAAACAATATGGGGTTGGTGTAAAATGTGCAACCATTACTCCTGATGAAGCACGCGTTAAAGAATTTAACTTAACAAAAATGTGGAAATCTCCAAATGGAACAATTCGCAATATTTTAGGAGGTGTTATTTTTCGTGAACCTATTATCTGTAAAAATATTCCACGTCTCGTTCCAGGTTGGACAAAACCAATTATTGTCGGACGTCATGCCTTTGGCGATCAATATAAAGCAACGGATTTCAAATTTCCGAATAAAGGAAAATTAAGTATTAAGTTTGTTGGTGATGATGGTCAAATTATCGAACATGATGTCTTTAATGCTCCAAGTGCAGGAGTTGTAATGGCGATGTACAATCTTGATGAATCAATCCGCGACTTTGCCCGCGCATCCTTTCATTATGGGCTTCAACGCAATGTCCCCGTCTACCTTTCGACAAAAAATACCATTTTAAAAGCCTATGATGGTCGTTTTAAAGATATCTTTCAAGAAATATTTGATACAGAATTTAAAGCCGAATTTGAAAATCGTAAATTATATTATGAGCATCGTCTTATCGATGACATGGTAGCTTCTGCACTTAAATGGTCAGGTGGTTATGTTTGGGCATGTAAAAATTATGATGGTGATGTTCAATCAGATATCGTTGCTCAAGGATTTGGTTCTCTCGGTCTTATGACTTCTGTTCTCATGACACCAGATGGTAAAATTGTTGAAGCAGAAGCTGCACATGGCACAGTAACTCGTCATTACCGTCAGCATCAAAAAAATCAAGAAACATCAACAAATTCTATTGCGTCCATTTTTGCTTGGACACGCGGACTAACGCATCGTGCCAAGCTTGATAATAATGAAAAATTAAAAAATTTTGCTACTATATTGGAAAAAGTCTGTATTCATACTGTTGAAGAAGGTTTCATGACAAAAGATCTTGCTATTTTAATCGGTCCCGAAAAAAAATGGCTGTCTACAACAGAATTTCTT
This sequence comes from Bartonella bilalgolemi, assembly GCF_023500045.1. Classification (GTDB taxonomy): domain Bacteria; phylum Pseudomonadota; class Alphaproteobacteria; order Rhizobiales; family Rhizobiaceae; genus Bartonella; species Bartonella bilalgolemii. Next base: position 13,599 of record NZ_JAMCOF010000006.1, on the reverse strand, counting down.
GATAAAATTGATGAAAACCTAAAAAAAGAAATGACTCATTAATATCATTCCAAATTCAAAGCTTTCTATTTAGAAAGCTTTGAGTTTTCTTCTATAAATCGTTAAAATGCACATTTTATGACTCGCTCTAATAGAAGTCTCTTTATATGTATAAAAACACTTTTTATTATATTTGTTGTATTATTTTCTATCGAGGTCACCACTATGCTGCTCTCTTTTAATTATTCTTACGCTTTATAAAAGACTAAAATAGCTTTTAAAATATCTTTACTTACTCAGAAAAATATTGATTATATTTTTCCATGTACCATAAAAAACAGAAAATCAACAATCCACACAAAGTTAAAATACCTCCAAGGATAGCTGTATATTCATAACTATAGCCTAATTTCAAAACATATGCTCCCAATTCCGCACCAAGAGCATTAGCAACGTTAAAAGCAGATTGCATCAAAGCGCTTGCTAATATCTGTGCAGGTACGGCAATATCCATGATTTTTGTTTGCATAGAAGGCATAGATGCAAAAGAAGTCCCAATAAGAAAACATCCTAATGCTGCTGTTAGCGGAGTATATGATAAAAGGAAAAAAAGAAAAAAAATAAATGTGCTCCAAAGCATAGTAAAAAATATCGTTGCTGAAGAACCAATCTTAACCGCGAATTCAGGACCTAAAATATTACCCACAACCATTCCCAATCCCATCAACGGCATAATAAATGGTACCCATTCAAGAGAAACATTAGACACATAAAGCAATGTTGACTTAATATATGTAAAAACAGAAAATAATCCTGATGCACCAATTGATACCATAGCTAAAAGGAACCACACTTCCTTTTTCTTTAATGCACTTAACTCGTTTAAAATGCTTGTTTTAGCAAAATTAGAAACAGAAGGTAAAAATTTCCAAATAAGAAAACAACACACAAAAGAAACAATACCTACAAGAAAAAATGCAACCTGCCACCCAATAAATTGGCCGATCCAAGTTGCACTTGGTGCTCCGATAACTGTTGCAATTGTCAAACCAAGCATAACACTGCCAACAGCTTTTGACCGTTCATTTCTTTCTACCATACAAGATGCAACCATAGTCGCAATACCAAAATAAATGCCATGTGGAAGACCGCTGATAAATCGCAAGATCACCAATACATTAAAATCAGAAAAAAATGCGCTAACAATATTCGCCAAAGCATAACAAAACATCAATCCTATCAAAACAGCTTTATGTGGCAGCTTAGCTGTTACAACAGCTAAAATAGGTGCTCCAATCACAACTCCTAAAGCATAAGAAGAAATATATTGTCCCGCTATAGCAATACTAATATGTGAGCTATTCGCCATCTCCGGTTGTAAACCCATTGCAACAAACTCAGCAGTACCAATAGCAAAGCTTCCTACTGCAAGAGCTAAAATACCCAAATGCTTGGTTTTAAAATCAATTCTAAAAGACATTAAAAAATTTTATCCTTAGAAAATCCATATCTTATTATTTTTATATTTTGAATGTTAGTCTATTAAATGCGCTGTAAAATGAGCAAATAATACGTTTTTAATATCAAAAAGCAATTTCTTTAAAAAAAGATATACAGCTTTCACGTTTTACTTTTATGATATTTTATAAAGATAAACACAAAGCATCTTAAAAAGATAATTTTCATACTTCTTTAAGGATTTACTAACTTAGAATTAACATTGTTAATTTAGATAGTTATTAGAAACAGAAATAAGCTGCTTCTCTCCGGATCAGGTAGTGCGTGCCGGAGCAATACTTTTTGTTCAATAGGTAGTACCATAGAGAAATAAATAACATCCTCCGTATATCTACTTAGAGCAGCACATTTATATTCCTTGAAAGAGCTATCTGAACGTTTTTTCTGTATTAACAAAATTTTCTTTACAATAATTTATCGCCCTTGCATCCATAAGGCTGCGGTATCAGAGCAAAAGTCAGCATAACATCCTGCTTTAATAGCGTCACGGATACCTTGCATTAGCTGCTGATAATAAAAAAGATTATTCCAAGTTAATAACATGCCTCCAAGAGCTTCACCAGATTTGATTAAATGATGCAAATAAGCACAACTATAATCGCGTGCAGCAGAGCAAGGTGATTGTGAATCAAGAGGATTTGGATCTTCTGCATAACGTGCATTTCGCAAATTAATTTTTCCAAAACGAGTAAAAGCTAAACCATGGCGCCCTGCACGAGTTGGCATAACACAATCAAACATATCTACTCCTCGAGCTACACTTTTTAAGATATCATCTGGTGTCCCTACTCCCATGAGGTAGCGCGGCTTGTCCTCCGGTAAAATTGAACAAGTAACATCTAGGACAGCTGTCATAACATCCTGAGGTTCGCCAACCGCAAGACCTCCAATGGCATAGCCTTTCAAATCCATTTCTTTTAATGCTTGAGCAGAGCGTTCACGCAATTTCATATTATCTCCACCTTGAACAATACCAAAAATTGCTTTTTCTGGTTGAGTACCAAAAACTTTTTTACAACGCTCTGCCCAACGCAATGAAAGTTCCATAGCAGCTTCTATTTCTCTCTCTGATGCCGGTAATGCAATACACTGGTCAAGTTGCATTTGAATATCAGAATCAAGAAGCCCTTGGATTTCGATAGAACGTTCTGGACTCATTTCATAATATGCCCCATTAATATGAGAGCGGAAAATAACACCCTGCTCCGTAATCTTACATATCCCTGAAAGAGACATAACCTGAAAACCACCAGAATCCGTTAAAATAGGTCCAGACCAACGAACAAATTCGTGTAGCCCCCCTAAACGGGCAACACGCTCAGCTCCTGGTCGTAACATTAAATGATAAGTATTGCCCAAAATAATATCTGCACCAAGAGCATGCAACTGGTCCATATACATAGCCTTAACGGTTCCAGCCGTCCCAACTGGCATAAATGCAGGTGTGCGAATACGCCCTCGTCCCGTTATAATTTCACCTTGACGAGCATATCCATCTTGAGAATTTTTTTTATAGTGAAATGCTTTTATCATTATTTTATCTTTTTGATCTCAGAAACCCATATTACTACTAAAATAAAAGCAATCGCCCTTTTACCGCAGTTATAAATTACGGCTCTCTTTTATTCACTAATACTAAAATTAGTCAAAAAAATTAAAGAAAATAAAATCTGCTCTTAAATGATCAACAAAATAAAAACAATTATTTAATACAAAAAAATATCTAACATTTTATGATGTTAGCCAATGTGCTTTCTTTTAATCGCAAATTTTATGAAAAATGTATTTTCACGTAGATAAGCTAATCTTTTTTGCAATCTTTTATTTTGAAATCTCAACATTCAAAACTCTTTCTGCATGAAAATACACCATTTATATGCAGCTCTCATGCTGTAAAATTGCAAAAAATGTTACGTAACATCTCTATTATTTAGCATCTGCAACAATTGTAGCTTTAATAATTGCATCTGGATCCATGACAGGTTCACCGCGTTTGATTTTATCAATATTTTCCATCCCTTTAAGGACCTGTCCCCATATGGAATATTGACGATCAAGCCAAGGAGCATCTGCGAGACAAATAAAAAACTGCGAATTAGCGGAATTTGGATTCTGGCTACGTGCCATAGAAACTGTACCACGTTTATGAGGAAGATTTGAAAACTCTGCTTTTAAGTCGGGTTTATCTGAACCACCCATACCAACACGTGATAAATTAAATTTTTCAGCATTTTTTTTGCCAAACTGCACATCACCAGTTTGAGCCATGAAATCGTCAATAACACGATGGAAGACAACATCATCGTATGCGCCCTCACGCACAAGTTCTTTGATACGTATAACATGAGCAGGAGCTAAATCAGCAAAAAGCTCAATTACTACTTTCCCTTTTGTTGTTTCAAGAATTAAAGTATTTTCCGGACCTTTGTGCTCGATCATAGTGTTATTCCTTTATTTCTACTTTCACTTTTTTCTCAACTTGCAAATAGGCAGCATTAATAACATCAGGATCTATTACAGAGCCATTATTATCTACAGTTCCTTTTTTAATTTTATCAACAATTTCCATTCCTTTTACAACTTCTCCAACAACAGTGTACTGACTGTTTAAGAAAGTAGCATCATCAAGACAAATAAAAAATTGAGAATTTGCTGAATGTAGATCTTGTGAACGAGCCATACCAACAGTACCACGCTTAAAAGGTTGTTTTGAAAACTCTGCCGGTAAATTAGAATAATTTGAACCACCCTTACCAACATTTTTGAGATCAAAATCAACACTATCTTTTTTTCCAAATTTCACATCACCAGTCTGTGCCATAAAACCAGGAATAACGCGATGAAATACAACATTATTATAAGCACCTTCTTCTGTTAATTTCTTAATTCGAGCAACATGATTTGGTGCAAGATCTGGACGCAGTTGAATAATCACATCACCATTTTTAAGAGATAAAACAAGAATATTATGATCATCTGCAGCAGCACTAAATGAAAATAAGTAAAAAATACATGTTAAAACAGTAAAAATTCTAAAAAACACAATCATTCTTCCCTTTAAGATTTAAATTTTGAGTACAAAGCTTGTGCAACATTTTGAGGAACAAAAGGCGCAATATCTCCTCCCATAGTTGCAATTTGACGCACCAATGTGGAGCTTATCATACGACTAGAAATACTCGTTGGTAAAAAAATTGTTCGCAACTCAGGAGCCATTACTTCATTCATTCCTGCCATCTGCATTTCATAATCAAAATCAGTACCATCACGCAATCCACGAATAAGAAACGAAGCACCAATTTCACGCGCTTTCTCAATAAGGAGATTATCAAATGAAATAACTTGTAATCGATCAGAACCTATATTCAATAAATCTTTTCTCACTTGTGTAATTAAAGCAGCACGTTCTTCAAAACTAAAAAATGGCTTTTTTGTAGCTTGTATACCAATAGCCACTACCACTTTATCAGTGAAAACTAAACTACTTCGCAAAATATCAAGGTGACCATTTGTAATAGGATCAAAAGATCCTGCATAAAGAGCAATTTTCATCTATTTTTCCGATAATCCCAGAATTATTTATCTTAATTAACATCATCCATACCAGAATGCTTTTCACTGTCATCATCTAGTTTGTTTGCATCATCTTCAGGATCAGAAATACGCTCAACCGATACAACTTTTTCACCCTTTGCTGTATTGAAAATTGTTACCCCTTTTGTAGAACGACCAGCTATACGAATACCCTCAATAGGAACTCGAATAAGTTGTCCTCCATCTGAAACCAGCATAATTTGATCTTGCGCTTTGACTGGAAAAGCTGCTACTAACTTGCCAATTTCAGTAGCTTTAGTTGGATCAGTTGCGCGAATTCCTTTTCCACCACGCCCTGAAATACGAAATTCATAAGAAGAAGATCGCTTTCCATATCCAAACTCACTAACTGTTAAAAGCATTTGCTCACGAGCAGCAAGCTCTGCATAACGCTCATCTGTTAGTTCTGTTTCTACTTCCTCTTCATCTTCATCAACAATTACAATATCTTCCGCATCTGTACCAGCAGCACGTCGTTCATTAATTGCACGTTTAATATAAGCAGAACGCTCGACCGATGTTGCCTCAACATGTTCTAAGATAGTCATAGAAATAACCTTATCACCATCAACCATATTGATACCACGTACCCCTACCGAATTACGCCCCATAAAAACACGAACATCAATGACTGGAAAACGAATACATTGTCCATTGGCTGTTGTTAGAACAACGTCATCATGCTCTGTACAAGTTTCTACAGATAAAATTTCATCTTCGTCATCAAGTTTCATGGCAATTTTACCATTACGATTTACTTGAATAAAATCCGATAATTTATTGCGGCGTACTGTTCCATGAGTTGTTGCAAACATAACATCTAATTTACTCCAACTTTCTTCATCTTCTGGCAATGGCATAATTGTTGTTATACGCTCTTTCTCCTGTAAAGGAAGCATATTGACTAAAGCGCGCCCACGCGACTGGGGTGTTCCGATAGGTAAACGCCAAACTTTTTCTTTATAAACAATCCCACGTGATGAAAAGAAAAGAACAGATGTATGTGTATTACTCACAAACAAACGGGTTACAAAATCCTCGTCCTTTGTGGACATACCAGAACGCCCTTTACCCCCACGACGCTGAGCACGATATGTATTGAGAGGTACACGTTTAATATAACCACTATGACTAACCGTTACCACCATATCCTCCGGCACAATTAGATCTTCATTATCCATCTCAGCACTACCAAAACCAAAGATAGTACGTCGGGGAGTTACAAATTCCTCGCGAAGAGTGCTTAGTTCATCCTTAACAAGGCCCATAATCCGTAAACGTGATGCCAAAATATGAAGATAATCCGTAATATCTACCCCAATTTTATTTAATTCATCAGCAATTTCATCACGCCCAAGTGCGGTGAGCCTTTGTAAACGTAACTCCAGAATAGCTCTAGCTTGTTCTTCAGATAAATTATATGTGTTATCCTCATGGATGATATGACGAGGATCATCAATAAGCTTAATTAAAGATGCTACATCAGCAGCCAACCAGCGCCGCTCCATTAACTTTATACGGGCTGTCTGAGGATCAGGTGCCGTACGAATTAATGCTATAATTTCATCAATATTGGCAACAGCAATAGCAAGACCAACTAAAACATGCGCACGCTCACGCGCCTTACGCAAAAGATATTTTGTGCGCCGACTGACCACCTCTTCGCGAAAAGAAACAAAAGCACGAAGCATATCAAGCAACGTCATTTGCTCAGGCTTTCCCCCATTCAACGCAACCATATTACAACCAAAAGAAGTTTGTAATGGTGTATAGCGGTACAGTTGATTCAAAACAATATCTGCAACAGCTTCCCTCTTAAGTTCAATAACAACCCGATACCCATCACGGTCAGATTCATCACGTAGATCAGAGATTCCTTCGATGCGCTTATCGCGTACTAATTCAGCTATCTTCTCAATCATCGTTGCTTTATTAATCTGATAAGGGATTTCGCTTACAATAATTGCCTGTCGGTTATTGCGAATTTCTTCAATATCAACCTTAGCACGCATAATAATTGAACCACGCCCTGTTTCATAAGCGGAGCGAATACCTGAACGACCGAGAATAATACCACCCGTAGGAAAATCCGGACCAGGAATAATTTCAATTATTTCATCAAGCGTTATAGTAGGATTGTCAATTAAAGCAATACATCCATCAATAACTTCACCAAGATTATGCGGAGGAATATTGGTGGCCATTCCTACAGCAATCCCACCTGATCCATTAACTAAAAGATTAGGAAAACGTGCCGGTAAAACCATAGGCTCACGCTCACGTCCATCATAATTATCTTGAAAATCAACTGTCTCTTTATTGATATCAGCTAAAAGTTCTTCTGCAACTTTTTCTAAACGACACTCTGTATAACGCATTGCAGCAGGAGGGTCACCATCAACCGATCCGAAATTTCCCTGTCCATCAATCAATGGATTTCGTAAGGAAAAATCCTGTGCCATACGCACCAATGCATCATAAATTGAAGCATCACCATGAGGATGAAACTTCCCCATAACTTCCCCAACAACACCTGCTGACTTACGATAAGATTTATTAAAAGAAAGACCCATTTCATTCATCGCATGAAGAATACGTCTATGAACAGGTTTAAGACCATCGCGCACATCAGGTAGTGCACGCGATACAATAACACTCATCGCATAATCGAGATAAGAGCGTTGCATTTCTTCAACAATACTAACTGGCTCAATACCGGTCAGCACATCATGTTCTGATTGTGTAGTAAGATCGGTCACAACTTCAATACTTTCAAAAAAGAATCATTTTGATCTTTTATATCGAAAAAAATTGCAAAATGCTAATCCCTCTCTTTACAAAGATTAAAAATTTAACGATAATTTTCAATATGTTATTTGCTTTTATTAAAAAGCGTAATCGTATATGAAATGAATAGAGGGTTCTCTCCTCAATAAAAAGTAAAATAAATAGCTATGTAAATATATCCTCTGCGTTATTTAAACCATTATCTTAATGGTACAGTAAACAAATATTTCCAAAATAGAATATCACTATAAGATTATCAAAAAGGAATATCATCATCCAATTGGTGTGAAAAATTCTCTTTTAATTGATTATTCTTCTGATCAAAATCATCTTTTTGATCAAAACTACCGCTGGACTGATTATTGGATATTTGTTCTCCACTTCCTACCCCACGGCTATCGAGCATTTGTAATTCACCACGGTATTTTTGTAAAACGATCTCTGTTGTATAACGATCATTTCCATTTTGATCTTGCCATTTACGTGTCTGCAGCTGACCTTCGATATAAATTTTACTTCCTTTTTTTAAATATTGCTCAACAACTTTAATCAAATTTTCATTAAAAATAACGATATTGTGCCATTCTGTTCGCTCTTTACGCTCATTTGTATTGCGATCCCGCCAACTCTCTGAAGTAGCAATACGTAAATTTGCTACTTGATCACCAAAATTCAAACGGCGAATTTCAGGATCCGCACCAAGATTACCAATCAAAATAACTTTATTAAGGCTCCCAGCCATTGTATAAACTCCACAAATTTAAATCATTTGCATTATAGCAAAAGCTAACAATAACGTATAGTTTATTTCACATAAAAAATAAAAAACCACTATCTTAACTTTATCATTTATCCAAATTTGCATTCTTTCCTAGATGCAGCAATTGAACACATTGTAATTTTCAAAAAATAATCTTATTTCATATTCATGACTTAATTTTTGTTCATATACGCTGAGGGTTGACATGTCTCATCAAAAATATATCTCTATTCGCGGCGCACGTGAACATAACCTAAAAAATATTGATCTTGATCTCCCACGTGATAAACTCATCGTCATAACAGGTCTTTCTGGTTCAGGAAAATCATCTTTAGCTTTTGATACAATTTACGCTGAAGGCCAACGTCGTTATGTTGAAAGCCTTTCCGCTTATGCACGTCAATTTTTGGAAATGATGCATAAACCAGATGTCGATCAAATAGATGGACTTTCCCCTGCTATCTCCATTGAGCAAAAAACAACCACACGCACTCCTCGTTCAACAGTTGGCACTGTCACTGAAATCTACGATTATATGCGTCTGCTCTTTGCTCGTATTGGTACTCCATATTCGCCTGTTACGGGTCTCCCAATTGAGAGCCAAACAGTGAGTCAAATAGTTGACCAAATTATGACACTTCCAGAAGGTACTCGAATTTTTATTATGGCACCTTTAGTTAGAGGAAGAAAAGGCGAATATAAAAAAGAACTAACAGAACTTTTAAAAAAAGGATTTCAACGTGCAAAAGTTGATGGGAAATTTTATGAAATAGCTGATGTCCCTCCTCTTAATAAAAAATATAAACATGATATAGATGTAGTAGTAGACCGCATTGTCGTACATAATGATATCACTGCTCGACTAGCTGATAGTATAGAAACTTGCTTACAATTAGCAGATGGTCTTGTAATTGCTGAAATGGCAGATCAGCCTTTAACAGAAAAGGAAACTGTAAAAGGATCTTTTAACAAATCAACAAATGAAACCCACAAACGACTCATTTTTTCAGAAAAGTTTGCTTGTCCTATATCTGGCTTCTCAATCCCTGAAATTGAACCACGCTTGTTTTCATTCAACAATCCTTTTGGAGCTTGCCCTACTTGTGATGGACTTGGTACAAAAAAAGTAATTGATCCGGTAAGAATCATACCAAATGAAAATCTTACTTTAAAAGCTGGAGCTATTGCTCCTTGGTCAAAATCATCCTTATCTTGTCATCATCAAACTTTAGAAGCATTAGGAAAAGTTTATGGGTTTAAGCTCAGAGATAAATGGCACACGCTCTCAGATGAAGCACAACACGCTATTTTATATGGAACAAAAAAAGAGATCTCCTTTTGCTATAAAGATTCTGCACACTCTTACACTACAAAAAAAACCTTTGAAGGTGTTATTCCAAACATGGAGCGGCAATGGAAAGAAACAGATTCTAAACATTTTCATGAAGAAATTGAACCTTACATGTCTTCTTCACTCTGCCCAACCTGTAATGGTTACCGTTTAAAACCAGAAGCACTTGCTATAAAAATTCATGGAATGCATATCGGGCAAATATCAGAACTTTCCATTTTAAAAGCACGTCATTGGTTTTCCAATGTTCATCAATATCTCAATGAAAAACAGCGCAATATATCAGCACGAATTTTAAAAGAAATCTGCGAGCGCTTAACATTTTTGAATCGTGTGGGACTCGAATATCTTACCTTATCCAGAGCTTCAAGTACGCTTTCAGGTGGAGAAAGTCAGCGTATTCGACTAGCATCGCAAATTGGCTCTGGTCTCACAGGTGTCTTATACGTCTTAGATGAACCGTCCATTGGTTTACATCAACGTGATAATGAACGTCTTTTAAAGACGCTATGTCATCTACGTGATCTTGGAAATACAATTATTGTTGTTGAACATGACGAAGATGCTATTCTTACTGCGGACTATATTGTCGATATCGGTCCTGCTGCAGGCGTTCATGGTGGACAAATCATAGCTCAAGGACCACCACAAAAAATTATGAACACCCCATCTTCACTTACAGGTCAATATCTTTCAGGAAAAATAACAATTAATTTTCCTGCTCAACGACGCAAAATATCAAAATCAAAAACACTTAAAGTCATTGGAGCCAGAGGTAATAATTTGAAAAATATCAGTGTAAATATTCCTCTTGGAACTTTTACTTGCATAACTGGTGTTTCTGGCGGAGGAAAATCAACATTTCTTATTGAAACCCTCTTCAAAGCTGCATCGCGTCATATCATGGGAAGCCATCAAATCCCAGCGAGCTACGATAAAATTGAAGGATTAGAGTTTCTTGATAAGGTAATTGATATCAATCAATCACCTATTGGGCGTACCCCACGTTCCAACCCAGCAACTTATACTGGCATTTTCACTCAAATCCGTGATTGGTTCGCAGAACTCCCAGAATCAAAAGCTCGCGGTTATCAAGCTGGACGTTTCTCATTTAATGTTAAAGGAGGACGTTGTGAAGCATGTCAAGGAGATGGTGTTATCAAAATAGAAATGCATTTCTTACCTGATGTCTATGTTACTTGTGATGTATGCCAAGGAAAACGCTATAATAGAGAAACACTTGAAGTGAAATTTAAAGGCAAATCTATTGCTGATATACTTGATATGACAGTTGAAAAAGCAGAAGAATTTTTCCAAGCTATTCCTACTATTCATAACAAAATAGGAATCCTCGTTAAAGCTGGTCTTGGTTATATTAAAATCGGGCAACAAGCCACAACACTTTCTGGCGGTGAAGCTCAGCGCGTAAAACTCGCTAAAGAACTTTCACGCAAAACGACTGGTCGCACACTTTACATTTTAGATGAACCAACAACCGGTTTACACTTTCACGATATTTCCAAGCTTCTTGAAGTGCTCCATGAACTCGTCGAACAAGGTAATACAGTTATAGTCATTGAACATAATCTTGAAGTCATAAAAACAGCTGACTGGATTATTGATCTGGGACCGGAAGGTGGAGATAATGGTGGTGAAATTGTTGCTGTCGGTCGCCCTGAAGACATTATTAATGTCCCCTCCTCTTATACTGGCAAATTTTTAAAAGAACTCTTGCTACGTCGACCTTTACATAATTTAAAATCTTAAAATAGATCATAAATATCTAATAAAGCACTATAAAAAATAACGTCTTAATTTATATATTATTGCCTTTTATAAATTTTATAATTTTTTATCCTATAAAATAATAATGCTATATTCTATAATGCTATATTCTATATTGCGTTATTTTTGATTTTTTTGTGAAGAAAGTGCTTTTTTGACACACCTTATTATCGTAATCGTAAATAGTATAACGGTATATAAACTTATAAAATAAAATCGTTGGAGATAATTTCAATATGAAAAAAATTGAAGCCATCATAAAACCTTTTAAGCTTGATGCAGTAAAAGAAGCGCTTCAAGAAATTGGTCTACAGGGTATCACAATAACAGAAGCAAAAGGTTTTGGTTGCCAAAAAGAACAGACAGAACTTTACCGTGGTGCAAAATATGTTATTGATTTTTTACCTAAAGTCAAAGTTGAAGTTGTTGTTACTGATGAAATCCTAGAGAAAGCAATTGAAGCAATTCGTAAAGCAGCTCAAACAAAACAAATAGGAGATGGAAAAATATTTGTTTTACCTATCGATGAGGTTATTCGTATTCGCACTGGTGAAACCGGTATTGATGCTCTTTAAATATCTATAAATTTTTATCTTTTCTATTCACCTCAATCCAATAAGGAAATTGAATATGACTACCGCTTCAGACATTCTTAAACAAATTATAGATAATGATATACGCTTCGTTGATTTACGTTTTACCGATCCAAAAGGCAAATTGCATCATGTTACAATGGATATTGCTGAAATTTGCGAAGATACATTCACCGACGGTATTATGTTTGATGGTTCTTCAATTGCTGGTTGGAAAACAATCAATGAATCGGACATGGTTTTGATGCCCGATGCAGAAACAGCTTATATTGATCCTTTTTTTGCTCAATCAACTTTGACCATATTATGTGACGTACTTGATCCTGTTTCAGGAGAATTCTATCATAGAGATCCACGTTCTATTGCTAAAAGAGCTGAAGCTTATATGAAATCTTTAGGAATCGGTGATACAATCTATGTAGGACCAGAGGCGGAATTTTTTATCTTTGATGACGTACGCTATAAAACTGATCCTTATAATACAGGTTTTAAACTCGACTCAAGTGAAAGTCCATCAAATGATGATACTGAATATGAAATGGGCAATCTTGGTCATCGTCCACGTATGGGAGGTGGTTATTTTCCAGTCCCTCCTATCGATTCTTGCCAAGATATACGCTCTGAAATGCTTACTGCATTAAAAAATATGGGTGTACATGTTGAAAAACATCATCATGAAGTAGCAGCAGCTCAGCATGAATTAGGTATTCGGTTTGATACACTGGTTCGTGAAGCTGATAAAATGCAAATTTTTAAATATGCTGTGCATCAAATTGCTAATAGTTATGGAAAAACAGCAACCTTTATGCCAAAACCAATTTTAGGAGATAATGGTTCAGGTATGCATGTTCACATATCAATTTGGAAAGACAAACAACCAATATTTGCAGGTAATGAATATGCTGGGCTATCAGAAACTTGTTTATTTTTTATTGGTGGTATTATCAAGCATGCAAAAGCACTCAATGCCTTCACAAATCCATCAACTAATTCTTACAAACGCTTAGTTCCTGGGTATGAAGCACCTGTTCTTCTTGCCTATTCTGCACGTAATCGTTCTGCAGCATGCCGTATTCCATTTGGTGCTTCGCCACATTCAAAACGTGTAGAAATTCGTTTTCCGGATTCAGCGTCGAATCCATATTTAGCATTTTCAGCACTTATTATGGCTGGTCTTGATGGTATAAAGAATAAGATTCATCCTGGCCCAGCTATGGATAAAGATCTTTATG
>NZ_JAMCOF010000005.1:89597-116354 GCF_023500045.1 Bartonella bilalgolemi | reverse complement strand
AACTCTATCAGTTTTCTGACTATCAAGCGAACCATCAGGGTTCAAACTTGTGTTTAAATAAATTTGCGCATTATTCTTCGCAATATAAACATTGCCTTCTCCATCCCCAATGCGAAGTGTTTTATAATTATAGGCTTCATTAGACTTTAATCTTTTAAAATTAACGGAACTGTTATCAAGACCGAGTACTGAAATATACAAATTGTTTAAATCTAAATCTCGAAAATTTTTCTGTTTTCTTTGTGTCAAAAACCATACAGAATTACCGCTTAAATAAAGTTCAGCAGTAGAGCTACCATCAACATAGCTACCCCCTGTCAGTAAAGAATTATCAGCTAAAACAAGTAAAGAGGATTTCTTTTCAGCCATTAATAATAAATGATCAGCACTAATAGAACTATTGAATAAGCTAATATTACCTCCTGCAGTACCGGTACTATAAATAGCTGTACCTCCTGCAACAGTCAGTTTCGTATTTTTTAAATTAACAAGTCGCATCGCAAATTTAATGTCTGCAATATCTAAATTTTTCTTCCCCTCTTTGACTACACCTATTGCATTGTCTTCTGCCTCTATTGTATTGCCTGCTACATTCTCTCCTTTAAAATATATACCATAGAATTCATCTCCTTTTATCTCAATAGTTGTTCCTTCTATATTGGCTTTCGTCATGTTAATATTGCTTGTATAGCTTTGTAAATTTTCACTCAATGAGTTCACAGAAATGGAATTAGAAGTAGCAACCGTATTGTCCATTAATAGGCCATAAGCACCAATAACGTTAATATTTCCATTCTTAAAATCAAGATCACCACCATGATCTATATAAAAAACAGCGTGATTTTTTTGTTCTTTTGTCGCACCTGTTCCGGTAATATGTGTACCATCGAAAGTAACTTTCCCTGCCAACGCCGCATAAACCGCATTACTGTTTGTAAAATTAATTACCCCACCATTTTTAATTTCAACACTTGCCCCTCCCATACTCACAAGACTTGCTTTCCCCTCTTTCGTCTCAATCTGTGGATTGATTAAAATAACATTCGTTGGCCTCCCCAATGCCTGAACAGCTATGTTGCTTTCTTTAATTGCACCATTATACATTGCAATTATTCCATTGCTCACATTAAGAGCTACATGTGTATTACTCACAACCGAGTGCGTTAAAACGACTTTTCCTTCTTTTAATACATCGACACCATATATATTATTTTCAATCTTCTCAGCCTTTTTAGGCATTTTATCTACACCACCAAGAGTTATATTTGTCCCATTAATATCTACACCTTTTCCCTCTGCTATTATTGTCTGAAAATTCTTATTGTTGATTATTTTTTCCTCACCATTACTACATTTATAAATTGACGTAGGACCTACCTTATTTTCATCACACTCAGATGATTGATTGGGTTTTGATTTCACATTATCTTGAAAAAAACAAAAAATAGCTGCTGTAAAGAATAAATAACTATTAAATACTTTGATCATAATTCATTTCACACTTTCTCCCCTGCATTTAAATATGGAAAGCACCCACTTAAAATGAGAAATACAAAGCTAAGTAAATCCTATACAGTTTAATACATTTTGTGTTTTATGTAAAGATAAAAACAAATCTACAACAAGCAAAATCGCACAAAAGATTTATCAGATAAGTAAATTAGAATTAACAAAACACTCCACCCAAAGCTCTCTCCCTAGAGAATCGTGCTTTAGTAAATTTATGCTGATATATCAGCTTACTATGAAATACTATATTGATAGATCATTGGACCAAATATCTAAAAATATTTCTATTATTGAAACGAAATCTCTCAACTAGAACGCATCCTAAAATGTACAACCCATTTTGTTTCGTAACTACGTGTATTGTGCATAATGAAGTTTTCTATAAAAAGAAACAGCACGCACCTCTTTGATCATTGTAAAAGCTTTTGTTAAACGGTAACCAAGAGGCTAATAAATAACCTACAACTGCGTTTCAAAAATAAAATCATCACAGATTAACATAAAATTTATTCTCATTAAAGAAGCACTCACAAAGTTACCTTTTAATATTGCTTTTTATCACCCCTTTAAACTGCATATTCCTCTTAAACAAATCATAAGAAAAAATTCATTTATATAAAAGTGCATACTACAGGATGGCATGCATTATTCCTGATCACTTTTAAAAGTACTGTCTTGGCTTTTTTCATATCCTAAGATTCAAGAAGTAATTTGTCACAAGTTCCCAGTCTCGCAAAGGATATGATATACAAATTATGTATCATTCTCTAACGTATTTAATACAATATCTGTCATTACAGCATTACAGGTAGAATTAGCTTCATCCCCATATTCAAAGAAAAGATAGATTTGAAGCATAGCAATACTTCCGACTATAAATAAATATGAAAAAACTTGTCTTCTCATTTTCTCATAATTACTAATAATATGTAGAAAAATATATTCACTCTGAAAACGATAATTCCAAACATCCTTATTAGATCTATTTTCTCCTTTCTTATTATTTCCTAACAATCTTTGTGCACCATCTGTTCATTTTAGATAAATTTTAAACTATAAGAATAAAGTGCATATTTATAAGACGTTTTCTTGTTACCAAAATCCATATTGAGCTATTTTCAAATGAAAATTTACTGTAATTCTACCAAAAATAGCAGCACTTTTAAACGTAAGTTAATCAACCTCAACTTTCACAATACAAATCTCACCTTTTAACAAAAATTATCAGATAAATTTTATTTTTCAATATCTTATATAGTTTTTCTTATCTTAATTATAAAGTATAAATATAAACAATAACTACATTATTTAATAACTACAAAAACTATCTTTTAAATTAATCAATTCCACTTGTGCTTCATTCTACTTTTTAGCTTTTTTATCTTGATTATAAAGTCATCTTCATTATTTAAACAAAAAATAATCAATTTTTGTAAGATACAAAGAAATTTCTGTCTTTCAAATATATAAATACGCATTAATTTTAGAAACATAATTATATCCAGAACATTTGATACTCATTAGAATTAATTACTCTAAAAATAATGAGGTCATCTAAATAATTCATAACACCACTTCAAATAAAGTTTTGATTTTACTTCATACATATTTCGATACAAAAAACACTCTATATTTGCGTTTATTCTATATATGGACTAAAGTTGCAGAAAATTACTTACATCATATTGTATCATGTGAATCTATTCACTTCTTTTTTGGCAATGAGTTTTATGGTATCCGATATCCCTATCCTCGCCCTTTTACCTCTGGGGGCACATGAATATCATGGCAATCACCTTCCCTTTGAAACAGACTGGATTATTGCTGAATCTTTTGCAAAAGCACTTACCTTGGCAACAAAAGAGCAATTTCAAATTACACTCTTACCAGTTGAAAAAATTGGCTATTCAGTAGAACATATGGATGTTATTGGAACACAAACATTGACTTTTTCTAAGGCTATAGAACGCTGGATCCACATTGGTGAAAATTGTTATCATAAAGGCATCAGGCGTTTTCTTATCCTCAATGCTCATGGAGGTAATGCACCTTTAATGAACATCGTTATTACAGAATTAAGAAGACGTTTTGCAATGCTTGCAGTGGCTACAAGTTGGAGTCGTTTCGGTTTACCAGAAGGCTTAATGGAACCATCTCAGGCACATCTTGACATCCATGGTGGATTTATTGAAACCTCTTTAATGCTATATTTAGCACCAGAAAAAGTACATATGGAGAAAACAGAAAATTTTCATAATAAGCAAGCTGAGATGATTCAAAATTATCGATATTTACGAGCCTACGGACCTCATGCTTTTGGATGGATGATGCATGATCTTAATGAGAAAGGAGCAGCCGGAAATGCAAGCCAAGCAACAGCACAAGCAGGCGAAGCAATCTTTTCCCATGTTCTCGGCGAGCTTCGCGCTTTACTTGATGATATCAAGAAATTTAAAATAGATTCATTATAATGAAAGATATAATTATGGAAAAAATACACAATTCGCCCCTCAAAATTCCTGTTACAGTCCTAACAGGATATCTTGGATCGGGAAAAACTACTCTTCTCAATCGTATTTTAAATGAAAATCATAACAAACGTTACGCAATTATTGTCAATGAATTTGGTGAAATTGGTATCGACAATGATCTGATTGTTGAATCAGAAGAAGAAATTTATGAAATGAATAATGGTTGTGTTTGCTGTACAGTGCGTGGCGACCTTATCCGCGTTTTGGAAAGTCTAATGCAACGTTCTAACCGATTTGATGCTATTATTATAGAAACAACAGGAATTGCTGACCCTACTCCAGTGGCACAAACTTTTTTTATGGACGATAATGTACGTGAAAAAACAGCCCTTGACAGTGTTATTACATTAATTGATGCAAAACATCTACCACTTCAACTGAAAGAAAGCCCTGAAGCAGAAGATCAAATCGCCTTCGCCGATATAATTTTGCTCAATAAAATCGATCTTGTCAGTGCAGAAGAACGAGCACACATTGAAGCGCTTATTTATGCCATTAATTCCAATGCCATTATTTATGCAACAGAACGTGCAAACATTCCTCTTAATAAAATTCTTAATCGCGGTTCATTTGACTTACAACGAGTTCTAGAAAATGATCCTCACTTTCTTAATCATGAAAATCCCGATCATGTGTGTAGTCCCGAATGTAATCATGAACATCATCATAGGCACAACCATAAATCTCTTATACACGATGTTACGATAACCTCTATAAGTTTAAAAACAGGCGCTCTTCAACAAGAAAAATTTTTCTCATGGCTTCAAGAAGTTACCCAAGAACAAGGTCCTAATATTTTACGCTTAAAAGGTATTATCGCGTTTCACGGGGATGATAATCGTTATGTTATCCAAGGTATACATATGCTTCTTGAAGGACAGCATCAACGCCCGTGGCATCAAAATGAAAAACGTGAAAGCCGACTTGTTTTTATTGGTCGTTCTCTCGATGCTGAAAAATTAAAAACTGATTTTGAAAATTGCATATAAGCGAGTCAAAATGCCAAGTATTATCCCTTATAATCTCAAAAGTTATTGTTTATCTTGTGGTTTTATTAACGATAAACCAGCTTTTGTTTCAGTAGAAGGTTTGATTGTTTTTCTTCAACAAAGTCCACAAATCATTGAAGTGCATAAAGGCATAATTTCAAGCTACTTTTCTCCTGATAAGACAGCTATTATAACAGGTGGAGAAGATGGGAAAGTATGTAAAACAACAGCAAATGGTCGCATAGAAATATTAGGCATACAAAAAGGTAAATGGATAAACAGTGTTTCTTTCGGCCCACATAATATATTTGCTTTTGCATCTTCCCGTCTTATGCTAGCTAATATTGGTAAAGGTTTACAAGAGTTTTGCCACAAATACAGTGTAGAAGGTTTAGCTTTCGCTCCAAAGGGATTACGGCTTGCAGTTGCCCACTATAATGGTGTTACTCTTCATTGGTTGTTGACTCAAACAGTACCAACCACATTAGAATGGAAGGGAGCACACTGTGATGTTATTTTCTCACCAGATAACCATTATGTAATCTCCACAATGCAAGAGAATGCCTTGCATGGTTGGCGTCTTGCAGACAAACAACATTTACGTATGAGTGGCTATCCAAGCAAAGTTAAAAGCTGGTCTTGGAGCACAAAAGGAAAATGGTTAGCAACATCAGGTGCATCAGCTGCAATCATTTGGCCTTTTCATACGAAAGATGGTCCAATAGGTAAAGCACCGTTAGAACTTGGTATACGAACAAATGCACTTGTTAGTGTAGTTTCATGTCATCCAAGCAAAGAAATTGTAGCTATAGGCTTTAATGATGGAATAATTTCGTGTGTACATTTTAGTGATGGAAAAGAAATATTTCTTAAACTTTGTAGCAAGAGCGCTATTTCAGCGCTCAGTTGGGATAAAACAGGTCATTACCTTGCCTTTGGCAGTGAAAATGGTGAATGCGGCATAATAAATATGACCACTTAAAAATATAACAATAAATTATCTCTTATGCTTTAAAATTGATCATCTTCTTCCCCGCAATATCTGCTCTAGACAAGACCACTGTAATCCACTGATTGCTGATACACAAAATTACTATCAAAGATTATATTAGAAAATAATTGAATATAAACAATAGCTCCTCTTCCATTATTTAATACAATCACGAGTAACTATATTCACACGAAATTAACTTAAAATATATTTAAAATGCTAAATAGCTCAAAATTATTATTAAAATAATTGCGGAAAATTACCACTAATCGCTGTTTTTGTTATTAACCAATAGCGATGAAGCAATAATGAAGTTGCATTTTCCTGAAAAACTTTCGCTCCCAACTGTACTATTTTTTGCAAAGATGCCGGCGTAACTGCGAGTGGGAGAAATGCTGGTTTAAGAGTTTTAGGCAAAATAACAGAATGGCCATAAAACTTAAAATAGTAATCTCGCGATAACGCTACCATAGCCTCAATGATCCGCTGTTTTTGTTCATCATTAATGCAATCAGAATCTAGCTCTTCCCGACTTATCCCCAAAGCCTCTAACATATCATTAGGAAAATAACATTGATATCGTGATTGCATCAATGGCAAAAGACGTAATATACCACTTAATGCTTGAGCTATTCCCCCATATTTACAAGCATCTGTAAAATTTGGTTCCATATCAAAATCTAATATCTGACAAGACAGCTGCAATATTGTACTTGCTGTTTTACTACAATAAGTTTCAAGATCGTGAATAGTTATTATTGGATTATTGTAAAGATCAAAAATACGCGCATCACAATAGTGTAAAAAAGCTGTTTTGGATAACTTAAACAAAGTAATTGTTTTTAATAAATCATTTAAAATCGGATTACTCTCAATATTTTGTTCTTCATCATTAGCAATAGAATCGCGCCACCAACGTAATCGTATCTCACCAATAAGAGGATCACGCACACTTTCGCGAATACGAGCAACCTCTGCATTAAAAGCGTAAAGAGCGGCTAATGCTCGGCGTTTTTGTTTGGGTGCAAATAAAACTGATATATAACGATCACGATCTGTATTACGTAAAATATCAAGAGAATAAGGAAGAAAATTTGTCATTCTACTGCACCTATTAATACTTTCTTATCGTGCTTAAGATATTGTTTTATTATATTTTAAAGTTAGGAATTCTAAAATAAATATGAGGAAATAGGATTTCATACTTTCCTTTATAAGGCACTAAAAATCAAAACTTATTTTCAAGATGATTTTGGGTTTATGTCAAGTATCAAAAGCATTGAGGTTTTTCCCTTTGTGATTCGATCTTTTGTGCACCTTTCCACCCACAGACGTGAACACCTTGTTTGTTGTGCTTTAAGATTTGCCTTGCCAAATTTGGACTGATAACCGTAATGTCGTTTCTCTCCAAATATATTGGAGACCAACCAATACAAGAAGCGTATTCATTTATGACGCACCCACTCAGAAAAAGCAGCACGCACATCGGCATCACTTTTCTTATTAACTTCATTTTCTATTTCCAGCAGTGTTATTGCTCTCTTGACAATGGTCTCTGTTTGTTTTTGCCGTTCAGTCTTCTTCCCCAAACGAAAACCCCTAACTACGGCTACAAAAAAGCGGTTAAAACCGCTATGCAATAAACACTAACCTCAGACAGGACGCAAAAACCATAATCGTTGCTAAAGCCCATTGCATAAGACCATTCCCTACTAACAATTCCCCAAGTCCCAAAAAAGAAGCTATAACAAGAGCAAGAATTTCTGCTTTTAAAATCCCTGTGGAACGCAACTGTAAGCCCTCCCATTTCTTCAAATAATTGAGACAATTTTCAGTGATTTTTCATGCCATCGTTCAATTCCATTCTATAAATAAACTTTAATCAATACAGTACCATCTCCACTACCCCCAGTTACCGCCAAGAAAACTATTATCACCATGACAAAGTTCAGTATTTTCACCGTTAAATCCACCTTTTTGATAAGATTGAATTGAGACTCAATCAAAAGCTATCATAAATTGGTCAACTTTTGTTTCTCTGCCACCATAATCACCATCAGCTATCTCTCCTTTTCCAATTTGCACTGAATTCTCACCAAGAACTTTTCCTTGTTCTTACGTATGTACAACAGCCACCAGTGCCATCCTTGCCAACAGAACTGCTAACTCCAGCATTGGTACTACCCCAACCCCACATCTAAAATTCTGTCTCATCAGTGACAGCTTCTAGCCAAGGGATATCATCGCTTTCTGTCATAAAAATTTCAATCGGTTTTCTCTTTTTATTACAATGATAGCTTCCATTGCTGTCACTGTTGCTGTTTCTTCTATTTACCTGAACCGAAGCAAGAAGATTAATAAGTATATTCTCTGTTTTTATACCATTAGTCCAATCTTGTTTTTCAAGAGCTTGAATGAAATAAACTTTTTTCTTGCACTTATCAGCTGTCTTTTGCGCTTAATTAGCTATCTCTTGCACACTATTCATGCCAGCTTGTGCACTATGCGCTGCTGTTTCTTTTGCATCGTCGATGCCCTTTGTATATCATACATCTTTGCAATTTGTATGTGCTTTTCAGCTGTTAATAGAAAATGCTTGTCTCTCTCTCGCATATTGTCGATATAAAAAGCATCTTTTGCGACTTTTTGAGGATCATAGACTAACTTTGACATCACAAGAGACTTGGATAACGAAAAGCAACGGATGGTATTTTTCAGCTCGACAGATGAAATAGGATAATGAACGCCATTATCATCCATAGGCCATTTTTTTAGGATTGGTCCGAGAGGACTCAACCATTGTAACTTCAACCTTTCTTCTTCGCTCAGGATTTTTTGTATAACCTTCAATCATGCTTTCTATAGAAAATGCGTTTGACTGCAAATTGTCAGAATCATACGTAGAAACCTTCATATCACCAATCTCTAAAAAAGACAGTTTTACCCAACTAACTTCCGATAAGTGAATCTCTTCACTCGGAAATGCATTTGTTTTAATCTCATAAATTGTGGCTTTAATCTTTGTAAGCAAGTGCCCCAATATCTCTCTTGGAAACGGTATCATCCGTCTTTTTTCCTTGAGCCGCTGTTGCAAAATATTCCACCGAATAAGCCGCTGAGCTCTCCACTGAAATAGGAGCAAAGCGCCTTACTGTTTAAAAAGCCTTTTTTGAATTCTTCTTTTGTTGCTGGTTCAATCGTAAATGCGTGCGTATGATGGGGAATAGGCATGGCATTCAATTCCTTAATAAATTCATTGGTAAGATTCTATGGAAGGGAGACCCTGCAAGCGCAATTCATCAATAATTTTTTCAGAGTTTCTAGGAATTCATCTGTCATTTTTAATACTCTATCAAAGCACTTAAAAGATCACGCTGAACACCATTTTGATAAGAACAGTGATCTTATTAATGATGCATAAATCATTCTATTACTGATATAAAAAACACGGATTTGCAACGCCTCAACAATATCATCATAGCATATGAATTATTCAGCATTCGAAGATTTCATGATTTTATGGTATAAATAACAGTTGCATTAATAGGAAATATTTCTGTCTCACCTTTTGAAGAAAGACTGACCTTATGGGTATCGGAATCAGATGAGTTCGTCGTTCTTACTTTATAGAGTTGCTCCTGCTAAAATTACAATTTTTATTTTTTGTCATTTTCCTGTTAACATATTTATAAACAAACACAGTATTTTTTCTTCACTCGATTACCCTTAGCTGTTCATGCTAAAATTCTCACTCCGCCCACTAATGTTCGCATGAGTAGTGCTTTCCTGTGCTTAATTAGATTTCATTTCTGTTATTATAACTGCCTTTCTTATTGCTATGAAAAATATTTTAATTTTATTGCTTCTCTTCTAGGACCTCTACTCTTGCTCATTTTAATTAAATGCTTATATGCAAGTTTTTACAAATATAAAAACCTAAAGCTCTAAAAAATCTATATTTGTAAAAATTGTAGTAAAAAACATAGGCTTATAAAATATACACATATTTTTTTGATAAAGTATAATAAATATTATAATTATAATTGAATAATATCTAATTATATTTATTATACTTATCGAATTAAAGGGAGAGGAGATATGTATTATAAACCTACACTATTGTTTATGGTAATGATAATATTTTTATCAGTAGGTGGTTTAATTTCTACTGATATTTTCTTGCCAGCACTTGGAAATATGCGTCAATACTACCAAGTCACAGAATCTAGAATTCAATATGCAGTGGCAATTTTTTTATCTGCATTAGCTGTTGGACAACTCATTTATGGACCTCTTAGTGATAATTTTGGGCGTAAAAAAACACTTCTGTTTGGCTTGTTTTTATGGCTGTTTGCGACATTAGGTATAATTTATACAGTCAATATTCAAGCCTTTTTAACACTACGCTTTTTACAAGGTCTTGGAGCCTGTGCAGGGATTGTTTTAAGTCGCGCTATTATTAATGATTTAATGGATAAAGAAACCGCAGGAAAATTTTATTTGGTTATTTTCCCTTTTGTTGGAACATCACCAGCACTTGCACCATTAATTGGCCAGCTTTTATTACAATTTTTTAATTGGCAATCCATTTTTATCTTTTTAAGCCTTTTTATACTTTTATCCATTTTCCTCTGTCACTTTGTATTAATAGAAACTCTCCCTCTTACAAAACGTCAATCTTTTACTTCTGTGGGAATTATTAAGAGCAGTTTAGGAGTCCTTAGAAATAAACAATTTATTTTTTACGCATTGATTCCATGTTTTGCGTATGCAACCTACTTTGCTTATATCGTAGAATCTCCTTTTTTCCTTACAAACTTAGGTTTATCAACTTTACACATTGGTTATAGCTACATTGGCGTTTCTTTAACCTATATCTTGGGTAATTTGATAGCGCGAAGCTTTCTTAAGCGAGAGTCTATGGAACGCACTATTCGGCGTGGATATGTTACTTTTGTTATGGGCGGTATATTATTTGCTATACAAATGTATGTAAGTCCGTGGCCGCTTCTAACAAGTTTAATAGCCATTTCTATTCTTACTTTTGGCAATGGTTTTTTGTTGCCATTAGGAACAGCATTGGCCATTTCATCACATCCACAAGCTGCTGGAGCAGCATCTGGAGTTATGGGAGCATTACAATTAGGTAGTGCTGCATTCAGTGCAGTAATTATCGGAACAATATCTGGACATAATCCATGGGGTTTTGCCATTGTATTGGCTACATGTTGCATAGTTGGTTTTGTAATTTATAGTCGAAAAGCAAATTATTTTATAACTTTGAAGTAAATTATATAATCAATTAAGGGAGGAATTATGCTTAAAAAGCTTGATGTTACTTTACGAGATGGAAGTTATAGAAATCAATTTTCTTTTTAACTAAATTATATCATTAACCATGTTAAAAATCTAACAGAAGCTCAAATTGAATATATTGAAATTGGTTATCGTAAAGATTCATTTAAGCCTATAGATAACATAGGCCAAACGGGATTGTGCTCTAATGATTATACTCAAGCATTACGCAATGCTGTCCCTGATGCTAAACTTGTTATTATTGCACATCCACATAATATCAATCAGATATTCTTGAGTTAAAGACTTTTGGCATTACACTTTTACGATTATGTCTAAATAAAAATGACATTGAGTTTACATTTGTACTTTGCCGCTATGCTCGTTCTTTAGGGATATCTACCAGTATCAATATTACGAGAGTGAGTAAAGTAGATGAAAACTATTTACGTAATATAGCAATAGAAGCGGTTAATTGTGGAGCGCACATTTTATATTTAGCAGATTCTAATGGAAGCCTCTTACCCGAGAATGTCACCCAACTCGTACAAAAAATAAAAGATATTTCACCTTTAGAGATTGGTTTTCATGTGCACGATAACTTAGGTATAGCTATGACAAACAGCATAACAGCTGTAGAATCAGGTGCAAGTTTTATTAATAGTTCATTAATAGGGATGGGTAAAGGAACAGGAAATCTCACTTTAGAGTCATGGTTAACGCTTTTAAATTTTCATAAAAAGAAAGCATATTATAATATAGGTAAAATTTTGCAACAGACAGAAAATCTAAAAAGCTATTCCTTTTCTTCACCTGTGTATCGAAGCACTTTTGATTTTCTTTTAGCCCTCAGTAATTTAAGCTTTGAATACCAATCTTTGATAGAGACTAAAATTTCTTTAGGTATAGAAGAGGCACTAGTTACTATTCAAGCCTTAAAACAAAAAGCTCAGGAGATCTAAATAATATGAGCTTACATAGTGTTATTCTTGCGCCTGTAATGCCAGTCTGGAACAAAGGAGCTTTTTGTTCTCCACTTAAAAACCTATTTTTAGAAAAAAATTTAAGGTTACACTATTAGATACGTTATCTCTTTTTTCTAGTAGCTCTACGGCAGTAGTTATTCCTTCACTTACGGCAGAATTCAAGGATCGTTTTCGGGAGCCTTTTATACTTGTAGGATTTGCTATGGCTGGGACATTAATACAAATGTTGGTAGCATAACTTCCAAATATACAAGCTGTTCTCGCTGTGAGTGCACCTGGTTATCCAGATGCTCTTTTGCAAAAACGACTTGGATATATTCTTACTGTACTGGAAGATGGTGTTTATCACAAGCTTTGGAAATATTAGATGCTCTTGTGCAGCCTGTTGGATCAATTAAAAAAAGAATTCAGATGGAAATTCCTGCTAACCAAAAAGAATAGCTATTGAACGTATGCAAAGAGGATTTCGACTCCTTTTAGAAATGGATGCAAGGCATGAGATTGTTAAATATGGTGGAAAGTTTTTATCTTTAGTTGGTGAGAAATCACAACTTGCAACCATAGACAATCAAACACGAAGTTACAACCTCAATCATGAATATAAGATTATCCCTGGTGCTGCTACGCGTCCATGGGATGATAATTTTTTGTGACATATACAATCGTTAATCAATGGATCAATAAATTATGAAAAAGAAAGTTCTTGTATTACCTGGTGATGGGGTAGGTGCAGAAGTCTGTGATACTGCAATGATGATTTTAGAGCAACTTCAGCTACCGATCAAATTAACCTATGGAGATATTGGTTAGGAATGCTGGAAACAAGAAGAAGATCCTGTTCCGAAAACAACTTGGGAAAAAATTGCCGAAAGTGATGCTGTTTTACTTGGAGCCATCACTAGTAAAGGAAAAGAAGCCGCCTTGAAAGAGCTTGCACCGCATTTAAAAGAGAAAAAAACCTGTATACGTTTCGCCTGTTATTCAGCTTCGTCAAAAGTTAGGTCTTTTTGCGAATATACGTCCTGTAAGATATATTGTTGGTCCGAGAAAGCCTTTTCATTTTTGTGTTATTAGGGAGAATAGTGAAGGTCTTTATGCAGGATTAGATTTTCGCAGAATAACTCCTGAAAAAGCTGCATGGTTAAAACATCCTAATTTAGAAAGATATAGTCTTAATGAAGCAGCATGGACGGTACGTTTACAAACACGTTTTGGTTTAAAGTGGCTATTTAAATATGCTTTTTCTTATGCACAGAAATATGGTTTTAAGCGAGTTACTTTTGCTGATAAGCCAAATGTTATGCGAGAAAGTGGACAATTTACTCAGGAAATTTTTGAAAATATTACTCAAAATTATCCAGAAATCGAAGCAAACATTCACAATGTTGATGCGGTTGCTTTATGGATTGTAACAAAACCAGAATATTTTGGTGTGATTGTTGCTGAAAATATGTTTGGCGATATTCTCTCCGATCTTGCTGCTGGAGTAATGGGGGGGATTAGGGCTTGCTCCTAGCGCAAATGTAGGCAATAAGACTGCTTTTTTATTTTGAACCTGTTCATGGAAGCGCTCCACGTATTGCTGGACAGAATAAAGCCAATCCTTCTGCCATGCTTTATACTACAGCTTTACTTTTGGAGCATTTAGGCTTTCAAGAGGCAGCACAACAACTATCTGAAAGCATTGATCAAGTTATTCGTGCTGGAAAAACCGTCACCTATGATTTGGGAGGTTTAGCTACTACTCATCAGATTGCTAAAGCTGTTCTTAATTATCTTGTAAACCCTATTTCTGTTTGTCATGCAGCAATTATTACTGTTGGTGATGAACTCCTTTCAGGACAATATTTGAATACGAATTTGCAGAATTTGAGTCAAAGTTTGGAAAGAAAAAATATTCAAGTAACCCGTCATTTTGTTTGCGCTGATCAATTACAGCAAATAAGTAAAACTGTAATTTCTTGTCTTAGACAAGAAGATCTCATAATTATCAGTGGAGGACTGGGACCAACATCTGATGATAAAACACGTGATGCCATTGCTCAAGCTGTGAAGAAACCTTTAGTTCATCATGAAAATGTTTGGCAAAAAATAAAAGGTCAACTGCAACAATTAGATATTGTTCCAGATACTATAATGCACGTCAAGCTTTGTTTCCTGAAACAGCAAAAGTGTTTGATAATCCTACTGGAACAGCACCTGGTTTTTACCTTTCCTGTGATAGAAGTTCTCTTATTGTTTTGCCTGGTCCGCCTACACAAGCTCTTATGCTTTTAGAAGACTATTTAAATCATAATGAGAAGGAGTATTCTCCTGTATCGCGTCCTCAATATGTGTGGACTTTGATTGGAATTGATGAAAGTACAATTGCGAATTGGGTTGATTGTCATTTCGTCAATGAACCATTTGAACGACATTTCTTATGGAAAAGTCCTTATGTTCTGGTACAATTAATTGGTCAGTCCTCAGTCCCTTTAGCGCAACATTTAATTGAAAAATTTGAAAGTCATTTTTGTTCATATCTGGTTGGCGCAGAGATAACTACCGCTCGTGAACAGTTAGCGATGCATGTAGAAGTTCATTGGTCAGCAAATGATCCACTACTTTTAAAATATTTTCAGTCCATAGAAAAGAGTACAAGCAATGTTCCACAGATTGAGGCTGAAGTTAACTTATCACCTTCCTTAGAAATATTAAAAAAGCAAAAGGAAAACCTCGGACATGCTACAATTACTGTACGAATAAAAGGCTATGGTGATGATTGTATAACTTTTCCTTATACACGACCGCTTTTAGAAGTGGTTTTACCAGAATACGCGGCTTGGTTAATTTTAAAAAGATATTTATATCAGAAGAATAGTAAATGATTCCTAATGAGAATATAGAAATACTCAAAAAACGATTATTAGCATTAGATACAGCAGCTATTTCTGATGCTCTAGATAGTTTATATTTACAAGCGGCTTTACCTAATATTAAACCACGCCTAAACAATATAAAAATAGCTGGACCTGTGTTTACAGTACAATATGAAAAATTTACGCCTCAAAATCAGCAATTTGCGAATGCTGGTAATTATATTGATGATGTACCTGCGAGATCTATTATAGTGATTGATAACAATGGACGATTAGATTGTACCAGTTGGGGAAATATTTTGACTCATAAGGCACTACAACAAAAAATTGTAGGAACTATTATTCATGGTTCTGCTCGTGCTATTGCTGAAATTAGAGCTCTACATTAGCTTCTCTTTACAACAAACATTTATATGATTTCTGGTAAAAATCGTACACGCGTACGAGCTGTGCAAGTGTCTTTAATAATTGAGGGAATAAAAATTATTCCCGAAGATTGGGTTTTTGCTGACGATAATGGTGTATTAATTCTTCCTAACTCAAAGTTATCTGAAATTATTAAACGTGTTGAAAATGTTGATAAAACAGAAGCACATATTTTGGCTGCACTCAAGGATGGAAAACGGCTTGAAAATATAAGGATACAAGAAGGCTATGAAGCACCTTGGAAGGAAAAATTGTGAGTAAATATTTTACACAATTCTGGCGTAAGAAATTAAATTTTTTAGATATTCATTATCACGCACGTCCAGATTTATTTAATAGAACCTATTCTGCTTATGAAACAGCACAAATTTATGCTAAACACAAAGGTGGAGTTATTTTAAAAAATCATTTAGGCAGTACAGCTACACTTGCCACAGCTTTATAAGAACAAAATTTACCTGTTTTTTGGCTCTATTGTTCTTAATTACGCCTCAGGTGGTTTAAATATACTTTCGGTTAAACGTGCTTTAGCGCACTATAAGTTTGCTTCACAACCCAAATTACTTGTACATTTGCCTACCATTGTGCCAACATCTCATCGTAGCTGGCTCAAACGAAATTTTTCTAATGATTATGCCGCTTTTCTTGCTCAACAACTAACAGCTATCACCTGTGATAAAGGGCACCTAAGATTAGAGATTTATGAGCTCATAGCTTTCGCTGCTGACAATGAGATTGTTCTCTCTTCAGGACATGCTTCTAAAAATGCAACTTTACGTTTATTAGATGCAGTAGCGAAAAAAGAGAACTGTACGCTCCTTTTAAATCAACCAGCTAATCCGATGACAGGTTTTTCTGCTGCCCAATTACAAGCATTGGGAGAACATGATTGGCTTTATATAGAACAATGCGCTCTAACTTTTTATTTAGGATACCAAACAAAAGAGGACATGCTTTACGTGTTATCTAAAATTAATAATGTGATTTACAGTTCAGATCTTGGACAATTGGGGGAACTGATATTCCAACATGGCTAAAAGACAGTGCAAATTGGTTTCAGGAAGCAAATCTCTCTCTTTCCAAAGTGCAAACAATAACGCTTGATAATCCTTTAAAAATGCTGTCACCAACTGGTTAGTGAATAAGACCTATACTGTAATGAGATTTAATTCAATAATTATAAAAATTTCAAAAAGATTATAATAATACAAATTTACGAAATGATAAAGTGCAGTAAACTATAGCTAACATCTCCCTTTAATAATAAGCTCCCTGAACGGCCTTAAATAGTCACCTTCCCAGATATGCTTATAAAGCTCCGAACGTTTCCTAAGATCATCAAGTCGTGCCTCATTCAATATCTGTGGAAACTTCGAATTGTCTGGCTAATTGATCTCAACACGCTTAATGACTTTATTGTCTGAAAAGCGAAAGCGCCTTTCAACCAGTGCATTGTCTCTTAAGGGAGTCTATACCACTCATAATTCTGTTCCCCATAGCTCTGCACGCCATCCCTCACCTTCTTCACGTAAAGTCAGTATAAGGTTCTGCCAGGCCTTCTCAGTTACCGGTTTGCCTCATCAACCCAACAAAGAAAAAGTCTATCCATCGATTTGATACTGGCTATATTCCGGTCTAGTCCTGAAAACTGAAAGGCTATACGGCTATCCTTCAACCTAATCGAAGCCTCTACAACCTTATAATAATCCTTTTAAAAGTCATGGGATTCAATAGCACGCTTAATTTCCTCCAATGAACTCTCAGCAAGTGAATTTTGAAATTGACGCGCACAAAGGATAGTGCCGATATTACCCCTATGCCAAATTAATAGCCTTTTAAAGCAGCCATCCAGGCAAAGGATCTTGTTTTGCAAGAACCCCATCCACCTTTATGCTGCTTTTACTAAAGCATCCTCTGAAAAATCAGCATAAGCTTTGGTACAATCTTAAATAGAATCAATAACCACACAACTCTCTCATTTTTTAATTAAAAAATTGATTTTATTAAATAATATATCAATCTATCGCAAATAATAACGCAGCAACTGAACGATCTTCAGCCAATAAAACATTAAATGTACGTACTGCAGCTCCCGTATTCATTGTATCTGTCGAAATATGCTTTTCCCATAAAAGACACCGCAATTTTTCGGGTAAACTCAACAATTCGAGTCCAGTACCTATCAATAAAATCTCAATGTCATTTGCTTCTTCTAAAATACGAGAAATATTATCCTGTGTAGGAAGAGGCTCCGCCATGTCAATACCATAAATACCTGATGGTAAACAAATAATAGAACCTTTATGAGACATATCTGCGAAACGAAACCCCCCATTCCCATAAGCATCAATAGGCGCTCGTCCTGGAAAATGTGCTTCACGAATTTGAATTGCATATGACATAATAGGCATCCTTCATTTTTGGAAACCCAATTGCATTTTCTCTCCTAAATTAGTAAGAGGAAATAATAAAAACTAACCAGCGCAGATTATAACACATTATCAAAGATGCGTAAAATCTTTAATAACAAAATTACCACAATAAAAAAGAGAATAGTGTCCTAAGCAGTATTGCAAATAATATCAAAAAATTTGCAATAAAATGTAACGAATACCTATATCATAGACAGAGAAAAACATTCCAATCTGTTTTCTTCAAAAAACTTAATTATACACAGCAAGCACACTGAGTAATAAAATAATTTCTATAAAAATAAACAGAAATCCAATGCGATTTATTAATTATCAATCTACTTATAAAATATAATGGCCCTTATACAAAAAGCCATTACGTGTCCATAAAAGTAACTCTTCAAATAATCATATAAAATAACTATATTTTTGGTTTATTTTTCTTTTGTATTAATTTTTTTACTTTAGTAGAAGAAACATTTTTCTTCATTTCAGCCTTATTTTCAGAAGTTTTTGATGCTTTTATCTTAGCGCTAGGTTTTGATTTTTCTTCCGATAGTGGTTCGCCTTTAACGCGAACATCGGCCAATGTTGAACGAATAACACGAATACGTATACCTTCGCTAATTTCAACTTCTAACTCACCACTTTCATCATAAACTTTTGTAACCTTACCAAGAACACCTCCACCCGTTACAACTGTATCCCCACGACGCACAGCATTAAGCATTTCCTGCCTCTTTTTCATTTGCGCGCGCTGTGGACGAATGATCAAAAAATACATAATTGCAAAAATTAAAATGAAAGGGACAAAGGTAATAAATGATGTTCCATTCGAAGTATCACTTATAGCCTGAGCGTAAGCGTTAGTAACCAACATTTTTATCTCCTATAGATTAAACTTCAAGTATCTCTCACTTTATTAAAATAAATTTTTGCCTCAGAAGAAGAACCCAATGAACAAAAATTTAAAAAACAGATTTTATTTCGTTTTTCTATATATCATGTAAATATCAGCTTTTCTCTAAATTAAGTAGTAGAATACTTAAGAACTTATTATTCAAAATACAGCAATCATTTCATTTTTTGTATATTTTTACTGACTTTCATAATTGTTTTTAAATAGAGTTCTTTAAGAAAGAGTACTCTTAATTTGTGTTCTTCTTCAACATTCCAGCTAAACATTGGGAAGGACACTATTCATTCTATTAAAAAATATAGAATTTGTATTCTCTTAGATAATAAGATCCTTATTTATCTCCCCTTCCCCCCCAAAAAAAAACCCGAAAGCAAAAACTTTCGAGAACTATAAACCAGAATTTTATAATACAAACAGTAGTGTGAGGTTTTTAGACACGATTTTTGAAACACTGTCAATATAAAAATACTATATGTTGATACAATCTATATGAATCATCTACAGTTAAAGGATTTACAAATTGGCCATCAATAAAAGGAATACCATCTATATGAAAATGAAATTAGTGTTACTTTCAAAAACAATAACAATAAGTACTCCCTTAGCTTTTGTTATGTGTAGTATCGGAATATGGGCTACTTTTTCAATTGTCTTCAATTTTTTTCTCTTGAAACAAGCATTTATTATTCATTTTTTCATTATCTCTTGTATCATCTCTTTTATTGTCATATTTTTAAAATCATGGTTCACAGCTTTTTTTGTTATTGGAATAGTAAGCTGCGGAGGTGTACTTATGAGCCATTTATTCAATCAGTTGCTCCTACTGTGGTTCACAGTAGAACTTTTAATGCAATAGTTTTTCATACTTTTATGAAAATTGATAATTTAAAAAATATTTATGAAAGATCTCACGAGAGCATAAAGTAAATTCGTATTTTTTGTCAATTGTAAAACTCGAACAGAATATTATCAAATGTCTTCACCATTCATTTAAAACAGAATCAATCAGATTAGAATAGCTTCCCTTCCCAACGACCAGCAATAATAAAACAACTCGAAATAACTCTCTTATCTCACTATTAAATGAATAATTACCCTCGACAACCGATACCACTTGACAATTGAAATGCTATTTAAGCTAATCACATAAGAACTTAGAGAACATTACAAGGAAACTTATATTTGGAACTACAGTAGATGAATTAACATAATTTTGAATTATCTAAATTGACCTCTTCCCTATTCTAAAAGACGAGAATTCTCACGAGCGCCTATCTTGAAACAGATAAACTTCGTCCGACATTTTCCTACTGCTGATCGCTTACGCGGCCATTTCATAGGCCTTGCGAGCGAACCCTACCCTGAATATTTCCTACGTTTAAACGAAAGAACCTCCTCACAATAATATATTAAGCCTCTTAAGATTATTTGTCTGATGAGTAAAGTGCTATAGGGACTTATATCTCTAATCTAAAGTACGAAGTTTTATAGCGAAAAGATAAAATGGCAACCGGTTTAATTTTCTAAATATTCAGCGGGATCAACAGGAAGAGAATTCTTACGCACTTCAAAATAAACACGCGGTGTTTTGGCATCCCCTGAAAAACCGGACTTTGCAATTTCATCACCACGCCGTACCTTTTGCCCTCTATTAACAATAAGCTTACTATTATGCCCATAAATAGTAATAATATTGTTTTCATGCCGAATCATGACAACGTTACCAAGCTCTTTCAACCCATCACTAGCATAAATAACAACACCATTTTCTGCAGCTTTTACTGATGATCCTTCAGGAACCATGATATCTATTCCTCGATTAACTGCAGTTCCTTTTTTTTTGCCAAAGTGACTCAACAAACGTCCTCGCACAGGCCATCGCATCTTAGAAATACCGGTCAATTGTGGAGTTATAGTATCATTTGGATCAGTAATTTGATCTGATGTATCATTTATAGACTTATGTATTGTTACTTGTGTAGGAGCACTTTTCTCAATGCTTAACGTATCATTTTTAACCTCAGGCATAATCTTTACAGAATTCTGATGCACAGATGTAGGAGCTTTGCTTTGTTTCATAGAGGATACAGTCTTAGACTGAGATGAGGATACCTTTTTTGATGTATCCGAAATACTATTTTGAACATTTGAAGCCATCTTTGTACTTTGATTTGGAATAATCAACGACTGACCAATATAAATAGAATTACCGTTTATACCATTAGCTAACCTTAACGTATCAACACTGACACCCAACTGCTGCGCAATACTTAATAATGTATCCCCACTCTGCACAATATAAGAATTCCTCTTTAAAACAGGAAAAATATTAGCCTGTGAATAAGGAAGAGTTCCAAGATTTTTAGGTGGTATCCCCATAACCTGCCCATCAGGAAAAAACTGCTTGTTCTTATCAGAATAAAAAACTTCCTCTTGTCTCGAAGAATTATTATATGGAGAATTGTAACTAGCTTCTGAAATACCGCTCGATTCTACAGGTGGCAATTCACTACTTTGTATTTTAACATTTTGTGATAACATTCGCGGATCATCAGTCATAGTCATGAATGTAGTTGACTGGGTAGAAGTGATATCATTATAAGAACCACCAGAAAAACGCTGCGTATTGGAACTACAACTAGCAGCTATTAATGTCACCATCAAAAGAGCAACTTTCAGAAAAATGCACTTTAAAATGCTGCCCAAAACCCTTAAATGCATAGTTTTGCTCACTAGCTAATATTAAATTATTCTATTAAAGCTTTCTAATCTTACCTAAGAGTTAAAATTTTTAAAATATCCATAAATACTTCCATAATAAAATTAAAATGTTTTGTCGTTATGTAGAATAGGCAAAATATTTAGCAATATCTTAAATTCACAATTACAAAACTTCTGCAATATTTTCTATGAAGGGTTGATAACGCACTTGAAACATTTCTGAGCGTTCAAACTGGCTACCAATCTTTGTATAACGCATCACTTTTTGTATCCCTTCATCTGGTCCAATAGCTTGAATAAGAATTCCATTTCCCGCTAGAAGTTCTAAGCATTCTTTTGGTTCATTCGAACATGATGGCCAAATGAGAATACGATCAAATGATCCCAAGCCTGTAATGCCCCGACTTCCATCGATCTGCCTTATAGTAATGTTCTCAATCCCTAAATGCTGAAACCTTTGTCGTGCTAAATCAATAAGTGTTTTATAACGATCAACTGTTGTTACACGATCACTAAGACAAGCCATAAGGGCAGTACAAAAACCAGAGCCCGTACCAATTTCTAAAACACGGTGCTTCTTTTTCAACGATAATGCGGAAAGAATCAAAAGCTGCTCCTCTAGACGCTCAATATATTCGCCACATTCAATCGGAATAATTTTATTATCATAAGCACTATTAAGCCAAGAAACAGAAACAAATTGCTGGCGTGGAACTTTCTCTAATGCTGCAAAAAAATTTATATCATCAATGCCTCTACTGCGCATTTTCAACACAAGACTTGCTAGCTCTTCACGAAATCGTAAAATGCCTTTTTGCTCCATAATATCATTTGATCTCCAATAAAATGGCTATCTTAATTGTATATACGAGTTCTCCCCTTATAAACAATTACACCTTGCATATAAATACCATTAATTCACTAACAAGTTCTCATAAATAAGAATACAATAAAATCAATTAATTGTTTGCTTTTATTTTTTTAATTCCCTCCCAGGACTCATGCTCGTGCATACTTGAATTCCCGGTTCTTCATAAAAACTACCAAGGATGAAAGGAACAAATAATAACGTAGATACCACGATGTATATGAATATTCAATTAAGCGCAAAATAGCTCTCATTATAATGTGCTCTTATATCATAACGCTAAAAATTACTAAAGATTCAGTAGTTTGAACATGTTTATACAAGTTAAGTAATTTGAATTTTTGAAGATTTCACCTTAATTTAAAAACCAGGTTTATTCATCACAACAAAGAATATGATTTAGAAAAACATAAAATTATAAAAATTAAAATTTGAGTCTCCTCAAATTCCTCCTCTATTTATATAAAGCATTTATATCTTTTGATTTTATACAATGCCTGTATCATATACATATTAATCATAATAAGTTTGGACATATACATACTTCTACTTTTTTGGAAAATCATTAAGATTAAAATTTAATAAAACTTTCGAAATACACTCCTTATTGCCTTCAAATTTAGTATGCTCGTGATAAGCACATATTTTAAGAAATCTCAAAATAAGTTGTAGAAACACCTTTTTACTCTAAAGCATTATTGATCTTTCATTTTACAAACAAAATGAACTTTATTAAATTAAAAAAAATAGTAACAAAAATGAAACAAAAAGCTAAAAAAATACAAATCACTTATAGAAAAAATATTATAAACTGCAATTTAAAAACTCTTGTGAAGAGTTTTTATCATTAAAAAATTCACTTCTTCTGTTAAATAATTCTAACTCTATTTATAAATATCTCATACTGCAAATCCAATTAATTTATAGAATATTCCTTACAGATATCAACAAATTTCTAGGTATTCTGTATTTTTATAATTTCAATATTCCACTTAATCATACTTAAAATAACATCCATGATGACAAAAAAATTATTGAACAGTAATAGACCAATTGACAAAAATAAGAGTATTAGATTTTTTAATAAAAACAATTTGACTACTTGACAATATTTCCTTTATGAATGAAAAGAACAAAATGCTCATTATTAAGTATTCAATTCTAAAGGTTATAATAATGGCATAGACAGTAAAGCATGTTTCCTGTTTTTAAGAAAGCTGATTAAAAAATGAGAAAGGCTGTATAGAAATAACTTCAAATGTTGGTTTTATTTCTATCATATTGAAGAAGTTATAAAATGTAATTGAAGTAGTTATTTCAACTACTGAGTGTCCATATAATTAGAAAGGAGGACTCTTTGTTTGTCAAACGTTGAGATTTTGAAAGATACGCGAAGGGGGATTATTCACTACAAAGTGATTTAATATTTTTAAACATAACATTGTAAAGGAATAATCATGTCGATAAGAGACTCTGAAGCTTTAAAAAAAGCAGAACAGTTGTTGCTGCAACAAAGTCGTAATTACACCTATACTAATTCTAGTTCTGGAAATAACAATATATTAAAAAATAAATTTGGGATACAAGATCGTGAGCTCTTTCAGGTAAAGTGTGCTCATGAAGTGACAAAAGAGATTGTTAATGTGCATCAAGAACCAGTGCCAAAAAAAATTGATTACTCTTATCTAAAACAACTTCACAAACGCTTGTTTAAAAAAGTATTTGACTGGGCTGGAGAAACACGCGATGCTTCAATTAAAATGTCAGATGGTACAATTGCTGACATGTCAACGACTAGTCAAAATTCTCCTTTTGCATCTAATAGTGACATCAAAAAATGCTTAGAGGAGCTCAATGAAAAGCTTGCTCAAAGAAAGACTAAAAATTCTTCACAAGAAAAATCAGAAGAAAAACTTGCTGATTCTCTAACGACTGTCTATGCATTACTTAACCATGCACGTCCTTTCGTAGAGGGCAATGGGATTACACAACGGTTATTTGTGAATAAAATCTCTCAAGCTGAGGATCAGAAGCTTGATTTTTCAATTGTGACACAAAAACGTATGGAAGATGCAATTGTTAATGCAGCAAATGACAATTTAGCATCTATGCAACATATGTTTGAAGATGCTTCTAATCCACAAAAAATTAAGACTTTGAAAACAGTCCTAAATGGAGCAAATTCTACAGATATAGAAGAGCTTACACAGGGAATTGTTACAACACCAATCCCAGGAAAAATCTATACAGGTGTCTATAAAAGTCGTCAACTGGACACTATTGTGATAAAAACGAAGGATTCTGTGATTGTATGCAATAAATGTGATATTCCAAGAGATAAATTCCGAAAATTAAAGTTAGGAGATACAATCAGTTTTAAAGCGCTTAGCAATCTTGACGATGTTTTTATCCCAGGACGAGAAATACCTGATTTAACAAGCTATAAAGTTATAGAAATGGCTGTATGGAGTCCTTCTGTTCAAAAGCAAAGGCTAGAAGTTGAACGTTTAGCAAAACTTGTGTTTGGAAAACGTGAGAAATTATCTAATTACCTAGAGCGGGTTCATGAGAATCCAAATTCAGCGACAATGCTTGCTGATAAAATTGCATGCTCCTATAAATCTATTTCTAAGCTTGCGGGTTTTGGAACATATGGGATAAAAAGTCCAAAACGTAACACAGCTGAAAAAAGTCTTATAGCCCTTAGCGATGCAGTTAAAAGATATGGAGAGTGCCTAAAGTCTTCTAAGGAGGAGATTCTTCAAGAGCATAGGAGAGAACAATACCGCGTTGCAAAAGATGTACATTTACCTACCAAAAATTTGGAGCGTTTTCTTAATATGTCATCAAATGAGCGTGGGAAAATTCCTATTCCTGAAGTTGTTAGTCTCAACAAAGAAGCAGCCCAATTTTTAAGTCAAGTTAATTCTCGTCTTTCAGCAAGTGAGCGTAAAATGGTTAATAATAATGATTATAAATCGCTTGCTGAAAGTGTTGGTATTCCAGAAGACAAAGCAAAACAGATTGTGGTTACCGTTAAACAGATTAAATTTGTACAAGATCCGGCTAATTTAGTTAAGCCTTTAATAAAGCCTTTTCCCAAACAAGGAATGGCTATAGCCGGTTAGGACTGTTGTAAGTTTTTCTTTAATACTTAGGGGGGGGGTATTTAGAAAATAAGGAAACATTAATAAAAAATACTTCATTAATATAAATGTGATGAAAAAGGTTTTTATATGCAAAGTTATATATACTTTGTTGAATGCGGATAGTTTGTAAATATAAAATAGACAAATATCACGTATATAAAGTCGATAAAGTTTATGATAGACATTTATGAAAAGTATTAATTCAAATAATTATAATTAAATTAAGTAATCATTATTAAGTATTTTCTAATTTTAGGGTTTTAATGCAATGGCTCTTGTAAAGAAAAAACAAAGATCTGAAAGTTTTTTAATTCCTCCACGACCAACATCTACTGTATTGTTCGATAAATCATTCAATGAAATCGAAAAAAGTATGGATAGTTTTTTTTCTCAAAACAAGAGAAGTGAAATTAGAAAATTGTCAGCGATTGTGTTTAGAGACAAAACGGTTTTAGATAAGAAAATAGATCAGATTATTATCGAAAATCCCAATTCTGTGCATGAATTTGCCGCACTGATCAGAGAAAATCCTGAATTTTTTGGTAAACTTGCAGGTTTTAAGAAATTTGGACTAAAAACTCTGGGCCGTATAAAAGCTGAAAAAAATATTTTAAAACTGAGTGACACAATTATAGAATATGTGCAAATCGTAGATGAAATATCAAATAATTATTTAAAAAAAGTAAAACGCTTTGCACAACCAATTGAAATGTTAAATGATAATGTGCTGAATCTGCTTAATCAACCAAGTAACATACGGCAAAATATTTTAAAACAGCAGGATACTTCTGAACTTTACACAGAAATTTCGTATTTTTTAGATGACATTACTTATCGTCTCTCAGCAAGCGAGTGTGAAATGCTTAAGAATCGTAATTATGAAATGCTTGCTGAGAGTGTGGGTATATCAGAACATAAAGCACAAGAAATTATAAATATTGTAGAGCAAGTGGAAAATATGCAACTAGAGATTCAAATGATTAATGAAAGCAAATTTTCTAAAAATGAGAATATTTATGAAAGTTATGACCCATATGAAGCTCAAGCGCAAAATTCTGAAAGTTTTCTTGTTCCCTCAGAAAAAATAGATCCTATCTATGAAAA
>NZ_JAMCOF010000005.1:0-89497 GCF_023500045.1 Bartonella bilalgolemi | reverse complement strand
TTATAACCCAAATAAAACTCAAGCGCAAAATTCTGAAAGTTTTCTTGTTCCCTCAGAAAAAATAGATCCTATCTATGAAAATTATAACCCAAATAAAACTCAAGCGCAAAATTCTGAAAGTTTTCTTGTTCCCTCAGAAAAAATAGATCCTATCTATGAAAATTATAACCCAAATAAAACTCAAGCGCAAAATTCTGAAAGTTTTCTTAATTCTGGAGATTTTCTTATTCCTTCAAAAGAATTACCTCCTCTAACCCAGAATGACATTATTAATATAACTGCAAATAATCCTATTATTCAACAGCATACAGAACAAGTTCGAAATCTTTCAAAACTTGTATTTGGAGACCGGGAATTATTTAGCAGTGTTATGCAAGGAATCCTTGAGAAACCAAAAATAGGAGAAGGGTATGAAAAAATACTAGAAATTTCTCCTGAATCCTTTGCTAAATTTGCTGGTTTTAAAAAGTGGTGGTTTAAAAGTTCGAAATATAAAGCAGCTGAAAAAAATGCCCCAAAACTCTGTCAAGAAATTAGAAAATATACAGATGCTGTAAAAAATTATCAGAAACAAATTATTTACGGTCATCAAAAAGAACAAAAACGTGCCAAACAAGCAGTATTAATGCCTAATAATGAAATAAAGCGTTTTCTTAATATGCCAAGTGATATGTGGGAAAATATTTTAATAGAGCAAGATACTTCTCAACTTCACAAAGAATTTTCTAATTTTTTAAATCAAGTTAATTCTCGTCTTTCAATACACGAACGTATAGCGATTAAGTATAATGATTATCAAGCGCTCGCTTGCGATATTAAGGTACCGGAAGTTACAGCACGTGAAATTATAAATGTCGTAAAAAAGGCACAAGAATGCCAACAAAAAATTAAAAGTATAATATCTCAGCAACAGCAGAAAATGATAGCTGTAGCTAATTAAAAACATAAGCTTCTTCTTTTGATCTTCATAGAGAAGAAGTATTTTAAAAAAAAATATTATCTCACTCTAGAATTAGTGTGAAATGTTTTATAGCTTAAATTCTATTAAATGTGAATAATATGTAGAAATATCATAAACGTGAAAAAAGGTTCTATTTGTATTTTTATTTTACATTTTGATATGTAGATAAATAGTTTCTTTTGATTCGGAATAAGATAATACAACCCTATTTAAAGAGTTGATGCGTGATAAAAAAGTAATAAATTACCGTTAAATTAATTAGTTATCATTCATAAATAGTAAATGAATATTAGATTCTTTTTTACAAAACTAAGTTGTAATATAACTCATACCTCGCATATAAGGTTGCAAAACATCCGGAATAATAATTGAACCATCTGCTTGTTGATAATTCTCAAGAATAGCTATAAGACAACGACCAATAGCTGTACCTGAGCCGTTTAAACTATGTACAAAGTGCAATTTTTTATTTTCTAAACGATATCTAGCATTCATGCGTCGTCCTTGAAAATCACCGCAAACTGAACAACTCGAAATTTCACGATAACATTCTTGCCCTGGAAGCCATACTTCAATATCATAAGTCTTACGCGCTGCAAAACCCATATCACCAGTAGAAAGAACTACAGTACGAAAAGGTAAACCAAGACGCTTCAAAACGTTTTCTGCGCATTCCGTCATACGTTCTAATTCATCTAAGGATTGTTCCTCTGTGGTAATCGATACCAATTCTACTTTTCTAAACTGGTGTTGACGTAACATACCACGTGTATCACGCCCTGCAGCTCCTGCCTCTGAACGAAAACAAGGAGTAAGAGACGTAAATCGCAAAGGTAATTCTGTAATATCAAGAATTTCGCTGTTGACTAAATTGACTAAGGGTACCTCTGCTGTAGAAATAAGCCATCGACCATCTATCGTTTGAAAGAGATCTTCAGAAAATTTGGGTAATTGGGCTGCCCCGTAAATAATCTCATTACGAACAAGAAGAGGAACTGAAATCTCTTGATAACCATGTTCATCCACATGCATGTCAAGCATAAATTGGCCTAAAGCACGTTCTAAACGTGCTAATGAACCTGAAAGAACTGTAAAACGTGAGCCTGACAATCGACTAGCTCGTTCAAAATCCATCTGCTTAAGATTTTGACCAAGATCAAAATGTTCCTTTGGTAAAAAATCAAACGTCGGTGGTGTACCAAAATAACGCACTACAATGTTATCGCTTTCATCTCTCCCTTCTGGAACGTCATCTAATGGAATATTAGGTATTGCTGAAAGAGCTTCTTCTAATCTATCTGTTAACCGCTTTTCTTCTAAAACAGCAGAGGAAAGAAAAACTTTTATTTCTTCAACCTCAGCCTTAACACGATTAGCAGTTTCTTGATCACCAACAGTTAAAGCTTGTCTTATCTTTTCTGAAGCTGAATTGCGCAACTCCTGAGCTTGCTGTACTTTAGAAACATACAAGCGACGCTCAAGATCAAATTTGAGCAAATTCTTAGCTTGCGGTTCAAGACCTCTTTTTGCAAGTGCTTTATCCAATTCCTCAGGATGATCACGGATCCATTTAATATCAAGCATTTAATCTCTCTTTTGCATTATATTTCTACTCATCTCCTACTGTAAAAAATAAGTTCACTACGAAGATTTTTTGTTTTTTTCTATCCAGCGTGCAATAAAAATTGAGATCTCATAAAGAAGCACAGTTGGTAAAGCCACTGCAAACATAGTAAAAAAATCTGATGGTGTTACCATAGCAGCAACTATAAAAGAAATTAAAATAGCCCACTTTCGTTTGGATGCTAACATATAACTTGTCAATAATCCGACTCTCGTTAAAAGACTTATGATGAGAGGCAATTGAAAAATTAAACCAAAAATCAAAATAAAAGATATCATAAAATTTAAATAATCTGAGATACGAGCTATAAACTCTATCCTTAAACGAAAATCCGGTAAAGCCTGCTGAGAAAGACTAAACCACAACATTAGTGGAGCTAAGAGACCATAAACAAATGTTCCTCCCACAATAAATAAAATTGGTGCACTAATAAGAAATGGTAAAAAAGCTCGACGCTCATTTTTATAAAGTCCTGGAGCTATAAAACTATAAAGCTGAAAAGCTATATAAGGAAATGATAAAATAACTGCACCAAACGCAGCAAGTTTCATCTTCGTTAGAAAAGTCTCCCACACTTGTGTTGATTGAAGACGAATATTTCCAGGATAACCACCTGATATATTCATCGCCCACTGATAAGGCCATATCAAAAAATTCAAAATATAATCTTTGATAAGAAAACACAGAATAAAAGCTATAAAAAATACAACCAGAGTTACAATAATTCTCTGACGAAGCTCAATCAAATGCTCTAGAAGAGTGATTTTGACATCAACTCTATCTTTTTTAGAAATCACGATCATTTTCCTTATCTTTATTTTTAAAATCTTTATAGATAATTTTATGATTGTGAGAAATAGACACTGTTAAATCTTCATTGACTTCATTTGTACTAAATTCAAAGACTTCTATATCTTTTTCTGATTTATGGAGTGTAGTATCGACATCAAAATTATCTGAAACATCCTCTTTTTTATTATATATTGAATCACAAGATTTTTTAAACTCTTTTCTAGAGTTAAGGTCGCTAGTATTTGACAATAT
Organism: Bartonella bilalgolemi; assembly: GCF_023500045.1. Lineage (GTDB taxonomy): Bacteria > Pseudomonadota > Alphaproteobacteria > Rhizobiales > Rhizobiaceae > Bartonella > Bartonella bilalgolemii. The sequence goes on along the minus strand of NZ_JAMCOF010000005.1, from coordinate 85,868 downwards.
CTTTTTCAAATCATCTAACTCAGCTTGCTTTATTGCATCATCAAAATGATGATGAAATTCATTAGCTGTTGAACGCATATATGCAATCGCTCTTGCTATAACTTTGAGCATTTTAGGTAAATCTTTTGGTCCAACTACGATGATGAAAATAAGTAAGATAACTAGAAACTCTGATCCATCAATTCCAAACATCGCTTATACTCAACTTCTTCATTTAAAAGACTAAAAGACCATTGCTAAAATTATGATTTCGTCTTTAATCACTCTGCACATTATCCTCTCGTAACAGGATCCTTCCTCGGCTTAGTTAAAAGAAGTACTGCTCTTTGAGTCTACTACACGCTCTTCTGATAATGGTTGAGAATACTGAGCAACATCTACTGTTTTAGAATAATCAGCTACTTCAAGCTCATTTTCAGTACTTCCTTCTTCTTCTTTCATATTACTTTTAAAAGCTTTTATACCTTTAGCAACATCACCCATTAATTCAGAAACTTTACCACGCCCAAAAAGCACAAGAATGATCAACAGAATTACAATTAAATGCGTTGGTGAAAAAATATTACCCATAACTTTATCTATGCCCCTAAGACTGATTTAATTCATCTACACTCATTTTTTTGAAGGAAAACGTATGTCATATAAATATTATTATATCCTTATGTTCTAATTAATATTATATTCTCTGCATAAATTAAAGGCAACAAAACGACCATTTTAAAATAACATTTTCAATCCTACATATCATATTATCATGGATAAAAATATAAAAATTCCCTTCCTCTATTCAAATAAGAGCTACAAGACTTGAAAATTCTTCTCTTAAAGCATTTTCATTCGAATGATCGGGCGTTATAACCTTAGAACAAATATTATATACACGCTCCAATGCTTTTCCTTCCAAAAATGGAGCAGCATCAGCAACAATATACATCTCTTGTGGCTTACCATGACAATGAAGAACGATATCACAACCTGCTGCAAAAATTTTACTTGTTAAATCTGAAAGATTTTTTGATAATGAGCTCTCTGAAAGAGCTTTCATTGATAAATCATCCGACATTAAAAGTCCATCAAAGCCTATTTTTTGACGGATAACATTTTCAATAACTCTGTTAGATAACGTTGCTGGTAATTTATCATCAATCGCTTCATAAACAATATGAGCGGTCATTGCAGCTGGTAAATCGGCCAAATTTTTAAATGGAATAAAATCACTCTGCTCCAAAATATCGAGTGACACATCTACACGTGCCAACTCCAAATGCGTATCAGAAAATGCTCGCCCATGCCCAGGTATATGTTTTATCACCGGTAAAACGCCACCATCTAAAAGCCCTTGAGCAGCAGCACGCCCTAACACAGCAACAGTTTGTGGATCTTGAGAATAAGCACGCGTTCCAATCACATCATGAGCTCCTGCCACTGGCACATCTAAAACAGGAAGGCAATTCGCGTTAATACCATATCTTATCAAATCAAAAGCATGAAGCCGTGACATAATCCATGCAGCACGAAGCCCTTTATCCTGATCTTTTCTATAAATCTCTCCCAAGATTTTAGCTGCTGGATAATCCGGTGCCAAAGGCGGACGTAGACGCTGCACCTTCCCACCTTCTTGATCAATAAAAATAAAAACATCGTTGCGATTACTGAACTCACGTAAAGAAGTAGTAAGCGCTTTCAGATCATCTGCTGTTCCTATATTCCGAGCAAATAAAATAAAAGCCCAAGGCTTATGTTCAATAATAAATTCTTTTTCATAATCTTCTAAAAAAATACCAGAAATACCAGAAATTATAGCCTTTATTCCTGACATCGTAATCATACCTCCCCAATATTGATTGTCTAATATTTTTATAAAATTTCTATTTTAGCTAAAATAATTTCATGCCTCACACAAATTTTTAAAAGCTATATCTTAATATCATCATATTATGCACAAAAAAGCTACTGCTTAATATAAAATGACCCTTTAATAATAACTCATTTCCCATAAAAAACTATCATCTGTCAAATTGTAAGTCAGAAATATTATAAAATAACAAAGATAATGAATAACAATTCACTAAATTTTATAAAATAAAAAGTACAAAATCATTAACTAATGAGCCATCATAATGGTAAATACAATACTTGATCTCAAACTCATAAAGACTGCTTCAGATATACCGATTAAAACCAATAGCATACTTCACCTAAAATCTGTTTAAACAAAACCGAACTTTGTCAGTTTATGTTTATACACTAAACCATTATGGAGCGCTATATTAAAAAATAATTGGACATAGCACCTCAACTACTTTCATCACTGGAAGCAAATGTTCTCAATTTAAAATTCTCCAATTGATATGCTTCAGTGATATGCTCGCAAATCTTCTAATGTCATATACTCGAAATAATCTTCCTCAGTTGTAGCAAAGCCTATAATGTTAAATATAAATACATCATGCAGAAAAGATTCATAATATACTATATAAATCAATTAGCTTTCTCATAACTTCAGCTAATAACAAATTATATGATTTGATAACGTGATTAACGATATTTGGATACCTCTAAATACTCGCACTTAAACTACACAAGTATATACTATTTTGAAATGTACTTGCAAAATGACGATATTACCTTTAATTGTATAAAGGAAATAAAGCTACTTCACACAATGAGACATGAGTGTAAAGCCATGATAAGTTATGATCATTTCACTAAAGAGTTTTTCCTTTCTTGATAGTTTTATTCCGTTATCATTTTTCTTTTCTAGTATTTTAGCATCACAACAATAAGCTACTATCTTGATTATATTTTTTTAAAACTCCTGCTATAAATTAAGTACATCACACTAAAATCATACAGATCTAGTTCAATAAGCATTTAGCCAAAAACATTATTTCTCTACCCAAGACAAAAGATAAAAATTATTTTTCTGATTACTGTTATCGTATACCTAAAGTCATGATAGGTTTCACAAACCAATCGGGATACATCGATTTAATAAGAAAAGCTGCTTTTTGCGCTGCTTGCCTATCTTTAAAAATCCCAAAACATGTTGCGCCTGAACCAGACATACGAGAAAAAAGAGCTCCACTTTTATCTAATGTATATAAAACTTCGGCTAACTGAGGAGCGATTTTTAATGCAGGACCAAAAAGGTCATTACGTGTTTCTTGCAAAAATTCAACCAATGAAAAAACTGTTTTGAAGGCAGATGAATCAATTTTCAAACGAGAATAATTACACTTTTCTAAAGTTTTAAAAATAGTCTCTGTGGCAATATATTGACCATGATTCACCAACACTATTGCAAGAGAACAAGCTTCTTTTACAGGTGTTATATCATCACCAATTCCTTTAACAAAAAGTGGCTGCTGATATTCCAATGCAAACAAACACATTGGAACATCAGCTCCAAGGGCTAAACTCATTTTAGCCAACTTTTTATAAGAACAATCAAGCTTCCATTGCCGGCGCAACAGATATAATACACTTGCAGCATCACCTGATCCCCCCCCGATACCTGATGCAATAGGTAATGTTTTAACAAGATGCAAAAAACTAGACTGAGCACTGTTAGGAAATTTCTTACGCATAAAATCACGAGCGCGGACAACTAAATTCTCTGTGTCAGAAGCAATTCTATTAGCAAAAGGGCCTGTTACAATAAAGCGATCACTCTCAAAAGATGCATAAGCTAAACAATCCCCACTAAAACTAAAATAAACCAAGCTTTCTAACAAATGATAGCCATCAGAACGCTGCCCTACAACATGCAAAGCTAAGTTCAACTTAATGGGCGTAAATACATAAGAACGCTTTTTAAACAAAGCATGTACATTTGATATCATTGAACGTAATATTCACCTGTACAAAGACCTTTTACCAATGCTCCTTTTACACTTGCACATAATGCAACTTGCGAATGAAAAATATATCGATATGCCCATTTAAAATGACATTTCAAGACACAACAACTATAAAGAGCTATGGCACACATCAAACTAAATAAAATAAAACTCACCATTATTAATTTTTTCTCCTATTAGCACTTCTAAATAACTATCAATCTTTTTAAGCGTTTAATGAAGCGCTATTTTCATTACAAACCATAACGTTGCCAAAGTGCTCTCTCTTCTGCCGCCATCATAACACCATCAACTGCAGTATAAATGGTATCAGCAGAAACACCTAAATGCATTTTAGAAGACAACAAACTTTTTGGAGGAGAAATTAAGCGCAACTTTGCATTATCACCAAACCGTTTTTTAATGACAGAACGAACATCACCTAATTCATCAATTAAGCCAAGCTCAACACCTTTTTTTCCGCTCCAAAACATTCCTGTAAAAATATTTGAATCATCTGATAATTTTGACATGCGCCTTTCCTTGACCAAATCAATAAAAGTTTGATGAACTTCAAGTTGCAAAGATTTCAAATGATCAACATCTGTTTTCTTTTCTGGTTGAAACGGATCTAATGTAACCTTGTTTTTTCCTGCCGTATAGACACGACGCTCCACGCCAATTTTCTTCAAAAGCTCAGGAAAACCAAAAGAAGCTGAGACAACACCAATAGAACCAACAATAGAGGAAGGATCAGCAAAAATTTCATCTCCAGCACAAGCAATCATATAACCACCTGATGCTGCTACGTCCTCAACAAATGTAAAAACCTGTTTGTTTTTTTCATTTGCTAAATCACGAATACGCTGAAAAATAAGACGTGATTGAACAGGAGAACCACCAGGAGAATTGATAATTAAAGCAACCGCTGGTGCTTTTTTATAAGAAAAAGCCTTATCCAAAAGGCTTGCAGATCTTGCCAATGACAATGTACGTGACATCAACGAATTTGATGATATAATCATTCCCTGAAGCCTTACTACAGGAATTTGAACCGTATTAGAACGAAAACAGCGTGACATTAAATTCTTTATACAACCCATAAAATCAAAAGCTCCCTAAGTAAGAAATCAAAAAAGCAAAAAATTCTTATATAAATAAAAATTCTCATTTAAATTTAAGAAATAAATTTTAAAACGCAAGTATTAAAAACTCTCCCACAAGCTGATATATCCATTATTAATCGCATTAACCCTTGGTAAAAAAATATGACTATCACTCTCATGCATAACCAATGGTGATAATATGGACAAACCCGCTCTACTCCCTCGTTTTGCATAAAACAAAATACGAATCGCTGCTGTTTCAGCATGAGAATGAACAGGAATTATACATACATTACCAAAGCGTCCTTCTAAAGCATATAATATATCATTCAATGATTGTGGACGTGCAATTAATCCTAAATATCCACCCGGTTTAACAATTGCTGATGCGCACCGAAACCAATTCTCAAACATTGCTTCAGGCATAACATGTGCTTCTAACTTTTTCTCATCAGGTGTCTTACGATCTTCTGAACTATTAAAGGGAGGATTCATAATTGCAAAATCAAACGCATTATCCATCAGTCCTGCTTTCAAACGTTCTTTACCTTTTAAGGTAATATCTACTTTTAATAAACAAACTCTGCTAGCTAATTTCTCATTCTGTTTTAGCATCAGCGTTTTCTGAGCATAAGATATCATAAAAGGAGATCGTTCAACCAATGTAATATGAGCTTCAACGCAACGTGAAGCAACTGCTAATCCTGCAGCACCTGCACCTGCACCTAAATCAACAACCTTCCCTTTAAAACCACTAGGAACCAAACCAGCAAGCAACATAGCGTCCATACCAGATCGATGACCCTGTAAGCGTGGTTGTACTAAATAAAACTTACCACGATGAAAACCATCTATTGTTTCATTACTATGATTTTTTACCCTACTCATCTAAAAACTTAATATGACCCTGATTATTTTATTTATACTTTTAAAAGTGCTATTTAAGCTATTCTATTTAAATTAATATGATTAATATAAAAAAAAATATTTTTTCAATATTATTAAAACTTTTATTTCAAATCAGTACCAAAACTTGAGTAAAAACTCATCTCTCTTTATGCTATAAAGATATTTATCTGAAACATTTTAGGAGTGAACAAATTGGGTGCCACCACACAATTAAATCATAAAAAAAAACAAGACTCCCTCTATCCTCTTTTCAGTCTTACTAAAGAAGATATGAAGCGTGTAAATCAATTGATCATTTCTATGGCTAAATCGAATGTTACAATGATTCCCGAAATTTCTAATTATCTTATTTCATCGGGTGGTAAACGAATACGTCCAATGATTACCTTAGCCACCGCTCATATGTTTGAATACCAAGGTGATGAACACATAAAACTCGCAACAGCAGTTGAGTTTATGCATACAGCAACCCTCTTACACGACGATGTTGTTGATGAAAGCGAGTTACGGCGGGGAAAATCTACAGCACGAATAATTTGGGGAAATCAAGCAAGTATTCTTGTTGGTGATTTTTTATTAGGACAAGCTTTTAAAATGATGGTAGATGTTGGTTCTCTGGAAGCACTCTCTGTCTTATCAAATGCTGCTGCTATAATTGCTGAAGGAGAAGTTATGCAACTTTCCGCTGCAAAAAATATAGAAACAAACGTCTCAGATTATCTCAAAATTATAAATGCAAAAACAGCTGCCCTTTTCTCAGCAGCTGCTGAAATAGGACCAATTATTGCTGGTTACGGACATGAAGAACGTTCTGCATTACATCAATATGGTTTATCATTAGGATTAGCTTTCCAATTGATTGATGATGTCCTTGATTATAGCAGCAGTGCTCAATATCTAGGAAAAAATATTGGTGATGACTTTCGAGAAGGAAAAATTACAATGCCTGTTATTCTGTCATACACACGTGGCAATGATATAGAAAAAATATTTTGGAAACAAGCTCTTGAAAATAACCATAACAATGATGAATCCTTAAAGCACGCGCAACATTTAATAGAAAAATACGATGGTCTAACCGATACAATAGAGCAAGCTCGAATTTATGGAAAACGTGCAATTGATGCTCTTTCTTCAATAAAGGAAAACCCTGCTAAAAATGCATTAATTGATATTATCGATTTTTGTATCGAACGCGTAAACTAATTCTTTGCAAGAATCACAATACAGTATTTTTAGTAAAACAATTAAACATAGTTTATAAACTATAAAAATAATTAATTATCTTTAAGAGGAATTGACTTTATGCGCAAGGCAACAGTATCGTGTTTTTTTATTCTCATAGGAATTATACTGATGCCACTGCCCACTTACAGTGCAGGTGAAAAAATTAATCCAAGTTCATTTACAGGTGCTTATCTAGCAGGACGAATTGCAAACTATGAAAACAAAATGAATCTTGCTATCCACTATTTTAAACATGCGCTTACTTATGAACCTAATAATCTTGAGGCACAAAAAGAAATTTTTCAAGTAATGCTTAGTGTAGGTGCATTCACAGAAGCTGCTCAACAAGCAAAAAAAATAAAAGAAAAAGGTATTGTTACACCACTCATTTCCTTAACATTATTAATAGAAAATCTTATCAAAAAAAATTACAAAGAAGCTCAACTGTTTCTACAAGCTAAAAAATCTTCTCCTGATAATAATCCAATATTTGAGTTAACCAATGCTTGGGCTGAATTTGGATCTGGTAATCACACTAAAGCAATCACTAATCTTGAAAAGCATTTGGGCCCCTCTTGGTATAATCTTTTTATACATTATCATCTTGCACTTATGAGTGATTTAGCAAAACGCCCACAAGATGCAAAAAAATATTTTATTCAAGCATTCAATAATCAACAAGGAGCTATTACAGCTACTGATACCTATGAACGTATTATTATAGCTTACGCCTCATTCCAATTACGTCAAAATATGCGCAGCGATGCTATAAAAACTCTCCGATATGGAGAGAAAATATTATTAGGCTCCAAAACACTCCAAAATATCCGTCAAAAAGTTGAAAAAGGAGCTAATATAGAAAATCCTATTACAACACCTCAACAAGGAGTTGGTGAAGTATTATATAACTTTGGAACAACTCTTAATAAAAAAGGTTCAGAATGGATTGCACGTATTTTTCAACAATTCTCTTTAGCCCTGTATCCTAAAAATGAAGCAACGCTGTTTCAATTAGCAAAAATTTCTGTGAGATTAGGTGATTCTAATCAAGCCATTAAAATTTATCGTTCTTTACCACTTAACTCCCCTTATTATAGAGATGGACAATTCCAACTTGCATTGACTCTTGCTGAAAACGGCAATTACGATGAAGCTATTAAATTATTAACGTTATTAGAGAAAAAATTTCCTAATGATCACCATATTTTTATTGCTCTGGCTGCTATTTATATGCAGGCAAATAACTTTTCTGAAGCGATCAAAATCATGGATCATGCTATCGCACAAATAACAGACTTTCAACGAGATAATTGGAAACTTTTTTATCAACGTGGAATTGCATTTAATTATTTAAACCAATGGCCAAAAGCTGAAACTGATTTTCGCAAAGCGCTTACATTTGTTCCTGATCAACCGCAAGTACTCAATTATTTAGCTTACTCCCTTATCAATCGTGATCAAAAACTTGAAGAATCATTAAATATGCTTAAAAAAGCTGTTATGTTACACTCTCAAAACAGTTATATTCTTGATTCTTTAGGATGGGCTTATTACAAACTGAAACAATATCCTCAAGCTGTTACAACATTAGAAACCGCTGTCAAATTGCAACCTGGTGATCCAATACTTAATGATCATTTGGGTGATGCTTACTGGCAAGTTGGACGTAAACGTGAGGCAATATTTCAATGGAACCATGCAATTGATGCAGAACCAGATAATCCGGAAAGAATTAAAGAAAAAATAAAGTTTGGTCTATAAAATAAGGATACTTGACCATAACAATATGAAGCAATAGACAGTAATAAAGCTCAATTTTTTGATCTTTAATTATAAGTTAAACATTAAAATGGTATTCAAAGAGTGAATCTACCTTCAAACTTAAATCCCAAGTATTCTTTTCAAGGACTTATTCTAAGTCTGCAAAATTACTGGGCTCAACATGGGTGTGCAATTCTACAACCTTACGATATGGAAGTAGGAGCTGGAACCTTTCATCCAGCTACAACGCTACGTTCATTAGGTCCACGTCCTTGGAAAACAGCTTATGTTCAACCTACCCGACGTCCAACAGATGGCCGATATGGTACAAATCCTAATCGTCTGCAACACTATTACCAATTTCAAGTTCTCCTCAAACCCTCTCCTCCAAATTTACAAGAGCTTTACATCGGCTCTTTACAAACTATCGGTCTTGACACAAAACTTCATGACATACGCTTTGTTGAGGATGATTGGGAAAGCCCAACACTTGGCGCTTGGGGACTTGGATGGGAATGCTGGTGCGATGGAATGGAAGTTTCTCAATTCACTTATTTTCAACAAATATGTGGTATTGAATGTGCACCAGTCTCAGGAGAAATTACCTATGGTCTTGAGCGCTTAGCAATGTATATTCAAGATGTCAGTAATGTTTATGATCTTAACTTTAACGGCTTAGATGGTACAGACCGAATAAGTTATGGTGATATTTTTTTACAGGCAGAACAAGAATACTCATATTATAATTTTGAATTTGCTAATAGTAATCTTTTACTACAACATTTCATTGATGCAGAACGTGAATGTATTGCACTTCTTGACGCTGGAAAACCCGATAAAGAAAATAGTTCCCATTTATGTGTTTTTCCAGCTTATGATCAATGTATTAAAGCAAGCCATATCTTTAATCTCCTGCAAGCACGTGGCGTTATTTCGGTCACTGAACGACAAAATTATATTCTTCGTGTTCGTGATCTTGCCCGCCGCTGCGGTGAAGCCTTCTTATTAACTGAAGCTGGGAATATAGCCATAAATGGAGATGTATAATGCCTGATCTCCTACTTGAACTTTTCAGCGAAGAAATTCCTGCTAGCATGCAACGCAGAGCTGCTTCTGATCTTAAAAAATGTGTTATAGATAAACTTGTTAATGCAGGATTAACTTATAAAGCAGCCTGTGATTATTGGACGCCTCGTCGGTTAACATTAAACATACGTGGTCTTTCCAAAAGTTCGCCAAATGTTCATGAAGAACGTAAAGGACCTAATGTACAATCACCACAACAAATTATTGATGCTTTTTTACGCGCTACAGGTTTAAATGACATTTCCAAATTACACATTGCGCATGATGACAAAAAGGGCGACTTTTATATTGCTAAAACAACCCAAAAAGGTCGTTTAGCTGAAGAAATTATTGCAGATATTTTACCCGATATTATTCGTAATTTTCCATGGAAAAAATCGATGCGTTGGGGGAAAGAATCAGCTAAAAGTGGCGCCTTAAAATGGATACGCTCTTTACAAAACATTCTGTGTGTTTTTGGACCAGCAGTGGGTGAAACACACACTATTCCATTTACAGTTGGTTCTCTCAAAAGTAATAATTTAACTTATGGTCATCGTTTCTTAAGTAATGGAGAGCCTATCCAGATACGCCGTTTTGATGACTATGTCACACAACTTGAAAACCATAAAGTTATTTTGGATGCCGAGAGACGAAAAGATATTATTTTAGCAGATGCTCAAAATCTTTGCTTTGCAAACGGCTTGGAATTAATTGAAGATAAGGCTCTTTTGGAAGAAGTTGCAGGACTCGTTGAATGGCCTGTTGTCCTCATGGGTAATTTCGACAAAACTTTTCTCAATATTCCTCCAGAAATTATTCGCTTGACCATTCAAACGCATCAAAAATGCTTTGTAACACACAAACGAGGTGAAAAGAGCAAACTCTCTAATCACTTCATTCTTGTTGCTAATATCCTTGCCAGTGACAAAGGAGTAGAAATTTCTAAGGGAAATAGTAAAGTTGTACATGCCCGTCTTTCTGATGCACTCTATTTTTGGAAAACAGATCAGTGTAATTTACCCAACATTACGCGTTTAGAATCTTCGGCTAAAAAACTCGATCTTGATTTAAATAAACCTCTCGATCAGCGAATAGCACACCTTGATTATTTGAATGTTACTTTCCATAATAAATTAGGAACACAAGGCGCAAGAGTAGAAAGAATTGCTACTTTAACACAAACAATCGCACCCTTAGCACAAGCAGATTCTATATTGGCTAAACGTGCAGCAGTATTAGCAAAAGCTGATTTACAAACGGAAATTGTTGGTGAATTTCCTGAATTGCAAGGACTGATAGGACGAAAGTACGCATTAATTCAAGGAGAAGATCCTCGTGTAGCTAAAGCCATTGAAGACCACTATAAACCTCTAGGACTTAAAGATCGTATCCCATCTGAGCCTATTGCGATAACAGTCGCATTAGCTGATAAAATTGATACACTCATTGGTTTTTGGTTCATTAATGAACAACCAACGAGCTCAAAAGATCCCTATGCATTAAGAAGAGCAGCATTGGGAGTTATCAAGCTTATACTTTTAAATGATTGGAAAATAAACCTTATACCGCTGTTTCATCAGGCAATGAATTGTTTATTACAACAAAAAATTAAGTATGCAACATCTGAAATAGAATCTGTACAACTTCAAAACATGTCTGTAGAAAAAAAAGAAAATATCATATTAGACTTGTTAGCATTTTTTCATGAACGACTAAAAGGTTATCTTAAAGATGAGGGAGCGCGCCATGATATTATTGAAGCCGTTTTAACAAAAGATGACGATGATATTTTATTCATTAAGCGCCGAGTTGAAGCACTTACCTTTTTTATCAATACCCATGATGGAGATAGTCTTTTAATTGCAGTAAAACGCGCCATCAATATTCTTGAAAATGAAATCAAAAAAGGAACAGCAATAATAAACAAAGTTAAACCTGAGCTTTTTATTGAAACAGAAGAAAAACAGCTTTATCAAGCAACGATTGAAACAGAAAAAAAGATTACTGATCATATTCATGTAACAGAATTATCATCTGCACTGAATAGTTTAGCACTTCTCAAAAAGCCTATTAACGCATTCTTTGAAAAAGTATTTGTAAATGATGACAATATAAATATTAGAGCCAATCGTTTTGCTCTTCTTGAACGTATTCGCATAGTTACAAAACGTGTTGCAGATTTCTCAAAATTACAGTCTAAAATCTAATGTACTTTTTGATAAAAAATCATAATGCATCTCTTTTATTTTTAGTACTTTCTGCGCCAAATATCTTAAGGAAAAAGCTATAAAAATAATTGCTCAAACAATTTTATTCTCCCATCAATTCCTTTAGTGACATGTGGATAAGTGGCTTTTGAGCTTAAAATAAAGAAATTTTACTTTTTTGGTTTTAATTCAATATAACAAATGATGGATTATTTTTACATATTAGCATGTTATTTCTTAAAAAAATCTACAAGAGATATTTGAGCTGATCCTGGAGGTATTGGCTTTTGTTGTTTTTGGTCAGGAGCCCAACCGGAGAGCCAAAGAAAAGAAAAATGTGCACGAATACGACCATCAGGATCACTGAATTTTTTTGCATAAATTTCGTTAGCGAGAAAGAAAAATCGCTTAGATACAGGACGTCGAGAACGGCTAATAAGTGCATTTTGCATTCCCATAGCTTTAAGATCATACATGAGATCAAACATCGTATTATAACGTATGGTGATATCTTCAACATCTACCACAGGCATAGCAAAACCGGCACGCTGTAAGAGAGCCCCTACATCGCGAATATCTGCAAAAGGATAAATTCTTGGACTAACACCACCGTAAATTTTATTTTCAGCTTGTAGCAAACTTTCACGTAATTCTCTTAACGTACCAGCCCCAGCCATAACAGCAAGAAATAAGCCATCTGGTTTAAGAATATTTTTTATTTGACTGAGAACACCAGGAATATCATTAGTTAACTGTAAAGAAAGAAGAGAAACTATAAGGTCACAGTAATGTTGAGGAAAATCAAGCAATTCTCGATGGCGTAAATGGAATGGATTGTCATCATTTTGGTAAAGAATATTGGTTTCAACACGTTCTATAGCAGCAATTTTACCGGATCTTTTTAAAGTTTGCACCGCAAGACCTGTATGACCGTGTAAATCTAAAGCTAGTGTAAAATTACGATTAACATCATTGAGACGTTTGTAGAGATCATCAACAACATAAGAAAGCAAAAAATCACATCCTTTTTTTGCTCTTTTGAAAGCACGTTGACGAAATTGCTCAATACAACTGTAATCAAAAATCAAAGGATGAGACATATCTTATAGCACTGTTAATTTACGAAATTATATGATCTATAATAGGATTATTTCACGTATGCTATATCAATTTTATAATAACAAAAGAAAAGAAAAACGATTTTACAAAAGAAACGAGCAGCTGGAAAACTAAATTTAACTCTTTTGAGATATGAATTTTTTTGATTACTACAGAAAATTGATAACTTAGTTAAAATACTTTAAAGATATTTTTTACTATTGGTGATATATTGTATAAACTTATCGAGCACTTACTAAAAGTTTTATATCCGCCAATCTGTCATGGATGTAAAAGAATGACTTCCGCTTATGGAACAGTTTGTTCTGATTGTTGGAAAGATCTTCAATTTATCACAAAGCCTTATTGTCCCGTTATGGGAACTCCTTTTGCGTATGATATAGGAGAAAGATTTCTTAGCGGCGAAGCCATTCAGAATCCTCCCCCCTTTTCATTTTTACGCTCCGCTGTTGTTCATAAAGGTTTAGCACGAACTTTAGCAACACGATTGAAATATGGTGATCGTTTGGAATTAGCATCTTTTATGGCAAATTGGATGATGTTTGCTGGACGTGAAATTATTAATGATTGTGATTTTATTATCCCTATTCCTTTACATTCTCGTCGTTTTTTTGCGAGACGTTATAACCAATCTGCTGAGCTGGCTCGTTATATTGCAGCAAAACAGAAAAAACCTTTTAAGCCTGGTTGGCTTGTGCGTTATCGGTACACACGTCCACAGGTTGGTTTATCTGCTAAAGAACGAAAAATGAATGTGCAGAATGCTTTTAAAGTGCCTAATGAAGTTAAAAAATATCTAAAGGGACGCTCTATTTTGCTTATTGATGATGTTTTGACAACAGGCGTAACAGTTACTGCAGCAGCTAAAACACTAAAACATGCAGGTACACGACAGGTTAATGTATTGACATTTTCGCGTGTCTTAAAAGATAATTTTGCTTTGCCTTATTTTTAAAAATTTATTTAACATGTATTATACAAAAAGCATTGGAGAATATTATGAAAGAAATTACAATTTATACACGTCCTAATTGTCCATATTGTATAAAAGCACGCACTTTACTTGATCAAAAAGGAGTGAAATACACTGATATTGATGCATCAACTTCTCTTCGCCAACAAATGGTGCAACGAGCGAATGGGCGTAATACATTTCCGCAAATTTTTATAGGAGATTATCATGTTGGGGGATGCGATGATCTTTATGCTTTAGATACTGAAGGCACACTTGATTCTCTATTGAAAGATTTTCAATAACTTATTTACTCTGATGTGCTTATTAAAGCCGTTTCGCAAGAAGTATATAATTAACATCCATATCGCATGAATAGTTCCAACTATCAGTTAATGGATTATAAGTAAGACCAAGTTCATCAATGATAACTAAAGAATTCGTGTACAATAATTTTTTAAGTTCTTGAGGCTTTAAAAATTTTTTATAGTCATGCGTCCCTTTAGGAAGCCATTTTAAGATATATTCAGCACCTACAATGGCAAATCCCCACGCTTTCCATGTACGATTTAGTGTTGAAACAAACATGAGTCCTTGCGGTTTAATCATTTTAGCCGTAGCCTCTATAAAAAGATCAACATTCGCGACATGTTCAACAACCTCCATATTAAGGATTACATCAAATTGTTCACCCTTATTTACAAGAGCTTCTGCAGTAGCAGTGCGATAATCAATTGAAAGGCCACTTTGAATTGCATGAATTTTGGCGACTTCAATATTCATTTGTGCAGCATCCACTCCTATGACAGTGGCTCCAAGGCGTGCCATTGGCTCACATAACAAACCACCTCCACAACCAATATCAAGAATTCTCAACCCCTCAAAAGGCATAAGTGACATAGGATCACGATCAAATGTCAAACAGATTTTTTCTTTAATATATGCAAGGCGTGTTGGATTAAAATTGTGAAGTGGTCGAAATTTTCCTTGTGGATCCCACCACTCAGTAGCAATACGCGAAAAATGATCAATTTCACTCTGATCAATGGTTGTACGCGTTCCATTTATCATATCACTCTCCTTTTATTTGGCTTATCAAGTCATGTGAATTCTTTCTAAAGCCAAACACAAATTAACACAAACATATCAGACTTGTGAAAATAATAGATATTAGTTATGTCAAAATAGAAACTTGATACAGTATAAGGCTTTATTCTGATTGTTAATTAAAATAAAAATTATAAGAGTGTCATAAATAATGCGTATTGTAATGAAATTTGGTGGAACATCTGTAGCAAACATTAAATGTATTCGTAATGTTGCACAGCACGTTAAAAGGGAAATAGATATAGGCAATGAAGTTGCAGTGGTTGTATCAGCAATGGCTGGTACAACCAATCAACTTGTACAATGGACGCGTGATGTTGCACCGTTGAATGATACTTATGAATATGATGTAGTTGTTGCTTCTGGTGAACAGATAACGGCTGGTTTATTGGCTATTACACTTCAGTCAATGGGAGTCAATGCACGCTCATGGCTTGGTTGGCAAATTCCTATTCATACTGACAGTGCTCATAGTAGCGCGCGAATTACAGATATTGATGGATCCTTTTTGATACAGCATTTTCAGGAAGGTGAGGTAGCGGTTATAGCTGGTTTTCAGGGTTTAGCTCCAGGCAATCGAATTTCTACTTTAGGACGTGGTGGCTCAGATACAAGTGCTGTTGCAATGGCAGCAGCTTTAAAAGCTGATCGTTGTGATATTTATACAGATATTGATGGCGTCTATACAACCGATCCACGTGTTGAACCTAAAGCACGCCGTTTACCAAAAGTAACTTTTGAAGAAATGCTTGAAATGGCTTCTCTTGGAGCAAAAGTTTTACAGGTTCGTTCTGTTGAACTAGCTATGGTTCATAAAGTTCGTATTTTTGTGCGCTCAAGTTTTGAGGATCCTAATGCTATTAGTAGCAATAATCCAATTGCCCCCCTTGGAACACTTATTTGTAATGAGAGTGAAATTATGGAACAACAAACTGTTACTGGTATTGCCTTTGCTAAAGACGAAGCACAAATTTCGTTACGCCGACTTGCAGATCGTCCAGGTATTTCTGCAGCGATTTTTTGTCCTTTAGCTGAAGAACATATTAATGTTGATATGATTGTGCAAAATATTTCTGAAGATGGTTCGAAAACTGATATGACTTTTACAGTACCATCAGCAGATGTAGAGAGGGCAGTTATACTTCTTAAAAAAAATCGTAAAAAGATTGGATTTGATGTTATCCAATCTGAAAGTGATCTAGCAAAAATTTCTATTATTGGGATTGGAATGCGTAGCCACGCAGGTGTTGCGGCTACAGCATTTAAGGCTTTAGCGGAAAAAGGTATTAATATTCAGGCAATTACTACTTCAGAGATTAAAATTTCTGTTCTCATTGATAGCGCCTATACTGAACTTGCAGTTAGAACATTACATAATGTTTATCACCTTGATAAGGAATAAGTATTTTTTTTCTTAAAAATCTTTAGAATAAGTATGAGCTCTCTGCTTATACGTATTATTCTCTTCTTAATACACCGTAGATATATTCGATAATATCTTCATACGTAAAAATAACAAAAAACGATTGTGCTAAACTTAAATGTGAAAACTTTACTCTCCATCCTTGACATAATATGAAATATCTAATTTTGAATCATACCATCAGCTTCATTTTTCTAGATTTTTTGAATATAAGCTAATGTATTAATGTTTTTAGATTTGAATAGTTAAACTCAATATTATCGTTTCACAACAAAGTTTTCTTCCAAAAACAAATAAGAAAAAGTATAAGAAAAACAATTTTTAACTCTGCAGAAAAACACAAAACTATTGCATCTTTACTTTTCTACATTGTAAAATGCATACTTTTAAACATGAATCTTGAAATATAATTTGGGCGTATTGTTTACCAAATAAAAAAAAATGTAGCTATTGAATTTTATTCCTGTTATGTCTTATATACTTGGAATTTTTTAAGTTTATGCAATTTATCAGTTTAATTATTATCCTATGCAGTTGGATTGTACTCTCACTTGCAGAAATTAACTATTATGTTTTTTAAGATTATGAGAAAATTATATATAAATTAAATAAACCATCCCCCCCTTTTAAAGGATTTGGTTAAAATTTAATCATTATTTTCTTTATTAAAATTTATCATATATTTTTTATGTTTTTTGATATAAAAGAGACCATATCCAAGGCCGATAAAAGCAGATAAACCAGATCCGCAAAGTACGCCAATTTTCGCGGAATCAAGTTGAACAACATCTTTAAAAGCAAGCATTGAAACAAAAATAGACATTGTAAAACCAATGCCTGCTAAAAATCCAATCAGTAAAATCCCTCCCCATGTCATGTTGGGTGGAAAACGACAAAGACCTGATTTCACAGCAAGATAACTAGCAGTAATAATACCAAGTGGTTTACCAACAAATAATCCAATAATAACACCGAGAACAATGAAGAATGATTTATTAGAAGAAAGATCAAAATTTGCAAAGCTAACGCCAGCATTTGCAAAAGCAAAAACTGGCATTATACCGTATGCTACCCACGGATGTAGTGCTTTTTGAACACGAATTACAGGCGCAATTATATCACGTTGTCCTTTACGTACTTTTTTTAATGTGTGGTGTAGATCTTTAACAGTATTTTTTTCTTGAAGAGATTTTACCGCATTGTTGAGCATTGTAAGTGGAGCTACGAGATGACGAGTAGGAAAAACTGGAGTCATCATGCCTAAAACTACACCAGAAAGTGATGGATGAACCCCTGTTACCATTAACCCCCACCAAATAATTGCACCTGGTGCAATATAAAGCCATGCTGATGCAAATCCAATCCACTGAAAAAATAAAACCAATGCAATACCTGCTGATGCAATAGCTAAACCACTAGGATTAAGGTCGGTCGAATAAAAAAAGGCAATGATTAAAACAGCAATAATATCATCAATAATGGCTAATGATAAAAGAATAATATGAAGATTAGAAGGTATGGCTTTTCCAAGAAGAGCAAGAATCCCTAAAGCAAACGCAATATCAGTGGCAGTTGGTACAGCCCAACCATAAGTGTGTCCACCATTTAAATTGAAGCTAAGATAAATAATCGCAGGGAAACAAACACCTCCTATTGCTGCGACAATTGGCAAAGCTGCTTGTTTGAAATTTGCAAGAGCTCCTTCGTGAATTTCTCGCCGAATTTCCATTCCTGCTACAAGAAAAAATACAGTCATAAGAACATCATTAACCCAAAAATGTAGATCCCATGAAAGATTAAAATGGCCAAAATTAAAACCAAGAGATGTATGCCAAAATGCTTCATAAAGAGAAATATATTTTGAATTGGCAAAAATAAGAGCTGCAGTTGCTGCAACTAACAGAATAATACCACTAAGAGCTTCTATATGGAGAAAACCTTCAATAGCAGAAAGTGCTCGCTTAGTTACAATAGAAGCACGATTAGGTAAGCGATTTGATGATAAATTAGGCATAAAACAACTCCAAATATCAACAATTTTCTAATATATATTTTTGTTTATAGATTACTTTCATGATATTTCTGATAATATCATATAAAGATGAAAAGAGAAACGATAGCTTTTAAATTTAGAGCTCAATGATTTGAAATTAGTTACGTTTTTCAAAAAGATACTTTATTTTTGACGATTAAACTCATTTTATTTAAAATATTTGATAAATCATTTTGCAAAATATTTTTAAAATCTACAGCTGTAAAACCTTTATTGTCTTTTGCTCTCATTTTAATTATTAATGTTTGTGGATTTTTAGCAAAATCCCCAAAAGATTTTGAAATATTTTCAGCTTCATCGTGATCTTTTAATAACATTTTTAAACTTTTGGTTACAATTAAATAAAAATAATCATAAAGCTCTTCTTTAAGATTATGCTCATTATCACTATCGCTGAAATTTTGTGCAAGATAAGAGAAAAACTTATCAATGAATCCAGTATCTTTATAATGCAGATCAATTTCAGGTATGCTAAGATCTTGAACAGAAAAAATCATTGCATCTTTTTGACCTGAGAAAAATGCTTTATCAATATTCATTATTTTTGCTGATATATTTCCAGAACCGATATCTTTTATATCAAAAGATATCGCGTTTAACAAAAGTGTACGCTTTTCTTCATTATATGCAACATCAATTTTTCCTGAAAGATTAAAAGCTTCAAAATTCATTTTTTTAAGAAAATCTAAATCATTTTTTTCCATTTTTTTAGATAAAATCGAAAGACCATTGAGAGAAAGTAAAAGTTTTTGAGGTATGGATTGCTGCCATTGACTTGGTTTTAATTCAAATGACTCAAATTTTGTTTTAAGCTGTGGCATATCAACTGTTGCTTTATCCATGATAACATTAATAGAGGTTATCGCTGAAAAACTATTTAAGAGAGCTGTATTCCATACTGCTTTTATATCTTCGTGATTATTTGTCTTTTTTGCATTAAAATAGGCTTTGATCAGTTGCTCAGGGGAATGAGCCATTGGTTTCATCTTCAAACAAGATGCTTTAAACTTGCCAAGAGAAAAAGAAGTATTCTTATTGTTTTCTTGAAAGAGATCAACCATCATATTATCCAACATAATCGATCCAACAACAGTCTTGCTTTTCTCCATTTTACTTGTACCAAAAATGATAGAGCGAGCATAATCAACATTAATATTATAAGCTTTAATTGCATCACTTTTAACGATTAAACGTATTTTTTGAGTATCATTTGCAAACGTTGGTACAAGATTAATGTTCGTTATTATATTGTCGATACCAATAGAACGGATGTGACCATTTTTAAAATCTGAAATCTGAAAGTTCTTTATGCTTATTTTTTCAGTTGATTTATTGTCACTGTTTAAGAAAAAAAATAGATCTGGTGCAGAAATTGATGCAATATTAAGACGCATAAGTGGTTGAAAAATAGGAGATTTAATTGTTATATCTTTTTCCTTTAAAGATACACTACTAATAAACATTTTTGGTATTTTTAAATGAATATTGCCGTATTTTAAATCAACATTATAAAGTGTGAAACTTCCTGGAATGAAGGTAATAGGGGGACGAGCTGAAATAGCACCAATTTTCAGTGATATACCTGTAGGAGTTGGTAAAATAATATTGGTTAAATTAACTTTTCCTACAATACTAACCTCGGATGTTTCAGCATAGATAGAATGACGAACCATTTCTTTTTTTATAAAGATATCTAGATAGGGTTTTATTATATAAAACCCCCCAACAAATATGATAGCCAAAATAAAGGTAAATCCAATGATATACCTCAACCAATTCTTGTGATCACTTTGATATTGACTACTAACATTAGCCA
Source organism: Bartonella bilalgolemi (assembly GCF_023500045.1). GTDB lineage: Bacteria > Pseudomonadota > Alphaproteobacteria > Rhizobiales > Rhizobiaceae > Bartonella > Bartonella bilalgolemii. The sequence continues at coordinate 65,278 of NZ_JAMCOF010000005.1, read as the reverse complement.
TTCTTTTTTCTTTCAGTTTTATCATTCATAATTAAATGTAGATAAATTCTCCTACAATTCATATACGCTATAATATCTATTAAACAACTGTCGATTTTTATCACTTTTGCATGTACAGTTATTATCTTATTTTTTTCAATAAATTTTTATTAACTATCACCAATTTTCTTTAGTTTAATTTTTGCAAAAACTATGATAATTAACAAGAAAATATATGCTAAATATTATCTTTTGATCATTTTTATCACCCGTTTAATTAATTACAGTCATGTTTGGTTTGATCTTGTTTCTAGTGATAGGAACAGTTAAAAACGATATGTGCATTTGTAATAATGCTAACTAGCAGGGAAAGATGAATATCATGACAGAAGATCAAATAATGGCTTTTTCTATCATTTGTCTCATGATGATTGTTTTCATTTGGGACCGATTTCGTTATGATATTGTTGCTGTTTGTACGTTATTGATTGCCTGCACAGTAGGTCTTGTCAGTCCAAAGGAAGCGTTTAGCGGTTTTAGTAATGATATTGTCATTATTGTTGGTAGCGTATTTGCAGTTAGTGCAGCTGTATCACGCTCTGGTGTGATGGAATTAATTATTCAACATATATGGCCTGATGTGAAATCGATAAGGCTTCAGCTAGCTTTTTTAGTTCTCTCTGTCATGCTTTTATCAACATTTGTTAAAAACATTGGTGCTTTGGCTATTATGCTACCAATAGCTTTTCAGTTTGCTCGCCGTTCTCAGGTTACACCATCAGTATTTTTAATGCCAATGGCATTTGGTGCTTTATTGGGTGGTCTTATGACACAAATAGGCACATCTCCTAATATTGTTATTTCAGCTATGCAAGAACGTTTGACAGGAGCTCCTTTTACTATGTTTGATTTCATGCCAGTTGGCATAGCAGTTGCTATTTCTGGAGTATTATATTTAGTGTTTTTTTCCTGGCGTTTGCCTATCCGTGCACATCCGAGTGTATCATTTGATGATGCTATTGATATTCGTAACTATATTTCAGAAGTACATATTCCGGCTTGTTCTCCGATTATTGGTAAAACTATTATTGATCTTGTTAAACCATCAAGTGGTGAAGTTATGGTTCTGCAAATTATTAGAAATAAAATGTTTATTTCTCCCTTGCCGGATTTTGTTTTTTCTGAAGGAGATATTGTGCTATTAGAGGGATCACATAAGGGTTTAGATATTGTCATTAATTCTTCCCGTTTGGAATTTTTTACCGGCCGTACTATATCTACAAACGATAAAGACAGTGAAATCATTGAAGCAGTTATCTCACATGACTCACCTCTTATTGGCATCAGTGCTAAAAATTTTTCACTTTTTGAGCGTTATGATGTGAATATCCTTGCATTAAGTCGTCAGCATGAAAGGGTTCGGAGAAGACTCAATGATATCGTCTTCCATCTTGGAGATGTAATTGTTTTACGAGGGCAAGATGTAGTCATTCCAAATTTGTTAAGGGAATTGAAATGCTTGCCGTTAGCAAAACGTAATATTATGTTTGGTAATTTACGGCATAGTCTTGCAGCTTTGTCTATTTTATTTATAGCAATTGCTTTGACCGCTTTTCAAATTATTCCAGTTGCATTATCTTTTTTTGCAGCCGCTGTCGCAATGGTTATTTTTCGTGTCCTTCCAGCACGTAATTTATATCAAACTCTAGACGGTCAAATATTGGTATTATTAGCAGCTCTCATTCCAGTAAGTGAAACACTAGAAAAAACAGGATGCACAAATTTAATCGGTCATTGGCTGAGTCAATTGGCCGTATTTTTACCACCATCTGGAGCATTGGCTCTTATTTTAATTACAGCAATGTTAGTGACACCATTTTTGAATAATGCAGCAACAGTAATGGTAATAGCACCAATTGCATCAAGTTTTGCTCACTCTCTCCATTATAAACCTGAAGCTTTTCTAATGGCTGTCGCGATAGGGGCTGGATGTGATTTTCTCACACCTATTGGACATCAATGTAATATGTTAGTAATGGGTCCAGGTGGTTACCGCTTTAGTGATTATCCACGTTTTGGTATTCCATTAGCTATATTAATAGCAATCGTTGCTGTTCCCATGTTAATATGGATCTGGCCATTACAATAAAATATTTTTTAGATAATAGATGTGCATCATAGAAAAAAACGTTTAGATAAAAATAGTGAGATTGAATATTATTATTAAAATTGCATAACTTATATAAAACTAAACATTCAGAAAATGATTATTTTTTTCTATATGCTATATTTAGGTATTTATTTATCCTCTATAAAAATATTCGTACACAATTTTAAAAAGTAGTAAAAAATTGATAATAAGATTAACTTGCACTGTGCCTGTTATTCATGCATTATGGTTATATGAGCTATTATAAAAAAAAAAAATAAGAAGAATTAAATAACCTGCACTATATTTGAATGAGTTATCAGTTGAGTGCAATGAACTGAGCCACTGAAAATAGTTTTTCATGCTTTTAAAAAGTCAAGCACATCAAAGCCGTAATGTGAATCGATAAATTTTACAGAAATCTTAAGTAGTATAATGATTTTAAAAAATCCAATTGATAAAAACAAACACTCATTCTAATTTTGTCAATTGAAATTATAGAGTTTTTTCTTGATTAAGATTACTAATTTTATTCATTTTATGTAAAAGCGCAGAATAATGTTTTTTCAAGGTAGACTATATGACACATGATAATTTTATTTATGAAGTTAATGAAGAACTCCGTCAAGAAAAATTCTATACTTTTTGGAAACGTTATGGTTCTTTTGTTATTGGCGTAGTTATTATTTTTGTTTTGATGATAATTATCTATCAAATTTATCAGCAGCAGCAGATAAATAAAGCTAATAATGTTGGTGATACCTTTATAACAGGCCTTGATTTAGCTGATGCACATCATTTCGATGAAGCGATTAAGAAATTAAAAAGTGTTAAAAAATCTGATTTTGGTGGTTATCCTTTTCTTGCAGGTTTACGTGAAGCCTCTTTGTGGATGGAACGAGGTGATACTGCAAAATCAGTACAAATGTTTGATATGATTGCAGCGGATGAAAAAGCACCACAGATTTTGCGGAAAATTGCAAAAATTCGAGCAGCTTATATTTTAGTTGATATAGGAACATTTGATGATGTAATGCAGCGTGTTAAAGAAATGGCCAATGATATTGATCCTATGCGCATGTCTGCAAGAGAGGCCTTAGGCTTAGCCGCTTATAAAGCGGATACAATGGAAAATGCAGTTTATTATTTTCAAAAAATTGTTGAAGAGAATGCTCTAGAATTTAAAATAACGGATCGAGCAAAAATTATGCTTGAGCTTATTCAAGCAAGTGGAAAGGTTAAAGAAGGAATCAATTGATGAGCCTTACCATTGCTATAGTTGGTCGGCCTAATGTTGGTAAATCGACACTATTTAATCGTTTGGTTGGGCAAAAGCTGGCTCTAGTTGATGATCAACCAGGTGTAACCCGTGATCGACGTACCCATTCAGCTAAGCTTCAAGATCTTCATTTTGATGTAATTGATACAGCAGGGTTGGAGGAATCAGATAACCATACACTTGAAGGACGTATGCGTTCTCAGACAAAAATTGCCATTGATGAAGCAGATCTTATTTTATTTGTGCTTGATGCTAAAAGTGGGATCACACCCAGTGATCTAGATTTTTCTTCACTCATTCGTAAATCAGGAAAACCAATCGTGCTCGTTGCTAACAAATCTGAGTCAAAAGCAGCGATAGCAGGAGAATATGAAGCATGGTCATTGGGATTGGGTGAACCTTGCCTAATATCTGCTGAACATAATCAAGGTTTCTCAGATCTTCGTGATGCTATTGTGGCTGCTATTGGTACAGATAAAGTTTTTAATCTGAAGAGAGAAAAAGAAAAGGTTTATACTGCTACACAGGTTTCATCTATTAGCGATAATATTAGTGACACAGTAGAAGAGGATTCTGTTTATGATGAAATAAAACCCATTCGGATAGCAATTGTTGGTCGTCCAAATACAGGGAAATCTACACTTATCAATAGCATGTTAGGGCAAGATCGTTTACTGACAGGACCTGAATCTGGTATTACGCGTGATTCTATTTCTGTAGATTGGGAATGGAATAATCGTCGTATTAAACTTTTTGATACTGCAGGTTTGCGTCGAAAATCAAAAATTCAAGAAAAGTTAGAAAGACTTTCTGTTATGGATTCTTTACGTGCAATCCGTTTCGCTGAAGTCGTTGTAATTGTTTTTGATGCAACAGCATCTTTTGAAAAGCAAGATTTACAAATTTCTGATCTTGTGATTCGTGAAGGACGTGTTCCTATCATTGCTTTCAACAAATGGGACCTTATTGAAAACCGTCATGAAACATTAACTACTTTATACGAAAAATGTACTCGCCTTCTTCCTCAGGTACGTGGCTTGAGAGCTATCCCTTTATCAGGTCAATATGGTCAAGGAATTAATAAATTGATGGAAAACATTACGATGATACATCGTGTATGGAACCGCCGTATCTCTACAGGAAAACTGAACCGCTGGCTTGAAACGATGATTGTTAATTATCCACCACCCGCTGTTTCTGGACATCGACTTAAAATTAAATACATAACACAAGTTAAGACACGTCCTCCTGGATTTATTATTTCTTGTTCACGATCAAAAGAAATGCCTCAATCATATTTGCGTTATCTTTCTAATGGACTGCGAGATAAATTTGATATGCAAGGTATACCAATTCGTCTATCTCTGCGGACATCTGATAATCCTTTTGCAAAAAGTGCAAAAAAGAAGTAATTTTCTTTTACATATTGTTTAATTTTATAAAATTAAAAACCAACATTTAATCACTTATTATAGAATAGCAAATATTTGCAAATCTGTTAAAATTTAAGATATGATACCCTTTTTATTAGATTTTCTACGCAATAGAATAAATTTTAGGCGTTTTTATTTATCTATAAAAATCTTTGTGGTAGAGTGCTTTTGAGGACTTGACGAATAAATCTGACAGCAATATGCTAAATAAAGCTTAATGGAGTGTATTGTAACCTTTTTTGATTAAGGAGCCAGTTATGGCTAAGGGCGGTAAACCCGATATGCCACAAAAGGATATTGAGAGACATAAACACAAACAAGTATCTTCTCTTTATTCAGAGGATTTAGAATTTCGTAATCGGAATTTAGAATTAGCTTTAATCGGTAAAAAAGTGTTAAAGAAAGAGCAGTCTGAAGTTGGAGAAAAAGAGCAACAAAAGAAAATGGCATATGCTGTTAAGTTGTCGAGTGAATTTCTGGCAAATATTATTGTAGGAGCTGTTTTAGGATTTGGGTTTGACAAATTAGTAGGTTCATTACCATGGGGATTAGTATTTTTTCTTTTTCTTGGATTCGTTGCTGGTATACTAAATATTCTTCGATCTATGAAATATATTGCTCCCAGCCAATTAGAACAACGTAGTGCTTTGCAACAAAATAAAGAAGATAATAAAGAGGTTTAAAAGTGACATCGCGCGCTCCAGATCCTATCCATCAATTTGAGGTCTCACGATTGATTAATATTTCCATTGGAAATGTGGATTTGTCATTTACAAATGTGTCATTTTTTATTGTTCTGACGGTTATTCTCTCTTCAGTATTTCTTTTCATTTCATCATCAAGTCGTCGATTAGTTCCAACGCGGATACAATCTGTGTCCGAAATGCTTTATGAGTTTGTAGCGTCAACTTTGCGAGAATCGTCTGGTACACAGGGAATGCAATTTTTTCCGTTAGTTTTTTCGTTATTCATTTTTGTTCTTATTGCCAATTTTATTGGCTTGTTTCCCTATTTTTATACAATTACTTCCCAAATTGTGATTACTTTTTCATTAGCAATGTTAGTAATTTTAACGGTAATTGGATATGGTTTTTATAAACATGGACTCAATTTTTTAAAGCTTTTTGTTCCTAGTGGCGTTCCTGTGATCATACTACCTTTGGTTACAATGATTGAGGTTATCTCTTTTTTATCTCGCCCTATTAGCCTTTCATTCCGCCTGTTTGCTAATATGCTTGCAGGTCATATCACGCTTAAAGTATTTTCTGGCTTTATTGTTTCAATGGTTGGGATTGGAATCATAGGTTTGGGCGGTGCAATTTTATCACTTGCCATGACTGTAACAATTACGGCTCTTGAATTTTTGGTCGCTTTTCTTCAAGCTTATGTTTTTACAGTTCTAACTTGTATGTATATTAATGATGCGGTCCATCCAGAACATTAATAAAACCGGCGGATTTCCGTCAAATTATGCAATTTCGCTTTAAAGGAGAATGATATGGAATTAGTACTTGCAGCAAAATATATTGGAGCTGGTCTTGCTTGCTTTGGTATGGCTGGAACCGCATTAGGTCTTGGAAATATTTTTGGGAGCTATCTTTCTGGTGCTTTACGAAATCCATCAGCAGCAGATAGTCAATTTGGTCGTTTAGTATTTGGTTTTGCTGTTACAGAAGCTTTAGGTATTTTTTCATTGCTTATTGCCCTTTTACTTCTTTTCGCTGTCTAATTACTTTCAAAAAGCTTGTCTGTTTTATAAATTGTTTGAGAACAGACATAGTTTTTTAGCTCTTAATAAAAAGAAAGTTATTACTTTGATTTAATAGAGATAGAGTGATTATTTCGAAGGAAAATGAAATGTTGATTTCCAGCGATGATGTAGAAGATACTAAAATGCCGAATCATTTTAATGATAAGGTAGAATTTGATCATGATGATACTAAAATGCTAGGATGTCATGATGGTGAAGTAGGGTTTAATAGTATTACAGAGCATGCAAATCGTATCTTTCCACCTTTTGATTTCGTGTATTTTGGTTCACATTTTCTTTGGTTGGCTATTTCTTTTGGATTTTTTTATCTCTTCGTTTCTCGTGTAATCGTACCGCGTATCGGTAGTGTTATTGAAACACGTCGAGATCGGATTGTATCCGATTTAGATCAGGCAATGCGCATAAAACAGGAAACAGACACTGTAATTGAAATTTACGAAAAGAAATTAGCAGAGGCTCGTTTAGAAGCAAAAGCTATGATACATGCCGCGAATAATGAAATTAAATTAAAGGCTGAACTCCAACGAGAAAAAATTGAAGCAGTTTTGGAGAAAAAACTAGAAAATGCTGAAGATAAAATAAAAGAGATTCAAAATAAAGCAATGCAGAATGTTAATTTAATCGCAGAAGACATTACTTTCGAAATCATTAAGAAGTTAATTGATGTTGATATTAATAAAAAATCTGTTAATTCAGCTATTAAAGCTGTAAGTCATTAAGGATTGCAAGAATGACTGATACGTTTTGGGCTTTTATTGGGTTAGTTCTTTTTTTAGCTCTTTTAGTCTATTTTGAAGTTCCCAATGTGATAATACGTAAACTTGATGCACGTGCAAAATATATTAAAGACGAACTTGATGAGGCTCTTCATCTTCGTGAAGAGGCACAGAGAGTACTTGCTGAATATCAGCGTAAACATCTAGAAATAGAAAAAGAAACACAAGAGATTATTGCTGATGCTAAATGTAAAGTTGAAGCTATTATTACTGAAACTCGCATAAAAACAGAGGAATATATAAAGAATCGTAGTCGGTTAGCGGAACAAAAAATTGCTCAAGCCGAAGCTAATGCAGTTCGGGTGGTTTCTTCATCTGCTATTGATTTAGCAATTTCTGCTGCAAATAGAGTTCTTACGAAAGAATTAGATGCTGAGCAAGCTAATAACTTGATTAAAGAACCTTTTGTTCAAGAATCCCTAAAAAAAATAGAAACATATTTTAATTAATATGTTTTTATTAGCGTTTTTTTAACATATTGAGAATGAATATTGCGTTTGTTGATTATCAAGATTTTTCTTAGCTTTTTAGCTATATTATTGATGTAAAATCTTTCTTATCATAAACGGATCTTAAGAGAAAAATTGTTTGGTGAAGCATTGGATTGAGATAATAAAGAAGCAATTGATCGTTTAAATTTTACTTATTTTAATTTTATCACAAATTTTACAATAAATAAGGTAGTGATTAATATAGACCTTTCTTTATGACTTGAAATTGCTGGTTGAAATAACGGAGAGCTTTAATTTGATTAACAATAAAAGCTTTATTTGTCAGAAGTGAGATACAAAAGCTCAACACTAAGGGTTTCTCTTTCTCAAAAGAGAAATACTTTTAGTTCAGAAAATAATATTAAAGTTAGAGTTTAATCATAGCTTTATAAAAAGGCATTTTATAATGCACGTAAACTGTGTGAACATTGGGAGTAAAATATGAATTTATATATTAAGTAAATATCGTTCTAATAATACTCTTTTATTAATAAAAAAATTTTATAATCGCAATTAATTTTTATCAAGATAGAAACTACTATCTTACACTAGCTATCAAAGTGAGCAACCTACCATAACTTTATAATTTATTATAATAAGAAAAAATAGCAATCTTTCTTAGTTTACAGATTATGAATAATTTGATGAATTAAATATTAAGTTACCACATAAAAAATAAAAAGATATACTATATCTAAAAACTTGCAATCCAAAAGATGAATTTCTAGAAGAAATAAAATAATAACTGATAATTATAAACTTTATTGTACCAGAGCTCCTAAAAACTCCAGAAACATACAAGAAAGTAATTTCAGTGAATTTTACTGAAGTAAAAAACTATCACACAAGGGCAATTGCTTGATCTATTATAGACTAGAATCTATGAAGATGCAGAAATTTTCAATAGTATGGAAATTTCTAGGAGAACTAAAATTAATAAAAAGGTTTAGATGGTAGCACTAAGGTTATAAAAACTTAAATTTACAGCGAAATTATATTTGTGATAATGCGCAGGTTTGTGAGATATTATATTTTATGGAAAGAGGCTGTTTTATAAGAAAGTAAAATTATCAATAAATAATAAAAATTATATCAATAATAAACATAAAAAAGTCGATAATCTCAATACGAAAATTATTCTTCAAAAATGCTTTTATCCGTTGTATGCAATATCTGGCTTGTCATAGTTCCAGCTAACATTGAACCATTTACATTAAGAGCCGTACGTCCCATGTCAATTAAAGGTTCAACAGAAATGAGTACAGCTACCAAAGTAACAGGAAGCCCCATAATTGGCAAAACAATTAACGCAGCAAAAATAGCTCCTCCTCCAACACCAGCAACACCAATAGAACTTAATGTTACAACACAAACAAGGGTAGCTATCCAGAGAGGATCGAGAGGATTAATGCCAACAGAAGGAGCTATCATAGTCGCAAGCATTGCTGGATAAAGACCTGCACAACCATTTTGACCAATTGTTGCACCAAAAGAAGCTGCAAAACTTGCAATTGAATGCGGAACACCAATCCATTGAGTTTGTGCCTCGATATTTAAAGGAATACTAGCGGCACTTGAACGACTACTAAAAGCGAATGTTAAAACAGGAAAAACTTTTTTGAAAAAACGGAATGGATTAATACCTGATATACCAAGTAATATGCCATGAACTCCAAACATAAGAGTAATACCAATATAAGAAATAACAATAAAAACTAGTAATTTTAAGATATCCGCAACATTTGAAGTTGCTCCCACCTTAGTCATAAGAGCAAAAATACCGTAAGGTGTTAAAGAAATTATAATACGCACTAATCGCATAATCCAAGACTGTATAATTTGAATCAATAAAAGGGCTTTCTCCCCTTTATCTGGTTCATCCTTTTTTAAAAGAATAACCGCTGCTCCTAAAAAAGCTGAAAAAATAACAACGCTAATAATTGATGTAGCCTTTGTTCCTATTAACTCAGCGAATAAATTTTGAGGAATAAATGATAAAATCAACTTTGGTATACTGATATCTTTAAGCTGAGAAGTATGACTTGCAAGAATAGTAGATGTATCTTCTCCTCCATGTACTAAACTACTTGCAGTGAGTCCAAAGAAATTAACCATAAAGATACCAATCAACGCAGAAAAAGATGTTGTCAAAAGGAGTATTGAAATTGTTATTATGCCAATTCTGCCGACAGCATAAACAGAATGCAAATGTGCTACTGCCGAAACGATAGAGATAAAAACCAATGGTATAACAATCATTTTTAATAACGATATATATCCATCACCAACAATGTTAAACCATTCAACAGACTCTAATAGAATAGGATTGCCTTCTTTATAAATAATCTGCAAAACACTACCAAAAATTAAACCAACGATAAGACCTAGTATAACGTGCAATGTAAAATTTTTTTTAATTTTTTTGTAACGAACAAGACATAACAAAAAAATAACAAATAAAAATACATTAATAAAAAAACTAAATGTCATTATTTATTCCTATTATTATTTTTTAACATTAAAAAATAACTCACAAATAAAATGTAAATATTATAATAATAAATAAAATATTTTTTATCTATAAATAATTTATTTCTAATAATTATTTTATCTAAAATAAATTGACTTAATAAAAATAAATGTACATATAATAAATCTCGTATTCCAACACAAAACAATGTACAACAATAATCAAGCAATTTATCTTTAAAAAAATAGGTTAATCTCTTCCTGATTATCTCAAAAACCTTACTTTAAAAATACAGTTGCCTAAGATTCCTTACCCCCCCCGAATATTTAGTGAAAGAAATTTCCCATTGCTTATCAATATTTTCCCTTTATCAACACATTAAAGAAGAAGATTTTTTAGAACTTGAATCAATGGCTTATCAGCGTCAGGCATAGAATATTCATCAAGACTGCTAATGAAAACCCATTCTAAATTTTGTCCTTCTCGTCCTTTTGGGGTTCCTTCATAACGGCGGCAAATATATAAAGGCATTAACAGATGAAAAGTTTCATAATTATAGCTTGCAAATGTTAAGGGTGATAAATTATTCGGTTGAACATAAATATCAAGCTCTTCTGCTAACTCACGAATTAATGATACCTCTGGCGTTTCACCATTTTCAATCTTTCCACCAGGAAATTCCCATAAACCAGCTAATGATTTTCCTTGAGGCCGTTGTGCAAGTAACACCCGATTATCCGGGTCTAATAAAGCACATGCAACAACAAGAAGGAGTGATTTTTTTATATGCATACTAATGACCAAAAAAGTAATAGATGACTATCATTCTTACTATTGTAAAGCCCTACCCCAGAATAAACAACTAAATATCCAGTATTTTTCAAAAGTATATAAATACTAAATATTCAAGTTTATGTTTTATTAATCAACTTCTATAATCACTATTGACCGCAACATATTCCTTCGTTAAATCACAAGACCAAACTGTTGCTTTCCCACTCCCAAGACCGATATCAACACAAATTGTAATATGTTGACTTTTCATATAAGCACTCACTGCTTCTTCGCTATAATGAGGATCACGTTCACCATTAAAAGCCAAACGATGTTCACCAAACCAAATTTTTAATCGATCACGGTCTGCTTCAACACCTGCTTTACCAATTGCCATAACAACTCTCCCCCAATTAGCGTCTTCGCCCGCAATAGCTGTTTTTACAAGGGGTGAATTTGCAATTGATAGAGCAATAGTCTTAGCAGCACTATTTGTTGTAGCACCAATAACAGATACCTCAATTAAATGACGGGCTCCTTCACCATCACAAACAACTTGTAATGCAAGTTCATGCAAAAGCTCACGCAAGTACTTTGAAAATGTCCAATAACGAGGATCTGATCGGCTTGTCAAACAAGGGAGACAGCCCTTCGCTTGTCCTGTTGCAAAGATCATTAATGTATCAGACGTCGAAGTATCACTATCAACAGTAATCGAATTGAAAGTCTCCTGAACAGCTTCTGATAACATCATTTGGAGTATATCTGAAGAAATCTCTGCATCACTTACCACAAAAGAAAGCATTGTTGCCATATCTGGTGCAATCATACCAGCACCTTTTGCAATTCCATTAATAGTAACAAGCTCTCCCCCAAAATCAAATTGACGCGTTGCAAGTTTTGGAAACGTATCGGTTGTCATAATAGCTTTCGCAGCTTCTAACCAGCATCCTTCCTTTGCTTTAGAAACCATATCAGGTAAAAGATTTAAAATACAAGCCTCATCCATTGGTTCACCAATAACACCCGTAGAAGCTATAAAAATTTCATTTTCTCTCGCTTTTAAAGCACTGGATGCAGAATGTACTATTGCATTTGTTGTCTGCTTACCTTTGCACCCTGTAAAAGCATTTGCATTTCCAGAATTAACAACAAGACCCCTAGCAACCCCATAAAGAAGCGATTCACGACAATGATCTACAGCAGAAGATCTACACTTTGAACGTGTAAAAACACCTGCTGCATTAGCTGGCTCATCAAACACAATAAAAAGAAGATCTGTACGACCTTTATATTTAATACCAGCTTCAGCTGTAGCTATCCGCACACCAGATAATGGTGGAAGCTCTTGTATTTGTTTAGGTGATAAAGGCGATATCTTTACAGCCATTACACGCTTTTCCATAAATGTGATTGAATACAATCTATAAAGGTGCTGGGCCTTGTAAAAATAGACCCAGCATAAGAAAAAGACTATTCTCCTCCCTCTAAATTGGATGCTTCACCTAGAAATGGTGCTTCATCTTTATTAAGAGATTGCATACGTTTTGCAATATTAGAATCAGGGTATTCTACATTGACCTTACTCCGTAAGTCAGTGATAAGTGTTTGATAATGCTCTCTTATAAGCTGTGTACGCAATACATCTTTAACATCATCAAAGACAGGAGGTTGTTTCAAACGACGATCCTCTATCTTAATAACATGCCAACCAAATGGACTTTCAATAGGTTTTTTAGTATACTCCCCTACTTTCAAATTAAACGCAGCTTCTTCAAATGATTTAACCATCTGACCACGACTAAAATAACCAAGATCTCCACCAACAGCAGAAGAACCGTCTGTTGAATCTTTTTTTGCAATTTCCTCAAAGTTTTCACCTTTATTCAAACGCTTAATAATTTTTTCTGCTTCTTCTTTTGTCTTGACTAAAATATGGCGCGCTTTAATTTCATCTTCTTTAGGCAAAGCAGCAATTTCCTTATTATAAAGGGCTTTCACATCAGCATCTGCAATCTTGTCAACAACCATCTCTTTAAAATAAAGTTGCTGAAGAATATTATCGCGCATTATTGCCATACGTTTATCATAAGCTTCTGTCTTATCTACACCTTTTTGCAGGGCTGCTTTAGCAAGTGCTTGCATATCCAAATAAGCTTTTAAGACCGTGACACGACGTTGTTCATCCGGAACACGAACTAAATTAGGATTTATTTCTAGTGCTAGCTCATCCAATTGCCCCGCTGTAATATTTTTCCCATCAATCACTGCTATTACATGAGAAAGAGAAACTGGTTTTTCAGTAGCGTTCTCTAAAGTACTTAAATCATTTTTCGCAGACTTTACACTTTCTTGGGCTATCACGCCCGCATGTATGCTAACTAATAAAGTTGAGGCTAAACATAGTGTGCTAAAATTGAATTTCATAAATATACTCCCTTTAAAAAATTAATGCATTTTCAAATTTAAATTTTCTTCACCATAGCACTTTAAAATCTAGACATAGATAAATTTGATAATTTTATTTCACAAAAACAAAAAATAATCCTTCCATTCTATTACACTTTATTCCAGATAATACAAAATATGATAATATAGAAAAATGTCACATTATACCCTAAATTACTTCATACCTTAATTATTCAAATAATATCACTAAAGTTGACATGATGCTTGTAGGCCCTTAATCTCTACTTTTAGAAAAAAATGAAAAAAACATATATTACTTAACATAAAACACTGCACGCACCTCATTATATCAAGCGTTTTAGGTGATGCAGAGCGATAGGTACAATTTATAAACACCCATTGCGGTGATAACAAATGAAAGAAAGGACCAGAAATGGTCAATTTAGGTGCTCTTGCGCATAAATTTTTTGGTTCGGCTCATGAACGCCGCATAAAAGCACTTCGCCAAAAAGCAATACAAATTAATGCCTTAGAAGAACAATTGCAGAAATTAAGCGATAAGCAATTACACCAAAAAACCGCTGAATTTCGTAAAAGATTAACTGAAGGAGCAACGGTTGATTCGCTATTACCAGAAGCATTTGCAACTGTTCGTGAAGCAGCGAAACGTGTTTACGGCATGCGCCCCTTTGATGTACAGCTTATTGGTGGAATGGTTCTTCATAACCGAGGAATTGCTGAAATGCGTACTGGTGAAGGTAAAACATTAATGGCAACCTTACCAGTATATCTTAATGCCTTAGAAGGAAAAGGGGTCCATGTTGTCACGGTTAATGATTATCTTGCCAGTCGTGATGCTGAAACAATGGGGAAAATCTACGATTTTTTAGGTATGACAACTGGCGTTATTCTCAACCACCTTGATAACGATTCTCGTCGAGCAGCTTATGCGTGTGATATTACTTATGCAACAAATAATGAATTAGGATTTGATTATCTTCGCGATAATATGGCTTTTGACCGTAGCCAAATGGTACAGCGTGGCCATCATTATGCAATTATTGATGAAGTTGATTCAATTCTCATTGATGAAGCACGAACCCCGCTTATTATTTCTGGTCCCTTAGAAGATCGTACTGATTTTTATAATCTTATTGATGAATTTATTGCTTTCCTAACACCAGAGGATTACGAAATAGATGAAAAACAAAAAACAACAACTTTTACTGAAATTGGTACTGAAAAAATTGAGGAAATACTTAAAAAAGCTGGGCATCTTAAAAATGAAAGCCTCTACGACATAGAAAATGTTACAATTGTTCACCATATTAATAACGCTCTAAAAGCGCATAAATTGTTTATTCGTGATAAAGATTATATTGTCCGCAATGGTGAGATCGTTATAATTGATGAATTTACTGGTCGTATGATGCCAGGACGGCGTTATTCTGAAGGATTACATCAGGCATTAGAAGCCAAAGAACATGTCACTATTCAACCAGAAAACCAAACCTTAGCTTCTATTACTTTCCAAAATTATTTTCGTATGTATCAAAAATTATCTGGTATGACTGGCACAGCTATAACGGAAGCTGAAGAATTTAATAATACATATGATCTTGAGGTTGTTGAAGTCCCTACAAATTTACCCGTTCAACGCCGCGATGAAGATGATGAAATTTATCGAACAGCAGAGGAAAAATATCGAGCCATTGTTCGCGATATTCGTCAAGCTCATGAAAAAGGACAACCTATTCTAGTTGGAACTACTTCTATTGAAAAGTCGGAACAATTAGCAGAACGCTTACGAAAAGAAGGTATTACTGATTTTCAAGTTTTGAACGCCCGGTATCATGAACAGGAAGCACATATTATAGCGCAAGCAGGTGTTCCTAAAGCGTTGACTATTGCAACCAATATGGCAGGTCGTGGTACCGATATACAACTTGGTGGTAATATTGAAATACGTATTCGGCAAGAATTGCAGAATATACCTGAAGGCCCAGAACGAACTGCTAAAATTGAAGAAATCAAAAAAGATGTTCAACAACTTAAAGAGAAAGCGTTAGCTGCTGGGGGTCTTTATGTCATCGCTACTGAACGCCACGAAAGTCGTCGAATTGACAACCAACTTCGCGGTCGTTCTGGTCGCCAGGGTGATCCTGGACGTTCAAAATTTTTTCTTTCTCTTCAAGATGATCTCATGCGTATCTTCGGTTCTGACCGTATGGATAGTATGCTGCAAAAGCTTGGGCTAAAAGAAAATGAAGCCATTATCCATCCATGGATTAATAAAGCTCTTGAGAAAGCTCAAAAAAAGGTTGAAGCGCGAAACTTCGAAATTCGTAAAAATCTTTTAAAATATGACGATGTGATGAATAATCAACGCCAAGTTATTTTTGAGCAACGCATGGAAGTTATGAATGCAGAAAATTTAACTGAAATGACCATTGAAATGCGTAATGAAGTCATTGAAGATCTAGTAGAAACGCACATTCCATATGGAACATACGCAGAAAAATGGAATGTGAAAGATTTACAAAAGGAACTATATCAGGTTTTCAATTTAAACCTTCCAATAGAACAATGGGCAAACGAAGAAGGAATTGCAGAAGAACAAATTGTAGAACGCATAACAAAGGCTGTTGAAAAATTTGAAAAGGAACGCTCTGAACGCTATAGTCCAGAAATAATCGCTTACTTTCGTAAAGCTATACTACTTGAAACAATTGATATGTTATGGCGTGAGCATTTAGTTCATTTAGATCATTTACGTTCTGCTGTTGGCTTCCGTGGTTATGCACAACGAGATCCTCTCAATGAGTATAAAACAGAGTCATTCGAACTCTTTCAAACTATGCTTATCAATCTCCGTAAAAATTTTATTTCTAAATTCATGCATTTTGAAATTATTCAACAACACGTAGAATCAAAAATACCGGAAAGATCTCGCTCCCAATATTCTTCCAGTACTCAGAGCGAAAAAAATAACACTACAGCATGGATGCAGATAAACGAAAATAGGTTAGTTAATCCCCAAAAACACAATCCTAATGATCCAAAAACATGGGGGAAAATTGGACGAAATGAATCTTGTCCTTGTGGTTCAGGAAAAAAATATAAGCATTGTCATGGATCCTTCACCTGAAAAATAAAAAAATTAAAATGAATAAACAAAGTTATGAAAAAGAATTACGAATTGCCGGTCTAAGAGTAACGCGTCAAAGACGTATCATTCTTGACGTTTTAGCCGATACAGATGATCATCCGAATGCGTTTGAAATTTTTCAGCGTGTTCATGAAATAGACTCTAGTATTTCGCTATCAACTGTTTACCGCACAATGAAAACATTAGAAGAAAATGGAACTATTCATCGCCATGCCTTCAATGGGGGACCTTCTCGTTTTGAGCAAGCAAAAAGCGAACATCACGATCATCTTATTGATATAGACACAGGAGAAGCTATTGAATTTCAATCTGCTATCATTGAAAAGTTGCAAGAAGAAATTGCCCATTCTCTTGGCTATAATATTGTTCATCATCGTCTTGAAATTTATGGAAAAAAACGCACATCCTAAATTAATAAACCTATGTGTATAATGAAAAAAACTACTTATGCACATCAAGTTTTACATAAATTATTCTAAAATTTGGTTGGCAGGAGTATTTTTCTTCTTTATTACCCGCTACAATAATATAATGGTGTAATATTATCAACTTCTAACATTCAATAAATTAGGCCGATACTGCCATGGTTTCTTTGCCACAAGACCGCATGAAGCAACTTGAAAAACGCTTCAAAATAATTGAAAGCCAAATGGCTGAGAACCCAAATGCGGAAACATATGTAAAATTAGCTTCCGAATACGCAGAATTACAGCCAATTATAGTTCCTATACGAGCATTAAATTCTCTCTGTAAAGAAATAGAAGATATCGAAACTATAATAAGTGATACACAAACAGACACAGAATTGCGTAATTTAGCTCAAGAAGAGCTATCATCATTATATCAAAAAATTCAGGAACTTGAGCAAAAACTCCAAATTCTTCTTTTGCCCAAAGATATTGCTGATGAAAAAAGCGTTATTATTGAAATTCGAGCAGGAACGGGAGGATCAGAAGCAGCACTTTTTGCAGGAAACCTTTTCCGTATGTATGAACGTTATGCTAATACTCATAACTGGAAAGTTGAAGTCATTTCTTTGAGTGATGGTGAAGTTGGTGGATATAAAGAAATTATAGCAGCCATTTCAGGAAAAGGCGTATTTTCTAAGCTTAAGTTTGAATCAGGTGTCCATCGCGTACAACGCATCCCTGAAACAGAGACAGGAGGACGCATCCACACATCAGCCGCCACTGTTGCAGTTTTACCAGAAGCGGAAGAAATTGATATTGAAATTTGCCCAGAAGATATCCGCATTGATACAATGCGTGCATCTGGTGCAGGTGGGCAGCATGTCAATACAACTGATTCAGCTGTCCGTATTACGCATATACCAACAGGAATTATGGTTGTTCAAGCAGAAAAATCACAACATCAAAACCGCGCACGCGCACTCCAAATTTTACGTGCGCGTTTATTCGATATTGAACGACAAAAAGCAGAGAGTGAACGTTCAGCATCCCGCAAAACTCAAGTTGGCTCTGGTGATCGATCAGAACGTATTCGCACCTATAATTTTCCACAAGGACGTGTAACTGACCATCGTATTAATCTGACTCTATATAAACTTGATCGTATCATGGAAGGAGATTTAAATGAGCTGATTAATGCACTCATTTCTGATCATCAGACGACACTCCTTACAGAAATGGATCAACGTAGATGAATGATCATTCGCTCAGTAAAACCATCCAAATAACACAAAAGAAATTGCAATATCAAGGAATTTCTGAAGCCGATCTTAACGCAAAAATACTCGTTGAATGGGTAACAGGAACTACTGCATCTGATAGAATTCTTCAACCAAATATGTGTCTATCTTCTGATCAGCTCGCACAATTAGAGCAAGCTATAAATCGACGTATTGCAGGTGAACCCGTCTACCGTATTATCGGAACACGAGAATTTTACGGTATACCTTTTACCTTGTCTAAAGATACGTTAGAACCACGTTCGGATACAGAAACACTTGTTGATCTTGTTTTACCAATTCTTAAAACATATCTAGAGAAATCAGAACAAACTACACTGCTTGATATGGGAACAGGAAGTGGAGCTATCGCTATAGCAATTCTCAAGCAAATTCCTCAAATCTATGCTGTAGCCGTTGATATTTCCGAAGATGCTTTAAAGACAGCTACAAAAAATGCACAGCATGCGAATGTTGCCCACCGTTTTACACCTCTTCTCAGCAACTGGTTTGATTCCGTCAAGGGACAATTTGATCTCATTATTTCCAATCCTCCTTATATTCCAGAAAAAGAAATCAAAAACCTTGCAAAAGAAGTGCGCCAACACGACCCTTTGCGTGCCCTAATTGGTGGAGAAGATGGCCTTGATTTTTATCGAAAATTGGCGCATGAATCAGCAAATTATTTAAAAGAAAAGGGCTATATCGCTGTTGAAATTGGCTATTCTCAAGAAAAAGAAGTTTGTGATTTATTTAAAAAAAATGGATTTAAATGTTTAAAAATACGTGAAGATTTAAATAGAATACCTCGTGCGCTTCTCTTTTCCTTCACTCATTAAAACGCCCAATCCTCATCCACAGTTGCAACTGCTTTACCAATAATATAAGAAGAACCTGATCCTGAAAAGAAGTCATGATTTTCATCAGAATTCGGTGACAAAGCTGCTAAAATAGCAGGGTTAACACGGCACACTTCAGGTGGAAAAAGAGCTTCAAAACCTAAATTCATTAATGCTTTATTTGCATTATAATGAAGAAAAACCTTAACATCCTCTGTTAACCCAATAGCATCATAAAGATCTTCAGTATATTTACACTCAATATTATAAAGATCAAAAAGTATATTAAAAGCAAAATCTTTTATTTCTTGTTTTTTAGCTTCATCAAGCTTCACAAAACCTAATTGAAATTTATAACCGATATAATAACCGTGAACAGCCTCATCACGGATAATAAGCCGAATTAAATCAGCGGTATTAGTCAGCTT
Source organism: Bartonella bilalgolemi (assembly GCF_023500045.1). Classification (GTDB taxonomy): domain Bacteria; phylum Pseudomonadota; class Alphaproteobacteria; order Rhizobiales; family Rhizobiaceae; genus Bartonella; species Bartonella bilalgolemii. The sequence continues at coordinate 45,624 of NZ_JAMCOF010000005.1, read as the reverse complement.
AGCACGACTTGACCAATACATGGGTAAATAAAAACCAGAATAAAATAAAAAGCTCTCAAGCAAAGTCGAAGCAATTTTTTTCTTTAGCGGTTCATTCGCCTCATAATGCTCAAGTATTAATCTCGCTTTTTTTTGCAAATAGGTATTTTCTTCCGACCATCTAAATGCATCATCAACTTCCACTGTCGAACATAAAGTTGAGAAAATAGAGGAATAAGAACGTGCATGAACCGCTTCCATAAATGCAATATTGGTTAATACTGCTTCCTCATGTTCTGTTACAGCATCGGCCATAAGGGAAATAGCTCCCACAGTATTCTGAACCGTATCAAGAAGAGTAAGACCTGTGAAAACACGAATTGTCAGTTTTCGTTCTTCCTCCGTCAAACTAGCCCATGAAGGAATATCATTGGACAATGGTACTTTCTCAGGCAACCAAAAATTACCAGTTAAACGATTCCAAACTTCAAGATCTTTTTCGTCATGGAGTCTATTCCAATTTACAGCGCAAACAACAGGATTTTTGGTTGTAATTTTGGTCATATAATCATCTCCTATAAACTACATGAAACACAACCATCAACTTCTGTTCCACTCAATGCCATCTGCCGTAACCGTACATAATAAATACTCTTTATGCCTTTTTTCCAGGCATAAATTTGCGCACGATTAATATCACGTGTGGTTGCTGTATCAGGAAAAAACAACGTTAACGAAAGACCCTGATCGACATGCTGCGTAGCAACAGCATAAGTATCAATAATTTTTTCAGGCCCAATTTCATAAGCATCCTGATAAAACTCTAAATTCGTATTATCCATATAAGGAGCAGGATAATAAACACGTCCTATTTTTCCCTCTTTGCGAATTTCAATCTTCGAAGCAATTGGATGAATAGAAGAAGTTGCATAGTTAATATAGGAAATAGATCCTGTAGGTGGTACAGCCTGAAGATAGCGATTATAAAGCCCATATTGAGCAACTAATTGCTTGAGCTCTTGCCAATCTCTTTGGTTCGGAATAACAATATTATTACGTGTAAAAAGCTCTTGTACTAACTCAAATTGTGGTTTCCATTCTTTCTCAATATACTTTGTAAAAAAATGTCCATCTGCGTAAGCTGATTTTTCAAATCCTACGAACATTTTTTTACGTTCACGCGCAATTAAATTAGAAGCACGCAATGCATGATATGTAACTGTGTAAAAATAGATATTGGTAAAATCGATTGCTTCTGGCGTTCCATAATAGATCTTTTCACGCGCTAGAAAACCATGCAAATTCATTTGTCCCAAACCAATCGCATGACTCTCAGCATTGCCTTTTGCAATAGAAGGCACACAAGCAATATTACTCATATCAGAAACAGCTGTTAGAGCACGTACAGCTATTTCCACTGTTCTCCCAAAGTTATCACTCTCCATTGCTTTTGCAATATTCATTGAGCCAAGATTACATGATATATCATTGCCAACAGCACGATAAGTTAAATCTATTTCCAGCTCACTCGCTCCACTTACCTGCAAAATTTCTGTACACAAATTGCTCATACTAATACGACCTGCTATTGGATTTGCCCGATTGACCGTATCTTCAAATAAAATATATGGATATCCTGATTCAAACTGAATTTCCGCTAACGTTTGGAAGAAAACTCGCGCACTTATTTTCTTTTTGCGTATCTTTGAATTATCAACAAAAGAGCGATAATGCTCTGTCAAAGAAATATCACTAAAAGGTTTTCCTGTAACCCGCTCAATATCATAAGATGAGAAAAGATACATATCCTCATTATTGCGGGCAAGCTCAAAAGTGATATCAGGGATAATAACACCAAGAGAAAGTGTTTTAATTCTGACTTTTTCGTCAGCATTTTCTCGTTTTGTATCCAAAAATTTCATAATATCTAAATGATGTGCATGTAAATAAACAGCACCAGCGCCTTGTCGTGCACCAAGTTGATTAGCATAAGAAAATACATCTTCTAACATTTTCATCACAGGTAGGACACCTGATGATTGATTTTCTATTTTCTTAATTGGTGCCCCTGCTTCTCGTAAATTTGTCAAACAAAGTGCTACGCCTCCACCGCGTTTCGAAAGCTGTAAAGCTGAGTTAATCGAACGACCTATCGATTCCATATTGTCTTCAACGCGCAACAAAAAGCACGATACTAATTCACCTCTTTGTTTTTTGCCCGCATTTAAAAATGTTGGTGTTGCTGGTTGAAACCGTCCTGTAATAATTTCATCAACCAATCCCTCAGCAAGGGCTTTAATCCCCTGTGCTAAATATAAAGCAACAAGACAAACACGATCCTCATAACGCTCAAGATAGCGTTTACCATCAAAAGTCTTTAATGTATAACTCGTGTAATACTTGAACGCACCCAGAAAAGTAGGAAAACGAAATTTAAATGCGTAAGCGCGTTTAAAAAGCTTTTTAATAAAAGAAAAATCATAAAGTTCAAATAATTCTCTCTCATAATAATTTTCTTCTATCAAGTAATCTATTTTCTCCTTTAAATTATGAAAAAAAACCGTATTCTGATTAACATGTTGGAGAAAATATTGCCGGGCAGCAAGTCTATCCATATCAAATTGAATATGACCATTCTCATCATAAAGATTAAGCATCGCATTAAGTGCATGATAATCTGTAATTTGATCTGGCGTCTCCAGTTTTTTTACACTTATTGTTTCCAAAACTTTTCCAATCCCTTTTTAACACAAATAACGTCTTCCTCAGTTCCTCGAAGCTCAAAACGATAGAGACAAGGTATACAACATTTCTCTGCAATTATCTTGCTCGCTAAATTATAATAACAACCGAAATTGCGATTTCCACCACCAATGACACCACGAACCAATTCACGGTTTTCCACTTCATTAAGAAAATGAATCACTGCTTTTGGTACAGCCAATCTACCTTTACCATCTGCATAAGTAGGTACAGCTAACACGTACGGCTCATTAACCAATATTGATGGATTTTTTTTATCAATTTTGAAAAGTCGTTGATCAAGCTGAGAAACAAAATATTCAGTATTACCCGTTGCACTCGAATAATAAACAATAAGCCCCATTAGCCACAAAGACCATTAATCATATCTGGTCTAAAACCAGACCAATGATTATCATCGCAAACTACTACAGGCACTTGACGATATCCTAAAGATTGAACAAAATTATACGCTTGTTCATCACGAGAAATATCAATAACATTATAATCAACACCCTTAGCATCAAAAGCACGATAGGTAGCATCACATTGAACACAAGATGGTTTACTATAAATAGTGATCATTCTTTTCAACTTTCATAATTTAAAAAATAATTTAGAAACAAATTAATTATGATAATTTCATAACATTTACACAATAATTACATACCAAAATACTTAGTCATATTTCAATTAAAATGACTTACAAGCTGACGAACGTAGCTTTAAATCACTACATTTCCTTAAAATAAACATAGCACAAACGAAGAAACGGCTTACAGTCCTAAAATAACTGTTCTCCGTTATACAACAACTACCTACTAGCATTTTCTCGTTTCACTGTTTTTAATTAAAAGTACCATAAAGCCAACTGTCTTTTTAGCCTTTACAGCCACTTTGTTGGTGCTTTCGTTTGTTTTCCAGCACAAAAAACTTTAATACATAGACAATGAACAAAAAAACTCCCCTAAGGTGACATTCTAATTGAACTGCTACTCTAAAAATATATGGTACTTCACTATGAAATAATCTGATTGCGATAAAATGAACAATGTATTCACATTTAGCATTTAGCATTTATTTTGAATCACTGACCATTCTAATACTATATATAGTATACATAGACATGATTTCGTCAAGAGAAATTCAAAGCTATTTTAAATTTTCTACAATATTCCCATTGCCATGAAAAGTCTCCTAAAAGCAAAAGATATAATATAACATTTTATTGACATATGTAATTATATAACATAACATATTTGAAAATATTTTAAAAAGAATGGTATCAATATGAGCTTACAATTCAATAATGTGGTATTAGGTTACACAAACAGAATTGTTATAAAAAAGTTTTCAGCAAAACTGACAAAAAATTCATTAATTGCAATAACCGGTGATAACGGTTCTGGGAAATCTACACTTCTTAAAGCTATTGCCGGATTAATTAAACCGATCAGTGGTAAAATTACAAAACTAACGAAAAGCCGTATTGCTTACCTTGGCCAATACTGTGACATTGATCGAACATTCCCAGTTGATGTAGAAACACTCGTTAAAATGGGATTATGGTCTTTCTGTGGATTATGGAAAAGCCAACATTCCTACCAATATAAAATTCAAAATGCACTAGAAATAGTTGGACTTACAGCACTTGCTCACCGTTCACTTAACACACTATCAAATGGGCAATTACAACGTGCTCTTTTTGCACGTATTATTGTCCAAGATTCGGATATTATATTGCTTGATGAGCCTTTCAACGGTGTGGATCTTAAAACCCAAAAGGATCTCCTAAAACTGATTACTCATTGGCAACAAAAAGGTCGCACAATTCTTATAGCGCTTCATGATTCTCTTACTGTTCAAGAATATTTTCCACAAATGATTCATATCAATAAACAACACGCTTTTTATGGAGAAACGACACACTTATTAAGCGCCAATAATCATCCTATCACGTCACCTCTCATACCTAATTTTTCCATATCAATTCACAAACACGAGCCTTTTCTGTCAAGTAATTTTATCTAATCTGGATTATCTACACGTGTACGCATTTTTTCTCGCACCTTTTATTGATTTCCAATTTATGCAAAATGCTTTAATTGGCTCCATTTTATTAACGATCAGTGCCTGCCCTATTGGGGTATTTTTAATGTTACGTGGTATGAGTTTAACAGGTGACGCAATATCACACGCTATTCTTCCTGGTGTCGCCGTCGCTTTTCTTTTCTGTGGTTTTTCTCCCATATTCATGACTCTTGGTGGAGTTGGAGCTGGTATTATTGTCGCATTAGCAGCTACCTTGATTTCGCGAAATAGTTTTCAAAAAGAAGATGCCTCAATGACTGTCTTCTATCTTTTTGCATTAGCAATAGGTGTCATGATTATTTCTCTCAAAGGATCAACAATTGACTTATTGCATCTTTTATTCGGTTCAGTGCTTTCTATTAATACACAGGCCATTTGGCTAATTACTGTTATAATGCTCATAACAATAACTAATCTGTGTATTTTTTGGCGAGCTCTTGTAGTAGAAAGCTTTGATTCACTATTTTTTAAATCACTCTCTCCACTAGGAAAATATGTTCACATGTTATTACTTGGACTTATGGTATTAAACCTAGTTGGTGGTTTTCAATCATTAGGAACACTTATGTCCATCGGCATTATGATGATTCCAGCGATCACTGCCCGTTTTTGGCTTTCGCGTTTGGGCCCTATCTGTATATTATCAATTATTTTAGGAATAACTTCCAGTGTATTTGGTCTCCTGCTCTCTTTTCATACATCCTTGCCCTCTGGTGCGTCTATCATTACAGTTGCAGGATCTATCTATCTTCTTACCTGTCTTATAAGCCCACCTGGACTCATTGCAACCTGGTTCCCTCGCCCTTTTCTATACATCCTTTCCATCATAAGAAAACAACATGCATAAATTTGCTAAACAATTTGTTCTGCTGAACTCTATTCTATTACTTCTCTTTCCACTTTCTGCCACTGCGCATCAAAAAATTAATGTTGTCACAAGCTTTTCCATTCTTACAGACTTAGTAAAAAATGTAGGAGACCATCATATCTCGATCACTACCTTTGTTGGTCCCAATACAAGCATCCATAGTTACGAGCCTACACCTCGTGATGCAAAAACTATTAAAAATGCTCATATTATTTTCATCAACGGTCTATATTTAGAAGATTTCATAAATCGGCTTACGATAGCAACTGGAACAAAAGCGCTTCTTGTGGAAGTCAGTGCTAATATTCCCCCATTAGAAATTAAATACGAAAAACGCAATAGGACACATCACCACAGCAATATTGATCCACATGCTTGGCAAGCTATTCCTAATGTTGAAACTTACGTCAAAAATATTGCCGCCGCTCTTTGTAAAATCGATCAACAATCATGTGAAAATTATAATAAAAATGCTCAGACTTATATTCAAAAACTAAAAGCACTGCATACAACCATTACAACACGAATTTCCACTATCCCGAAAGATAAGAGAACCATTATTACATCTCACGATGCCTTTGGTTATTTTGCTCATGAATATGGACTCACCATCATTTCTCCCGAAAGCGCTTCAAAAGAAGCTACTGCAGCAGATGTTGCTAAACTTATTAAACAAATTAAAAACAATAAAGTATCCGCATTATTTGTTGAAAATATCTCTAATCCTCGTCTTATAGAACAAATTTCAAAAGAAACAGGTTTAAAAATTGGTGGCATACTTTATTCCGATGCCTTATCCGAAAAAGGAGGCCCTGCTGCAACTTACCTTGATATGATGGAATACAATGTTAACACCATCATTAACGCTATAACTGAACGTTAAGACAGGTAATATTATTGGAATGTAAACAATCAACCTAAAGATTATATCACCTCATATGAGAATCCTTGACTGTTTGCCTCTCTGATTATCTTTTTTCATTTTTTTTGGAATCATTGCCATTTTATAATGCCGGCTATTACAATCACATCCAGACAATTACAAAAGTTGAAAACTGGTCAATTTACACAAATTCGTTTGACCTTTGCATAGTTCATGTTTAAATGAATTGGCATCTTTCTGAAAGAGAACCATCATGATATATTTATGAATTACATTAATAGTCCTGAGAAAACCGTGCTCCATCAATTCAAAAAGGGATGAATCATGAATCGTCTTTATCTTTCCTTAGCAGCATTTATGATTGCTATAACTGCGGCAACAACGGGTTTCACACAAACAAAAATCAGCTTTTGGCACTCTATGAGTGGAGACCTAGGAAAACAAACAGAAAATCTTATTAATGATTTTAATAAAACCCAATCTGATTATAAAATTGTTCCTTCATTCCGCGGTGAGTATGAAGAAAGTATGGTATCACTTATCGCAGCATTTCGAGGGAAACAACAACCGGTTCTTGCCCAAATTTATGACGTTGGCACAGGTACTATGATGGCTGCAAAAGGTGCGGTCTATCCACTTTACCAGCTCATGGCTGATACACAGCAAGAATTCGATACCTTAGACTATTTACCTGCTATTAGTAGCTATTATTCTGACGCTCAGGGACGGATGCTCTCTATGCCATTTAATGTTTCAGCACCAATTCTTTTTTATAATAAGGATATTTTTAAAAAAGCTGGGCTTAATCCAGAACAACCGCCTAAAACATGGAAAGATATAGAAAATTTTTCAAAAAAAATTATTGATAACAAAGCTGCGAATTGTGGTTTCACAATGACTTATGCTGCACAATGGATTGGCATAGAAAATTTTTCAGTATTTCATAACATTCCTGTAGGAACAAAAAGAAATGGTCTTGATGGACTTGATGCAGAACTAACATTGAACGGTCCTTTGCAAATACGCATGTGGACAGATCTTAAAAAATGGTCAGATAAAGGAATCTTTCGTTACGGTGGTCCAGCTGGTGCACTCGATTCAGTACCAATGTTTATGGCACAAAGCTGTGCAATTTTAATACAATCATCAGGATCACTCGGTGGAATTATTTCAGAAGCCCAATTTAATGTTGGATTTGGTATGCTTCCCTATTATGATGATGTAAAAGATGCACCACAAAACTCAATTATTGGTGGCGCCTCTATTTGGACTTTGAAAGGTCATACATCTAAAGAATATGCAGGTGCAGCAGCTTTTCTTAAATTTCTCTCGCAAACAAATAATCAAGTTAAGTGGCATCAAAAAACAGGATACCTTCCTCTCACAAAAGCTGCTTACGAATTAAGTAGAGACCAAAATTTTTATGATAAGAATCCAGGTATAAATATTGCTATTCAACAAATCAATTTAAATCCACAAACAGAAAATTCAAAAGGAATAAGATTTGGTAGCTTACCACAAATTCGTTCGATCCTTGATCAAGAATTGGAAGCTGTTCTGAATGGTTCTAAATCACCAAAAGAGGGGTTAGATGAAGTAGTTAAACGTGGTAATAAACTTTTACGTGAATTTGAAAAAGCTAATCATTAACATTTCATGATCATTATTCAAAGTTGAAAAATTAGATCTTGAAAATCGATATATTTCAATTCTCTTTTCCCGATGACTCTTATTAAAGAGCCCTGCACATGCAAGAAAAACACGCATATTTCAAAAATAGCCTACTTCCTTATTGGCTACTTTTTCCTCAACTTGCGGTAACTTTTTTATTTTTTCTTTGGCCCGGCGCTCAAGCAATAAAATCATCCTTTGAGCGTGAAGACCCTTTTGGATTTTCAACAACCTTTATTGGTCTTGAAAACTACATAACTGTCTTTTCTGACACCACTTATATACAATCACTGCTTACAACGATCATATTTTCTATTTCTGTCACACTTGTTTCAATGACAATATCACTTCTTCTAGCTGTTTCTGTTGACCGTGTTATCTATGCAAAAAAAGCTTATACTACGCTTTTACTTTGGCCATATGCTGTTGCTCCTGTATTAGCAGGTATATTATGGTTATTTATTTTTCATCCAACTATCGGAACTTTTCCTTTTTTCCTCAAAAAAATAGGTATTATATGGAACCATCGTATTAACAATGTTCAAGCTATAATTTTAATTGTAATTGCTGCTAGTTGGCAACAAATTTCCTATAATTTTCTCTTTTTTCTTGCTGGTCTTCAATCGGTCCCTCACTCGCAAATAGAAGCAGCTGCCATTGATGGTGCCGGTCCTTTTAAACGATTTTGGACGATAATCTTTCCACAAATTTCACCAACAACTTTTTTTCTACTGATTATCAATGTCAATTATGTCATGTTTGATACATTTGGTATCATTGATAACATGACTTCTGGAGGACCTGCACGAGCAACGAGCACGATCGTCTATAAAGTGTATGAAGATGGCTTTAAAAATCAAATGATTGGTGCATCAGCTGCGCAATCAACCATATTAATGCTGATGGTTATTATTTTAACATTAATCCAATTCCGCTGGATTGAACGTCGCGTCCAATATTAGGAGACAAGTTATGGTTGAAAACCGTCCTTTTTTGAAATTTTTAACTCATGTCATTCTCATTATTGGTATTCTTATCATCTGTTTTCCAGTCTATATTGCCATTATTGCATCAACACATAATTCAGCAACATTTAATGCAGGAACGCTTCCTCTCTTACCAGGACAATACGGTTTAGAAAATTATAAAACAATCTTTGGTGATGGCCTTGTACAACTTGGTCTTCCACGTCTCTGGCCACTTTTAATAAACTCATTTATTATGGCTATTGGTATTAGTATTGGAAAAATTATTATTTCACTCTTCTCTGCTTATGCGATCGTCTATATGCGTTTTCCCTTTCGTAAAATTGCCTTTGCTCTTATCTTTATTACATTAATGCTTCCTATTGAAGTCCGTATTATTCCAACATATACAATAGTTGCACAATTAGGAATGATAAACACTTATAGTGGAATGATTATTCCATTAATTGCATCAGCAACCGCTACATTTTTATTTCGTCAATTTTTTCTCACTGTCCCTGATGAACTCTTAGAAGCTGCACGTGTTGATGGGGCAGGACCATTGAAATTTTTTAAGGATATTCTTCTTCCCCTTAGCAAAAGTAATATTGCGGCTTTATTTATTATTATGTTCATTTACGGATGGATACAATATCTCTGGCCTCTTATTGTTACAACAGATCAAGACCATCAAACTATCCTTGTTATATTGAAACAACTCGTTGTTGAATCACTGCAACATGATCCTCAATGGAATATCCTTATGGCAGTATCGGTTGTTGCTATGGCTCCACCCGTTTTAGTCGTTATCTTCATGCAACGGCTTTTTATCAAAGGTCTCATTGAAACGGAGAAATAATTTTGGCTACAATCCAACTATTAAATATAATAAAACAGTATGACAATGATAGTCTAGTTATTAATAACTTGAATTTAACTGTTTTTGATAAAGAACTTCTCGTTCTTGTTGGTCCATCCGGATGTGGGAAATCAACCTTATTACGTATTATTGCTGGACTTGAACAAGTTACCTCTGGTGAGCTTTATATTGACAATGAGCTTATTAATAATCGCGAGCCAGCAAATCGTGACATTGCTATGGTTTTTCAAAATTATGCACTTTATCCACATATGACTGTACGTGGAAACTTGGAATATGGGCTCAAAAATCGAAAAACGCCTAAAGAGGAAATGAATAAACGTATTGCCCATGCTGCAAAGCTTTTGGAAATAGAACCATTCCTTGATCGTAAACCACGGCAATTATCAGGAGGACAACGTCAACGTGTTGCAATGGGGCGTGTCATTGTTCGCCAACCACGTGTTTTTCTCTTTGATGAACCACTTTCAAATCTTGATGCGAAATTACGCGCTCAAATGTGCATTGAAATTAAAACACTCCAGCGTTCATTAGGAACAACCAGTCTTTATGTCACACATGATCAATTAGAAGCTATGACATTAGCTGACCGAATAGTTGTCATGAATAAAGGATGTATTGAACAAATTGGAACGCCAATGGAAATCTATGATTATCCAGCCACAACCTTTGTTGCTGGCTTCATTGGTTCCCCACCTATTAATTTTCTTGATCGTCAGATCTTAGAGCAATATTTAGGCTTCTCATTTTCTTTTAACAAAGAAACCGATATTTTAGCATTTAGGCCAGAAGCAACTTTGTTAGGCGAATATCCAGAAAAAGGACCCGTTTTTCATGCACATATCGAACTCATAAAACCTGTAGGCACAGGATGTCACGTTTTAACACGCTGGAACAACATTATTTTCACTGTTGAAATCAAAGAACGTCTCACAAATGATTATGGACAAAAATTAAGCTTCACTGTTCCTAATCAGAATTTTCACACTTTTAATAAACACACAGGAAAACGCACATAATCAACCTAGAAAAATTTTCCTTCCAGATTACTTAATCAGTAAGAAAAGCTCTTTTTTTTTATTTTTGTGAACGTAATCGTAAAGCAAGATCAGGTTGGTCTGTTGTAATATAATCCACCGGCATATCAAACCAATGAGACAAACGGGACACCCCATTAACTGTCCATACACCTACAGTGAAGCCAAAATCAAGAGCAGATTCAATAAAGTCTCGTGATACAATAGAACTATCCAAACTTAGATCAGAATACCCTAATTTTTTCCATTCAGAAAAACAGCAAGACATATCGCCTTTAAAACTATCAATACATGGCCCAGATGATATTCCTGCCTCAATAAAAGGACGAAGACTCGTAGCATCAAAACTAATTGCTGAAACTCGTTTTTCTAAGTTTCTACCTTTGATTAATTCAAGCGCTCTTTGAGATAAAAGAGTTTCACGCTCAATTTCACCACATGTTTTGATTTCAAGATGAAGTGCTACATTGGTTGGCACCAAAAGATCAAGCAATTCTTCTAATAAAGGAGGTGCTTCAGTACTCCCTTTCACACGGAGTTGCTGACGTGTTTCATTATCAATCTCATAAATATATCCTTTTTTCCCAACCAATTGTTCAAGAGAAAAATCATGAAATATAACAACTTCACCGCTTTTAAGAAGATGAATATCACATTCAATTTCGTCCACTCCCAATGCAATCGCATGACGAAATGCTGAAAGTGTATTTTCAGAATAAAGACTAGCTCCACCACGATGAGCAATAATTTTTTGTTTCAGCATATTTTCAAACTTCTCTTAATTTCAAACGCTATTCGCTAAAACGGCATTAATGACAATTAAAAATCATTAATACAAAGCTTCTAATAATTTTCTTTTTTTACTTTCTAATTTTCTGAAATATTCAATCCTAAAAATGCTATTCTTTACTATTCTTGATTTCAGTCATTCCCACTCAATAGTACCAGGAGGTTTAGAAGTTATATCATAGACAACACGATTAATACCCCGAACTTCATTAATAATACGTGTTGCTACTTTACTCAAAAATTCCATATCATACGGATAAAAGTCAGCGGTCATACCGTCTACAGATGTTACAGCACGAAGAGCGCAGACAAACTCATAAGTGCGTGCATCACCCATTACACCAACGGTTTGAACAGGAAGAAGAACAGCAAAAGCTTGCCAAATTTTACCATAAAGGCCAGCTTTTCTGATTTCATCAAGATAAATAGCATCTGCCTCACGTAAAATTTCCAATTTTTCTCGTGTAATTGCACCTGGACATCGAACTGCCAAACCAGGTCCTGGAAAAGGATGACGCTCAATAAATTGTTCAGGTAAACCTAATTCTCGCCCTAAAGAACGAACATCATCCTTAAAAAGTTCACGCAATGGTTCTATAAGTTGCATTTTCATCCGTTTTGGTAGCCCGCCTACATTATGGTGACTTTTAATCGTTACAGGTTCACCAATCGCTGAAACACTTTCAATAACATCTGGATAAAGTGTTCCTTGTGCTAAGAACTCCGCACCTCCTATTTTTTTTGTTTCTTCTTCAAAAACTTCAATAAAAAGGCGACCAATTATCTTCCGCTTTTTTTCTGGATCTGTTTCATCTTCAAGTGCATTGATAAACATATCAGCAGCATTAACATGAACCAGATTTATATTATAATACTCTCGAAAAAGTGTAAGAACTTCTTCTACCTCATTTTTACGCATCAACCCATGATCGACAAAAACACATGTTAGCTGATCGCCTATAGCCTCATGAAGTAATATAGCTACAACAGATGAATCAACACCACCTGAAAGACCACAAATTACATGACTTTTTCCAACCTTTTTACGTATTGCAGCAACTGCTTGTTTACGATAAGCAGTCATTGACCAATTATTTTTAAGACCAGAAATTTTATAAACAAAATTTTTTAAGAGTTTTGCTCCATCTGTTGTATGAACAACTTCAGGATGAAATTGCAATGCATAAAAACGACGTTTTTCGTCAGCAATAGCAGCATAAGGAGCTCCGTGTGATGTTCCAATAACATGAAAGCCTTCTGGCAAAGCAACCACACGATCACCATGACTCATCCAAACTTGATGAGATGACCCTTTCTCCCAAACACCATCAAAAAGAGCACTTTCTTCTTTTATATCTAACAAAGCGCGTCCAAATTCACGTTCATGTCCTGCTTCAACTTTTCCACCAAGCTGAACACACATAATTTGTTCGCCATAACAAATACCAAGAACCGGAATACCAGCGTTAAAAATCTCCATTGGAACACGTGGTGAACCGTCATCGACAGCCGAATAAGGACTGCCTGATAAAATAACAGCCTGAGGATTGATTCGCTTAAATCCTTCTAAAGCAGACTGGAAAGGAACAATTTCGGAATAAACGCCTACTTCTCGCACCCGTCGTGCAATGAGTTGCGTAACTTGTGAACCAAAATCAATGATAAGGATAGTATCTGAACGCAATGTGCTCATAGAAAACCAATCAATAATTATCTAAAATAAAAAAATCAAAATACGCATTAGAATTCCTTTTGTAAAATAGATAAAAAGAAACCATCTGTTTTAGTTGCTGCTGGTGATAAAGTCAGTCCATAATTTGAAAATGCTGGCTGCATAATTAGAGAACTAAAATGTCGATGCCAAAGTTTCTGCATATTGATTGGAAAAAAATTAGAATGCTTCTGAAGAAACCGGGAAATTTGTTCTTCATTTTCATCATTAAAGAGAGAACAGGTGATATAAACTAAACGCCCTCCTGGCTTTATATAAATTAAGGCTTCATTCAAAATAGCGAACTGTTCTTCCTGACGTTGTCTCACCTTTTGTAAGGTCAAACGCCATTTCGTATCTGGACGACGGCGCCATGTTCCTGTCCCACTACATGGAGTATCCAATAAAACGATATCTATTTGACCTATTAATGATTTTAATTCTTCTTTACTCACTCGTGGTTGTACATTATGAATACCAGCACGCTGAAGTCGATTAAAAATAGGAGCTAAACGAATCTTCTTTGAATCATAAGCATAAATTTGGCCTCGATTCTCCATACTGGCAGCTAAAGCTAATGTTTTTCCCCCAGCTCCCGCACAATAATCTAATAACTGCATACCTGCTTTTGCTTCTATAAGATAAGAAACAAGTTGAGACCCCAAATCCTGTATCTCAAAATATCCTTTTTGAAAAGCAGGTTCAGCCTGAACATTAGGATGGCGCTCAAATTTTTCAATCGGTTCAATCCTTAACGCTTGTTGGAACCATGAAAAAGACTTAACCTTTATTTTTTCTAAGGCTTTAAGCACCTTTTTAGGCGTTGCCTTTAAACTGTTCACACGTAAATCTAAAGGAGGACGTGTCGCTAAAGCAGCTGCTTCCTTAACCCAATTATCTGTAAATAAAGGATACAAATGAGCTTGACACCATTGAGGAATATTAGCGCGAATATAGTCTGGTGCATTTACTAACTGACGTTGTTGCCATGCTTTTCTCTGCTGAGGTGCTAATAACTGCGGTGCGAATCGATCTCCCTCTAAAACTTTATCAACTTGCTCAATCGTCATCATACCAGAATCGAACAAAGCACCAAAAACTATATCTCGAATATTGTTACTATCCATACGCCATTGCAATGAATAACGCCGCCTTAAAACATCATACACAATTGTTCCAATTGCTGCACGATCACCTACCCCAGCAAAACGGTGAGAAAGCCCCCAATCTTTTAAAGCTTCACTGGTAGGGCGATAACGCGTTTCTATTTCTTGTAGAATATCTATTGCAGCCTGCAACCGCCCACCCAATCGCATTTACTTCTCCTATTCAATCTCTAAAAATCTAAATGATTTAACTGAAAAATAAAAATTATCGTACCCATTTTTTAGCATTAACTTTAAAACAATCAAAAATGGATATTGAAAACCGAATAGTTCTAGTACTATGATCTAGAATATTTTATTCTAAAGCGAAAGAGGGGCAATCATCTTATAATTTATAAACCTTAACGAAGCTAATAAAATATTCTATAACATGAAAGCATTGAGAAACTAGCAATGACAAAACCAATACTCGCTCTTATTGATTCCTCAATATATGCAAATTCTGTATGTGATTTAGCATTATGGGCTGCTAAATCTATGCAAACAACAATTCGATTGTTGCATGTATTGGATAAATCAGAAGAAGAAATTCATTTACCAAATACACAACAAATGGATATTAACAGTAATATCCTGAATCCATCGCCCTTAGCACGACAAGATCCTACTCTTGCTAAAGCACTTTTTGCTCAAAAAATCGGACAAACCGCTTTAGACGAAGCCCAAAATTACCTCAACTCTCATAGTGAAATTGAAGTTGAAACACGCTTACGTCATGGAACTCTTCTAGATGCATTAAACACTTATAGCAATAAATCATCAATGATTGTGATGGGGAAACGTGGTGAACAAACAGCACTTGATAAAAAGCGTTTAGGACTTAACTTTGAAAATGTCGTACGCTCTTCTGAGCTTCCAATTCTCGTTGCCTCCCGTCACTTCCAGCCTATTCAACGAATTTTAATAGCCTTTGATGGTGGCCCATTAATTATGAAAGCTATTGATTTCATTTGTACACAAGAATTTTTTAAAAATGTAACCTTTATATTAGGGATGGCAGAGCAGCAAACACAAACCATACAAACCAGCTTTGATGAAACCTTAGCACGGTTACAATCTGCAGGATTTAACGCAGAACCACTCAGAACAGAAATTAATTTTGAGCAAATGGTTCTTCATAATATAGAACCACTTAATCTTAACATGCTCCTTATGGGCGCTTTCCATCATTCCAAGGTACATAATTTTTTATTTGGTTCTAAAAGTCAGGCTATTATCCACAACACACCTATTCCGGTTATGATTATGAGAAAATTATAAATTATTATCAAATCAGTAGAAGAAAACATTTACTGCCCCAATAAGTAACTATAAATATTTAAAAATAATACCCTGCAGAATTTTATTTTTCTGTGAAAAATGAAAATACATCTGAAAACACTATATAGATTTACCTTTTCTCTTTAAAAAGCATAAGAGAACTTTTTGGAAAATTATTGGAACTACTCTTTAGCATGACCGTTTGTCTTACACTGGTATATCAGTGGTATATGCCAGATAATTAAAAAGGAGAAAATAATGAAGACTTCTAGTCATGGAAAAATAACTGCATCCAAAAGCAGCCAAAATAAAATGCCCTCAAACAGTGGCAAGAAATCCGTCCAAAGTGGTATGGCTAACAATCGCCAATATGCATCAAAAACAGGACGGAAGAATGTAAAAAGTTAATTTTTTATTTATATAACTTCTACATAACTACAACTTCCAGAAAGAATTGGATGTTAATACTCCAATTCTTTCCTTTGATTAAGTCTAAAATAATTAAATAGGAAAACTATTTAGAAAGTGATCAATACTTAATTATTTCCCTCTAAAAGATTCCTCATAGTGATAACCTTTACCTAACAAATAGGACCGCGATAATTTGGACTTTCACGCGTAATAGCAACATCATGTGTATGGCTTTCATAAAGACCAGCGTTGGTAATACGTACAAAAGTTGCTTTTTCACGAAACTCAGCTAAATTTTTCGCTCCCACATATCCCATAGAAGCACGCAATCCACCCGCCAGTTGATGTAAAACTGATGCGATGGGGCCTTTATATGCAACTTGTCCCTCAACACCTTCAGGAACTAATTTGAGTGTATCTCGAACTTCAGCCTGAAAATAACGATCTGCTGATCCCCTCGCCATAGCACCAACTGATCCCATACCACGATAAGCTTTAAAGGATCGGCCCTGATAGAGATAAACCTCTCCTGGGCTTTCTTCTGTACCAGCGAGAAGAGAACCTATCATAGCAGCACAAGCACCACCTGCTAAAGCTTTAGCAAAATCACCGGAAGCTTTGATACCCCCATCGGCAATAATAGGAATACCTGCTTTATCAGCAATTTCCGCAGCTCCCATAATAGCTGCAAGTTGAGGAACGCCAACACCTGCAACAATTCGCGTTGTGCAAATAGAACCGGGCCCAATACCAACCTTTACCGCATCAGCACCACTGTCAATCAAAGCTTGTGTTGCTTGAGGTGTCGCTACATTACCAGCAATAACAACAGTAGAAAGCGCCATTTTTTTAATACGTTCAACCATATCCAATACACGTTGAGAATGACCATGAGCCGTGTCGATTACTAATAAATCAACACCTGCATCAATTAATTGTTCAGCACGTTCGATTCCTTCATCCCCCACACTACTCGCAGCAGCAACGCGCAAACGACCCTGAGAATCTTTTGCAGCATTCGGGTTTAATCTTGCCTTTTCAATATCTTTAACTGTCACCAAACCAACACAGCGACCTTGTTCATCTACAACAAGTAACTTTTCAATACGATGATGATGTAAAAGATATTTTGCTTCATCTAGTTGAACATTTTCACGCACCGTAATTAAATTTTCATGCGTCATTAATTCATAGATTTTTTGTTTCGGATCTGATGCAAAACGCACATCCCTATTAGTCAAAATACCAACAAGTCGACCAGAAATTCGGCTTTTAGCACCACTTTCAACAACTGGAATACCTGAAATACTATGAGAACGCATCAAATTCTTGGCTTCTTCAAGTGTTGCATCAGGACCAATTGTTACTGGATTAACAACCATACCGGATTCAAATTTCTTTACTTGACGTACTTCTTCAGCTTGCTCCACAGGAGACATATTCCGATGAATAACACCAAGACCACCAGCTTGAGCCATAGCAATTGCTAAACGAGATTCTGTTACCGTATCCATTGCAGCAGAGAGAAGTGGTAAATTCAACTCAATATCTGCTGCAATACGGGTTTTAAGATCCACTTGGCTAGGCATAACGAGAGAATGGCCTGGCTGCAAAAGCACGTCATCAAAGGTTAGTGCCAATGCACCTGTGCTTGTTTCAATAATTTTTGCCATAGCCAAATTCCTCTAATACTAAAACACTGCGACAGTTATAGGGGCAACTTTAATTCTCTTAAGTCGCGAATTGGCAGTCAATTATGCCATGTGACCGATAAAATGAAAAGAGAAAATAAATATTTTTCTAAAATAGAACTTGTATAATCTATAATTGCGATTCAATGGGCAACCAACTCATTATTTTTACAAATGCACGACGCTTCAAATTACTTTCTGGTTCATAATCAACACTGTGTTTTTTTTCATTTTCAATAAAATCCCAGTAAATGCGATCATTATCACCAAGACGTAAACAATAACTCATTTCACCGGTCGTTTCCTCAGAAAAAAGTAAATCTAATCTTGCTGCAATTGGTGCGCATTCAAAAAGAATTCCCATTTCTGTATTCAATGAAACCGAACGAGGATCAAAATTTAAAGAGCCAATAAAAGCAGTTTTACAATCAATTAAAAAAGCTTTCGTATGCAAACTCGCTTTATTAGATCTAAACAATCGCAATCGGTGTACTCCTCCATCCGGCTTTAATTCATAGAGTTGAATACCACTTTTCAATAACACTTTACGATAAGATGCATAACCTCCATGTACAATGGCCACGTCAGTAGCCGCTAAAGAATTAGTAAGAATTTTGACATTAATACCTTTTGATACCAAATTGCGAAAGCTCTGTGTCCCTTCTTTACCTGGAACAAAATAAGGCGATGTAATCTGAACTGTTTTTTTTGCGCTATCAATAACCTGTGAAAGGGCTTCCATAAGCCAATTTGCTGTATGCTTTCGCAATGCCTTTTCTGGAGGATCTGAAAGAACATCTACTTTATCTGCTACAAATAATCGTTTACCTATTTGAATAAAATATTCAAAATTGATATGCTTATTGACATAAGTTAAGTAAACTTTGGCAACTTTTGAATTACGGAATCTACGTAATTTAGCTTTCCAAATATCGAGGTCTCTCGCTCTGTCAGGAACAACCAAAGTATGAATCGGTAAAACCACAGCACTATTCCAAAAGTTATCAAAGATCGTTTCTATTTTTTTAACCGACGGACCAATTAACATGAGATCTAAATCTCGAAAACTTGACTGTTTACCTGCACCTAAATAAGAATCTGCAAGATTTCGTCCTCCTACAAAAGCTACACGCCCATCAACAATAAAGGCTTTATTGTGCATTCTGCGCGTTACCATAATCGCCCGCAATATAATCTCTAAACCACGGCGTAAACGACCTTTACGTACGCGTCCTGGATTAAATACTCTCACCTCAATATGAGGATGTTTATCAAGTGCAACATAAGCCGGATCACGTCCCTGAGCATTAATATCATCCAAAAGAAGACGCACTCGTACACCACGATCAGCTGCCTCAACCACTTCGCTAAGCAACAAACGTCCTGTTAAATCATCATCCCAAATGTAATACATCAGATCAAGACTGCGTCCAGCTTTTGCTGCTCCTATCGCACGAACACAAAATGCATCTAAATTGCTTACAATAAGCGAAAGAGCATCTTTATCAATCCCCACCCCATTTGTTTCTTTTGCTAGTCGGCTTACTATACGATCAATTTCAGTCTCACTTTTCTCAACACTTAGTGCATAAGAAGACTCTCCTCTGGCATTTCTAGCGAAGCAACCATAAGTATAAATTGCTAACATAGAGGCAATAATGAAAAGTGTAGTTAGGACAACAATAATGTTTAATAGAGTCAAAGAGATAAACTTTCTTTCTAAAAAAGATCATACACTCAATAAATACGTAAAAAAACATTAGAATCAATGGCTCTGTTCATATTCAAAAATTCTGAGCAATCTTACTATTGTTGTTTGAAAATATTTTCAATGAGCAAATTATTACAATAAATGACGTTTCATTTTTATAGCTAAAAGGACTTTTCTTTTTTGCTGATAAGACAATTATACCTTTTTGAATTATTATGATTCGTAAATATAGATATTTTGTTAAAGATCTTTTACTGCTTTTGATTATTTATTGTATTCAATTCCTCTATTCTACGATAAAGAGTAGAACGCCCAATCTGAAGACGCCGCGCAATTTCACTCATACGCCCTTTATAATGTACAACTGCCTTTTCAATAATATCACGCTCCATCTCAGAAAAAGTACGTACATGTCCATCAACATTTAAAAATCGTATAAATTTTCTCTCATAGCATTCTTGAATATCATTATCAGTTATCTTTGAAATATTCATGTATGGATTTTTTATCAATTGCGGAAAATCTCGCACAGTTAATAATGGTCCTTCGCTTATCAAAACCGCACGGAATAGCAAATTTTCCAGTTCTCTATAATTACCAGGCCAATCATACTGCATAAACATAGAAATAACCGTTCCTGCTAAACCATGCACATGCGATTGCCCCGTTTCAGCAATAATATGATCAATTAAACATTGAGAAATTTCTGGAAGTTCACCCCTCAACTCTCGCAAAGCGGGAATATTAATATATAATTGGGAAATTTGTTCAAAAAAACTATGTGTAAAAAAACCTACCTGAACTAAATCTGCAAGACGTGATGTTGAAAGAGCAATAATGCGAAAAGGTAGATTTTTATCTTTTGTTGTTTCTGCTCTCTCTTGCAGGTAATGCGCAAAACGTTTTTGCTGTATCGGCTCCAATCGATCAATATCACATAAGCAAAGCGTCCCATGCTCAAGAGAAGAAACAAGCGGTAAAAACTCTTTAAACCAAAAACGACTCTCTTCCTCTGAATCAAAAACCGGTAAACATTGGAAGCGTACAAAAGTCCCCTTCGAAAAAAAACTTTCATCGTGGATGATGCGAGCTAATTTCTCATGACCAGTCCCTACTTCACCCTCTATCAAAAGATTCTGAGAAGAAGTCGCTGCACTTTTTGATTGTTCTAAAATAACTTGCATTACACTGCTTTTTTTATAGATATCAGAAAATTGTAAATGATTTTCTTTTTGTCTACGAATATACTGAATTTCATTTTCTAATGCGGAAATAAAGGCAAGATTATTCAAAGTAATTCTTAACCGTAGTGGTGTAACTGGATAAATCCAATAATCAATAGCCCCAGCTTTTAAAGCTTTTTGAATCAACTCTTGATTATCTTGTTTTGCTATAATAATGACGCGAATAGAGATTCGGGCTGTTCTAATCATTTTAATTAGATCACTTACGCTTAAATCACTCATAGCAACATCAAGCAATACAAGCATGATATTTTTACGTCTATATAAAAGATCAATTGTACGTAAGCTATTTTCTGCTTCAATAACGCGGTAACCAAATCCTCGAAGCATAGTAGAAAGCTCTGCACGCTTTCCGTGATCTTCGCCCGCAACAAGAATAGGATCAGCCATAACTTTAATAATCTCCTTTGAGACTACTAAATATATTTATAATAAGATTCATTATAAACCACAAAATACATTTTACCTTTTATAACCGGCATGCTAATTTTAGCAAATTACTCATTAAGCACAATGTTTAAAAGTCTTTTCAATTTTTTGCTTTTACTTTAAACTTGTCGTAAAAAGTAATAAAGAAAACATATAGAGTAAAGAACATGAAACACATTTGCTGTATTTTATACCTAACAATAACTGCTTTGATATTAGTTGCTTGTAATCATTCGCAAAATCACAGAAATTTCTTATTTATCAACAATATGCCAACTGGAATCGATGGAGAATGGATCGACACAAACGGTATTATTTCTTCTTTTCATAGCGGTGTTTTTGAAACACGAGCAGCAGATACAAGAGAAAAACTTTCAGAAGGTACCTACCATTATATCAATACTCACCACGTAGAAATTGAAATATATTCTCTTCTTCGTGGAACTGTTTCTAGAGCAAGTTGCACAATATCTAATGATACAATGCAGCTCCTCTGTACATCAAATACTGGTTCACAATTCTTCCTCAAACGCAAAACCTAGATAAAATTAAAACTTTTTATAAGAATAAACAAAATATTCTCACAGGAAAAAAATTCTTTCTTCCTGTGAGTAAATTATTAGATAAAAACATATTACGATATCCCTAAATCTCTAAGCTTATATTATTTCATAAACTTTTAAAATAACCACTCACAAATAGATACCTCAAGTCTTCTTCTTAAAGATGTTAATGCTATTGTTTCATCATTTTTTACTGATAAATAATATTGGATGCTCAGTATTAATGAACTCATGCCACACCAATACGCAAAAGATCATGAAAATGAACGATTCCAATAGGCTTTTTATTTTCAATCACGAAAAATGCTCCAATATGATGATCATTAATAAACGCTGTCGCTGCACCAACGAGTGTATCTGGAGCAACAGTCTTTGGATTTTTAGTCATTACCTCATCAACATTGAACTGTGACAAATCATTGTGAATATTTCGTGCAAGATCACCATCTGTTATAATCCCAATTAATTCACCTCTTGAATTTATAACACCAACACAACCAAAATGTTTTTTAACTAAGATCTCCATGGCTGCTGTCATGGATACTCCCTGCATAACTAAAGGGACACGATCACCTTGATGCATAATATCACGCACGTATTTAAGATTTGCACCAAGAGAACCCCCAGGATGATAAATTTTGAAATCAGTTGCAGTAAAACCTCGCATTTCCAAAAGAGCAATAGCTAATGCATCCCCTACCACTAATTGCATAGTTGTTGAAGCTGTCGGAGCAAGCCCGTGAGGACAAGCCTCCTCTACTTTTGGCAATAATAATACAATATCAGCTTGCCGCCCTAATATAGAGTGCTCACCAGATGTTATCGCAATTAGTGGTATATGGAAGCGTGCAGTATGACTTATAATACCACTTAACTCTGTAGTTTCCCCAGACCATGATAAAGCAAGAACAACATCATCAGAACCAATCATACCAAGATCACCATGATTAGCTTCCGCAGCATGGATAAAAAAAGCAGGTGTTCCAGTTGAAGCTAAAGTCGCAGCAATTTTCGTTCCTATATGACCGCTCTTGCCAAGACCAGTAATTACCACGTGACCATTTGCATTACTAATGGTTTGGACAGCTGCTTTAAAAGAATCCGCAAGCTTCTCACGAAAGGCCTTTTCAAGAGCTTCAAGCCCTCGTTTTTCAATAGAAATAGTCTTAAGCGCTAAGATAACCGCATTTTGTAAATTTAACGTATGAAGAGACTCTATCGTCATAATTAAATTCGATAAATGAAATCAAACTCAAAGTCTATATCATTTTGCAACGTTAACTTTTGCAAGTAAGTTTTTCAATGATGTAAAAAGTTGCTGATGCATATCAGTACGTGAGAGAGCAAATGCGACATTAGCTTCAATAAAGCCAATTTTAGACCCACAATCAAAAGTGCATCCATCTAATTGAAAACCAAAAAAAGCCTGTTCATTTGAAAGTTGCACCATAGCATCTGTTAATTGAATCTCATTTCCTGTTCCTTGTTTTTGATCAGCTAAAATATCAAAAATCTCTGGTTGCAAAATATAACGTCCATTAATATACAGATTAGATGGAGCTTTTTCTATGGCTGGTTTCTCTATCATTTGTGTAATTTCAAAACCATTTGCAATCTGCTTTCCTTTTCCTACAATACCATATTTATATACTTCTTCATGATTACACTCTTGAACAGCAATAATATTACCTCCTCCTATTTTTTCATAAAGATGTATCATCTCAGAAAGACAACCCTTTTTAGTTTGCATGAGCATATCCGGCAATAATAAAGCAAAAGGCTCTTTTCCAACGAGCTCACGCGCACACCAAACAGCATGCCCTAATCCTAAAGGTTGCTGTTGCCGAGTGAAAGAAGTCATTCCTGGCTGTAATTGCAATTTTTTTAAATGCTCTAGCTCCTCTGTCCTTTCACATTCAGCAAGAGTTGTATATAACTCAACCTGAGCATCAAAATAATCTTCAATAACTGCCTTATTACGCCCAGTAACAAAAATGAAATGCTCAATACCTGCTTCACGTGCCTCATCTACCACGTATTGAATAACAGGCTTATCAACAATAGTTAGCATTTCTTTAGGAACTGCTTTTGTTGCTGGAAGAAAACGAGTACCAAGACCTGCTACAGGAAATACTGCCTTTCGGATTTTATGCACACTCATCTTCCTATTTAATTTACTATATAACTCTATTTACTGTATAATTTTCTGACATAATATATTTAACTACAAATAAATAAAAATGTTCTATTCTCTGGATTTTCATATAATAAACATAGAAAGGACGCAATAATTAATAAATTACTTTATTAAAACAATTAATTTGAATAATTTGCTTAATCTGATATATAATTCACTAAATACAAAAATTAAACGATTGCATACTCAAATACTTCATACAAAGATAAAAATTAGAAAATGAAAATAACAAAATTTAGTGCATTATTTTCTTCAGAAAAAAACATAAATCGAATACTCCTTCTCATTGGTTTAGTTTCTATCTTTACTATTCTTCCAATAGTTTTTTCCTCGCTCACATATGCTGATAGTCGTTTTCAACACTGGATTAATGAATTTAAAAAAACGGCTTTAGCTAACAATATTTCACCATCCACATTTGATATAGCTTTTAAAACAATTAATACAATTGACCAAGAAGTCTTAAAAAAAGCAGCATATCAACCAGAATTTGTTGATATGCCATGGGAATATTTTGACAATCGCATTCATGATGATGCAATTATAGAAGGAAAACAGCAAGCTAAAAAATGGCAACAATGGTTACAAAAAATTGAAAAGCGTTTTGGTGTTAACCGTAATCTCCTCCTCGCTATTTGGTCTATGGAAAGCAACTACGGAAAAATTTTAACAAATAAAGGCATAATGCGTGATACTATCCGTTCACTTGCTACTTTAGCTTATGCTGACCAAAAACGTCAAAAATATGCGCGCACACAACTTATTGCAGCAATGAAAATTCTACAAAGCGGTGAAATTCACCGCTCTCAACTCGTGGGATCTTGGGCGGGAGCATTAGGACATACGCAATTTATTCCAAGCAGTTATCTCATCTATGCTATTGATATGGATGGAAGTGGGTGCTCTGATATTTGGAATTCGATTCCCGATTCACTTGCTACTGCTGCTAACCTTCTCCATATGAATGGTTGGCAATCTAATCTCACCTGGGGAATTGAAGTTAAATTACCAAATAACAAAAAATTACCTGAAAATTGGTTATCTTTTAAACAATGGAAAGAATTAGGTGTTCAACATGCACATAAAAAACCTTTTCCTTCTTTATCTGAACAAGCGATATTAAAATTTCCTGATGGACCAAAAGGGCCTGCGTTTTTGGTAACAAAAAATTTCTTTGTGATTAAACGTTATAATAATGCAGACCGTTATGCTTTCGCTGTTGGCCTTCTTGCTGACCGTATTGCTGGGCAGCCTAAATTATCCCAAGATTGGAATCGACCATTTAGACCTATTACTTTCAAAGAGCGTATAGAATTGCAATCTCGCTTAGCAAAACTTGGGGATTATGAAGGAGAGATTGACGGTAAAATTGGTTCAGCCTCCAAGAAAGCAATTAAAGCTTTTCAGCTACGTCACGGTTTAGAAGCAAATGGATATCCAAGCTACGAAACTCTTTCTCATATCAGAAAACAATAACCTTAAAGTAAAACACTCGTCTCATGTTCATTTGATTTATTGAATTGTCTATTTTTCTTATTGATTATATGACATCTTAAAATTGGAAAAAATTCTTAGTTTCAGGATGATTTTCTTATTTATAAAGAATCGCTAAGATAAATTGAAATGAAATTTTCACTCTATGAAATGCATCATGCAATTAGAAAAAAGTGCTATAATTGGCAACTGTGCATTTCAAAAATAAGGATTTCGTTACATTATTCAAATACAACTATATCTCAAAAAAAATTTAATAAAATTATTCAAAACTATAGAATTATCATTTAGTGATGTCATAAGAAATACAAGCTTTGGTTGAAGCTAAAATAGGTAACATACAAAATTTTAGTTCCAACTTTCAAAAATCATAATATTTTTATTGGTGCCTTAATTTATCTTCAGACAAAATCAGTATATCCACACCCTATTCTTTATCTTTACAGTCCACGTTTCTTTATCATTGATTCTGGTGAAGGTAATCGCCCTCGAAAAGATTCATAGAGTTTCTCGGGATCATAACTCCCTCCAGCAGAATAGATAAAACGCTTTAATCGACTAGCAAGTTCTGGATTGAAAACATCACCTGTTTCTTCAAAAGCTTGAAAAGTATCAGCATCCAGTACTTCTGACCACATATAAGAATAATAGCTAGCCGCATAACCATCACCTGAAAATATGTGTGCAAAATGCGGAGGACGATGACGCATAATAATTGCGTCAGGCATTCCTAG
This sequence comes from Bartonella bilalgolemi, assembly GCF_023500045.1. GTDB lineage: Bacteria > Pseudomonadota > Alphaproteobacteria > Rhizobiales > Rhizobiaceae > Bartonella > Bartonella bilalgolemii. The sequence goes on along the minus strand of NZ_JAMCOF010000005.1, from coordinate 19,108 downwards.
CTTTTCTAGTTCCTTACGTTCAAAAAATGTTGGATCCACCACTTTTTCTTCTTGATGGAAAGCCATATCTACTAAAGCAGATGAAAGAAACTCAACAGCATTAAAACCAGCATTAAATGTATGTGCTGACAAAATTTTATCCAACAAAGCTTTCGGCAAAGGAATACCTGTTTCCATATGCGTAGCATACGATTGCAATACTTCTGGTACAATTAGCCAATGCTCATAAAGTTGAGAGGGAAGCTCAACAAAATCACGCACAACTGATGTTCCTGCAACAGATGGCCATGTGACATCAGAAAGCAAACCATGCAACGCATGCCCAAATTCATGGAAAAGTGTGCGTGCATCATCAAGCGATAAAAGAGCAAGATTCCCTTTAGAAGACTTAGCAAAATTGCATACATTATAAACGATGGGCTTTTGTCCTCCATTCAATTTATGCTGTGATTGTAATCTGCTCATCCATGCTCCAGATCGTTTTGAAGAACGTGCAAAATAATCACCAATGAAATGCCCAAGTAAACTTCCATCAGATTTTTTGACTTCCCATAAGCGTGCATCAGGATGCCAAAGCGCAACAGTAGTTTTTTCTTCAAATGAAATTCCAAAAAGTTTTTTTGCAACAAAAAAAGCTGCTTCAATCATGCGATCAAGCTGCAAATAATATTTTACTTCTGTTTCATCAAACAAAAATTTCTCAGTACGCAATTTTTCAGCATAATAGCGCCAATCCCAAGCTTTTAAAGGCTCATTATTTCCTTGATTTTTTGCAAAATTTTGTAATTCAGCTTGTTCAGTAGCAGCTTTAGCCTTTGCACGCTCCCATACAGGGGTAAGCAAACTCATAACTGCATTAACATTTTTAGCCATAGTATTGTCAAGCTTTAAATCTGCAAAAGATTTATACCCCAACAATTTCGCTTTTTCAGCCCGAAGTGCAATCATCTCAACAATAATTGCTTTATTATCATGAGTATTTTCACCCCGCTGGGACCAAGCTTGAAAAGCTGTTTTGCGCAAATCACGACGATGAGAGAATTTTAAAAAAGGTTCAATAATCGAGCGCGCTAAAATTAATGCATATAGTCCATTACGACCTCTTTCACAAGAAATTTCCTTCATAGAAGCAATAAGGTCATCTGGCAAACCAGATAAATCTGTTTGTTCTAAAAACAAAATCCACTCAGCCTCATCTTTTAAAATATGCTGACCAAAAGTAGCACCTAAAAAGGCAAGTCTTTCATCAATTTCAACAAGACGTTTTTTACCTTTTTCATCAAGTTTTGCACCATTATTAACAAATTTCCTCCACCATAATTCAATCACACGTTTCGTTTCATGATCATACGAACCTTGCTGTGATTGTTTATAGAGCATATCCATTTTCGCAAATATTCGTGTATCCATCATAATTCTTGAAGAATAACGCGAAAGCTTGACAACAAATTCTTGTTCTAATTTTTGAATCAATTCATTACTATGTGCACTCGCACGCAAAAAAAATATTGAGCATACACGATCAAGGTTCTTGCCAACAAGCTCAAAAGGCTGCAAAAAATTCTCAAGTGTTGGTAGCTCTTCCAAAGCAGCAATAACTTCTACTTCCTCTTCAGCTTCTTTCAGTACATGTTCAAAAGCAGGTTTAAAATCATCATCATTTATTGAAGCAAAATCAGGAAGCCCTGAAAATCCCATCCAGTCGAATATTGCTGCTTGTGTCATAATATTATATTGCCCCTATTAATATTAATAAGTTTAAAACAAAATAATCACCTACATGATATAATCCATTAATAACAACTTTATACTTCAAAATAGCCTCTTAAATCGAACTTTTTATATAAAATAAAATATTATTTTATCATTACGGAATACACAAAAAAGACCTCTTTTGCTGGTCATATGATATTGTTTACAGTTTTTACGATTACATTCTATCCTTGACTTTACTTTAAATACTAACAATTGAAAAACTTGTATTCTAAGTTGTTTATAATTTTGATTCATTATATCTATAGATCTCTAATCTTTTAGAAAGCACTTCACTATGACTGAGACTGAAATCAAAACAACTACCAAGAACCTCAAAGATTTACCTTCTGAAGCTCTTGCTGAAGAATTAAAAAATCTTCATTTTGCTGACTCGATTGATATCATTAATGACCTTGATATTATGGAGCGGGTAACTATCCTCAGTCTTTTACCCCTTGATTATGCCATTGAACTTTTTGACAAACCAGAACTTGAAAAACCAGCAGCTATTCTTGAACTTTTGCCCGTGAATCTCGCTGTTGAAATTCTTGACGGTATGTCCGCAGATGCCGCTGCAGATGTCTTCCAAGAAATGAATAAAGAAACGCGTACACGGCTTTATGCTTTACTAAAACCTTTAACCCGAACTGAACTCAAAAAGCTTACCAGTTATCCAGATCATACAGCTGGTGCATTAATGACAACAGAGTTTATAGCAGTACCAGCAAATTGGACTGTAAAAAAAACTTTAGATTATATTCGTGATGTTGAAAGAACACGTGAGACCGTATACACAAGTTATGTCATTGATCCTAAAACAAGCAAGCTTCTCAAAGCTGTTTCTCTCCGTAACCTTATTCTTGCCTCACCTGATAATAAAATTTTAAACGTCTCCACACACGATACACCTATCACAATATCACCCTTTACGCATCACGAAGATATTGCTCGTCTTTTTCAACGTCATGATCTTCTTTCTGTACCAGTTATTGATGACAGTAATCATGTTATTGGTATTGTAACAGTTGATGATGTACTTGACTCTATGGTCGATGAAATGAGTGAGGATGCCTATAAATTTGGGGGACTGGAAGCTTTAGATAAACCATATATGCAGATAAATTTTTTTGGGATGATGAAAAAACGCGGTGGTTGGCTGGCTTTACTCTTTATGGGTGAAATGTTGACAGCAAGCGCCATGCAATATTTCGAAACAGAACTTGAAAAAGTAATTGCTCTCACATTATTCATTCCTCTTATTATGAGTTCAGGAGGAAACTCTGGTTCACAAGCAACATCTCTTATTATTCGCGCATTAGCCTTACGGGAACTCACACTCAAAGACTGGTGGAAGGTCATCATTCGTGAAATCCCAACAGGCATATCCCTTGGTGTTTTACTCGGAATCATCGGTATTACGCGGATTGCTGTCTGGCAACAGCTCGGAATTTATAATTATGGTGAATATTGGTTTTTTATTGCTATAACTGTAGGAGCAGCCTTAGTTGGAATTGTTACATTCGGTTCTTTAGCTGGGTCTATGTTGCCCTTTATTCTTAAACGTTTAAAATTTGACCCGGCAAGTGCTTCAGCTCCCTTTGTTGCAACCTTAGTAGATGTCACAGGTATTATAATCTACTTTTCTGTTGCTTCCTTTATTTTATCTGGAATCTTACTTTAATATAGCACGTATTAAAATCTTTTCTGTCATTTTTTTATAAAAAATGTTCTTCCTCTTCCCAAAGTCTAAAAAAAGCTGTAAAAGATTTGAAATCTGTAAAGAGAGAAGCTTTACTTCAAAGAAAATTTCATTAAACGAAAAGAAGAAAATTTATGCAATTGCGTAATATTGCTATCATCGCCCACGTTGACCACGGTAAAACAACACTTGTAGACGAACTCCTCAAACAATCAGGAAATTTTCGTAATAACCAGCGCACAAGTGAGCGCATGATGGATTCAAATGATATCGAAAAAGAACGCGGTATTACAATTCTAGCAAAAGTAACATCCGTTGTTTGGAGAAATACCCGAATTAATATTGTTGATACCCCTGGTCACGCCGATTTTGGTGGTGAAGTAGAACGTATCCTCAATATGGTAGACGGTGCTATTGTTCTTGTTGATGCCGCTGAAGGCCCCATGCCACAAACCAAATTTGTTGTTGGAAAAGCATTAAAAGTAGGATTACGTCCTATTGTTGCAATCAATAAAATTGATCGACCTGACGCTCGCGCTGATGAAGTTGTCAATGAAGTTTTTGACCTTTTCGCAGCTCTTGATGCAACCGATGAACAACTAGATTTCCCTATTCTTTATGGATCAGGTCGTGATGGATGGATGGCTGAATCTCCTAAAGGCCCGAAAGATCAAGGACTAAATGCCTTGTTTGATCTTGTAACCCGTCATGTACCTACACCAACCATTGCTGAAGGACCATTCCGCATGATCGGTACTATCCTTGAAGCTGATCCTTTTTTGGGACGAATCATTACAGGACGCATTCATTCAGGCTCAATTAAATCTAATCAAAATATTAAGGTTTTGGGACAAGATGGAAAACTTTTAGAAACTGGGCGTATTTCAAAAATTTTAGCATTCCGTGGACTAGAACGACAGCCTATTGAAGAAAGTGCTGCTGGGGATATTATAGCAATTGCAGGGCTCCAAAAAGGAACTGTTGCTGATACCTTTTGTGATCTTTCCGTTAATGAATCTCTTATTGCTCAACCAATTGATCCACCCACTGTTACTATGAGTTTTCTTGTAAATGATAGTCCTCTTGCTGGTACAGAAGGAGATAAAGTAACAAGTCGCGTGATCCGTGATCGTTTGTTAAAAGAGGCAGAAGGAAATGTAGCTCTTAAAATTGAGGAATCAGCTGATAAAGACTCCTTTTATGTTTCAGGACGAGGAGAATTACAGCTTGCAGTTCTTATTGAAAATATGCGTCGTGAAGGATTTGAACTAAGTGTTTCACGACCACGGGTAGTCATGCAAAAAGATGAAAATGGAACAACTTTAGAACCAATTGAAGAAGTTGTGATCGATGTTGATGAAGAATATTCCGGAACTATTGTTCAAAAAATGTCAGAACGCAAAGGAGAAATGGTTGAACTGCGTCCATCAGGTGGAAATCGTGTACGTCTTGTGTTTTACGCACCGACTCGTGGACTTATTGGCTATCAATCTGAACTTTTAACAGATACACGTGGTACAGCAATTATGAATCGTCTTTTCCATGCCTATGAGCCTTATAAGGGAGAAATTAGTGGCCGTACCAATGGTGTAATGATTTCAAATGATAATGGTGAAGCCGTTGCTTATGCACTTTTCAATCTTGAAGATCGTGGCCCTATGATGATCAATGCTGGCGTTAAAGTTTATCAAGGTATGATCATTGGCATACACTCACGCGATAATGACTTAGAAGTAAATGTTTTAAAAGGAAAAAAGCTAACCAACATGCGTGCTTCTGGTAAAGATGAAGCCGTAAAATTAAGTCCTCCAATCAAAATGACCTTAGAACGTGCGCTATCGTGGATACAAGATGACGAGCTGGTAGAAGTGACGCCTAAAAATATTCGTCTACGTAAACTTTACCTAGATCCAAATGAACGTAAACGTTTCGAAAAAACACGTTCGTCACTTTCCTGATAGATGATCTCTTCACATCAATGTACTATTCTATTTGATTTTATTTAATCCTAGAAAGGGTAATGACATGAATATTAATGAAATACCTATTGGCAAAAATCCGCCAGAAGATATTAACGTTATCATTGAAGTTGCTGTTGATAGTCAACCAATAAAATATGAAATGGATAAAAAATCTGGATTATTATTTGTTGACCGTTTTCTCCATACACCAATGGCTTATCCTGGAAATTATGGCTTCATCCCGCACACACTTTCAGAAGATGGTGATCCTATTGATGTTCTCATCAGTAGTACCCGTCCTCTTATCCCAGGCTGTGTTATTAATGTATACCCAATCGGTGTTCTTATGATGGAAGATGACGGTGGTAAAGACGAAAAAATTATTGCTATTCCTGCTGCAAAATTAACAAAACGCTACGTTAATGTTCATAATTATACAGATCTTCCTGAAATCACATTAAAACAAATTGAGCATTTTTTTAAACATTACAAAGATCTTGAACCTGGAAAATGGGTTAAAATTGAAGGTTGGCGTGATAAAGATTGTGCACATGAATTGATTAAAAAAGCGATTGAGCGCAATAAACAGTATAATTGTTCACTTTAGATAAAAACATAACCTGCATTTTAAACAGGCTATTATCTTACTCATTTTTCTATAGGATCACAATCTCTAAACAATTGTAATATTCGCTCTATCTCTTTTAAATATTTTGAAAAATAAAGTTCTTTATAGTGTGATGTTGCACCACTTCCAAGAGAGATGCAAGATGATGGAATCTTCCACTGTTTGGCCAAAAATTTAATTAATGCTTTATTTGCCTTTCCATTTTCAGGAATAGCACGCAGACGTATAACCAAATACTGTTTCCCATCATCTCTATTTTCAACCTTTATTATACTATCAACTGAGGCTTTTGGAATCAAACGGACAAATAAAATCAAACGATGAGGATCAACTCGATAAAACATCTTTATTCGCCTAAGGGAATATCTTCACTTTTATAAAAACATCCCTGCATAAGCACGCCACATAAAGATACGAATAAAATAAATAATCATAAAAACCACAATAGGTGAAATATCGATTGTCCCCAAATTGGGTAAAAGACGTCGAATATAGCACAAAATTGGTTCTGTTGTACGGTATAGAAAGTCCCCTATCATAGCGACAAAAGCATTTCGGGTATTGACAATATTAAATGTATAAAGCCAAGAAAAAATAGCGTGAGCTATTAAAATAGCAATGTAAATACTAAATGTCAGATCCAGTACACTAAGAAAAGCATAGATCATTCCTGTTTCCTTTACCAATCAATAGAATGGAAGCTCACATAGAAAACTTTAATGAAAATAAATTTTTTTATAATAGTCTTACCGATTATTCTTCTTTTTCGTCGCTAAGAGAATTAAGACAAAAATTAACATTTTTAGCATATATCATTATGTCGTAATGTAATAAAATATTAAAGTGAAGCGATAATACACCAAAATAAAAAAAGAATTTATAAAACTTTTCATCCTTCATATAATTAGCCAATGAGCTAACTTAATTTTTGTTTTCTTTACAAACTATTCTAAATTAAATCGGCCTTTAAAGGCCGATTTTAAATTACATTTGCAAAGCAATAAAACGGTTAAGTGCATCGTTAAAACCAGTTAATTGCACAAATAAGTCATTCAGAGCTGGCTCTCCTGGAGTAGAAACTGTCATCGCTAAATTCAACTTTTTTCCTGCACGTAAAGCTGCCACATAACTTTTGTCAAAAGCTATTGGAACAATACAACCTGCTGGTATGCAGGTTCGAATACTCGTTTCAATAACATTCTTCCCACCATCTACTTGTAAACGAATAGGTTTAGAAACTAAAATACCGAAAGGGACTGTCAAGTTTCCTGACAAAGAACCATCGGAATTGGAAGAAATGTTCATAGCTAATATGACACGATTTTGATCATTAACTTCTTGGCGATACATAAAGCAAACTTTTTTTCCTTCCTGCAAATTACAGTTAACATTCCACAAACCATAAGTCTCGGTTAAAGAAGAAGCACCGTTCGGCAATGAAGCTTCAGAAAGCTTTGTTGCAGTTGGTTTTGTATTCTGTGCAAATGCAATAGAAATACTTAAGAGTGTAAAAGTTATAACGAAACTGAATATTTTTTTCATCTCACATCCTAATTTTAAAACGCACAATAGAATCACTTCTATTATTTCTGATAAAGAGGTATAATACAAAGCTTCTTAAGAAAAAAAATAGCTTTTACGATTATAGGAGTTATAAACACCTAAAACTATTTCGGAATTCTTTTACAATTTGTGTATAAACATGCTTTTTAAAAGAAACAACAATTGACGGGAGCGTTTCTAAATCAATCCATTTCCACTGATCAAACTCTGCTTTATTGCCATCAGGTGGTGGATTAATCTTAATTTCAGAAATCTCTCCCGTAAACTGAAAAGAAAACCATTTTTGCATTTGACCACGATATTTATTGCTTAAAACATGTCCAATAAGTTCTTGTGGAAAATCATACTCAAACCAATCCTGAACTTCCTTAATCAACTTAACGGATTGGATACCTGTTTCTTCATAAAGCTCACGCAGTGCTGCATCTATCGGTTTTTCTCCCTGATTAATTCCCCCCTGTGGTAACTGCCAAAGTTTGGACATGTCAACTTGTGCATAAGCAACTGTCATCAAACGGCGTCCAACCCAAACCTTACCTTCATGATTAAACACAAGAATTCCCACACATTTTCGATAAGGGAGAGCTTTAAAATCAATAATTGTATCCACCTCATTATCCCTTAATAAAAGTACAGCTCATATAAAAATATAAGCTGTACACCTTTCTTCTTACTTTAAAGTATCTTGACGAGGATCTGGTGGAAACGCTTTATGCGTTATCTCACCCCGTAAAAGCTTATAAGCTTCATTCAATTGCATATCATCTTTAGGATCTTTAGGAACAAAAGCAGCCGAACCAGAGCCTTTTTCACTTTCTTGTTTTCCTTTAATATGTCCCCTTAACTCAGATTCACCAAGCGTTACATCATAGCCCTTATATTTTTCAGGCAATGGCTGCTCGACAATAATATCAGGTGTAATCCCGGTTCCTTGAATTGATGTGCCCGCAGGTGTGTAATAAAGCGCTGTCGTTAAACGTAAAGCTCCATTTTCACCTAAAGGAATAATCGTTTGAACAGATCCCTTACCAAAAGATTGTGTTCCCAAAATTGTAGCACGGCGATGATCTTGTAAAGCTCCTGCGACAATTTCAGAAGCGCTTGCTGAACCACCATTAATAAGAACAATGAGAGGCTTCCCATTAAGCAAATCTCCTGGTCTAGCATCAAATCTCGTCACATCTTTCTTTCTGCGGCCACGAATCGATACAATTTCACCTTTATTAAGAAAAGCACCTGAAATACTAACAGCCTGTTCTAAAAGCCCTCCAGGATTAAGGCGTAAATCAAGCACATACCCTTTCAAACGATCTTGAGAAATTTTGGATTGAATATCTTTAACTGCAGCCTGAAGATCACCAAAAGTCTGTTCAGAAAATTGAATGAGTCTTAAATAACCAATATCATTTTCAACACGATACTTAACCGCTTTCACTTTGATAATATTACGAATAACTTTGATCTCAAGCGGTTTATCAACACCAGAACGAATAATTGTGAGCGTAACCGGTGTACCAACAGCACCTCTCATTTGATTCACAGCTTCATTCAAAGATTGACCGTTCACCTGTTTACCATCAATCTTTGAAATAACATCTCCTGCTAAAATACCAGCTTTTGAAGCTGGTGTATCCTCCATTGGGGAAACAACCTTAAGGAGATTCTTCTCCATAGTCACTTCAATACCAAGACCACCAAACTCTCCCTTAGTAGCAGCTCTCATGTCTTTGGCTGCTTCAGCATCCATATAAGAGGAATGTGGATCAAGCGAAGAAAGCATTCCATTAATAGCATTTTCAACAAGTTTTTTATCATTTGGAACCGTAACATAGTGCGTCCGCACTCGTTCAAAGATATCACCAAATATAGCCAACTGTTTATAAGTATTACTATCATTATTCGCAGAAACAGATTGCACCATAATCATTGAACTGGTGCTGAGCAATATCACAGCAACCGAAAGAATAACTTTACGAATCATTTTTGTTCCTTTTTAATTGTTCAGTCTGCCACCAAGGGTTTGGATCCACAGGTTTTCCATGCTTTCTAAACTCAATGTAAAGCATTGGAGTACTTTTTCCTATATCCAATGCAATAGTATTCGCAATAAATTCCGTTCCCATTGTACCAATAGGTTCACCTGAAAGAACAAACTGCCCCTGAATTACATTGATTTTAGCCATCCCGATAAGAGTAATATAATAACCATTTCCAACATTAAGAATGATTAATTGTCCATAAGAACGGAATGCTCCAGAAAAAGCAACAAGAGCATCAGCAGGAGCTATAACTACAGCTTCTGGTTCTGTTGCAATAACTTCACCAAAACGCGCAACATGCGAACTATTATTAAAATGTTGAATTTTTTTTCCCGAAACAGGTAAAAGCAAATGACCCTTTTTATTTTGAAAATCCATCTGCTCTAATAATTGTAAACTCTTCCGTATATTTTCTGATGCAGCGGAATTAGATTGTGATTGATAATCAAGCTCTAAAATTAATTCTTCTAAAGACTGAGCTTTCTTAATAAGAGTAATATTTTTCTGTTGTAACATCATAAGCTCTTTTTCTGATCTTTGCTGTAATTTCGCTTTTTTATCTAATAAAAACTCTAAATATTTAAGCTGCTCTGCTTGATTCTGCATTTTAGCTTTTAAATCTGCGCATTCCGTAGCAATTACATGACTTAAGTTGGACAATTTTTTTAGATTCTCTATTAAACTCTGTGTTTTTTCTTGCATATCAGGAATGATGACTCCTAATAAAATAGAGCTGCGTATGGAAGCAAGAACATCTTCAGGTCGCGCTATAAGAGCAGGAGGTGGTTTTAATTCTGTCCGCACTAAAACGGCTAATATCTCTGCAAATTCAGCCTGGCGATTTTTTAAATTGTGATCCGCTTGCATCTTCTGCCCTAAAAGTTGCTTAAGCTTTTCCTCCCTTTCAATAATATCATTTGCTACATTGCGCTCTACTTTAGCAACTTTTATAAGTTCATCAGTTAAAGTACGTTGATCTTTTTTTAAGCGATCAACTTGTTGTATCAACGAAGCAATATGCTTACGCGATACAGAAATATTATTGCGAATGTCCATTAATGTTTTTTGTACTAATTCGCGACTGTCTATATCTTCAGCATACAAAATAGATGTCCTGATATCCATGCTTAATATTAGCATCAGAAATATCATCCATTTCTTGCATAAATACTGCATCTTTATCTTTTCATGAAGAAACCTCTTCATTTGTCCAACCATTAAATTCCATTATATAAACTAATGATGCTTTAAATGCTGTCACCTAAAACAATGTTAATAAGTGCATGAATAGGTGTAAAAAATATATATAATTTAAAGACGATGATAAGGATGATGGTTGATAATTGTTATGGCTCTATACAACTGTTCTGTGAGTAATATACGTGCAATCTGATGCGGCCATGTCATAAAACCAAAAGATAAAAGAAAATCAGAACGGTTTTTAACCTGTTCGCTATGTCCATCAGGTCCTCCTAAAGCAAATATCAAATCACGAACACCTTCATCACGGTAAAATGCTAATTTTTCAGCAAAAACAGATGATGACATCAACTTTCCACGCTCATCCAATACGATTAATCGGCATTTTTCAGGCAAATATTCAAAAAGTTTTTTTCCTTCTTCTTCCATACGTTGACAAACTGTATGAGCACGACTTTCTGATATTTCTTGCATTTTTCCAAAATGAAAACCTACAGTCCCAGCACTTTTAGAAAAACGATCCAAATAACGGTGAACTAATATCTGTTCCACACCTTGTTTCATACGACCAACAGCAAAAATAGAAACTTGCATGTCAGTTATCTCCAACAAAAATTGTTTCAATATTCTCCAAACCTGAATCAAACCATATTTTTTCTAAATTATAAAAAGTACGAATTTCTGGACGAAAAAGATGAATAATGATATCGCCTGCATCAATCAGCACCCAATCCCCTCCAGCCATTCCCTCTACCCTTGCTTTACCGTATCCACTTTCTTTCCAAACAGATAAAAGACGATCAGTAATAGCCAAAATATGACGCTGCGAACAACCAGAAGCAATAACCATATAATCAGCCAAAGAAGACCTTCCCTGCAAATCAATAGAAACAATATCTTCTGCTTTTATATCTTCTAAATTGCTAAGAATAATTTTAAGACCATTCGTAACTGACAAGCCTTTTTCTTCTGCCAAAGGAGCAATAATATTACAACATTTTTGTACAAATTTTTCCAGACTAATATCCTTTCTTATTATTTGAAACATAAGAGTTAAGAGTAAAAATAAGTTACTCTAAAATAGTTGCAGAATCCTATAGAATCTTCAAGAAAAATCATTCTCTTGTAAACGAAGCTTTGTTGAAGACTGAAAAGATAAAGGTCCATGTAAATAAATCCAAGCAGGTGGTGCCATAAAAGGCAATAATGTGCTTGCTCTCTCATCCACACGAGAATAACAATAAGTTCTAGCCATAGGAGAAGAAAGTGCTGACATACGTGCTAAAGGACGATCAATGATTGCAATGGGAATCATAGACATGATATCTCGCCACCTATGCCAATAATGAAACGTTGCTAAATTATCTGCTCCCATAACCCACACAAAATGCACTCCCCTATGGCGTGTAAGAATATAAGAAATCGTATCAACAGATATTTTGCTCCCTATAGTCTTCTCAAAACCTGTTACGCGAACCTTTGGATGATTAAGAAGTTCCAAGCTTAACTGCATTCTCTTACGCAAAGACAACAATTGTAGACAATCTTTTAAAGGATTTCCTGGAGTTATCATCCACCATAATTGGTTAAGACGCAAACGCAAAATTGCAGTCTTTGCAACAAGAAGATGGCCTGCATGTGGTGGATTAAATGACCCACCAAAAAGGCCAATAACATTGGATTTTTCAACATGTGGTATACGATTTTCCCATGGAAAAAAAAGTTGCTGCAAGGCCTAACCTACCCATTTCCACTAATGTAATATTGAAATGATGTCAATTGTTCAACTCCTATTGGTCCGCACGCATGCATTTTCCCTGTTGCAATACCAATTTCTGCTCCAAAACTAAATTCACTTCCATCAGCAAATTGTGTTGATGCATTATGAAGCAAAACGGCTGAATCTAAATGATTAAAAAACATTTTAACTATCCCTATATCCTCACTAATAATTGTTCAGTATGTCCTGATGAATAACGCTGAATGTATGCAATAGCTCCCTCAATACCATCAACCGTTTTAACAGATAAAATTGCATCAAGATATTTACAAGACTAATCTTCTTCACAAGCTAATATAGCTCCTTGCATAAGCGATATGATATCTTCTGTTACACGAATTTCACATTCCTTCTCTTGTAAAGCAATGAGAACAGGAAAAATTTTTTAATGCCTGACGGTTAATCAAAACTGTCTCAACAGCTCCACATATACCCATACGCCTTAATTTTGCATTTAATACAATTTTACGTGCCATATCTAAATCCGCTGATTTATCAATATAAATATAACAAAGACCTTCTAAATGTGTGAAAGTAGGAACACGCGCACGGATTAAATGCGTGCCACAAGATTTTTCCTACCACGGGATATAATAACATCAATTGCTCCATCCCAACCTTTAAACATTTCACCAACAGTATCGCGATCTTTTTTTTCCACTATTTGAATAATGCTCCTAGGTAAGCCGGCTTGTTCCAATCCTTTCACTAATGCCGAATGAAGCGCAAGTACAGAATGAAAACTATTTGAACCACCATGCAAAATTGCAGCATCTCCATCTTTCAAATACAAAGCACTTGTATCAATTGTAACATTTAGCCGCCTTTTATAAATAATACCAATAACACTAAGTGGTGTTCACACACGACGAACACAAAGCCCATTTGGATGCGTCCATTCACTGATTACTTCTCCAACAGAATCGGACAAGTAAGCAATCTGACGAACACTATCGATCATTGCATGTAAACGTGCTTCATCCAACTTCAGCCGATCAACCATTGCGGATGTTAAAATATTCCGAGCAGCATTTTCTAAATCTTGACGATTAGTCCATAAAATTTCAACCGACTGATTTTCTAGGTTCAGAGCGATCATTTCCAAAGCACTTTTTCTTTGGTCAGCAGAAGCACTTGCAAATATCGAAACAATATCACATGCTTTCTGCCCCATAACTCTCATCTGCTCTGCTAAAGTCATATGATCACTCATTTACAAACTCACAAAAAAGAGAACTTTTATATTCAATCCTATAAGCAACGTAAAACCATATCATTGCGATGCATTACAACGGAACATACTCCATTCCCAAGAATATATTCTATTTCTTCGTTCTTACAACCTATAATAATTTTTGCTTCATCTGCTCCATAATTTATAAGACCACGAGCAATCTCAATTCCATTTTCATCAACAATCGCAACCGTATCTCCACGATCAAACATTCCCACAACAGCAACAACTCCGGTAGCAAGTAATGATTTTCCAACCTCAAAGGCTTTAATAGCTCCCTGATCAACAGTCAAAACACCAGATGGATCTAAATGACAAAAAATCCATTTTTTCCAGGTATTTACTGGCTTCTCATTTGCAGTAAAAAAACTACCGCGTTTTCCTTTGTCAATTGCAACAATGGGATTCATGCATTTTCCTGAAGTAATAAGCATTGCTGTCCCAGCAGCAGTAGCTATTTTCTCGGCCTCAAATTTAGTTTTCATTCCACTCTGTGAAAACTATGAAGCAGCAATGCCCATCATTTTCTCAATATCACGTGTAATTAACGCAATATAAAGAAACAAATTCAGCTCCTGGGTTCAAATGAGGAAAATACGTATAAAGACCATCAACACCGGATAAAAGGATTAAAAGATCTGCTCCCATCATCGTTGCAACATGTGCTGCTAAACGATCATTATCACCATAACGAATTTCACTTGTTGCTCCAATATCATTTTCATTGATAATAGGTACGATCCCCAAAAGTAAAAGCGTATCAATAGTAGCACGCGCATTAAGATAATGCTGACGCTCTTCCTTATCGGATAATGTCAGCAAAATTTGACCTGTTCTCAATCCATATTGGGACAGTCCATCACTATAAGCTTTAATAAGTTCAATTTAGCCTAAGGCAGCACATGCCTGACTCTCTTCTAATTTTAAAAAACTTTAGAAAGATGAAGTGAGATAAGCCCTAAAGCAATAGCACTAAAAGAAACAAATAAAACCTCAACACCATTTTGGCGTAGTACAACAGCATCATTAATTAAACTTTTAAGCCATTCAACGCGTAAACCTGTTTGAGGATCAACTAAAAGCGCAAAACAAACCTTAATCACAATACATTTATACTTATACTGCGAAAGTTTTTGCATTCCAATGATCATCGCCATGAATCCTATTTATGCTTCATAAACATTATCTTGTCGTTCTTTTTCAATGATATGTGCAATAGCACGCAATACATGATCTAAACCTTCATGACTAACCGCAGAAAACATCATAACCGATTTACCAGATGCTCTTTGCAATATTTCTTGTTTGACGGCACGTTCCCCAATAGAAAGAGTATCGATTTGACTTAAAGCCACAATTTCAGTTTTATTGCTCAAATGATGTCCATATGACTCAAGCTCATGACGAATAATATGATAAGCTTTTGCCACATTTTCTTCTTGAGCAGAAACTAAATGAAGTAAAACACGGCAACGTTCTACATGCCCTAAAAAACGGTCACCGATTCCCACACCTTCATGAGCTCCTTCGATCAAACCAGGAATATCGGCCAAAACAAATTCGCGAGCATCAATAGATGCAACACCAAGATGAGGATACAAAGTAGTAAAAGGATAATCCGCAATTTTTGGCTTTGCGGCTGTTACTGCCGCTAAAAAAGTTGATTTGCCAGCATTTGGCAGACCAACAAGTCCCCCATCAGCAATTAATTTCAAACGTAGCCAAAGTGTACGTTCTTCTCCACTCAAGCCTGGATTCGCATACCGAGGTGCTCGATTCGTAGAAGTTGTAAAATGAAGATTACCAAAACCGCCATTGCCTCCTTTGGCAAGACGATAACGTTGACCAACTTCTATCAAATCACAAATCAATGTTTTATTATCTTCTTCAAAAATCTGTGTTCCAACTGGCACTTTCAGAATGATATCATCACCCTTTACGCCTGTCATATTGCGCCCTTTACCATGCCCTCCTGTTTTTGCTCTAAAATGCTGCTGATAACGATAATCAATCAGTGTGTTGAGCCCATCAACGACAAGAGCCCACACATCACCACCACGTCCTCCATTCCCTCCATCTGGACCTCCAAATTCTATAAACTTTTCACGACGGAATGATACTGCTCCTGCTCCACCATTACCAGAACGAATGTAGACTTTAGCCTGATCAAGAAATTTCATAAAACGCCTATTGAGGAATTAGTTTCTTCTATTTATACAAAAACACGTTTATTTCACAGTTTTTTATTCTGTACAAAAAACACATAATAATTACTACAAATTGATTAAAAAAGTTCTTGTGATATCAATAAAACCAAATAACTTTTAGCCTTTTATATATAAAAACTATTTTTGTGTTTCAGTTATACCCTTAAATTCAAGAGCTAAAAGATAAAGTTCAACTGATTCTGCTCGGCTTGCAGGGGGTTTGACATGATGAACCGTTTTAAAATTCTGTTTTAATGTAGTGAGAAGAGTATTCTCTGCTCCTCCCTGAAAAGCCTTTGCCAAAAAATGACCTCCAGACTTAAGAACAGAAAGAGCAAAATCAGCAGCCATTTCACATAAATATACTGTTCTCAAATGATCCGTTTGACGATGTCCAGTCGTTGGCGCTGCCATATCAGAAAGCACTATATCTGGCTGTTCTCCTAAAGCATCCATCAATTTCTGCGATGCATTTTCATGTAAAAAATCCATCTCCAGTACTACAACCCCCGGTAGTGGATCCACCGGCAAATAATCAATACCAACAACGCTTGGCTTTTGATCACTTGATTCCACTTTACGGGCTGCAACCTGACACCATCCCCCAGGAGCAGCTCCTAGATCGATGACTTTCTGGCCTTTTTTGAAGATCTTATAACGCTCATCAATTTCAATAAGTTTATAAGCAGAACGTGAACGATAACCATCTATTTTTGATTGATGAACATAAGGATCGTTTAAATGCCTTTCTAACCATCGCCGTGACGATGCTTTAATCGTTCCTGCTTTCTTTTTTACACGCTGATATAGTGCGTATGACCCTGAACCACCTCTACCACCTTTTGATGTCGTTTTTTTCATAAATTTACTATTTCTATATTCTGATAATTTTTAATACTTAAAACATTTATTCTTATGATGATGCCCCAAACACTATCATTCAATATTCAATCCTAGCAAACCTCTTATTTGCTTCATAAGCTGCAACTCTTAAATCATTAACTGAACAAAATTTAAATACCATCTCAAATAGCACAACCAGCTAAAACTAAATTTTTCTTTTGTCTTCAATGCAAGAAGTAGTTGCACATTTTTCTATATTCTACGACAATAAATTTTCTATCATAAAGGTCATAGCTACTCTACCTCTACACCTTTTATCAAAATATCTTCAATTTAACTTTGATCGTACTTTTTATAATTGAGATAATAAAATTATTATTGCTCCAAAAGTTCCCAAAAGATAAAATTTTAAGCCTTGTAATAAAATTTTTAATTTGTAAGGATCTAAAAAATTAAAAAAAAACTCGCACATAATTTTTCAACGATCTAAAACTATCTGAACACATATCTTTTTTTCCAAAAATATTTAGTGAGCATAACAATACAAATGAATAAAAAAGCATCCAATAATCTGTTTCTTCTCAACAATCTTTAATGCAAGACCAGTTGTACCTAAAATATGCTAAATAAAATAGCACGTATCCATTGCAATTAAATGATAATGCTTAATCTGCCTTTTCTTTAATTTCAAACGACAAACTTTTAATGCTTCAATCACATAATTTATTGCTTTTATGCTAAAAAATCATTCTTTCTCCTAATCCCAAAATCAATGAACAATTCGCGCGACAAGAAAACGACAATTACTGGCTTCTAAATCAATTTCCACATAAAAGGTAAAGATTTTAAATGAGAAAAATTTTTGATTTTGCAACTGCAATTATTTGATCATACAATCAATTCACTCTATCCTGTTGAACAAGAACATTTATCTCTAGTGTTTCTTCGTGGTTGCTGTTGATTCACAATAAAATAAAACACAACTTTATCTACAATAATATAAAACGATTATTTAATCATTATTATGTATAATACACTAATTTATTAAGAAGATTTATAATGTAAAGCTTATATGTAAAAATATAATCTTTTTCTAAAATCTGTAAAATTATTTATAAATACAAAATACAAATATTATTGATACTCTATATATTTTTTAAAATAAATATACATGATAATTTTTTTACTTTATTATTTAAATTAAAAAAAATAGTGACTATTTAGCTAAAATAGCAATCTTTTTTTCTTCATCTTATTACATCTTTTATCGTTGTAAAGAAAATAGTGCTTCACTCAACCCATTAAATGGTAAGATAAAAGAGAGTGTTTTTCCTTCTTTAAGCTTATAGGAAATACGTACATTCTTCTTTTTCTCTATTTGATCACTTAAGATAGGACTCAAAGCTGACTGTGCTAAACAGACCATTTCATCACACTGCGTATAACGAACAAAACTAGGTTCTTTAACATCTTCTACAGATATTTTTATAGGAATAGTTGTGTCAGAATTTGGCAATGTACGGAAAAGCATAGCTGGTTGACCATTTTTTGTAGAAACAAGAGACCAACTAAACACTGTATTATCCTCTTCATCATGAACTGTTTGTGTTACATTACATACACCCTGCTTAAGAGTTGTGTTTTCATCACAAATCAAAGTCCAATTATAAAACTGCATAATGAGACGTCGTATTTCTCCAGGTTTTCCGGATGGTACAGACAGTTGGGGTGGATGTAGCGTATACATATTTTTTTCATGAGCAAAACTTCCCCCTTTGCCTAATAAGACAAAGACAAAAAAAAGACTTACAAAAATACTTTGATATTTCATCATTATTTTAGTCTCACACTTATTCCTGCACCTATACCCCAATGACCACCAGCAGTTGTTACAGAAACGTTAGAGCGAATATCTCCGCTTTCAGATGTATAACCAGCACCAAAAGCAATTGCAGATTGACTGCGCCATGAACCACTACTAAATGCAATGCTTAATGCACCAGGAGCATCTTCATAACGCAAACTAGATACAGCTAAACCAATAGCTGCTGCTTGCCTTGCTTCTTGTTTTACACCCTCGATATTATAATTTAGGCTATCAAACTTCATATCAGTATAATCTTTAGCTTCAGAAACAATATTCTCCACCTTTTCATCTGTATATTTTTTTGCATCATCGAGAACAGTTTCCATTTTCTC
>NZ_JAMCOF010000004.1 GCF_023500045.1 Bartonella bilalgolemi | reverse complement strand
TAGAGATTTAATAGTTATTATATACTGCTATATAAAGTTTGTAGTGCTTTTTTGTTCTTTATAATTCTTGATAGATTGCAAATGATAATTTGATGTTAAGTTGCTTTGCAATAAAATTAAAATTCCAGTGAGAAAAACAAATCAGATTTGATAATTATATCTGTAGGGAGAAGTAGTTGATTAGTGATGTAAGTAATTTATTTCGTTAATGTGATTGGCAAGCAGAGTTTCTTTTTATTAAACTACAGGAAGTTGAAAGGTGATTTCTTTATTTTAAATAATGGGAAACATATCAAATTAGAAAATGTTGATACATTTGTAGATGAGGCTATTGTAGCTGAAACGAGTATAATTAAATTGTGAGATATTGGAGCAGTTCTTACATATTTTATTATTATAGTTCCTAAAAATCGAATTGTTTTGACAATAATTAAAATGCTGCATTTTGGAGGTATTGTTTTTGAGATAGTTTTTGTTGATTGACGCTCTGAAAAGTATTTTTCATGAAGAGAAAAATCTTCTAATTATTTTTAATAGTAATTTTGATTTTAAATATTTTCTAGGCATTAAAAAACAAATTTCACCTTTTCAGGGGGTAGAGCAATATTTTATTTTTAGTTTTTAGCAGTGTTGATGGGATACATAGTTTTGAGCTTAAATTATTATTTTAATGACGAGATTATACACTTTTAGTGCCTTACGAAATTAGTTATAAATTTTTATTCTATGTTAATTTTATTAAAAAAACATATTAACTTCGATATGTTATAAAGATAACTTAAATAAGTTTATTAGAAATATCGTTATGTTACAGATGATTATAGAGTTATTTAGTTTTGTAATTTGAAATTTTTTTGAATAAAGGAATATAGAGAGTGAAATCCATTTTTTATTTTATGCTGAGTGTATTTTTATTATTAGGTATTGGAACATATAATGTAGTAGCTGAGCCAACGGTAATGCAAAAAACTGCGCTTTCAAATTTGGTTATTGATATTAATAAGGCCATGAAAAATAGAAATTTTTCTATTGTTTCTGCTCATATGCCTGATCGACTTTATAAAGAAATGGCTCGCCTGTTAAACACGACAGAGGATAGTTTACGTAATAATTTTCTTGAGCAACTGCATGTTCAGTTTGAAAATTTACCTACTGATGCTTATCATTTAGATGAAACAGAAATAGACTATAAGCAAATTAATAATGATATTTTTTATGCTTTGATTCCAACTGTGATTGAAACAAAGGATCGTATCATAAAATATAAAACCTTAGCGATTTTTGATAATGATAAATGGTTTTTAGTTTATGGGGGACAGAAGACTATACAAAATACAATTTTTCTGGAGATTTATCCTGATTTTAAGGGAATGAATATGCCGAAGGAAACAGTAATAAAAAAATAAATAATTTTGTAAGGTACTTGCTTTTTATTTTAATCCGATGATACTGCCTATTAAAGCGTTTGTGTTGATGAATTAGTTTTTTACACAAAAAGGTTTTGTACATCTTATTTTGGATTAAGATACCCATGTGTGGTGTCTGGCAGTTTATTTTATTTCAAGCATTGGTCCACAAAATTAAAATTAGGACTCTATTGTATGTTTTTTAATACTACGATTTAGCTTGTAATTTATTGATAATTATCGAGCTAGGGAAAATTTTATTTTGAGTGTAAGTAAAGAAAATATTTTTGCAGAACTAGGTTTGTCCTCTCTTTTAGTTAAAAACCTGTTTATTGCTGGTATGCATAAACCTAAGCTTATTCAAGAGCGAGCTATCCCAGTAATATTAAAAGGGCATGATATTTTAGGGATTGCACAAACTGGTTCTGGAAAAACATTGGCATTCAGTTTACCCATTTTGAACCGAATTTTAACTTTAGGTGATAAGCGTCACCCTAAAACTGCGCGAGCCTTAATTTTGGTTCCTACGCGTGAACTTGCTGTTCAGATTGAGGAAGCAATTAGTGCTGTTGCAAAAGGAACCCATCTTTCAACTTGTTTGATTTTAGGGGGAATGTCGCGTTTGACACAAATTAGACGGATGGCAAAGGGTGTGGATATTTTGATTGCAACACCGGGACGTTTAATAGATCTTATCCGTAATAAATATGTTGATCTGTCTCAGTCTCGTTTTTTTATTCTAGATGAGGCTGATCGTATGTTAGATATGGGCTTTATTAATGATGTGCGACAAATTGCAAACTTTTTGCATAAGAAATGTCAAACGGCACTTTTTTCCGCGACAATGTCAAAAGAAGTTAATGTGCTTGCAGATAATTTACTTAAGAAACCAGTAAAAATAGAAGTTGTGTCTCAAGGAACCACTGCTGCGGAGATTACTCAAGTACTGTATTGTGTTTCTACAAGTGAAAAAAAGAGTGTTTTGAATAAACTTTTAACAAATCCTGCTTTGGCTTCAGTTATTGTGTTTATACGTACTAAGCATGGCGCTGATTCTGTTGCGCGTAGTTTGGTAAAAACGGGATATTCTGTTGCGACAATCCATGGAAATAAATCACAAAATGCTCGGCAGTGTGCGTTAAAAGATTTTCGTGAAGGATTAGTAAGAGTTTTGGTTGCAACTGATATTGCTGCACGTGGTATTGATATCCCCGGAATCAGCCATGTTATTAATTATGATTTGCCAGATAATGCTGAAAGCTATGTGCATCGCATTGGTCGTACCGGACGTAATGGTGCATCTGGTAATGCTATTACACTTTTTGATGAAAAAATAGAGCAGGTACGTTTGTGTGCTATAGAGCGCTTGATTCGTATGAAATTAACACGAAAAGAGATTCCTCTGCAATTTGCATCATTACCTGAAAAACTAGCTGAACCAAAAATTTACAAGCGAGAAGGTAGTAAAACACCATTTAAGAGGATTAAAGATCGGAAAAAATCTTAAATAGCATCGATAAAATTGCACAATCAAAAAGTAAAAAAACTCATTAGAACACAAAAAAACAAAATATGTGCGGTCATTGCGTTTTAAAAGTTAGAGAAATAAATAGCACAGATTTAAAGAGCGCATTATAAAACTTACTTTTATGCATTATTGGATGTAAAACTATTATTATTTAGATGTAGTAAGTGAGACGAATACGCTACTATAGGTGTATTAATGTGAAATCAGCTTATTATGTTTAGCATTGATGATGGCAGTTTTCACTATTTTTTTATGATTTTAGTAAGAGCTTTTTATTTTAGAAAGAAGGTTAAACAGAAAAAAATGAATAAAGAAATCTACTAAAGAGAGCACTAACGCGATTGAAAATAAAAAATAAAATTAAAAGAAAAGTGATTCCGATTTATATGCTGATCCTACTTAACGGATGTAGGACATAATGAATGTGATTTTTGTATCGGATAGTTCTTTATTCATCTAGAGCGAAAAGACTTTATTGTCATCAACTCAAGTTTAGCAAGACAAATCTTCGAGCATAATAAACAGGACGCCCATACGTGCAAGTTGGCAACATATCTAAAAGGCAAAATTATGCAGATTATAGTAGCTATAAAACAATTCAAAAGAAATATCGATTCGCAATGCATTATAGAAGAAAATATGAAACCTTAATTTTTTATCTTTAAAAAGATCAATAAAGTCAATATGTTAAGCATTACACCCAAATATGGCTCCCCGGGCCGGATTCGAACCAGCGACCAACCGGTTAACAGCCGGTTGCTCTACCACTGAGCTACCGGGGAACAGTGTATAATCACTTAATTTACAAAGCCTATAGCAAAGCAATATTGATTTGCAAAGAGAAAAATTACTTTAATTTTTTAAATCTTCAAATTACAATATGATATGAATGAATAAAAAGGTTAGAAAAAGTTTCTTTGCCTTGACGGATGCTTTGCCTTCCCTTATTGACGATCTTTACATTTTAATGGGGCCTCGTGGCAGAATGGTTACGCAGAGGACTGCAAATCCTTGTATCCCGGTTCGATTCCGGGCGAGGCCTCCAGCTAATTTGATTTATAATTCTCAAAATCTCAAATGAGTTACTTTCGTATCTAGTAGAATACAGTGTACATTAAAATTGGCGAAATTGGGATCTTAATTATTGACTATAACATGCTTTTTGTCGCACCATTAGTAGTAGCAGATGTTCACATCTTAAAACTGTTGCTGCTTTTTGGAAGCTTTTATTGCGTATGGGAGAGAAATTTAGTGATGATAGTAGATTTTGTAGAACTTCGCCGTAAAATGGTTGATAATCAAATTCGTACAGTAGATGTGACAGATTTGTTGGTTCTCAAAGCATTTTTAACAGTGCCACGTGAAGATTTCGTTCCAGAAAATATTAGAGATTTAAGTTATCGCGATGCTGATATTGTTGTATTTCCAGCGCAGAGTAATTTGCCTGTACGTCATTTAATGAGACCTGCATCTTTAGCAAAATTATTACAATTGGCAGCTGTAAAATCATCCGATGTTGTTTTGGATATTGGTGCAAATAGCGGTTATTGTTCTGCATTGCTTTCAAAACTTGGGAAATCCGTTATTGCATTAGAAGGCAATAAGATGCTTGCAGAACAGGCTGCCAAAATTTTGGAGTGTAATCAGTATAATAATGTAACGGTTGTTCATGAGACCTTAGAGAAGGGATATCCTATTAAAGGGCCTTATGATGTAATTTTTATTGAAGGTGCTGTCGATTTCATTCCTGATGGTATTTTTGATCAGATGAGAGAAGGTGGACGTCTTGTTGTGGTTGAAGGACATGGCAATGCTGGTATTGCACGAATCTACGTAAGAAAAGAGAGTACTATTTCAGTTTGTCGTAATTTTAATCTTTCTGTGAAACCCTTACCTGAATTTTTAAGATTGCCTGATTTTGTATTTTAATGCTGATATTTTATAAATAGATATAAAGAATAGTATGATTAGTTTAGGATTTATATTGTGTTTAAAATAAACAAGAAATTTCAAGTATGTTTGTTCCTGATTTTTTGCATTTTTATCTCTGAATTAGCTTATGCTGATACATTGATGGATGCTTTTGCTAAAGCTTATCTGCATAATGCTAAATTGAATAGTGAGCGTGCGGCTGTGCGCATATCAAAAGATGATATGGTTGTTGCAGGTTCAGGCTTTTTTCCACAAATTGAAGGAATTGGGAGCTATGGTCGAAATAAAGCTGCTATAGCTCCTTATAGTACCTCTGGATTTATAGGAATAAGGCTAAATCAAAGGTTATTTGATGGTTTTATTACGCAAAATACGTTTTTTTCAGCTAAATTAAAAATGCAAGCACAGCATGAATATTTTCGTAATGCTGAGCAGAATATGTTTCTTGAAGTTGTGACAGCATACACTAATGTGTACAAAGCGCGCCGTATTGCTGATCTGCGTCGAAAAAATTTGATTGCCCTTGAAGAGCAAGTTCGTTCAGATAAAGCAAAACTTGAGGTAGGGGAAGGAGGGCGTATTGATTTTGCTCAAGCACAAGCAGCTCGTTCTGTTGCTGTTTCTGAGCTCAGTGTTGCTCATGCTAACGTAAAATCAGCGGAAGCAATTTATCGGCAAGTAATTGGTGCTGATCCTAAAAAATTAGAACGTCCATTGATGGCAAAAGAATTACCAATGAATCTTGATTCCGGTTATCAAATTAGTATCGCTATGCACCCCGCAATTCTTTATGCAAGATATTTAATTGATTCTAGTTTTTATAATGTCAAAGCAAAAGAAGGAGCACTGCTTCCTAAAGTTGATTTGTCTGCGACAACATCTTATAATCGAGTTTATAGAGGGCCTGGAGAGGATGGAGTTTCTCAATCAGTGGGGCTTTCACTTAGTTTTCCAATTTTTGAAGGAGGACGTACATCTGCGCAGATTCGCCAGGCAAAGGAACAATTTAGGCAAGCCCATTTTCAGCTTGATTTGGCTCAAAGTGGTGTAAAACAAGCACTTACTTCTGCTTGGTTTCAGTTAGAAGGTGCTCGTGCATCTGTTGCAGCTTATCGTGAGAGTGTTCGTGCTGCTGACATTGCTTTTAAAGGTCGTATTCAAGAAAATCGTGTAGGGCAGGCAACTACATTGGATGTTTTAAACTCTCAGACGCAGTTGATTAATGCTCAGATTGCGTTAATAGCAGCAGAATGTGATGTTGTCGTTGCAAGTTATAGTGTCCAATATTCTGTTGGTAAATTGACCGCAAGTTATTTGGGTTTGAAAACGATTAAATATGTTCGCTGAGAATCGAGGATATAATTAGCGATTTTTACACATTAAAATAATTATTTGCATAAATGAGTATATTATAAATTAATTGTTGATATTGAAAATATTTTTTGCCCCAATTTGTATCATGTTGAAAAAAGTTGTGTGTAGTATCATATTTCAGACAAAGAGATGTGTTGATTTTATCGTTCTTTTGCTACAGTAGATGGTAGTTTCGTTTGTTTTTGCGTTTCGAGAGGTTTTAAAGTATGGTACAGAGTTCAAATGCGTTACATGAGCCAAGTATGGATGAGATTTTGACATCTATCCGTGAAATAATTGAAGAAAATTCAGTTCAGTCTGATAATTTCTCAAGTGAATCTATTGCAGCAAATGCTTCTGCAAAGAGTTCAGTAACACCATCAGAAGGTGTTTATGATGCGACTTTATCTGTTGATGATGCGATGAGGGCTTTAGCTGATCGTATTGGTTTTTCTGCAGAAGATAGAGTTTCTTCTTTAACAAATGATACAAAATTGGAAAATAAGATGGATATGCAAGGGATGAGTCTTTCTTCTGAAGAACAAGATTCTGTTCATAAAGTAAAACAATATGATGAGACATTTGTATCACAGAAAAGAAATCCATCTTCTGGTTGTGTAGAATTATCTGCGTATGTTGTTTCCTCTGCTGAAAAGGTTGCAAGAGATGTATTGCGTCCCGCTATAGCGGAGTGGTTACAATGTCAATTGCCTATTTTACTTGAGAAAATTCTACGTGAAGAAATTGTCAAAACTGTTAAGAATTTATCTTAAGAGCTAAGAGCTTTTAAACTCGTTATATAATCTGCTATTTAATTTGGTTGTTAGAGTTCGAACATGGTTTTATAAAGCTATTTAGATAAATAGTGTTTTGCATGTGGCGTAGCTAGTTTTTGACCATAATTGTTTTTTCAGCGGTATTATGAATTAAGTGGATAAGATGCTAGAAAAAAACTATAATGCTGCTTCTGTGGAGCCACGAATTGCAAAAGAATGGGAAAAGTGTGGAGCTTTTAAAACAAAGGTAAACTTAGAGCTAGAGCCAGAATCTTTTTGTGTTATGTTGCCACCGCCGAATGTCACAGGCTCACTTCATATGGGGCATGCATTAAATACGACAATTCAGGATATTATAGTGCGTTTTCAACGGATGCAAGGCAAAAATGTGCTGTGGCAACCGGGTATGGATCATGCAGGGATTGCCACGCAAATGGTTGTTGAACGACAACTTGCAGAACATCAAGAGCCAGCGCGTCAAGAAATGGGAAGAGAAAAATTTATTGAACGCGTTTGGAAATGGCGTCATGAAGCCGGAGGGATTATTACTAATCAACTCAAACGTCTTGGCGTTTCATGCGATTGGTCACGTGAGCGATTCACAATGGATGAGGGTTTATCTCAGGCTGTTCGTGAAGTTTTTGTTACGCTTTACAAGCAAGGATTGATATATAAGGACAAGCGTTTAGTCAACTGGGATCCAAAGTTGTTGACGGCTATTTCGGATCTTGAAGTTGAACTGAAAGAAGTTAAAGGTTATTTGTGGTATTTTAGGTATCCACTTGAAGGAAAAGTTTTTGATCCGAATGATTCTACAACTTTTATAACAGTTGCGACAACACGTCCTGAGACAATGCTAGGGGATACGGGTATTGCGGTTAATTCTGAAGATGATCGTTATAAAGGTCTCATAGGAAAAAATGCTATCTTACCACTTGTTGGTCGCAAATTGTTAATTGTTGGTGATTCTTATGCCAATCCTGATGAGGGGAGTGGAGCTGTAAAAATCACACCGGCGCATGATTTTAATGATTTTGAAGTAGGACAGCGGCACAATTTAGGCTTAATTAATATTTTGACACAAAAGGCTGAGATTTTTTTGCGTGATAATGAGGCATTTTTTGATGGTTTAGTTTTATCTGATGAATTGAAGGAGCTGGTAGAGCATTTAGATAAAGTTGATCGTTTTGTTGCACGAAATCGAATTGTTTCTTTGATGGAAGAAAGAGGCTATTGTGTAACTTTTAATGATCATCCTCATGTTGTTCCTCATGGTGATCGAAGTGGAGTACCCATTGAACCACTTTTAACAGATCAGTGGTATGTCAATGCTGCAGAATTAGCAAAGCCAGCGATAGAAGCTGTTCGCCAAGGGAAAACAAAATTTATTCCAGCTAGTTGGGAAAAAACTTATTTTAATTGGATGCAGAATATTCAGCCTTGGTGTATTTCTCGTCAATTATGGTGGGGGCATCAGATACCTGCTTGGTATGGTCCTGATGGTATGATTTTTGTTGAAAAAAATGAAAAAGAGGCTTTAGATTCTGCTTTATCTTATTATGGTAAAACAGTTCAATTAACACGTGATCAGGATGTTTTAGATACTTGGTTTTCATCTGCTCTTTGGCCTTTCTCAACGCTAGGTTGGCCTGATAAAACAATTGAGTTAGCAACTTTTTATCCAACATCTTTATCGGTCACTGGATTTGATATTATCTTTTTCTGGGTTGCTCGTATGATGATGATGGGTATGCACTTTATGGGAGAAGTACCTTTCCCAATTGTTTATGTACATGCTCTCGTGCGGGATCAGTATGGCGCAAAGATGTCAAAATCGAAGGGAAATATTGTTGATCCGTTGGAACTCATTGATCAATATGGCGCAGATGCGCTACGCTTTACTTTAGCTATTATGGCAGCGCAAGGTCGTGATGTAAAACTTGATTCCTCACGTGTTGCAGGCTACCGTAATTTTGTTACGAAATTGTGGAATGCTACCCGATTTGCTGAAATGAATGGTGTTAGGCATGGTTTATCTTTCAAACCAGAAAAAACAAAACTTGCGATTAACCGTTGGATTTTAACAGAATTATCCAAAACCGTTTCGGCAGTTACTAAGGGCATTGAAAACTATAAATTTAATGATGCTGCTCACGCACTTTATCGGTTCATTTGGAATGCATTCTGCGATTGGTATCTTGAACTTCTTAAACCTGTATTTCAAGGTTCAAATGAAGATTCTAAAAAGGAGGCACAAGCATGTACAGCTTGGGTCCTTGATGAAGTTTATAAACTTCTTCATCCTTTTATGCCTCATGTAACAGAGGAGTTATGGTCTCTTACGGCAATGCAAGATATGAAGCGCGAGAATATGTTAGCATTAATGCAATGGCCACAAGTAACATTTAAAGATGAAGAAGCTGCAAATGATATTAGTTGGATTATTGATGTAGTTAGTGGTATCCGTTCTGTGCGTGCTGAAATGAATGTTCCAGTAAGTGCACTGGCACCTCTCGTAATTTTAGAAGGAGGGCAAGTAATTCAAGAGCGTGTACATCGTTATGAGACTATTCTTAAAAGATTAGCACGTATTGAAGAAATTTGTTTTTCTGATCAGTCTCCTGCCATGTCAGCCCAAATAATTTTAGGAGAGACAACTTTTTGTTTACCATTGGGGCAGTTGATTAATTTAGATGCTGAACGCGCTCGTTTGAAAAAGGATATGGATAAAATTGAACGAGATATTGAAAAAATATTAATTAAATTAAATAATCCAAAATTTATAGCAAATGCAAAACAGGAAATTATTGAGATTGAACGTAAAAGAATTACAGAGCTATATGATGCAAAAAAGAAAGTATCTGTTGCTTTAGAACGGCTGATTTAATTCAGATTTTATATTTATTTTGAAGATTAAAAAAATATTTGAGATGGTATCTTAGATGATTTATGCATGTACATCGGTTACTAAATTTATGATTAAGTGAGGCTTCATAAATTAGTAAATATCTAGATACTATTTATGCAAAAATTAATAAGAGAAGAAAATCTTATATAAGAAGTATGATAATTTAGATATATAATTGAAAAAGCGGTCTGTTTGCTCAGATTATTTTGGGAAATATAATATTTGAGGAAAGAATCTGTATGGAATAATATTAATTGGGATTTATTAAATAATCAATGCGTAAGGTTGATATTGAGCTTTTCCATTTAAGAATTCACTTTTTTACTTTTAGGTAAAATTAAATATAATACACAACAGCATTAAGAATTGTTGATTTTATTGAAAAACAACAATTCTTAGGTGCACGCAATTAAAATTTAGGTTATATATAATCTGAATTACAATGTAATGGTTAAGAATGAAGGATTTTTGATAAAAATTCTTGAGTCCTTGGCATTCTGGCTTGTGGGTTAGAAAAAAAGTCTTCAGACGAACAGTCTTCGAGTATCATTCCTTGATCCATAAAAATTATACGCTTTGATACTTTTTGAGCGAAGTTCATTTCGTGAGTGACACAAATCATTGTCATACCTTCTTCTGCTAAGCCTATCATGACGTCTAATACTTCGCCTACCATTTCTGGATCTAAAGCAGAAGTTGGTTCATCAAAGAGCATAACAAGTGGATCCATAGTTAAAGAGCGTGCAATAGCAACACGTTGCTGTTGCCCTCCGGAAAGTTGGCCAGGATATTTATCTTTGCATTCAATGAGTCCAACGCGTTCAAGATATAATAAGCCACGCTCAAGCGCTTCTTTTTTACTGCGTTTTAAAACTTTAATTTGTGCAATAGTTAAATTTTCCGTTACGGATAAATGTGGGAAAAGCTCAAAGTGTTGAAATACCATTCCTACGTGGCTACGTAATTTGGATAAATTGGTTTTTTTTGAATGAACTGGTATACCATCAATCCAAATTTCACCTTTTTGAAAAGGTACTAGAGCATTAATGGTTTTTATGAGGGTTGATTTACCTGATCCTGACGGTCCACAAACTACAACTACTTCTCCTTTATTGATATTGGTCGTACAGTTTTTAAGAATGTTAACTTCGCCATACCAGTTAGAAACATTTTTTATTTCGATCATATGAGTAGACATTATTTTCTCCCCTGTTAGCGAATAATGGATATTTTTTTCTGCAAGAATGAAACTATTTGCGATAATGTAAAGCAGATCACAAAATAGAAAATTGCTGCTAAAATATAAGCCTCTTGTTTTACACCGAAATTGTTTGAAACGATATCAAATCCATTCAAAAGGCTATTGCCGCTGATTGCAT
This sequence comes from Bartonella bilalgolemi, assembly GCF_023500045.1. Classification (GTDB taxonomy): domain Bacteria; phylum Pseudomonadota; class Alphaproteobacteria; order Rhizobiales; family Rhizobiaceae; genus Bartonella; species Bartonella bilalgolemii. The sequence goes on along the minus strand of NZ_JAMCOF010000004.1, from coordinate 135,078 downwards.
AGACAAGTGTTGTATCCTGAAACAGGATAATGATTTGTGTTAAAAAGATTGGTAGCATATTTCTGAAGGCTTGGGGAAGAATCACAATGCGCATATTTTGCCAATATGTCATCCCAAGAGCTTGACCTGCATGTTTTTGTCCTTGCGAAATTGAAAGTATACCAGCGCGCATAATTTCAGCAAAATAAGCGGCTTCAAACGCGGTAAAAGTAATTAATGCTGATTTATTAGCACCGATTGATGTGCCTATTATAAAAGGCAGAAGCACAAAAAACCATAAAATAACCATTACAAGCGGTATTGATCGCATGGCAGTAATATAAATTGTAGCAATTATAGAAAGCAGCTTAAGGGAAGAAAGACGCATCATTGCCAATAATATGCCAAAGATGAGACCAAATACCGTTGTAACAATCGTTAGAAAAACGCTAAAAAGCAACCCTGATAAAATATAAGAATAGAATATATCGAAAGTAAAAAACGAAAAATCAAATTCTGAGAAATTAAAAGGAGAATAGGTATTTATAAATTCTACTATCATATTTAACACCCCTCTGTTTGAAAACAGGGAATTCTAATCATTCTCTCAATTATTGTCATAAGGACAAATATGAAAAGAGATATGATAATATAAAGGATTGTAACAAGTAGATAGTTTTCATAAACATGACTTACTTCTTCAATTGTTTGATATTGAAATTGCATTAATTCATTAATAGAAACAGCGAACGCTATAGATGAATTTTTTACAATGCCCATTGCTTCTGAAGTGAGTGGTGGCATGATTGTGCGAATAGCACGTGGTAATATAATGTAACGATAGCTCTGGTAAGTATTAAATCCCATTGCCATTGCAGCATAACGCTGTCCAGAAGGAATAGATTCAATGCCAGAGCGAACTTGCTCTGCGATACGCGCAGATGTAAAAAAACCTAAAGCACAGATTATTAATAAGATGGGTGGAAAATTCATTGCAGGTGGATAAATTTTAGGCACGACAAAATACCATAGAAATACTTGAACAAGTAAAGGAATATTACGCATAATTTCTACCCAAAAAGTGCCAATAGCACGTAAAAAATTATTAATGATGGAAGTTTTGGGCAAGGTACGTATCATTCCTATAATAACGCCTACAAATACAGCCAGTATCAATGAATAGATAGATAATATGGCCGTATTTTTAAAACCATCGAGGAGTGTATCCAAATAGGTATGACTTATGCCAGGAGTTCCGAGACATCCGGCTACCAGTGTATGATTAAGATCATCTTTGCAAAGGAACGAAAAGTCCATTAATTGATTTTCCTCAAGTTAATCAGTTGCTAAATAGAGAGAATAAATCAGCTATATTGACATAGGCTAAGTGTATTGAAAAATTCAGAATATGACTATACCTAATTTGTAAGGAGTATGGTTATTCTCTTGTAATGATTTTATAGATTATTTTCTATATAAGCTTCCCGTGGCTTATTATTTGGATTCTCCCAAGCATATCGAGTTTCTTTAGACAGAGGAAGATTGATGATAGTATTTGTAGGGGGAATTGGTTCCATGAACCATTTATTATAAAGTTTCGCGAGTGATTCATCATTAATTTGGCGTACGATACTATCGTTAATGACTTGTTCAAAATTTTTGTCATTTAAGCGGAGCATACAAGCGATAGGTTCAACGGAAAGTGTAGCATCAAGAATTACATAATCAGATGGATTTTTTGATTTAGCAATGTTTGCAGAGAGAATCGATATATCCATGACAAATGCATCAGCTCGGCCAGATTCTAGTAATAGGAAACTCTCTCCGTGGTCTTTACCGTTTACAACTTCAAAATGAATGTTTTTTTGACGTTTATTTTTACGGATGAGCTGCACAGCTGTTGTACCAGTGGTTGTTGCGACTTTTTTACCATTTAAATCATCAATAGATTTAATGCCAGAATTTTTCTTTACAGCGATTTTAACCGATTCAACATAGGTTGTGTATGCAAAGGCAGCTTCTTTCTTCCGAGCAGAATCATTTGTTGTCGATCCACATTCAAAATCATAAGTACCGTTTTTCAGTAGAGGGATTCGATTTTGTGATGTAATGGGCAGATAATTAACTTTGATTGGTTGACCAATTTTTTTTGAGATATCGTTAATAATATGTTCTGCCATTTCAGTGTGGAAACCTGTATATTTTCCATTGCCAAGCGCATAGGCCAGACCTGATGATTCGCGAACACCTAAAGTGATTTCTCCTGTTCTTTTAATTTTCTCAAGTGTATCATTTGTAGCGTGAGCAATGCTTGTTAATCCCGTAAAAATTGCTGCAATAAATATTAAAAATGATTTTCTCATTATTTCCTCCATTTTTATAATAATTCTTTATTCTTGTTACTGTATTCAGGATATATTTCAGTATGTGATGTAGCATATTTATTATTTTAGGTGGGATTTTTTTTTATATATCCTATTATATCTTAATTAATCACAGTTGAGCTCGACCCAAATGGGAATGTGGTCTGACGGCCTTTGGTATCCTCTTACCTCTGTTTGGCTATATGCACAAATCAGCTGATCTGCAGCCTCTGGTGATAATAATAAATGGTCAATGCGTATACCGTTATTTTTTTTCCATGCATTAGCTTGAAAATCCCAAAAACTAAATGATGGGATGTCTGTTACATTTCGGATAGCGTCATAAAAACCTAAGTGAGTAATACACTGAAATATTTCTCTTATTTGTGGAAGGAATAAAGCATCATTTTTCCATTCTTGCGGATTTTTTGCATCTAATGAGGTCGGAATAACATTATAATCACCAGCAAGGATTAAAGGTTCTTCATATGCAAGTAATGATTTTGCATGTGTGTACAATCTCTTCATCCATTCTATTTTATAAAAGTATTTCTCACTATTGATGGGATTGCCATTTGGAAGATAGAGGGAAGCAACACGAATGCTTCTTTTATTTGTTGAATAAACAGCTTCAATATAACGTGCTTGCTTATCATTATGATTACCTGGTAATCGACGAGTAATTTCATCAGGTATTTTTTTAGAAAGAATTGCAACGCCATTGAAGCTTTTTTGTCCATGCGTTTCTACATGATAGCCTAAATCTTCAATTGTATTACGTGGGAAATTCTCATCAATACTTTTAATTTCTTGTAAGCAAACTACATCAGGTTGATTCTGTTTTAGCCATTTACATAATGTTTCATGTCTCGCTTTTATACCAGCTATATTCCATGTTGCTATTTTCATACTGTTAATTTTAAGTACCAGATCTGTAATTAGCAAGTTGTTCTATTAGATATTATGCAATTACCCCCAATGTATTGGAGCCATTTTTAATAGTTGGAGCCATTTTTATTGTATGAGTCTATTATTTTATGTATTAGCTTTTTTGTTTTTTGAATTTTTACTTTTACAAACTTTTCTGATGTTTAGTACTTGACGAATGTATATGTTCTCGCTATTAAAAGCTGCTATGATCAGTACGAAAGCGCATTGAGAATTAAGGTGATTTGCATTCATCTTAAGAGAAGTTTGTAAGATCTAAAAACAAATGTTAATGCAAGAGGTTGTGGCCTCCTATGCTGGTAGTCGGGTAAGCTGTTTGTGCAGTCGTGCCCGATTTTGTATTATGAACATATATTTATTCTGAATATTATTGGAGTAGATATAGATAAATGAAAGCCCAAATGGGAACAACGAACGCAGATTGTTAAAGAGGAAGGTTACATGCCTACCGTAAATCAGTTGATTAGAAAGCCGCGTGTAGTGCCAGTTAAGCGCAATAAGGTTCCTGCCCTTCAGGCAAATCCGCAAAAGCGTGGTGTTTGTACTCGTGTATATACAACGACACCGAAGAAACCAAATTCTGCTCTTCGGAAAGTTGCTAAGGTTCGTTTGACAAATGGGTTTGAAGTGATTGGTTATATTCCCGGAGAGGGGCATAATCTTCAAGAGCACTCTGTTGTGATGATTCGTGGTGGTCGTGTAAAGGATTTACCAGGAGTCCGGTATCACATTGTTCGTGGTTTGCTTGATACTCAGGGTGTTAAAAATCGTAAACAGCGTCGTTCTAAATATGGCGCAAAGCGTCCGAAATAAATATTTGAGAGACAAAGCCAATGTCCCGTCGCCATAGAGCAGAGAAACGTGAAATTAATCCAGATCCCAAATTTGGTGATTTGGTTATTACAAAATTTATGAATGCCATTATGTTTGATGGTAAAAAATCAGTAGCTGAACGTATTGTTTATGGTGCTCTTGATTCTGTTGGGAATAAGGTTAAGACAGATCCTGTGATTTTGTTTCATCAGGCGTTGGAAAATGTTGCTCCACATATTGAAGTTCGTTCACGTCGTGTTGGGGGTGCTACTTATCAAGTTCCAATTGATGTTCGTCCTGATCGTCGGCAGGCTTTAGCTATTCGTTGGTTGATTGCAGCGGCGCGTGGGCGTAATGAAACAACAATGATTGATCGCCTTTCTGGTGAGTTGGTTGATGCTGCTAATAATCGTGGTTCTGCGGTGAAAAAGCGAGAAGATGTTCATCGTATGGCTGAGGCTAATCGTGCGTTTTCTCATTATCGCTGGTAGGTATGTTTGAAAAAGATCTAAGGCAAAAAAAGAATGGCTCGCGAATATAAAATTGAGGATTATCGTAATTTTGGTATTATGGCGCATATTGATGCCGGTAAAACCACGATGACAGAGCGTATTTTATTCTATACCGGTAAGAATCATAAGATCGGTGAAACGCATGATGGTGCTTCTACAATGGATTGGATGGAGCAGGAGCAGGAGCGTGGTATTACGATTACATCTGCTGCGACGACTACTTTTTGGGAAGGTCGTGATGGTCGAAAGCGACGCTTTAATATCATTGATACGCCTGGTCACGTTGATTTTACAATTGAGGTTGAGCGCTCTTTGCGTGTTCTTGATGGTGCAATAGCATTGTTGGATGCGAATGCTGGTGTAGAGCCTCAAACAGAAACTGTTTGGAGGCAAGCTGAGAAATATCATGTGCCCCGTATGGTTTTTGTTAATAAAATGGATAAGGTTGGGGCCGATTTTTATCGTAGTGTAGAAATGGTTGCTTCGCGATTGGGTGCTAAAGCACTTGTTGTGCAGTTGCCGATTGGTGCTGAAAATGATTTTGAGGGTGTTGTTGATCTTATAGAAATGAAGGCGTTGACATGGAATGGTTCTATTGGGGCTTCGGCTACAGTGGGTGAGATACCTTCTGGATTAAGGGAGAAAGCAGAAGAATACCGCGAAAAATTGATTGAGATGGCTGTTGAGGTTGATGAGGTGGCAACAGAGGCATATTTGGAGGGGATTATGCCGACTAATGAGCAGCTTGTTGCTCTTATTCGTAAAGGGACAATCGAAGTTCAGTTTCATCCAGTTCTTTGTGGTACGGCTTTTAAAAATAAAGGTATTCAACCTCTTTTAGATGCTGTGATTTCTTATCTTCCTTCTCCGGTTGATGTTCCAGCTATTAGTGGTCTTGATGTTAAGACTGAAATTGAGGTAATTCGTGAGTCTTCAGATGAAGCTCCGCTTTCTATGCTTGCTTTTAAAATTATGAATGATCCGTTTGTTGGATCGTTGACTTTTTGTCGTATTTATTCTGGTAAAATTCAAAAAGGTATTTCTCTTGAGAATACTGTGAAAAAAAAGAAAGAGCGTTTGGGGCGTATGCTTCAGATGCATTCTAATTCTCGTGAGGATATTGAAGAAGCATTTGCGGGTGATATTGTTGCTCTTGCTGGTCTTAAGGAGACAACAACGGGTGATACTCTTTGTGATCCTTTGAAGCCCGTTATTTTGGAGCGGATGGAATTTCCTGAACCTGTTATTGAAATTGCTATTGAGCCGAAAACAAAGGCAGATCAAGAAAAAATGGGTCTTGCTCTTAATCGTTTGGCTGCGGAGGATCCTTCATTTCGTGTTAAAACGGATGAAGAATCTGGTCAGACGATTATTGCTGGAATGGGTGAGCTTCATCTTGATATCATTGTTGATCGTATGCGGCGTGAATTTAAGGTTGAAGCAAATGTCGGGCAGCCTCAAGTGGCTTATCGTGAATCGATAACAAAAGTTGCTGAAATTGATTATACCCATAAGAAACAGTCTGGGGGAGCTGGGCAATTTGCTCGTGTGAAAATTATTTTTGAGCCTCATGATGGTGATGATTTCGTTTTTGAGTCAAAAATTGTTGGTGGTGCCGTTCCTAAAGAGTATATTCCAGGTGTCCAAAAAGGTATTGAAAGTGTTATGGGGTCAGGCCCTCTTGCAGGGTTTCCTATGCTTGGTGTAAAAGCTACTTTGATTGATGGTGGCTATCATGATGTAGATTCTTCTGTTTTAGCTTTTGAAATTGCTGCGCGTGCAGCATTTCGGGAAGGTGCGCAAAAAGCTGGTGCTCAGCTGCTTGAGCCGATTATGAAAGTGGAGGTTGTGACGCCAGAAGATTATGTTGGAGATGTGATTGGTGACTTAAATTCTCGTCGAGGTCAAATTTCAGGTACTGAGGCTCGTGGTGTTGCGACAGTTGTGAATGCGATGGTTCCTTTAGCGAATATGTTTGGTTATGTAAATACACTTCGGTCGATGACACAGGGGCGAGCTCAATATACAATGCAATTTGATCATTATGAGCCTGTTCCTTTGGCTGTAGCACAGGAGATTCAGAAGAAATATGCATAATCAATATACGTAATTTATGATCGTATATTAATTTTAAACTTAGTTCATAGTTTGAACAGAAAATGGAGAGCTCAAATGGCAAAGAGCAAATTTGAACGTACGAAGCCGCATGTTAATATAGGAACGATTGGTCATGTTGACCATGGGAAGACCTCATTGACGGCAGCGATTACGAAATATTTTGGTGAATTTAAAGCATATGACCAAATTGATGCGGCGCCTGAAGAGCGGGCGCGTGGTATAACGATATCTACTGCGCATGTTGAGTATGAAACGGAGAGCCGTCACTATGCTCATGTTGATTGTCCTGGTCATGCGGATTATGTTAAGAACATGATTACAGGAGCGGCGCAAATGGATGGTGCCATATTAGTTGTTTCTGCAGCAGATGGACCTATGCCTCAAACGCGTGAGCATATTTTGTTGGCGCGTCAGGTTGGTGTTCCAGCGATTGTTGTTTTTCTCAATAAGGTTGATCAGGTTGATGATAGCGAGCTTTTAGAGCTTGTGGAGCTTGAAGTTCGTGAGCTTTTATCGAAATATGATTTTCCTGGTGATGATATTCCCATAGTTAAGGGTTCGGCTTTAGCAGCGCTTGAGGATTCTAATAAGAGCATAGGTGAAGATTCTGTTCGTCTTTTGATGAGTGAAGTTGATAAGTATATACCGACGCCTGAGCGTCCAGTTGATCAGCCGTTTTTGATGCCTATAGAGGATGTTTTTTCTATTTCTGGTCGAGGAACGGTTGTTACGGGTCGTGTTGAACGTGGTGTTATTAAAGTTGGCGAAGAAATAGAGATTATTGGTATACGTCCTACATCTAAGACGACAGTTACCGGAGTCGAAATGTTCCGCAAACTTTTAGATCAAGGTCAGGCTGGTGATAATATTGGAGCTTTGCTTCGTGGTGTTGATCGTGAGGGGATTGAGCGTGGTCAAGTATTGGCGAAGCCTGGTTCTGTTACGCCTCATACTAAGTTTAAAGCTGAGGCTTATATTTTAACGAAAGATGAAGGGGGTCGTCACACACCATTTTTCACGAATTATCGCCCGCAATTTTATTTTCGTACAACAGATGTTACCGGTATAGTTACCCTCCCTGAAGGAACGGAAATGGTTATGCCAGGTGATAATGTTGCTATGGATGTTTCTTTGATTGTGCCAATTGCAATGGAAGAGAAGCTTCGTTTTGCTATCCGAGAAGGGGGGCGCACCGTTGGGGCCGGTATCGTATCTAAAATTATTGAATAGGTGAAATAATTATTAAGAAATGTCTTTGATTATTAGAGGCATTTCATATGTTAGGGAAATAAAGAGTATGAATGGCCAGAATATCCGTATTCGTTTAAAGGCATTTGATCATCGGATTCTTGATGCATCGACGCGTGAGATTGTGTCAACCGCTAAGCGCACTGGTGCTAATGTTCGTGGTCCTATTCCGCTTCCAACGCGGATTGAGAAGTTTACGGTTAATCGTGGTCCACATATTGACAAGAAGAGTCGTGAGCAGTTTGAAATGCGTACACATAAGCGCCTTCTTGATATTGTTGATCCGACACCGCAGACGGTAGATGCGCTTATGAAGCTTGATCTTTCTGCTGGTGTAGATGTTGAAATCAAGCTCTGAGGTTTGAAGACAGAAGGAACATTCCCAATGCGTTCAGGTGTAATAGCACAGAAGTTAGGTATGACCCGTATTTATAATGATGCTGGTGAGCATGTTCCAGTAACCGTGCTTCGTTTAGATAAATGTCAAGTTGTTGCTCAACGTACAGTTGAAAAGAATGGTTATACTGCTGTTCAATTAGGTGTAGGGCTTGCTAAAATCAAAAATACGTCCCAAGCTCTTCGTGGGCATTTTGCTAAAGCTGTAGTTGAGCCAAAAGCTAAAATAGCAGAATTCCGTGTTAGTCCTGATAATTTACTTGATGTTGGTACTGAAATTACAGTGGAACATTTTGTGCCAGGTCAAAGGGTTGATGTAACAGGTATAAGTATTGGTAAAGGGTTTGCTGGTGTTATGAAGCGGCATAATTTTGGTGGACATCGTGCTTCACATGGCAATTCGATTACACATCGTGCTCATGGCTCAACAGGTCAATGTCAAGATCCTGGAAAAGTGTTTAAAGGCAAAAAAATGGCTGGTCATATGGGGCAAGTGCGTGTAACAACTCAAAATATCGAAGTTGTCTCTACGGATGTTGATCGTGGTTTAATTTTAGTGCGTGGTTCTGTTTCTGGTTCTAAAGGGTCTTGGATTTTAGTGCGAGATGCTATAAAGAAGCGTCTTCCTGATAATGCACCAAAACCTGCTGGTGTTCGTCAGCTTGTTAAAGAAGAAGTGGGAGTAATTCCCTTAATGGCAGAAGTTTCTGAAACTGAGGGAATTGAATAATGGATCTTGTGGTAAAAACTCTTGATGGTAAAGAAGCTGGTAAATTGGAAGTTTCTGAAAATATTTTTGGTCTTACTCCTCGTGAGGATATTTTACAGCGTGTTATTCGTTGGCAGCTTGCGCGTCGTCAAAAAGGGACACATCAGTCACAGGGACGGTCTGATGTATCACGAACAGGAGCGAAAATGTTTAAACAAAAAGGAACTGGGCGCGCTCGTCATTCTTCTGCTCGGGCGCCACAATTTCGAGGCGGTGGTAAAGCACATGGTCCGGTGATGCGGAGTCATGAGCATAGTCTTCCTAAAAAAGTTCGTGCTCTTGGATTGCGCTTAGCTTTATCAGTCAAATTAAAAACAGATAGTTTGATTATTGTTGATAAGCTTAGTATTCGAGATGCAAAAACAAAAGCGCTGAATGAGAATTTTTCTAAACTTGGTTTCAATAATGCTTTGTTAATTGGTGGAAAAAAAGTTGATATGAATTTTTTTCGTGCAGCATCTAATATTCCTAATATTGATGTTTTACCAGTTCAGGGGATTAATGTTTATGATATTTTGCGTCGCAGCAAGCTTGTTTTGTCAAAAGAAGCTGTTGAGACACTTGAGGAGCGTTTCAAATGACGAACCTTCGCCATTATGATATAATTTTAAGTCCAGTTATTACTGAGAAGTCGACTATGCTTTCTGAGTATAATCAAGTTGTTTTTAATGTTGCTCAGAAAGCAACAAAACCTGAAATTAAGACTGCTATTGAAGCACTTTTTAATGTAAAGGTTAAGGCAGTAAATACAGTGGTTCGTAAGGGTAAAATGAAGCGTTTCAAAGGTATTGTTGGTCGGCAGAGTAATATCAAAAAAGCAATTGTAACACTCGTTAAAGATCAATCAATTGACTTTTCAACAGGTTTATAAAAGGTTCGGAGGTAAGAATAATGGCACTTAAGCACTTTAATTCGACTACGCCCGGACAGCGTCAGCTTGTTATCGTAGATCGTTCTGATCTTTATAAAGGTAAACCCATAAAGAAACTAACAGAGGGGTTGTCGTCAAAAGGTGGACGCAATAATCGTGGTAGAATTACTGCCCGTTTTCAAGGTGGTGGTCATAAGCGTACTTATAGGCTTGTTGATTTTAAGCGTATCAAGCGTGATATGTTTGCAAAAGTTGAGCGTTTGGAATACGATCCGAACCGTACGGCTTTTATAGCGTTGATTCGTTATGAAGATGGGCAATTAAGTTATATTCTTGCGCCACAGCGTCTTGATGTTGGTGATTCTGTTATTGCTGGTTTAAATGTTGATGTTAAGTTAGGCAATGCAATGCCTCTTAGTAATATGCCTATTGGTACTATTGTTCATAACGTTGAAATGAAACCTGGAAAAGGTGGTCAAATTGCACGTTCAGCAGGAGCTTATGTACAATTGGTTGGGAGAGATGAAGGGATGGCTATTCTTCGTCTTAATTCTGGTGAGCAACGTTTGATTTCAGGTAATTGTTTTGCAACGGTTGGTGCTGTTTCAAATCCTGATCATGGAAATATTAGCGATGGTAAAGCTGGTCGGTCACGTTGGCGTGGTAAGCGTCCGCATGTTCGTGGTGTTGCTATGAATCCAGTTGACCACCCGCATGGTGGTGGTGAGGGTCGTACATCAGGTGGTCGTCACCCAGTATCTCCTTGGGGGAAACCTACGAAAGGTAGGCGTACACGTTCCAATAGAGCTACTGACAAATTTATTATGCGTTCGCGTCATCAGCGTAAGAAATAGGAAAGGTAGTCTAAAGTGGTTCGTTCAGTTTGGAAAGGTCCGTTTGTTGACGGCTATCTTCTTAAGAAAGCAGAAAAAGTTCGCGCTAGCGGGCGTAATGAGGTTATTAAAATGTGGAGTCGTCGTTCTACTATTTTGCCACAATTTGTTGGTTTGACTTTTGGTGTTTACAACGGCAATAAACATATCCCTGTTTCTGTTTCTGAAGAGATGGTTGGGCACAAATTTGGTGAATTCGCTCCCACCCGAACCTATTATGGGCATGGTGCAGATAAAAAAGCGAAGAGGAAGTAGGAATGGGCAAAGCTAAGGCTCCACGCCAACTTAAAGATATTGAGGCGAAAGCTGTCGCCCGAACAATTCGTGTTAGTCCGCAGAAGCTTAATTTAGTTGCTGCAATGATTCGTGGCAAAAAAGTTGATATGGCATTAGCTGATTTGACATTTTCACGTAAGCGTATTGCTAGTACTGTTAGGGGTACTCTTGAATCAGCGATTGCTAATGCAGAGAATAATCATGATCTTGATATTGATTCCTTGATTGTTGCAGAAGCATATGTTGGCAAATCTATTGTAATGAAGCGTTTTCATGTTCGAGGGCGTGGTCGGGCTAGTCGAGTAAAGCGCCCATTTTCTCATCTCACTATTATTGTGCGTGAAGTTATAGAAAAAAGGGGGGGTGTGTAATGGGACAGAAGATCAATCCAATAGGGCTTCGTCTTGGAATTAATCGGACCTGGGATTCACGGTGGTATGCTGATAGTGGTGAATATGGGCGTCTTCTTCATGAAGATGTAAAAATTCGCTTATATATAATCGAAGAATTAAAGCAAGCAGCTGTTTCTAAGGTTGTTATTGAGCGTCCTCATAAAAAGTGTCGTATAACTGTTCATTCGGCGCGTCCTGGTCTCATCATTGGTAAAAGAGGTACTGATATTGAAAAGCTGCGTCGCAAACTTTCAGAGATGACTGATGCTGAAACTTCACTGAATATTGTTGAAATTCGTAAACCAGAGATTGATTCTACAATTATTGCTCAGTCCATTGCTCAGCAGCTTGAGCGTCGTGTTGCTTTTCGGCGTGCAATGAAGCGTGCCGTTCAATCCGCTATGCGTCTTGGGGCTGAGGGGATTCGTATTAATTGCTCTGGTCGTCTTGGGGGGGCTGAAATTGCTCGTATGGAATGGTATCGTGAAGGTCGTGTTCCGCTACATACATTGCGGGCTGATGTTGATTATGGTACAGCAGAAGCTAAAACTGCCTATGGTATTTGTGGTGTTAAAGTTTGGGTTTTTAAGGGTGAAATTCTTGAACATGATCCAATGGCTTCAGAGCGTCGTGCTACGGAGGGTGATCATTCGAATTCTTTATTGAATCGTCGCCGCGAAAATGTTTAATTTTTGTGATTGAGTTAGAAATTTTGGAGTAGAGAGCAATGTTGCAGCCAAAGCGCACAAAGTTCCGTAAACAATTTAAGGGTCGTATTCATGGTTCTTCGAAAGGTGGAACAGACTTGAATTTTGGTGCTTACGGTTTGAAAGCTATTGAGCCAGAGCGTATTACTGCTCGTCAAATTGAGGCGGCGCGTCGTGCAATTACACGTTATATGAAGCGTTCTGGTCGTGTATGGATTCGTATTTTTCCGGATGTTCCTGTTACATCTAAGCCAACGGAGGTTCGTATGGGTAAAGGTAAGGGAAGTGTTGATTATTGGGCAGCACGCGTTGCGCCTGGACGTGTTATGTTTGAACTTGATGGGGTTTCTGAGGATGTGGCACGTGAAGCACTTAGGTTAGGTGCAGCAAAACTTCCTGTTAAAACTCGTTTCGTACAGCGTATTGCTGAATAAAGAGGTTAAGCGATGAAAGCTGCAGAATTACGAGCGCAAACGCTCAATCAAATGAAAAATGAATTGGCTAACTTAAAAAAAGAGCAGTTTAATCTGCGTTTTCAGAAAGCAACAGGTCAGTTAGAGAAGACTGCACGTGTTAAACAAGTTCGTCGCAACATTGCACGTATTAAAACATTTCTTCGTCAGAAAATGAACGAAAATAAAGATTAAGGAAGTTAGAAGATGCCTAAACGCATTCTGCAAGGTGTTGTCGTTAGTGATAAGAGTGATAAAACTGTTATTGTCAAGGTGGAGCGTCGTTATTCTCATCCGTTGCTCCAAAAGACGGTTCGGCAATCTAAAAAGTATAAAGCGCATGATGAAAATAATCAGTTCAAAATTGGAGATCGGATTTTTATTCAGGAATCTAAACCAATCTCGAAAGATAAGCGTTGGATTGTTGTTAAAGATAGTGTAGCGTAGTTAGTTAGGTGAGTTGTTTTTAAATTTAATCTTGGTTTATATCCGTAGGTGGATTTTGAAACAAAAGCTTTATCATTATTTAGCGGGCGAGTTCGGGTGTATCAAAGACACATCCGGATGTGGATGTTTAAGAAAAGGTGACCATTCATGATTCAGATGCAAACAAATCTCGATGTTGCAGATAATTCTGGTGCACGTCGTGTCATGTGCATCAAAGTGTTAGGCGGTTCAAAGCGGAAGTATGCTTTGGTTGGCGACATCATTGTTGTTTCGGTTAAGGATGCTATTCCTCGTGGACGTGTAAAAAAAGGAGACGTGATAAAAGCTGTAGTAGTTCGTACTGCCAAAGATATTCGTCGCGTAGATGGTAGCGTAATTCGTTTTGATAGAAATGCTGCTGTTTTAGTTGATAATAAGAAAGAGCCGATTGGTACGCGTATTTTTGGACCAGTTCCCCGAGAACTTCGTGGTAAAAACCATATGAAGATCATTTCTCTTGCTCCTGAAGTGTTGTAAGGGGTGAATGTTATGCAAAAGATTCGAAAAGGTGATAAAGTGATTGTCTTGTCCGGTAAGGATAAAGGTTGCAAAGGTGAGGTCATCAAGGTGAATCCGAAGGAAAATAATGCTCTTGTTTTTGGGCTTAATCTCGTTAAACGTCATCAACGTCAAACACAGAAACAAGAAGCTGGGATTATTTCTAAGGAAGCTCCTATTCATTTATCTAATTTGGCGCTTTCTGATCCTAGAGATGGTAAGCCTACTCGTGTAGGTTTCCGTTTGAATGCTAATGGTGATAAGGTTCGTTTTGCCAAGCGTTCGGGAGAATCAATTAATGGCTGAGAAAAAACAAAAGCCGCGTATGAAGACGCATTATTTTGAAGTGGTTCGTAAAATACTTCAAGAGAAGTTTAATTATAAAAATGAAATGCAAATTCCCCGTGTTGATAAGATTGTGATTAATATGGGGATTGGTGAGGCAACAGCTGATTCAAAAAAACCATCTATTGCAGCTGGAGATTTGGCATTGATAGCAGGTCAAAAAGCTGTTGTTACCTATGCACGCAATTCTATTGCAACCTTTAAAGTGCGTGAAGGAATGCCGCTTGGCGCTAAAGTAACACTACGTAAAGATCGTATGTTTGAGTTTTTGGATCGTCTTGTTACAATTGCGCTTCCACGGATTCGTGATTTTCGTGGTTTGAATCCAAAGAGTTTTGACAGTCGTGGTAATTTTGCTATGGGTATTAAAGAGCATATTGTATTTCCAGAAATTAACTATGATAAAGTTGATCAGATTTGGGGTATGGATATTATTGTTTGTACGACAGCAAAAACAGATGATGAAGCGCGTGAGTTGTTGCGTGCTTTTAATTTTCCGTTTCGTTCGTAACGGCAAATATAGTGAGGTGAAATTATGGCCAAAGTGAGTGCCGTTGAAAAAAATAGACGTCGTGAAAGGATGGTCAAGCGTTATGCTGCACGTCGTGCGCGTTTAAAAGCAATCGTGATGAATCAGGAAATTTTGCTTGAAGAGCGCTTTAAAGCTTCTATTCAGTTGGCGGGGTTGCCTCGTAATTCTGCGAAAGTTCGTATTCGTAACCGTTGTGAAGTTTCGGGTCGTCCGCGTGCTTATTATCGTAAATTGAAGATGTCACGGATTGCATTACGTAATCTTGGATCTTTGGGATATATTCCCGGACTTGTTAAGTCTAGCTGGTAAGAGGAGTTTATTAAATGTCTATGTCAGATCCTCTTGGTGATATGTTGACTCGTATCCGGAATGCACTTGGTCGTAAAAAGGGAAAGGTCATCACTCCTGCGTCTAAACTTCGTGCAGGGGTTCTCGATGTTCTAAAATTAGAAGGTTATATTCGCGGGTATAATCAGGTTGTTTCCGGTAACGGAAAATCTTCAATTGAAATTGAGCTAAAATATTTTGAAGGCTCAACTGTTATTCGTGAAATTTCGCGTGTTTCAAAGCCAGGTCGTCGTGTTTATGTTTCTGCTAAAGCTATTCCTCCAGTGGCGAATGGTCTTGGTATTTCAATTTTATCAACTCCTAATGGTGTGATGGCCGATCATGAGGCACGTAAACAAAATGTTGGTGGAGAACTTCTCTGTCGTGTTTTCTAATTAATTTTAAGAAAATAGAAGAAAAACAGGTTAGAACAATGTCTCGTATTGGAAAAAAACCCATTCCGGTTCCTTCTGGAATTACCGCTATCGTTGATGGTCAGTTGGTTAAGGCGAAAGGTCCGAAAGGTGAGCTGAGTTATGTCGTTAATGATGAAGTTTTAGTTAAGCTTGAGGGGAATGTTGTATTAGTAGAACCGCGTGATCAATCAAAGGGTGCTCGCTCTAAATGGGGTATGTCGCGTTCGATGATTGAGAATATTTTTTGTGGTGTAAAAGATGGTTTTGAAAAAAAACTTGAAATTAATGGTGTTGGTTATCGTGCTGCTTTGCAGGGTAAAGATATTCAGTTATCATTAGGCTTTTCTCATGATGTTATTTATAAAGTACCATCTGATGTTACCATAACAGTTCCTAAGCCAACAGAAATTATTGTTTTCGGAATTGATAAACAGAAAGTTGGACAAGTAGCGGCAGAAATTCGCGAATATCGTACGCCTGAGCCTTATAAGGGTAAAGGTGTTAAGTATGCAGATGAGCATATTGTTCGTAAAGAAGGTAAAAAGAAATAAGGATTTCATGACATGGTTTCTTCTAAGGGAATTGTCCAGCGTAGAGCCCAACGTGTTCGTCGTCAAATTAAATCGGTTCCTAATGGTCGTCTGCGGCTTAGTGTTTATCGCTCAAATCAGAATATTTATGCTCAAATTATTGATGATAAAAGTGGACATACTCTTGTTTCTGCATGTACTCTTGAAAAGAATTTGAAAAGCTCCTTAAAAAGTGGTGCTGATAAAGAAGCTGCTTTTGTCGTTGGTAAGTTAATTGCTGAGCGTGCGAAAAAAGTTGGTGTTAATGAGGTTGTTTTTGATCGTGGGCCATATGTTTATCATGGTAGAATAAAGGCTTTGGCTGAAGCTGCTCGTGAGGGTGGTTTAAACTTTTAAAGTATATTGCTTAGAAAGTTTAGTAAGGAGATCTTTAGGATATTTCGTGTGAGTTCCTTTGATTTCCTGCTAATACTTTGTTAGCGTGCTTCCGGAAAAGAAAAAGGAATGAGGAATGGCACAAAAAGAGCGTAATGATCGGGATGAGCGTAATAGTGAGTTTATTGATAGACTTGTTCATATTAATCGTGTTTCTAAAGTTGTGAAGGGTGGTCGGCGTTTTGGTTTTGCTGCTCTTGTTGTTGTTGGAGATCAAAAGGGGCGTGTTGGTTTTGGTCATGGTAAAGCGCGTGAAGTGCCTGAGGCGGTCCGTAAGGCTACAGAGTCTGCAAAACGTGAAATGATTTACGTACCGCTTCGATCTGGACGTACATTGCATCATGATATTGAAGGTCGTCATGGTGCGGGTTATGTTTTGTTGCGTGCGGCTTCTGCTGGTACTGGTATTATTGCTGGTGGGCCAATGCGTGCCATTTTTGAGACACTTGGTATGCAAGATATTGTTGCAAAATCATTAGGTTCGTCAAATCCCTATAATATGGTGCGTGCGACTTTTGATGCATTAAAGCACCAGGTACATCCTAAAAATATTGCGGCACAGCGAGGCATTAAGTATTCAGTGTTGCAGGCTCGCCGTCAAAATTTGATTGGTTTGGAAGAATAGTATTTAGGCTTGTTGAAAAGGGAATTAAAAATGATGCAAAAAAAAACTCAGATTAGCAAGACTATAACAATAGAGCAAATTAGAAGTCCGATTCGGAAGCCGCAGGTGCAATGTGCAACTTTAAAAGGGCTTGGATTAAATAAAATGCATCGCCGCCGTATTTTAGAAGATACCCCTTGTGTGCGGGGTATGATTACTAAAATTCAGCATCTTGTTCGAGTTATAGATGAAAATTAAAAGTTGCAGGAGTATATAAAATGAAGCTCAATGAATTACGTGATCGTGGAGGCGCAACAAAGAGCCGTAAACGTATTGGGCGTGGTATTGGTTCGGGTACTGGTAAAACTGGTGGTTGTGGTGTTAAAGGTCAGAAGTCACGTTCTGGTGTGTCTCTTAATGGTTTTGAAGGAGGGCAAATGCCTATCTATCGCCGTTTACCGAAGCGTGGATTTAAGAATTTTTTTTCTAAGGCTTACAATGAGGTTTCATTAGGTCGTATTCAGTTAGCAGTTGATGTAGGTAAATTGGATATTAAGAAGTCAGTTGATGTTGTTACATTAAAAGAGGCTGGTATCATTCGTCGGGTAAAAGATGGCGTGCGTCTTCTTTCCGATGGAGAGTTTAAAGCTAAGATTACATTTAACGTTTCTGGTGCTTCTGCAATGGCTCGTAAAAAGATTGAAAAGGTTGGTGGTCAGGTTAATTTGTGCAAAGCTACCCAGTGATTATTATGGCATAAATAATCCTGGGGAGTGTGCACCTCTCTTTTATTGATTATTCATTAAAGAATATTGAGTCTTAAAAAATATGCTTATTTAAGTTAAAGATTTGCCCTATAAACTGGAGAAAATTTATGGCATCGGCTGCAGAGCAATTTGTTTCCAATATGAATTTTGGCGCTTTTTCGCGTGCAACTGAATTAAAAAAACGTATTTGGTTTACTTTGGCTGCGCTTCTTGTATATCGTTTTGGTACTTATATTTCTTTACCTGGCATTAATATCGATGTTTTACGACAAACATTTGAACATCATGCATCTGGTGTATTAGGACTGTTTAATATGTTTGCTGGGGGTGCTGTTGGACGTATGGCAATTTTTGCGTTAGGTATAATGCCTTATATATCAGCATCAATTATTGTACAGTTGTTAACATCGATTGTTCCTTCATTAGAAGCGCTCAAAAAAGAGGGGGAATTAGGCCGTAAGATTATCAATCAATATACTCGTTATATGACAGTTATATTGGCAATTTTACAAGCTTTTGGTATTGCAGTTGCGCTTGAAACTGGTATAGGAACGGGTCTTCAAATAGTTATAGAACCAGGTATAATATTTCGTATTTCGGCGGTTATTTCATTAGTTGGTGGAACAATATTCTTAATGTGGCTTGGTGAACAGATTACGTCACGTGGCATTGGTAATGGAGTTTCCCTAATTATTTTTACAGGTATTGTAGCAAATTTCCCTTCTACTTTTGCTCAACTTTTAACTGCTCATAGTCAGGCTGATTTATCAACTTTTTTATTAATCGGAATTGTTGTTATTGCTGTTTTTATTATTGGAGTTATTGTTTTTGTAGAGCGTGCACAAAGGAGGATTATTATTCAGTATCCCAAGCGTCAAGTTGGAAACCAGATGTTTCAAGGTGATATGTCTCATTTTCCTTTGAAGTTAAATACTGCTGGCGTTATTCCTCCAATTTTTGCTTCATCTTTATTATTGTTACCTGCAACCATTAATAATTTTTCTGATAAAATGCCACAATGGGTCCAAACTATTTCTTTTTTTCTTGGTCATGGACAACCACTTTATATGATTGTTTACGCTGCTTTGATGGCATTTTTTTGCTTTTTCTATACAGCTATTGTATTTAGTTCGAGTGATACAGCAGAACAATTAAAAAGGCATTCTGGTTTTATTCCAGGGATTCGCCCTGGTGAGCGTACAGCTGAGTATATTGATTATGTTTTAACGCGTATTACTGTTGTTGGAGCCGTTTATATTATTCTGATTTGTTTACTTCCTGAGTTTATTATATCAACATTGCATGTTCCTTTTTATCTTGGTGGTACGTCTTTACTCATTGTTGTTACTGTTACACTTGATACAGTTGCTCAAATTCAGGGGAGTCTTATTGCACACCAATATAAAGGATTGATTAAAAAATCAAAACTTCGTGGAGGTAGAAGAAAACGATGAGAGTGATTCTTTTAGGTCCTCCTGGAGCTGGCAAAGGTACGCAAGCTAAAATACTTACAGATGAATATAATATTCCTCAGTTGTCTACGGGTGATATGCTGCGTGCGGTTATTATGAAAGAAACAGAAGTTGGTAAAATAGCTAAAGCGATAATGGAATCTGGTTCTTTGGTGTCTGATAATATTGTTAATCGAATTGTATCAGAGCGTATTAGTGAAAGTGATTGCGCAGATGGTTTTATATTGGATGGATATCCGCGGACCGTGGCACAAGCAGAGGCATTGCAGCAAATTTTAAAATCAAAGAATGAACAACTTGATGCGGTTATTGAGCTTATTGTTGATGAAGATGCGTTGATTGAGCGTATAGAAAAGCGTGTACAGGAAACAGTTGTTTCTGGTGAGCAGGTTCGTTCAGATGATAATCCTGGTGCTTTTGCGAAACGATTAGTGGAATATCGCGAAAAAACAGCTCCTGTATCAAAGTTCTATTCGGATATTGGATTGCTAAAAACAGTTGATGGAATGGCTGATGTTTCTGATGTATCGCGCGCAATTAAAGAGCTTTTTAAATGAAGGACTCTATCAAAAATAAATTGAAAAGAGTTGACTTTTATAATGAAATCTATCAGAAATTGCTTTGATTCATTTCGGTAGGAATAACGGGATTCGGAACATGTTTGAACCGAAGCCATTTTTTTCTATAAAATGCTTCAGGTATTTTATGGTAAACTGTTAACATATTCAAGGAGAGTAGGCGTGGCCCGTATTGCTGGCGTCAATATCCCGACAAATAAGCGTGTAGTTATTGCGCTTCAATATATCTATGGGATTGGACAAAAATTTGCTCAAGAAATTATCGAGAGAGTTGGTATTCCTCTAGAGCGTCGTGTACATGAGCTTTCGGATGCGGAGGTTTTACAGATTCGTGAGACAATAGACCAAAGTTATCAAGTTGAAGGAGATCTTCGTCGCGAAGTTGCGATGAGTGTGAAGCGTTTGATGGATCTTGGCTGTTATCGTGGTTTACGTCATCGTCGCTCTTTACCTGTTCGTGGGCAACGTACGCATACAAATGCACGCACACGTAAAGGTCCTGCTAAAGCAATTGCTGGTAAGAAGAAGTAAAAACTTTAATTGCTTTAATTGATTGTGAAGTTTTATTTTGGATATTTTGTTTTTGTTGAACTTTAAAACAAAAGCGAATAAGGTGGAGCTGCTGGTGTTACGGCAGTAGAGAGATCATTGAAAGGAAAGCTATGGCCAAGGAAGCCACGCGTGTTCGCCGTCGCGAGCGTAAGAATATTTCATCAGGTGTTGTACATATCAATTCAACATTTAATAATACGATGATTACTATTACTGATTCTCAGGGACATACAATTGCATGGTCATCTGCTGGAGCTCAAGGATTTAAGGGATCACGTAAATCTACGCCTTTTGCTGCACAGGTTGCAGCAGAGGATTGTGCTAAAAAAGCGCAAGAACATGGTATGCGTTCATTGGAAGTTGAAGTTTGTGGTCCTGGAGCAGGTCGTGAGTCTGCTTTACGTGCATTGCAATCTGTTGGCTTTTTAATTACTTCTATTCGTGATGTGACACCAATCCCTCATAATGGATGTCGTCCGCGTAAAAGACGGCGTGTTTAATTTGGGTATTGTTTTTCATTGTCGGAGATTTCTCCGATGTTCACACTGGCCGTTGCGATTGAATGGTAACGGAACTAAAGAACAGGAATAAAAATATGATCCAGAAAAACTGGCAGGAATTAATTAAACCCAGTAAAGTTGAGTTTCATACGCATAATGATCCGAATATTGTAAGTGTAGTTGCGGAGCCTCTTGAACGTGGTTTTGGTCTGACATTAGGAAATGCATTGCGTCGTGTGTTGTTGTCATCACTTCGCGGTGCTGCAGTTACTGCTGTACAAATTGATAGTATTTTACATGAATTCTCGTCAATTCCAGGTGTTCGTGAAGATGTTACAGATATTATTTTAAATATCAAAGAGATTGCTATACGTATGGAAGAGGAGGGACCTAAGCGGGTTATTCTGTGTAAAGAAGGGCCTGGTGTGGTTAAAGCTGGGGATATACAAACAATTGGAGATATGGCAATCCTTAATCCGGAGCATGTTATTTGCACATTGGATGAAGATGCAGAAGTTCGCATGGAACTTATTGTCAATACGGGGAAGGGTTATGTTCCATCGGAACGAAATTGTATTGATGATGCACCAATAGGTCTTATTCCTGTTGATAGCCTTTATTCACCAGTTCGTAAAGTGTCTTATAAAGTAGAGAATACACGTGAAGGACAGATTCTGGATTATGATAAATTGACATTAACAATTGAAACTAATGGTGCTGTTAACGGTGAAGATGCAATTGCTTTTGCAGCGCGTATTCTTCAGGATCAGTTATTGGTATTTGTTAATTTTGAAGAACCACAAAAAGAATTGATTGAAGAGCCGGATTCTGAGCTTGCTTTTAATCCAGCCTTGCTCAAAAAGGTAGATGAATTAGAACTTTCAGTGCGTTCAGCAAATTGTCTTAAAAATGATAATATTGTTTATATTGGTGATCTTATCCAGAAAACGGAAGCTGAAATGCTTCGGACACCAAATTTTGGGCGGAAGTCATTGAATGAAATTAAGGAAGTTCTCGCATGTATGGGGCTCCATCTTGGAATGGAAATTCCTGCGTGGCCTCCTGAAAACATTGATGATCTTGCTAAACGTTATGAAGATCAGTATTAAATTAAAATTGAAGGAGAAGGCTTATGCGCCACAGTAAATCAGGTCGCAAGCTGAACCGGACTGCTAGTCATCGTAAAGCAATGTTTGCAAATATGGCGGCTTCGCTTATTGAGCATGAGCAGATTGTGACGACGCTTCCAAAGGCTAAAGAAATTCGTCCTATTGTTGAAAAATTAATTACGCTTGGTAAGCGTGGAGATTTGCATGCACGTCGCCAAGCGATTTCAGCTCTTCGTGATGCGAAACATGTTGTAAAATTGTTTGATACGTTAGCAGCACGTTATGTATCACGTAAAGGTGGTTATTTGCGTATTATGAAGGCAGGTTTTCGTACTGGTGATAATGCTCCTATGGCTGTTATTGAGTTTGTGGATCGTGATATTGATGCAAAAGGTGCTGTCGATCATGCACGTATGGAGACAACGGCTGTTAAAGAAGAGCCTACTTCATAAAAAGAGCAATTTTTTATTAGATTTTTAAAAACCGTTTTTAAAAGGCGGTTTTTTTTTATTAAATTTTAAGAACGGTTTTTTATTAAAATTGTAAGGCTAATTTTTTCCAGTATATAAAAAGGAGAGGGGCGATTTCTATTTGTTGAGTTGTTTAATTTATATATTAGTTCGTTGTTTAGATAAGTTTTTTGCGCCTAAATCATCAGTTATTTAATGATGATTATAGATTTTTGAGGTAAGTAGGAGGGCTTCTTATCTTATTAAGAAATAAGCCTTTAGTTTATGAAGGAGCTAATAATGAAATATTCTATTTTAATGGGGCTTTTTTTTGTGATTATGGCACAAATAACGTTCCGTTATGCGAATGCTCAAATTCCACAAAAACAATCAGATATTGCTTTTTCATTTGCTCCTTTAGTTAAAAAGACTGTTCCATCTGTTGTGAATATTTATGCTGCACGGAAAGTTAGAGTGCGTTCGCTTTTTGAGGGAGATCCATTTTTTGAACAATTTTTGGGTCGTTATCAAGGTAAGCAGTCTTTGCGTACTCAGGCATCATTAGGATCTGGGGTGATTGTTGATACACGTGGTTTGATCGTTACTAGTTACCATGTCATTAAGGATGCTAGCGAAATTAAAGTTGCTTTTTCTGATGGCCGGGAATTTGAAAGTACAGTTATATTAAAGGATGAAACAACTGATATTGCAGTACTTGAAATTAATTCGAAAGGTTCTCAATTTCCTGTTCTCCCTTTGGGGGATTCTGATACAGTGGAAGTTGGAGATCTTGTTCTAGCAATTGGTAACCCTTTTGGTGTTGGTCAGACAGTTACAAGCGGTATTGTTTCAGCACAAGCGCGTACGCGTATAGGTATTTCTGATTTTGATTTTTTCATTCAAACAGATGCTGCTATTAATCCAGGTAATTCTGGTGGTGCTTTAATTGATATGAAAGGCCAATTAATAGGGATTAATACAGCTATTTATTCACGTTCAGGTGGTTCTGTCGGGATTGGTTTTGCTATTCCAGCTAATCTTATTAAAGTCGTTCTTGATACAGTTAAGCGTGGTGGAAAGTTTTTTGTGCCGCCTTATATTGGGGCATCTTTTCAAAATATTACACCTGATATTGCGGGTGGTTTAGGCTTAGAACATTCGTATGGTGCTCTCATTATTGAGATTACCAAAGGTAGTCCCGCTGAGAAAGCTGGTTTAAAAGTAGGTGATGTTATTTTGAGTGTGCAAGGAGTGCAAATTGAGAGTCCAGATAGTCTTGGATATCGTTTGATGACAACTAGGATTGGACAGAGCCTTGTTTTAGAATATTTACGGGATGGAAAAATTTTTAAAACAGAAATAACTGTATTATCAACACCAGAGTCTGCGTTTGTAAAATCTGAAAAAATTGTAGGAGAAAACCCTCTTTCTGGTGCTGAAGTATTAGATTTAACGCAGTATAATAGTCGACGATTTCATCTTCCTGTCACTGCGAAAGGTGTAATAATTACCAATGTTGACCAAATAAGTAACGCTGCAGGTATTTTTCGTCCTGGAGATATTTTGCATACTGTTAATGGCCATAAAATTCGAACTGTGAGTCAATTGAAAAAAGTGCTTACGCAAAAACACTCACATATTTGGGAACTAGAATATGAGCGCAATGGTGTACATATTCGTCAATTGATTCGCTGAGGATTTTATTTGAATAAAGATTTTTTTACTTTATCTTTTGATTCTTGTGTTAATCAAAGTCGTCCCCTTGCAGAAAGGATGCGTCCCCGCTTTCTTCACGAAGTGGTAGGGCAAAACCATTTAATTGGAGCGAAAGGTTTTCTTTCACGTATGGTTGCATCTGGCTCATTTAGTTCCATGATTTTTTGGGGACCGCCAGGCACAGGTAAAACGACGATAGCACGTTTATTGGCACTTGAAACAAATTTTGCTTTTGAACAAGTTTCTGCTATTTTTACTGGAATAGCAGAACTAAAGAAAATTTTTGAAGTAGCTCGAGCTCGTTTGATGTCTGGATGTCAGACATTATTATTTATTGATGAAATTCATCGCTTTAATCGCGCTCAACAGGATAGTTTTTTACCTTTTATGGAAGATGGAACTATAATTCTTGTAGGAGCAACAACTGAAAATCCTTCATTTGAACTTAATGCTGCTCTTCTTTCACGTGCGCGTATTTTAACTTTTCACACACATGATAAGGAAAGTTTGGACATACTTTTAAAGCGTGCTGAAAAAATGGAGGGAAGATCACTGCCTGTAGATGATCAAGCTAGAGAAATTTTGATAAGGATGTCTGACGGTGATGCAAGAGCAGCTTTAACATTAGCAGAAGAGATTTGGCGTGTTGCACAGTCAGAAGAAGTGTTTAATGCCAAAACTTTGCAAGCCATTATTCAGCGTCGAGCTCCGATTTACGATAAAGGACGAGATAGTCATTATAATCTTATTTCAGCATTGCATAAATCAGTTCGTGGTTCTGATCCTGATGCTGCACTTTATTATCTTGCACGTATGTTTGATGCAGGTGAAGATCCTTTATATATTGGGCGTAGGCTGGTTCGTATAGCTATTGAAGATATTGGTTTAGCAGATCCACAAGCTCTTGTAATTTGTAATGCAGCAAAAGATGCTTATAATTATCTAGGATCGCCTGAAGGGGAATTAGCTCTTGTGCAAGCATGTCTTTATGTTGCAACTGCACCAAAATCAAATGCAACTTATCTTGCTTATAAAGCGGCAATGTATAGTGCTCGCAAAAACGGTTCTTTATCTCCTCCTAAGCACATTCTTAATGCTCCCACAAAATTTATGAAAGAAGAGGGATATGGTTATGGTTATCGTTATGATCATGATGAACAAGATGCTTTTTCAGGGCAGGAATATTTTCCTGAAGAACTTGGGCGTCAGATTTATTACCAACCACAAAAACGTGGTTTTGAGCGCGAAATTACGAAGCGCCTTGAGTGGTGGAAGAAGCTACGACAAAAACGAGTTAATTAAAAATAAGATTTTAGAGAGAATAAGAGTGTACTTTTGATAGTTTTTTGTATTTAGTCATATTGTTAAAAGAAAACGTAGTTTCTTTTAAGTGGAGAGAATCTGGTACTATTGAATCAACTAAGTATAAAAAGAAATAGTCTGTGAACATTCAAATTAGAGGCTTTAATTAGATGAAGAGTACAGTATATAGTGCGAGTACATATTGTATATTAAATTTGTTATAACTCACTAAGGATATAATTGTGGATAAAACAAAAGCTCTAGAATCTGCTCTTTCACAGATTGAACGTTCGTTTGGTAAAGGCTCAATTATGCGTCTTGGGCAGAAAGAGCAGGTTGTTGAAATTGAGACAGTTTCAACTGGTTCGTTATCTTTGGATATTGCTTTGGGAATAGGCGGACTACCAAAAGGCCGCATTATTGAGATTTATGGACCAGAAAGTTCTGGGAAAACAACACTGGCTCTTCATTCTATTGCTGAAGCCCAGAAAAATGGTGGGATTTGTGCTTTCATTGATGCAGAGCACGCTCTTGATCCTATTTACGCACGTAAACTTGGTGTTGATTTAGAAAATCTCTTTATTTCTCAGCCAGATACTGGTGAACAGGCGTTGGAAATTACCGAAACACTTGTTCGTTCTGGTGCCGTTGATGTGCTTGTTGTGGATTCAGTGGCAGCTTTGACACCACGTGCAGAAATTGATGGTGAAATGGGAGATGCTTTACCTGGATTACAAGCTAGGTTAATGAGTCAGGCATTACGAAAATTGACAGCATCGATTTTTCGCTCTAACTGTATGGTTATTTTTATCAATCAAATTCGTATGAAAATTGGTGTAATGTTTGGCTCTCCTGAAACAACAACAGGTGGAAATGCTTTAAAGTTTTATGCCTCCGTTCGTTTGGATATTCGTCGCATTGGGGCTATTAAAGATCGTGACACAATTATTGGAAGTCAGACTCGTGTTAAAGTTGTAAAAAATAAGTTAGCACCTCCATTCAAGCAAGTTGA
The DNA here is from genome assembly GCF_023500045.1 of Bartonella bilalgolemi. Taxonomy (GTDB): domain Bacteria; phylum Pseudomonadota; class Alphaproteobacteria; order Rhizobiales; family Rhizobiaceae; genus Bartonella; species Bartonella bilalgolemii. The sequence goes on along the minus strand of NZ_JAMCOF010000004.1, from coordinate 108,711 downwards.
ATTTGATATTATTTATGGTGAGGGCATTTCTAAATTGGGGGAATTGGTAGATTTAGGTGTTAAAGTTGGTCTTGTAGAAAAATCTGGTTCATGGTTCTCTTATAATTCTCAACGTTTAGGGCAGGGGCGTGAAAATGCAAAGCAGTTTTTACGTGAGCATACAGAAATAGCTTCTGAGATTGAAACAGCTTTACGACAAAATGCTGGTTTAATCGCAATTGAATTGCTAGAAAATTCTGGATTAGAAAGTACAGAGGGTGATGAATCAATCTGATACAATATTATTTTGAATAAGGTTTCTTTACTTAAAGTTTATTCTGTTTTTATTTGTTAGAATTTTGAAGTAGAAGATCGTTTACTTTTATTTTTTTGTGAGAATATTTCTGTCTTGATTAAAGCTCTAAAGGTAGCAAAGAATTGCTGTATTAGGTAGTCATTTGTTTTTTGCGATTTTTTACTTTATTCTACAGGAGTAAATATGAATAGTGTTAATAATATCCGGTCAACTTTTCTGGATTATTTTCGTCGTAATGGACATGAAATTCTTTCTTCGAGTCCGCTGGTTCCACGTAATGACCCTACATTGATGTTTACAAATGCAGGAATGGTTCAGTTTAAAAACGTTTTTACTGGATTTGAACAATGCCCTTATAAAAGGGCAACAACAGCACAAAAATGTGTCCGTGCGGGTGGAAAGCATAATGATCTTGATAATGTTGGTTATACAGCACGTCATCATACTTTTTTTGAAATGCTTGGGAACTTTTCTTTTGGTGATTATTTTAAAGAAGAAGCAATTTTTTTTGCGTGGAATCTTTTAACCAAAGAGTTTTGTCTCTCGAAAGATAAATTATTAGTTACAGTTTATCATACTGATGATATTGCAGCTGAATTATGGCGTAAAATTTCGGGACTTCCAAACGAAAAAATTATCCGTATTGCGACCAATGATAATTTTTGGTCGATGGGGGATACAGGTCCCTGTGGTCCTTGTTCAGAAATTTTTTATGATCATGGTGGTGAAATTTTTGGGGGGCCTCCGGGAAGTGCTGATGAGGATGGTGATCGCTTTATTGAAATTTGGAATCTTGTTTTTATGCAATATGAGCAAGTTAATAAAGAAGAGAGAATTGAATTACCTTGTCCTTCTATTGATACTGGTATGGGATTAGAACGCATTGCAGCTGTTTTGCAAGGTGTTCATGATAATTATGATATTGATCTTTTTTGTAAATTAATTCATGCTTCACAAGAGATAACAGGAGTAAAGGCAACAGGTGAGTTTATTGCTAGCCATCGTGTTATTGCTGATCATCTCCGTTCTTCTGCGTTTTTGATTTCTGATGGTGTCCTTCCTTCCAATGAAGGCCGGGGGTATGTTTTGCGTCGTATTATGCGTCGTGCTATGCGTCATGCTCATTTTCTTGGTGCTAAAGAGTTATTAATGGAGCAACTTTTGCCTGTTTTAATTCGCGAAATGGGGCAAGCTTATCCTGAGTTAGTGCGTGCTGAGTCCTTAATTTCAGAAATCTTAAAGTTGGAAGAAACGCGTTTTCATAAAACTCTTGAACGAGGACTTAGTTTATTAAATGAAGCAAGCACTGATCTTAAGGAAGGTGATCATTTTGATGGTGAAGTTGCCTTTAAACTTTATGATACATATGGCTTTCCACTTGATTTGACGCAAGATGCTCTTCGACGTCGTGGAATATCTGTTGATATTGAAGCTTTTGAAAAAGCAATGGAGCTTCAGAAAGCGGAAAATCGTGCCAATTGGTCTGGTTCTGGCGCATCAATAACAGAAACAATATGGTTTTCTATTCATGACCAGGTAGGAACTACAGAATTTTTAGGTTATGAAACAGAAAAAGCTGAAGGCGTTATTACGGCTCTTATTTGTGATGGTGAAATTGTTGATCATATTTCTTCAGGGCAAGATGCCATGCTTGTTGTCAATCAGACACCTTTTTATGCTGAGTCTGGTGGGCAGATAGGTGATAGTGGTGTTATTTCTGGTGAGTCTTTTGTTTTCGAAGTGCGTGATACCCAGAGAAGAGGTGATGGTGTTTTTATTCACATTGGAGAAGTAAAATCTGGTCAAGCAAAGATATCTGATTGTGTAGAACTTACCGTTGATTCTGAGCGTCGTAGCAAAATTCGTGCCAATCATTCTGCTACCCATTTATTGCATGAAGCTTTGCGTTGTATACTAGGACCTCATGTTGCACAGAAGGGATCTTTAGTATCTCCTAGTCGGTTGCGTTTTGATTTTTCTCATCCAAAGCCAATTTCATCAGAAGAGCTAAAAAGAGTAGAAGATTTGGCAAATGATATTGTATTGCAAAATAGTCAGGTCACAACCCGCTTGATGGCGCTGGATGATGCAATTTCTGAAGGGGCAATGGCATTGTTTGGTGAAAAATATGGCGATGAAGTGCGTGTTGTTTCTATGGGAGAGAGATGTGAGGCAATAGCATTAAAAAAGCATTGGTCAATTGAGCTTTGTGGGGGTATTCACGTACAGAGAACAGGTGATATTGGTTTAATTCATATTGTTGCTGAAAGTTCTGTAGCTTCTGGAGTTCGTCGTATTGAGGCTTTAACGGGTACAACTGCGCGCCTTTATCTGCGTCAGCAAGATAAGCGAATTTATGAAATTGCTAGTTTTTTAAAAGTTTCTCCTGCTAATTTGGAGGAACGTGTAAGGAATTTGTTTGATGATCGTCGTAAATTTGAAAAAGAGTTGAATAATACACGTAAGAATGTTGTTCTAAATGGTAAGGCATTACAGGGTAGAAAAGAGGAAATTACAACTGTTAATATTAATGGCATTTCTTTTATGGGGGGTGTTCTTAGAAACATTGCAATACGAGATCTTAAAACATTGGTGGATTCTGGAAAAAAGCAAATTAAATCTGGAGTGATTGCTTTTATTAGTGTTTCGGAAGATGGCAAGGGAAGCGCTGTTGTTGGGGTTACTGATGATTTAATAAATATATTAAATGCTGTTGATTTAGTACGCATTGTTTCGGTTGTTCTTGGTGGTAAAGGTGGTGGCGGACGCCCTGATATGGCACAGGCTGGTGGTTCCAAAGGAGATAAAGCTGAAGAAGCGATTACGGCGTTAAAGGCTTTTCTTAAAGGGTAATTTTTATTCTTGTTTTATGTTTCAGTTTTTAAGAAGACTTAAATTGGATATAGTTAAATTAAATTTTAATTTAAAGGCACAGAAAGAAACAATTTTATGATGCAATGGCTTTGTGTAATGGCACTATGTTTTCATCTTCTGTTTTTATTGTTTCTTGATCAATCATTAAACCGCTAGTTTGTAATAATTTATAAAAGCGACCGCCTTTGCTGATCAGTTCTTGAAAGCTACCTTTTTCAATTAAACGACCATGATCTAAAAATAATATAAGATCAGCATTGCGAACTGTTGAAAGACGGTGTGCTATAATAAAGGTAGTGCGGTTTTGACTTACACAATCAATAGCATCTTTAACACGAGTTTCTGTTTCAACATCAAGAGCACTTGTTGCTTCATCCAAAATAAGGATGGGTGCATTTTTTAAGATAGCACGTGCGATTGCTAATCGTTGTCTTTCTCCACCTGATAATTGTGAGCCTCGCTCACCAACTAATGTATCGTAACAATCATTTTTTCTTAAAATAAAGTCATGAGCAGCAGCTGTCTTTGCGGCTTTATAAAGTTCTTCATCTGTTGCGGTTGCTTTGCCTATTGAAATGTTATTGCGAATACTACGATTGAAAAGACCAGAATCTTGAAAGACTGTTGCTAAAGCTTTGCGCAAAGATTCACGATTAATTGTTCGTATATCTATTCCATCAATACTGATATGTCCAATTGTGGGATCGTATACGCGTTGTAACAAATTGATTAATGTTGTCTTTCCAGCACCTGTTGGCCCGACAATTGCAACGGTTTGTCCTGCTTTAACTTTAAATGAAATATCAAAAACACCTTGAGAAGAATTGAGAAACTTATAGGATACATGATGAAATTGAATTACACCTTTAACATTTTGAAGAGAAGGGAGATTTTCTGGTGTATTGATATGAACAGTAGAGTCTTCCATTTCAAAAAAATCTTTTAGCTTCGCCTGTGAAGATATAGCTAAATTGATGAAATTGCTAATTTGATCAAGACGATTAATCATTAATTGAGCAAATCCAACAAAAGCCACAACTTCTCCCACTCGCACTTGGCCTTTTGTTACAAAAAAGGCACCTAGAAGAAGGACACATACTATGGAAATTGTTGAAGCCATTCGATTTAATCCACTAGCGAGAGCCCACCAATTTAAAACAGGATTCTGAGCTTTAAGAAGATTATCTGCGTGTTGATGAAGTGCGCAGGTTTCTTCTATTATTCGATTATAACTTTGTACAATGGCAACATTGGAAATTGAATCACTGACATGTTTAAAAAGATCATGGTGGTAGCGTTCTACTGCCGCTTGTCCATCTTTTGTTTTTTGCATCACTAAGCGTGCAATTAATACATAGATAATAGCGAGGACAAGCAAGACTATTGAAAGACGCCAATTCATTTTAAAAGCTATTGGTACGAGAACAAATAATGCAACAAGAGTTGAGAGATGTTGACGCATAAAGTCAAGCCATATGGTTGACATAGAGTCTATTGCACGTAGTAATGTATGCAAAGCATTAGAAGTTCCACGTTGCTGATGCCAGATTAATGGCATAGCAATGATACGTTCGAAAGATTCTATTAAAACAGTTAAGCGACATCTATGTGCTAAGCGATCAGCACTACGCGCTACGAGTACATAAGAAATAATATTAAAAACTCCAAAGCCTACCCACATTATGAGGGTAGAAATAATGCCTGATTTATCTGCAATTGCATCAATAACCTGTCCAAATAAAATAGGTTCTATAATTGTAATTATAGCTAAAGTGACATTAGCTGAACAGATTAAAATGGATGCATTTTTTTCTTTGTTGAGATAAGAAAGAACACGAGCATAAATTTTAAATAAAGACACAGATGATTATCTCCAATTCTCACAATCAGGTTTTTGATTCTCTAATATTAGTGATTAGTCTTTGAACTAATAAAATTTATGCAGTAGGAGAATGCAATTTTGGATACGGATTGTAATGCAGCGTGATAGCATCAATTTATAAGATCGTTTTTTTGTGTTTATATACAGTAGGATGAGAATGTTAATAACAAATTTTATAGCAAGAGAATTGTTATGGTGGGTGTAAAAATAAAAAAGGTTGAGGCAGATGAAAGTGGAATGCGTTTAGATCGCTGGTTTAAGGTATATTATCCAGATGTTGGGTTTGGATATTTGCAAAAGCTTCTACGTTCTGGACAGATACGCGTTGATGGTGGACGTGTTAAAAATAATGTGCGTCTTGTTGTAGGTCAATCTATCCGTGTGCCCCCTTTACTTATAGATAAAGAGGATAGCGTTCCTGTAATCAATAAAATCATTTGTGGACAGGATGCTGAAGTAATCTTAAAAGATATGCTCCTTTATGAAGATTCAAAAATTTTTGTTTTTAATAAACCAGCAGGTTTAGCTGTACAGGGCGGTTCTGGTTTGACACGTCATGTTGATAGTATGCTTGAAGTATGGCGCAATAAAAAAGGGGAAAAACCACGATTGGTTCATCGCATTGATCGTGAGACATCGGGAGTTCTTGTTGTGGCACGGTCAAGAGGAGCGGCACAGGCTTTGACTGCTGCTTTTAGAGCACGAGAGACAAAGAAAACTTATTGGGCCTTGGTACGGGGAGTACCTAGAAAAAAACAAGATAAAATTTCGACATGGATGGTTAGAGAAATAACTGAACAAGGTGATAAAATGCGTGTTTGTGAACATAGACAACCAGATTCCAATCATGCAGTGTCTTATTATCGTGTTTTGGATACACGAGGAAAAGCTCTTTCTTGGCTTGAAATGGAGCCCTATACAGGTAGAACACATCAATTACGTGTCCATGCTGCTTATATGAATCATCCGATTATTGGCGATTCAAAATATTTTTTTTCTGATAGTAATTGGGAATTGCCAGGAGGAATGCAAAATCGGCTTCATCTTCATGCACGTCGTATTCGTATACCTCATCCTTCAGGAGGTATATTAGATATTACTGCACCTTTACCACCTCATATGCTGCAAAGTTTTAATCTTTTCGCTTTTAACGAAAGCGATGGCAGCACAGAATAATAGAAAAAACACTGTATTTTGTTTTTTTAGGTTAATAATTAATTGATTTATAATGATAATATATGCTCTTTGTTTCTAAAAAATCCTTAAATCTCAGAAGGAATATGAAGAAATCCCTTCACATAGTGTATAAAGTTATAATATCAAAATACCTCTTTATATGAGCAAATGAAGTGATTAAGAATTTAAATTTTCTACAAAATAGTGTTTTATGTAATTTGAAAGCACCTTTATCAGAAAGTATTTTAGCATTCGCTGTTATATGAAAAATATTTAAGGATATTGAGTTATAAATCAATGATTATAAGAGATTGTGAGCTGATGCTGAGATTATCATTCAGAAATGTAGTATAAGATTATTGATGGTTAAATGTGCATAATACTTTAGTATTAGTTGGAATGACTGTAGTTGATACGTTTCAAAATTGTTGTAAAGTATTTTTTGTAGCTGCTGATTGCAAATTTTATTCTAGAAACTTTAGTTGGGCTTATTGAAAATATTAAAGGTAGAACGAAATGCGTGAAATTTTAGGTGATGTTGATATGTTATTGAATGAAGGTAAATCTCTTCATCATCCTCAGAAGTTATTATGTAAGCCATTGCCTAAGCGGTTTTATGAAAAAGTAAATGTTATTTGTAAAGAGGAAAAATTTTTTATTTTACTAGATGGGAGACTATTAAAGACACCTGCAAAACGTGATTTTTTTGTACCGGTAGAAACGCTTGCTGCATTAGTAGCGCAGGAATTTACTGCACAAAAAGCGGTGATTGATCCAGTAAAAATGCCGATGACGCGTTTGGTTAATACTATTATTGACGGTATAATTGATAATATGCAAATTATTTTTGAACATTTGTTGCGTTTTGTTGCATGTGATATGATTTTTTATCGAGCACAAACACCAAAAGAATTAGTGGAACGACAATCTGAAAAATGGGATTTTTTACTTGATTGGGCAGAAGAAAAATTAGGTACACATTTTAACTTAGTGGAAGGGCTTATGCATGTTGAACAACCACCTGAGTCTATTCAAGCGGTGAGCAATTATTTACGCAAGATAGAGTCTCCTTACACGCTGGCTGCACTTCATACGATGACTACTTTAACAGGATCAGCTCTTATTGCTTTTGCTGTAGCTGAGAGGAAAATTTGTACAGATGATGCTTGGGCTATAGCGCATTTAGATGAAGATTGGACAATGGAACAATGGGGAAAAGATGAGGAAACAATAGCACGTCGTGCTTATAAAAGGGCCGAATTTAATGCAGCAGCTACAATTATTGCTGTTTGCTCTAAGTGAAATTCTCATCTCAATTTACTATAGAACAATAAAAATTATCGTCTAAGATATTTGTGAGCTGCGTAGAGCCCGATTGCTGCTGCATTTGAAACGTTTAATGACTTGATATCTCCAGGTAGATCCAGGCGTACTAATGAGTAAACATTTGCGCGTGTTTTTTGACGTAGACCTTTACCTTCTGCTCCTAAGATAAGAGAGATTTTATTTCCTGTTAACGCCGTCTCTAAAGGAAGTTCACCTTCTGAATCAAGCCCAAAACTAATAAAGTTCATTTGTTGAAGCTCTTTAAGTGCTTTAGAAAGATTGTGTACTGTGATGTATTCAATGAGCTCTAAAGCTCCAGAAGCTGCTTTGGCAAGTACACCACTTTCTTGTGGTGAATGGCGATTAGTAGTAATGATTGCTCCAGCTTTAAAGGCTACTGCAGAGCGCATAATAGCGCCAACGTTATGTGGATCAGTAATTTGGTCCATGACAATGATAAGATTAGTATTGGTTAATTCCGATAAAGAATGTGATTTTAGAGGTTCAGTTTCTAATACAATTCCTTGATGAACTGCTTCGCTTCCTACAAATGTTTCCAGTTTTTTAGGTGAGCATGATGTTATAGGACACGGTATATTTGATTCGTTTATATTAAGACGTTTTAAAGCATTTGATGTAGCATACAGATGCCTTAAGATTCTTCGAGGATTCTTCAATGCTGCGTGAACTGGATGAATACCATAAAGGTAAATTTGTGCTTTTTGTAACGGGATAAATGGTTGTTTTACATATGTTGAAGATTGACAAAAAGGGCTTTTTATATCGCGATATCGGCGACGAAGATGAGCGTAATGAGAGTCTTGAGGTATATTTTTTTTCATATTGCACTTATAATGCATTTGTATATAGAAAAAATATAAAATTTTAAATTATTTAGTAGGAAATTTGTAAAGAACCATATTTATTTTGTTGACAGATACAATACTAAACGCCATAACCAACCCTCAGCCAGTCTGAACTTAATAGAAAGAGATTGGTTGTAGTGATGCTTTATCGCCCAGCTCTGCCGATGTAATGGAGGGGTGCCCGAGTGGTTAAAGGGGACGGACTGTAAATCCGTTGCGTATGCTACGTTGGTTCGAATCCAACCCCCTTCACCATTCATCAAATAGAGCTGATATATTGCGGGTATAGCTCAATGGTAGAGCAGCAGCCTTCCAAGCTGAATACGCGGGTTCGATTCCCGCTACCCGCTCCAAACATAAACTGGCGATTGAGTAAAATGGTGGAAGTATTTTTCCATTATAAAATAGAGACGAATATTTTCGTTTTATAGTTGCTATGCCGGACTGAGATATTAGGCCGGTTTGGTTTGGTTTTGAGATCCTTTTTTGTGCTAACTAATTTAAGACGAGAGATTGACGGCAATGGCAAAGAGCAAATTTGAACGTACGAAGCCGCATGTTAATATAGGAACGATTGGTCATGTTGACCATGGGAAGACCTCATTGACGGCAGCGATTACGAAATATTTTGGTGAATTTAAAGCATATGACCAAATTGATGCGGCGCCTGAAGAGCGGGCGCGTGGTATAACGATATCTACTGCGCATGTTGAGTATGAAACGGAGAGCCGTCACTATGCTCATGTTGATTGTCCTGGTCATGCGGATTATGTTAAGAACATGATTACAGGAGCGGCGCAAATGGATGGTGCCATATTAGTTGTTTCTGCAGCAGATGGACCTATGCCTCAAACGCGTGAGCATATTTTGTTGGCGCGTCAGGTTGGTGTTCCAGCGATTGTTGTTTTTCTCAATAAGGTTGATCAGGTTGATGATAGCGAGCTTTTAGAGCTTGTGGAGCTTGAAGTTCGTGAGCTTTTATCGAAATATGATTTTCCTGGTGATGATATTCCCATAGTTAAGGGTTCGGCTTTAGCAGCGCTTGAGGATTCTAATAAGAGCATAGGTGAAGATTCTGTTCGTCTTTTGATGAGTGAAGTTGATAAGTATATACCGACGCCTGAGCGTCCAGTTGATCAGCCGTTTTTGATGCCTATAGAGGATGTTTTTTCTATTTCTGGTCGAGGAACGGTTGTTACGGGTCGTGTTGAACGTGGTGTTATTAAAGTTGGCGAAGAAATAGAGATTATTGGTATACGTCCTACATCTAAGACGACAGTTACCGGAGTCGAAATGTTCCGCAAACTTTTAGATCAAGGTCAGGCTGGTGATAATATTGGAGCTTTGCTTCGTGGTGTTGATCGTGAGGGGATTGAGCGTGGTCAAGTATTGGCGAAGCCTGGTTCTGTTACGCCTCATACTAAGTTTAAAGCTGAGGCTTATATTTTAACGAAAGATGAAGGGGGTCGTCACACACCATTTTTCACGAATTATCGCCCGCAATTTTATTTTCGTACAACAGATGTTACCGGTATAGTTACCCTCCCTGAAGGAACGGAAATGGTTATGCCAGGTGATAATGTTGCTATGGATGTTTCTTTGATTGTGCCAATTGCAATGGAAGAGAAGCTTCGTTTTGCTATCCGAGAAGGGGGGCGCACCGTTGGGGCCGGTATCGTATCTAAAATTATTGAATAGGTGAAATAAATTACTTAGGATGTATTTAAGTGCTTCCTAAAAGATTAGGGGTATAGCTCAGTTGGTAGAGCGGCGGTCTCCAAAACCGCAGGTCGCGGGTTCAAATCCTGCTGCCCCTGCCGCGGATTGTGATTTGAATCATAGGTTAGAGAGAGGATAGAGTGATTACGTTTATTTTCTTTTTTTTATATAGGGCTTGTTTTTTTGTACATGAATCTGTATTGAATGAAAGATGATGAGATTGTATAAGGATGGTTGTAATTTTTTGCATTTTTGTCGTGTTTTTTGTTGTGTAGTTTACAATAAGGTTAGAAGGAATGTAGTGTGATTAATGGCATCTAAAATCAATCCTATTACCTTTTTAAAACAAGTTCGTGCAGAAACAGCTAAAGTAAAATGGCCTACACGTCGTGAAACAGTGATTTCTACTGCTATGGTGTTGGTAGTGACGGCGTTGGCTTCAGTTTTCTTTTTCGTTGTGGATCAGACGGTAAATTTTGGTGTATGGCAGGGTATTGATCTTCTAAAATATCTTTTTAGTTGATAGTGCAAGGAAAGTGTGACTGTGGCTGCTCGTTGGTATATTGTTCAAGTGTATTCAAACTTTGAAAAAAAGGTAGCGGAAGCTATTGATAAAGAGGCAAAGCAAAAAGGGCTTGATTATTTATTTAAAAAGGTTTTTGTTCCGACTGAGCGTGTTGTTGAAATTCGTCGTGGTCGTAAGGTTGATTCCGAGCGCAAATTCTTTCCTGGTTATATTCTTGTTTGTGCTGAGTTGACGGATGAGGTTTATCATCTCATTAAAAATACTCCTAAAGTGACGGGATTTTTAGGTTCAGATGCGCGTCCTGTTCCTATTTCTGATCGCGAAGCTGAGCAAATTCTTAAACAAGTTAAAGAGGGAGTTGAGTCTCCAAAATCTTCTATGTCATTTGAAGTGGGTGAGCAAGTTCGAGTAGCAGATGGACCTTTTGTTTCTTTTAATGGTATTGTTCAAGAGGTTGAAGAAGAGCGTTCTCGTCTTAAGGTTGAAGTATTAATTTTTGGGCGTCCTACGCCTGTTGATTTGGAGTTTGATCAGGTTGAAAAGCTTTGATTGGGATCAAGGTGTTTTTTTGTTCACTTTGAAAATAGATTAGGATAGAAGGTGATTTATAGCTTTTGCCGGCTTAATGATCCAGACTATTAAACTGCAGTGGGTTTTTGGCATAATTTTAGTAGCCAATTTACCAGTATAAATTTAGAGGCAGGGTATTATGGCAAAAAAAAGTGTAGGTCAGTTGAAATTACAGATTCCTGCAGGAGCGGCTACTCCATCACCTCCAGTAGGTCCTGCTCTTGGACAGCGTGGTATTAACATTATGGAATTTTGTAAGGCGTTTAATGCAGCGACGCAGGAAATGGAAAAAGGTGCGCCGATTCCAGTAGTTATTACTTACTATCAAGATAAGTCTTTTACGTTTTTGTTGAAGACTCCTCCGGTATCCTTTTTTTTGAAAAAGGCAGCAAATTTAAAATGTGGTTCGAAAGAGCCAGGTAAGGTGTTTGTAGGAACGGTTTCTCGTGATAAGATTCATTCGATTGCGGAGGCAAAGATGAAAGATCTTAACGCAAATGATATCGAAGCGGCAATGCGCATGGTTGAAGGTTCTGCTCGCTCTATGGGCTTAGAGGTATTAGGCTAATATTATGGTAAAGATAGCAAAGAGAATACATAAAATTCGTGAGGGTGTTGATTTTAATAAGCTTTATGCTTTAACAGATGCTATTTCAATGGTCAAAGAACGTGCTGTTGCTAAATTTGATGAAACAATTGAGATTTCAATGAATTTAGGTGTTGATCCTCGTCATGCAGATCAGATGGTTCGAGGAGTTGCTCATTTGCCTAATGAGACAGGACGAAATGTTCGTGTTGCTGTTTTTGCACGTGGTGTTAAGGCTGAAGAGGCTAAAGCTGCTGGTGCAGATATTGTGGGGGCTGAAGATTTATTTGAAATTGTTAATAGCGGAACAATTAATTTTGATAGGTGTATTGCAACGCCCGATATGATGCCTCTTGTTGGTCGTCTTGGTAAAATTCTTGGCCCACGGAGTTTGATGCCAAACCCAAAAGTTGGTACTGTAACAATTGATGTTGCTAATGCTATTAAGGCTTCTAAAGGTGGTGCTGTTGAATTTCGTGTTGAAAAATCTGGTATAGTGCACGCTGGTATCGGTAAGGCTTCTTTGGGAATTGAGAAAATAGTAGAAAATGTTATAGCTTTTGTTGGTGCAGTTGCTAAAGCTAAGCCGCAAGGTGCAAAAGGTGAATATATTAAACGAATTGCAGTTTCTTCAACGATGGGTATTGGAATAAAGGTTGATCCTGCAACAGTTCGTTCAGAGTCAATATGAAACTTGTAGTTTTTTTGTGTATCTGATGGCTGAGATTATATTTTAGTTGTCAGTTTTTGTTGGTATTCAATTATCTGAGCTTTATTGAGCTCAGGTCATACCGGGAGAAATTCCGGAATGTCCTGTCCGAGATTGTAGGTGATACTTTGTTTGGGTATCTTAATTAGAAAAAGCCTGCATGAGACTGGGGTAAGAACTTTGAAGTTGATAAACTTAAAAGGTTTGAGCCAGGATTGCCTTTGATCGTTTGTGCGTGAAGAAGGGGGCAGGATCCTCGTCGTTAGCATAGAAGAATTTCATGCTATCAAAGGTAACCAACAGGTTTATTTTAGTAAACCTGTTAAATGGAGAAAGATAGTGAATAAAGCGGAAAAAGGAAAATTTGTTACATGGCTTAACAAGACTTTTCAAGAGTCAGGTTCTGTTGTTGTTGCACATTATTCCGGTTTGACTGTTTCACAAATGAACGATCTTCGTTCAAAAATGAATGAAGCAGGTGGTGCTATTAAAGTGGCCAAAAACCGTCTTGCTAAAATCGCTCTTCAAGGTACAAAATCTGAAGCAATGATGGGTTTATTCACCGGACAAACGCTTATTGCTTATTCAGAAGATCCAATTACAGCATCGAAAGTTGCTGTTGATTTTGCGAAGGCTAATGATCAATTTGTTATCCTTGGTGGCTCAATGGGTGCAACAACTTTAAGTGTTGATGCTATAAAGTCTTTGGCTTCATTGCCTTCACTGAACGAATTGCGGGCAAAAATTCTGGGTATGGTTTCTACTCCTGCGATCCGTATTGTTCAAGTTGTTAATGCACCTGCGGGTCAGGTTGCGCGTGTTATTGGTGCATATGCTCGGGGAGGATAAAGCAGCTGTGCTGTTTTTTGTAATCCAAGTTTACAGAGGTTCTTAATGTTTTTCTGTTTTTTGGATAAATTCTAAACAATAATTCAAATCTTTTAAGTGAAGGAATTTTAAAATGGCTGATCTAGCAAAGATCGTAGAAGATCTTTCTAACCTTACTGTTCTGGAAGCTGCAGAGCTTTCGAAATTACTTGAAGAAAAATGGGGTGTTTCCGCTGCTGCTCCTGTGGCTGTTGCTGCTGTTGGCGCTGCTGCTCCAGCTGTCGAAGAGAAAACAGAATTTGATGTTATTCTTACTGATGGTGGTGCTCAAAAAATTAATGTTATTAAAGAAGTTCGTGCTCTTACGGGGCTTGGACTTAAAGAAGCAAAGGACTTAGTTGAGGGAGTACCTAAGCCTATTAAAGAGGGTGCTTCTAAGGACGAAGCAGAAAAAATTAAGGCTCAACTTGAAGCTGCTGGCGCTAAAGTTGAGCTTAAGTAAGTTTATTTTATTGATAAGTATTGATGTATATCAATTTCCCTCTCCCCTTACCCAGAAAAGGGGCTTGATTGAGGAAAGCCTTTTCCTTACAGTTTAGTGGCTGTAAGGGAAGGGGGTATTTTAAACAACCTAATAGTAAAGTCAAATTAAGTAGAAAATTGGTTGTTTAGGTATATAAAAATTAAGTGATACTTAAAAGGGTATCAAATGAGCTGGTCTGTATATATGCAGGCTGATGACATGGAGCTATCAAGGTTTAGTCTACCTTGAGCAGTAAAGATCGAGGAGCAACAATGGCTCAGACTTTAGCGATGATGTCCCAATTTAATGGCCGTAGACGTGTGCGCAAATTTTTTGGTAAGATTCCTGAAGTAGCAGAAATGCCAAATCTTATTGAAGTTCAGAAAGCTTCATATGATCAATTTCTTATGATTGAGGAACCGGAGGGTGGGCGTTTAGATGAAGGTTTGCAGGCTGTTTTTAAATCGGTGTTTCCTATTTCGGATTTTTCCGGTACAGCCATGCTTGAATTTGTTCGTTACGAATTTGATCCACCTAAATTTGATGTAGAAGAATGCCATCAACGTGATTTGACATATGCAGCACCATTAAAGGTGATATTGCGTTTAATTGTCTTTGATGTTGATGAAGATACTGGTTCAAAAGATATTAAAGACATTAAAGAGCAAGGTGTCTATATGGGCGATATGCCTTTAATGACCCATAATGGTACATTTGTCATTAATGGTACAGAACGTGTTATTGTTTCGCAGATGCATCGTTCTCCTGGTGTCTTTTTTGACCATGATAAAGGGAAGACTCATTCATCAGGTAAATTTCTTTTTGCAGCTCGTGTGATTCCTTATCGTGGATCGTGGCTTGATATTGAGTTTGATGCTAAAGATATTGTCTATGTTCGTATTGATCGGCGGCGCAAGATTCCAGTGACCAGTCTTTTAATGGCATTGGGTATGGATGCATCAGATATTTTATCGACATTTTATAATAAAATTTCTTATGAACGTACCAAGAATGGATGGCGTATTTCCTATTCAGTTGATCGTTTTAAGGGGATGAAACTGGTTTCTGATCTTGTTGATGCAGATAGCGGTGAAGTTGTAGCTGAAGCTGGTAAAAAACTAACAGTTCGTGCTGCAAAGCTTTTAGAAGAAAAAGGTCTAAAAGCGATTGAAATTAGTGAAGATGATTTGTTGGGCTCCTACCTTGCAGAAGATATCGTAAATTATCAAACAGGTGAGATTTATCTTGAAGCTGGAGATGAAATTGACGAAAAAACATTAAAGATTTTGTCTGATGTTGGTGCTGATCAGATTAATATTCTTGATATTGATCATATGAATGTTGGTGCATACATTCGCAATACCTTAAAAATAGATAAAAATGAAAGCCGACAGGATGCTCTATTCGATATTTATCGAGTAATGCGTCCAGGTGAGCCGCCAACAATTAACACAGCAGAGGCTATGTTTCATTCATTGTTTTTTGATCCAGAGCGTTATGATCTCTCGGCTGTTGGGCGTGTTAAGATGAATTTGCGTATGGGGCTTGATTGTCCAGATACAGTTCGCGTTTTGCGCCAAGAAGATATTCTTGCCGTTGTCAAGATGTTAGTTGAATTGCGTGATGGTCGTGGTGAGATTGATGATATTGATAATCTTGGCAATCGTCGTGTTCGGTCGGTTGGAGAATTGATGGAAAATCAATATCGGATTGGTTTGCTTCGTATGGAACGCGCAATAAAAGAGCGTATGTCGTTGGTTGAAATTGACACGATTATGCCACAGGATTTGATTAATGCAAAGCCAGCTGCTGCTGCAGTTCGCGAGTTTTTTGGATCCTCACAATTATCGCAATTTATGGATCAAACTAATCCATTGTCAGAGATTACTCATAAGCGTCGTCTTTCTGCTCTTGGTCCAGGTGGTTTAACTCGTGAGCGGGCAGGTTTTGAAGTGCGCGATGTGCATCCTACGCATTATGGTCGTATTTGTCCGATTGAAACACCAGAAGGGCCAAATATTGGTCTGATTAATTCTTTAGCAACATTCGCTCGAGTTAATAAGTATGGTTTCATTGAAAGTCCATATCGGAAAATTATTGATGGTAAGGTGACGAAAGAAGTCATCTATCTTTCTGCTATGGAAGAATCAAAACACTATGTAGCTCAGGCAAATTCTTCATTGGATACAGAAGGACGTTTTACAGAAGAATTTGTTGTCTGTCGTCATGCTGGTGAAGTTTTAATGGCACCACGTGATCATATAGATTTGATGGATGTTTCACCAAAACAGTTGGTTTCTGTAGCTGCCGCACTTATTCCATTTTTAGAAAATGATGATGCAAATCGTGCATTGATGGGATCTAATATGCAGCGTCAAGCAGTTCCACTTTTACGTGCAGAAGCACCTCTTGTTGGTACAGGTATGGAAGCAATAGTTGCTTGTGATTCAGGTGCTGCTATTGGTGCAAAACGTGGTGGTATTGTTGATCAAGTTGATGCAATGCGTATTGTTATTCGTGCAACAGAGGATTTAGATCCTTCAAAGTCTGGTGTTGATATCTATCGTCTACAGAAATTTCAGCGTTCCAATCAGTCTACCTGTATTAATCAGCGTCCTCTCGTACATGTAGGAGATCGGATAGAAAAGGGCGATATTATTGCAGATGGTTCATCTACAGATCTTGGTGATTTAGCTCTTGGTAGAAATGTTCTTGTGGCATTTATGCCTTGGAATGGTTATAATTATGAAGATTCTATTTTACTTTCTGAACGTATTGTTGCTGATGATGTATTTACTTCGATTCATATTGAAGAGTTTGAGGTTGCAGCACGTGATACAAAGCTTGGACCAGAAGAAATTACCCGAGATATACCTAATGTCGCAGAAGAGGCATTAAGAAATCTTGATGAAGCTGGTATTGTTTATATTGGTGCCGAAGTCCATCCTGGTGATATTTTAGTCGGTAAAATTACACCAAAAGGTGAAAGTCCAATGACGCCGGAAGAAAAGCTTTTACGCGCGATTTTTGGTGAAAAAGCTTCGGATGTTCGTGATACTTCTATGCGAATGCCTCCTGGAACTTTTGGTACTGTTGTAGAGGTTCGTGTTTTTAATCGCCATGGTGTAGAAAAAGATGAGCGTGCAATGGCAATTGAACGTGAAGAAATTGAGCGTTTGGCTAAAGATCGTGATGACGAGCAATCAATTCTGGATCGGAGTGTTTATACACGTCTTGCAGATATATTAACAGGCAAGGTTGTGATAGAAGGTCCAAAAGGTTTTCCCAAAGGGAAGACTCTTGATAGTACAGTAATGGAGCAGTATCCACGGTATCAGTGGTGGCAGTTCGCTGTTGAAGATGAAAAGCTTCAGAATGAAATTGAAGCTTTGCATAAGCAGTATGATGAATCAAAAAAAGCACTGCAACGTCGTTTTATGGATAAGGTTGAAAAAGTTCAAAGAGGCGATGAAATGCCTCCTGGTGTTATGAAAATTGTGAAGGTTTTTGTTGCAGTGAAGCGCAAAATTCAACCAGGTGATAAAATGGCAGGGCGTCACGGTAATAAAGGTGTTGTGTCACGTATTCTTCCAGTAGAAGATATGCCATTTCTTGAAGATGGAACGCATGCTGATATTGTCTTGAATCCTTTGGGTGTGCCAAGTCGTATGAATGTTGGTCAAATTCTTGAAACACACCTTGGGTGGGCATGTGCAGGTATGGGTAAAAAAATTGGTGATTTAATAGAGCTTTATCAGGAAACCGGAGATATATTACCTTTGCGTCAACGTATTGAAAATCTTATTCCTGATGATGATCGCAATGAACCAGTTCGCCACTATGATAATGAAAGTATTTTTAAGCTAGCACTTCAGATGAAGCAGGGTGTTTCGATTGCGACACCTGTTTTTGATGGAGCTCATGAAGCTGATATCAATATGATGCTCGAAGATGCAGGCTTAGATAGTTCAGGACAAGTTACGCTTTATGATGGTCGTACTGGAGAGGCTTTTGATCGTCCAGTAACTGTAGGGTATATCTATATGCTTAAATTGCATCACCTTGTGGATGATAAGATACATGCGCGTTCGATTGGGCCTTATTCACTTGTTACACAGCAGCCGTTAGGAGGTAAAGCTCAATTCGGTGGTCAGCGTTTTGGTGAGATGGAAGTTTGGGCGCTTGAGGCTTATGGTGCTGCGTATACTTTGCAAGAGATGTTAACGGTTAAATCGGATGATGTGGCTGGTCGAACAAAAGTTTATGAAGCCGTTGTTCGTGGTGATGATACATTTGAGGCAGGTATTCCTGAAAGCTTTAATGTATTAGTTAAGGAGATGCGTTCTCTTGGTCTTAATGTAGAGCTTGATGATGCGCGTGAACTTATTGCGCAACGAGCATTATCTGATTCAGAAGGTTAATTTTTAGGAAGCATATTAAAATAGTGTGCTCTGATTTTTTATAAAATTATAATAGAGAAATTTCTATTAGATGGAAAAATATTTTAAAAATGAAAACAGGTCTTAAATAAAGCTTTAACAAAGAAAAAAGCTATTGTGGCTAGTTTTAGAATCTTTGAAGGAGAACAGCATGAACCACGAGGTCATGAATCTTTTCAATCCTCAGGCACCAGCGCAGACATTTGACTCTATTCGTATTTCAATTGCGAGTCCTGAGAAGATTCTGTCTTGGTCATATGGTGAAATTAAAAAGCCAGAGACTATTAACTACCGGACATTTAAACCAGAGCGTGATGGTCTTTTTTGTGCACGTATATTCGGTCCTATTAAAGATTATGAATGTTTATGTGGTAAATATAAACGTATGAAATATAAGGGTATTATCTGTGAAAAATGTGGTGTAGAAGTCACTCTTTCACGGGTACGTCGTGAACGTATGGGTCATATTGAGCTTGCGGCTCCAGTAGTTCATATTTGGTTCCTTAAGTCATTACCTGGTCGCATTTCTACTCTTTTAGATTTGACTTTAAAAGATATCGAAAGAGTTCTTTATTTTGAGAATTATATTGTTACAGAACCAGGATTGACATCTCTTAAGTTACATCAGCTTCTATCAGAAGAAGAATATATGCTTGCTGTTGATGAATTTGGGGAGGACCAATTTTCAGCTATGATAGGTGCAGAGGCTATTTATGAGCTTCTTGCGGGGATGGAGTTGGATAAAATTGCAAATGATTTGCGTACTGAATTAGCTGAAACAACTTCAGAATTAAAACAGGCAAAACTGATTAAACGGCTTAAGATCGTTGAGAATTTTCTTGAATCTGGTAATAAACCAGAATGGATGATTATGAAGACTATTCCAGTCATCCCACCGGATTTGCGTCCATTAGTTCCATTAGATGGTGGTCGTTTTGCGACATCAGATTTGAATGATCTCTATCGACGTGTTATTAACCGGAATAACCGTTTAAAGCGGTTAATTGAGTTACGTGCTCCTGGAATTATTGTCCGAAATGAGAAGCGTATGGTGCAAGAAGCCGTTGATGCGTTATTTGATAATGGTCGTCGCGGGCGTGTGATTACTGGAGCAAATAAGCGTCCATTAAAATCCCTTTCAGATATGCTAAAAGGTAAGCAAGGACGTTTCCGTCAGAATCTACTTGGGAAGCGTGTTGATTATTCAGGTCGCTCTGTTATCGTAACGGGTCCTGAATTGAAATTACATCAATGTGGTCTTCCGAAAAAAATGGCTCTCGAGTTATTTAAGCCTTTTATTTACGCGCGACTTGATGCAAAAGGTTATTCATCTACTGTCAAGCAAGCCAAGAAGCTTGTTGAAAAAGAACATCCAGAAGTTTGGGATATCTTAGATGAGGTTATTCGTGAACATCCTGTGTTATTGAATCGTGCACCGACGCTTCACCGCTTAGGAATTCAGGCTTTTGAGCCTATCTTGATTGAAGGAAAGGCTATACAACTTCACCCGTTGGTGTGTACAGCATTTAACGCGGATTTTGACGGTGATCAGATGGCTGTTCACGTCCCTCTTTCTCTTGAAGCACAGCTTGAGGCTCGTGTTTTGATGATGTCAACCAATAATATTCTTCATCCAGCTAATGGTGCACCAATTATTGTTCCATCACAGGATATGGTTCTTGGTCTTTACTACCTTTCAATTGTTTCTGAAAAAGAACCGGGCGAAGGAATGGCTTTTGCAGATATGGGTGAGTTGCATCATGCTTTAGAAAATAAAATTGTCACTTTGCATACGAAAATTAAAGGCCGTTTTAAGGATCTTAATAAAGATGGTGAAATTGTTTCCAAACTCTATGATACAACGCCTGGTCGTTTAATTATTGGTGAACTTTT
Source organism: Bartonella bilalgolemi (assembly GCF_023500045.1). Taxonomy (GTDB): domain Bacteria; phylum Pseudomonadota; class Alphaproteobacteria; order Rhizobiales; family Rhizobiaceae; genus Bartonella; species Bartonella bilalgolemii. Next base: position 88,499 of record NZ_JAMCOF010000004.1, on the reverse strand, counting down.
ACCAAAGAATCCGAATATTTCATTTGATATTGTTAATCAAGAAATGACTAAAAAGAATATTTCTAAAATGATTGACCAAGTTTATAGACACTGTGGGCAAAAAGAAACAGTGATTTTTTGTGATCGTATTATGCAGCTTGGTTTTTCTCATGCTTGTCGTGCTGGAATTTCATTTGGTAAAGACGATATGGTTATTCCTGATAGTAAGTCTCGTTTAGTAGCAGAAACGGAAGCTCTTGCTAAGGAATATGAGCAACAATATAGTGATGGCTTAATTACCCAAAGTGAGAAATATAACAAAGTCGTTGATGCCTGGGGTAAATGCACAGATCGTGTTGCTGATGAGATGATGAAGCGTATTCAGGCAGTTGAATTTGATCCTAAAACAGGTCGTAAACGTCAGATGAATTCAATTTATATGATGTCGCATTCTGGTGCTCGTGGTTCTGCTAATCAGATGAGGCAGCTGGCTGGGATGCGTGGTTTGATGGCAAAGCCATCGGGTGAAATTATTGAAACACCAATTATTTCTAATTTTAAAGAAGGCTTGACCGTTAATGAATACTTCAATTCAACTCACGGTGCACGTAAAGGGCTTGCTGATACTGCATTAAAGACTGCTAACTCTGGTTATTTAACACGGCGTCTTGTTGATGTTGCTCAGGATGCTATTATTTCAGCGATTGATTGTGGTACTGTAAAAGGTCTTACTATGCAGCCAATTGTTGATTCAGGACAAATTGTTGCTTCTCTTGGTCAGAGAATTCTTGGTCGTACGGCACTTCTTGATATTTTGCATCCGGTTTCTGGTGAGGTTATTCTTGAAGGTGGTGCAATGATCGAAGAATCTGATGTTGCTAAGATTGAAGAGGCAGGAATTCAGTCTGTCCAAATACGTTCTGCTTTGACATGTGAAACGCGTCTTGGTGTTTGTGCTAAGTGTTATGGTCGTGATTTAGCACGTGGAACATTAGTTAATCAGGGAGAAGCAGTTGGTGTTATTGCAGCTCAATCAATTGGTGAGCCAGGAACTCAACTTACAATGCGTACTTTCCATTTAGGTGGAACAGCACAGGTTGTTGATTCATCTTATTTTGAAGCGTCTTATGAGGGAACAATAGAAATTCGTAATCGTAACGTGGTTCGGAATTCTGAAGGCCATTTGGTTGTTATGGGGCGCAATATGGCTATTATAATTAAGGATGAAGCTGGCAAAGAACGTGTTGTGCATCGTATTAGTTATGGTGCACGTATTTTCGTTGATGATGGTGATGTTGTAAAATGCGGTCAACGTATAGCAGAGTGGGATCCTTATACACGGCCAGTTCTGACTGAAGTTGATGGTTATATAGGCTTCGAAGATATGGTTGATGGTTTATCAGTTACTGAAACGGCTGATGAATCTACAGGTATTACTAAGCGTTTGGTTATTGATTGGCGTGCTAATCCACGTGGTGCGGAGCTAAAACCAGCGATTATTATTTATACAGATAAGAAAAATGAGGCTATTGCTAAATTGTATAAAGGTGGTGAAGCCCGTTATATGATGTCGGTAGAGACAATTCTTTCTGTTGAGCCGGGTTCTTATGTTAAGGCAGGCGATGTTATTGCACGCCTACCAATGGAAAGCGCTAAAACTAAAGATATTACGGGTGGTTTGCCACGTGTAGCTGAGCTTTTTGAAGCACGTCGTCCAAAAGATCATGCTATTATTGCTGAAATTAGTGGTACAATTCGATTTGGTCGTGGTTATAAAAATAAGCGCCGTATTATTATTGAACCACATGATGAATCCCTTGAGCCAATAGAATATTTAATTCCGAAGGGTAAATTATTTCACTTGCAAGAGGGTGACCAAATTGAGAAAGGTGATTATATCCTTGATGGTAATCCAGCTCCTCATGATATTTTAGCAATTAAAGGTGTTGAAGCTTTGGCATCTTATCTTGTTAATGAGATACAGGAAGTTTACCGTTTACAGGGTGTTTTGATTAATGATAAGCACATTGAAGTGATTGTTCGCCAGATGTTGCAAAAAGTTGAAATTACTGAATCTGGTGATTCTGGTTATATTTCAGGTGATCATGTTGATCGCATTGAACTAGATGAAATCAATGATAATCTAATTGCGGAAGGTAAAAAACCTGCAGCAGGTAATCCTATACTTCTTGGAATTACAAAAGCGTCTCTTCAGACACCTTCTTTTATTTCAGCAGCATCATTTCAGGAAACAACGCGTGTGCTCACTGAAGCAGCAGTTTCAGGAAAAATTGATACTCTGCAAGGACTTAAGGAAAATGTTATTGTTGGTCGGCTTATACCTGCAGGTACAGGTGGTGCGATTGCCCAAATTCGTCGTATTGCTACTGTTCGCGATGATTTGATTATGAATGAGCGCCGAAAATCTAGTGATGGCGAAGCCGCGAAAGCTATGTTAACAAATATGACAGCTAGTAATGTTGTAGAATGATTAATAATGCTAAAAAATGACGTGAAGCATCTGAAATAAAATTAGGCATTTTATTAGGCTTTAAGATTCAGAATAGCATTTCTGATAAGTGTGTTTTTGTAAATTTTATAAGGTAATCTTAGATTTAAGAAATTTTGGTGCAAATAAGATTTTTCATTATAGTATTCGGCATTTTTATTATTTTACTATACGTTTGTAATATTTAGGTAATTAAAAAGAGAAATTTATTTTGGTGTATTGAAAATTGAGAAATCTATAAAATAGATGTAGTTGACCATTATCTTTCAAGAAATAAGATGAAAAGAGCAGATTATCGGATAAAAAGCTACTCTTTTTAGAGAGTTTGCTTCAGTTTATATTTTTCATCTTTCAAAAGAAAACAATAAGAAAACCCTAACTAAGATTTGATAAAGAACATATACATTTTAGTTAACAATGTAGTTGATTTATTGAACAGATATTAGAATGCAAGGATATTATTCAATTAGTGATTTAACGCGAGAATTTTCGATAACTGCTCGGACTCTGCGTTATTATGAAGAAGAAGGATTACTTATACCTTTTCGGCGTGGGTATAAGCGGTTGTATACACAAATGGACCGTTATAAATTGAAGCAAATATTACAGGCTAGAAGGGTTAATTTTTCCTTATCTGAGATATCTAATATATTAGCAATAGATAGAAAACCACCTGATAATGAAAAAAAAATTAAAGCATTAATTGCAGATATCAATAAAAAACGTACTGATTTGCAGCAGATGCGGCGTGATATTGATGATTTGTTGCATGATTTAGAATGTATCGAAGAGACTTTTTTTGAGAGTTTAGCTGAATTAGGAGTTAACCGTTAGTTTGAAGTTTTATAAGTTTGACTAAATTTTAGTAGAATTCTATCTCAAATTTAAGGTGTTTGTTTTAGTGTTTACACTGATAATAAGAGGAAATCACGTGTAAAATAGAACATTAAATATCGAAAATTGGATTGAGAAGCACTAAACTCAAAATTGGGCTGAGTAATTTTAGTTGTTTTATTTTAGTAGTTGGAATTGCTGCCGATAGTTATCCTCTCTTTTGATCTGGAATGTTATCAAATTGAGTATGGACGATTTTTACGTATTTTCAATAATAACATAATACATATCAATGTAATGAGTATGAGACAATTAAATTGTTGACTACAGTATCCAACGATTATTTATTTCGTAAACACGGAAATCTTATCATAAAATTACTGTTAGTTATCATATTTTATGGTAGGATTTTACGCAAAATAATGTAAATAATAAGCGTTCAAGAGATCCCATATTTCTGTTTATGTTTGGTACAATATATTTTGCTTTGTACTTTATTTTTATTCAATATTCTATATCTTTATAGTTTTTTTTCTACACAATCATATTTTTTGCAATTAATAATTTCGGTTTTTAAATAAAATAAGATTTCTAGAAATATATATCATTAGTTTTATTGATAATTTTAAAATACTGTATTCTTAATGAATTCTTTGTGATGTTATAATAAGAACATGTTACACGGTTTGGTGCTGTAATAATAAAAGTTATTTTATACTTTATTGAGTATTTATATGCATTATGATATCTGTATCGCTATTTTCTCCTTAATATTTTGTTAAAATTTGGCTAGTTTTTCTCTTTTATAAAGAAAAGGTAACTGAAGCATGCATTAAAGTGTAATTTCTGAAAATGATTTTTAAAATATAGGATCTATTAATTGTATCTTGTTTTTATATAATTTAGTTGGTGAGAGAAAGTTATGATAGGTCAGAAAAAAACAAGATTAGCAGGTAAAGTATGTGCTTGACAAGCTTGCCTTATTCAGTGATTGGAGATATTAAATTAGGAGTGTAAGAGTTTTTCATTTTGTTTCATTAAGGAAAAAAGAAGAACGGTATTTAAATTATCTTTCATATAAGAGAAAGTAAGAACAATGAAGGATTCTATTGTTGATGTTTTTCAATCCGTTTTATCGCGCAAATCAATTCGAGCTTTCATTGATCAACCTGTTAAGCAAGAAGTAATCGAGAAAATATTAAAATTTGCGGCACGGGCTCCATCTGGAACAAATCTTCAACCTTGGAAAGTGATTGTTTTGACAGGGGAAGCATTGCAGAAAGTTGGAGAGAGACTTTCACAACTGGTATTATCAGGTGTAAAAGGGGAGCGTGAATACCAATATTATCCACGCCAATGGCGTGAGCCTTATCTTTCTCGACGTAGAAAAATTGGTTTGGATCTTTATAAAAGTCTTGGAATTCAAAAAGATGAGCAGGAAAAGATAATTCACCAACAAGCACGGAATTTTTCATTTTTTGGTGCGCCTGTTGGACTTTTATTTATGATGGATCAAGACATGGAGATTGGCAGTTGGCTTGATTTGGGTATGTTTATGCAAACTATTATGTTAGTTGCACGTGGCTTTGGATTAGATACGTGTCCTCAAGCTGCGTTTGCTGATTATCATAAGCAATTATGTGCACTTTTGTCAGTACCTTCCGAACAGCGTCTTATTTGTGGTATGGCTCTTGGTTATCGTGATTCAAATGCTCCAGAGAATAATTTTGAGACTGAGCGTGAACCGATTAAAAATTTTGTGCGTTTTGTTCAGTCATGTTAGTAGGCATTTTTATTTGTTTGAGTATAGAATAAAGCATGATACAAAATGTTTTATGAGACTTCTCATTTTATATTTTATTTTAATATTGCGTATTAATGCTTATTTTACTATATTTCATAGAGTGAGATGTGGGGTTGTTTTGAGTTATTATTTACTCCTTAAGGATTAGATATGGAAAACGCTGTAGAAAAAGATTGTTGGATGGTAGCAAGACGTGCTACGTTCATGTTCGTGGCTGTTATTTTTTTTGTTTACTTTACAATTTAGTTTTAATGAAAAACATGTACTCAAGATCCGCGTTTGATTTTGAGGTGAGCGGTGTTTTTATCTGTCTTTGAAATTTTTAAGATTGGCATTGGTCCTTCTAGTTCTCATACAATGGGGCCAATGTTAGCTGCTAATATGTTTTTGCAAGAGATTATTACAAGAAATCTTTCTCAGCTATCTCATCTTAAGATTTCTCATATTCGGGTTTATCTTCATGGTTCATTAGCTTTTACAGGAATAGGTCATGCTACCGATAGGGCTATTGTATTAGGACTTTTAGGGAAAAAAGCCTCTACTGTTGATCCTGATTGTATGGAATTACTTTTTGAACAAGTTAAACGTGAAAAAAAAGTGTGGCCAAAAGGCCATCCTGTTTATCGCTTTGACTTAGAAAGTGATCTCATTTTTGAGAGAAAAAAGATTTTATCTGGACATGCTAATGGTCTTGCATTTGAAGGGCTTAATGCCGAAGGCAATGTTCTTTTACGGCAGGTTTATTATTCTATTGGTGGTGGTTTTGTTGTAACCGAAGATGAATTAAATCGTGCGGATTATAATACGAAATTAAAAATATCACAGGTGCCATATCCCTTTGATACGGCTGATAAAATGCTATCAATGGCAAAAACTTCAGGTTTTTCAATTGCAGAAATGAAGCGTATAAATGAAGAAACAAAAATGGAGCGTGCTGCCTTTAATATTGCACTTGATGAGATTTTTTATGCTATGATAAATTGTATTAATAGGGGGCTTTTACAAGAAGGTGAATTACCAGGTGGATTACGTATCCAAAGGCGAGCTAAAAAACTTCATGATAAGCTGTTGGAGGACCAGAAAAAAAATTGCAACAAACCGCTTTTAGCAAATGATTGGCTTTCTGTATACGCTATGGCAGTGAATGAAGAGAATGCTGCTGGTGGTCGTATTGTTACAGCTCCGACAAATGGTGCAGCTGGTGTTGTATCCGCTGTTTTACACTATTATACTCAATTTCATGATGGTGCAGATAGAGAGGGAATACATAATTTTTTGTTAACAGCAGCAGCTATAGGTGGTATCATTAAGCATAATGCTTCTATCTCTGGTGCTGAGGTCGGCTGCCAGGGTGAAGTTGGGGCGGCGTCCGCTATGGCGGCAGCGGGATTGACAGCCGCATTGGGTGGTACGCCAGCGCAGATTGAAAATGCAGCTGAGATTGCTCTTGAGCATCATTTAGGTATGACGTGTGATCCAGTTTCTGGTCTTGTTCAGGTTCCTTGTATTGAGCGTAATGCAATGGGTGCTGTTAAAGCTGTAACAGCTTCTTCTCTTGCTTTACATGGCAATGGAAGCCATTTTGTTTCTCTTGATACTTGTATTGAAACAATGCGTCAGACAGGACATGATATGAGTGAGCGTTATAAAGAAACAAGCAAGGGTGGTCTTGCGCTGAATGTTTTATCTTGTTAAATCATCTAGTACGTAGGGTAGGCATCAATCTAGTCAATAATATATTCGCTTTACTTAAGCAGTCATGTACTGTTGAAGAAAGTTTTTAAGTTATTTAAAAATAATACTGAATATTGTTGTTATTCTTTATAGGATTTTCTTTTAAGAATGATATTTTTTAAAACTGGCAGTAAAAAGTATTAAGCCATAAGTGAGAATTTTAAACATAATCTTTAATAGATTTTAAGACAAGGATTATTCAAATTTTTAAAATCATAAATAAATATTATTTATAAAATATTTTTCTGAAATTTGATTGTAGATTATTTATTTGTTGCTCCTAAGCGGAGTTTAACAGGTACATTGCCAGTTTTACTTGCAACACGTAAGTGAATGTGTACAGAAGGCATTGCTAAACGACGATTTCGAGTCGTTTGGCAAATGAAAAGGCTGACAAGAGAATGAGTATTCAATGTAGTGGAGTTATGTTTTAAATTAGCTAGTTTCGTTGCAGCTTCGTGAAGGGATCGTAATGAAAGAAGAGATGGTTGTTTTAAAAGCTTTTCTTTTTTAGATGGGGTAGTAGCATTATGTGTCATAGCACTATCCTTAACGTAGAATTCAAAATTTTTAATAAGCTACAGTATAGCAGTTAAAATTTGCTTTCTTTAAAGCAGTACAAGTATTAAGTGCAGCTTTTTTTGATGGAAAGCCAATAAATCGAGCGCGATAATAATGACGTCCATCTTTTTCAAAGGGTTGCATATGTGGAGATGCATGTTGTAGAGTAGAATGAGCGGCATTTGTTGCTTTTGCAAGCATAATCTTAGCTTGCTTTTCGCTAGGAAGAGAGCCGATTTGCACAGCCCATCCACTATTGCTAGATAAAGAAGCAGAAATAACTTTATTCATTTTGACAGTTTTAGTTTTGTGAGGATTAGGAATTGGTATAATAACTTGATTTACAGCGGCTACAGCTGTATTAGAATCATTAGACTGTTCTGCAAGTGCTGTTAAAAGGCTAGAAATTTCATCATCAGAATTAATTAAATTGTCTTTTATAATAGGTATAGGTGTTGCAGATACAGTGGGTAATTTATAGTGGGCAGTAGCTACCAAATTTTTATTAGTCTCTATACGACTTGCTTTTGGTAAGTACTGCTTCAATAAGTTAGCCATATGAATATTACGTGTGGTAGATGACTTTCCTCCCATAACGACAGCAACAATAGAACGTCCGTCGATACGCATTGATGTTGCTAAATTAGAACCTGACATTTGCGTATAGCCTGTTTTAATTCCATCAACACCTTTTATTGTTTTGATTAGTGTATTGTGGTTATTAATTGTCTGTCCACGAAATGTAAAATGTGTTGTTTTAAAAAGCTTGTACTGTTCCGGAAAATGTTTGCGTAAGGCTAATGCTAAAGTAGCTATGTCTTGTGCTGTAGAATAATTACGTGTATCGGGGAGGCCTGAAGCATTGGCAAAACGAGTATTTTTCATTCCAAGTTTGCGCGCTTTTATTGTCATCATTTGAGCAAATTTTTGTTCACTCCCACCAAGATATTCACCAATAGCAGCAGCTACATCATTTGCTGATTTTGTAATAAGGGCTTTAGTAGCAGCTTCTATAGAAATTGTTTGTCCTGCCTTAATACCAATTTTTGTTGGTGGGCGTGTTGCTGCATGATTAGAAATAGGAATGGGTGTATTTGGCGTTATACGACCGTTTTTTATAGCCTCAAAGATCATGTATACCGTCATCATTTTTGTTAAAGAAGCAGGATAACGCTTCAAAGCTGCATTAGCTTGAAATAATGTTTTTCCTGTATTTGCATCTATAACAATAGCTGCATATTTGTCAGGATGAGCTTCTTTAGGAGTGGCTACTGCCCAAGAGTGAGAAATGACTAAAACAGTAAGGGAAATTCCTACTTTTTTATAGCAATGTACAATTTTTTGCCAGTTGATATACACTTAAATAACATCCTATTTATGCTAAGAAATTTTTATCATTTTAGTTTATTTTGTATAAATTTAAACGAATGATATTACTAATTTATTTATAAGCATCATTTTATGAGTTTTTATACCTACTTTAATTTAAGTATAAAGAATCTAGCCGAAAGGGAAGGCTTTTATTCTATGTGCAATCACATTACAACAGCTGTTTTGCAATTCATAAAAATAGGGAAGTATACTAAATAATAAGATTATAATGATATAAAATAAAATACCAATTTTATATCTTATGCCATATACATAATGAAAAAGGTAAAAAATTGAGGAAAAAATAAACAAGCTCTTACTCACTATATATCATGTAATTCAATAAATTTAAAGATCTAAATTATATCATATTTGTTTTTTATAAATATCATTGATTAAAATTTTATACAGTTGTATTGTTAGATGAGCTTGAGAAAGCTCATCCAAAATTGTTTAATATTTTATTGTAGACAGTACATTATAGCTAGTTGGTAGACTAGAATAGTAAGGAAATTTGATTATTGTATATTTAAATCATGATAACCAATACTGATAACTCAAATATTATACAATAAGCTATTGAATTTGTTAGAATATATTCCATAATTACTAGTTAGATTGTGCAAAAAACTATTTTTAGCTTAAGGTACAATTGGTGAATCGAAAAGCCCATTTTAAAATAACTGATTTTATCATAGCTGATGAAACTTTATTTGGTAAACTATGAAATAGTAATACAATCAATATAATTATCTCCAAATTAGATAGAGGAGAAGGGAAGTTACAGCTAAAGCTTCACCTTCTAGTATGTTTGTTTTTAAAAATAGGAAAAGTTGATAGCATTTCATTTATTTCTGTCAAAAACGTATCAGAAGAATTTTTATAATTTAGGGATGTGTTAAAAGAGCTGCTCGGATTTTTTTTGCATTTTCTTCAAGTATTTTTGTGGGAGTTATTGCATCAGTATGGGCATTGAGCTCTACTCCTGCCATACGGGGTATAATGTGGAAATGAAGATGAAAAACTGTTTGTTTACTAGCTGCTTCGTTAAATTGCATAACTGTTACTCCATCTGCTTCAAAGGCTTTTTTTACTGCCTTGGTAATTTTTTGAACGGCTTTAATAACTGGAAATAATATTTTAGGATCTGCATCCAATAAATTTCTACAGCTTTTTCTAGGAATGACTAGCGTATGACCTTGCGCTTGAGGCATGATATCCATAAATGCAATAACATCTTTATTTTCATAAACTCTAATAGATGGAATTTCATTACGAATTAATCGAGCAAAAATATTATTATTATCATAAATTTGTTGCATGAAGTATTTCCTTTCATAGCATTTTAATCCAGAAAGAGCATTAGTTACAATGTTTAGATCTTAAAACAAGAGAAGGAATGTGAAAATTTGGTAGCATTGGTAGCATATGAATTAATTTTTTTGTTTTTGTTTAAAATATTAGATTTCTATAATGGCTTCAACTTCTACTGGGACATTCATAGGTAGAACAGCAACCCCAATAGCAGAGCGAGCATGTTTTCCAGACTCACCAAGGATGTTTACAAATAAATCAGAAGCTCCATTAGCAACAAGGGAGATATCAGTAAAGTTGGAATCTGCTGCGACAAAGACGTTGATTTTAATTACTTTTTTTATTTTATTTAAACTACCAAGGGCTGTTTTTATTTGTGCAAGGATATTGATAGCACACACTTGTGCTGATTTTTAAGCTTGTTCAATGTTGACAGTTTCACCAACTTTTCCAATCGCTATTGGTTTGCCATTAGTAAGTGGTAGTTGACCAGAGATAAAAAGCTGATTACCGTTTTGTGATACTGTTATATAATTTGCAACAGGTTGTAATGCTTCAGGAATGATAATGTTGAATTCTTCTAAACGTTTTTCGATTGATTCGGTCATATTTTAGCTCCATAATTATTATATAATGACTTGTTGCATATTGCATAATTTTTAATTTAGTAAAAATGCTGTCGTTAATTAAGATATAAGCTTTTCTTGTTTTTGATTATCTGATGGGTATGAGATGAGGTTGGAAGTTAAGAATGATTAAGCTTTTGTTTATAATAGGTTTTTATATTATTTATTTATGTTCTGTAAGAGCTGAAGAATCTGTTTTTTTGGTTCCTCATCGGGCAGTTTATGATTTTCAGTTAGATAATGCTTCTCGGGAAATGACGGCTGTAGGAATATTTGGGCGCATGGTTCATGAGATCACGGGTTCTGCATGTCAGGGGTATACAATACGTGCCAGTTTTATTGTTCGCGTTTATACGGAAGGTATGCCAGTCCGTTTAATGAATCAGGAGATAAAAGCTTATGAAGCAGGTGATGGCAGCATATTCCGCTTTGACATAAAAAAGATAATGGAACAAAATATTGAAAAGAGCATCGAAGGAGTTGCTGAGCGTACTAAAGATAAAACTTTAGTTAAATTAAAGAAGCCAAAAGAAAATGTGTATAAGCTTGCGAAAGCTGATTTTCCAATTACAAGCCTAAAAAATATTATTCGACAAGCAAGGGCTGGTCATCGTTTTTATCATGCAACTCTATTTGATGGAGATAATGGTGCCGATAAAGTGATAAAAACAAGTGTTGTTATTGGGGAAAAGAAAAAATCAATATCTGATTCTGAGATAAAGGAATTGAAAAAATTAGATGAGAGTAGCTATTGGCATGTCATAATTTCTCATTTCGATGATACAAAAAATAAAGATGGTTTACCGATTTATCGTGAGAGTTTCCATTTGTATGAAAATGGTGTGATGCGTGATTTGTTTATAGATTATGGAGATTTTTCAATACGTTCAAAATTGAAGAGTCTTCAATTTCTCGATAAACAAAATAATCTGGATAACTGCAAACATTGAATATTGAATAATGTACAGAAAATAACTTGAAAAAAAATCAAATGTTATTATGGTGATATCATTCCACACGCGGATTTTTGGGTGTTGATAGAGTGATTCTAGCAAATGTCCACCGGTAGTAGGCTTGCTTACTTTTTCCGCGGAGGTCAAACCGGAAAGGATAAAATTATGGCATTACCAGATTTTACTATGCGCCAGCTTTTAGAAGCAGGTGTGCATTTTGGTCACCAGACGCATCGCTGGAATCCAAAGATGGCTCCTTATATTTATGGTCAGCGTAATAATATTCATATTATTGATCTCTCTCAGACTGTTCCGCTTTTACATCAAGCGCTTAAGATTGTTTCAGATACGGTTGCACGTGGAGGGCGTGTTTTATTTGTTGGTACTAAACGGCAGGCATCTGATATTATTTCTGATGCAGCTAATCGTTCTGCGCAATACTATGTTAATGCACGTTGGCTTGGTGGTATGTTAACGAACTGGAAAACAATTTCTAATTCGATACATCGTTTACGGAAGCTGGATAAAACTCTTTCTTCTGAAGTTCAGGGTTTTACTAAGAAAGAACGTTTAAATCTTGAACGTGATCGTGAAAGACTTAATCGTGCGCTTGGTGGTATTAAAGATATGGGATCTGTTCCAGATCTTATGTTTATCATTGATACGAATAAAGAGAATATTGCTATCCAAGAAGCGAAGCGTTTAGGCATTCCAGTTGTTGCTGTTATTGATACTAACTGCGATCCAGATAATATTGATTATCCAATTCCAGGTAATGATGATGCTTCGCGTGCAGTTGCTTTTTATTGTGATCTTATTGCGCGTGCTGCTCTTGATGGTATTGCTCGTCAGCAAAGTACAATGGGAGTTGATTTAGGAGCTCAAGTTGATACGCCCATAGAGCCTACTTTAGATGTGCCTGTAGAACCCATTTTAAAAGATTCAGTTGTTATTACTGAAGAATAATTTGAAAACTTCTGTTAAAGCACTTGTTTTGTATAGAAAAGGTTTCGAATATACATGGGATTTTTCTATACGTGCTTTCATTATTATAAAAATAAAGAGGAAAATATGAGTATTACAGCTGCACAAGTGAAAGAACTTCGAGAATTATCAGGTGCTGGTATGATGGACTGTAAAGCAGCTTTAGCAGAAAGCAATGGTGATATGAAGGCTGCAGTTGATTGGCTTCGTAAAAAAGGAATAGCTAAAGCAGACAAAAAGGCTGGTCGTACGGCAGCTGAAGGATTGATTGGCGTTGTATCAAAAGGTTTCAGTGCTGTTTTAGTTGAAGTTAATTCTGAAACAGATTTTGTCGCTCGTAACGATGCATTTCAAGAAATAGTTCGCAATGTAGCAATTGCTGCTTTAGATACGAAGGGGGATGCTGAATCTGTTTCTGCATCTGTTTATCCAGGTTCTAAAGAGACTGTAGAGACAGTTATTAAGGATGCAATTGGTACAATTGGCGAGAATATGACATTTCGTCGTTCAGCTAAATTATCTGTTACCGATGGTGTTGTTGCTTCCTATATGCATAATGCTGTTGCTGATGGTCTTGGTAAACTTGGTGTTTTAGTTGCTATTGAGACTTCTGGAAATAAAGAAGCTGCTGATGCTTTTGGTCGTCAAGTTGCTATGCATATTGCTGCAACTAACCCGTTAGCATTAACGGTGCAAGATATTGATGCTAGTGCTATTGAGCGCGAAAAATCGATTTTTTCAGATCAAGCACGCCAATCTGGAAAGCCTGAAAATATCATTGAAAAAATGGTGGAAGGACGCATGCGCAAATTTTATGAAGAAGTTGTTTTGCTTTCTCAATCTTTTGTTATGAATCCTGATATTACTGTTGAAGCTGCTTTGAAAAATGCAGAGAAATCCATTGGTGCACCAGTGAAAATCACGGGTTTTATCCGTTTTGCTTTGGGTGAAGGTCTAGAGAAAGAAGAGTCTGATTTTGCTGCAGAGGTTGCAGCTGTAGCAAAGAGCTAGTTATTTTTTTGAATTATTTGATAGAAATTTCAAATTATAGCACAATAATATTAATATAAATTGTAATTATTTCAGGGGTATTACGTGACAAGGTGATGCCCTTAGTGTATCGAAGACAAAAAGTACGAATACTTTTTGGGAGATTATCAATGACATTAGCTCTTCGATATAAACGTATCCTATTGAAAGTGTCTGGTGAAGCGCTTATGGGAGGACAAAGTTTTGGCATTGATGTTTCAGTTGTAGATCGTATTGCTACTGATATCGCTGAAGTGCGAGCAATGGGTGTAGAGGTTGCTATTGTTATAGGTGGAGGTAATATTTTTCGTGGAGTTGCTGTTGCTTCACGTGGTGGGGATCGTGTAACTGGTGATCATATGGGAATGCTTGCAACTGCTATTAATTCTTTGGCATTACGGACATCATTGACCAAATTAAGAATTGAATCAGTTGTATTATCGGCGATTGCTATGCCACAAATTTGCGAAAGTTTTTCGCAGCGTAAAGCGATAAGCTATATGAATCAAGGAAAAGTTGTTATTTTTGCTGGTGGTACAGGTAATCCATTTTTTACCACTGATTCTGCAGCTACTTTACGTGCAGCAGAAATAGGTGCGGATGTGTTATTGAAGGGAACACAAGTAGACGGCATTTACTCTGCAGACCCTAAAGTAGATCCTATGGCTAAGCGTTTTGATCAATTAACGCATATTGAGATTTTGCAATGGGGGTTATCTGTTATGGATACAACGGCTGTGACTTTAGCACGTGAAAATAATGTACCCATTATTGTATATTCTATTCATGAAAAGGGCGGTTTAGCTAAAGTATTGAATGGAGAGGGACAATTTACGATAGTATCAGAATGAAAGTGATTTTTAGGATACAATGAAGGGAAACATAAATATGGATATAACACTAATTATGGATGATCTGAAACGTCGCATGGAGGGTGCTATTTCATCTTTTAAACATGAGTTAGGTAGTTTGCGCACTGGGCGAGCATCAGCTAGTTTATTGGAACATTTGATGGTTGAGGCTTATGGTTCTGTTGTCCCAATAAATCAAGTTGCCAATATTTCTGTTCCGGAATCACGGATGCTATCAGTCTCTGTATGGGATAAAACGATGATTGGGGCTGTTGAGCGTACTATTCGTGATTCTGGTCTTGGTTTAAATCCTATTACTGATGGCATGAATTTACGTATTCCTTTACCTGAATTAAATGAAGAACGCCGAAAAGAATTGGTAAAAATTGCATATCAATATACAGAGCAAGCCCGTATTGCTGCTCGCCATGTTCGTCGTGATGGTATGGATAACTTAAAGAAGTTAGAAAAGGAAGGAGAAATTGGACAAGATGAAGCACGTAGTTTGTCTGAGAAAGTTCAAAAGCTTACGGATGAAACCATAGCTGAGATTGATAAAATTTTGGTTTTGAAAGAGACTGAAATTATGCAAATTTAGATTTTTATCGTTAGATAAGGATATCATATTCTTATTATACTGCCATTTGCTGTAGATAAAAAAGGTAAAATATATTATCTCACATAATCTTTTAGCTTTTGAGTTAAGTTATTTATGATTGTGATAGTAAAATATCTTAATATGAACAGAATATAAATCTTAAACTTAATTATTTATATGAGTAATAAACAGAAGTTTTTTAATTTTTTACATTGACTAACATATTTAAACTGTATTTTATTTCAATTTTAATAGATAAAATTTTGAATCAATTATAAACGATGATTGGTTTTGTAAATGCTATTTTTTATCAAGTTTTATTACAATTATTAGTAAATCTTAGAAAAGTACGAGTATAAAATATTGCGTAGCAAATTTTGGATATTATTTCTTCATTTAATTCTTCTTTTTTTATCGTTTGGAGATTATTTTGTCTAATCTTATGTCTCGCATTCTGACAGCTATTGTTTTGGGTGCTATTACTTTGTACCTAACATGGTGTGGCGGGATTTTATTTTTTTTGTTTACCTGGGGAATAGGTGGTTTTATTCTTTATGAGTGGATTGATATCACTGAAGAGAAGTGGAGCCTCTTACAAAAAATATTAGCTAGTGGTTTTTATTTTATTTTTGGTTTCTTGTTGATTTTCAGTACATCTGCTTCATTAGTTTTCAGTGTTTTAATGATTCTAGCAATATTGTTAGCTCTTCCATCTATTGGAAATGCTGGTTGGATTCTTGGAGGATTTATATACGCGTCTTTTCCAGTAGTGGCTTTATCTTTTTTACGAGATTATGACTTATTGGGTTTTTGGAGAGTGATTTTTTTATTTACAGTGGTATGGAGCACAGATATTGCTGCATATTTCAGTGGTCGTGCATTTGGGGGTCCTAAGTTAGCACCACGATTTTCTCCTAATAAAACATGGTCAGGGGCAATTGTCGGAACACTTGCTGGGCTTTCTAGTGGTATAGTGGTTGTGATTTATGTTTTTGGTATCGGTGCCGTGGATTATTTTATATTCTCTCTTGCTTTAGTGTTATCCATTATTTCACAAATAGGTGATTTAGGGCAATCATGGTTTAAAAGGCGATTCTCTGTTAAAGATTCTGGTTTTCTGTTACCTGGACATGGAGGGTTTATGGACCGTATGGATGGGTTGATCGGTGCTACTTGCCTTTTTTATATAATTGGCTTGTTTATATTTGATATGAATATACCTTTAATCTTTTTTATATGATTTTATTGGAAAATGATACTTTGGACTTTTTAAGTCATATACTTAATGTAAGTGATCTCTTTTTAAGAGGTTTAAATGTTTTTTTCTCCATTTTAATTATTGTTTTTGTACATGAGATGGGACATTATCTTATTGGAAGATGGTGTGGTATTCAGGCATCTGTTTTTTCGATTGGATTTGGACCAGAATTGCTGAATTATACAGATAAATGGGGTACACGGTGGCGTTTAGGGCTTTTTTTCTTAGGGGGATATGTAAAATTTATTGAAGATAGTAACGGAATAAAATCATCTTCATTTCCACCTGCTTCATTTATGGCTGCTCATGCTTGGAAAAGAGCGATGACGGTTTTTGCAGGACCCTTATTTAATGTTTTATTTGCTATTGTTATTTTAACATTTTTTTTCTTTTTTTATGGTCGTGTAGTTGTTGAACCCGTTGTTGGTTATCTAGAAAAAGATTCTCCTGCTATTCAAGCTGGTTTAATACCAGGTGATCGTTTTGTTGAAATGGATGGTAAACAGATTGAAAGTTTTGGAGATTTAGTAGCTTATGTAACTTTGCATGGTCGAGATCCTATAGAATTTAAAATAGAGCGTATGGGGCAAATTTTAACTGTAGTAATTACACCTAAAGTAATCAAGCGGGATGATGGATTTGGCAATCAGGTTCGGGTCGGTATGATTGGTATAAGAGCTCCGGTTGTTCGCGATAATCCTGAGCATTTAGATCCAGTTTATAAAAAACATATTCACTATAATTGGATAGAATCAATAAAAGAGTCATTAAGGCGTACAATATTGATTATTATCCAAACAATTTCTTTTTTTAGTCGTTTAATCGGTGGACAGGAAGATCATTGTCAATTAAGTGGTCCTTCTAAAACTGTGCAGATTGCTTGGGAAATTAGTGAAACAGGCTTTTCCTCTATGTCGTATTTTACAGCTTTTTTTTCAATTTGTATTGGGCTTATTAATTTTTTTCCTATTCCACCGCTTGATGGTGGACATTTATTGTTTTATATTATTGAAGCTATAGTTGGTAAGCCAGTTCCAGCTAAAATTCAGGAAATTGCTTTTCGTATAGGATTTTTTACTGTCATCGTGTTTACGATTTTTGCACTATTTAATGATTATTTTTGTGGTTTGGCTATTAGTTATGGAAAATATTTTACAAATTGAGGAATAATAAAGATTAAGAGGTTGTTTACTATATTCACAAAATATTGTGGCATAGTAGGCTATAGATAGTAATTTAAGTGCTAAATAGTTCCTAATAAAAAGTTGTTGTAGCTTAATTTATTGGGGTATATGTGTAAAAATAAAAGAGTATTAAGGTGAAGAGGCTAATGACTGCGAGTTCAAGATTTTTAAACGCAACATCTGCATTGGTGCTAGCTATAGTTGCAGTTGTTCCAGCAGCAGCTGTTATGTCAATTGCAATTGTTAAGGAAACACAGGCATCAATTGTTCATTCTATTGAAGTTCGTGGTAATAAGTATGTAGGTGCTCAGACTATTAGAGATAATATGAAAATTAAAACTGGAAGAAATTTTTCTGAAGGTGATATTGATGCTGAAGTGAAACGCCTTTTTGAGCTAGGATTATTTTATGACATTAAAATAAATCAGGTAGGCAATAAGCTTGTTGTAGCTGTTAAGGAATATGAGACTGTTAATCAGGTACTTTTTCAAGGGAATAAAACATTTAAAGATCCTGATCTTAAGCGTTTCATTACTCTGAAACCAAATGAAACTTTCAGTTCTGATAAGCTTTCAGCTGATATAAAAGTGATTCGTGAAGCGTATAGGACTGTTGGTCGCAATAATGTTTCTGTTACAGTTCAAACTATTAATTTAGGTAAAGGACGTGTAAATGTGGTTTTCAATATTGTTGAAGGCCAGAGGACAAAAATTGCCGATATTACGTTTCAAGGGAATAAGACATTTGGAGTGCGTCGTTTGCGTGATGTGATTTTAACGAAGCCTTCAGGAATATTCTCATTATTGTTGAAGGGTGATGTTTATACAGAAGATCGTCTAGCTGCTGATGAAGAGGCTCTTCGCCGATTTTATTATAGTCGTGGTTATGCTGATTTTCGCGTTGTTTCATCTAAAGCAGTTTATGATGAAAGCAATAATGCTTATAAAATTCATTTCATTCTTGATGAAGGAGCATGCTATAAAATTGGTGATATTCAGATTGAGAGTGATATTGAAGGAGTTGATACTCAGTCTCTAAAAAAGATTATTAAGACTCGTACAGGTGATGTTTATAATGCCGAATATGTTGAGCAGTCTGTAACACTTATTAATAATAAAGTTGCTGACTCTGGATATGCCTTCGCTAAGGTTGATCCAAGGAGAAACCGTAATTTTAAGAATCATACAATTTCAATTGTTTATAACATTGAGCAAGGCCCTCGAGCATATGTTCAACGAATTGAGATCCGTGGTAATGAAAAGACGCGTGATTATATTATTCGGCGTGAACTTGATTTAAATGAAGGTGATGCTTACAATCAAACGCTGGTGCAACGTGCAAAACGTCGACTAGAATCTCTGGGCTTTTTTAAAGCAGTTAATATTTCAATGGTTTCGACGGATCAATCTGATCAGGTTACATTGGTTATAGATGTAGTAGAAGTTCCAACAGGAGATCTTTCTTTCTCTGGAGGATATACTACAGGTGGTACGAGTCCAGGTATGTCACTTGAAGTATCTGTTACTGAGCGTAATCTCGGAGGGCGTGGCCAATATGTACGTTTGGGATTAGGAGCTGGTCAAGAAAAGTCCCGTAATTATAATTTATCGTTTGTTGATCCCCATTTCTTAGGTTATCGTTCATCTGCTGGTCTTGATATTTTTCGCAGTACTTATCGTGCTGATAAAGCATATGATGTACGGCAAACAGGTAGCTCGCTTCGATTTGGGTTACCAATTAATGATCAATTATCTGCTAATTTAGCTTATTCTTACGTGCAAGAAGAATATGATTTTGGTGCACAATATGATTTAACTGATGATGAAGTTATAAGAGAATTGTACCAAAAATATTCTGGTGCAATTGTTCAAGCTGCTAAGCATAGTCCTTGGCATCGTTCATCTATTAGTTATGGTTTAACTTATAATTCTATCGATGATATGAAAAATCCTCATGATGGTATATACGCACGCCTTCTTCAGGAGTATGCAGGGCTTGGTGGAGATGCGCAGTTCCTGAAGACAACTGGTAAGGCGATGATGTACAAAACACTCTCTGATCGAATGGATGTTGTTGGTTTATTTTCTGTTGGTGCTGGTTATATATATGGAATAGGTGATAATGGTCTTCGTATTTTTGATATGTTTAAAAGCAACAATGATATGATTCGAGGTTTTAAGTATAATGGAATAGGGCCTCGCCAGATTTCTGAGCAGGGTGAAGTGTATTTCTTAGGTGGTACAACATATATGAATGGAACTGCTGAAGTGCAGTTTCCTATACCTATCGTGCCTGATAGTTTAGGATTCCGCGGTGCTGTATTTTTAGATGCTGCAACACTTTATGGCAATAATTATAAGCCTGTTCTGACAAATGAGACACCAGTTACAAATACCCATAGCTCATGGCGTACATCTGCGGGGGTTAGTTTAATGTGGGAATCTCCATTTGGTCCGCTTCGTTTTGATTATGCTTGGCCATTAACTAAGCAAAAAGGCGATAATGTGCAAAGTCTGAACTTTGGTATTTCTACCAAGTTTTAATTTGGATTTTCTCCAGGAAGGTGAGTTTTAAGGGAAATTACATTAAACTGGGAGAGAAAGTGTTTTGATGGCGGATACATTTTTTTTTACGCCGTCTCGGCGGTTGACGGTTGCTGACGTAGTAAAGTTGACGGGTGCAAAGCTTCTTAATCCAGAGTTTTCTAATACAGTTATAAATACTCTTTCTTCTGTTGAGAGTGCTGAGGAGGGTTCTCTTGTCTTTATAGAGAATCAAAAACTTTCTGATTCTCTATTGGGGAGTTCTGCAGTTGCTGTCTTTTGTACGAGTGATATTGTTTTTAAAGTACCTGAAACTATTGCAATTTTGGTGACATCTACGCCGCAACGTGATTTTGCTCAAGTGGGGCGTATTTTATTTCCTGCTTCTGTTAGGCCAACCCCTTGGTTCGGTCAAAAAGAAATTTCACCACATGCTCATATTCATTCAAGTGCTAAGCTTGGAAATGATGTGTGTGTTGAGGCGGGAGCTGTTATTGGTAGAAACGTTGAAATTGGTTCAGGTACTCTTATTTCATCAACAGCTGTTATTGGAGAAAATTGTCGTATCGGACGTGATTGCTATATTGCTCCTAAGGTAACGGTCCAATATTCTTTAATAGGTGATAGAGTTTATATTTATCCTGGTGTTTGTATTGGGCAGGATGGTTTTGGTTACGTTAGAAGTGCCGTTGGCGTTGAAAAAATTCCACATCTTGGTCGTGTGATAATTCAAGATGGTGTAGAAATTGGTGCAAACACGACGATTGATCGTGGTACATTTGATGATACAATCATTGGTGAGGGGAGCAAAATTGATAATTTGGTGCAGATTGCTCATAATGTAAAGATTGGTCGTTATTGTCTTATTGCTGCTCAATGCGGAATTGCTGGAAGCACATTTATAGGAGATATGTCTCAGCTTGGGGGAAGTGTTGGAATTGCGGATCATATCACAATAGGTGAATGTGTTCAAATTGCTGCTGGTAGTGGTGTTATGAATGATATTCCAGATGGAGAAAAGTGGGGAGGTAGTCCGGCGCGACCATTTAAACAGTGGTTTCGCGAAGTAGCAGCATTGCGTAGTATCGGGAAAGTAAAAAGGGAGAAACGCTGATATGACCGATACTGAAGAGACTAAAAGTTTAGGGGCTATAGATATTGATAAATTACTATCAGTATTACCACATCGTTATCCATTTTTATTGATTGATCGTATAGTCCAAATTGATGGTGATCAAGGAGCTATTGGTATTAAAAATGTAACAATTAATGAACCACATTTTATGGGGCACTTTCCTGAAAAGCCAGTTATGCCTGGTGTTTTGATTTTAGAAGCTATGGCACAAACAGCAGGAGCGATTTCACTTTTGAGTTTAAATAGTACGGAATTAGGTTTAGTCTATCTTATGACTGTTGATAATGCGAA
Source organism: Bartonella bilalgolemi (assembly GCF_023500045.1). Classification (GTDB taxonomy): domain Bacteria; phylum Pseudomonadota; class Alphaproteobacteria; order Rhizobiales; family Rhizobiaceae; genus Bartonella; species Bartonella bilalgolemii. The sequence continues at coordinate 66,941 of NZ_JAMCOF010000004.1, read as the reverse complement.
ATTTCGTAAGCCGGTTATACCCGGTGATCAACTGAAAATTCATGTCCAACTATTAAAAAAGCGGTCAAATATTAGACGTTTTTTATGTATTGCAAAAGTAGAAGATGTTCGCGTTGCTGAAGCAGAAGTTTCTGCGATGATTGTTGAATCAAAGTAAATTAGGAATTTGGGAATGTCTGATACAAAAATCCATCCAACTGCTTTTGTAGAAAAAGGAGCACAACTTGGTAAAAATGTATCAATAGGGCCGTTTTGTCATATTGGTCCAAAAGCTATTATTGATGATGGATGTCATCTAATGAGTCACGTTGTAATAATGGGCGAGACAGTGATAGGTGCAAATAGTAAGATATTTCCTCATGCAGTTTTGGGTGCAGATCCACAGAATAATAAACATAAAGGGGGGCATACAACTCTTTTTATTGGTAAAAACTGTATGATTCGTGAAGGTGTTACGATGCATAGAGGTTCGGATTCAAGCTCAGGAACAACAGTTGTTGGCGATAATTGTCAATTCTTTTCTTATGCTCATGTTGCACATGATTGTTGTGTAGGGAATCATGTGACATTTGCAAATAATGCAATGATTGGCGGCCATGTTACAGTTGGTGATTATGTTATTATTGGTGGTGGCGCTGCTGTTCATCAGTTCGTTCGTATTGGACATCATGCATTTATTGGTGGTGTATCTGCGTTGGTTGGAGATTTGATTCCTTATGGAACAGCTGTTGGTGTACAAGCAAAACTTGCCGGACTAAATATTATTGGGATGAAGCGTGCTGGTCTTGCACGTAAAGAGATTCATGCTTTACGTCATGCAGTTTTTATGCTTTTTGATCGTAATAAACCGTTTAAAGAACGTGTTAATGATGTTTTTTCTTCTTATCCTACTTCGCAATCTGTAATTGATGTAATTAGTTTTATTCAAGAAAAAGGAAAACGTTTTTATTGTACGCCTAGATTTGAAGATAACATAATAAATTCAAATAAGGACTAAAAGTGCCTTTTTCTAATGTTAGAAGTTGCTTTTCCGGTAGAACTGCTATCATTGCTGGAAGCGGTATTTTACCTACAGTAGTTGCTCAAGAACTTGAAAAACGTGGACAAAATCCTTTTCTTGTTCTTTTGCGTGGTGAAGCCGATGTAGCACTTTATAGTTATGAATATTGTGAACTATCAATTGTAGAATTAGCACGGTTATTTAAAATTTTAAAAGCGACTGAAATTCGCAATATTATTTTGGCAGGTGGTGTGAAAAAGCGTCCATCTCTTTTGCAATTGCGACCCGATTGGACAACTTTATTGGCTTTATCAAAGTTGTTTAAGGCATTGAGAAGTGGAGATGATACATTATTAAGAACTTTTATACGTATTCTGGAGGATCGTGGTTTTTGTGTTATTGGTGCTCATGAGGTTGTACCAGATTTGCTTGCTCCAATAGAATTTAATTTAACAGTGCAACGTGCTACTCCTAAGCAGAATGCTGATATTCTTGTGGCGGTTGAAGCAGCAAGGATTTTAGGTCGATTAGATATTGGACAAGCGGCTGTAGTTATTGATGGCCGAGTAGTTGCAGTAGAAGATTCAGAGGGAACTGATAATATGTTAAAGCGAGTCCAGGAAATGCGAGAAAGGCAGCAAATTATGCCGCAAGGCGGTGTTCTTGTGAAATGTGTAAAACCACAACAAGATCATCGAGTGGATTTGCCATCAATTGGACCTACAACAGTAATTAATGCTGCCAAAAGTGGATTGTCTGGCATTGCAGTGGAAGCAAAGAAAAGTTTGATATTATCTTTAGATAAAACGATAGAAGAAGCTAACAAACATTCTTTGTTTATAGAAACATTTAGGATAACGGGCAATGAATAATAGTTCTTTAAAAATTGCTGTTATTGCAGGTGAAGAATCTGGTGATTTACTTGGAGCAGACTTAATTTCATCTTTATCCAAACAGACAAGATGCGGTATTCATTTGATTGGTGTTGGAGGCAGACATTTAGAAGCATTAGGCTTGAAAAGCTTTTTTAACTTTAATGATATTGCTTTAATAGGTTTAGGAGCAGTGTTAAAGAAACTACCATTATTATTGATGCATATTCGTAATTTGTCTAAGTTCATTGCCCAGGAACAACCTGATTGTTTAATTATTATTGACAGCCCTGATTTTACTCATCGTGTAGCAAAAAGAGTACGCATTTTAGCGCCTTCTATTCCTATTATCCAATATGTTGCTCCAACTGTTTGGGCATGGCGGCCAGAACGTGCTAAAATTATGCGTAAATTTATTGATCATGTATTGGCAGTTTTTCCTTTTGAAGAAAAGATTATAAAAGATTTGAATGGGCCAGCTACAACTTATGTTGGGCATCGTCTTTTAACCTACCCACCGCTTTTAGCTGTGCAATCGAAAAAAAAACGTTTACGTAATGAACAAATATCACAACCTACAGTTGTTATTTTACCAGGATCACGGAATTCAGAGATACGCAATTTGATGCCTATTTTTGGACAAACAATAGAAATTGCTAAACAACGCATTCCTCATTTACGTATTATTTTACCAACTTTACCAGATTTAATAAATGAGACTCGTCTTTTAACGCAAGATTGGAAAAATGAGGTTGAGATTGTTGTTGGTGAAGATGCAAAATGGTCTGCTTTTGCAGAAGCTGATGTTGCTCTTGCAGCGTTAGGAACAGTTTCACTTGAATTAGCACTGGCAGGAATTCCAATGGTTCTGTGCTATAAACTTGATTATTTCTCTAAATTATTTTTTTTTTCAAAAGTATTACTATGGAGTTCTGCTCTGCCGAATATTATTGCCGATAAGCCTGTTGTTTCGGAATATTTTAATGAGTTTTTGCGACCTGGTATGTTAGCGAGGCAGATAGAACAACTTTTACATAACCATTTATTACGACATGTACAATTTGATTCTTTTGATATAATAGAGACGAAAATGAAAACAAAAATACCCTCAGGAGACATTGCTGCTCAAACCATTATGCGCTTTCTTAAGGAAAAACAGAATGTTTAAAATTGTTGATACCATAATGTTTATGGTTAATGTTTGATTTTAGCTAGAAAATCACGAGCACGTTGGCTTTTAGGATTAGTAAAAAATGTGCTTGATATTGTGTCTTCTATAATTCTTCCGTTTTCTAGAAAGAGTATCCTTTCTGAAACTTTGCGAGCGAAACCCATTTCATGGGTAACACAAAGCATTGTTATTCCAGTATTTGCTAGTTGTGCCATAACCTCTAAGACTTCTCCAACGCTTTCTGGATCAAGTGCTGATGTTGGTTCATCAAAAAGCATTATTTGAGGTTCCATACAAAGAGCACGTGCTATAGCTACACGCTGTTTTTGTCCACCAGATAGTTGTAAAGGATACTTATTACAGTGTTTTTCAACACCAACTTGTGTAAGATAATGGATTGCTTTTTCTGTTGCTCGTTGTTTAGAAAGTTTTTGAACTGCTATAGGTGCTAAGATACAATTTTGTATAACAGTCATATGGGGAAATAAATTAAAGTTTTGAAAAAGCATTCCTATTGTGCGTAAAATACTTTTTTGCTGTTGTATGGGAGCTTTATTAATATCAACATTGTGGACTAAGATTGAACCCTCTTGTGCTTGTTCTAGTTGATTAATACAACGAATTAAAGTTGATTTTCCTGATCCTGAAGGGCCGCAAATAACAATACGTTCGCCAGTTTCTATATCTAAATTGATGTCACATAGTACCTGAAAGTCCCCATACCATTTATTTAAGTGGCGAATAGAGATAATTAAGCTTTTTGCATTATCAATAGGATGATTATTTTTATTCTCTAGATTCATTTTTTATTTTCTCAATTGATGAATAAATCGATTAATTTAATATCTTTATTGGATTAAGAGTTTTTATAATTATCTTTTATTTATCGTAAATATCGGGTTAGATAGTGTTCAATCAGAATAATAACTCGATGAATAAACTCGACGATAATAAGATAAATAATAGCAGTCCAAACATAAACTTGGAAATCAAAAGTACGTGAGTAGATTAGTTTAGTTGTACCCATTAAATCATAAACAGTTACGAGTGAAGCAATCGCACTAGATTTAGTCATTAAAATAAATTCATTTCCTAAGGGGCGTAATGCTGCTACCATTGCTTGTGGAAAAATAATTTTGAAAAATGTTGTAGAGCGATTCAGTCCTAAAGCTTTTGATGCTTCTCGTTGTTCTGTTGCTACTGCTAGCAAGCTTCCTCTAAAGATCTCAGCTTGATAGGCAGAAGAATTAAGCGAAAAAATAAAAAGACAGCAATACCAAGCATTTTGAAAAAACCACCACAAACCAATTTGTTGCCAGAAACTGCTCAATGATCCAAGTCCATAGTAAAAGAGAAAGAGCTGTGCCAATAAAGGAGAACTGCGGAAAAAGTAGATATAAGCACGTGCCAAATATTGTAAGGGTTTATTGTTAGATACACGTATGAATGTAATTAATATACCAAGAAGAAATCCTATTGAACAAGAAATAGAAACAAGTTTTAAAGTAACAATAAAGCCATCAAATAATTTTAAGCTATAACGGCTTAAAAGTGCAGGATTAAAAAGAAAATAAAGCCATTCAGGAATCATTAGATCAGCACCTTTTATATCCTACTTGAGTTCATGTTATTTAGATAATGTAAAATTGTGGAAGAAACTGCTGAAAACAATAGATAGAGTAAGCATGCTACAAGATAAAACAGAATAGGTTCATTAGTTGCTGTAGCAGCTAAATTAGTTTGTCGCATGAGATCAAGAAGTGAAATAGTTGAAACAAGAGATGTATCTTTAAGCAGAGTAAGCCAATTGTTAGAAAGTCCTGGTAAAGCATTGCGGAGAAGTTGAGGAAAAACAATCCGGAAAAACGTTGTCGAGCATGAGAGACCTAAAACTTGAGCTGATTCATATTGGCTTTTATCAAACATATTAAATGCCGCAAGCCAAACTTCACAAGAAAAAGCTGCAAAAACCACACTGAATGCAATAATACCAGCAATAAAAGCATTAATACTAAATATTATGTCAATATTTAAGAAATCAAATATAGCTTGAATAAAGTTTTGTAAGCCATAATAAACAAAAAACAATGTTAAAATTTCTGGTAGCCCGCGAAATACCGATGAAAATAAAGTTGCTGTAACTTTAAGTATCTTGATATTGGATTGAATCATTATTGCATTCATAAGTCCTAAAGGAAGTCCTAAAATTAGGCAGCACAGAGCTAATGATAATGTCATTCCTGCACTTGTAAGTATTACTACACCCCACCCACCATTGCTAAATGATAGCAATGATAAACTGTCAATCATCTCCATTCTCCTAATAAAGATTTGAGTAGTTATTTGCTGAAAATTTAAATCATTTGCTCAATTTGTAATTAATTTTATGTTTAATAAGTATCACTTTAGAAGTATTTTTTAGTAATTTTATCATATGTTCCATCATCACGAATTTCTTTTATGGCTTTATTGAACTGGTTTTTAAGATCGTCGTTATTTTGGCGTATAGCAATTGCAATAGGAAGTTGAGTTCCTTTAATACTTCCTAAAAAATGGCAACAATCCTTTCCTTTGTTTTTAAACCAATCTAATATTTGTAATTTATCAAGAATAACAATATCAAGGCGATTACTTAACAAATCGCGTATTACTTCTTTTGTTGTGGGATAAAATTTAATGTTGACTCCTTTAGATGCATAATGATTTTCCGCATATATAGCTTGTGTTGTGTTTAATTGTACACCAAGATTTTTTCCTTTAAATGCTTCTGCCGAGATTTCTTTAATTTGTGAGTTTTTAAGAACAATTACAGCTAATTCTGTGCTGTAATAAGCATCTGTGAAGTCAATTTTTTTTAGTCGCTCTTGTGTTGGGGATAGGGACGCAATAATAGCATCATATTTTTGAGCAAGAAGACCGAGAATAATTCCATCAAAATCTTGAATGGTGATGACACATTTAATTTTCATTTTTTTGCAGAGTGCATGAGTTATATCAATATCAAAACCATGAAGTTTATTATTTGAGTCAATATAACTGAATGGAGGATAGGAGCCTTCAGTTGCAATTTTCAAAGTTTTAGCATGAGCTAACTGGGAAAATAGTGTTGCACTTATTATGAAGGCTGCAGCCAATAATTTCATTATCCTCTCCTATGAGGTGCACAAAAAGATACTACGCTATTACATATTTTATAATCTGTAAGCTTTATGAAGAGCAATACAAAAATTTATTGGTGTTTATTTTTGTTATAATCATAACAAGTCTTTATTATGTTAGGAGTGTATAATATACGCACAGGAAAAAGTTCACAGTAAGTAAAATATGAATTGTATTTTCATTATCTTTATACAAGAATTATTTTAAATTATTCAATTTGTTTTCATTAATAATGCGATGGCTTAATATTTTGAGAATGGCTGAGCACTATTCTATTATGTCATGATAACATGCTTTTAATTCTGTCAGCTCGAATTTAGCAAGAAACATGTAAAAAGCGTAGAAAATACGATAAATCAGTTTGTGCGTGGTGAAATATAGATAAAAAAGCAATGATAGAATAGATTACTAGCGCAAAATCATTTTTTAATAAGGTAATTAAAACTTTTCATGGCTTGAAGCAGTTTGTATTGCTTTTTTTGTGATTGATATTACATCTTTCAAAGACTTTTGGTTTATTGGCACGCAATTTAAGCCGTTGCTAAGTAAGAGTTAGACGTAATATAATAAAACCTTATTTTAAATCTTAACTTAATATAACGTCTCTATGTTTTTAAAAATAGAAAGAGCAATTAAAAATGAGAGTGGTAATTTGAAGAAAATACAAAAAAATAAAGCCCCAATAAATTAAGGCTTTATTGATTGATTTTTTATTTTTTTGAATTCGTACGGTTATTCATCGGGATATATTCGCGTGCTGCAGGGCCTGTATACAGTTGGCGTGGACGGCCAATTTTTTGTGCTGGATCTTCAATCATTTCTTTCCATTGTGCAACCCAGCCAACACTGCGTGCTAACGCAAAGAGGACAGTAAACATTTCAGTCGGGAATCCTAAAGCTTTTAATGTAATACCAGAATAAAAATCAACATTAGGATAAAGCTTCTTTTCAATAAAGTATTCATCATTTAGAGCAATTTTTTCAAGTTCCATAGCAATATCAAGAAGTGGATCATCTTGAATATTGAGTTCTTTTAAGACTTCATGGCAGGTTTGCTGCATGATTTTCGCACGTGGATCATAATTTTTATAGACACGGTGACCAAAGCCCATAAGACGGAAACGATCATTTTTATTTTTTGCACGCGCAATAAACTCAGGAATTTTTTGAACAGCGCCTATTTCTTGCAGCATTTTTAGACACGTTTCATTAGCACCACCGTGCGCTGGTCCCCAAAGACATGCTACACCTGCTGCTATACACGCAAATGGATTAGCTCCTGATGAACCAGCAAGACGTACTGTTGATGTAGATGCATTTTGTTCATGATCTGCATGAAGGGTGAAAATTCGGTCCATAGCTCGAGCAAGCACTGGATTAATTTTATATTCTTCACAAGGAACGGAAAAGCACATATGAAGGAAATTTGCAGCGTAACTTAGATCGTTACGTGGATAAACAAATGGTTGCCCAATACTATATTTATATGCCATCGCAGCAAGAGTTGGCACTTTGGAAATAAGACGAATAGAAGCAATCATTCTCTGCTGGGAATCTGTAATGTCAATGGAATCATGATAGAATGCAGACATTGCTCCGAGGCAAGCAACCATAACAGCCATAGGATGAGAATCACGACGAAAGCCATGGAAAAATCTTGCAAATTGTTCATGTACCATCGTGTGTTGCATAATACGCTGATCAAAATCAATTTTTTCTTGTTTGGTTGGTAATTCTCCATAAAGCAAAAGATAGCAGCTTTCGAGAAAGTCTCCTTTTTCAGCGAGCTGATCAATAGAATAACCACGATAAAGTAGGATTCCTTTGTCACCATCGATATACGTGATTTTTGACTCACAAGAGGCAGTTGAGGTAAAGCCAGGATCATAAGTAAAGGTGTCAGTTTCTTTATAAAGAGACGCAATCTCGATGACATCAGGGCCAATAGTCCCTTTACGGATAGGTAATTCTATTTTTTTATCATTGACAGTCATACATGCTTTATTTTCGGACATTAAATATTTCCTTTCAGTGCTGCCATTTTTTAAAATTAATATGCTGTTTTATTCGCTATGGCAATTTATAGTTAAAGCTTTTCCTACTTATATTAAGAATATATTGACTCTAAAATTTTGGTTAGGCAATCTGAAATATTGTTTAGTATAGTTTTTTTTTAATATTTATTTCAATTTTTTAAATTAAAAAACAATTTTATTTTTCATTAAGAGAATTATACTTTAATATTTGCTAGTTTTATATATTTCATTAATATGCTGTTCAGGTAATTTGGTCGTTGATGCGGTTAAGAGCCTCATCTTTTCCTAATAAGATAAGCATATCAAAAATTCCTGGTGATGTTATGCGTCCTGTAAGAGCCGCTCGAAGTGGTTGAACAACAGTTCCAAATTTAAGTTCTTGTATTTGTGCATAATGTCGGATGGTTTTGTCCAAAGTTTTTGCATCCCAATTTGGGCACGATATTAGGATAGGATAAATTCCTTTTAAAATAGTCCGACCATTTTCATTTAAGAGTGTTTTTGCTTGTACATCAAGAGGTAACGGTCGTTGTGCGAAGATAAATGATGCGTTATTAATAAGTTCAAGTAATGTTTTTGAACGTTCTTTTAAACTTGGTATTGCAGCTAGAAATTGAGCACGACATTTTTCATCAAGTTGTTTTGTTATTTTTAATTCATTTGCATTTTCCTGTAAAATATTAAGAGCAGCATCACATAGATTTTCATCATTACTGAGACGTATATAATGTCCGTTGATGGCATCTAATTTTTTGAAATCAAAACGGGCAGCACTTTTATTGATATCATCAATATCAAACCAAGCAATCATATCTTCTATTGAAATAATTTCGTCATTACCATGGCTCCAACCTAGACGAACAAGGTAATTGAGCAAGGCAGCGGGGAGATACCCCATTTTTCGATAAGCATCAATACCTAGTGCGCCATGCCTTTTTGATAATTTTGCACCGTTTTCACCATGGATGAGCGGAATATGGGCCATAATAGGAATATCCCATCCCATTGCATTGAAGATAATTGCTTGGCGAGCTGCATTTGTAAGATGATCATTACCGCGAATAATATGTGTTATCCCCATATCATGATCATCAACAACAACGGCGTGCATATAAGTTGGAGAATCATCAGAACGTAAAATGATAAAATCGTCTAGATCTTTATTAGGAAAGCGAATATCACCTTGCACACGATCGTGCAAAATCGTTTCTCCATCTTGTGGAGCTTTAATTCGAATAACAGGTTTAATTCCTTTGGGGGCTTCAGCAATATCACGGTCACGCCAGCGCCCATCGTAGCGTGGCGGTAAGCCTTTTGCAAAGGCATTTTCTCGCATTTCAGCTAATTCTTCAGGTGTTGCATAGCAATAATAAGCTTTGCCATTTTTTACGAGTTGTTCAGCGACTTGACGGTGACGCTCTGCTCGTTTGAATTGCGAAATGGGATCTCCTTCATAGTGAAGTCCCATCCAGTGCAGACCCTCTATGATAGCTTTAACTGCAGCTTCTGTTGAACGCTCTCGATCTGTATCTTCAATACGTAAAAGCATTTTTCCTCCAGTATGTTTCGCATAAAGCCAATTAAAAAGTGCGGTACGAGCGCTACCAATATGAAGGAAGCCTGTAGGTGATGGTGCAAAACGGGTAATAACAGACACAGATCTTATCCTCTAAAATTGAGATGTTATTTATGATATTTTATTGAAGAACTATGTTAACATAGGTATTAGGGTGTGCAATAGCCGCGTTGCAAGTAAAGTGAGGATTTGCGGATGTTAGATCAAAATAAAGTTGAAGATGATCTATCAAAAAGTCTTTTCTCACAGAGCAAACGTCTTATTTTGATACAGAAGGGTGATCGGTCTGTTATTGATGGTGCAAGCAATGCTACCTATAATGGGAAAGAGGATTCTCTATTTTCTTTTTTTAAAGAAAAAGTAGTTTTTTTATGGAAATGGCTGATAGATTGCATAAACAAGGAAATTTCTTTTGGACTACTTTTCTCATTAATTTTGGTATTTTTTTGTACAGGTGTTATTTTTTATTTCAGTTTAGAGCAAGAACCAAGTTGGAAACAATTTGTTGTATTGATTACTATATTCCTTGGCATGTTATATGTTTTACGGTGTTATCAGAAAATATGGATTATAACTGGATTTCTATTTTGTATTGTATTAGGCGCTTTGGCAGCAAAAATAGAAACATGGCGTATGTCTACGCCAATGTTGAGCTGCGATGTTATAACCATGCTAACAGGACGAATTGTTTCTATTAAGTCTGTAGGAAAAGGGGGATTTCGTTTAAAAGTAGATGTTTTGAAGACAGAACGACCTACTTTACCCTATAAGCTCAATCGAGTGCATTTAGTCGCAAAGTCTTTACCATATGGGTTAAATCCTGGAGACGGCTTATATGGAAAAGTAAAGCTTCGTGCTTTATCTGGCGCAATACGTCCAGGAAGTTATGATTTTAGTTTTCATAATTATTTTAAAAGAATTGGTGCTCAAGGATTTTATTTAGGAAAACCAAAAAAGATATCGGTTTTTCAGTCTAATACGATGTTAGGAAAAGTTTTACAAAAAATTGAAAATTTACGCATGCAAATGACTGAAAAAGTTAATAAAGCAATTGGTGGGGAAGAAGGAAGAGTTTCTGCTGCTTTAATAACAGGACAGAGAGGGGGGATTTCAAATAATACTAATGAAGCATTACGTATAGCTGGATTGGCACATATCTTATCAATATCGGGTTTGCATATGGCTTTACTGAGTGGCGTGGTTTTTGTTATTGTACGGAGCTTTTTTGCATTTTTTCCAGTCTTTTCATCTTATTACTCAGTTAAAAAAATTGCTGCCATTGCTGCATTAATAGTTACAGCTTTTTATTTGATATTATCTGGTTCAAATATTGCAGCACAAAGAAGTTTTTTAATGGTTGCTGTTATGTTGACTGCTATATTATGTAACCATTCTGCTATCACAATGCGTAATTTTGCTATTGCTGGTTTAGTAACTGTAGCTATAAGTCCGCATGAGATATTAGGGCCTAGTTTTCAAATGTCATTTTCTGCAACTGCGGCTTTGATTACTGCTTTTGCTTGGTGGAGTGAGGGGCATTTTTCTCATAAAGGAAATACAGCCCCTTCTTATGTTGGAGGAAGGGTACTTCGTTTTATCTCTTTATCTATTGTTTCAACTTGCATGTCCTCATTGATTGCTGGTTTTGCAAGTGGGATTTACGCAGCTTATCATTTTTCTAATGTAGCTCTTTTAGGTATTATCAGCAATGCTTTAGCTTTCCCTATTGTATCAATTTTTATCATTCCATTTGGACTACTCTCAGTTTTTTCAATGTTTTTTGGCCTTGAATGGTGGCCATTACAGATTATGGGATTTGGTACGAGCCTTATGATAAAAATTTCTTATGCTGTAAAAGCTATTTCTCCTATTTTAAATCCTGGATTTATCCCGTTATCTGCATTGATTTTATTAAGTATCGGTTTAGTTGGGCTCACTTTTTTAAAAACAGCTATTAGATTCTTTTTTGGTTTCTTTATTTTAGGGGGTATTTTAGTTTGTATGATGCAGTCACCTGTACAGTTAATCATAGCAGATAATATGAAAATTGTGGGTGTTTTCAATGACGATATATTATATATTGATCGTTATCATCCTTCTAAGTTTACAATATCTCTATGGGAAAAATCGTTTCGCATAAATAAAACCATTAAACCAACAAAGATTGGCCCATCTCTCAAAGGACAATTTATTTGCGATGATAATATCTGTACAACTTTATTAGAAAATGGATTTAAAATTGCTATCTTATATGGAGAAACAGATCACTGTGTAAAAGCAGATATTATAATTAGAAAACATGCAACAAGTAATCGGACATGCGATACAATAAACTCAATAATATTTACACCTCAACAATTATTATCACGAGGGAGTGTTATACTTACTAAAAATAAAAACACTCTTTGGTCTTCTGCAGGTTCTTATAGACCATGGAATATTCATAGGAAAAGTTTATAAAGACTAGCTAATTTACAGCCTCTATATAAATTTATAATAACCTTTTTCACAGATGAGACAATGGCTTTTTAGCATTCACATTCAGTAGAACTAGCATTGAGCTGACTATATTTCTCTTCTCCCATTGTGTTAAAAAGCTGAAGCTGAGTTTCAAGAAAATCAATGTGATTCTCCTCATCTTCAAGCAATTCATCAAATAATTTCTTTGAGATATGATCAGAAAGCTTAGCACAAATTTCGCGTGATTTTAAATAAAATTCTCGAGCTTCATATTCACTTGCAAGATCACATTCTAAAATATTCTTGAGGTTTTTTCCAATACGTAATGGCCCAGAAGATTGAATATTTGGATGTCCTTCAAGAAAAGTAATACGTTTAACGAGTTTATCTACATGTTCCATTTCTTCTATAGATTCTTTACGTTCTATTTTGGCTAATTTGATATAGCCCCAGTTTTCTATAAGAGAAGAATGCAACAAATATTGATTAACAGCACTAAGCTCAAGAGAAAGGGCTTTATTGAGCTGCTCGATAATTTGTGGGTGACCTTTCATAGTATTCTATTGTCCTATTTTTGTAGTACTAGATACGACTAATACAAAATATATTGCTTTGATTAAGTGTCGGCTAATCTTCTGTATCCTGAATGTTAAAGATCCGATAACATGAGGGAAATAATTATCACATCTTACTACACCATTCCATTAATTTCTAAACTAATTAGAAAGAATCAATAGTTAATAATCGTTTTTTTAAAGTAAGTATTTTTTTTGATTCTTATTTGCTTTATAAGTTCACAAGAATGCACTTTGTATTACGATTTTCAAATAATTATTTTATAAATTATAGGTCTTTTATTAAAAAAAACAAAATAGTTAATTACTGTATTCTTTGTAACCAATATTATTTTCAATAAGATAACAAATAAAGTCATAGCTGATTAGAGCAATAAATCGTTTTTTATAATTTATAATGAATATTGCTAATTGATATGAAGAAAGGATAATATATGGAGATCCAAAAATTAAAAAAAATAGCGGCTGCTAAGGCACTTGAATTTGTACAAAATAATATGCATCTTGGTATAGGCACTGGTTCCACAATAAATGAATTTATTCGTCTTCTTGGTGAGCGCATTGCAGATGGCTTAAGGATAACTGGTGTTGCTACTTCATATCATTCCGAGCAGTTATGTCGTCAGTTTGGAGTGCCTATCACTACTTTAGATAAAGTATCTAAACTTGATCTTTGTATTGATGGGGCTGATGAGATTGATCCTAAGATGACCTTGATTAAAGGAAGAGGTGGGGCATTATTGCATGAGAAAATTGTAGCATCTGTATCTGACGAGATGCTTATTATTGCTGATGAAACAAAGATGGTAAAAACGCTTGGTGCTTGTGGGGTGCCAATAGAAGTTAATCCATTTGGAATGAATGCTACATGTAAAGCAATTGAAAAGGTAGTGAATGATTTAGGACTCTCAGGAGAAATTAGGTTGCGTATGAATGGAGATATTCCTTTTGAGACTGATGGTGGTCACTTTATTTTTGATGCATTTTTAGGATTTATTTTAAATCCAAAAGTATTATCAGATGCGTTATTGAGAGTCCCTGGTGTTGTTGAACATGGTCTTTTTTTAGGTTTTGCTTCTCGTGCAATTATAGCTATGGCAGATAGTACAATAAAAGTTTTAGAGTCATCTAGTAATTAAAGAGTTGTTAGAAATTTAAGCTATGATATTTTACGGAGTTATCATTATTATGAGAATAATAGTTTTTTTTCAAAAATTTATAATATCGCTTAGTGCAGTTGCTATTTTGACTGTAAATATTGGGATAACTTATGCGCAAGATATGAGTGAAAAACATTTAAATTCAGCCCAAAATGTGATTAATGCTATTCGTGCAACTGATCAGTTTGATAGTTTTTTGCCAATGGCAGCACGTGATATTAAAGAAAAATTAATAAGTACTGATCCAAACTTAGAAAAAAATATTGCTACGATTGTTGATAAACAAGCACTTGCTTTAGCTAAACGACGTGCTGATTTGGAAAAAGAAGTTGCTCATGTATATGCAAAGCATTTTAGTGAGGAAGAACTTGATAAAATTTCAGCATTTTATAGTTCTGATGTTGGTAAAAAATTTTTGATGAAAGTTCCGGATGTTGCACGCGATGCTTATTCTGTATTTGATGCATGGTGTTCTACTATAATGCAAAATCTTATAAAAAATGTAGAAAAAGAAATGTCTCAAACACTTAACTTAAATAATTCTATTACTCCTATGGAGTCTACTTCTTCAAAATCTCCAATGCAGTAATTGCATAAGCGTTTTATTTAAAAGCATTAGTTAGATTATTACTTTAAAGAAAAAAGATTACACTGAAAGTATTATCTTTGTACAAAAAAATTATTTTCAGAAAAAAGAAAAAATTTTTATTTGATGACAAGGAGCAATACCTGTACAGTAAAAATGTACGGGAAGGAGTGCTATATAATGCTTTTTGATTTGTTCGTTATTGGAGGGGGATCAGGTGGAGTACGTGCTGCTCGTCTTGCTGGGCAGCTTGGTAAGCGTGTCGCTATAGCAGAAGAACATCGTGTAGGGGGGACTTGTGTTATTCGCGGTTGTGTTCCTAAAAAATTGTTTGTTTATGCGTCGCAATATACGCGCGAATTTAAGGATAGCATTGGTTTTGGGTGGAAATGTGTTGATCCAATTTTTAACTGGAGCAAATTGATTGAAGCTAAAAATAAAGAAATATCGAGGCTGGAGGAACTTTATTGTAGGGGATTAAAAAATAACAATGTTCAAATTTATAAGAGTCGCGCTGTTTTTATTGATGAGCATACATTAGAGCTTTCTGCAACAGGCGAGCGAGTAAAAGCAGAAAAGATTTTGATCGCGACAGGAGCAATGATTGCTCCAAATTCTGCAATAAAAGGCAGTGAATTATGTCTTACTTCTAGTGAGGTTTTTGATCTTGAAAAATTACCAAAATCAATAGTTATTGTTGGTGGCGGTTATATTGGTCTTGAATTTGCTAGTATTTTTCACGAATTAGGTGTCAAAACAACATTAGTTCATCGTGGTGATTTAATTCTTCGTAATTTTGATTATGATTTGCGGCGATTACTAAGTGATGCGATGATTGAAAAGGGCATTTCTATTATCTATGGAGCTACAGTTGCTCAGGTTGAAGCCAAAAACAATCACTATAACGTTGTTTTATCAAATGGGCAAATTATTAGCACTGATCAAGTTATGTTGGCTACAGGACGTGTGCCAAATACAAAGGATTTAGGGCTCCAGAAAATAGGTGTTAAACTTAATGAAAATGGAGCCGTTGTTGTTGATGAAAAAATGACAACAAGTGTATCTCATATTTGGGCTGTTGGTGATGTCACTGGTCATGTTCAGTTAACACCTATTGCTATCCACGAAGCAATGTGTTTTATTAAAACTGCTTTTGAGGAAATTCCAACTATACCGGATTATAATTTAATTGCGACAGCTGTTTTTTCGCAGCCAGAAATTGGGACAGTTGGTCTTTCAGAAGAATGTGCTGTACGTTGTTATAAGTATGTTGAAATTTATCGTACACAATTTCGTTCTTTACGTAATACTCTTTCTGGTAATTCAGAAAAGATGTTTATGAAATTAGTTGTTGATGGCGAGAGTCGTATTGTTGTTGGTGCACATATTTTAGGAGAAGGTGCTGGTGAAATGGCGCAGCTTATTGGAATAGCGCTAAAAGGAAAGCTGACGAAAGATATCTTTGATGAAACTATGGCAATTCATCCAACAGCGGCAGAAGAGCTAGTGACGATGTATAAACCAAGTTATATATATAAAAATGGAAAAAAATTGGAAAGTTAAATAATCAGTGTTATAGAGAATTACACAAAGCTTTGCGTACTGTAGGCTGATTAGGTAAGCTTTAGAGAGAATGCGACGATGAAAAATGAGCGCGAATCTTGAAGATAAAAACTAATTAGACAAGTTCTAACTTATTCCGGTAAATCTGCATTACGAAAATTGAAAAGGAATTGAGCAAATATCCTCTTTTGGTTTTTACTGATGAAATGCGCAGTTTAAAGAATGAATTAACAGCGGTTGCGGAAGGCTAAGCTTTTTTATTGCAAGGGAGGTGATAATACAGAAAGCTTTGTTGAGTATAAGACTGATAATATTTATGATTTTTTCATGTATTTTTGCAAATGGCAATTATTTTAATCTTTGGCAGCTTAAAGCTAGTTATTAAAATTGGTTATATTGCTAGTTAATTTGAGAAGCCACGCTTTTCTGATATAAAAGAAAAGGTGCAGGGGAGCTACCATTTTATAAAGGAGATATCATTAAGGGGTGTGAAGAGAATTTGACACGATTGATAAAACCTCTGATGATTAGTACGCAGCATTTGTCCATACGTTATAGAGATTAGCGATCGTACACGCCAGCTTAGTCATATATGTGTAGAATATTGTCGTAGTCTTAAAAATTTTATCGGATTAAAATGTAATCTTTCTATTAATTCTGACGAGTTTTTAAAATTGATTGATATTCTTAATTCTGTAAACCAAGTTCGCTTGTCCTTAATTGTTTGTTTTAGTGATGATAGAGTTTAGAATTATCTTCCTAAATTAATTCGTGCGGTTCAAAGAGAATCATAGTATTGTTTAATTTTATGATTTAATGTGTGGCAATACGATTATGGCTAACAGTTATAAATGCATCTTTTTGATTATGTTTTAAAAGAAGTTGAGAATTTTTTCAGTTCATTAGGAATGAGGGCACTTAACCAGATGCCATTCTGTAATGACAGAAAGTAATGTAACTAAATGTACAGATAATGCTAATACTATTTCAGAAAAAGATCTTTCTGATCATTACCGTATCGATAATAATCCAAGATTAAATGCGAATCAATCACTGAATTAACTTTTCTTGTTGCTGAATTCCTGAAGAAAGTTGTGTTACTGATTTGTTAATTGTTGGAGAGAAGGTTTATATAACAATCCTATCCTGTTATTTATTTCTAATTTTTATGAAATTCAGCACTTTTGATAAAAAATGCTTTGATGATTGAAACTAATTAATGGTCACACTAAATTGATGCAATGGCACAAAAACTTATAAAAGATGATTTGCGGATTGTAATTGCTCAATTAAATCCCATTATTGGTGATATTGAAGGAAATCTCGCTCTTGCAGAAATGGCATATCAAAAAGCTTACGAACAGGATGCTGATCTTGTTTTGTTGACTGAGCTTTTCATAAGTGCTTACCCCCCTGAAGATCTTGTTCTTAAATCTGCTTTTACAAAGGCATGTGAAGATGCTGTTAAAAAGTTAGCGCAGCTTACGAAAGAGGGGCCGGGAATTATTATTGGTATCCCGTTAAAACGTGATAATGACCTTTATAATGGTATCATGCTTCTCGATGATGGACAGGTGATTGCGGAACGCTTTAAGTGTGATTTACCTAATTATTGTGAATTTGATGAAAAGCGCGTATTTTCTCCTGGTCCACGTCCTGAACCTATTGTTTATCGGGGGATGACGTTAGGAGTTGTGATTTGTGAAGATATTTGGAACGATCCTTCTATTTGTGCTGAGCTTAGCTATAAAGGAGCTGAAATTATTCTCGTTCCTAATGGGTCTCCTTATCACCGTAATAAAACAAAAAAACGTTTAGACATTGTTCGCGCACAAGCTGTTCAATCATATGTGCCAATTATTTATGCTAATCAAGTAGGCGGTCAAGATGAATTAGTATTTGATGGAGGCTCTTTTGCACTTGATGAGCATGGTCAAATGGTGTTTCAAATGAAGCACTTTGAAAATCATATTGCTTTGAGTCATTGGCAAAGAAAATCTATTGGGTGGCAATGTATTTCTGGTCCAAATGAAGAGCTTTTAGATGGGCTAGCTGCTGATTACCATGCCTGCGTTTTAGGATTAAAGGATTACGTCAATAAAAACCGTTTTAAAGATGTTCTTCTTGGTTTTTCAGGAGGAATTGACTCAGCACTTTGTGCTACAATTGCGGTCGATGCTCTTGGAGCTGAAAGAGTTTGTGCTGTGATGATGCCTTATTGTTATACATCACAGGAATCATTAAAGGATGCTAAAGAGTGTGCGCGTCTTTTAGGGTGTCGTTATGAGATAATACCTATTTTTAAACCTGTTGAGAGTTTTTTGAGCATAATGGCTCCTATTTTTTCAGGGTTGCGAACTGATGTTACAGAAGAAAATCTTCAAAGTCGTATACGTGGAAGCGTTTTAATGGCCCTTTCAAATAAATTTGATTCTATGGTCATAACAACAGGTAATAAATCGGAAATGGCTGTTGGGTATGCGACACTTTATGGCGATATGAATGGTGGTTTTAATCCCATTAAAGATATTTATAAAATGCAGGTTTACAAATTAGCTGAGTGGCGTAATAAAAATTACTTGCAGAATTTATTGGGACCAAAAGGAATTATTATTCCATCTAGTATTATAGAGAAAGCGCCTTCTGCAGAACTTCGGGAAAATCAAAAAGATGAGGATTTTCTTCCTCCTTATCCTATTTTAGATGATATCTTGCAATCTCTTGTGGAAGATGACATGAATGTTTGTGATATTGTTAAACGTGGACATTCACGGCAAACAGTTGAGAAAGTTGAACATTTGCTTTATTTAGCTGAGTATAAAAGGCGACAATCTGCACCAGGTGTGAAAATTAGTTATAAAAACTTCGGACGCGATCGTCGTTATCCTATTACCAATCATTTTCGCGATAAAAGTTGAGCATTATTTTGATGATAAAAGTTCGTTTTGCCCCATCTCCAACAGGTTATATTCATATAGGCAATACTCGTATTGCATTATTTAATTGGTTGTATGCGAAAGCGCATAATGGTATATTTATTTTACGTTATGATGATACAGATGTTGAGCGCTCCAAACAAGAATACATTGACGCTCTTATGGTTGATCTCGAATGGCTTAATATTCAACCGGATGAAGTTTATTATCAGTCTAAACGCTTTAATCGATATGATGAAGTTGCAGAAATTTTAAAACAACGTGGGCTTCTTTATCCCTGTTATGAAACGGCAGAAGAATTGGATCGGCGTCGTAAAATACAACTTTCACGCAAATTACCTCCTGTTTATAATCGTGATGCATTAAAATTGTCATTAGAAGATAAAAAAGCCTTTGAGAATCAAGGTCGTAGGCCTCATTGGCGTTTTCTTTTACCTAATTTTGAAAATAGTCCGTTTCAAACTAAACGAACAGAAGTTCATTGGGATGATATTATAAAAGGTAGGCAGACGATTGATTTGGCTTCTATGTCAGATCCTATCTTAATTCGTGAAGATGGAAGCTATCTTTATACTCTACCTTCTGTCATTGATGATATAGATATGGCTATTACACATATTATTCGTGGAAGCGATCACATTACCAATACTGGTGCTCAGATTGCTCTTTTTGAGGCTCTCGATGCGGTGCCTCCAATTTTTGGTCATATTAATTTATTAACGACAGCTTCAGGAGAAGGGCTTTCAAAACGGAATAGTGATCTTTCCGTTCGTTCTTTGCGCGAAGATGGCTTTGAATCTATGGCTGTTCAATGTCTTTCAGTGTTACTTGGGACATCGCAAAATGTACAAGCATACCCTAATCAAGCTGCTCTTTTAAATCATTTTGATCTCCAAGATATATCAAAATCAGCAGCAAAATTTGATGTGGTTGATCTTCTTGTATTGAATAGGTATTTTGTTCATAAATTAACTTATGAAGACATTAGAGCACGACTTGAAAAATTTTCTATTTATGGAGAACAAGCAGAACATTTTTGGAATACGGTAAGAAACAATATTACTAAGGTGAGTGATGCAGTCTTATGGTGGAAAATTATTTATACTGATGAGAGCTTTGATATAACTTTGCCTGAAGATCGCGCTTATGCGCAACAGTCTGTTCATTCGTTACCTGAGGGGATATTGAGTGATGAAAGCTGGAAAATTTGGACGACGGTATTGCAAGAAAAAACGGGTCGTAAAGGAAAAGCTTTGTTTATGCCGTTGCGTCAAGCTCTCACGGGGATGACACATGGACCTGAAATGGGAAAGTTTTTGCCACTTTTAGGACGTGAAAAGATAGTAAAAAGATTAATCACGGTAGGCAGTGGAAAACTTTAAGCCCAGTAAAACACTTACTATTATTTCTCAGTAATAAAATTAGAGAGTTTAAGTATGTTTTTTTATAAGCATAAAGGCTGGAATATCATCGCCAAATCCGATTGAAATAGGAGTTTTGTTTTTTTCATGACATTGGTTTGATGATTCCTCTTTATTATCTTTAGTTTCAACGTAAGCTAGTTTTTCTTTTTTTAGATTTTTTTTCTTTTCAGTTTTATGTTTTTTTTGAGCAGTTTTCTGTTGTAATTTTGTAAATTTTGTCTTTGCAACAATGTCATTTGTTTCATCATAATCTATTAAAGTAGAAAGATCGCCATTGAGCCACTCAATTTTTTCTTGGCTTATTTCTTCAATAGCACTAATATATTTTTCATCAGCTTTTGTGACAATTGTGAAAGCTTTACCACTACGTTTTGCTCGTCCTGTGCGACCGATACGATGAATATAATCTTCTGCATGTGTCGGTACATCATAGTTGAAAACATGGCTGACTGCTGGGATGTCAAGCCCACGAGAAGCAACATCAGAAGCAACAAGAAGTGTAAGTTTATTGTCTTTGAAATTAGCTAATGTGCTTGTGCGTGAATGTTGGTCCATGTCACCATGAAGTGCACCTACGCTGAAGTTATGTTTAATAAGAGATCGGACAAGTTCAGAAATATCTTTTTTTCGATTACAGAAAATGATAGCGTTTTTAAGTTCGTCACTTTCGTTATGAATAAGTTCTCTTAAAATAGCTCTTTTATTCCATGGTTTACTTCCAGATTTAACAAGTCGTTGCGTGATTTTTTTTGCTGTTGAAGATGCTTTTGTAATTTCAACATATATGGGGGAATGTAAAAATTGCTTTGTTAATTTTGTAATTTCTGGTGCCATTGTTGCTGAAAAGAACAAGGTTTGACGTGTAAAAGGAGTCAGTTTGCAAATGCGTTCAATGTTAGGGATAAAACCCATATCTAGCATGCGATCAGCTTCATCAATGACTAGAATTTCAATACCTACCAGGAGTAATTTACCATGCTCAAAATGATCCAGCAGACGTCCTGGTGTTGCTATCAAAACATCTGCACCTCGTTCAAGTTTGCGATCTTGGTGTTCGAAAGACACACCACCGATTAACAGTGCAACATTTAAATTGTGATTAACACCATATTTATCAAAGTTTTCTTTCACTTGGGTAGCAAGCTCTCGTGTTGGTTCTAATATGAGGGTACGAGGAATTCTTGCTCTTGCACGTCCTTTTTCAAGTAGGGTAAGCATGGGGAGCACAAAGGAAGCTGTTTTACCAGTACCTGTCTGAGCAATCCCTAAAATATCTTTTTTTTGAAGAATATGAGGAATTGTCCCACTTTGAATAGGTGTTGGGATCGTATATCCTGCTGATTTTATAGCTTTAATAACCTTTTTTGAAAGGCCTAAACTATCGAAACTGTCCAAAGCTAGTATCATTCTTTCTTTTTGCTGATTACTCTGCAATTTTAACGATTTTTTTTAGGATATTGGCTAAGTAAACATTCCATCCTCTTGAAGACGGGTTAAGGTGCATTTAAAAAAAAGTCAACTGTAACTACTATAATATCCGCAAAAAGAATGATAAAAAAAAATTAATAACGAAATTGTTCTGATAAAATGCGTTCATCCCAAGAATGGTTAGGATCAAAAAGGATAGAGACTGTTATTTCTGTTGCTGATGAAATAATAACTGAATAAACAGATTTCATTTCAACGTTGTCAGCAGCTGCATTGACGGGACGTTTGTCATATTCAAGCATATCAAAGCATACTGTGGCAGTATTTGGAAGTAAGGCTCCATGCCAGCCTCGAGGACGAAAAGGGCTAACGGGAGTGAGGATCATAAGGGGGGCCATAAGAGGTAAAATAGGTCCTTGTGCTGATAAGTTATATGCGGTAGAACCTGCTGGTGTGGCAACAAGAATACCGTCGCAAATCAATTCTTCCATGCGGACCTGGTTATCAATGCTGATACGAATTTTAGCAGCTTGATATGATTGGCGAAATAAGGATACTTCATTGATTGCAAGTGCTTCGATATGTCCTTGAGGTTGTGCATTTGCGATCATGCGTAAGGGATGAATTTCTTTTTTATGTGCAGCAGCAATACGGCTTGGTAATTTTTTTTCATGAAATTCATTCATTAGAAAACCTACTGAGCCTCGATTCATACCATAAATAGGTTTGTTAGTATTCATGACATCCCGTACTGTTTGCAACATTGTTCCATCTCCACCAAGTGCAACAATGACATCAGCTTCTTCAAGAGAAGAGTGACCATAAATAGATATTAATTTATTGGTAGCTTTAATAGCTTCTTCGGTTTCAGCAGAAATGAAATGAAAGCGGCTTGGTAATGTAGTCATTAAGAATTGTCCTGGTATTCGCAACTTATTTTTAAAATTTTTTAGAATTTAAAAAGTTTATATAAGGATTGTTTTGGTAAAAGAAAGAATTTTATATGGAGAGTAATTTATTAAAATAGATGGATATGTATCCAAAGTAGCATTAAAAAATAATATAATTCTATCAAAAATAAGCATATATTCTTTATTAAGTTTTAAAAGGAATAATTCATTATTGAAGCTGAGAGTATGATCAGCTAAAGGAATATAACAATTTTAATCGCCATTTTTAAGCACCCGTAGCTCAGTTGGATAGAGCGCTGCCCTCCGAAGGCAGAGGTCACAGATTCGAATTCTGTCGGGTGCACCAAATTTCCCGTTTTGCTTCATATTTCTTATAAAGACTGAATCCAGTTAAAGTTACTTTGGATGAATTTGAAACTGTTGTTTACTGAGATGGCAAAACGAGCAAGCTTTATCATGATACACATTTGGTTATTAAAAAGAAGCAGAAACATATTGCTGAAATTGCTGCTAGCAGTGAACCAGTTTATGGAATTAATACTGGATTTGGCAAATTAGCTTCGATTAAAATTGATATAGATAATATGTTCATTTTACAAAGAATCATATTTTATAACATTGTTATAGAGTAGGGGTGCTTCCTCCTGAAAATGTTGTATGATTAATGATGACTCTGAAGCTTATTTTTCTGAGATGAATGGGTTTAGATGTTCATCTGGAATTAGGTATTTACTAGAGAACATGCTTGCAAATGGACTTATTCCTGTCATTTCCGAAAAGATTCAGTGAGCACATCAGTTAGTCTCGCTTCTTGTTCTCATATGGCTGCTGTGATAATGGGAGAAGGAGAAGCATTTTTTCAAAATATTCGTATGAGCGAAAAGGCTGATTTAGAAAAAGCAGTATTATTCCTCATTTTTTAGAAGCGAAAGAAGGATTAGTCCTGATCAATGATACTAAAACATCGACATCCCTTGCTTTTGCAGACCTTTTCATAGTTATTAAAAACTGTGTGGCGGATTTTTTTTAGGCGCATTAACAACAGATGTTGTTATGAGTTCAATGGCATCATTTCATCCTGATATTCATATTCTGCGGGGCTATTATGGACCAATTATTGTGTTATAAAAATTAGAAAATCTTTTAGAAGATTCAGAAATTCAGGAGGCACATTTATGTTGAGATAATTATGTCAAGGATCCTTATTGTATAGGTTATCAACCGCAAGTTATGGGTGCATGTTTTGATATTCTGATGGTAGCTGCTACTTTATTGTCTGAAAACAAACAAATAGCATACCCTACTTCAGTTGATTCGACACCGACTTTGGCAAATAAAGAAGATTATGTTTCAATGGTTTTGTTACGGTGCTCGTTAGTTGTTAGTGAAAAATGAGAATCTTTTCTATTATTGGTATTAAGACACTTGTTGCAGAACAAGGAATTGAATATCATGTTCCTTTTAAGCCCCTTATTATAATCTGTTATGAAGCGTTTACGTGCACATATTCAGATTCTAGAACAAGATCATTATATGTTTTCAGATCTTGGGAAAGCACGTGCATTCGTGAGTGAAGGATACTTGTTATCTATTTTAACAAAAACAATTTTCCACCATTAGTGATAAGCAATTAATTTTGAACTATGATCAGGACGTTATAATTATAATAGAGAGAGACTAGAGATTCGTTTTTTAATGATACTTGCTCATCGAAATTTTTTTTGATAAATTGAAAAGCAGCTTAGTTTAAGTAAGAGGGCGATGTGTATTATCATAACACAATTATCTTATTATCCATATTTCCTCAAATCTGAAGGGGAAAGAAGAGTGCAGCTTTTTTATTGTAAACGGTATATGTTGTATTGCCATACGAGATGAGATTATACATCTTAGCTGTTATGAATTGTATTTTTTTATGGAACTAAAGAAAATAAAAATTTAAGTTCTTCAGATATTTTAGAGTTTTTTCACATTTCAATCGATTTTGATTCTTATTAATCTGCCAATTTTGTTCTGTAAAGGCTGGAATGATATTTGATGAAGGATAGAAATGACAACAAATAAGCTTAAACGGGGTATAAATCAGCGTCAGGTTATATTTTTAGCTCTTGGTTCTGCTATTGGGACAGGGCTTTTTTATGGATCTGCTCAAGCGATTAATCTTGCTGGTCCAAGTGTTTTAATTGCTTATTGTATTTCTGGTTTAGCTATTTTTATAGTTATGCGTGCTTTAGGTGAGATGATTATTCATAATCCAATGCCTGGTTCTTTTGCTCGTTACGCTACAACTTATATATCGCCATTAGCTGGTTTTTTAACAGGGTGGACATATGTTTTTGAGGTAGTACTTGTTGGTTTAGCTGATATTACGGCTTTTGCAACTTATATGAATTTTTGGTATCCTGATGTTGCTCCTTGGATATGGACATTGAGCATTACATTTATCATTACCGGTGTTAACCTAACAGCAGTGAAAGTATATGGTGAGCTAGAATTTTGGCTTTCTTCCATAAAAATTATCGCCATTATCACTATGATTATTTTAGGCATAGCAATTATTTTTTTTGATTCGAATACAAATACAGTCTCTACTATTGGCATTCATAATTTATGGCAAAATGGTGGAGTATTTCCAAATGGTTTGTTTGGTTTTCTAGCTTGCTTTAGTGTTGTTGTTTTTGCTTTTGGTGGCGTAGAGATTATTGGAATGGCAGCAATGGAAGTACAGGATCCTAATAAAACAATCTCGAGAGCAATTAATTCTATTCCAATTCGAATTTTGCTTTTTTATGTTATGACTTTAGCAGTTTTAATGTCACTTTATCCTTGGAATGAAATCCGCCTTATTAGTAGTCCTTTTATTACAATTTTTGAAAGGTTTGGTATTTCGTCAGCAACCCATATTCTTAATATTGTTGTTATTACAGCTGTGGTTTCTGCAATTAATAGCGAAATGTATGGTGCAGTTCGCATGATACATGGTTTGTCTCAGGAAGGTTATGCATTTAAAAAATTCCAGTATTTATCAAAAAACGGTGTACCGATTTTTGTTATTTTACTCATATTTAGCGTATTTCTTTTTGGTGTTATTCTTAATTATTATTATCATAATCATCTTTTTTTTCTCATTGCAGCAATGGCGACATTTGCAACAGTTTTTGTTTGGAAGATGATTTTGCTTTCGCAAATTTTTATGCGGCTTAAAATGTCTTCAGAAGAACACCTTGATCTAAAATTTCCAATGCCATTTTGGCCAATAGGATCAATTTTTGCTACTTTATTTATGATCTTTATTTTTGTTTTATTGTGGTTTTTTGATAATACGAGATCAGTGTTGATTATAGGTGCTATTTGGCTTTCTTCACTTGTTATTTGTTTTTATGCACTTAAACTTTATAATTTAAAGAAAAGAAAAATCTATCAAGAAGAAAAGAAGGCTTACAGTCCAAAGCAGTGCAATTAAAATATAATGAGTTATAATTGAGAGGAGTACTTTGAAATATAAAAAAATTATTGGGCGATATAATTTTAAGATAACGTTTCTATTTTAAGAAGAGAGAGTAATCTTTTCTAAGAATTTTACACTTATTGTATTGAAAAGTTATTTTTATATTTACAATAATTCTTAAAAAAAAGACACAGAAAAGTTTAAAAAAATCAATTGAAAAAAGTAAAGATAGAAAAACATAACAGATTATAGATAAGTTTGAAAATTCTACATCTTAATTTTGATTTTAGTTCTTTTATTAAAAAAAGATTAAGCTATAAAAATTAAAGAACTTATAAAAACGGAAAAACAATTCAAAAAAGGTATTGATTGACAATATCTTGTTAGAAGAAAGTATAAAACTCTAATTTCTGCATCTTTTCTTACATATTAATAAAAGAATCTGGTGGGCGTGACAGGGATTGAACCTGTGACCCCTACGATGTCAACGTAGTGCTCTCCCGCTGAGCTACACGCCCATTATATAATGGTAGCATCACATATAAAACTATAAATGTTAATGCTTGATTGAATTTTTATAATAAAATTACGAATAATTTAAAACACCTTTTTCAAGCAGCTATAAGTATTTTTTCGATTTCACTAACCAATTCACGTAAATGGAATGGTTTAGAAAGAACTTTAGCATCAGGAGGAGCATCATGATTTGAATTTAATGCAACTGCTGCAAAGCCTGTAATGAACATTACTCGTAAATCAGGATCAATTTCAGTTGCACGTCGTGCTAATTCAATTCCATCCATTTCTGGCATCACAATATCGGTAAGTAGAAGAGAAAATGGTTCTTCTTGTAAACATTCATATGCACTAACGCCATTATCGAAATCAGTAACTTCGTAACCTGCACGTTCGAGTGCTTTTGCTAGAAAGCGACGCATGTCATTATCATCTTCTGCAAGCAAGATTCGTTTCATCATTATGTCCAGTTACTTTATTTATCAGAATTTATCATATTGATTTATACAATGAGAGCATTTATAGAAAAAGCTATAAAATACGTATTACTCAAAATGAATGGCGAAATGGTTAATTTCTTAGCTGTTATCCAGAATTCGCATTATTATTTTTAATTTTTTAATTCATTATGCACATAATTTTATTTAAGAATCAGATAGTTATAAGTTTTCAGCTCACTTAATTGCGGGCTTTATTTCTTTTCACTTCTTCTGATTCTTATTATATTGATTATATACTTTCGCTATTATATCAGTTTGTAGGAGCTGCTAATATTAAAAACTTATTAATTATTTTCTATATTGAAAGTTTATGTGATAACGCAATGCCTTTGATAGTATGAAAACTATGTATTTATTGGAAAATTTTATATTCTTAATGGCTTTGGGAAATAAAAGAGTCAAATGCAGCCCAAAATTGTTTACAATAGTATTTTTCATGCATAATAGTATCAAGCTCAGCTCCTATAATTGTAATACTGTCTATTAAACGTGTTGATCGACATAATTGTCGCACTTCAATATTATTCGCAATATTATTTTGATTAGCAAGGATAAACAGTGTTGGGATTTGTAACTTTCCATGAAGTATATTTGTTTTCATTGCGTCGATCGCATTGAGTGTTGAGGACAACCATTGGGATGTGGTTGGATTAAAAGATTGCGTATTTTCCTGTTTTAATTTTTTTCCATGTTTAACAGGTAAAAAGCCAAGGCCTATATCGGAAAAAAATTGTGTTAATTTATGTTGAAAACTATTTGTTTTATTGCCTAACGGAGCAAAAAGAGGAGAAACGCAAAGCATTCTGTTAAATTGATGATTGATAAGGCTTAGCCCGCTAAGTGCTATTACTCCTCCCATACCATAAGTAAGCATATAGTAAGGTGGAGGATAATTAGGATAAATAATTATTTTAAGAAATTCAGATAAGTTATTGATATAGTTATTAATATTAAAATAATTATGTCGATACCATTTCTGTTTATTAAATTGGTTTATTTCTTGATCAAACCAATCAAATATTGTGGTATAAAAACCGCGTTGAGAGATTTCATTCATTGGTAAAAAATATTCTTCTAAAGTATCTACATAGTTTTTGAGAATAATAACTGTTCCTTTAGCTTTTTCTGTTGCAGAATTTGTTATTGCAAAACGAATCTGACAATCATTAGCTATTTTGAAATAGCTACTACACATATTAGAGAGAGAAGAATTATAGTCTAGAGAATAAAGAGGTGTTTTCAATTAGGCATCCTTTGTTGATGGTATGTGCACAAGTTGATGCAAAATAAAAAATTTGTTACTTGTAATGCTGATAAAGGGTTAAAAAACAGTTATTTATTGTATTTTTGCAAATTACGATACAAAAGAGTTGAAATAAAAAAGATTTATTCCCAAATAAACATTACAGTCGCCATAATGGGACTGTTGGTCTGCAAATATATCTGTCATTTGAAGACTTGAAGGATCAATTATAGTCGCTCTAAAGGAGGGCAAACTTATGCGTCAAGTAGACTTTTCTCCGTTTTATCGTTCAACAGTAGGTTTTGATCATCTTCTTAATTGGTTTGATTCCAGGACACAATTGGATGATATTTCTTCTTATCCACCATATAATATTGAGCGTTTAAGTGAGGATTCTTATAGAATTTCTATGGCTGTTGCTGGTTTTTCACAAAATGAAATCGATATTGAAATACATTGTAATCAGCTAACCATTAAGGGTGAGAAAATGCCAGAAAATGATGGTGCAGGACGTGAATTTCTTTATCGAGGAATCGCTTCACGTGCTTTTGAACGTCGTTTTCATTTAGCTGATCATGTTAAAGTTATTGGAGCTGAACTGAGTGATGGTCTTCTCCATATTCAACTTAAAAGGGAAATGCCAGCTGAATTAAAACCAAGAAAAATAGTTGTGCAAGCATCGCCATCTGTTACTAAAAATAGTAATAATCATAATACATGTACAGAAAATTTAAAACTTAAGGCAAAAGAACAATTATAATTTAAAGTTATTTGAATAACGCGGGATAAAATTCTCGCGTTTTTTATGATCTTGAAGAGAAACTCTGAAGATTCTTTATGTAAAAAACGGTCATAAATAATTGAAAAAGTAGAATAGATTTTTGAAATTACATATGACATTGGAGAATTTTTTTCTTTAGGAAAAGATCCTTTCTCTTGATTTTAAAGGGATGGTCGGAGCGGCGGGATTTGAACCCACGACCCCTTGACCCCCAGTCAAGTGCGCTACCAAGCTGCGCTACGCTCCGAACTATTTAGCACGACTAAACAACTGTTTCTTTAAAAGCAAGGAAAAAACAACATTAAATCTACCAGAGTACTTTTCTTGTGGCAAGAAAGAACCACTAAGATGATGAAAGAAAGATTTTATAATCCAGTGTTTATAATTTATTTGGTATAAGTAATTAGGTTACCAAGTTTTTTTATTTATTTACTAATTTTTAGTAGCTGCTGTATGCATAGCTTAAGGATTATTGTAGTATAATGATGGAGAAAGTGGATAGATTTTGAATCTGCGGCATTGGTGGAAGAGAAAAGGAACTCTCTTTCATGTTTCTGTGTATGCTAAGAATCTGCTTTGAGAATAAATCAATTATATTGACACAGTTATAGATTAAATAGAACAAAAAGAACTTTTTAACTACTTTAAAGGGATGGTAAAAGGAGTAGCCATAAAAATCTAAAGAGATGTATACATAATTTTATCTGTTTAATCCGACGTTTGTTTTAATCTTAAAAAATAACATTATTGCAGCTAAAATCTTTGTTTAGTGAAAGAAGAATAAACGATGAGCCGTTTTTCAGTAATAAATTTGACAGAAGCTGCCATAGATCGCGTTAAAGCTATTATGGAAACAAAAAATGCATACGGTATTCTTGTTGGTGTTAAGAAAGGTGGGTGTGCAGGTATGGAATATACAATAACTCTTGTAACAGAAGAGATTCATGATGCTGATATTGTTGAAGTTAATGGTGCACGTGTTTTTGTTGCACGCAATGCAGTATTATTTTTATTAGGAACGCAGATGGACTATGAAGTAACAACACTGCGCTCAGGTTTTATATTTAATAATCCTAATCAAGTTTCGGCCTGTGGATGCGGTGAGTCCGTAGAGATTCGTCCTATTTCACAAAATAAGATAAATGAAATATACAATAAAATTTAGTTAAATAACAGATGGTTAATAATATTTCTAATTGTATCTGTTAAGCTATTACAAATTATTTTTTTATTATTTATTTTTGGCTTTATTCCAAAGATCTTCCATTTCTTGTAAAGATACATCGGTTAGTATTTTAGATTGAGCTGATAGATTTTCTTCAATATTCGCAAAGCGATTTCGAAATTTTATATTAGTTTTTTTAAGTGCTTTTTGTGGGTCGATATTCAAGTGACGTGCGAGATTCAATAGCGTGAAATAAAGATCACCAAATTCTATTTCTATATCGGATTTTTTTTCGATTTTTATTGCTTCTTTGAGATTATTGAGTTCTTCTTTGATTTTTGCAAAAATTTGATCACTCTCATACCACTCAAAACCAACTTTAGCAGCTATGTTTTGTAATGCGAGTGCTTCTTGATCTGCTGGTTGAGCTGATTTTACTTGGATAAGATAACTTGTTAGTCGATTATCTAGTACACTTATTTCTCCATATTGTTTTGTCTGTTCAGCTTTTTCCATTTTCTTGATACATTCCCACATTCCTTCTACAAAACCACGGCTTCTTTGCTCTGCATTTCCAAAAACATGAGGATGACGGCGAACCATTTTTGCCGTAATTGCATAAACAACATCTTCAAAAGTAAAACTTTTTTCTTCTGTAGCAATCACAGCCTGATACACTATCTGTAAAAGAAGATCGCCGAGTTCTTCACAAAGATCTGTTCGATTACCTCGTTCAATGGCATCAATAACTTCGTAAGTTTCTTCAAGCATATAAGGTATAATAGACTCAAAAGTTTGTTTTATATTCCAAGCGCAACCACTCTCACGATTTCGTAATATTGTTACAATTGAAATAAGGTCATTAATATCTTTTGATGCTAGCATTAATGTCTCTTTATCCTGGTATAATTATACATCCCAACGTCTATGAAACCACATCCATTGTTCAGGATATTCACGTATCCAAGCTTCAACAATATCATTTAATTTTTGTGTGGCAGCAGCTATGTTAATTTCGTTTTTTTCATCAAGAGGTAAGTCTACACGTTCATATAAATCTAAACGATAACGCCCTTCAGTGAGTCGGATACAACGTGCTGGATAAATATCACAATTATATTGCCGAGCGAGTTTTATAATTAAAGGATTTGTTTTAACTGGTCGGTTAAAAAATTTTCCAGGAATACCTCGACGGAACTTTTGATCGACAAGAACACCGATATTTTCACCTTTTGCTAATTTAGCTGCCAGTGTCCAGACTGCGCCAGCTTTGGATGGTACAAGATGTCCCATAGAGGTTCTGCGAGCTTTAAGAACTTGTTTTGCAATATAGGGATTGTTGGGAGGCCTAAATAATACTGTAACGTTAAGATCAAAACTTTGAGCGCATATAGGAAGGAGTTCAAAATTTCCAGTATGGGCTGTGAAAAAAATATATGGTTTTTTTTCGTTCTTTAGTCGTTGAAATATTTCAATGCCGTTGACTTCAACCAATCCTGGCTTATCAGCATTAGGATCGAAATCAAAAATTTTATCAAGAAAAACGTATTCGGCTAGAAGCCGCCCCATATTTTTCCACATTTCTATTGCAATTGTGCGCAATTCTTGTTCTGTCTTTTCTGGGTACGCAGCTCTAAGATTAGAAAGTACAATTTTATGACGAGGTACAAAAGGGCCAAATGTTTTTGCTAACCAGGAAAAAAAAGAAAAACCGATATTAGCAGGAAGATATCGTAAAATGGTTAAAAAACCGGTTAATAGGTATGCCCACAAAAAATTAAAATAATTTTTTGTATTAATTTTAATACGATACATTAAAAATTTAATATAATACTTTATCATAATTAATTGATCATTAGGATGATTTTTCCAAAAACATCACGGCTTTCCATGCGTTTTAAAGCTATGTCGATTTTATCAAAGTTAATAATTGTATCAATGACAGGATATACAATTCCTTGTGCCATTTTCTGCATGGCGTTTGTCATATTCTCCATACGACAACCAAATGAACCAAATATTTTCAGTTGTTGTTGAAACAATTGCATTAAATTCATAGATGTTGAAATACCAGAAGTTGAACCACAAGTTACCAAACGTGCTCCACGTTTCATGCTTAGCATAGAACCTGCCCATGTATCAGCGCCTACATGCTCAAAAACAACATCAACACCTTTTTTTTGAGTTAATTTACGAACAATACCTTCGAAACGTTCTTTACGATAATTAATAACGTGATCTGCTCCGAGAGATTGTGCTTTTTTAATTTTGTTGTCTGAGCCCACTGTAGTGATGACTGTACATCCCGTGTTTTTTGCAATCTGAATAGCTGCTGATCCAATACCAGAACCACCCGCATGTATTAGAATTGTTTCTCCAGCTTGTAATTTCGCGTTATCAAACAGCATATGCTCTACGGTTCCAAAGGTAATAGGAGCAACAGCTGCTTTTATTTCATCACATTCTAAAGGAGCTGGGACTAATAAATGCGCTGGCAGATTGACGAGTTCACATGCAAATCCATCAAGATGAAAACCATATACACCTTTTACATGATCGCAAAGATTATCGCGCCCTTCACAGCAGGCTTGGCATAGACCACAAGTATGAGCTCCGTAAATTGAAACGAGTTGCCCAACTTGCAAATTTTCAATGCCATCTCCTAATTGAGCAATTTCACCAGAAGCTTCTGCACCTATAACAAGTGGCATTTTTCTTTTCGCGAAGGCCATACCGCGCCATCCCCATACATCAATATGGTTAAGAGCAATGGCCTTTATACGTACTGTGACTTCACCCGGATTTGGTGGTGGTGGTGGAGTAATATTAGTAATTTTAAGTTGGCGCTCATTAATTAGTTGCAGTGCACGCATCGTTATTCTCTTTGAATGTCTATAAAGATTGATAGTTTTCAGATCGATTTAAATAATTATCCTTTATACGCTGTAATAACAAGGCTAGTATTTTGACCTCCAAAACCAAATGAGTTGGATAAAATTGCATTTATGCAAGCTTTACGCTTATGATTAGGAACGACATCTAAAGGAATTGTAGGATCAGGATCATCATAATTAATTGTAGGGGGAAGTATCCCTGTTTGGATGGTTAGAAGTGAAAAAACAGCTTCTATGGCTCCTGCAGCAGTTAATGTATGACCAATCATTGATTTATTAGAAGAGACTGGAATGTTCTTTAAAATATCACCAAAAACTGTTGATAATGCTAGATATTCCATCTTTTCATTTTCGGGTGTAGAGGTTCCATGCGCGTTGATGTAATCAATTTCATTGATAGTTATTTTTGCATCAGCTAAAGATTTACGGACTGCTCCAATTGCAGGCGAGGCATCGGGCTTTGAACGCGTACGATGAAAATCATCGGCTGTTTCTCCACAGCCTGCCAAAATTCCTAGAATTTCCACTTTACGAGCTAAAGCACTTTGAACAGACTCAAGGACAAGAGCACCTGATCCTTCTGCCATCACAAAACCATCTCTATCGCGGCTAAACGGTTTTGCTGCTTTTTCTGCTGGATCATTTTTGGTAGAAAGAGCAGATAATAGTGAAAAACGGATAAGGGATTCCGCTGAAACCGAACCATCAGTGGCAATTGTGAGGGAACGATCTGTTTCACCTCGTCGAATTGCTTCAACACCTAACTGGATAGCTGTTGCACCAGATGCACAAGCGGTTGAAAGCGTAATGGGAAGTCCTTTTGTTCCAAATCTTTCTTGAATTTTTTCTGCAATTGTCCCAAATTGAGTGGTTTCAAAAAGCTCATGATGAGGTTTTTGGCTACAAACTTCAAGAAGATGTGCATAAGTGGGCTCATGACTAGATATTACTTCTTTATCAAGAGCGAAGCGCGCTTTCCATTCAAGTTCAACTGGAGGAGCAGCCAAAAACAATGGTCCATTAAAATCTTCTTTATCAAGTTTTGCTTGTTCTAAAGCTTCTTCTGCAGCAAGATGCGCTAATTTTTCGGAAAGAGCTATAGCACTGATTGTACTTTCTTCAAGAAAATCAATTGTTCCTGCAATATGTGTATTTAATCCTTCAACAGGAAAACGTGTAATTTTATGGATGCCGCTAACACCATTAATTAATTTGTTCCAATTTTCCTGTTTTCCTTGTCCCAGTGATGTTACAACTCCTGCTCCAGTGATTGCTACAAGCGGACGTCCGAGATGATCGTTATATTTCATCATAGAAACTTTCTTTTATGCAGCAGTGAGGCGCACTATACCTTCAGCTCTTTTTATACCAATGGTTGTGATAAATGCTTCACGTATTTCTTCAGAAAATAACTTTTCATGAGAACTGAGGGATGGAAAGCTACGTTTTTTTCTAACAGCAATAGCCGCTAATGCAAGCGCTAAAGGAAATTGTGCTTCTCGCATATAGCCAAATAATGTCGTAATACCACGGTAAAATATATTAGCATTGTCAAGAGCACTTTGTTCTGCTCGTGTTACATCATGACAACCTGAGGCAGCTGAAATTATAAAGGAAGATTCAGCTTTTACTGTTTTTAACATTGTAGTAATTGTATCTTTAAGGGAATTTTTTGTTCTATTTGTTTGATTCGTGATAATTTGACTAATTTCAGCATAAACACGTGCATTGCGTTTTTGGGCTTGTTCACCATTTTCAAGAACAAGAAAAACACCACCAGAGCCAGTAATTAATCCACCACCAGAGCAATTTTTACGAGACCAAACTGGTGTCCATTCACCACGTGTTAAGAGCCCTCCAAGCTCATGAGCTAACAGCATATCATAGCTTTGTGCATTATAGGAGCTACCTACCAGTACGTGTGTGCTTTGTCCTGAGCGAATACGTGCAGCAGCAATTTGAATAGCAGAAAGTCCACTTCCTTCTTCACCCATAAAGGTACGAGAAGATCCAGTTATTTTATGAACAATAGAAATATTTCCAGCTAGAAGATTTGATAGTTGCGCTAAAAATAAAGTTGGCCGAAGTTCAGTCGAAAGGGTTAAATTTAACATAGGTTCATAATGAGTGATTGTACGTGCTTTTGCAAGAATTTGTGTATCGACAGTAATGTCACGTTCTCCTCCACTCGCTGCTACGATCATATCCATTGTTGATGTTAACTGTTGATCATTTTTCATACCTGCATCATCAAGAGCAAGACCAGCTGCATAGGTACCAAGGCGTTGCCATATTCCCATTTGCCGTTGGTCGCTTCGTTTTGGGATTTGCAGATTCCAATCAACTTCTGTCAATTGGTGGACAGCATAGGGTGCAAAAGTTATACAATCAAGATTCGGTTTAATTGCCGGGTTATTTAATTGATTCCAATGATGAATAGCCCCTTCACCTAAAGAGCTTATAATACCTATACCAGTAATGAATACAGCATGATTCTGCATAGCAAAAAAATTAGTCAGCTTGTTTTAAAGCAATGAGTTCATCAATTTTTGTACAAAGGTTTTTGAGAACAAAGTACTCTTCAGTTGTAATTGAACCTTCGTTGATTTCTTGTGTCCACTGTTCTAGTGGGATTTTAATTCCAAAGGCTTTATCAATGGCAAAAACAATATCAAGAAAATCAAGACTATCAATTCCTAAATCATCAATTGTATGGCTTTCGGGTGTAATCATGCTGCGATCAATTTCACTAATTTCTGCAATAATATCAGCGACTTTGTCAAAAGTAGAAGACAATGTATGATTCCTTATTATGTTAGTAGCTTTATCAAAAACTTCAATTGCGATTCTATCTAGCCTTTTTTACCTTAAAAAAAAAGACTTAATCCAAAATACAATTGTCTTTTCAATATTGAAAATGAATTTACAATAAATTTAGCTTGGTCTCTCAAGTGTTCCTATAAAAGGCTTTTAAGTTTTATTTACGTGAGGATTTTTTGTTTTCATTTGTTTTATTGTAAGATTTTTTCTATTTGCAGCAAGGACTGCAAGAGCTGTCATATTGACAACACCTCGTGAAGTTACTGAAGGTGTTAGAATGTGTGCGGGACGTGCAGCTCCAATCAAAATAGGACCTACATGCAGTGCATTTGTTAAGTTTTTGGCGATATTAAGCGTGATATTAGCAGCATCAAGTGTTGGAAAGACCAGCAAATTAGCTTCGCTTGTAAGGCGTGAAGCAGGGAAAACACGGTCACGAAGAATTTTGGACAGTGCAGCGTCACCATGCATTTCCCCATCTGCTTCTAAATTTGGATATAATTCAGCAAGGATTTCGGTAGCACGACGCATTTTGCGTGCGCTTGCTGTGTTTTTAGAACCAAAATTTGAATGTGATAATAAAGCTACTTTTGGTTTTATACCAAATGCTTCAATTTCTTGTGCTGCTAGGATTGTCATTTCTGCTATTTCTTCCGCAGAAGGATTTTCATTAACGTAAGTATCCGTTAGAAAGAGAGTGCCACGTGTAGAGATGAGGAGACTGACTGCAGAAAAATGATTAACATTTGGGTCAAGTCCAATAATTTGTTCAATTAATTCAAGATTACGTTCGAAACGTCCTTCTAGACCACAAATCATTGCATCAGCTTCACCACGCATAACTGCAAGAGCTGCAATAGCTGTAGTTGATGTTCTTACGATTGTTTTCGCAACTTCAGGTGAAACACCACGTCTGCCTGTATAATGTAGAAATAAATTAACATAGTCACGAAAACGTGGATCATTTTCTGGATTTGTGATTTCGAAATCTATGCCAGGACGAATTTTTAAACCAAAGCGTTTTAATCTTGTCTCTACTACATGTGGGCGACCAATAAGAAGAGGAATAGCTGTTTGTTCTTCAAGAACAATTTGTGCGGTACGAAGAACACGTTCGTCTTCACCGTCAGCATAGATTACACGTTTACATTTTGCTGTTTTGGCTGCTGCAAAAACAGGTTTCATTATAAGACCAGAACGGAATACAAAACGATTAAGGGTATCATGATAGGCTTCCATGTCTTCAATGGGTCGTGCTGCTACACCTGATTCCATTGCTGCTTTGGCAACAGCAGGGGCAATGCGTAGTATTAAACGCGGATCAAAAGGCGAAGGAATGAGGTATTCTGGTCCAAAACTAGGTGGTTTTTTTGAATATGCACATGCTGCAACGTCTGAAGTTTCTTCACGAGCAAGGGCAGCAATCGCATGAACTGCGGCCATTTTCATTTCTTCATTTATTGCAGTTGCACCAACATCTAATGCACCACGGAAAATATAAGGAAAACAGATAACATTATTAACCTGATTAGGATAATCGGAACGTCCTGTGCAGATCATTGCATCGGGTCGTACTGCGCTTGCTTCTTCTGGCATAATTTCCGGTGTTGGGTTGGCAAGCGCTAGAATTAAAGGTTTTGAAGCCATTTTTTTTAAATATTCAGGTTTCAAAACTCCAGCTGTTGAAAGACCTAAAAAGATATCTGCATTATCAATGATGTCGGCTAGGGTTCTCGCATCAGTTTTTTGTGCATAGTTAATTTTCCAACGATCCATAAGTGTTTTGCGACCTTTATACACAACACCATCTAAATCGCTAAGCCAAATATTTTCAACTTTTGCTCCAAGGCAGACTAAAAGGTTAATACAGGCCAAGGCAGCTGCGCCTGCACCTGAGGAAACTATTTTTACATTTTCAATTTTTTTGTTAACAAGACCTAAGGCGTTTAATACAGCAGCACAAGCGATAATAGCAGTCCCATGTTGATCATCATGAAAAACCGGAATATTCATTTTAGCACGAAGTTGTTCTTCAATCTCAAAGCATTCTGGAGCTTTAATGTCTTCAAGATTGATTCCACCAAATGTTGGTTCTAATCCAGACACAATTTCTACCATTTTTGTGATATCGGGAGCATCAAGCTCGATATCAAAAACATCAATATTTGCAAATTTTTTAAATAAAACAGCTTTTCCTTCCATAACTGGTTTGGAAGCAAGTGGGCCAATATTTCCTAAGCCAAGAACGGCAGTTCCATTTGATATAACAGCTACTAAGTTAGAACGAGAAGTATATTGAGATGCAAGTTGTGGATCATTATAAATGGCAAGACATGGTGCAGCAACACCTGGAGAATAAGCAAGTGCTAGATCACGTTGATTATCTAAGGGCTTTGTTGCTTGTATCTCTAGTTTTCCAGGTTTTGGATGTTGGTGATAAAAAAGTGCTGCACTTTCAAGTTCAGTTTGTTGCAGGCGAGTATTGCTATTTTGTTTTTTAGACATTTTTATAATATCCGAGTTAGTATATATTTACAGAAGCGTTGTTATTTATAATCAATTTTATCTACTACAGGCTCTGATTTTTTTTCATATTAAAGTGTAAGGATAAGTTATTTTTCCAGATTGCTAAACCAATTTGTGAGAGTGTATTAATTGATAAGTTCATTAATATTAGTAGTATTATTTTATCCTTCTGACGGAAAGTTTTATGATGTTTATTTATTAAGTTTAAATAGATTAAGCTTTCAGTAAAGATATAATATAATTACGTAAAATAGATAAAATTGAAAAGAAAAAAGGTGAAAAATTTTCTCTTTTTCACCTTTCTTTTTGTTTTATTGAATTCGTCCACTTGCATGAGCAAGCATAGTATAAACTTTCCCAGTATCTGATGTCAGATATTGGCGAGCTAAACGGATATCTCCAGAATTGCGAGATATATCACGTAATAATTTTTCAAAATCTGAAATATACTGACTAACTGAATCTCTAAAGTCTATATTATTTAGATATTTTTTTCTAATTGTTTCAAATATTATTTTTCCATTCGGTGTATAAAGATGTTCAACTTCGATATTTTTTTGTCCACGTTTATAACGATTCCATAACTCAACAGCCGCATTATGATTAATGGTTTGAACAATACCATTTACTAATGAGTTAAGAGATCCATTCATAGAATCAGATTTTTTTTGTTCTGGTGAAGAAGAGAAATTGTTATTTTTTTCAGAACATAATATTTCTTCACGTGAGACTCTTTCTAAAAGGTCTGATACCCATTTGTTTTGTTTTGTTTTGTTTTGCCCTGTTTGCACAACAGGTTGTGGTGGTACTATTTTTTTATTGATTTCAGGAGTTACACTATTTGACGTTAACAACGCGGCTATTGTTGGTGCTGATTGGTCTTTTTCAGTATTTTGCATAATATTTGTCAAGTCTTTTAGTGCTGTAATTTGTTCACTTAAGGCATGTCGAATTGTCTGTGTTGTTTCTTTGGCTTTTTCTGGTAATTTTTGAATACTTTCATCAATATCGTTATTAATTTTTGAAAATTCTGAGCGAATTTCATTGGCTGAAAAGCGTATATTTTCTGCAGCTTCTGAAAAACGTGTTGAAGCTTCATTAATCAATTCATGAAGTGTTCGTTGCATTAAATGTGTCGAGTTACGTGTATTTTCATCAGTACGTTCAAAGGTTAAGCTAAGAACATTTTCGTAATGTTTTATAAGTTGATTAACTTCATCAGATTTTGAAACAAGAGCGTTACTTAATACAGAAAGTGCGTTTTGCTTTTCTTGGAGTGTTATATTAAGTGTGTTTTCTGATTGTTCAAAAACTCGAATAGCTTCAGAAAGAGTTTTAGCATGTTCACCAAAATTATTTGTTATATGACTAATTTGCTCAAATGTATTTTGAGAAAGTCCTTGTAAAGTCTCTACGTTGCTATTGAGCTCTTGATTTGATGTTGATAAGTATTCTGCTACTTGATTGGTATTATGGAAGAAATTATTTGCAGTTTCATTTAACTGACCATCAAGACTTTGAACCGTTGATATCAATATGTTACTATTCTCATGAATATTATAAATGGACTGATTTAATTGTTCGAGCACAGCTGAAACATTATTGATAAGATCTTCTTGTACAGTAGCCATGGTTTGAATAGTTTCGGAATTTTTTTGTGTAAGAGTATTCACTAAGGATTCATTTTGCGCATAAATTCTTTGTTCAGCTTCTTGTGTTGAAAGAGAAAGCTGTTCACCAATTTGCTGTGTTAAATTACCAATGGATTCAGTTGCATTGTATGCAGCTTGATTCAAATAACCTGTTAATTCCGTTAATTGCGCCATATGGCCTGAAATTTTTTCGGATGTTTGATCTTTTGCCTCTTCTAAGCGATTGTTTACATTAGCTAATTGATGACTTAAATTATTTTCAAAATCTAACATCGATTGATGAAGAACATTGGAGCGTTCATTGAGTAATTGATTAACTGCTTCTGCTGAAGCGTGAATTGTTTCATTAATCAGTGCTTGTGCATTATTAGTTACTGTTGCGAAGGCATTTGCAGTATGAGTTGTCTGTTCAGTTAGGGTAGAAACGATTTTCTCACTAGTTTCATGGGCTGTTTGTTCAACATTTGATGTAATACGGTTGCTAGATTCTGAGATAATATTTGTTGCTTTGATAGCAACATCTGCAAAAGATGAAATAAATTGATTACCAGCAGCGACAAGAGAAGCCTCTGACTTTTCTGTTTCATTAGCCATTGCTGATGCTAATTTTTCAGAAATATTGATGAACTTTTCTTGTACGCTACCTGTAATTGTATCAACAGAACTTTCTAATGAGATACGTATATTATCTGCGCTTTCTTCCAGCGCTTTTTGGATTGTTTGGTTATGTTCATTATTAAGGATCATAGATCTTTTTAGGCTATCGGATCGTTCCTCAAAAGTGGATGTTTGTATGTCAATAGTTTCGCATACTTTCTCAAGTTTTTCGGATAACGTTTCTTCCAATGTAGCGGCTCGTTCAAAAACTTGACGTGCACGGCTTTCCAAATTTTCGTCGAATAATCCTACGTGTGTCTGAAGAGTATCAAGGAGTACATCATTTGACTGAGAAAGAGTATTCTTAAGGAGATCAGTATGTCCTTCAAGATTTTTTATATGGTTTTGAACAGTTTCTGTGACGACTTTATTACTATTAATAATTGCATTTTCAACTAAGTCTGTTTGTTGTTTTAATGCCATATCAACATGTATATCGCTTTTAGCGATGAGATTGTGAATTGTTTCTATACGTTGCTCAAGTACACGTGCTTGATCTGCAAGAATTTCATTAAGAGAAAAACTATTAATAGCCAAGGAATCACGAAGGGCATCGGCACGTATATCAATATTTTTAATTTGTTCTTCTACAGCATTTTTAGTTGTTTCACAGCTTTGTGTGATGGATTCTTGTAGTTTTTCTGTACATTGAACTATGTTAGTCGCATGATCTTTAGCATGTTGATCAACAATTTGAATATTCTGACTTAGCATCTTTTCAACATCTGAAACATTTTTTGTTAATACATCAATTTGATCTTTTAATGTATCAGCAATTTTATTTTTTTCGCTATCGAGCATAATCGCCATTACATCTCTTTGATTGGCAATTTGTGTTTTGAAGTCTTGTGAGCGTTCATTTATTATGTCAATAATTGCATTATCAACATTTTTTATTTCTTCTTGCAAAACTTTTTTGCTTGCATTAACTGCAGAAAAAATCTGATCATGTCCGTTTGTAAATACATCAGTAATATCAGTAGTTATTTCTTTAAGATTTACGTTGATTTGAGAGGCGTGAGCTTCCAGAAAGCTACTAAGCTTTTCAGCATTATTTTCTAATTCTTTACTGCGAGCAACGAAGGATTCGATAATGGTATCGCTGTGTTTTTTAAGAGATAAGTCAACGTTTACAAGACGATTTCCAAACGCTTCAATTGCTTCTGAGGTGATATTATCAAATTTAGAAGAGAGTTTATATGCCTGTTGATCAAGCTGCATAATTTTTTCATCAAAATCTTGTAATGATTGATTATTACGGTCAATAATTGCTTCATCTAATGTTTTAAATTTCTCATCAACATTGGATAAAGTTTGATCGGTTGCAGTTTGTATACGTGTTGCAAGTTTAGCAATGTGCATTTCAGCTTTAGTGGCTGTTTCATCGAAAGTTTTTGCTAATTGTTTTTCATTATTATCAAAACGCTCTGAAAAAGTATCAAAAGTCTTCCCTAATACATGAAAAAATTCTGTATTTTTCTGTTGAACTTGTAATGTTGTTTCATTAAATTTTTCAAAGAGCTGATTTGTTACACCGTCACCTGCGTAAGAGAGCTTCTTAACAAGATCTTCTCCTTGTTTTTGTAATGTTTGAGTAAGAGTTTGCGCAAGTTTCTCGACATTGGTGGCAATTTTGGAAGTAGCTAAGTCAAATTCATCACTCAGTTGCTCTTGTGTTCCTTTGATTACTGTTTGTACGCGATCAGCATGGTTTAAGATTGCTGTACGTTCATTATTTAATTCCTTAATTAAGGTATAAATACGTGATTCATTTTCAGAATAGGCCCGTTCAAGATTATGAACTTCGCTTTGAATGATAGCTTCGAGTTCAACAGCACGACCGAGGGTGCGTTCGATTCCTTCATTCATTGCAGCCACTTCTTTACGAATGGTTTGGCCTATAGCAATTGCTTGCTTTTCAGAGATATTCTGTGGTTCGCTAAGGCGTTGTGCAGCATTGGTCATAAGAATGGCAATATTACGCAATTCATTTGAACGTTTTATTAGTTGGGCTCCGCCCCAAGACATAAGGATAGGGATTGTAGTTCCTGCTGCTACAGCTAATCCAAGGGGAGATGTAACAAAGGCAATGATATTTGCTAAAGAACTTAATCCAGAAGGAGCTAATTTATGAGCAATAAAAGCACCTCCTGTTACCCATAGAGCGCTGAGAGCTGTTGTGCTCCAATAAATTCGAGAAACAGCATTTTGTTTCAGTGATGTGAAATTGAAAGGTATTGTTATATCATCATTAGCAGGGAGAGGGTGTGTGGGTAATAGTGTATCACGCACAGTTCCACCTGAAAGTTCATGAATCGGTTTTTGGCCAAAAAGTAATTCAGCAACTGATTCATCAACAACAGCATTATCATGAATATTAGATGAGGTGAGAACTGAAGTTTCATTTTCAGAAAGGATTTCTTCTTCTGAAGTCGCAATTTTTTGAATCAAATCATCTACATTAATTAGATTGTCAGAGTCACTTGATATTATTTTCTCAATCTCTGTGTTATCAAAATCAAAGTTCATTGCTTTTTCAAGAGCTTCTTCGACTTCGATTTCAAATGCTTGCAATTTGGTTCTGCGTGCCATACTCGCCTCATACTCTTACAGATGGAAAAGGAATACGCCCTTATCCAGATAATTCTATATACTAACCGTTAATTGTTTAGAAAGAAATACGTTTAAAGAAAAATTTAAAAACTTATCAAGATAAAGTTAACGCAACTTTTATTTTGTGTTCAAAAATAACAAAAAATATATTAAAAACAATATTATATAAAATTGTAGCTATCACGGAATTATCTATAGATAACTCAAATTGATAGAAAATATTACGAGTTTAGTGCATTTTATGGGGG
Source organism: Bartonella bilalgolemi (assembly GCF_023500045.1). Taxonomy (GTDB): domain Bacteria; phylum Pseudomonadota; class Alphaproteobacteria; order Rhizobiales; family Rhizobiaceae; genus Bartonella; species Bartonella bilalgolemii. Next base: position 23,021 of record NZ_JAMCOF010000004.1, on the reverse strand, counting down.
CGATTTAATAGAAATTGTATTTAAATATAATGAGGATAAATTTCTAAGTCACACTAATTTGGTTTCTTGTATAAGGAGACATGATATTAAAAATTGCGTTTAAAATGCGTTTGAATACAAGTCTATTTTATAAAATTACTATTCCTATATTTCTGACTTAGATAGACTAATCGTTTATTAATTACAAAATAAATATTGTTGTTATTTTTTAATTAATAAACATCATATTTTACCGAAAAATAAAAAGTGAACCTTGAAATAATATTGATTAATGTACAGTAAGTACTGAGAAGTTATCATACTTTCTTTGCATTTGATTTTACTGATTGTTATGCTCATAACTAATATTAATATAAAATGATATCTTATAAAATTTTTAGTACGGATACATTGACAAGTTAGTACTTTCAGTCGATATATATTAAAAAATATTGTGATAAATATTTATGCATTTCACAACAAAAGGTGTAAAAATAATGGTAGAACAATCACAACACCTGCAGGATATTTTTTTAAATACAGTTTGTAAGCAAAAAATTTCTCTTACAATTTTTCTTGTGAATGGCGTTAAACTGACAGGTATTGTCGCATCATTTGACAGCTTTTGTATTCTTCTACGCCGTGATGGGCATGAGCAGTTAGTTTATAAACATGCTATTTCTACAATTATGCCAGGGCAATCTGTACAGCTTTTCGAAAACGAAGATAATAAATAAATTGTATATCTTTTATCCTTTTTATAATATTTAAATTATCATGATAGGTAAAAATGAGAAATCTGGAAAGTTTATTTCACAGATTGAGGAGCCGATGCGTGTTGCTATTTTTGTACCGATCTATTCTTACGGAGACAAGCAGCAAAAGACTTCCAATGAACGCTCAGTAGATTCTCGAGTAAGAGAAGCGTTAGGATTAGCGCGTGCTATTAAGTTGAATGTTGTTCATTATGAAATTATCAATATTGCTACACCATGTTCTTCAACTTTATTTAGAATAGGTAAGGTAAATGAATTTGCTCATTATATAAATGAGCATCAAATTATGCTTTCAATTATTGATCATTTTTTAACGCCAGTGCAGCAGCGTAATTTGGAAAAATTATGGAATTGTAAGGTTATTGATAGAACAGCTTTGATTCTTGAAATTTTTGGTGATCGGGCGCGAACAAAGGAGGGGGTTCTACAAGTAGAATTGGCGCATTTATCTTACCAAAAAAGTAGGCTTGTTCGTAGTTGGACACATTTAGAGAGGCAACGTGGTGGTAGTGGCTTTTTAGGTGGTCCTGGTGAAACTCAAATTGAAGCAGATAGACGTATTTTGCAGAAAAAAATTATCAGTATTCGTCGCGAATTAGAAACCGTTGTTAAAACACGCGCTCTTCATAGAGCTAAAAGGAAAAAGATACCTCATCCTGTCATTGCGTTGGTGGGATATACAAATGCGGGAAAATCAACACTTTTTAACCGTTTAAGTAATTCTAATGTGCTGGCAAAGAATATGCTGTTTGCAACTCTTGATCCCACTTTACGTAAAATTGTTTTACCTCACGGGCAAACAGTTCTTTTATCTGATACTGTGGGTTTTATATCTAATTTACCAACACATTTAATTGCAGCTTTTAGAGCAACCCTTGAAGAGGTGATAGAAGCTGATTTAATTCTCCATGTAAGAGATGTGTCCGATCCTGATCATCATGCTCACGCTCAAGATGTTTTTGAAATACTTTCAAGTCTTGGGATTGATATTAATAACATAGATCATATCGTGGAAATTTGGAATAAAATTGATATGTTGGATCACCACGCATTGGGCGTTTTGCAGACAAACTCAAAAAAAATGTTAAATTCTGCACTAATGATGTCAGCCCTTACTGGTAAAGGGTTGGATCAATTGTTAGCCCTTATTGAAAAGAAAATTTTTGGGGACATACAGAGTGTTGAGCTGATTTTAAAGCCTAATGAAATGAGGATTATTGATTGGTTCTATAAGAACTCTAGTCAAATAGAACAAAAAAGCAATGATGATGGCTCTATTACTATTAAAGCAGTACTTACTGCTGAAGCAAAAAAACGATTGAACTATATAAAATAAAATATGTACTAAAGTTATCGTAAATAAAAAATTTATTTTTATATTTTCTTATCTCTCAATAATATAATCTTTAGTTAAGGGGATAGTTACTACTTTCTCTTAAATAAAAAAAGTAATGTATTTTTGGGATTAAAATAAAAATGAATTTTAAGTGCGATAAAAAATTGTTAGCACTCATAATGCCGCGAAAAGCTCTAATTGCTTTGTTAGTAACAATACACTGCGTATTGTCAATTTTGTTATATTATTTTGTTTATCCAAAAACTTATCAAGCAACATTAACATTTATGTTATCCGATTCTAGTGGGGTACCATTATCGACTGATAAAAAAAATAATATTATCGCATTACTGTTTTCGCAACCTCTTCTTCTAAATTATTCAAGTTCTGACAGGGCAATTTCTTATGATTCATACGTGAAAAATTTTTATAAAAATATCCAATTATTACGCAAAGGTGATTTTATTGATCTTTCTTTTGAAGCAAAAACTATCGAAGATGCTCGACAAGGCTTAGAAACTTGGTTTTCTAACTTTTCTGAGAAGATCATGAAGCGAGATGAAAAATATGATAAAAATGCATTTTTCCATATTTTTCAAACATTTCGTTCATCTATTGCTTCTATCATTTATCATGAAGCCAAACAGGTCGAGTTTAATAGCCTTTACGCACAGTTAACGGATACAATTTTGAGACGTATTCGTTTAAAAAGTTTAAATTCAACTATTAAAATGATGCGTCAACAAGGACAATCTTTATTATCCTTATCATTTATAGCAGATAATTCTACTGTTATGGCTCTAGAGGCTAAACTTGATCTCTTGAATGCACAAAAAGCTCATATGGTTGTTCAATTAGGTTGGGGACACCCTCAAATCAAGGCAATGATTGCAGAAATAGAGGAACTTTCTACTCAGTTAGAAAGTAAAATTTCGCAGATTGTTGAGCAAACTCGTTTAGATGAAATCATTGCAGAGAATGTTGAAACACAGTTAAGAGAGAAAATTAGTACTTTTGTGGAGGATCAGTCTCAATCCTTAAATCAGATGTTAAATAAGTTAGAAAATAAAATAAAAGCAGCGATAGATATACAAAGCCAAGAAATAAGTAAGGATACTCTTTCATTACAGAATATAAAGATTCACGTGATAGCTCCCATAGAAGTAACCTCAATTTCTTTTATCGATTTTTATAGCAGAAATATTTTTGTTATTATATTTGCAAGTTTAATCGCTTTGGGAGGAGGGCTATTATTGCAAAAATATTCTGGAGCAAAAAAAAAGCACTCAGAGAAAGAAAGTTTTAAATGTAATAGTAGTATCTCCTTATTCAAGACAAAAAGAAATTCTGAAACTTTGAGTACAATAGAGGAATTATCAGTTTTCCTGAAATCACGTGTTTCGACAGTTGTTTCAATAATCGGACCAGAAGCCGCACGAATAGCAGCAAAATTATCTCTTCATCTTATCAAGGAACATAAAACAATCTTGTTGGTAGATATTTCTGGGAAACAAATAGAAAAAGTGATTGGCTCACGTTCAGGATTGAGCGATGTCTTAACAGGATGTGCGCAATTGCATGATGTTATTTATCATGATTATGATACAGGGATTGATATTTTTCCACGTGGAATAACAAGTGCTGAGCGTGCAAAAAAATTTTCAAATGCTATTCCTGTTATATTACAAGAATTTAAAAAAGATTATGATTTTATTATTTTAGAGATGACTATCGAGCCTCAATATGGACTTGAAGAAATTGTAGAATGGACAGATTATTATGTTTGTGGTGTTCCACTTTATAAACATAATTGGATAGCGCAGATGGTATATAAATTCCCCAAAAAGGTTTATCGTGTCAATGCATAGTTGTAATGTGCCAAAACAGCGGTAATTATATCTTAATAGCAAGACTTTGGTTTTTTGTGCATTGATGAATAAATATGTCGTAATAACTAAAGCTTAATATTTAAATTTTGCAAATTTGTAGTTGTAGATGAACTGGAGATAATCGAAAATGACAATAAAAAGGTTGAATGAGATAGCTTTGACGCCACTACAAAAACAAAATAGAAAACAAATACAGATATGGCTTTATGCTGTTTTACTGCTTTGTTTAGCGATTGTTGTAATAGGCGGAGCTACCCGTTTGACAGGATCCGGATTATCAATAACTGAATGGAAGCCAATTTATGGTGTAATTCCACCGATTACTATAGAACAATGGCAAGAAGAGTTCTTGAAATATCAACAGATAGCGCAGTATAAAATACTCAATCATGATATGACTTTAAACGCATTTAAAGTGATTTTCTGGTGGGAATGGGGACACCGTTTTCTTGGTCGTTTGGTTGGCCTTGTAGCTTTGTTGGGTTTAATTTGGTTTTGGGCAACTAAGCGTATTGAAAAAAATATTTTTCTTCAGCTTGTATCCGTACCGGTTCTTATTGCTGTTCAAGGTGTGATTGGCTGGTGGATGGTAGCTTCTGGTTTGGGGACAAGTAATTTAACAAGCGTTAGTCAATATCGTTTAGCGCTTCATCTAATAACGGCATGCTTTGTAATTATTTTTGTTACTTATTTATCTCGAGGTCTCACAGAATATTCAGAACAACCGGCAGATCAAGCTGTGCAACGTTTCGCAGGTTGGTTTGTTTTTTGCATTTTAGTTGAGATTTATTTTGGTGCTTTAGTTGCAGGTCTTCATGCAGGCAAGGTTTATAATACATGGCCATTAATGGATGGCCAGATTATACCTGACGGATTACTGAACTATAATCCCGTTTGGCTCAGTTTATTTGAAAATCCTTTAACAGTGCAATTTATACATCGTGTTTTTGCGTATTTTTTGTTTATTATAGCGATTGTTCATGTTTTGTATGTAAGCAAAAAAAATCCTCGTTCAATGCATGCTCGTCGTGCATTGTTGTTATTTATTATCATAGTTGTTCAGGCATTTTTGGGTATCATTACATTGTTAAATGAAGTGCCAATTAGTTGGGGGCTTATTCATCAAAGTGTTGCGTTAGTAGTATTATGCTTTTCAGTTGTTCATTGGCGAGCTACAAAGGGAGCATATCTTGTTGTTAAATAAGAATTTTTTAAACAACATTTCAGCCTGAGAGCATTAAATCAAGATTTTGAACAGCCGATGCGGATGCTCCTTTTCCCAAATTATCTAATATAGAGCAAAGATTGAAAATACCGTCATTATCATTGCCAAAAACAAAAAGTTTCATACTATCTTTATGTGCTAAGGATTCTGGGTTTAGTTTAGTCAGTGTTTCGGTTTCTTCTTGTGATGCAATAGATATTGTATTTTGTTCGTTATAATGGGTATGAAAAATTTCACGAAGATCAGAACAGTTAGCTGATTTTGTAAATAAATTGCGATGTAGGGGGATATTAACAATCATTCCTTGGGGAAAACGACCAACGCTTGGCACGAAAACAGGTGTTTGGCTAATTTGTCCATGAGTTTTGATTTCGGGAATATGTTTATGATTAAGATTCAGACCATAAATAAAATAGTTTTCTTCCAGAGAATCTTTTCTGGATTGGTTTTCCATTTGAGCAATTAATTGTCTACCACCACCTGTATAGCCAGATATAGCATTAATTGATATTGGGTAATTAGAGTCTATTAAGCCTGCTTCACGTAATGGTCGAATCAAACTAATTGCACCGGTTGGATAACATCCAGGATTTGCAACATAGTGTGCTTCTTGGATACGTTTTTTTTGTCCTTTTGTCATTTCAGGAAAGCCATAGACCCAATCTGCAGCAATGCGGTGTGCTGTTGAGCTGTCAATAATTCTAATTTTTTTATTGTTTTTAAGGAGTTTAATTGTTTCCCGTGCGGCTTCATCTGGAAGACATAAAATAACAATGTCAGCTTGATTAAGATAGTCTTTTCGAGAATCAAGATTATGGCGATCTTCGTGAGGGATAGATAGCAATTCTAGATCAGAACGTTTTGCCAATCGTTTTTGTATTTGCAGTCCGGTTGTTCCATGTTCACCATCAATAAAAATTTTTGTTGCCATCTATTATCCTTGAATTCAATTTTTTCTGTGATCCCACTTTATAATACCCTATCCAATTAAATGATTGGATATCTTGAACTATAAGTTTATTATTTTTCTTGTTTGAAAACAGTATAATAGTATTACATATATAAGTTTTAACATGTAATTTTTGCGTCATTTATTTTTTATGAAGATAGAATTTTATTGTTTTAAAAAAAATATAAGCTGAATTCTTGCTGTATTTACAGTTTTTGAACTTAAATTTTAAAAAGTTTTGTCTATAAGATTTGCTGTGTTACCTTCCATTACTCTAATTTAGGACATGTTTTATGACCAAGCAAGCAAATGATCTGCGTAAGTGTTTTTTTAATGATAGTTTACAAGTTGCTGATTCTGTAGTTTTTGATGCAATTAGTGGTGAGCTTGGACGTCAATGCTCTGAGATTGAATTGATCGCATCAGAAAATATTGTTTCAAGGGCAGTTCTTGAAGCTCAGGGATCTATTTTAACCAATAAGTATGCAGAAGGTTATCCAGGAAAGCGTTATTATGGTGGTTGTCATTTTGTTGATTTGGTTGAAGAATTGGCAATCGAGCGAGCAAAAAAACTTTTTGGTGCATCTTTTGTAAATGTGCAACCTAATTCTGGTAGCCAAATGAATCAAGCTGTATTTTTAGCTTTGCTTCAGCCTGGTGATACATTTATGGGGTTGGACTTGAATTCTGGTGGCCATCTCACCCATGGTTCGCCTGTTAATATGTCAGGCAAATGGTTTAATGTTGTTTCTTATGGTGTGCGTCAAGAAGATCAGCTTCTGGATATGGAGGAAATATATCGTTTGGCAAAAAAGCATAAACCAAAGCTTATTTTGGCAGGTGGCACAGCCTATTCACGCTTATGGAATTGGAAATGGTTCCGTGACATTGCAGATGAAATTGGAGCATATTTGATGGTTGATATGGCTCATATTGCAGGTTTAGTTGCTGGAAATGCTCACCCTTCACCTGTACCATATGCTCATGTTATCACTACAACAACGCATAAATCATTGCGTGGTCCCCGTGGTGGTATGATATTGACAAATGATGAAGCTTTAGCTCAAAAAATTAACATGGCAGTTTTTCCCGGTCTTCAAGGTGGTCCTTTAATGCATGTCATTGCAGCTAAGGCTGTTGCATTGGGAGAGGCTTTGCAACCTACTTTTAAAGATTATATTGCTAATGTAGTTATTAATGCTAAAACTTTAGCAGAAAGCTTAAAAAATAATGGTTTTAATATTGTTTCTGGTGGTACAGACAATCATTTATTTTTAGTCGATTTGCGTTCTAAAAATATAACAGGAAAGGGTGCGGAACAAGCTTTGGGGCGTGCTAATATTATTTGCAACAAAAATAGTATTCCCTTTGATCCCAAGAAGCCATCAATAACTTCAGGAATTCGTTTGGGTACACCTGCTGCAACAACACGTGGTTTTACAGAAAGTGAGTTCACTCAAATTGGAAATTTTATTACAGAGGTTCTTGATGGTCTTAGTTTGGCAAGAAGCGATGGAGAGAATACTTCAGTTGAAACAGCTGTCAAAAAGAAGGTGCATGATATGACAAGTAAATTTCCTCTTTATTCTTATTTGGTTTCTTGTTGAGGTATAGAAAATATGCGGTGCCCTTATTGCCAATGTGAAAATACACAGGTTAAAGATTCACGTCCTGCGGAAGATGCAACAGTCATTCGTCGTCGACGTGTGTGTTCTGTTTGTGGTGGTCGTTTTACAACTTTTGAACGTATCCAGTTGCGTGAACTTTTTGTTCTCAAAAAAAGTGGTCGGAGTGAGTTGTTCGATCGTGATAAATTAATGCGGTCGGTTAATATAGCAATACGTAAACGTGATATTGATCCTGAGCGTATTGAACAGGCGATTTCCGGTATCGTGAGACAGCTTGAGAGTTTAGGAGAGCCTGAGATTTCCTCAGCAAAAATTGGTCATCTTGTAATGGAATCTTTAAAAGGTATAGATGATATCGCTTATATTCGTTTTGCTTCTGTATATCGTGATTTCCGTAATGCGATTGATTTTCATAATGTGATAGATGAATTATCAAAAGGTGCAATGGATATAGAAGCTTGTTTTAATGAATAAAGCAGCACAAGATAAGCGATTTATGGCTGTTGCTATTCGTTTAGCAGAACGTCACGTTGGTCTTACGGGTGAAAATCCTTCTGTCGGTGCATTAATTGTACAAAATAAAGAAACAGGCGCGTCTATTGTTGGTTATGGCGTAACTGCTATTCAAGGAAGACCTCATGCTGAAGTGCAAGCTTTACTTATGGCTGGTCCTTTGGCCTATGGTGCAACCGCCTACGTTACTTTAGAACCATGTTCACACTATGGAAAAACTTCACCATGTGTTAATGCACTTATTAATGCAGGTATTACTCGAGTTGTCATTGCTCTTTCTGATCCCGATCAGCGAGTTTATGGTTGTGGTATTACTCTTTTACGTGCAGCAGGTATTGAAGTTGTTGAAGGGGTTTTAGCTGAAGAGGCCTTTGAAACATTAAGTGCTTATTTGTGTGTAAAGAAATTGCAGCGCTGTGAGGTCACTTTAAAAATGGCTATTTCCGCAGATAATGGCATAGGCAAAAAAAGGCAAAGTAGTGTAGGGATTAGTGGAGAAATTTCTCGTGCACAAACTCATATTTTGCGTGCTCAAAATAATGTGATTATGGTTGGTATTGGCACTATATTAGCAGATGATCCACAATTAGATTGTCGTTTGCCAGGACTTGAAACGCGTTCACCTATACGCGTTATTTTGGATAAGGATTTACGCATTCCTCTTGATGCGAAAGTCGTTCAAACAGCAGCAAATATACCTACATGGGTTATTTGTGGTACAGTCCTGTCTAAAAAAAGAAAAAAAACAGCTTTAGAACAATATGGTGTAACCATATGTTCAGTGGATACTAATGATAATTTGATATCACCTTTTGCTATTTTACAACTGCTTTATCAGCGCAAAATCAATAGTGTTTTACTTGAGGGAGGAGCAAAGACAGGAGAAATATTTTTAGATGCTGGTTGTGTAGATTGTTTGATATGTTTTTATGCGCCGATTATTTTAGGGGAAGATCGAATTAAGGCTCCTCATTTTCAATCTTATCTTTCAGAGTTTAATGAAATTGAAATGAGAATGCTGGGGAATGATCGTTTGTATAAATGGAGACGTAAGGTATTATGTTCACAGGGATCATAACGGATATTGGTTGCGTTGAAGATATTCAACCTTTAAAACAGGGAATACGTTTAAATATTTCTACTCATTATGATGTGGAGAGTTTAGAGATAGGTGCATCAATTGCGTGTTCAGGTATTTGTTTGACAGTTGTTGAGCGCACATTAAAGTCCACAGTTGCTCATTGGTTTACTGTTGAAGCATGGGAAGAAGCACTATGTTTAACTAATCTTACACAATGGACAAAAGGAACTTTTATTAATTTAGAGCGCTCACTACGACTTGGTGACGAAATGGGAGGACATTTAGTTTTTGGCCATATCGATGGTTTAGCTGAAATTATTGAGAAAAAAAATGAAGGTGATGCGATTCGTTTTCATCTGCAGGTTCCAATGAAATTAGCTCCATTTATAGCAGAAAAAGGTTCTATTGCACTTAATGGAACATCATTGACTGTTAATTATGTTGAAAATAATATTTTTGATGTTCTTATTATCCGCCATACGCTTGAGATGACAACGTGGGGACAAGCTAAGGTTGGGGATCAGGTGAACTTGGAAGTTGATCAATTGGCTCGTTATGTAGCTAGACTTTCAGATTTTAAAATGAATAAGATGTAAAATTATTTTATTTTTCTGATAGGAGCCATATGACAAAAAATACACATAAAAAGTTGCATGTTTTGATTGTTGAAGCGCGTTTCTATGATGAAATTTCTGATTCTCTTCTTGCAGGTGCGGTTAGTGTTTTGCAACAAGCTGAAGTGAGTTATGATATTGTAACGGTTCCAGGAGCATTAGAAATTCCTTGTGCAATAACTCTGGCTGAAAAAAATAATGAAATATACTATGATGGTTATATAGCTCTTGGTTGTATTATTCGGGGAGAATCATATCATTTTGAAATTGTGGCTGATAATTCCTGTCGCGCATTAATGGATTTAACTGTTTATCAACAACTTGCTATTGGCAATGGAATTTTGACCGTTGAAAATGAATTGCAAGCATGGGAACGTGTGAGAAATAATGAAAAAAATAAAGGTGGTTTTGCTGCTAAAGCCGCTTTATGTATGGTTGCTCTAAAGAAAAAATTTGGAGATAATCATTAAATATGGATGATATAAAAGGCAAAGATTCTTTAATTTTAGCTAATAAACGAGGGGCAGCAAGACTCGCTGCTGTACAAGCGCTTTATCAAATGGATATAGTCGGTATTGGTGTTATGGAGGTAATAGCTGAATATAAGGCTTATCGTTTAGGAAAAGATATTGATGGGAGTCAGTATCTTGATGCTGATTTTCAATGGTTTCGCTCTATTGTTGTTGGAGTTGTAAAAGATCAAAAGCAGCTTGATCCTATGCTTCATCAACAACTTTCTGAAGAATGGGCGCTTTCACGTCTTGATTCTACATTACGGGCAATTTTGCGTGCTGGCTTATGGGAGTTGATCAATCGCAAAGATGTGCCTGTTGCTGTTATTATGAATGAATACGTCGATATAGCTAAGGCTTTTTTTGAAAGTAATGAACCAAGGCTTGTAAATGCAGTTCTTGACAGTATAGCAAAGGAAATATGTTAATAAAGTTACAAAAAAATCCCAATAATATTGGGATTTTAATTGAATATGTAAAAACTAATGGTTAACAACCGGATCGTCAGCAGGATCTGGAGCACCCTTGATAAGTTGAATCAACAACGGTTGATCATTACCACCAGTTGGTGTTGTTTGTGTGATGAAATCAAAAATTCTCCCATCCTGTAAACCATAATTGGCTATTTTTATAACTTGGCGATCTTTGTTAAAATAAATTGCTAAAACTTTGCGATCAGTAATTTTTGTTTTCATAAACTGCATTTTTCGATATCGAGTTTGTGAAATATAATAGAAAACTTCATTATTATATTGCGTTTTCAGAGAGGGAGAGCCTAAAGCTAAAAGAACTTGCTCTTGACTTGAACCAACAGAAATAGAATCAAGAGCACTTTGATCAAGAATATAACCTTCTTTATATATTTGGCTTGAATTGAGAGAGTTATATATTTGACTTGAGTTTAAATAACTAATTGGATTACAGCCTGCGATTCCGATTATGCTCACTATTGAGAGGCCAATCAGTAATTTACGTTTAGTGATTACTATGTGGGGTATTTGAAACAATGATATCTCCATTTTACACTTAGTAATATATGATGAAAAGGTGATCTCAAGTCTTTCTTAAATTTTTGATTTAATTATTATTCACCATATCTTACGATGACCTTTACTATTATAATGCCATATAGAGTTTCTTTAGAAAAGAAAAAAATCATAAATATAATCTGGTCAAATAGAAGACACAGTATAATATACTCTTTTTTATATCTTGGAGTTTCTAATGGCTGTTTCAAGTATTTCCCGAATGGAATTTGCTTTCACTTATCCAGTATCAGTGCGCTCATTACCTATAAAAGGAATAAGAGTTCATATTTGCGCAGATCAACAGGAATGTACATATTTAGCTAAGAATCATGGTTTAGTTGATGTAAAATTATTTGAGGGAGAATTTTGTATTTTACCATGGAAAAAACGTGGAGTACGTGTAAAAGGTTTATTACAGGCACGTATAATACAATCATGCGTTATTACATTAGAGCTGCTAGAAGATATTATCCATGAGAATATTAATATTGTTTTTGTTCCTGAAGATTCAAATTTGGTGAAACCTAAAATATCAGAAGGTACGGGTGAATTATTTTTAGATGTGGAAGGGCCAGATATACCAGAAGTATTTTATGGAGATAAAATTGATATTGGTGCAGTCATGGAAGAATTTTTAGAATTATCAATTAATCAATATCCACGTAAAGAAGGTGCTAGTCTAGATACAACAGTTAAAGATTTAGAAAAAATTAAACAAAATTCGTCACCATTCTCTGTTTTGAAAGAGTGGAAGTGATTGTAAATATATAAATTGTCTGTTGTATAGTTGTATAAAACAGTCTTTTCTAAAAAGAAATTGTAGCGATAATTTTTATAATTGTTTAATAGCAAACAGTTGCGACGTAAATTTAAAGATATAGGATAAGCAAGCGTGATTAAAATTTCTGTGGATGTAATGGGTGGTGATTATGGTCCAGAAATTACTCTTGCGGGAGCTGCAATTGCTCAAAAATATTTACCAAATATTCATTTTTTGTTTTATGGAATAGGTAAAGTTGTTGAACCGATTTTAAAAAAATACCCTCATTTGGTTGCAGCATCATGCTTTTATCCTACAGAAGGTTATACACGTATGGATGAAAAGCCAAGCCAAGCACTTCGTAATGGGCGTGGTAAATCGTCAATGTGGCATGCGATTGAGTCCGTAAAAAATGGCAAAGCTGATGCTTGTGTTTCTGCTGGTAATACTGGTGCACTCATGGCAATGTCTTACTTTTGTTTAAAAATGATGGCAGAAGCTGAACGTCCTGGTATTGCTGGTATTTGGCCAACTCTTCGTAGTGAAAGTATTGTTTTAGATATTGGTGCGACAATTGGAGCATCTGCTAGTCAATTAGTTGATTTAGCAGTTATGGGTGCTGGAATGTTCCGTGCTTTATATCATATTGAAAAACCAAGCGTTGGGTTGTTAAATGTGGGGGTTGAAGAGGTTAAAGGCTTGGATGAAATAAAGAAAGCGGGAATGATATTACGTAAAGTGCAATTAGATGGTTTAGAATATAAAGGATTTGTTGAAGGAAATGATATTGGAAAAGGAACTGTTGATGTTGTTGTCACTGAGGGATTTTCCGGTAATATTGCTTTAAAAGCTGCAGAAGGAACTGCTCGACAGATGGCCGAAACCTTAAATGTTGCTATGCGTAGTTCTATTCTTTCATATTTGGGGTATCTTTTATCGCGAAGTGCTTTTCGTAAATTGAAACATAAAATGGATCCAGATAGGGTTAATGGTGGTGTTCTTTTAGGCCTCAATGGTGTGGTTATAAAAAGCCATGGTGGTACTAATGCTAACGGTTTCGCTTCTGCTATTCGCGTTGGCTATGAAATGGTAAGTAATGGACTCTTAAAAGAAATAGCCACAGATTTACGACTTTTTCATGAGAGTAAAGCATTACTTTTGGATGATGAAAGGGAAGCTGAGATGAATATGATGGAGGGAAGATGATAGAGATTCGTAGTATAAAGGAGAAGGTTAAGGCGACATGATTCGATCAGTTATGCGTAGTGTAGGAAGTGCCTTACCCAAAAAAAGCTTATCGAATGATGAGATTACAAAGTTGGTTGAAACATCTGATTCGTGGATTGTTCAACGTACAGGAATTCGTCAACGTTATATTGCTGATAATAATGAAACTACTGTTTCTTTAGGAATAAAAGCTGCACAAGAAGCTCTGAAAAATTCTGGTATGACAGTGAAAGATATTGATTGTATTATTCTAGCAACTTCAACACCTAATCGTACTTTTCCTGCTTCTGCTGTTGAAATTCAGCATGCTTTAGGAATGAAACATGGTTTTGCTTTTGATGTTCAAGCTGTTTGTTCTGGTTTTATTTTTGCGTTGGTAACAGGAGATGCTTATTTACGTTGTGGAGTAGCAAAGAGGATTTTGGTGATTGGGTCTGACACATTTTCTCGAATTTTAGATTGGAAAGATCGTACAACATGTGTTTTATTTGGTGATGGTTCAGGTGCAGCTATTTTAGAAGCGCAAGAATTTGAAGGTACTTTTGCTGATTTTGGTATATTATCGGCTAAATTACGTTCTGATGGTGCTTATGCAGATAAGCTATATGTTGATGGTGGTCCTTCAACAACACAAACAACAGGTTATTTACGCATGGATGGACGGGAAGTTTTTAAACATGCAGTTAGTATGATAACTGATGTAGTTGATGATTGTTTTGCAGCAGTTGAGATGAAGCCTTCTCAATTAGATTGGTTTGTGCCTCATCAAGCTAACAAACGTATTATTGAAGCATCAGCTAGAAAGCTAGGGATCACGAAAGATCGGATTGTTATTACCATTGATCAGCATGGTAATACATCTGCGGCATCGGTACCGTTAGCTTTAGCAACTGCTGTTCAAGATGGAAGAATAAAAAAAGGAGATCTTATTATGCTAGAGGCTATGGGTGGAGGTTTTACATGGGGAGCGATTCTTATCCGCTGGTAAGCTATAGCAGCTTGACTACATTTAAATAAAACGTATAAATTTTTTGTAATTTTTAATGTTTAAATAGGTGAATAATGACAAGTAAGACAGTAACACGTGCAGATTTGGCTGGCGCGGTTTGTAGAAAAGTGGGCTTGTCACACACTGAATCAGCCGATTTAGTTGAGTTGGTCTTGGGCGAAATATGCAATTCACTTGTCAAAGGTGAAATGGTTAAATTATCTTCTTTTGCGACTTTTCAAGTTCGTGATAAAAGTGAACGAGTTGGACGCAATCCAAAAACAGGTATTGAAGCATCCATTCCACCACGGCGTGTGGTAACATTCAAGGCTGCAAATGTGCTCAAGAAAAGAATTTTAGATACGCATCGTGCGAAGAAAAAATAATTTTATATTAAACAGACAATATTAAGATTTTTATTCTTTGTGAAAGAGTCTTATATTTTAAGTGAAGAGGCTCTTATTAAAGAGATTTCATATTGTGATCAATCTCAATAAGAAATATTAAATTGATCAGGAACTATAAAATATTGATGTAATTTTAGGTGAGGTGTTATAAATGGATAAAAGCCCCGATGCTTTTCGCACAATTAGTGAAGTAGCTGATCTATTGGGGATTCCGCAGCATGTATTAAGATTCTGGGAAACACGGTTTGGTCAGATTAAGCCATTGAAGCGTGGGGGCGGACGTCGTTATTATCGCCCTAATGATATCGATTTACTCAATGGTATAAAACAATTACTTTACGGGCAAGGTTATACCATAAAAGGTGTACAACGTATTTTAAAAGAGAAGGGAGCTCCTTTTATTGTTGCTCTTGGCAGTGGTGATCTTGACGCTATGAATATTTTAATGGAAAAAAAATGTGCAGAACAGGAATCTGAATCTGTTCCTACTAAGTCAAAAAAAATAGCATTTGGGCTTTTGGGGTTTATGAAGAATGAAGGAGAAGCCCCTGTTGGTGCTATAAATAATTATCGAGATAAAACTGATAAAGTATTGCTACAGGAAGTGCTATTTGAGTTAATTGAGTGTAAACGTATTCTTGATAAAGCAAGATAATAATAACCTATTATATAGTATTTTATGACATCAGGCATTAATTAACAACGTAAATCTGGTGGTGTTGCTTCATCCAACAATTGTTGAAACACTTTTTCTATAGGTAAAAAGGTTTGCTCTACACTTCCTAAGCGACGTATATTAACGCTATTTGTTTCAGCTTCACGTTTACCACATACCAAAATTACAGGAATTTTTTGTAAAGAGTGTTCGCGTATTTTGTAGTTAATTTTCTCATTGCGGGAATCTAGAGTTGCTAAAAGACCAATAGCTTTGAGTTTTTCTGTTATTTTTTTTGCATACTCATTCGCATCGGATGTAATCGTTGCCACAACAATCTGTTGAGGCGCAAGCCAAAATGGTATATGACCAGAAAAGTTCTCAATTAATATACCAAGAAAACGCTCCATTGATCCAAAAATAGCTCGATGGATCATAACGGGTTGGCGTTTTTCGGAATCCTTATCAATATAAAATGCTCCAAAGCGTTCAGGTAAATTAAAGTCTACTTGTGTTGTTCCACATTGCCACTCGCGGCCAATAGCATCTGTCAGTGTATATTCAAATTTTGGTCCATAAAATGCTCCTTCACCAGGAAGAACGCTTATTTTAACACGTCCTGAAAATTTTTTCTCAATAGTTTTAAGAACAGATGTCATGATATTTTCAGCATGGTCCCATAATTCATCTGAACCAACACGTTTTTCTGGGCGTGTTGAGAGCTTAAGACTGATTTCTTTAAAATCAAAATCTGCGTAGGTTGATAAAATCAAATCATTGATACTAAGACATTCATCAGCTAATTGTTCTTCAGTACAAAAAATATGTGCATCATCTTGTGTAAAGCTACGTACCCGCATAAGTCCATGTAAAGAACCTGAAGGCTCATAACGATGAACAAGGCCAAATTCAGCTAGTCTAATGGGCAAATCACGATAAGATTTTAAACCGTGTTTAAAGATCTGTACATGGCCAGGGCAATTCATTGGTTTAAGAGCATAAATATGTTCATTATTCCAGTCATCAGCAGCTGGGATTGTTTTGAACATATTTTCTTTATACCATTCCCAGTGACCTGATATTTCCCAAAGAGACTTATCAAGAACTTGTGGCGCTTGAACCTCAGCATATTTATGATTGTCAAGACGACGACGCATGTAACTGATCAAATTTTGGAACATTTTCCAACCTTTGGGGTGCCAAAAAATCATTCCTGGGCTTTCTTCTTGAAAGTGAAATAAATCCATTTCTCGTCCTAAGCGGCGATGATCCCGTTTTTCGGCTTCTTCTAGCATATGAAGATAGGCTTTTAAGTCGTTTTCATTAGTAAATGCTGTACCATAAATTCTTGTTAACATAGGATTATTGGAATCACCACGCCAATAAGCACCTGCAACTTTCATCAATTTAAACGCATTACCAATTTGGCCAGTAGATTGCATATGTGGACCACGGCAAAGATCAAACCAGTCACCTTGATAATAGACTTTCAAATCTTGATCATCAGGGATAGAATCAATAAGCTCAATTTTATAGAATTCGTTTTTTTCAGAAAAAATCTTCTTAGCTTTTTCACGAGACCAAATTTCTTTTCTGAAAGGTTTATTGCGTTGAATAATTTCACGCATTTTCTTTTCAATGGTAGTAAGATCATCTAATGTAAAAGGTTGTTTACGTGCAAAATCATAATAAAAACCGTTTTCAATAACTGGGCCGATTGTAACTTGTGTTTCAGGAAAAAGCTCTTGTACTGCTTCAGCTAAAACATGTGCGCAATCATGGCGTATCAATTCAAGTGCGCGTGGATCATCGCGGGTGATGATTTCTACTTGTCCAGATTGTTCTAATGGATCTGAAAGATCTCTAAGAGCTCCATCAAGACTGTAAGCAACTGCTTTTTTTGCAAGGGACTTAGAAATAGATTCAGCTAATTCTAAACCAGTTGTTTCGGTTGGGTAATCGCGCTTTGAGCCATCAGGAAAAGAAAGAAAAATAGAGCAAGACATAAAGAACCCTTTTAATCCAATTCTGCTAACGATTGCAGATGGTTTCGTGAACATTTAGCAATAATCAATTAAAGCTAATAGGCTAATTTCTTATCAACCCTTTTTTATGCATAACGCATTAAAAAAGAAAAGACTATTTATTACGTTTGATAGAAATTTTCCAGTAGTGCCAAGGTTTATAGGAATTTTCAATAGAGGTTGGTACTGGATCGAAGCCATTTGTTCCAAACGGACAACAACGTATAAGACGAAAAAATCCCATCCATGCGCCTGCCCATAGACCATGGCGTGCAATCGCTTCGTAGGCATATTCTGAACAAGTTGGTCTGTGACGACAATGAATGCCTATAAAGCTAGACAGAGTTATTTGATAGAAACGTATTAGTCCGATACCAAGTAATCGTCCAGGTGTTTTTTGCCAAGGCCCCTTGTAGTTTCTTGTGTATGTTTTATTTGTTTTTATGTGTTGTTTAGCCATTTATTTTTTCTTCAATTTGTTTAATACAATCTATGACTGCATCAAAAGTAAGCATTACCGATGCATGACGTGTTTGATAGTCTTTAATAGGTTTTAAACAGGCAAATGCTTCAAATGGAGCTGAAGGAGGAGGGCCATTTTTTGTTAACATATGCTGAATAATTTTATGTAGTATTTTAAGGTCTTGCGTTTTTTGACCAATGATATGATATGCAAGAATAGAAGATGAAGCTTGTCCAAGTACACATGCACATATCTCATGAGCAAAATCTATGATAGTGCTATTTTCTATTTTTAGGTCTACGGTAACGGTTGATCCACAAAAGCGTGCACACTTTTTTGATGTTGCATCTGGATTGTTAAGACGACCGATTTTGCTTATATGTGCAGCATGTTCAAGTATTGTATTGCTATAGATATTATCAATCATAAGCTATTATCTGATTTTTGAGAGTTATTGCTATTTAAGCTTTTAATTCATTTATATAAAGATTATATAAAAAATAATAAATATCTTACTACATAATTAAGTTGGAGTTATTTAATGTGTGATATCATGAAAGGAGGAGCAACTAATCTATTTCTCTCTGAGCAAAAAAAGCCTGATATTGAAGAAGTGGAGGCGGCGATTCATACATTACTATTATGGATAGGAGAAGATCCAAACCGAGAAGGGCTATTAAATACTCCAAGTCGTGTTGCTAAAGCGTATCGTGAGCTTTTTACTGGTTATAACGAATCAGTTAAAGAAATTTTAGATACAGTTTTTGAGGAAGTTTCAGGATATAATGAACCAATTATATTGAAGAATATCTCTTTTTATTCACATTGTGAACACCATATACTTCCAATTATTGGTAGAGCCCATATTGCTTATCTCCCTGATAAAAAAGTTGTTGGACTTTCAAAAATTGCACGTGTTGTAGATGTTTTTTCTCGTCGTTTACAAACACAAGAAAACATGACAGCTCAAATAGTTGAGTCTTTAAATACGCATCTAAAGCCTCGTGGTGTTGCTGTAATGATCGAGGCTGAGCATATGTGTATGGGCATGAGAGGGATACGAAAGCAAGGTGCTACGACTATTACAACAGGTTTTCATGGATATTATCAAAGTAATCAAATAGCACAAGATAGTTTTATGTCATTAATACGCTGATTATGGTAATCTGTAAAATGTATCCTTTAAGGATTTATATTATTAAATATGAAGTAGTGTGAAATAAAATAAATTATGAGAATATAAAAATAAACTTGTACCTTATTGTATGATTTGTTAAATGCGGAGATAATGTATTTTGCTTATATCGTGTGCGGTCGTGGCGGAATTGGTAGACGCGCAGCGTTGAGGTCGCTGTGGGGCAACTCGTGGAAGTTCGAGTCTTCTCGACCGCACCATTTATATTTTTTGTGATTGATGTTTAAAGTGCAGATAAAAGCTGTAATAGTGAGCATTAAGATGCGAATTTTATACATTTTTTTTTCTAATGTCTTATATAATTAATTGCTTTGTTGCAGGTTATTAGAAACTGTATCTTGTGTTATTATTATAGGTACGAAATATGATTTCTTGTTTATCTGATAAGATTAGGTAGTATTGCAGTGAAAAATGTATTACTGTTAAAGCAGTTAGTGCTTTTTATTTGTGTTACTTTTTTGGTTGCGTGTGGTGGGTCGCGTGCTGTACTTTGGCATGGAATACATGCAACACCGTCTATGGTTGCTACACAGAGAAAAGTTGAAAAACAGATTCTTCCAAAGGCTGTTATCCCAGTTTATGTTGCTACAAGTCGTATGATGCAGGATAATTATTCTCAACCTTATGGAGCAGAACGGTCAAATAAAGTATATTACAATCGCGTTGATATAGGAATTCCTCAACAACATGTGAAAGGCATGGTGGAGACAAATGCTTATAAGCCTAGTCATGATAAATATTTTGCAGCAGTCGCTTTGCAAAAATATGATAATAAAGAACAGTTTAAACAGCAATTAAATATTGCGTTAGCAAAAAAAACAAAAGGAAAAAAAGAAATTTTTCTTTTTATTCATGGCTACAATAACAATTTTGCAGATGGTACATTCCGTACAGCTCAATTTGCTTACGATTATTCTTTAAATGTTGTTAATGTACATTATTCATGGCCTTCGGCTGGTGCAATACCTCTTTATATTTATGATCGTGATAGCGCTAATTTTGCGCGTGATGGGCTGATAGAACTTCTGATGACTATCAGTGAAACAGATGCTGATAAGGTTTCAATTATTGCACACTCTATGGGTAATTTTGTTACAATGGAAGCGTTTAGAACTCTAGCATTACAAGGAAAATACAAGCTAATTCATCGTATTACGAGTTTTTTAATGGCAGCGCCTGATATTGACCTTGATGTATTTGAGCGTCAACTTAATGATATTAAAATATTACCTCAACCAACAGCTATTTTGGTATCTCGTAAGGACAAAGCTCTTGCTCTTTCAGGGCGCCTTACAGGTGGACATCCTCGTGTAGGAGATGGCTCAAATATTGAAATATTACAGAAGAACGGAATAGCTATTCTTGATTTATCTAATATTGATGGTGGCACGCATAATGTATTTGCATCTTCACCAACATTAATGGCTCTATCTCGAGAAGGATCTTTAGCTTCAACAATTATGCAAGGGACGGAGTTGTCACCTCGTGAGGCGATTCTTGCTGATGGTCACAATATTTTAAAGAGAACAGCGGATTTTATTCTTTATACGCCTATGCATCTCTTATCTCCATTAACTAATTATTAAGTATAAAAAATCAAATATAATAATTTAATATCAGCAAATTAGAAAAGAAATTTTTTTAGCACTTTTTTTAGAATGATTCTATAGGATTTAAAATGAATAGTGGAATAAATGTATACAACTAATCACTAGGTAGATTTATAATGGTTCAACAAAAATACTATACTAAGACACTTACATTAGTTGATTATTTATCTTATTCTGCAGTTAGACTATTAAATATTTATGCTATGCTTTTGAAAATAAAAAAAGCTAATATAAATGGAGCGCCGGATTTATTACATAAAATTGATTCTACCAAACAGCAATTAGATGAAATAAGTTATGCTCTTGTTTTAGAGTATCGCAAACGTCAAGAAAGCGAGCATTTTTTTAAACAAATTTTAATGTCAATTTCTGATCAAATTTTTTCACTTAATAATAGTTTTAAAGAAACTAGTCGCCTTTTATTCCAAGAAATACGAACGATTCAATCACAAATTCAGTATTTTTATGAAGATGAAGAGAAACAACACTCATTAACTAATAATCAGGAAACGTCTTATTCTTCATCTAAAATTGATGATATTATTCAACGATTACAAAAGGCACGGCAGAATCTTGCTTTTGAGAATCCACATCTCTTTGAAAAATAATACTGCAGTTCAAAATAAAAACTGAAATGTATGATAATTTTGTGCTTTGTAAATTTTATAAGTGGATTAAATTAGATAATGCTCTTAAGGAAAGGCATGTGGATTTCTTGTGCTTATTATTAAATAATTTGATAAAAAAGAAAAAGGATTTCCTTTAACAAAAATGAGGATCAGAAGTTGATATTATTGAAAAAATAATTCTATAAGAGAAGCTTAATAAGAAATATTATTACCTTTATTATATTGAAAGGTATTTTTATTTGATTCCTGACTTATAAAAGTTTGAGGAAAAATTTATTAAATCCTACATGAAATCATTAATACAGAAAAAATTTTAATTTGATTGTTAAATCCAACTAAAATTTATATAGTTAACTATTTTATAGATTTAAAAACTAAAAATATACTCGGTTTTCTCTTTTTTAAAAATTTATTCTAAGGTTAAATGAAATTCTTTATGCTTATCAAAGATAAAAGGATTAGGAAAAGCTCTTAGCTCTTCCTTTTATTTATTCTAAAATAGATAGTTATTATACTGAAAAAATATAAAGTATTTAGCCTTTAGTCAGTAAAATTAGTAATTCTATGAAGGCAAAAAAACCTTTTGTAACAATCTCGTATATTTTAATTAAATAAGCTAAATTATTTTGAGGGGAAATATTTTTCTACCAATGCATAAATAATTGCTGCGGTTTCAATATCCAAAACTCCATCATAATTTTTTTGACGAAAATGGAGCTGAAACGCCATAATCAAATTTTTATACCCACTTTCAGTATTTGCATCTGAAGTGTCGTATCCGTATTTTTTTAGTTTAGCTACGACTTCTGTTTTTGCTTTTATAAAAAATGAAGGATCTTTAGCAAATTCTTCTTGATAAGTATCTTTTCGTGCTACATTATACCATGCTCCTATACCTGAATCATAAAGTTCTTTCCACGGAAAAGCCGCACCTGGATCCATTTTTCTTCCAGGAGCAATATCATTATGACCAACAACATTAGTTGGTGAAATATCTGGATAACGTTGAAGAATGTTAAATGCAAGTTCTTTAATTGCATCAATTTGCTTTGGATGAAAAGGTGGAAATGTAAATTTCCCGTTATGATCGGTTGCTAGATTGACTGTTTCTATTCCAATAGCTGTATCATTTAGATTGTTACGTCCAGCCCATGAACTAATACCAGCATGCCATGCACGCTCATTTTCATCAACCAGATTAAAAATGCGTACATCTTTAAAACCTGCATCAATGTATGTCTGTTCTGAAGGATCAGGAATAAGATAATGGGCGCTGACTGAAGGTCCTGTAAGAGTTGTAACAGATGATTTAAAGTTGGCTGCAGTGTAATGCATTACTAGAAAACGAACTCGACGATTAAAGCCCTTTACAGTGCGATAGCTATTATAATCAATTTATGCATAATAAATCCCCCTTTATTTAATTTTATTATAGAATAAATAATATTATATTAATTATAATTAACAAAAAATATTAATAACAAATCATAAATTTTTATGTAGTTTTTATTTTAAAAAATAATAAATATTTTA
>NZ_JAMCOF010000003.1 GCF_023500045.1 Bartonella bilalgolemi | reverse complement strand
ATACTGTTGAAACTTTCTCTTGAGAATTAGGAGAAAAGCAGAGATGCATAAAAAATTTATAGGATATAAAAACAATAAGGATTGGGTGAATGCGATTTAAACCGATTATTATTGTCTACATTGTTTGTTCTATAGGAATATGGATAATAAGCCAAAATCAGAACAAAGCAAATTTAGATATTCTCGAACCATTAAAAATGCAAGAAAACCAAGATACAATGAATATGTATCTTGAACAAAATAAGAACTATGAAGCAAGTATTCAAAAAAAATTAAAAGATAATAAACTAAATCTCAATTGGATTAATAGTGCTTCAAACAATTATGAAGATATGTTTAATGGTATAGCATCTGTTACCAGCGGTGTCACATTCAAATTAATAACCTCTCCTGAAAAGTCTCAACATAAACCTATCGTCAGAAATATTCACTTATATGGTGTAGATACATGTGCACCCCGTCAAAAAGCAAAATTAAATAACCAAGAATGGCCATGTGGAGCTGTCACAACAGCGTGGCTGGTTACCAAAACTCTAGGACATAACTTATCTTGTAAGCAAACTACTATAGAAAAAGAAACCCTCTATGCTCAGTGTTTTGTGCAAGGAGTTGACCTAGCAGAAATAGGACTTGCAGAAGGTATGCTGATAATATCAAAAAACAATAAATACCCAATCCCAACAACATATCTAAGCGCTGAACAAAACGCGTATAACAATAAAATCGGCCTTTGGTCCAGCGATTTTATTGATCCTATACAGTGGCAGAAAAAGTACGGAAACTATAATCCTTTCGATAATCACCATGAATTCATGTCTGAATCAAAGCAAAATGTAGAAATGTCTTATTAAACTTCAAAATACAAAAATAAGACAACCATACTTGCCAAAAAAATCACCTAAGCTCTTAATAATAATCTTCTCAGTGCCAATCTCAGATGATTTATATTATTTTTTATTCCTAATAAACACACCCTATAAAAATCTATTTGATATAAAAATAATCGTCTAATTATAGCTGATGCAGTATTCCATGAAAATCAAACAAAACTTTCATTCGTATATTAAACAGAATAATACATATCAAATTCAACAGGATGAGGGGCGGTTTCATAACGCAGAACTTCTTTCAGTTTTAATTCAATAAAGGAATTAATTTGGTCATCGTCAAAAACATCTCCAGATTTAAGAAAATCACGGTCTTTATCAAGAAATTCAAGTGCTTCACGTAGGCTTCTGGAAACTGTAGGAATGTTTTTGAGCTCTTTCGAGGGAAGATCATAAAGATCTTTATCCATAGCTGGGCCAGGATGAATCTTATTCTTTATACCATCAAGACCAGCCATAATAAGTGCTGAAAATGCTAAATATGGATTCGACGCTGAATCCGGAAAACGAATTTCTACTACTTTCGTATAACTATTATACTTAAATAGCTTCTTAGCTTGATAATTAACATTTAACAATACAAATAAATCACTTATTTGTTAACCACAAAAATAACCACATATTTTTGAATGACACGACAAAGTGATAACAATCATTAATGTATAAGAGTATCAGAACTTTTTTTGCAATCTTTTAGCCATACATCATAGATAGGATGCTCAACGGCATTTAAGCCAGGACTATCTGCAAACATCCATCCTGTAAAAATACGCCGTGTCTTTTTCTCCAATGTCATTTCATTAACCTCGACAAAACCAGTAGTACGAGCTGGTTCATTTTTAGAACTTGTATAACACACTCGCGGTATTACTTGCAAAGCACCATATTGATAAACCTGACCGATATGGACTTCAAAACTAGTAACCTGACCAGTAATTTTATCAAGACCTGTAAAAATAACAATTTCATTGCTAACACGTTCTGCTTGTACACAGCTAACTGTAAATAAAACTGCTATCCCCATTAATAAATAAGTATAAAAAAAATACTTAGCTTTTGATCGTAAAAACTTCATAATATCAAATTAATCACACCTAACAAAAATCATTACAAACATAACAAAGAAAACAATACACCCATTACTCCTCAGGTAACCATGCATCATAATCCTCACGAGCATAAAAATACCCATGATTATAAGCAATAGATCCTTTTGGTCGGTAAGCTTCGCTTGTGCCCGTCATATTTAAAATATGCGATTTCTCCCAACTATATGACTGATAATTTTCTTCCGTAGGTGGTATATCACAACGATGGTGAATCCATCCATGCCAACCTGGAGGAATACTAGAAGCCTCAGAGTAATCTTTATAAATCACCCAGCGACGTAAATAACCATCTTTATGGCGACTGCCTTCATAATAAATATTACCAAACTGATCTTCTCCTATACGTTTACCATGGCGCCATGTAAAAAAGCGTGTATTAATAGTATTACCATTCCACCATGTAAAAATTTGCTTGAAAAAACCAGACATTTCTTCTCCTATTTCTTGGGAAGCCCATAAGATAACTCTATCAAGAATAAATTTATTATGGTATTTGAAAATATCAAAAGCAAGAAACTTATCAGAGTTTCTAATTGTAGTCGAACTAAATAACCAGCTGTCAACTCATATAAATTATATCAAAAGTTAATATCATATTTACAGAATTTCCATCCTGAATATATTAATCTATTCCAAGCTTAATTTTAACCAATTTATTAACGGTTTGAGGATTTGCCTTTCCCTCTGTTGCCTTCATTACCTGTCCAACAAACCAACCAACCAAAGCGGGCTTCTCTCGTGCTTGGGCAACTTTATCAGGATTATTGATGACAATTTCATTAACAGCTCTTTCAATAACTCCTGCATCCGTCACCTGCTTCATACCACGCTTTTCTACAATCTGATGTGGATCTCCACCTTCATTCCAAACAATTTCAAATAGATCTTTTGCAATTTTTCCAGAAATAGTTCCGTCTTTGATAAGATCAATAATTGCTCCCAACTGATCTGTTGTAATTGGAGTATCTTCAATATCACGATTATCTTTATTTAAAGCGCCTAAAAGGTCATTGATTACCCAATTAGCAACCATTTTTCCATCGCGCCCATGTGCTACTTCTTCGAAATAATCTGCAATTGCTTTTTCTGTTACAAGAATAGAAGCATCATATGCAGTTAACCCCATTTCATTGATAAAACGTGCCTTTATATCATCTGGTAATTCAGGTAGCTCTGAAGCTAAAGTGTCTACAAATTCCTGATCAAACTCTAATGGTAAAAGATCGGGATCAGGAAAATAACGATAGTCATATGCTTCCTCTTTTGAACGCATAGATCGTGTTTCACCTTTTATTGCATCAAAAAGCCGAGTTTCCTGATCTATTATACCTCCATCCTCTAAAATTGCAATTTGGCGACGTGCCTCATATTCAATTGCTTGGCCAATAAAACGAATCGAATTAACGTTTTTAACTTCACAGCGTGTTCCAAAAGGCTCACCAGGACGGCGCACAGATATATTTACATCTGCGCGCATAGAGCCTTCATCCATATTACCATCACAAGTACCCAAATAACGAACAATCGTACGCAATTTTGTCATATAGGCTTTTGCTTCTTCTGATGATCGCATATCTGGTTTCGAAACAATTTCCATAAGAGCTACACCTGAGCGATTAAGATCTACAAAAGACATTGTTGGATGCTGGTCATGCATAGACTTTCCTGCATCTTGCTCGAGGTGCAACCTTTCAATCCCAATTTCAATATCCTCAAACTGACCATTCGAATCTGGTCCAATAGATATAACTACTTTCCCTTCACCTACGATAGGATACTGAAATTGTGAAATCTGATATCCCTGTGGTAAATCTGGATAAAAATAGTTTTTACGATCAAAAACGGATTTTAAATTAATTTTAGCTTTTAATCCTAAACCAGTTCGAACAGCTTGGTGAATACATGCTTGATTAATAACAGGCAACATACCAGGCATCGCTGCATCAACAAGCGACACGTGATTATTCGGCTCAGCACCAAACTTAGTCGATGCACCTGAAAAAAGTTTTGAATTTGATATGACTTGTGCATGAACCTCCATGCCAATAATAACCTCCCAGTTACCTGTAACTCCAGAAATAAAATGCTTAGAATCAGGAAGACGAGTATCAACGATTTTCATTATCAATTCACTATCAACATTTCAGAATACATCCAATGGCTAACCTAAAACTATTACCAGAGCAAGTCTAGAATACATATAAAATGATTTATCAGAATTATTTTATTGGTATAAATTTTAACTTGTTTTAGGGTTTTTCTTTTTAATTGAAGCCTTTTTTGTACCTCTTCCTTTTGCTGCTGATTGTTTCTTGGCAGAAGTTTTATCAGTCAAATCTGATTCATCATATTCTCTCATTAGCTCTTCAATTGTCACTTTTTTATCCGTTATTTCTATCTGTGTAAGCAAATAATCAATAACTTTTTCTTCAAAGATTGGCGCACGTAAATTAGCAACAGCTTCTGGTGTACGGCGGAAAAAATCCATCATTTCTTTTTCTCGTCCAGGATATTGGCGAACCTGTTCAAAAACTGCAGCCTTTAATTCATCTTCACTTATTTGAATTCCAACTTTTGTACCAATTTCAGAAAGCACTAAACCAAGCCGAACACGACGCTGCGCAAGCATGCGATATTCTTCTCGCGCTTGTTCCTCTGTGATATTTTCATCTTCAAAACTTCTGCCCATCCTTTTTAAATCTTCATTAATCTGATTCCATATATTATTAAATTCAATCTCTAAAAGCTGTTCAGGAATATCAAAACTATAATCTGCGTCTAAAGCATCAAGGACTTGTCGCTTAATTTTTTGACGTGTCATAGAACCATATCGACTTTCAACCTGTCCACGAACGACTTCACGTAAGCGATCAAGAGATTCTAAACCAAGTTTTTTTGCTGCTTCATCATCAATCTTCAATTCATCCGGTTTAGAAACAGTTTTAACAGTGATATCAAACTCTGCATTTTTGCCAGCTAAATGCGTAGCACTATAATCATCAGGAAACTTAACAGAAATTGTTTTTACATCGCCCGCTTTTAGACCAATTAATTGCTCTTCAAAACCGGGAATAAATTGTTTCGAACCAAGAATCAATTGTGCATTATTATCAGTACCACCATCAAACGGAATGCCATCAATTTTCCCAAAATAATCAATTGTTATGCGGTCATCTTCCTTTGAAGGACCATTTTTTTGCGAATAACTACGAGTGGAAGAAAGAATGCGCGTTATTTGCTCATCAACTTCTTGTTCAGGTACATCAGCAATTTCACGAACGATTTTAATATTTTTGAAGTCTTTAACCTCAAATTTCGGCAAAACCTCGTACTTCAAACTAAAAACAAAATCAGCTTTACCATCTATAACTTTTGTATCTTCATTTATATCAATTTGCGGTTGTGTTGCTGAATATTCATTACGTTCTGCTAAAATAGAACGCGGAGCACTATTAATGATCTCATTAAGAATTTCAGCCATAAAAGATTTACCGTACATTTTTCGGAGATGATCAGATGGAACCTTACCAGGACGGAATCCTTTAAGTTTGATCTTACCTTTGGTATCATCCAATCGTTCGTTTAATTTTTCTTCCAGATCTTTCACCGGAACCACAATCTTAATTTCGCGCTTCAGTCCTTCGTTAAGCGTCTCGGTAACCTGCATCGAACAACCTTTATTTTCTCTGAGGAGATGGATAAACCTACTCCTGATAACAATATGATAATTCTAACACTTAAATGTTAGATCTAGATAGACGGACCTTGTATATACAGACACCCGTAGTGTTTAAAGCTATTATTTTGGTGCGGATGGAGGGACTCGAACCCCCACGGTCTCCCGCCAGAACCTAAATCTGGTGCGTCTACCAATTTCGCCACATCCGCTCAAACTTATAAACCAAAAATTCATGTAAACGGCGTTTCTATAGCATTCAATTCCAACCAATTAAAGAAAAAAAGCAAATGAGTATCCTTTATTAACTCAATAAAGAATTCTTTTCACAAAATTATAGAGATGAAATTCATCCTTTTCAGAAAGCATTCCTTCCGCTACAAGTAAATCATGTTAAATAAATTGAAAACTCCAATCCATATTATCGGCGGTGGTCTTGCAGGCAGTGAAGCAAGTTGGCAAATTGCTCAATTAGGAATTCCTGTTGTCCTGCATGAAATGCGGCCAAAAAGAAAATCTGATGCTCATAAAACAGATAAACTTGCAGAGCTCGTCTGTTCAAATTCATTTCGTTCAGATGATGCATCAAAAAATGCTGTAGGACTTTTACATGCCGAAATGCGATTAGCCAAATCCTTAATTATGAAAGCTGCAGATAGTAATAAAGTGCCAGCTGGAGGTGCACTTGCTGTTGACCGTAATGAATTCTCAAAAACTATTACAGAAACACTTGAAAAACATCCCCTTATAACCATACAACGCAGAGAAATTCACGAGATTCCTGAAGACTGGCATAATGTTATTGTTGCAACTGGTCCTCTTACCTCACCAAAATTTGCTCAAGAAATACAAGCAATAACTGGAACAGAAGCGCTTTCTTTTTTTGATGCTCTTGCGCCTATTATTTATACTGAAAGTATTAATATGAATATTTGTTGGTACCAATCTCGATATGACAAAATTGGTCCTGAGGGAACGGGGAAAGATTATCTTAATTGTCCTCTTAATCAAGAACAATATAAAATTTTTGTTCAAGCATTGATAAGTGGAGAAAAAGTAGAATTTCGTGAATTTGAAAACATATCCTATTTCGATGGATGCTTACCAATCGAAGTTATGGCTGAACGCGGATTTGAAACTCTAAGATATGGCCCTATGAAACCTATGGGACTCACTAATACTCATCACCCCACAATCAAACCTTATGCTGTTATACAATTACGTCAAGATAACAAACTGGGTACGCTTTATAATATGGTCGGTTTTCAAACAAAACTGAAATATAGTGAACAGACACGTATTTTTAGAATGATTCCTGGTCTTGAAAAAGCAGAATTTGCACGCCTTGGTGGTCTTCACCGCAATACATATCTCAATTCACCAATCCTTCTTGATGAGAGTCTTCGTTTGAAACAAAAACCACAACTGCGTTTTGCTGGACAAATTACAGGCTGTGAAGGTTATATAGAATCAGCAGCGATAGGACTGCTTGCTGGACGTTTTGCTGCTGCTGACTATAATCGTACTTGCCCTTCTCTGCCACCAAAAACTACAGCATTTGGAGCTCTCTTGAATCATATTACTGGTGGTCATATTGCTACTAACGAAACAGGAAAAAGATCTTTTCAACCAATGAATATCAATTTTGGTCTTTTCCCACCTATTATTTCCACCAATCCTTTAGAAAAAAGTTTACCACATAAAGAAAAAAAACAAGCTATAATTGAGCGAGCTTTAAACGACTGTATTCAATGGTTAAAAAATAGCTTTTAACTGAATCGTTGTATTTGGTTATAATATAATATTTTCTAATCCAATTTTTGATTTATTAAACAATTTGGATTATTGCTAAAAAATATTTTAAAATTATTCATTTTATTAACGTGTGTATCATTTTTTGCTATAAAGAAGAGAATATCGCGATTGTATAGATATTGATACTCTCAACAACACACTAACCAATATTAAAATATAAGTAAGAGCATCTATGCTTTTTTACACAAAAAATCTAAGAGGTGCATTATCTCAATTAACTAAAAACAGCTATGACCGTGCTTGAATGATAATAATAAAAAATAATTAAATAGATATATCTCAGTTACTTTTTAATATAAATACTCGAGCATTGCTTGAATTCCTGCTATATAGACCGACATTTACAGCTCTTACATTTTCATCCACAAAGCAAAATAATATATCTCACAAACATGTGCTAACTACTTCTAGGCACTCCTAAAGAACCGGCTTATTTATAAACCGGTTCTTTAAAAAATAGTTTGAATTATTTGTTATTAACAGCTTCTTTAAGACTTTTCCCTGCAGAAAATTTAGGCACAGAACGTGCAGGAATAGTGATTTCAGCACCTGTTGAAGGATTTCGTCCTTTTGTAGCAGCACGATGAGAAACTTCAAAAGAACCAAAACCTGGAAGACGAACGTCACCTCCTGAAGCTAAAGCTTCTGTAACAGAAGCGATAAAAGCATCCACAGAAGAACCAGCTTGAGCTTTCGAGATACCTGCTTTTTCAGCAACTGAATTAACCAATTCACTTTTATTCATTAACATTTCCTTTCCCTATATTGCCGAATAATAAAATTTAACCGACTATGAGTGATTTTATTGAAAAGTACAGGAAACAGAAGTGCTATTTTTCTTCAACGCATTGTTTTTTTAGAAATAATCGCAGTTATTCACGGAATTTTTTTTATTATTTCTCTAAAATAGATAAAATTATAACTCCCAAATGGCTCTCATTTGCTTTTTACAGCATAATTATAGCTCATAATGTGAATCAGTGCGCAACTAACATCCCCTCATTATCGCTTTCTGTTTTAACAGTTTCAGATATTGTAGAAGGCTCTGTCCATTCTATAGCCTCAGGAAAACGAATCAAAGCGTGTTTAAGAACTTCACTTATATGAGTTACCGGAATAATTTCCATATTATTTTTGACATCATCGGGAATATCAACTAGATCTTTCGCGTTTTCTTCAGGAATAAGTACTTTCTTGATTCCCCCTCGAAGAGCCGCAAGCAATTTTTCTTTTAATCCACCAATCGGTAGCACACATCCACGCAAAGTAATTTCACCAGTCATAGCAACATCCTTATAAACAGGTATTCCTGTTAACACTGAAACAATTGCTGTTACCATTGCAATCCCAGCTGATGGGCCATCTTTAGGTGTAGCTCCTTCCGGAACATGAACATGAATATCACGTTTATCAAAAAATGGAGGTTCAATACCAAAATCAACAGCACGAAAACGCACATAAGATGCTGCTGCAGAAATTGATTCCTTCATAATATCGCGCAAATTACCAGTCACAGTCATCTTACCTTTACCTGACATCATAACACCTTCAATAGTCAGCAGTTCCCCACCTACTTCCGTCCAAGCAAGTCCTGTAACGACACCAATCTGATTTTCACCATCAACTTGTCCAAAGCGATAACGCTTAACACCTAGGAAATCATTAATATTGTTTTTTCTAATTTCTATAAACTTTTGATTAGTTTTAAGAATTTTTGTAACTGATTTACGTGCTATTTTCATCAACTCACGCTCAAGATTTCGAACACCAGCCTCACGCGTATAAAATTGAATAATTGATCTTATTGCATCATCAGAAATACTTAATTCTTTTTTAGAAAGAGCATGATCCTTTAATGCTTTTGGCAAAAGATGCCGTTTAACAATCTCCATTTTTTCACACTCAGTATAACCAGCAATGCGAATGATTTCCATCCTATCCATTAATGGCCCTGGAATATTCAGTGTATTGGAAGTTGTAATAAACATAACATCAGAAAGATCATATTCTACTTCTAAATAATGATCAATAAATGTACCATTTTGTTCAGGATCAAGAACTTCTAGTAAAGCTGATGAGGGATCTCCACGAAAATCCTGCCCCATTTTATCAATTTCATCAAGCAAAAAAAGTGGATTAGATTTTTTAGCTTTTTTCATAGACTGAATAATTTTTCCAGGCATAGAACCAATATAAGTCCGACGATGCCCACGAATTTCAGCTTCATCGCGAACACCTCCTAATGAGATACGAACATATTCTCGACCTGTTGCTTTTGCAATAGAACGTGCAAGTGATGTCTTTCCAACACCAGGAGGACCTAACAAACAAATAATAGGACCTCGTATTTTTGATGATCTGCTTTGCACTGCTAAATATTCAATGATTCGCTCTTTGACTTTTTCAAGACCAAAGTGTTCATTATCCATAGTTTTTTCAGCAAAACTAAGGTCATTTTTAATTTTTGATTTTTTGCTCCAAGGAATAGCTAAAAGCCAATCAAGATAATTACGTACAACTGTCGCTTCTGCAGACATGGGAGACATATTACGTAATTTTTTGAGTTCTGACCCAGCCTTTTCTCGTGCTTCTTTCGAAAGCTTAGTTTTTCTAATACGCTCTTCTAGTTCAGATAATTCATCCTGCCCTTCATCACCTGCTCCTAATTCTTTCTGAATAGCCTTTAACTGCTCATTAAGATAATATTCTCGTTGATTCTTTTCCATTTGCCGTTTGACATGTGAACGAATACGCTTTTCGACTTGCAAAACAGAAATCTCTGCTTCCATGAAAGAAAGTACACG
Organism: Bartonella bilalgolemi; assembly: GCF_023500045.1. Lineage (GTDB taxonomy): Bacteria > Pseudomonadota > Alphaproteobacteria > Rhizobiales > Rhizobiaceae > Bartonella > Bartonella bilalgolemii. Next base: position 146,731 of record NZ_JAMCOF010000003.1, on the reverse strand, counting down.
CTCAAGACGATTACGTATAGGCAATAACGTCAATATTTCTTGTTTTTCTGCAAGTTTAATAATTAAATGAGATGCAATAGTATCAGCAAGTTTAGAAGGATCATCAATCTGACTAATAGCACTGACAATCTCAGGAGAAATTTTCTTATTTAGTTTTACATAATTTTCAAAATAAGAAATTACCGATCGAGAAAGCGCCTTGATTTCAACATCCTCATCCTTAGTTTCTTCTGTAATAGTTACATAAGCTTGAAGATAATCATCATTCTCAATAAATTGATTAATTTTTGCACGTGCAATACCTTCAACTAAAACCTTTACAGTTCCATCAGGAAGCTTTAAAAGTTGAAGAATCTTAGCAATGGTACCAACATCATAAATATCTTCCGAAGTTGGATCATCATCAGCAGCATTTTTTTGCGTAACTAGTAATATTTGTTTATCCATTACCATTGTCTTTTCAAGAGCACAAATCGACTTTTCTCGGCCTACAAAAAGTGGAACAATGATATGCGGGAAGACAACAATATCACGAAGTGGCAAAACAGCATAAAACTCTTCTATCTCCTTGCCTGTCTTTTCATCAATATATTGCATATTTTTCCTTTCTAGAGCCTCTAACCCGTTTACAATACAAGTCACCCTTTAAAAAGCCAACTCTCTACAATAAATGAAGTGATAACTATGGACCAATAAATCAAGTAATTACGCTGTCATGTTCAAAATATCTACACCAAAATAACACTATAGCTGAATTTATAACATAGATCACGCTGATACATTTTCTTTATTTTCTACATGATCTGAATAAATGTAGAGAGGACAAGCCTTACCTTCAACTACATCACTAGAAATCACCACCTCTTGAACACCTACAAGAGCTGGTAATTCAAACATAGTATCAAGAAGTATTCTTTCCATAATAGAGCGTAAGCCACGTGCACCAGTTTTACGTTCAATAGCCTTTTTGGCAATAACACGTAAAGCATCTTCATGAAAAACTAACTGAACATTTTCCATCTCAAAAAGACGTTGATACTGTTTAACTAGTGCATTTTTTGGTTGTGATAAAATTTGAACAAGCGCGCAAATATCTAAATCTTCCAAAGTAGCTATAACAGGAAGACGACCAATAAACTCTGGTATTAAACCAAATTTTATAAGGTCTTCAGGTTCTAAATCACGGAAAATCTCACCAACACGACGTTCATCAGGAGCCTTAACAGCAGCGGAAAAACCAATTGAAGTCTTTTCACCACGTCCTGAAATAATTCTCTCTAAGCCAGCAAAAGCGCCTCCACAAATAAACAAAATATTTGTTGTATCAACCTGAAGAAATTCTTGTTGTGGATGCTTACGCCCTCCTTGCGGAGGAACAGATGCTATTGTCCCTTCCATAATTTTTAACAGTGCTTGCTGAACACCCTCACCAGAAACATCCCTTGTAATTGAAGGATTATCAGCTTTACGAGAAATTTTATCAACTTCATCAATATATACGATACCACGTTGCGCACGTTCAACATTATAATCAGCAGATTGAAGTAGTTTCAAAATAATATTTTCAACATCTTCACCAACATAGCCCGCTTCAGTTAAAGTCGTTGCATCTGCCATAGTAAAAGGTACATCAATAATACGTGCCAATGTTTGTGCTAAATATGTCTTACCACATCCTGTCGGCCCAACAAGAAGAATATTTGATTTTGCTAACTCAACATCATTGCTTTTAGATTGATGAGCGAGGCGTTTATAATGATTATGAACAGCAACAGAAAGAACACGCTTTGCATGACGCTGGCCAATAACATAATCATCAAGAACTGTCAGAATTTCCTGCGGAGTAGGAACACCATCACGCGCCTTAATGCCAGAAGATTTATTTTCCTCACGAATAATATCCATACATAGCTCTACACACTCATCGCAGATAAATACAGTAGGTCCTGCAATAAGCTTACGCACTTCATGCTGGCTTTTGCCACAGAATGAGCAATAGAGAGTATTCTTCGATTCGCTCTCGCTATTGCTAGTTTTGCTCATTTCATTTTCCTTTCACTGCGATATATGAATATTTTATTTATTTAAAAATAATTTTTCTTAACTACAATTAAAAACATACATAATATCTTTAGGTAATTTTCTTTATTATTTTTACGAGATCGTATTTTTAAAAATAGCTATTTTAATGGCAATTCTTATACACTTCACAAATAACTACCTTTTCTATAAAAACTCTTAATCTTTTTCTTCTTTTTCAGTTTCTGCACGATATTGTATAACATCATCAATCAAACCAAACTGTTTAGCTTCTTCTGCTGTCATAAAATGATCGCGATCAAGAGTTTTTTCAATGACTTCATAATTCTGTCCTGTATGTTGAACATAAATTTCATTCAAACGTCGTTTCATCTTTATAATATCTTGCGCATGCCGTTCAATATCCGAGGCTTGTCCTTGAAAACCACCAGAAGGTTGATGCACCATAATACGTGCATTTGGTAAGGCAAAACGGCGACCTGTTGCTCCAGCTGTTAAGAGTAATGATCCCATAGACGCGGCTTGTCCCATACACAAAGTAGAAACAGAAGGACGAATAAATTGCATAGTATCATAAATTGCCATACCAGATGTCACCATACCACCTGGAGAATTGATATAAAGATTAATTTCTTTTTTAGGATTCTCTGCTTCTAAAAAAAGCAATTGTGCACAAACAAGCATTGCCATATTATCTTCAACAGGACCATTAATGAAAATAATCCGCTCCTTTAAGAGACGAGAAAAAATATCATAAGCTCGCTCACCACGATTAGTCTGTTCAACAACCATAGGAACTAAACTTAAGACTTTTTTTGTTGGATCGCTCATATCTTCACTTCCATTAATAATTAAGAATCGCTATTTACATTTTCAATAGCTTATCCATAAGCTAACAATACTCTCTTACGCAAGCTACAATAAATTATGTTTCAGTAAGATTAAAATGTTAATGGTTAAAATGACAATAATAATATCTAATCAAATAAATTCTGAGCTTCAGAAATACGTGATACTGCCCAATGATAAAAACTTCCTTTCTGAGGTTTCTGGATTGTTTTTTCCTTTCTGTGAATATGAAACCCTATAAAATGTGGATCTTTCATTGGTTCAACACCAAAAGCCGGATCAAAAATCCTTTCAGCTTTTCGTCCTGTCCAATAATAAAAAGTGTTTTTCTCCTTTGCTTCATGAAAAAAACTATTCTTTTTAGCTAACCGCGAAATACCATCATTACCAAATATAGTAATTCCAATCCTTCCTGGTAAAACTGGCAATTTTCTTCTCCTTAACCAAAATGGCATCCAAACACGGCGTTTAAAACCTAACCAATCAGGAATAATTTCTGCATTTGCCAAATAATCCTCAAATGCTTTTATAATAGGGTTATCAGGTGGTAAATAAAGTGCAGAGACTCCTACTCTTGCAGCATTTTCTTTTGCTAACCAAACCCGACCTACTTCTGGATGAAACTGTTTAACAAGATAAACATCCGTATCTAACCAAACTCCTTTTTCATATTTCATCAACATAATGCGAAAAAGATCTGAAAATTGAACAATTGTAAGACCAGGCTTATAATCAGGAAAATTGGGATCAAGGCGATAAATTACTGAACGTGGCAAAATTGATTCGGCTTCATGCAATTCAACACCAACAGGTATGTTCTCTACTTTTTCATAGCTGAAAAGCTTAACACGCTGACCAACCTTAACCATCGATGCCAAACACAACCAATCAACTAGTCTCAATTGTTTTCCATACCAAAAAGTACAAATATCCATAGATAATCTATCAAAAATATTCCGAGCTTACACGAAATAATTGTTCAACATCACGCACACTATCAGCAAGTGCAAAAATTACTATCCGATCACCAGGTAAAATACGTGTATCTCCTGAAAGCTGTATTACTGTTTCATCACGATAAATAGCGCTAATTCTCAAACCCTCTGGTAAATTAAGCTCTCTCAACGGTTTACCAACTAATGAAGATGTTTGCATTGCTTCAGCTTCAATAATTTCCGCAGAACCATTAAAAACAGAATGCACAGCGCGAATACGTCCACGACGCATTTGTCGTAAAATTTTTGATACAGTTACACTTCGAGGATTAAAATATGCATCTACACCAACCGCACGACTAAACTCTTGATAAGCCACATTATTAATCAACACCATATTAGCCTTGCATCCTAATCTTTTAGCTATAATAGCACTCAAGAGATTCACCTGATCTTGATTGGTCAATGTAATCATTAAATCAGCTTGACCAATTCCAGCCTCTTGAAGAATAACAGGATCTAGAACATTGCCATATAAAACAGTTGTTTTTTTTAGTTGATCGGCAATAGTTAGTGCTCTTTCTTTATCTACCTCTATAATCTTCAACTTTAGTTTATGCAATCGCTTCTCAATAGCTTGAGCAACATAAAGACCAATATGACCACCACCTACAATAATGATACGATGTGCTTCTTGTTCTTTATGACCAAAAAGTCTAAGTGCACGACGCACTTGATCACGAACTGAAACAAGATAAATGATATCACCAACACGTAATTGTGTATCTGAATGTGCTATTAATAATTCTGAACCACGTTTAATAGCAGTAACCGTTGTTTGCAAATCAGGAAAAAGCTCTGTTAACTGCTGTAAAGGCGTATTAATAACCGGGCAGTCCTCCATGCACTCTAAAGCTAATGCAACAACAGCATCATTACAAAAATAAAGAACATCTATAGCTCCAAGCAAAGTAATACGACGCAAAACCATTTCTCCAACTTCAACTTCTGGAGAAATAACTACATCAATAGGAATATTCTCTCTTGCAAAGAGATTCTTATAACGTGGGTCTAAATATGATTGTGAGCGAATACGGGCGATCTTAGTTGGAATATTAAATAACGAATGTGCTACTTGACAAGCTACCATATTAACTTCGTCAAATAAAGTCACTGCAATTAACATATCAGCCTCATCAGCACCTGCAGCTAAAAGAACTTCAGGCCTTGAACCATGGCCAATAATACATCTAACATCTAATGTATCACGAATTTTTTCGATTAATTTTGCTTCGGTATCAACAACAATAATATCATGATTCTCTGCAGCAAGACGTTCTGCTATCCCATACCCAACCTGCCCTGCTCCACAAATAATAACATGCATAACTTATGAAACCCCAAGCATCTTAAGTTTACGGTGCAAAGCTGAACGCTCCATACCTATAAATTCAGCAGTACGTGATATATTTCCGCCTAAACGTTCAATCTGTGTCATCAAATACCTCTTTTCAAATAACTCTCGTGCCTCACGCAGTGGCAAATCCATTATATTTTTATCTGTATCCATTTGAATATGCAGGATAGAATCACTAACTTCAGCAGGAAGTAATTCTTTTGTTATTGGTCCATCATCGTCACGCACAAGAATCAATAAGCGTTCAATATTGTTGCGTAACTGGCGCACATTGCCTGGCCAAGTATGTGTTTGCAAAATAGTTATAACGTCATTGCTAATTTCACGAGGTTTAATACCAACTTGCTGCGATATCTTTTTAACAAAATGATGTACAAGTTCTGGAATATCTTCACGGCGCGCAGAAAGTGGTGGAACAAAAATAGGAACAATCGAAAGACGATGAAATAGATCTTCTCTAAATCTTCTATTAGCAATGAGATGCTCAAGATTTTGTGCTGTTGAAGAAATGACACGAACATCTACTTTCACACGTTTTGTTCCACCAACTCTTTCAAATGTTTGATTCGTTAATACCTGAAGAATCTTATTTTGAATTTCACGGGACATATCAGCAACTTCATCAATATACAATACTCCACCATGAGCCTCTTCTAATGCACCAATCTTGCGTTCTTCTCCCTCCAATTCACTACCAAATAACTCTATTTCCATTCTTTCAGCAGCAATTGTTGACGCATTTATTGTAATAAATGGAGCATTAGAACGTGCTGAAAGTGCATGAATAGAACGAGCAACCATCTCTTTTCCTACACCAGAAGGACCAACAATCATAACTCGGCTATTAGTAGGAGCTACTTTTTCTATGACTTGACGCAAATGCTTCATAACACTAGATGTTCCAAGCAATTCTGGTGTTTCAACTGACCGCTCCCGTAATTCTGAAAGCTCACGCTTTAATTTCGAATTTTCAAGAGTCCGTTCTGCAACCAATAGGAGTCGACTAGCTTTAAAAGGCTTTTCAATGAAATCATACGCTCCCCGTTTTATAGCAGAAACAGCTGTTTCAATATTACCATGACCGGAAATCATAATTACCGGAAGAGAAGGATATTGAACTTTGATTTCATCTAACAACGCCAGACCATCAAGACGACTCCCTTGTAACCAAATATCTAAAAAAATTAACTTTGGAACACGTTCACTAATTTGTGCTAACGCTTCATCAGAGTTACATGCAACACGCGTTTCATAACCTTCATCATCCAAAATACCAGCAACAAGTTCACGAATATCTGCTTCATCATCAACAATTAAGATATCTGATACCATCTTTACTCACCTATCTCATGATTTGTGATCTATGTAACACTTTTATGCTTTGCTTTGTCTACCGGAAACACCATACGAATCATCGCACCACGGCCCTCATAAAAATTTTCTAATGCATCATGTAGCTCCATGTAACCACCGTGATCTTCAATAACTTTACGTACAATAGCTAACCCAAGCCCTGTTCCCTTCTCCCGCGTTGTTATATAAGGTTCTAATAATTTATGCCTTTGCTCCTTAGGAAATCCTTTACCATTATCAATAATCTCAACAATTAAACACTCTTCTTGACGATAAGAACGTATCAGAATATGACCGCAAACACTTTTTTCTCGCGCCACTGCATCAATTGCTTCACTCGCATTTTTGATAACGTTTCCAAAAGCCTGAACAATAAGACGATTATCAAATGCGCCTATCAGTGGTATATCTCCTAAATCTTTCTCAAAATGAATATCATGACGAGTAACTTCTATCAAGAAACACGCTTCATGCAATAATTCCCGTATATCTAAAATACGCATTTGCGGTTTGGGCATACGTGCAAAAGAAGAAAACTCATCGACCATACAGCCGATATCTCCCACCTGCCGAATAATCGTATCGATACACTGATCAAAAACTTCTCGATCCTGTGTGATAATTTTTTTATAACGCCTACGAATACGCTCAGCTGATAACTGAATAGGCGTAAGGGGATTTTTAATCTCATGTGCAATACGACGTGCAATATCCGCCCATGCTGATGAACGCTGTGCTTCTACAAGACCTGTAATATCATCAATTGTTAACACCCATGACTGTTCCTGCCCATCATTCTCTTCCATTGTCATTTGCACATTACAAACACGTTCTTGTCCTGCAACTTTTAAAGTCACTTGCTCATGATAATTCTTACGCCCTAAGGAACAAGCAAGCTTAAAAACCTGTCCAATTTCAGAACTTAACGATACAAGATTACGCCCAATAACTTGCTCAGAATGAATACCAAACATTGTTTCAATAGACCGATTAATAATTGTAATATTGCCATTAACATCAATTCCAGCTACTCCTGCTGTTACACCAGATAAAACAGCTTCAGAAAATCGCCGTCTCTCATCAATTTGATCACGAACTGCAATCAGCTCATTACGCCGGCTTTTAAGCTCACTAACCATATAATTAAAAGTCTTTGACAGCTGTCCAATATCCCCATCTCTTGCACGTACTGGTACAAAAACTTCCATATTTCCAGAAGCAACATCATCAGCTGCGCTAATAAGAAGGCGGATAGGACATACCAAACGATCAGCGACAGCAATACCAGTCCAAATAGCTGATAAGAATAAACTTAAAAAAAGGCATAAATAAAGCATACCAAATGCAATTTGTGTCGGTAGCCGATTTTCATTCAAATCACGATAACGCTCCGTGTTAACTTCCGTCAAACGCAAAGCAGACAAAACACTTTGATCAACATCACGCACTAAATACAAAAATGTATTTGAAATATTATTAAATTTCAAAATAATACCAAAATAATCATAAACTCCTGGCTGAAAAGAGAAAGGCCTTTCACTAGTTGCTCGACCAATTAGATCAGGCGGTGGAATAGGGAGCTGTTCCTCATCACCAAGATCACTTGATGCAAAAACAGTTCCATTTGAGCTTAATAAAAAAACACCCCGAAGATTACGCCCTACAGCATGCCGTGTTAATTGCATTCGATACTCAGCTGGATTACGTGCTAGAAGTCTTTTATCATCCAGTGCTAATGCCATAGCATAGGATAAATTCTTCAAATTTTGAAGCATTTCATCTGCGTAAGCATTCGCTAAATCAATAGAGGAACCTACAATTTGTCGAGTCGTCGTATCAAACCATCGATCAAGACCTAGATGAAGAGCAGGACCAGATATAAGGGCTACAGCAACAGCTGGCAATGTTGCAACAAGCGCAAACAAAGAAATAAGTCGTACATGAAGACGCGAACCAGCACGCCTTGATCGCCAAGCATAAATAATGGGAATTACTTCATACAAAACAATGGCTATAAGTCCCAAAACCCAAATACTATTAATAGCTATAAAAAATAATGTTACAGCCCTATTGGGAACAACAGGCGTTAATCCAATAAGAATAATAAATGAGATAGAAGCGGTCAGCAAAGCTAATACAATAATTGTGATACCCAAGAACGTATACACACTATTCAAACGTCGCGACTCATCTTTACAGATGTTTTGATCCAAGTCTTGGAGATTCGTCACGGATGTTATACTCATAATTGCCTTATGTTACTTACTTCATTGTTCTCATATAAATCCTTATATCAAAAATTGACAATACTATGATTTAAAATATAACTAATCTAAAATTAAGAAAGAGCTTCATGTTTTTAATAGTAGCTTTTAAATAGGCCATATTATTCAGTGGTATTTCATAGGATTTGCAATGCGATTAACCAAACAAACAAATTATGCACTCCGGATGCTCATGTATTGTGCTTCTAATCAGGGAGCGCTAAGCCGTATTCCTGAAATTGCCAGAGCATATGCTGTTTCTGAACTTTTTTTATTCAAAATCCTTCAACCGCTAGTCGAAGCGGGCTTTATAAAAACAGTAAGAGGACGTAATGGTGGTGTTAAATTAGCTAAACCTGCAACAGAAATTTCAGTAGCTGATGTTATTAAGATAACAGAAGATAACTTTTCCATGGCAGAATGCTTCGATAATAAATTAAGTAATTGTCCACTAATAAATTTCTGTGGTTTAAACATTGTATTGAAAAAAGCTTTAGACTCTTTTTTTGATGTATTATCACTGACATCAATTGCTGATCTGCAATTATTATCCTCTCAACATCAATTTAAAATTGATGCAGGAAAAAAACAGACAATTAGCTAACTAAGATACAATTTCAAAAGGGAACTCGATATTTCTATTGCAGCCATAATATTAGCTGCCGGACGCAGCAAAAGAGCAGGATCTCCGCAAAATGGCCCTAAACAATACCGGATTTTAGGACAAAAACCGGTTATTTATCATACTATACATTGTTTTTTGCAACATTCTTCTATTACAACTATCGTTTTGGTTATCCATCCAGATGATCGTCAAATATGTGAAAATGCTATAGCTGATTTGAAAGAACACCTTATCATTGTTGAAGGAGGTGATACACGTCAAATGTCCACTTTACATGGATTAAATGCACTCAAAAATATCAAGCCAGAATATATTCACATTCATGATGGTGCACGTCCTTTTGTAGAAAAAAAGCTTCTTGAACAAATACATACTATTGTTAATCATCGAGAAGGTATTCTCCCCGTCATTCCTGTCTCCGATACCCTTAAACGTTTAAGTAATACAAACCATGTTTTAGATACAATCCCACGGACAAATCTTTATACTGCACAAACACCACAGTGTTTTCCATTTAAACTCATTTTAGCAGCCCATGAAAAAGCAATACAATCTCACCAAAAAAATTTTAGTGATGACTCAGCGATTGCTGAATGGTTTGGAATCCCTATGCGAACAATTCCTGGAAATCCTAATAATATAAAAATTACGTGGCCAGAAGATTTTGAAACCGCCTATTCATATTTAAAAAAAAGGACGCAAATGTTCCCTGATATCCGTACTGGACATGGTTATGATGTCCACGCTTTCGAAAAAGGTGATCATCTCACTTTGTGTGGTATAAAAATCCCTTTTAAAAAGAAATTAAGTGGACATTCTGATGCTGATGTTGCTCTTCATGCTTTAACAGATGCCCTTTTAGCAACTCAAGGAGCAGGAGATATTGGAATCCATTTTCCTCCTTCTGATCTTCAATGGAAAGATACATCATCAGAAATTTTTCTTTGTTATGCTATTGATATAATTAAGAAAAAAGGTGGTCGTATTGCTAATGTGGATATTACCTTAATTGCTGAAGAACCTAAAATTAGCGCCTATCGTGACATAATGATAGAAAACTTAATGAACATACTCACACTTTCAATCAATCGCATCTCTATTAAAGCAACAACCAATGAAAAGCTCGGTTTCATTGGCCGTGAAGAAGGAATTGCAGCTTTTGCAGTTACCACAGTTATTTATCCAGGAGAAATTCCACAGTGACATACTTTTGTGAAACACTAGCGAATGCTGTCCTTAAAGTTTGTCGTGAAAGAAATTTGCTTCTAACCACTGTAGAATCTTGTACAGGAGGACTTATTGCTGCAAGTCTTACCAACATTGCAGGATCATCAGATGTATTCGATTGTGGATTTATTGTCTATTCAAACGAATCTAAAACTAATCTCGTTGGTGTATCCCCTGAACTTATCAAAACATATAAATCAGTCTCAAAAGAAGTTGCTATTGCAATGGCTGAAGGTGGACTGAAATATTCACGAGCTTCAATTTCAGTTGCTGTAACAGGCATTGCTGGACCTGGAAGAGCATGTTTAGATAAACCAGTGGGACTTGTCCATTGTGCAACAGCTTATAAAAATCACGCAACTATGCATCAAGAAATGCGTTTTGGGAATTCTGATCGGAATGTTATTCGCCATATAACTGTTGAAAATGCTTTAAACCTCATTCTTAAATATTTCCAATAATATCCCTTTATAATTGATAAAATCATACTGTTGGGAAACCATAAATTTGATGTGCACGTTTTTCAAAAGCATCAGTAAATTTATGAAAAACAATACTAAACATTGATCCCACAGCCAACCCAAGCATTTTACTCTTAAACTCATAATCAATAAAAAATTCTATATCACATGCATCTTTATTTTCGACATCATGAAAGACCCAACGATTTTCAAGATATTTGAATGGACCATCAATATATTTCACTTCAATAAGATTTTCTTTCGGATGCAAAAGCACTTGAGTTGTAAAAGTTTCTCTAAACACCTTATAACCTACTGTCATATCAGCAAAAAGCAAAATCTTTTCTTCACGTTCCTTTCGAGAACGTATAATTAAAGCCTCACACATGGGTAAAAATTCAGGATAACATTCAATATCAGCAACAAGTTCAAACATTTCATGAGCAGTATGAGCAATTTTCCGATGTGTTGTAAAAGTCGGCATAATTATCTCTATTGGGAAAATTTTTCAGCACGTGCTTTTTGCAAAGCTTCAAAATCATCTCCCGCATGATGAGATGAACGTGTTAAAGGATGAGAAGCCATATGTAAAAAACCCTTTACTTTACCAATTTTTGCAAAAGACTCAAACTCTTCAGGGGTTAAAAAACGAACGATAGGATGATGTTTTCGCGTAGGCTGCAAATATTGCCCAATCGTCATAAAATCAACATCTGCAGAACGCAAATCGTCCATCAGTTGAAGAATTTCATTCCGTTCTTCCCCAAGCCCAACCATAATTCCTGATTTTGTAAAGATTGTTGGATCAAGTTCTTTAACGCGTTGTAATAACCGAATCGAATGAAAATAGCGTGCTCCTGGACGTACCTTCAAATATTTTGATGGCACTGTTTCCAAATTATGATTAAAAACATCAGGCTTAGCAGCAACAACAATTTCTAATGCACCATCCTTATTGCGAAAATCAGGCGTTAATACTTCAATTGTTGTCGTTGGAGCTTTCTGGCGAATAGCGTAAATAACTTTGGCAAAATGCCGTGCACCACCATCAGAAAGGTCATCACGATCAACAGATGTAATAACAACATGCTTCAATTCCATCTGCACAACAGCATCTGCTACGCGTTCTGGCTCATTATTATCAACTGCAAATGGAATACCTGTTGCAACATTACAAAAAGCACAAGCTCGTGTACATATTTCACCTAAAATCATAAAACTGGCATGCCGTTTACTCCAACATTCGCCAATATTTGGACAACCTGCCTCCTCACACACGGTAACCAATTTATTAGTACGCACCACATTATGCGTTTCCTTATATATCGGCGACACTGGTGCTTTTACACGAATCCAATTCGGTTTTTTCTGAATACTTGTATCCGGAAGATGCGCCTTTTCAGGATGCCGCATACGTCTACTCGTAACCTTATCAAGCACCGTAACCATTCAAGACCTCTGTCTTTTAGATATAAAACGTTGATGAAAAATAACATAATCCAGATTTGTATATGACCTAATCATTAAGCATTTAAAGCCTGATCATAAGCATCTAATACACTCTCTTTCATCATTTCTGATAATGTCGGGTGTGGAAAAATAGTGCGCATTAATTCTTCTTCTGTTGTCTCAAGATTCATAGCAATAACAAAACCTTGAATGAGCTCTGTCACTTCTGCCCCTACCATATGCGCACCAAGAAGCTGTCCTGTTTTTCTATCAAAAATAGTTTTAACTAATCCTTGCTCTTCTCCTAAAGCAATTGCCTTACCATTCGCTGAAAAAAAGTAGCGACCAATACGTATATCATAACCTGATTCTTTTGCCGCCATTTCTGAAAGTCCTACAGAAGCAACTTGTGGTGTACAATATGTACATCCTGGAATTTTTGTTTTATCAAGAGAATGAGCACTCTTCAAACCAGCAATATGTTCAATACATATTACACCTTCTTCCTCTGCCTTGTGGGCCAACATAGGAGGACCAGCAACGTCACCAATAGCGTAAATTCCTTTCACTCCTGTCCAACTCCATTCATCAGTAACAATACATCCACGATCAGTTTTGATACCTAATGCTTCTAATCCAAGGTTTTCAATATTACCTTGAATCCCAATGGCTGAAATCAATCGATCAACTATTACTGTTTCTATCTTACCCTTAACATCAATATGCGTTGTAACAAAATCAGCAGTTTTTTCAACTTTGACCACTTTTGCTTCAGTAAGAATACGTATACCCTTTTTCTCTAGCTGTTTACGAGCAAATGTTGAAATTTCAATATCTTCAACCGGCATAATTTGAGGCATCATTTCAACAACAGTTACCTCGGCACCCATATCATGATAAAAGGAAGCAAATTCAATACCTATCGCTCCAGATCCCATCACTAAGAGAGACTTTGGCATAGCAGGAGGAATCATAGCTTCAAAATAAGTCCAAATGAGTTTTCCATCTGGTTTAATATCAGGAAGAACACGAGGACGTGCACCAGTAGCAATAACTACATTCCTTGCTTGATAAGCTCCTTCCCCTAATACCCCTTTAGGAACTGGATTTTGTGGCTGCATAACTTTTTTTGATGATGCAGAAACCATAATTTCTGCAGGCTGACTACCATTAACTGCCTTTGTTAGTTTCGCTTCACCCCAAATAATATCAATTTTGTTTTTTTTCAATAAAAAACCAACACCAGCATTTAAACGTGCTGAAACCCCGCGAGAACGTATTACAACATCTTTAATATCAACTTCTATAGAACCATTAAGCTTTAATCCATAATCCTTTGCATTTTCAGCAAAATGTTTCATTTCTGCTGAACGTAAGAGTGCTTTTGTTGGGATACACCCCCAATTTAAGCAGATCCCGCCTAAATGCTCACGTTCAACAATTGCAGTCTTAAAACCACATTGTGCCGCACGAATCGCGGTTACATATCCACCTGGTCCTGAACCAATCACAATCACATCATAAAGACCTGCCACAATAATCCCTCCATAGATATATGCAAAAATGGATATGTATTATCCAAACTTTAAATCGAAAATTAATAGATAAGCTTCTTTCATGTATACCGTTTCAAATACTATAAAAAAACTTTATTAAATCAAAAGAGATTATAAACCATCATATCAAATTATTGAGATCCATCTATTTCATCACATTCTCCCACACTCTTAAGTACAATATTTAAAAATAATTTAAATTAACATCGTTAATGGATTTTCAATTATCTTCTTAAAAGTCTGAGCAACTTCTGCCGCTAGTGCTCCATCAATAGCGCGATGATCAACTGAAAGAGTAACCGACATAACTGTTGCTATTGCTAATGCACCATCCTTAACAATAGCACGCTTCTCGCCTGCACCAATTGCAAAAATCGTTGCATGCGGCGGATTAATAATAGCAGAAAAATTTTTTATACCGTACATCCCCATATTTGATACAGCTGTTGTCCCTCCTTGGTATTCTTCCATTTTCAATTTACGTTCACGAGCACGCGTTGCAAGATCTTTCATTTCATTAGAAATGATTGACAAAGATTTCTCTTCTGCACAGCGAATAATCGGTACCATTAACCCATTCGGAATAGAAACAGCAACGCCAACATCACAGTGTTTGTGATACAGCATTCCATCCTCAAGCCATGATACATTAGCATCAGGTACAGCTTTCAAAGAAAGCGCTACAGCTTTAATAATCATATCATTGACGGATAGCTTATAAGCAGGTTCACCTGCTTGCATCTCAACCATTGGAACAACAGCATTTAATTGCGTACGTAATTCCAATAACGCATCTAATTCACAATCTATGGTTACATAAAAATGTGGTACCATCTGCTTTGATGCAACTAAACGCTTAGCAATTGTTTTACGCATATTATCATGGGGTGCGAATGTATATTCACTCTCTTTAAACAATTGTAAAATCTGTCTATCAGCAGTGCCTGAAGATATTGACTGATCGATATGCAGTGAATGAGAACTTATAATACCATTATTCAGAGCTTTCTCCACATCGCGTTTAATGATACGCCCATGAGGGCCAGTACCAGAAATAAGTAATAAATCAATCCCCACCTGAGCTGCTAATCGTCTTGCTAAAGGAGATGCAAAAAAACGTCTATTATCCCCATTTTGTCGTACTAATTGCTGATTTGTTGATGAATGAGCAGCTTGTACACTTACCGATTCCACCGATTGTTTAATAACTGGTTCTTTCACCACAACAGAAGAAGTTTCTTCTGCAATTTTTGCAGCTTCAAATAGATCCTCACCCTCTTCTGCTAAAATAACAATCAGACTATTGACTTTAACTCTCTGTGTTCCAGCAGGTACAACAATTTTAGCAACCGTTCCTTCATCAATAGCTTCTACTTCCATTGTTGCTTTATCTGTTTCAATTTCAGCAATAATATCACCACATGCAACCTTATCACCTTCTTTGATATTCCACTTTGATAAATTTCCTTCTTCCATTGTAGGAGAAAGCGCAGGCATCGTAATCTTAATAGGCATAGTATTCTCCTCAATTATGCTTTATAAGTTACAGCCTTAACGGCTTCGACAATTTCAGCAATATTTGGCAAAGCCAATTTTTCAAGATTTGCTGCATAAGGCATAGGCACATCTTTTCCAGCAATTGTAGCAATTGGTGCATCAAGATAATCAAAAGCTTGTTGCATAACACGTGTTGCTATTTCAGTGCCAACAGATGACTGAGGATAGCCTTCTTCAATTGTTACCAAACGACCTGTATTTTTAACTGAAGCAATAATTGTTGGTAAATCCATTGGACGAATAGTTCGTAAATCAATTAATTCAGCATCAATACCAAGCTTTTCAATTTCCGGCAATGCTTGAACCGCATAATGCATTCCAATTCCAAAAGAAACAATTGTTACATCCTTACCAGATTTATGGATCCGTGCTTTGCCAATAGGTAAAATGAAATCATCCATCTTTGGAACTTCAAACTGATGACCATAAAGAATTTCGTTTTCTAAGAAAATAACAGGATTATCATCACGAATAGCGGCCTTAAGCAAACCCTTAGCATCTGCTGCATTATAAGGCATAATAACCTTAAGGCCTGGCACATGACTATACCATGCAGCATAACACTGCGAATGTTGAGCACCAACACGCGCAGCAGCACCATTGGGACCACGGAAAACTATAGGAGTAGACATTTGTCCACCAGACATATAACGAGTTTTTGCCGCTGAATTGATAATTTGATCTATCGCCTGCATAGCAAAATTAAATGTCATAAACTCAACAATAGGACGTAAACCTCCAAATGCAGCACCAACACCCAACCCTGCAAAACCATGCTCTGTAATAGGTGTATCAACAACTCTGCGTGCACCAAATTCTTCTAATAAACCTTGACTGACTTTATAAGCACCCTGATATTGTGCTACTTCTTCCCCCATTAAGAAAACTGTCTCATCGCGCCGCATTTCTTCAGCCATAGCTTGATTAAGCGCTTCACGTACTGTCATCATAATCATTTCTGTGTTTACAGGAATATCAGGATCAGAAGCAATTTCAAAAATAGGTTGTACCGGGACTGATAGCATAGTAGCAGCCTCTCCTCCTTGTGATTTTTTTAAATTTTGTGAAATATTTTCAGCACTTTCACCTTCTTCCAATAATACTGCAATAACAGTATTAACCTTAACATTTTCAGTACCTTCAGCTACAAAAATTCTACCAACAATACCCTCATCAATAGCTTCCACTTCCATTGTTGCTTTATCTGTTTCAATTTCAGCAATCACATCACCAGAACTAACTTTATCACCTTCTTTCTTAAGCCATTTAGATAGCTTACCTTCTTCCATTGTTGGCGAAAGTGCCGGCATTAAAATATCAATGGGCATACTTACTTCCCCTGTTTTAAACTAGAATATCAGTATAGAGTTCAGAAGAATCTGGCTCTGGGTCATTTTGTGCAAAATCGGCTGCATCAGCCACAATTGCACGTACTTCTTTATCAATAAATTTTAAATCATCCTCACTTGCCCAACCTTGTTTAATCAAACGACTTTTTACTTGATTAATCGGATCGTGCTCAGATTTTATTTTCTCTACCTCTTCTTTTGATCGATATTTCGCTGGATCAGACATAGAATGGCCACGATAGCGATAAGTCTGCATATCAAGAATAATTGGTCCTTTACCTGAACGTGCCCAAATAATTGCTTCATCAGCAGCCCCTTTCACTGCACGAACATCCATACCATCAACGGCAATGCCTGGAATCTCAAAAGAAAGACCCCGACGAGAAAAATCAGTCTCTGCAGATGCACGTGAAACAGATGTTCCCATAGCATACTGATTATTCTCAATAATATAAACAACAGGAAGCTTCCAAAGCGAAGCCATGTTAAAACTCTCATAAACTTGTCCTTGATTTGCAGCTCCATCACCAAAATAAACTAATGTCACATTATCTTTACCAAGATACTGATTCGAAAATGCCAAACCTGAGCCAATTGGAACCTGCGCACCAACAATACCATGTCCCCCATAAAAATTTTTTTCCTTAGAAAACATATGCATCGAGCCCCCCTTCCCTTTGGAAAAACCACCCTGACGCCCCGTTAATTCTGCCATCACACCACGTGGACTCATACCAGCAGCTAACATATGACCATGATCACGATAAGATGTGATAATTTGATCACCTACTTTTGTTGCTTTTAATGTACCGGTAATAACAGCTTCTTGTCCGATATAAAGGTGACAAAAGCCACCAATCAAGCCCATACCATACAGTTGTCCTGCTTTTTCTTCAAAACGCCGAATCAAAAGCATTTCACGATAAGCATCAATTTCTTCTTCTTTGGTGAAATTAGCTATCTTTGCCGTTTTAGTGGTATCTGATGATGTAGCATACACTGTCGACATAGAATTTTTTTTAGCCTGTCCTACCATACTTAAACTCCCTTCGATGATTATTAGAAATAACCTCTACGAATAAAAGTTACAAGCATTATAAATCAGTTCAAACTATACTATAGTAACTGTTAAAATATCTTTTTTAGCTTAATTAATTTCTAGTGCATTCAGATCAGTAGGAGAAATTAAAATTGTTAGCTCATTAGGCTTGGAAAAATTTAAATTTTTCCGCACATACTCATCGAGCATATCCTTCTCAATATGCCCATCACGTAAAAGAGAAATACGTTTTTCAATAGATATCCGCTCAGTTTTTATTTGATGAAGTTCTTCTTTTAACTCAATGATATGTTGATTAATTTTGCTACGTGAATAAAGTCCATATTTTCCATGATAAATATGATAACTAAAATAACTCACCACTCCCACTGTTATCAGTGGTAATATAAAGCGCGCTTTTATTGATCTCTGTTTTTGTTTTGTCCACATACAGCACAGTCTTGTTAATATTTGTCTCAACTATGCATTACTTTAATTAACACCTCATTACCAAAACAACCATATACAAGTAATCTATTGCTATTTTTAAGCTATCTTACCATAATAAAGCTCTACTAATGTGTAATTTTATTTCCATTTTTGTCAGTAAAGCTTCCTGCTAAAATAAAGACAAAATCAATAATCGCCCAAACTGCAGTAACTATTAACCCTACAACTGATAAAGAAAAAACAAGCATTACAATACCAGTTCCAACTTTACCAACTATAAAGCGGTGAGTACCAAATATACCAGTAAACCAACAAATAAGTGCAAGCATCAATTTTAATTGCTTTGTTTCCCTTTTTAAGATCGGAAATACAGACCTAACAACTCCACCTTCACATACAAAATCAAGATAATCGCCAATTTGTGGTGGACTTTTTCCTAACCAATCCCAAATTGCAAATTGATAACGCTTACCATCATCACCTGATATAAGACAAACGCCCTGTTCTTGGCTAATAACTATACCCCTCATTCTTACCTCTCAAAAAAATTGGTACATTAAAATGCTGTGCATAAATACTTAAATTTATCAGTATAAATTATATTTAAAATACAATGTTTTTCTATCTTTCTGCTAAAAACCATTAATGATAAAAATTACCTGCATAACGAGCCTGTGTTCCTAGCATTTCTTCAATACGAATAAGTTGATTATATTTCGCCAATCTATCCGAACGCGCCAATGAACCTGTTTTAATTTGTCCACAGTTAGTTGCAACTGCAAGATCCGCAATCAGAGAATCCTCTGTCTCACCTGAACGATGAGAAATAATAGCACGATAACCTGCTTTATGGGCTATTTCTATAGCATCAAGAGTCTCACTTAAAGTACCAATCTGATTCACTTTAATAAGAATAGAATTAGCCGCACCCATTTTGATACCATTGCGTAAACGTGCTGAATTTGTGACAAACAGATCATCACCCACTAGCTGACATTTTTTACCAATCGAATCGGTCAGCAACTTCCAACCCTCCCAGTCATCTTCAGCCATCCCATCTTCAATTGTAATAATAGGATAAGTCTCAACAAGTTGAGTCAAATATTTTATCTGTTCTTGTGTACTACGATATTTATTCTCACCTGTGTAAAAATATGAACCATCTTTATAAAACTCTGTTGAAGCACAATCTAAACCAATAGCAATTTGTTCGCCCGGTTTATATCCACATGATATTATAGAATCTAAAATAAAGTCAATTACTTGACTAGCATTCCTAAGATGTGGTGCGAAGCCACCTTCATCACCAACATTGGTATTATAGCCTGCATTTTGCAAATGTTTTTTTAACATATGAAAAACTTCAGCACCATAACGAACTGCTTCCTTCAGTGTAGGTGCCCCAATTGGAATAATCATAAATTCTTGAAAATCGATTGGATTATCAGCATGAACACCCCCATTCATAATATTCATCATTGGAGTGGGAAGAACATGCGCTTGCGTACCACCAATATAACGATACAAAGGTAAGTTTAATGATTCTGCTGCGGCTTTTGCAACTGCCAATGAAACACCAAGAATAGCATTAGCACCAAGACGAGCTTTATTAGGTGTTCCATCCAAAGCAATCATTGTTTGATCAATTGCTCTTTGGTTTCTTGCATCTTGTCCGATAAGGGCCTCAAAAATTTCACCATTAACTGCAGCAACAGCATTTTCAACACCTTTACCTTGATAACGTAGACCACCATCACGAAGTTCTAAAGCTTCATGCGCACCCCTCGATGCTCCTGAAGGAACAATAGCACGACCAAAAGCTCCATCTTCTAAGTGAACATCAACTTCTACAGTTGGATTACCGCGGCTATCAAGAACCTCACGCCCAATAACACCTACAATTACAGTCATACGAAGTCCCTCATCCAACGAAAATCTTTATTAACTTTATCCACAAATAGCATAATGCTAAAATACTTCCTATGCTCGATATTTAATTTGTTCTTTTTGCTAAACAATCAAAATCTATCAAAATTTCAAGTAACCTGTATAAATTATCAATTTTGATCATATTCAAACCATCAGACGGCGCATTATCTGGATCTTGATGTGTTTCCAAAAAAATACCGGCTACTCCAATAGAAACGGCAGCACGTGCTAATACTTCAACAAACTGACGTTGTCCACCAGATGAACTCCCTCTACCACCTGGCTCCTGCACAGAATGCGTAGCATCAAAAATAACAGGAACACCAAATGAACGCATAATTGGCAATGAACGCATATCAGAAACTAGACGATTATAACCAAATGAAGTGCCTCGCTCACAAAGCATAACGTTAGGATTACCACTTTTAGTTACCTTTTCTAAGACATTTTCCATATCCCAAGGAGCTAAAAATTGTCCCTTTTTAATATTAATAACACGTCCCGTTTTAGCTGCTGAAACTAAAAGATCTGTTTGACGACATAAAAAAGCTGGTATTTGTAAAACATCTACAACTGAAGCAACTGCCATACATTGCTCTTCTGTATGCACATCAGTCAAAACTGGACATCCAAATTCCTTTTTAAGATCAGAAAAAATAGCTATTGCTTTCTCAAGACCAATACCACGTGTCGCACTTAAAGATGTTCTATTGGCTTTATCGTAACTAGATTTATAAACAAAGCCAATACCAAACTGATCAGTAATTGTTTTAATCCGTCCCGCCATTTCAAATGCATGATCTCGACTCTCCATTTGACAAGGACCTGCAATTAAAGAAAGCGGTGCTTCATTTGAAAAAATAACATTTCCAACTTTAACGGTGATGTCTGATTTAAACATTTCATTCCTCGAAAGTAGGCAAATAAATTTATAAACTACCCTAACTTACTTTGCTTTATAGTAGCTTTAATAAAAGAAGAAAAAAGTGGATGAGGATCAAATGGACGCGATTTTAATTCTGGATGATATTGAACACCTATAAACCATGGATGATCTAGATATTCTACTGTTTCTGGCAGCATGCCATCTAACGACATACCAGAAAAAATTAATCCACATTGCTCTAGTCTATCTTTATAATGAATATTCACCTCATAACGGTGACGATGCCGCTCGTAAATCTTTGTAGTGCCATAAATTTTTGAAATATGGCTACCTTTTTTTAATTCAGCCACAAAAGAACCAAGACGCATTGTGCCACCAAGATTTCCAAATGCAGTGCGCTTTTCAAAAACATCTCCCTTAAACCATTCGGTCATTAAACCCACAACTGCATCTTTTGTTTTGCAAAATTCACTTGATGAAGCATTTTTAATATTTGCGACATTGCGTGCAACCTCAATACAGGCTAATTGCATACCCAAACAAATACCTAAAAAGGGAATCTTATTCTCTCGTGCAAATCGAATCGCTTCGATTTTACCTTCTGCACCACGCGCGCCAAAAGCTCCAGGAACCAAAATCCCATGAACTTTTTTTAAATAAGATGTAGGATTTTCTTTTTCAAAAAGCTCTGCTTCAATCCACTCAACATTAACCCTTACTTTATTTGCTAACCCACCATGTACAATCGCCTCGATAAGAGATTTATAAGCATCTTTCAAACCAATATATTTTCCAACAATTGCAATTGTAACTTCTCCTTCAGGATGATGAATCCGATGTGTAATATCTTCCCAACAATCCATTTTTGGCTCAGGAGCACAATCAATTCCAAAAGTAGAAAGAACTTGCAAATCTAAGCCTTCTTTATGATAGGCCATAGGCACATCATAAATCGTTGGAACATCTAATGCCTGAATAACCGCACTTGGACGAACATTACAAAAAAGCGATAGCTTGTGCCGTTCTGCTTCTGGAATAGATCGATCTGTACGTACTAAAAGAATGTCAGGAGCAATACCAATTGCTCGTAACTCTTTAACGGAGTGTTGTGTAGGCTTTGTCTTTAATTCTCCTGAAGAAGAAATGTAGGGCACTAATGTAAGATGTACATAAATAGCACTTTGCCTTGGCAATTCATTATGCAACTGACGAATTGCCTCAAGAAAAGGCATAGCCTCAATATCACCAACGGTTCCACCTATTTCACACAAAATAAAATCAAACTCTTCATTACCTGTAGTAATAAATTTCTTAATTTCATCTGTAACATGTGGAATAACCTGAACAGTTGCTCCTAAATAATCACCACGCCGTTCTCGTTCAATGATATTGCGATAAATACGCCCAGTCGTAATATTATCTTGGCTATTCGTAGAACAGCCAGTAAAACGCTCATAATGGCCAAGATCAAGATCTGCTTCTGTACCATCATCAGTAACAAATACTTCACCATGTTGATAAGGCGACATTGTTCCTGGATCAACATTTAAATAAGGATCAAGTTTTCGGATCCGTACGTGATAACCACGAGCCCGAAGTAATGCGGCTAAAGCTGCCGCAGCAATGCCTTTCCCAAGAGAAGAAACCACACCACCAGTAATAAAAATATAACGTGCCATGGGATTGTGATGATAAATAATTCATGATGATTTTTCTAGTAAAAAATGAAAAAACAATCTTTAATTTCACAAAACAAAAATGCGGAAAAACAATACCTCATAATGATCTATATCAATTTTATATAAAACCACTTAGGCTTATTATTTAGAAATCGAATTACCCACTGGTGGAGGAAGTGGATCTTCATTTTTAGGTACAGTTAAGCCATTTTGTTGTTGAGAAGATGCAGGAATACCACCCAATTGATCAATAATAGAAGGCTGAACTTCATCCCCGGCTGATGGTGTACTCTCTGACGTATTCTCTTTTGTTGAATTTTGTCCCGAGTTAATTGGAATACGATTGAGAATATCAGAATCAGAATTTGATAAATTTCCAACCACAATAAGTCCAATTGATATTGCGAAAAAACAAATTGCTAAAAGAGTCGTCAAACGCGTCAATGCACTTTTGGTACCACGGGTATTTATAAAGCCTGAACCACCACCAAATCCACCGCCTTCCGAAGGCTGAAGTAACACAACACCAACCAAAGCAATAACAACCAAAAAATGAATAACAATTAGTACTGTTTGCATAAATTTTGCTCTTTATAATTACTCACAACTACCTACACACAAATTAAGTATAATCCAAGAGGTAATTATGATTTACTCCTTATAATCTACGATAAACATCGCAAATATTTAAAAAATCAACTGCTTTTAAGCTTGCTCCACCAATCAAAGCACCATTAACATGGGGAATGCTCAAAAGCTCAAATGCATTAGACGGCGTTACTGATCCACCATAAAGCAAGCGTATTTTATACCCATTATCACCAAAGCGAAAGCTAATCTTTTCACGAATAAAATTATGGATCTTCTCAACATCTGTCAAAGTAGGAATTTTCCCGGTACCTATAGCCCACACCGGCTCATAAGCGATAACTGTATTCTTTCCTGTTGAACCATCTGGCAAAGAATCCTCAAGCTGCTGTTTGATAACGTCAAATACCTTATCATCTTCACGTTCCTCTAACGTCTCACCAATACAAACAAGAGAAACAAGACCTTCTCGCCATGCAGCTTTTACTTTAGCACAAACAACAGCATCATTTTCATGATAGGCTATACGGCGTTCTGAATGTCCAATAATAACATAACTAGCTCCAGCCTCTTTAAGCATAAATGCTGAAACATCTCCAGTATAAGGGCCATTCCTGTTAAAATGGCAATTTTGTCCTCCTAAAAGAAGCTTTTCATCATGTAATATATCAGAAGCACGTGACAAAAGTGTGGCTGGAACACAAATAAGTGCCTCAAACAAACGACCCAAATCAGAGCTAACACCAGCAGCAATAGCCCGCAGCTCTCCAAGAGATTCGCCTGTTCCATTCATTTTCCAATTTCCAGCAATCAAAGGTTGGAGATCCGAAGCCATATTTTCACCTCAAAGGCTATCTTAATACATTTTTTTGCGTTAAGTATCAAATTATACAACAAAAGCAAGTCTTTAAGCTTGCATCTTCTTCATCTTTATTGCAAATTCTATCACTGTTAATAATCAATATACCCAATTATAGGATTAATTGAATAATGCTTGAAACCATAAGAAATGCTGTAAATTCTTGGGTTGCCAAGATTTTTCTTACCACTTTGCTTTTATGCTTTATATTTCTATGGGGTGTACCACAATTGCATATAATGAATGAAAAGGAGCTGCTTACTTCTGGAAAATCTACAATAACTGTTGATAATTATCGTCTCGCACTTGCTGATCAAAGTTTACGTTTAGCTATTACTTCTCATCTTGGACGAATGTTTACACCAGATGAAATACAGAAATACAAAATTCCCATTTTTGTGCTAAACCAATTGCAACAGGATGTCCTTTTTGATGAACAAGCGCGTAAAATGAAAATTAATCTTTCAAAAGATATGCTAGCCCGTATCATTGGTAACGACAATATTTTTCAACGTAATAGAGCCTTTAATCGCGATTTATTTCTCAACTATCTCCAACAACTAAATACTAACGAAAGGAATTTCTTAAATTATTATACAAAAAAAGAAAAACGTAATCAGCTTATTTTAGCTTCACTATCTGGTATGAAAACACCAAATATTTTCTACAAAGCACTTGCTACTTATTACGAAGAAAAACGCATCGCTGATTACCTCGTTATAGATCTAAAAAAAGAGGAAAAAGTTGCTGATCCTGATCAAGAGATATTAGAAAAATGGTTTGATACTCACAAGAAAAAATTTCGTGCTCCAGAATATCGTACTGTCTCTTTATTATCTATAACATCAGAGGAATTTTTAAAACCACAAGACATCTCAGTAAATGAAATACAGATTTATTATACTCAAAATGCTTCGCGTTTTATTATTCCTGAAAAACGTATAATTGAGGAACTGCGTTTCTCTACACGCGAAGCCGCTGATAATGCAGCAAAAAAAATAGCCGAGGGCTTAAGTTTTGATGCCTTAGTTAAAGAAGAGAAAAAAAACCTCAGTGATATAACGAAGGGACCTCTAGCAGAAAATGAACTTCCTAATCATTTAGCATCTGAGATTTTTGAGCTCGAAAAAGGACAAATTAGTGCTGTCATTAATGATCTGCAAGGTCCTGTAATTATTCGCGTTGCCCATATTACGCCTTCAACTCAAATTCCCCTTCAAAAGGTAGAAAAGGAGATTCGCCAAAGACTTGCCAAAAACTATGCTACAACTCATGTACGTAATAAGTATACAGAAATTGAAAATGCTCGTTTTGAAGGTGCTTCTCTTGTAGAGCTGGCAAAACAATATAAATTGCCTCTACGCAAAATTACTATTGATAAAACAGGAAAGACAACTGAAGGAATATCACTCACAGACTTACCTCAAAAAGATATTTTATTAAATGCTATTTATCAATCAGATGAAGGTATTGATATGGACCCACTTTCTCTTCCAGAAGGAGGATATCTCTGGTATCAAGTAGATACGATTATTCCTGCCCGTGATAGAACACTTTCAGAAGTAAAACAAAACGTTATTATTCAATGGAAAGAAGAAGAAATTCAGCGTCTTCTTGATGAAAAAGCTCAAGATACTCTCAAACAACTAGCTAAAGGAAAAAGTCTTGATGCTCTTGCAACGGAGCTTGGTATTATAAAACAAACAACTCCAGCTCTGCGACGCCAAGACTCATCACAAATCTTCGGCGTTGAAGGAGTTAAAGCACTTTTTTATGGCACCAAAGATCATTACGGCGTAGTAAAAGGCGTAAATGCAGCAAATCGTATTGTTTATAAAATAACGACATCAATCATACCTGAAGATATTACAGCTCATACTCTTTTACCTGATATACGTACTAATATAGATATGATGATAAGAGAAGATTTAAAATTAGAAATGTTACAAGCTGCAAATAAAGAATATCCTATAGAAATTAATAACTCTAATTACACTCGGATTTTCAATAATTTTCAATAAAGTATTAAAATTATAATTTTTTCTTGTCTAAATATATATATTCGTCTACCCCAATGGTCACATTTATCATAAACTATTGATATAATATACATCAATTTGGTTTTATATAAAG
The DNA here is from genome assembly GCF_023500045.1 of Bartonella bilalgolemi. Taxonomy (GTDB): domain Bacteria; phylum Pseudomonadota; class Alphaproteobacteria; order Rhizobiales; family Rhizobiaceae; genus Bartonella; species Bartonella bilalgolemii. The sequence goes on along the minus strand of NZ_JAMCOF010000003.1, from coordinate 120,086 downwards.
ATCTTCAACGAAACCTTAATTATCCTTGTGATGAATAATTGCTGAATATAAAGAGCAATAACGGCTAACTAAGTAAAAGATATTATAATTATTGTAGTTGTTGATCTATTTTACCCCTTTTATATTCTTTTTAATTTTCTTGAATAGCTTCCTAATAAATGAATTAGTATTGTATAGTATATTTCAACTGAAAAACTAGTCTAGAGAATCCTACTTTAAAAAACTTGTGCTAAATAAAAGGTCATGATAGAATTACACGTTATATTAAATAATTAGATATTAATCCTCAGAGTAGATTCTAATCAAACTAAATATATCGAACATGCTCTTTTTCAGAAATGATCATAATTTTAGTAAATAACTACCAATCACACACTATTATCAATTACATCTCCCTAACCGAAATAACAAACATTACGAGCTTTCCCAAATATTGAGAGATTGGTAAGTATCCGAAATTATACTGCAATAAAAAGAATAATATAACTTGTCACTGAGACTTACTCCCTATTCAAAAAAGTATTAACTAAAAACATATAGGGAAAAGAAAATAGCTCGAAACTTGTAGAACAATAGCTTTAACTTTCAATTTAGGAAAACTTTCTCTAATTATTTATCCCTGTATATTAATTAGTGCCTCTTCGTTTCAAGTTCTATAAAAAAATCCGATAAACCTATACTCTTCCTCCTCAGCATAACTTTTTCTTGACTTAATACTAGCAGAGCATAATTTACGCTTTTTTGCATTATCATTAGTAATATTAATATTATTTTTCTTCAAAACTATACTCGATTTACTTACCTTTTTAGAAAAATTTTCTTGACTTGATATGTACAAATTTTATCTCTTATAGCTTGTAATACTCCTATTCCCATAAACATAACAAGCGAAATCATTACTACAATTAGCTTTAGCCACTTTAATTTATAAAAGAGGAAATTATAAACTAATATAACTAATATATATATGACTCTTAATCTTCAACTGCTTCATTCATAAATCTGCTATTTTATTGAAGAGTACTTATTCCTTCCTAGAATATTAACGATAAAAAACAAAAAGTATTTTATTGCTTTTTTTTAAATTTTAAGTGTATAATGCTAAAATAATAATCCTAATACAAGCCTATAATATTGATAAGCATGAAAATAGTTCTTTCTATATAAACGAGAATGATATTTATGCATTATCTCAGACCCCAGAAAAAAACAATTCAACCTCCAAAGAGTAGTTAAAGTACTATATCTAAGTTTTTATTGTTACTCATCCAAATAAAATAACAAAATCATCATCAGCTCACCTCATTTTTTTGAATTTATAAATCATTTAAAATCATTAAAAATGTTTTCTTTTTTACGACTCACTTATATCATGCGTCTATATGAGTAATTGCCTTTTTTAGCGTAATTTAGCCTTAATAATAAGGAGGTCTTCATAAAAATGGACTATAAACAAAATTTAGCTGAAAATCATCAAAGAAAATTACAACGCGGATTGGGCAATCGCCATGTACAACTCATTGCTATCAGCGGTGCTATTGGAACCGGTCTATTCATGGGTTCAGGAAAAACAATTAGTATCTCTGGTCCTTCAATCATATTAGTTTACGCCATTATCGGTTGCGTTCTTTATTTTGTAATGCGCGCTATGGGAGAATTGCTTCTCTCAAATACAGAATACCAGTCTTTTATTGATTTTTCAGCTCATTTTTTAGGACCAAAGATTGGATTTTTTATCGGCTGGACTTATTGGTTATGTTGGATTGTAACTGGAACAGCAGATATTATCGCAATAGCCAATTATGCACAATTTTGGTGGTACGAACTTAATCCATGGCTTCCTGTTTTCATCTGTATTGTTTTCTTTTTAATATTTAATCTTGTAGCAGTAAAATTATTTGGTGAACTTGAATTTTGGTTTGGCCTTATTAAAATTGTAGCAATTTTAGCATTAATCGTTATTGGATCTTATATGATCTTTATTGGCTTCATTTCTCCACATGGTACCGTTTCTTCTCTCCGTAACGTGTGGAATGATGGAGATATTTTCCCTCGAGGTATTGCAGGTTTCTTTGCCGGATTTCAAATTAGTATTTTTTCTTTCGTGGGTATTGAACTAGCTGGAATCACTGCAGCTGAAGTCAAAGAACCGGAAAAAGTCCTGCCAAAAGCGATCAACTCAATCCCTATCCGTATCGTACTCTTTTATATCTTTTCTCTCATTGTAATTATGTCAGTTACACCTTGGAATCAAATTGCTGCAGATAAAAGCCCATTTGTCGATATGTTTTTGCTAGCAGGTATTCCAACTGCTGCTGGATTAGTTAATTTTATTGTTCTCATATCAGCTGTATCTTCTGCAAATAGTGGAATTTTTTCTACTAGCCGTATGATATACGGTCTTGCTACTAGACAGGGAGCTCCTAGTTTTTTAGGAAGACTTTCTAACAATTATGTTCCAGCTAATGCACTGTTCTTCTCTTGTTTATGTGTCTTATTAAGTTATACACTTTTGTTATTATCACCAACAATTATAAGCGCTTTTACAATTATCACCACCATTGCAGCAATTTTATTTATATTTGTATGGTCTATAATTTTAATCAGTTATATGATTTATCGTCGCAACTATCCTATGCAGCACATTACTTCTACCTATAAAATGCCAGGAGGTACTTTTATGTGTTGGATTATTTTAGCTTTCTTTGCCTTTATTCTTTTTTTATTGACACTAGAATCTGATACCTTAACAGCTTTAAAATGCACTCCACTGTGGTTTATTTTCTTAGGAATCATGTATTCTATTTTTGGAAAAAAAGACTCTATCAAAAAAAAAAGAAACTTATACATCAAATAAATAAAGGATAATTTCTTTTACTCTTCTGTATAATCTATCACTTTCGGATTAACTCAATATACAATTTAATTGTGCTTCTTATTAACTAAACCACCAGATTTAATTGATCGTATCATAGTACGAATTCTTTTACCAACTTCTTCAATAGGATGGACATTATTTAAACGACGTATACTTTTAAGACGAGTTGCTCCAGTTTTATATTCTTGTATCCAATCTAATGTAAATTTACCTGTCTGAATATCCTTCAAAATACGCTTCATTTCAGCCTTAGTTTCACCAGTAATTATACGTGGACCAGATATATACTCACCCCATTCAGCTGTATTGGAAATTGAACGATTCATATTGGAAATACCACCTTCATAAAGAAGGTCAACAATTAATTTAACTTCATGTAAACATTCAAAATAAGCTATTTCTGACGCATAACCTGCTTCTGTAAGTGTTTCAAAACCTGCACGAATAAGCTCAACCAGCCCACCACAAAGCACAACTTGTTCACCAAAAAGATCCGTTTCACATTCTTCTCTAAACGTGGTTTCAATCACACCAGCACGTCCACCACCAATGTTACAAGCATAAGACAGTGCTATATCATGAGCTTGTCCCGAATTATCCTGTTCAATTGCAATTAAACAAGGGACACCACCATAACGTTGATATGCACTACGTACCGCATGACCAGGCCCTTTGGGTGCAACCATTACAACGTCGACTGTTTTTTTAACTTTAATTAAGCTAAAATGAATATTAAAACCGTGAGCAAAAGCAATTGCTGCTCCATCACGTAAATAATCATGAATAGAATCTTTATAAATATCCGCTTGCAATTCATCAGGTGCTGCCATCATAATGAAGTCTGCCCATTTTGCTGCATCAACAACATTAACAACTTCAAAACCGTCTGCTTCAGCCTTTTTAACTGTTGCTGACTCTGATCGCAAAGCAATTTTCAAATCTTTAACACCAGAATCCTTAAGATTTAATGCATGTGCACATCCTTGAGAACCATAACCAACAATAGCCACTTTCTTCTTTTTAATTAAATTAACGTCTGCATCACTATCATAATAAACATGCATAACAATACTTCCTTATAACCATATTTAAATTTAAACTCGGAAATTTTATGGGTAACAAGCAATCTCTTCCCCTTAAGTACTTTTATATCTCGCAGATAATCACATCATCGCTTATAAGCTTATAATAAGATGAAATTTAATAAATTTAAATTTTCATATTGCAAACAACAAATTATACATTTGAAAAAATGTAAAAGTATATTTAGATCTAAAAATAAAATTTAGTGATGATTTTATAGCAACTAATATAATATGCAAAATAATATTGATAAAAAATAATAAACTATCCTATTCTAAAAATACCTTATCCTTCTTAATATATATTCTACCATCCATTTTTACTATAAAACGCTCGCCTATTAGCGAATAGTAATAAAATAATTTTTCATACAAGTTATAACTGTGTGAGTGGAATTGAGTGAATCTTTGAAAGAATTTTCCTTTCAGCAAAAACAAGAAACTACACTTCTGAACCAGCGTCTTTAATTACTGCATAAAAAACTTTTTGTAGTAAAAATGTCTAATAAGATTATTGCAAAATAATATAATTATATTTTAGCATTCCACAATTCCTTCTTTAACAAAACGTTTATAAAGTATAAAACGAAGTGCATTAGTAACCTTAGATGTAGAAGTAATATTAGGCACATAAATAGCTAAAGTAAATGAAAAATTCTTACTATCAAATGCCGTAAAACTGGCCTGTGGCGCAGGGTTTTTTAAAACTCCTTCTATTGTTGAAGCAACCTCCAATAACATTTCAACAACCCGTTCTGGATCAACGTTAGTTGAAACGGTTAAAGGTATATCAATTCGCCCCATTTTACTAGGACGAGTCCAATTGCTCACATTATTATTAATAAGACTTGAATTGGGAACAATAATTGTTTGTCGCTGAAATGTTTCAAGTTCTGTCGCACGTACACTAATACGTTTTACAATACCACGCACTGCTCCAGTTTCTATATAGTCGCCCAATTTAAACGGCCTCCCAATTAGAATAATAAGCCCAGACACAAAATTCTGGACGATATTCTGCAAACCAAAACCAATACCAAGCGAAAGCCCACCAGCAATAAGTGCAAAATTTCTAACATTGAATCCTGCAATTGATAACCCTACTAAGGCTGATAAAGCAATACCACTATAACTTATGACTGTTTTGATAGAATTACGTACACCAGAATCGAATTCTCCACGCACCATTATCGCAGTATCTAACCAACTAACAAATAAGCGGCTAAAAAATAAAAAAACAAAAAAAACGATTATTCCCATGATAATAGAAATCAAAGAAATGGATATATTCCCAATTTGAATACTAGTCATTAATTGCCACAACATTGTTTTCATATCGGAATATGAAAAACCAAACTGCATAACAATTGGTATTGCGCAAAATACAATAACAACCAAATTAAAAAAAATGCTGCTAATGATCCCCAATCGATTCATTGTTTTTTCTTCTAAATGAAACCTTTTCATCAAAGCACGACCAACACTCGTTCTGATAAGCTCTCCTTCGTTTCCCATAGTACAAGCGCTTCGCATCCCCAAATACATTAACACCAAAAATACCCCACAGATCACAATTTGTTGCATAATAAAACGAGCTAAACCAATATACCCTAAAAAATTCATTACAATTAGCAATAACCCGAGTATAATAAACAAAATACGTATATAAAACAGCCAAGACGGTGCTTCCTCTCTTATACTTTGGCGCTTAAATTGCAAAGGTATAAACGAGATAATAAACAACAATACTCCTACAAGAGAAACAGCAATAAAGCTTTTTGCAATAATCAAAGAAAAAGATGCTGATATTATTCGATAAATACTATCCAGAATCGTATCCAATGCAAACACCACACCTAAAAGAGTCATACAAATTATTAATTGATATGCTGCCAACGGTGTAACATTTAAAAGACGTATATGTGGTCTATGCGGTGATAAAAGAATAACTGCTGTACGATTCAATAAAAAGACCAATATAATTTGATTCCCAATCGTATGAAATATGTCTGTAAGTGTTCCTATATCTGTGCCAAAATTACGAAATAGAAATAATGTCAGATAAACATAAATAAGACATACAAAAGAAGGCAGTAAAATTGAAATCAAAACAATCAATAAACGTTGTAAATAAGATACCTCATCATTTTCTTTGAAAACATAAGACTTTACATGCGTAATAAATTTACTAGAAAAATATGCAAGACCTAAGGTAACAACAAATGGAATAAAAAAAGCACAAAATAATTGTAAAGGTTTAAAATAAGATGCAAATTTCCACCAAGAATCAAATAATAAAATAAAGTCAAAAAAGGCCTCTTTTGTTTTTTCAACAACCTCTTGAAGCATTGATATTGAAAATTTAACTTGTTTAAACATATATACAAAAAGTTCTCGAGACTGAGAAATTGTCAGTTTTGCTATCTCATTTGCAGCTAAAAATATTTCCTCCAATTGATGAAGTGCGTTATTAATCCTATTTTTTTGTTCTATAATATTCGAGTATTTTTTTCTTTCACTTTCCATTTTTTTTGGATTATCATCTAATGCTGTCAACTGACCGATAACCTCATTAATTTCATTAAGAGAAGTGCGCAAAACAAATACCCCGTCCAAAGCTCGTTTACTGATATCTCGCGCCTGTAATCTCCATTTTGTCAAAACATGTACATCTTCTGACTTGTTTTCTAAGTTTGTTTGTAAAATTTTAATATTCTGTACAAGAGTCTCAATAACCTTTTCCTGTTGTTGAATAATTCTATCAACTGATTGTGAGCCTATTGACTGTGCAATTGTCTCAGTTGGTGATGCTAAATCTCCCCATGCACTAAAACTAGAAAAAACATTGGTTAAAAAAATTAAGAAAAAAAGGAAGTTTCTATTTAAAAGTGAATACATATTTATCTTAAGAATAAGCATTTATTGAGTACTCCCTTTAAATTATAATATGCGATAAACATCTCGTTTTTTTATAAAACAAGCTTATAAAAACCTTCTCTCATTCAATAATGCTGATAATTATAAGTTAAAATCAACAATAGAAAAAAGCACTTAACTGTGTTTTTTTTGCATTCACATTGTAAAAAAGAAATTCTTTTTCTTTATAATTTGCCTTTTTTATCCAATTCTAACATTTTAGATAACATTTGTTCAAAAGCCTATATCTATCTAAACAACACAATGATTGTAAAATTTAAATAGTGCTCTTTTCTCAAAGAAACAGATATAACCAATTTCGTTATAAAAGTTGTAAATAAAAAATTGCGATACCCTATGAATACCATAGCTTAATAGCTATACTTTTTCGAAATATATTAGTATTGAATGTGTTCTCAATTCCTGTCATAATTTCCCTACACAATTTCAAAGCCTTTAAACGCAAAATTTTTAAATCAACATTCACTTTCTTTTACTTGATTTATAAAAACAATTTTATTTTACTTTTTTCTCGTCTAATTTTGATTATTTTAACGTATTTACTAATTGGAATATATCATGCGTACACCTGCCTGGCTGGCTACTATTTACTGTTTCATTCTTTTAAGCGGCATTTACGTTGCCTTGCCTAATTTATTTTCGCAAGAACAAATCAAAAATTCAAAATTCCTGCCTAATACCCATGTAACACTTGGGCTTGACCTTCAGGGGGGCTCTTCCCTTTTACTCGAAGTAGATACCAAAACATTAAAGAGGGATCAGTTACACACAGTTTTAAGTAATGTACGTACAAAATTACGTGAAGCAAAAATTCATACATCCAGTATCCGTATCATTGAAGATAGTATTGTTGTTGTTCTTTCTGATACCACACAAAATAAAAAAACCGTTACTACTTTAGAAACATTAATCACGTCTATACACAATAGTTTTGGTACGATAACTAGTGATATTGCGATTAATAATCAAAATGAAACTATTCGTGTGACATTAACTGAATCTGGTATAAATGATCGTGTTAGCAAAGCTATCGAGCAAAGCTTGGAAATTATTCGCCGCCGTATTGATCAAGTCGGTGTTACTGAACCTGCTATCCAAAAGGTGGGAAGCAATCGTATTATGGTTCAATTGCCTGGCCTACAAGATCCAAAACAATTACGTGATCTTATAGGAACTACTGCTAAAATGACTTTTCATCTTGTACCTTCTAATGTCGATATCAATGATCCACCTATAGGTGTTTCAATTCTTTCTGGTTATACTGATACAAATCAAAAATATGCAATTTATGACCAAATTGCTTTAGATGGAAATGTTCTTAAAGATGCGCGGGCAGGATTTGATCCGCAAATACCAGGGCGCTCTATCATCTCATTCACTATGAATTCTATCGGCTCAAAGATATTTGCAGAAATAACACGCCAACATATTAATCGTCCTTTTGCAATTGTTCTTGATAATAAAGTCTTAACTGCTCCCGTCATTAATAGTGTCATTCCTAATGGACAAGGACAAATTACAGGCAATTTTGATTCCAAAGAAGCATCAACTCTTGCTGCTCTACTAAGAGCTGGTGCTTTACCGGCACCATTAACCGTTATTGAAGAAAGAACTGTAGGTCCAAATCTTGGCGCTGATTCTATTAAAATGGGTCTATATACAGGCATTATAGGCTTTATTCTCGTTACAGTCTTTATTTTTCTTCTATACGGCATCTGGGGTATTATTGCTGATATAGCAATAGCACTGCATGCTATTTTGATATTCTCTGCTTTAAGCCTTCTTGGTGCAACGCTTACCTTACCTGGCATTGCTGGTATTATTTTAGGTATTGGTATCGCTGTTGATGCCAATATTTTAATTAATGAACGTATTCGCGAAGAAAGTCAAAAAGGTATAAGTGCCTTCGCTGCTTTAGATCGTGGCTTTAAACAAGCTTTTGCAACTATTCTTGATGCCAATGTGACAGCTGTTATTGCAACTGTTTTACTATTTTGGTTTGGTACCGGCCCAGTTCGCGGTTTTGCTGTAACAATGCTGCTTGGCATTATTATATCAATGTTTACTGAAATCACCATAGTACGAATTATGATGATTTGGGTAGTGAAGAAATGGAAAATAAAAAAATTGCAGCTTAAGTCTTTTTTCAATTTTATCCCTAAAAACACCACTTTTCGTTTTATGAATGCTCGTTTCATTGGTATTGGTATTTCAATCGTTTTATCTCTGTTTTCAATTTTTTTGTTTTTTAAACCTGGTTTAAACTTTGGAATTGATTTCGTTGGTGGCAGCCAAATGACCATTACGACAAAAACACCCGCAAATTTGGCAATTTTGCGTTCACATCTTTCTGCTCTTAATATTGGTGAAGTTACATTACAAAATATTGATAATGAAAATACAATACTGATTCGCATACAGCAACAAAGTGGTGGAGAAATTCAACACACTATTGCTATTGATAAAGTCAAAAAAACTTTGCAAAGCATTGACCCAGATACAACATTCAATCAAACAGAAATTGTTGGTCCTAAAATTTCAGGTGAGCTTGCTACAGCTGGTATTACTGCTGTCATTCTAGCAATAGTCGCTATGTCTTTCTATATCTGGTGGCGCTTTGAATGGTTTTTTGCTATTGGAGCAATAGTTACACTTATCCTTGATATTACAAAAATGATTGGTTTTTTTGTTTTATTTCAGTTTGATTTCAATTTAACAGCCATCGCTGCTCTTTTGACAATTGTTGGTTATTCAATTAATGATAAAGTCGTTGTGTATGATCGAATGCGTGAAAATATGCGTCTTTATAAACAAATACCGCTGCGTGAAATAATTGATCTTTCAATTAATCAGGTCTTTATACGCTGTATTTTTACATCAGCCACTACGATATTAGCTATGTTACCTATGGCTCTATGGGGAGGAAGCGCTGTTAATAATTTTGCATGGCCAATAGTCTTTGGAATTATTATTGCAACATCCTCTTCTATTTTTATTGCAGCTCCTATTTTATTATTATTAAATAATTGGTGCTATAGGAAGAATAAAAGAAACAACAATTCAAATTATATAGCTACCAATTAAAATAGCGCGTTAATTTATATAATATGTTATTTTTCTCTTTTTAAAAATTATAATCATTGTGACAACTATTTCTAAAGAAAGCACTATACTATAATTATGCCTCACGATACGCCATTAATTACAACTATTGTTGCAGGTTTATGTCTAGCATTTATTTTCGGAATGATTGCTAACCGTTTGCGTATCTCTCCATTAGTAGGATATCTATTAGCTGGTGTCGTCGTAGGACCTAATGTCGGAAGTTTTAAAGTAGATTCTGTTTTGATCAACCAACTTGCTGAAATCGGCGTTATTTTGCTGATGTTTGGTGTTGGACTGCATTTTTCATTAAAAGATCTTTTATCTGTTAAAGCCATAGCTATTCCTGCAGCTATTATACAAATGGTATTTGCTACTTTTCTTGGCTTATGCCTCGGTTGGATTATGGGATGGGGATTTAGTGATGGTTTAGTATTTGGTTTAGCATTATCGACGGCAAGTACTGTGATCTTGCTGCGTGCTCTGCAAGAACGATACCTGATTGAAACAGAAAAAGGACGTATTGCCATTGGCTGGTTAATTATTGAAGATTTAGCTATGGTTCTAATACTAGTTCTTATGCCTGCACTAGCAAATATCCTTGGTAACGCAAAAAAGGAACCAATCGACCCTCTTATTCAATGGCTCAATTTAAACACCTGGGGAATTGTTGGCTTAACAATTTTAAAAATCATTGTATTTTTTGCTCTAATGTTCGTTATTGGAAAGCGTTTTATACCGTGGCTACTAAAAGCGAGCGCACAATCTGGATCGCGTGAATTATTTCGCCTTAGTGTTTTTGCTATTGCATTAGGAGTAGCTTTTGGAGCCGCTCATTTATTTGGTGTTTCACTGTCTCTCGGTGCCTTTTTTGCAGGTATGATGATGAGCGAGTCAGAATTAAGTCATCGTGCAGCAGAAGAATCTTTACCACTGCGAGATGCATTCTCAGTTCTTTTTTTTGTTTCTGTGGGTATGTTATTCGATCCTATGAAAATTCTGACCAACTTTTTTTCTCTTCTCGCAACCTTATCGATTATCATCATAGGAAAATCTGCTGTTGCTTTTTTTATTGTTAAAGCTTTCCGCTATTCTAATGGAATAGCTTTAACTATTTCGGCCAGTCTGGCACAAATTGGAGAATTTTCTTTTATCCTTGCAGGACTTGGGTCAAGCCTTGGGCTTTTAAATAACAACGCTCGCGATTTAATTCTTGGAGGTGCTATTCTTTCTATCTTGCTCAATCCCCTTGTTTTTATTGCTGTTGATAAAATTAAAAAATATCTAGAAAATTCTTCTGCTAACTCGCAAGATAAACAAACAATTATTAATATCAATCCTGAAGATTCCGATGAAGAATCTCTATCAATTACTTCAAAAACTGACCATATTGTGATTATTGGTTATAGCTGTATTGGAAAATACATAACATTATCTTTAATGGAAAGAGGTCAGCCTATTATAGTAGTTGAAGAATCAAAGCGTCTTGCTGATAAAGCAATAGCAAATGGAATCGAAACCATTTGTGGCAATATCATTAAAAAGGAAATTATTAATGCAGCCAATATTAAAAGCGCATGTAAAGTCGTTATTACAATGCGAAGTACTATTGAAGCGGGACAATGTATAGTAAATATACGCCATCTGAACAAAAACCTTCAAATAATTGCTCATGCACTATCTGAAGCAGAAACATCTTATTTAATGGATTTAGGAGCAGATGTTGTAGTAACAAATGACAAAGAAATCGCTAATGGTTTTATTGAGTATATAATTGGACAGCGATCTGTAATGAATACGCCTAATAATGAATTAACTTTACAAAAAATATAAACAAAAACCAAAACGGGTAAATGAAGTGTGAAACTACAGAAATTTATATGGCCATTTATTGGCATTTTAGCAATGTTGATATCGATTCGCATTCTTTATATAAAGTTATCTGCTATTTCGTTTAGTGCTGTATTAGAACGTCTTTCTAATTTAAGCACACATCATTGGCTTTTAGCGTGTCTTTGCTCATTCATTGCTTATACAGCTCTTGCTGGTTATGATCGAATTGCCTTGCAACATCTTGGTCGTAAAATTTCTTGGATATTTATAGCTGTATGTTCATTCACTACTTATGCACTCTCACATAATATCGGTGCATCGGTTTTTTCTGGTGCTGTCGTACGTTATCGCGCTTATACAATAAAAGGGCTAAGTGGCACAGAGATTGCTATATTAGTCGGTTTTTGTTCATTCACTTTTGTAATTGGTACAATCTTACTTTCTGGTATTGTTTTAATTTTACAACCAGAAATTATTACCCTCATTCATAATGATCTTCCTAAATGGTTAGGAAAGATAATTGGTGTGATTTTACTCATCTGTATAGCTCTTTATATTTTCGGTAGTTGGCTGCAGTTAAAACCCTTACGTATAAGTAAAAAAATTCAGCTTTTTTATCCACGGCTTAAAATTGTTATTCGACAACTTATTATTAGCCCATTAGAGATTTTAGGAGCAGCAGGAATTATATATGCTGTGCTACCACATGACGCTGATATTAATTTTATCTCTGTACTTGGTGTATTCCTTGCATCTTTCTCTGTAACTCTTCTCTCCAATGCCCCTGCAGGAGGTATGGGAGTACTTGAGGCTTTATTTATAACAGGTATGCCTAATGTAGACCCTACTGATGTTATTGCAGCACTTATCGTATTTAGAATGCTTTATTTGATCATACCGTTTATCATTTCACTATTCTTTATAGCAATTTTTGAAACCAAACAATATCTTAAACGAATACAAAAAAACCGCCTAAATAAAAAATAATTATACTATGTTGATACAAATTAATACCTAAACTTAACTAATAAGATTTCCACAGGAAAACTTGTTTAAAGCCTAATCTCTTCATATATGATGAGCAATTTGCTTACGTGATAATATTTGCGTAATTACCACAACAATTAGTATTTCTACTACACAACAATTGGAGAAATAAGAACTTTAGAGATATTCCGGCGATCCATTTCAACGACTTTAAAACATAAACCTTCAGCTTCAAAACTTTCACCTTCATTCGGTAAATACCCCAAACGCCAAAGCATAAACCCTGCAAGGGTAGTATAACGGTCTGCTTCATCAACAAGATCACGCTCAAGGTAACCGCTTAAACGACGGATATCAGCATATCCCTCAACAAGTAGATTTCCGTCTTCGAGTTTTTCTGCCACAACAGATTCATCATCATCAGGAAAATCACCTGCAATCGCTTCAAAAATATCTGTTGGTGTTGCAATACCTTTCAAAGATCCATGCTCATCAACAATAATCGCAAGCTGAATTGAAGAATGGCGTAATTTTTCCATTAATCTTAAAACACCTGTATTCTCATGAACAACAAGTGGCTCACGCATAGCTTTTTGCCAATTAATCTTTTTACCTTCAGCTAAATTTAAAAGAAGGTCTTTCGTCAAAGCGACACCGACAAATTCATCTACTTTTTCACGCGCAAGAACTAAGCGACTATGCTTAACTCGTTGCAATTCTTCACGCATTGCATTTTCGTCACCATTTAAATCTAACCATTCAATCTCATTACGTGGTGACATAATAGAACGTACAGGGCGATCTGCTAAATCAAGGACACCACGAATCATTTCTTTTTCTTCTGGCCGAAAAATTTCTGAAGTAGTAGCTTGTTCAACAATGACATCTACAGTTTCACTAAGATTTCCACCTTTTTTCCCACCTCCTAAAAGCCTCAAAACAGCATCAGCCGTCCGTTCACGTAGATCATTTGTCGTAATCATTTTTTCACGATTACGACGTCCAATTTGATTAAAAACTTCAATGACAACTGAAAAACCAATAGCAGCGTACAAATAACCCTTTGGAATATGAAAGCCAAAGCCCTCAACAATGAGAGCAAAACCAATCATCATCAAGAAACCAAGACACAGAATCACAATAGTAGGATGACGATTAATAAAATTCATAAGGACTCCTGATCCCCACATCATCACACCCATAGCGATAATAACCGCTATATACATAACCATTGTTTGGTCTTTAGCAATCATACCCGTTGCAGTGATAATACTATCAAGAGAAAATACTGCATCAAGCACAACAATTTGAATAATCACTTGCCAAAAAACAGCATAAATAACTCCTTTTTTTTGTGTATGCATCGTACCTTCTAGTCTTTCGTGTAATTCCAATGTTCCTTTCGCTAATAAAAAAGCTCCACCACCAATCAAGATTAGGTTATGCCAACTAAATACAAAGGATGAGATGGAAAGAATTACCTTATCAAAACTCATTACCCAACCAATAACTGTGAGAAGACAAAGTCGCATCAATAACGCTAAAGTTAGACCTATAAAACATGCACGATCACGTAAATGTAACGGTAATTTTTCTGCTAAGATCGCAATAAAAATAAGATTGTCTATGCCTAAAACAATTTCGAGAAAAATTAATGTAACCAAGCCAAACCACGCATGGGGATCAGTGATCCACTCCATTATAGCTCACCCTTTAAAAATATCTTTAAAACTAAAAAGCTTAAACACATGTTGCTGATGAAAAAAATCATAAACTTTCATCCGCATAAGTAATCAATAATATTGAGTACAAATAAATTACATGCAAAAGTAAGTTTCTTCAAAGCAGTGTTTGAACCCATATGGTTATTGATGGAATCTATAAAAAACAATAATAACGCACACCTCTTGACACTACAAGAAGGTTCTCCTGAATCTTGCCCGGGCATTACGCTCGACGACCCTCCAATTATCGCTCTACATTAAGTAGAACATCTATTTATAGAATATCTTAACTAATAGGTTTATTTTTATATAATATCAAGAGGAGAAGAATATTTTTTAACTTATAACATAACTATAAGCTCTCTTTATTCCATATAAATAGATTAAAAACAACAAGTCTATCTAGACATCTTCTTTTTGAAACGTTATAGGAGAGTGCTTATTTTTACCTCTTGAAAAATGTGGGTGATTAGCTCAGTTGGTAGAGCAGCTGACTCTTAATCAGCGGGTCGTGGGTTCAATTCCCTCATCACCCACCAATAAAATTAATTTGTTAATAAAGAAACATAAAAATATACTATCGTTAGATTCAAATATCTTTTCTGTCTACAATTGATTTACTTTATCAGCGTGCCCTTAAATTTAAAGAATATTTTTTAATGTTTATCTCTGCAAAATATCTTGATATCAGAAACGTAATAGGATGTGTTTAAGCTACTCAAAAATATCAATGGTCTTCAAAATTTTTATTATTCTAAAAATTTTACAATAAAATCCTCAACGCTGTTAAAACTCTAATAATCTTCATAGATTTTGAAGATTTAAATTTTCTAGATTTTAGATCTTTTACTAGTGCAAAAGTCATTATTTACGTTAAAAAGAAATTTGGTAAACAATTATATATATGATAAATTTTACTCATGAATTATCGGCATATTTATCATGCTGGCAATTTTGCTGATGTCTTTAAACACATTATTGTCACACGCATCATAGAATATCTTAAGCGCAAAGAAAAGGCCTTTCGCGTTATAGATACGCATGCAGGTATTGGGCTCTATGATCTTTCTTCTGTAGAAGCACATAAAACAGAAGAATGGCGTGAAGGCATCGGACGACTTCTCTCAATTCCTATCCCCCAAGACTTAAAAGAACTTCTTGCTCCATGGTATAACGTTATTTTTGCAATCAATAAAGAAACTAAAGAGATTGCATTCTATCCTGGATCTCCTATTCTCATTCGCCAACTATTGCGTAAAAAAGATCGACTAACCGCAATTGAATTGCACCGTGAAGATTACCAAATTCTAGCTCATCACTTTTCTGGTGATTACCAAACAAAAATTCTGCATCTAAATGGTTGGCTTTCTTTGAACTCTCACCTACCACCAAAAGAAAAGCGTGGACTCATTTTCATCGATCCTTCTTTTGAACAACCAGGGGAATTTTCCCGTTTTATTGAAGGAATAGTAAAAGCATATAGACGTTTCTCTGGAGGAGTATATGCTTTATGGTATCCTGTTAAATATGATAAAGAGATTGAAATTTTTCTTCATGCACTTCATAAAACAGAAATTCCAAAAATTTTACAACTCGAGATGCGTATTCGGAAAAGCGCATCCCCACGTAAAATGGATGGTAGTGGCATGATTCTTATTAATCCTCCTTATCTTCTTGAAGACGAAATAAAAAAAATTGGCCCTTTCCTTATCAATCATCTTGGACAAGATAAGTATGCGCATATTATACAAAAATGGCTTTCATAGAACTAACCTACGATATTGGTTATTTTGTATTTTAAATAAAAATTCATACTAAAAATTATCAATTTTGATGCCATAACTAGAAAAAATAGCAATTCATAAACAAAGCGCTTGACTAAAAACAATCATTTCATATTTCAAATATAAAATAGTTTCAGGTACATTAATGAGCTTAGACAATCATATACTCCCCTGTACAAAAAATGAAGAAAAATTGCCTTTTTTATCTGACATTACATGGCACAATGCTCATCAAAAAAATAAGAGTAACCTAACTAAAGGCGTTGCACTCATCCAAGAATTTGTCAAAAATCTTCCTTATAAACCAGGGGTTTATCGGATGCTCAACGAAAATGGCGATATTCTCTATGTTGGCAAAGCGCGAAATCTCAAAAAACGTGTTTCACATTATACCCGTGAACATGGGCACAATAACCGTATCACACGCATGATTCGTGAAACAAATCATATGGAATTTGTCGTTACCCATACAGAAACAGAAGCACTCCTTTTAGAGGCTAATTTAATTAAAAGATTACGCCCACGTTTTAATGTTTTATTGCGTGATGACAAAACTTTACCTTATATCATTATCACAGATGATCACCGAGCACCTGCGCTCTACAAACACCGTGGTGCCCAAACACGAAAAGCCCATTATTTTGGTCCTTTTGCTTCTTCGGAAGCGGTTACACAAACAATCAATGTTTTACAGCGTGCCTTTTTATTACGAACTTGCACTGATTCAGTTCTTGAAAACTGTACACGGCCTTGCTTACTTTATCAAATTAAACGCTGTTCAGCTCCTTGCACATATGAAATTAGCAATAGTGATTATTTACAACTTGTTAAAAAAGCAAAAGCTTTTCTTTCAGGAAAAAGTCAGTCAGTTAAAAATGATATGGTTCAAGCTATGCATAAAGCTGCAGAAAATCTTGATTTTGAACGTGCTATAACCTATCGTGACCGCTTATCAGCTCTTTCTCACATACAAAGCCGTCAGAATATTAATCCTCAAACTGTGAAAGAAGCAGATGTTTTCGCAATTGCACAACAAGAAGGAATGACTTGTATTCAAGTATTTTTTTTCCGTATGGGCCAAAATTGGGGAAATCGATCCTATTTTCCAAAAGCAGATCCGTCTTTTTCCAGTTCTGAAATTCTAGCAAGTTTTCTTATACAATTTTATGATAATAAGCCAATTCCAAAGCTTATCCTTTTATCTAATACAATTGAAGAAGAAATACTTCTCACTCAAGCATTAAGTCTGAAGGCAAACCACAAAATATCTTTATCTTTACCAAAACAAGGAGAACGCAAAGCTCTCGTGAATCATGCTTACACTAATGCCCATGAAGCACTCCAACGCAAGCTTTCTGAAACATCAGCACATACAAAACTCCTTCATAGTCTTGTTAAAACATTTCAACTATCCCATACTCCACGCCGTATAGAAGTATATGACAACTCACATATTATGGGAACTAATGCAGTGGGTGTAATGATTGTTGTTGACCAAACAGGTTTTGTAAAAAATCAATATCGTAAATTTAATATTTGCTCTACCAATATCAAACCTGGTGATGATCTCGGTATGATGAAAGAAGTAATTGAACGAAGATTTTTACGCCTTCTCAAAACGTATGGTTTACCTAACAAAAATAAAAATATTGGCTATGAAGATTCTTGTCCCCTGTGGCCTGATCTTATATTAATTGATGGAGGGCAAGGACAAATAAATATTACCAACGCAGTGTTATCTGAATTAGGTTTAGATGATTTTATCACTGTAATCGGCATAGCTAAAGGCATTGATCGGAAAACTGGTTTAGAACGGTTTTTTATAAAAGGGAAACAACCTTTTACACTCCCCCCACACAATCCTATTCTTTATTTTCTACAACGTCTACGCGATGAAGCACATCGTTTTGCAGTTGAAACTCATAAAGCAAAACGAAAAAAAGAAGCATTCAAGAATCCACTTGATGAAATTGAAAAAATAGGCCCTACCAGAAAGCGTGCTTTGCTTAACTATTTCGGAAGCTCTAAAGCAGTTTCCAGAGCATCTGTTGAAGACTTAACAAAAGTTGTAGGTATTTCTAAAGCAATTGCTTACAAAATTCATAGCTATTTTAATAAAAAATAAGGCTTGTTTCATAAGCTTTGCCTTGTTACGTTCATATAATAAATTATACTCTAAAAACTGAAAATTGCTCTATGAAAAATCATACTTTTTCTTTTCCTAATATTCTGACTTATGCACGAATCATTGCTGTCCCATTAGTTGTAGCATGTTTTTTCTTAGAAGGGAGACTACAATCAAGCGATATTGCTCGTTGGACTGCTGTGTCTATTTTTATTATTGCGTCTATTACTGACTTTTTGGATGGCTATCTTGCCCGTATTTGGCAACAAACCTCTAATATTGGCCGGATGTTGGATCCAATTGCAGATAAACTTCTCGTCTCTGCCTGCCTGCTCTTACTTGCCGCAGAAAGTACTATCGCCGGCTGGACACTTTGGGCAGCGATTATTATTCTTTGCCGAGAAATTCTTGTCTCTGGGCTACGTGAATATTTAGCTGAATTAAAAGTCAGTGTTCCCGTCTCTCGTTTTGCAAAATGGAAAACTTTTGTACAAATGATAGCTATTATATTACTCTTAGCAGGACCTGCCGGTAATAAAATAATTCCCTACACAACAGAATTCGGCATTGCTATGCTATGGATTGCTGCTTTGCTTACATTATGGACAGGATGGGATTATTTCCGCGCTGGCTTGAAGCATGTTATCACATAAAAAAATAAACGGCCAAATTACAATACATGAATAAAGTCTCATTACACTAAATAATAAGGCATTTACCATTACTTAAACTAACGCATAGAACATGTGAAAGACAGGACACATATATAATTACAATCTAAGAGGATAGAAAAATAACCTTAGACATAGTCATATCAACATGTTCTTTTTAAAGCGAATAATTTTTCTAAAAAAGTCCCGCAATATATTTCGGAACTTTTCATTTTCTAAATGACCTTTTATTAACCAATAATTTCAATGTCCGAAAACCAATAAGCTATCTCCGTTTTTGCAGACTCAGCACTATCTGAACCATGAATAGAATTTTCACCAATCGATAAAGCATGTACTTTACGAATCGTTCCTTCCTGTGCATCAATAGGATTTGTGGCTCCCATAATTTCACGATTATTAAGGATTGCATTTTCCCCTTCTAAAACCTGCACAACAGTTGGACCAGAAGACATAAATATTACCAGCTCTTCAAAAAATGGACGCTCTTTATGGATTGCGTAAAATCTCTCTGCTTGCTGTCGACTCATCCACACGCGCTTAGATGCGATAACACGCAATCCACCATCTTCAAGCATTTTTGTAATTGCCCCTGTCAAATTACGGCGTGTTGCATCCGGTTTAATTATCGATAAAGTGCGCTCTACAGCCATTTGATTATCTACCTTTCTTTCATTTAAAAACTGTCTTCACTTCTTTATAACAAGTAAAGAACCTTCTACCAAGTAACGGTAAGAAAATTTGTATTAATTTTCAATTGTATAATTCTTTTTAAGATCGTAATCTTCATACAATAAAAATATTAAAATATTAGTAGTCATTTATCTTAATCATATCATCATTTTTCCTTCAAAAATTGAGTAAACTTGTGCTTATTGGAAAATCATGTAAAGGAAACTTTTCATTATGTTGGTGTTGAATGATATTACAATACGGATAGCTGGGCGCCTTTTGATCAATCGCGCTAATGTTGCACTTCCCGCTGGCTCAAAAACTGGATTTGTTGGGAATAATGGGACTGGTAAATCAACTCTTTTTCGCGTTATTACAGGTGAAATTTCGCCTGAAAACGGCGAGGTTCTCATACCACAAAAAGCACGAATCGGTTTAGTTTCCCAAGAAGCACCAGCAACTGAACAGTCCTTACTCGAAATTATTTTAGATGCAGACAAAGAACTTATTAATCTTCTCCGTGAATCAGAAACAGCCACTGATCCAATGCATATTGCGAACATTCATACACGTTTAAATGATATTAATGCTCATTCCGCAAAAGCACGAGCTAGTAAAATTCTTTCTGGTCTAGGATTTAATCCTCATACACACCAACAACCTATATCCTCTTTTTCTGGTGGATGGCGCATGCGCATCGCATTGGCAGCTGTACTTTTTACTGAGCCTGATCTTTTACTGCTTGATGAACCAACAAATTATCTTGATATTGAAAGCACTTTATGGCTCATCGAGTATATACACCAATACCCCCATACAATTATTCTCATTAGCCATGATCGCGACTTCTTAAATAATACTGTTAACTCTATCATGCATCTCGAGAATAATAAGCTTACCTTCTGGCGTGGTAATTACGATCAATTTAAACAACAAAAAGCAGAAACTATTAGAGCACAACAAAAAGAACAGGAAAAACAAGAAGCACAAAAAAAACATATGGAGGATTTTGTTAACCGTTTTCGTGCAAAAGCAAGTAAATCCCGACAAACACAATCACGCCTTAAAGCACTAGAAAAGCTTAAACTAATTACACCATGGAAAATAAAACATACTCAATCTTTCATTTTTCCGAAAGCTGATAAACCTGTAGCTTCTCCTATTATTGCATTATCAAATATAAATATTGGTTATGAAAAAGGGAAACCTATTCTTAAAGAACTAAATTTGAGAATTGATAATGATGACCGTATCGCTCTCTTAGGTTCAAATGGAAATGGCAAATCAACTCTTGCCAAATTACTTGCAGGCCGTATTAAATCAGAACAAGGAACAATAACATTCGCTCCCCATCTAAAAATTGCCTTTTTTACACAACATCAATTGGATGATCTTATACCAGAAAAAAATGTAATAGAACATATGCGCTATCTAATGCCAGAACAATCAGAAACCAAAATACGTTCTACAGTAGCACAGATGGGACTATCAACAGAAAAAATGATGGTAAAAGTCAAAGATCTCTCAGGAGGTGAAAAAGTACGCTTACTTATGGGACTTATGGTTTTCAAAGGGCCCCATCTTCTTATCCTTGATGAGCCTACCAATCATCTTGATATTGATAGTCGTGAAGAACTAATCCATGCACTCAATAATTTTAATGGAGCAATTATACTCATTTCTCATGATCGTCACCTTATTGAAGCGACAATGGACCAGTTTTGGCTTGTAAAAAATAGAACCGTTCTACCTTATGATGGTGATATCAACACTTACCGCATAGAAGTTCTTGGCCTTTCCTCTAAAAAAGAAACAAATACCTCTCCTAAAAAAGAACGTTTTCTTTCTAAAAATGAGCAAAGAAAGATCAATGCACAAAATCGCTCTCTTCTTGCACCATTACGCAAACAAATCGCTGAAACTGAAGCATTGATCAATTCTCTTCAAAAACAAATTGAACAATTTGACAAAGAATTAATCCCTGCTTTTTCCCATAATCAGTTTTCTGAAAAAGCAAAAGAACGCGCTAAAACAATGAAAAAACTAGAAGAAGCGGAAACACTTTGGTTTGATTTATCTAATCAATACGAAACAAAAAATTATGCAAAAACATAGCCAACATAGCATTAGCTATCTCGCTTAGTAGAATAATAGCTTCCATAAAAAAGACCTTTAAAAACTTCTCACACAATAGAAAACAAAACACAGCTAGATTTTAGAAACTATAGCGTAATCCTACAACACCTTGAAGGGACTGTTCTACCTTCTGTCCTTTAAGATAATGAGTTTCAGCGTAAAGCGATAAGTTTTCACCAACAAAGCTATTCAAACCAACTCCTAATTTACCTGTATCCCTAGACAAATCAGTGGTAAACTTATGTTGCTTATTAATTATCGTATGATTGCTATCTATATGTTCACGCAACCAAGCTGCTGTTATATAAGTCATTAAGTGAGTATCACTATTTAAATTAAACTTATGACCTACAGATAATCCAACTTCACTGCGTAACGAAATAGAGCTATCCACATCACCGGTCATCTGATTAGAAAGTTTTACTTCCTGACCTGAAACACGTATTCCTGTGAATTGAGTATAAGGCTGTATCCAGGTATCTGGCGCTACATCAAAATGATAACCTGCCTCAAATGAGGTACCTATAGCCCATTGATTATAATCACCTTGAACACCCAAACCATTCGTTGAAATAGTCTTTAAATTATTGATATAATAATTATATTTCAAAACGCTATCTAAATACCATCCTTGATTATCAAAATAAGTCGCGTAAGCTCCAACACTGTAAGCATCCATACTACTGATACCACCTCGTGCATGGGTAATACGCGCTTGATCATAACTTCCAAAACCACCAATATAAAAATCCCCATTCATTAGTTCTTTCAACCAATCAACACCTAATATTACACCAGTCTGACCAAGTCTAAAATGCGTATGATCTGTAGCTAAACGATCTCGACCCTTGATCCCATATGTCCAGAAAGCTGTATTCTTCTTGTTCTTTCCTAAAAGACCTCTTCCAAAACGCAAACTTTGCAACTCATTATTAAAAACAAGTTCAGGAGCTACCGCCAAAGACAAAACTGCATCTGTCGATGGTGTTGTAGATGGAGTTGGTGTTGGTTTTGGCTCTTTATCTGGATTTGGATCTGGGTCTGGAACTGGAGGATTCGGCTTATCAAAATGATCTGCTGCTAAATACCAAATCTTTTCAGAACCATCTTCTCTTTGTTTCAAACTATACATATAAGTGCCACCATCAACAGCATTAATTTTTGCTCCAGAAAAATCTGCTAGAGTAAAATGAGCTCCTGCACTTTTATCGGTAACCAAATCACGTTGTTGTGAAAGAGGAGTGGTAATTTCAGCACCTGAATCAACAACGCTTATCATGTGATTACCATCACCCTTATCAATCAAAAGGTAATCACCACGATCCTCTGCAATACTGGTATTAAATCTAAAATGTAAACTTCCTAATTCACCAGAAAGGTTCTCAATATGAAGACGAGAATAACGTGCTTGAGCCTGATCAAGGATAAAACTAACAGTTCCCTTACCACTTAATTTCTTAATCAAAGCGCTGTCTTCATCACGTGCACTAATAACAAATAATTCTGTATCTTTTCCATTTAAAATAAAGTTTTCTACTGTAGATTGATCTTTTTCATCACCAGCATAAAGCAAAAACTTTCCAGAATCATTAATTGTTGTATTTCCTTCTAACATTGCACCAGCATATGCCCATGAACTCGCATGATCATTAATAGTTAGATCGTATACATAACCACCCTTATATATCTCTTGGACAGCATTATCATGTAAAGCAACGGTGATGGCTACACCTTCTGCGAAAACGCGCTGTATGCCATCCCTAAAAATTTCAGTATTTACTGCAGTACCTCCCTCTCCGTTATCCCTTGCATAAAGATTTTGTATTCCCCCTTCCATCACTTTCGCATTCCATACCACACCGCCTTCATATACATTCTGTTCTCCCCTTATATAACCTTGACCATAAGGGAAAGTTTTTAGATCATTTGAAGGTGCAGATAATAATACTTGCCCCTGCCTTTCTATATCCATATTAGAATTAAATGAAGCAGCTTGTACAAGAGAAATATTCATTACTAACATTCCAGAAACTAATTTATAGCGCATTATTCAAACTCTACTATCAAAATTAATGAATTAAGTAGCCTCAATCATCACGAGAAAACATCTCAAAATAGAGAATGAGGCTATTCTTGTTTAAAAACTATAACGCAATCCTAAAACACCCTGAAGTGATTGCTTTGTCTTCTTCCCTCTGAGATAATGAGCTTCAACATAAAAATTCAAATTCTCACTAACAAAACTATTCAAACCAACACCAAATTTACCAGCATTACCAGATAAATCAGTATTAAATTTATGCCGCTTATTAATTATTGTATGATTGTTATCTATATATTCATGCAACCAAGCTGTTGTTAGATAAGTCATCATCTGACCAGGAGTACCTAAATTCAATTCATGCCCTATAGATATCCCAATTTCGCTACGCAACGAAGTATATGGACTAATATTACCTATCATTTCATTGGAAAGCTTTACTTCTTTACCCTCAACTTTTAACCAAATTAATTGAGCATAAGGTTGAACCCAAGTATCTTGTGCTAACTTAACATGGCGCCCTACTTCAAATGAAGTACCTATCGCCTTCTGATTATAATCTCCTTTGATATTTAAACCATTCGTCGAAATAGCCTTCAAATTATTCTGATAATAGTTATATTTCAAAATGCTATCTAAATACCAACCGCGATCACTAAAATAAGCTGCATAAGCCCCAACGCCATAAGTATTTATACGACTAATACCACCTCGTGCATGAGCAATATCTGATTGGTCATAACTTCCAAAACCACCAATATAAAGTTGCCCGTTCATTAAATCGTTTAACCCATCAATTCCTAAAATTATACCAGTTTGATCCAACTTAAAATTTGTATGATCTGTAGAAAGATTTTCTTTACTCTTAATCCCATATGTCCATAAAGAAGCACTCTTTTTATTTCTTCCTAAAAAACCTCTTCCAGCACGCAAACTTTGCAACTCATTTTTAAAAATAAGCTCAGGAGCTACCGACAAGGATAGCAACGCATCTGTCGATGGAGTAGTAGATAGAGCAGTAGATATCGAGTCTAATATTGGAAACTGTTCCTCATCATCTTGATTCATTAATTGTGGGGAACTTTCTTGATCTTCTAAACTAGTATCTTCTTTTAGATACAAACGACTTGAGTAAGCTGGAATCTCTTCATTAACATCAATCTGTTGTCCCAATTCATATGGAATCACTTCAATATCAGGAATTTTCAATTTCTTTGAATCTAAGATTGGAGAACCACTCAACACCGGATAACTATACGTCCCCCCATCACCACTATCATGAGACTGTAAGATACGTTTTCGACTTTTTGCCTCATCATTTTGATACTCCTTATATAAAGAAGTCTGTGCCTCTCCCGAACTAAGTGCTAGAGAACTCTGCTCAGACTGTCTCACATGCCGGGGAGGGCGAGACCGAGTCTCTGAATGTTGACGAGAATTTTTGTTATTTTTTAGTTTACTTTTATCCGATTTACCATTAGAAGTAGATGGAAAATTTAGAACTGGTTTTTGAATTAACCGTTTAGGAGGGGGACTTATATAACGAGATTGACCGGTATCTGCAGACAAAGACCAAACCTTCCAATTTCCACTTTTGTTTCTCTGTTGTAAAGTGTACATATAAGCTCCGCCATCGATAGCGCTAATTGACTCACCTGCACTATTTACCAAAGTGAAACTCGCTTCTCCATTTTCACTTGTATCAGTAACTAAATTGATCTCAGCAATACGACCATGACTTTGCGAAAAAAAAGTTGCAATTTCACGACCAGAATCGGCAACACTTATTGTATGCTTACCTGAGCCATTTTTAATGAATATATAATCGCTTCCCTCCCCTACATCACTAATATTAAAATTGAAATTTAAATTTCCTGAAAGCTTTTTAATATAAAGTTTAGAATGACGTTTATCATATTCAACAGAAGAAAAACCTATTGTTCCACCATTACCACCTAAATCCTCAATCTCAATATCAGAATTACGGTTGCCATTCCGTGCACCGACAGAAAATAATTTTTCAGTACTTCGCCCTTCGAGAATAATATCCTCTTTTGTAATATAACTTATATTATCACCAGCATAAAAATGAAGATGCCCTTGACCATTGACCCTTATGGCCCCCGTTAAATTTGCACCAACATGCACCCATGACTGCGCTTGATCTTGAATTGTTAAATTTTTTACTGTCCCATCAGGATACACTACTTGAAGAGCTTTATCCTTCAAAGTAACTCCTGAAGCTTCACCCCCTGCTAAAACAAGCTGTTTACCATTCGAAGAAACTTCAGTATTTGATGCAAAACCACCTTTTGCTGTTTTTCCTTTATAAAGATATTGTATTCCCCCTTCCATGACTTTTGTATTCCACGCTTCCCCACCATCATACACATTTTGTTGCCCACTATTTCCATTTGTACCAACAATTATAGCATCATAAGCACTACTTCGCTTAGATTCTGTACCAAGATTTCTAGGGGTTTCTTCAAAAACAAACTGCGAACCACCATCAACTCGAGTTGATATTGCAGTAGCTGCACGCGTAATCACCTGTTTCCCCCCTTTAGAAACAATGGCACTCATTGAAGCTCCATTATTGTCAACCATCTCAAGACCACCCTCTTCAATTTTAGTATGCATACTGATACCTTGAGTAACACTCGAAGAGTTTTTCAATACCTTTCCATTGATAAACATAGAGGAGAAATCTCTTATTGTTTCACTTAAATCCAAAGATTCATCAGACATCTCCTGCATTTGTTCCCGCGCATTCACACTTTGTATGAAAAAAGTACTGACCATTAATACTGAAAAACTTAATTTATAATATTGCACGATCTACACTCCATCATCAAAAGCTAGATTAATACCCCCTGACTATCAAATAGCTCGTTTTATATATCATAATGTGTTTTATATATATCATAATGTGTTTTACATTACAATATAATAATATCTAACAAAGAGATATAATGACAAAATTATATTAGATTATCGGAACTACTGAAAAATTAAAGAGAAAAATATATGCACACTATGTGTGATACAAATAATCAAAATGAATTTAATTAATAAAAGATTGGTATTGTATATTAAATTGCAAAAACATCCAATATTTATATTCTCTCACAAAGAGTTTTCTGATCATTAATATCTGGCTTATAAAATATAATTACAAAATGATCAGAAAACAAAACACAGCTAGATTTTAGAAACTATAGCGTAATCCTACAACACCTTGAAGGGACTGTTCTACCTTCTGTCCTTTAAGATAATGAGTTTCAGCGTAAAGCGATAAGTTTTCACCAACAAAGCTATTCAAACCAACTCCTAATTTACCTGTATCCCTAGACAAATCAGTGGTAAACTTATGTTGCTTATTAATTATCGTATGATTGCTATCTATATGTTCACGCAACCAAGCTGCTGTTATATAAGTCATTAAGTGAGTATCACTATTTAAATTAAACTTATGACCTACAGATAATCCAACTTCACTGCGTAACGAAATAGAGCTATCCACATCACCGGTCATCTGATTAGAAAGTTTTACTTCCTGACCTGAAACACGTATTCCTGTGAATTGAGTATAAGGCTGTATCCAGGTATCTGGCGCTACATCAAAATGATAACCTGCCTCAAATGAGGTACCTATAGCCCATTGATTATAATCACCTTGAACACCCAAACCATTCGTTGAAATAGTCTTTAAATTATTGATATAATAATTATATTTCAAAACGCTATCTAAATACCATCCTTGATTATCAAAATAAGTCGCGTAAGCTCCAACACTGTAAGCATCCATACTACTGATACCACCTCGTGCATGGGTAATACGCGCTTGATCATAACTTCCAAAACCACCAATATAAAAATCCCCATTCATTAGTTCTTTCAACCAATCAACACCTAATATTACACCAGTCTGACCAAGTCTAAAATGCGTATGATCTGTAGCTAAACGATCTCGACCCTTGATCCCATATGTCCAGAAAGCTGTATTCTTCTTGTTCTTTCCTAAAAGACCTCTTCCAAAACGCAAACTTTGCAACTCATTATTAAAAACAAGTTCAGGAGCTACCGCCAAAGACAAAACTGCATCTGTCGATGGTGTTGTAGATGGAGTTGGTGTTGGTTTTGGCTCTTTATCTGGATTTGGATCTGGGTCTGGAACTGGAGGATTCGGCTTATCAAAATGATCTGCTGCTAAATACCAAATCTTTTCAGAACCATCTTCTCTTTGTTTCAAACTATACATATAAGTGCCACCATCAACAGCATTAATTTTTGCTCCAGAAAAATCTGCTAGAGTAAAATGAGCTCCTGCACTTTTATCGGTAACCAAATCACGTTGTTGTGAAAGAGGAGTGGTAATTTCAGCACCTGAATCAACAACGCTTATCATGTGATTACCATCACCCTTATCAATCAAAAGGTAATCACCACGATCCTCTGCAATACTGGTATTAAATCTAAAATGTAAACTTCCTAATTCACCAGAAAGGTTCTCAATATGAAGACGAGAATAACGTGCTTGAGCCTGATCAAGGATAAAACTAACAGTTCCCTTACCACTTAATTTCTTAATCAAAGCGCTGTCTTCATCACGTGCACTAATAACAAATAATTCTGTATCTTTTCCATTTAAAATAAAGTTTTCTACTGTAGATTGATCTTTTTCATCACCAGCATAAAGCAAAAACTTTCCAGAATCATTAATTGTTGTATTTCCTTCTAACATTGCACCAGCATATGCCCATGAACTCGCATGATCATTAATAGTTAGATCGTATACATAACCACCCTTATATATCTCTTGGACAGCATTATCATGTAAAGCAACGGTGATGGCTACACCTTCTGCGAAAACGCGCTGTATGCCATCCCTAAAAATTTCAGTATTTACTGCAGTACCTCCCTCTCCGTTATCCCTTGCATAAAGATTTTGTATTCCCCCTTCCATCACTTTCGCATTCCATACCACACCGCCTTCATATACATTCTGTTCTCCTAGTATATCACCTTGACCATAAATGATAGTACCATTAGCAGAACTTTTTGTTATTTGGCCTCCAACATTACCTTCCCCGTAAATAAACTGTTTACCACCATAAATTTTCGTTTCCTCTGCTTTTCCTCCATCCTTAACCTGTTGTTGTCCACCTTTATAAATAATAGCATTCCTTGAAAAACCTTGTTTACCGTTGAAAGCCATAATATTTTCAACACCGCCATTTTCAATTTTAGTACCTTTACTCAAACCACCTGCATAAATATAAAGCCTTCCAGAATTTCTAACTATGTTATCGATAGACTGACCTGGATTATCTTGCTTACCATCATTTCCAACATAGATTTTAATATCATTATCTATTAGAAAATTTTTTAAAACTGCTCCATCTTGAATAACAGCAACTTCATCTTTTCTAACAATCTCAGTATTTTTTTCTTTCTCATCCTGATCATAAACAACATTACCACTATAACTGCTATCAAATCTCTGCATTTCATTCTTATCTGCATTCGCAACTCCCACAAAAGAGCTACTGATCATAAGTATCCAATAACCTAACTTCCACTTATATTGCATAACTACATCCTTATTATTCCGTCTTGGACAAACTAATGGGAGTAAATAGTTCTGCAAAATTACATTTCAACCAGAACCCATCAAAATTTATAAAAAGTGTAAAGTATACAGACCTTTAATAGCTATTGCTTCATCTTTTGAAGAAACATTATTCAGAATTAAACGATATACATTTGATATTTTTTTAAAACATTAATTATTCATTTTATTATTAAGTAAAAAATCCACGCACATAAAAATCAGAAATGAGAACTTTTAATAGCAATTTCAACATGCTATTCTGAATTCTTCTACAACATAATTAGTGTAGACAACTTCAAAATAAGGCTTTTACTAGTACGATTAGTAATAATCCATCCAACACGAATAAATCAATATGCGACTTATATCAGAAGATATTTTCTATCACTCTCAGAAAATTATCACCATTCTGATCTGAATAAAAAAATTCTGCATAAAGCTCTAATCTGATTTTTGAAATGATATGAGACAAAAATACAACAAATTAGCAAATCCACTATAAATTAATACAGAATAGGCTATAACTAAACTACCTTCGCAAAATCTCAACTATATCCTTTAAATATGCGTCTGCAAAACTTATGAAAACTGCTAAACACTAATAGAATTGGTAATTTCATTCAATAAAATACAAGCCTACCCATTCACTTTTTCACTACATTCAATCGCAAAAAAATCTTCCGCTTTACTTATAAATAAAGCAAAAATTTTTAGAAAGATGCAATAACTTACAATTTAACTGAGCTAGCTATAGCCATACTTTCTGAGTGATTAATTCTGAAACCTCTAATTTCCATATACATTTTCTCACTCGCTTTAAAAATGTTTGTAATTTTCTCTGCTTTATTCACTGACACGCCCAAATCTTGAGAGAGTTTTTCATAATTATTATTATGAAGTGCTTGATACTCGTTAAATGAAAGACGGCTCATGACTTTACTTACAAAACTACAAATCTCCTGCTGTAATGAACAAGAATTGTCAAATATTTTTCGCCGCATATTTTCTGGCAAATTTAAAACATCTTGCATTTCCTTACTGGGCATTGTTACCGCTTTCCTTTTAATACTATTTTGTGCTTCGTGTTGTTGTAAGATTGCATCTCTAGTGTATATTACATTATCTGTATATTGCTTAATTGCATAACTAAGTTTACCACAAGATTCTTCAGCTTTTTTGCGCCTGAAATTGCTCATACCAAATATCTCAACACCTGCAAGCATAAAAATAGATTGAGGAGCTTCCGTAATTTGCTTCGCAAGCTGCTTCGCAAGCTGCTTCGCAAGCTGCTTATCAAAACATGCAAATTCATCAATCAATTCCATCTTTTCTTTCAAGATTTCCGAATTATTATAAACAAGTTTTGAATAATACTTAACATTTTCGTAGCTTCTTTGAACAGAAAAATCTTTTTTAACTCTTTTAATAAGTTCTTTTTTCGTCAAAGAGACTAATATTCCTTCTGGAATGAACAAGTCTTCAAGAGCCTTAGGTATTACAGCTTTAAAAGATATTTTATCACCTAATTTTAATGTTTTTAATTCTTCTGGCATTAAATAATCTTTGTGGCATACGACACACACATCTCCCGTTTCAACTAGAATGGAATTTGGACTATGGCCTCTATAGATACCACTATAAACTATATCTTTACGAGGAGCTACAATAATCTGATTTTCAATATCTTTACACTTATTATTTCTGATAAACTCTTTCAGCATACACACTTTGTTTGGATCAGAAACATCTTCAAACAAATGTTCCATAGGAGCTAGATCACCTATGTCACCTTCTAAAGTTTTTGCAGCATTGCTGACAAATTCCATGCGTTCTTTTGTTATAACTGAAAAGTCAAGTTTATAATTAGCAGCTTTAGCAAGCTCATCAAAAAACACCAGTTTCGTACATTCATTCCCACCGATAAAAGGACATATATCATTAAGCAAAGAAAAGATTCTTGCTGCATTATGAAAAAATTCTTCGCATGGTAACTCTCTCAGATTATTCTTCTCAGAAAGAATTTTGTCAATTTTTTTTAAACTTTCTTGAATTTCATTACTGTTTACAGATCTCGATTCTCCCATTAGTACCAGCTCGTCGTTTATTACACTCTCATTAAATGGAATCTCGTTGCGAATCCACCCAGCCCACTCAAATATATTCCCACATAAGCGCTTATGAAGACATTTTAGATAAGAGGAATCAAATTGTTTTGGTGCCTCTTCACAAGAGAGATTAATAATTGCTTTCGCTATATCATGTGCA
Organism: Bartonella bilalgolemi; assembly: GCF_023500045.1. Classification (GTDB taxonomy): domain Bacteria; phylum Pseudomonadota; class Alphaproteobacteria; order Rhizobiales; family Rhizobiaceae; genus Bartonella; species Bartonella bilalgolemii. Next base: position 88,235 of record NZ_JAMCOF010000003.1, on the reverse strand, counting down.
CTTCTTTCACGAAAAGCAACTGTATCTGTTATTCCATATTTATTTATCGGCACTCCATTAGAAGTATAAACATCATGGTTTGAATATTTCTTTCGCACCACCTTTACTTTTTCCACAGAACGATCCATATGAGTATTAAACTGCTTTAGTGAATAATCTCCATTCGCATATTTCTCTAAAATATCTAAAGTTTTAGAATTAAGAGTATATCCTTCAATTATACACGCACTAATCACTAAATTAATTGTTTCACGACGCTTTTTTATTAGACTTTGAGGTATAGCATAATCAGACGCATATTTTGAAGCTTCCTGTTTCTGTATCTTTCTTTTAAACACTTATTAGCTCCTTATTAAAAAATTAAAAAACTCTCTCTCTTCAAGTTTCACCTAAAACGCCACACTTTTACACACTACTTTAGAAAATCATCATAAAACTCTAAACTCTCCTTCTACTAATACTAAATAACTAGGTACAAATTCTCAAAGCTTGACAAAAATACTAAAGCTAGTAACTACCAATTCATACTAATTTAAACATTTTGATTTTTTGAATTATTAAAAATAATAATATATTCAAATAAAAAATACAATAAAGTCAACAACATTATACATTCTTGACTTATTATTATACGGATTTTATACTCATTGAAAATATCAAAATGTAATTACAAATTCGATTAGCAAAGGCAACGCATATTTTACGTAAATGTGTATTTTTTATGCGAACATGTAGTTTTTTATTTCTGTTTAATTTAGAATTCGCAGCATAAAAAATCAACAAGGCTAATGATTCGATACTGATATGAATTTTTTATAATTGTAAACTTTGTAATTTAATTTCACATATAAAGGAACTTTTTATCCATGTCTAGAAGCATAGAAAAATGCAGCACTAACCGAGAATCTTCACCTGGTCGAATTTTATTCGCGAGTTTTATCGGCACAACAATAGAATATTTTGACTTTTATGCTTTTTCAACTGCCGCAGCTCTCATATTTCCTCGATTATTTTTCCCATCTCAAAATGAACAGCTCGCTATTTTGCAATCCTTCCTTATTTTTGGTGTCGCTTTCCTATCACGCCCTATAGGATCAGTTATTTTTGGACACTTTGGTGATAAAATTGGACGAAAAATAACACTCATTGCCTCTCTTCTAACAATGGGTATTTCAACAGTTATTATTGGTATTTTACCTACTTATGAAACAGCTGGATGGTTTGCGCCTTTCCTTTTAACAGTGTGTCGTTTTGGACAAGGAATCGGATTAGGAGGAGAATGGGGAGGAGCTGTGTTACTTGCAACAGAAAATGCTCCCCCAGAAAAACGTAGTTGGTATGCAATATTTCCGCAATTAGGCGCTCCAATCGGTTTATGTGTATCTATTATAGTTTATTTAGCATTATGGCATGCGCTTGATGAAGAGCAACTTTTTTCATGGGGATGGCGTATTCCTTTTGTTGGCTCAATTGTCTTCATTATTTTAGGATTATGGATTCGTATGTCGATCAATGAAACAATTGAATTCAAAAAAAATGTCGGCCACGAAAAAACCTCCCAAATACCTGTACTAGATGTATTCTTCAAACACCCACGGATTTTGTTTCTTGGTACATTTTCTAGCATGACAGCTCTTGTGCTATTTTACCTGGTTACGACTTACTTGCTAAGTTATTCAACAAATCATCTGCAATTATCATTTAATGAAGCACTTCAAGTAGAAATGATCGGTGCTGTTTTTTTTGGTATTTTTACTATTCTTACAGGAAAAATTGCTAATCATATTAAACGCAGAAGTTTGATGATTTGGGTTACAATAGCTACCTGTATTTATTCCTTTGCAATTCCTTACTTCTTCGATAATGGAATTTTAGGTATTTGTGCAATGTCTGTTATTGGTTTATCTTTAATGGGAATGACGTACAGTCAGATTGGTGCGGTTCTTTCATCAGCATATCCAACAGAAGTTCGATATAGTGGTGTTTCTATAACCTTTAATTTAGCTGGTATTTTAGGCGCAGCTATTGCACCTTATATTGCAGAATATCTAGTACAACATTTTAGTACTTCTTATATTAGTTATTATCTCTTCTTATCTTCTTTTATCTCACTCGTTTGCTTTATTAGCTTTACAGATGAAGAGATATCACACTAAAACAATATAATGAAACTAATATTAGCGGCAGAGATGCCGCTAATTTTATTTTTAAGGGCATCGGTCTAGGTAAAGTCCACCATAATATTCCAGCAAATAATGCACAAAGGAAAAAGAATAAGATATCAATAATCATAGTATTAATATGAGAGGCAGAAAATATCTGCGATAGAATATTTGTTGTTCCCAACCATGAAACACAAAAAAAAGCTAATATTACAGCCCATAGAATAAGTAAAACTCGGTCAAATATCATTATCATTCCAATTGAATATTTTAATCTTAGGCTATATTTTTGTCACCCCTAAAATAAAAATCATAAGAAAAATTCAACCTGATTATTTCCCAACCAAGAGCTCTGATTTATGAGAGCTCAATACTGAAAAAAACAAAATAAAGATATCCTATACCTCAAACCTGCTGTTCCCAACGATGATCTTCAGTCTGCTGCCAATAAGTTAAATTATAATTTTTTGTTTTATAGTTTTTCCACTGCTCACGAATAAGATTCAATTGTGCATCATTATGACCATCAAACATAATCACAAGTCGTTGATAAATATCAATATCTGAACAAACAGCGCCCTCTATAAGAAAACGCACTTTTGAATCATTTGGATTTTCTTGTCCTGTAGTAAGAAATACAGGCTGCAAATCTGGATAGTTATCATATTCTGTCCCATGCCCAATAAATGATTCATCAGAATAAACCCATAAACAAGTATCTATAAAATTGCATTGTTCTTTACTTATACATTGTATTGTTATTCTACCAAAACGCTTCAATGCACGCTCCACCAACACAGGCAAAGTATCTTTTAAAGTTGACTTCGTTAAATGATAGAAAAGAATATCAACCATTTTAATCCTCAATACTTTTCATTATAACGCACTATTAGGTCTTCAGTATTTTAATACAATAAAGTAAGTTAGAGTTGAAAATCTCGTTTTATTTTAATAATTATATTCTCAAAAAATAATATCATATATTGATATTTATAAAATCATATTATTCTCATATAAGCCAGAAAATAAGATGACTATGTAACTGCAATCATAGCTTTTCTTTTTGCATTTTTTAATAGAATTGCTTCTTTCACATAGAGCTGCATATCATTTGATGCAGCTAATTCATATAACTTTTAAAGAGGAATTTTTACTTGCACTTAATCCCATTTCTCTAAAATATCTACAAATGTAAAAAAACCTCAGAATAATGCTATGTTTATAGAATAACAAGCCAACATCACCATTATATTTACTAATTCCTGATATTATAATTTCCTTGCATTTAAATATTTCATACAAAATGCCTTGATTCTTTTCTCAAACGATTTTATTCATATACCAGTCTAGTTACGTAATGCATACATAAAACACCTTGTTAATTCAAAATAAGAAAGACTGAAAAATATTATTCTGTTGAAAACTTATTATTCAAAATAATAAATGAATTGCCTGTATGAGGCTAACCATATTTAAGATAAGTTAATCATCTTCTATTGCTAATGAGAAACAAGCATACGCACATAGAAACAATCTTTAAATTTCGATTATATGCTTAAATTTAACGCATTATAGAATATCTATTTTGAAGTGAAAACTGAGGATAACATCTATTCTATGCGGATTCTTGAATTATATATATTAAAACGCATTTTTATTCTTTTTAGTGCTGTGATGCTTGGAGCAATTGGCATCAGTTGGACTGTACAAATTCTTGCACGAATCAATTTTCTTACAACAAGTGGACAAACGTTTTTAACAATTTTATATTTTTCATCTCTATTAATTCCTTCTGTCACTTCTCTTGTTATACCATTCGCATTAGTTATTGCAATTACAATCATCCTGTCGACAATGAATCAAGACACAGAATTAGCTGTTATCAGCGCCTCAGGCATATCCAAAAATATTGTTTGGAAGCCAATTCTTCTTTTAGCAATTCTGGCTTCATTTGCTTCCTTTTCCATTACTAATTTTATTGCCCCTCATGCACGTCTTAATATGAGACAAATGTTAGCAAATGCTCATTCTGATCTTATTAGTCTTTTCATTCGTGAGGGTAGCTTCCAAGAATTAACTAAAAATCTTTACATAGAAATTGGTGAACGAAATGCAAATGGAACCATTGGCCGTCTTTTCATTGCTGATCAGCGCAATCCTCAGCTTGGGCTTTTTTACTATGCAACAAAAGGAGCTATTGTTAACAATAAAAAAGGTAATTTTTTAATCCTCAATGATGGCGAAATAGAAAGAATTGATTATAAAAATGATAATGTTTCAATTATCAAATTTAGCTCCCATACTTTTAGTCTAAGCGAATTTATTCCCAATAAGAAAACACCTAATATTTATCCTAAAGATCGCCCTCTTTCTTATTTATCCAACCCCAATCCAAATGATCCTCATTATCAACGAAAACCGTTTCAATATAGAGCTGAATTCCATCGTCGTTTCACGGAATGTCTCTATCCTATTGTTTTTGCATTAATTGCAATAGCCATAGCAGGAAATGCACACTCATATCGACAAGCGCATATATCTGCAACTTTTTCTACAATTACTTTTTCCTTATTGATTTATTGGTTAGGATATTTTTTTGCACAGAAAACAGAAAATAACCCCTCTTATATTCCACTACTTTATATCATTCCAATAGGAATATGCTTATTAACCTTTTTTATACTGATAACAGACCATAAAATTGGTGTCCTTGAAAAATTCAATAATGTTATTCAAATAATTTTTCAAAAAATTACAAAGAATTGATTTACAGAGATAACTTTTCTTTTATTCAAACTGCATCATAACTCACATTAATGATAGTATATCAATATGGAAATGATTAATAATAGCTGTGTTTCCTACTATTCATTTTTCTATCTTCAAGCTCAGTGTGACGCGTACTTTATTATAACATAGAATTTTCTACAAATAACACTGATACAAAATACAGAAAACTGATTAAATCTAAATTATAATTATAGGAAGTTATCATTTCTAACAAATTACAAGATATTTTTTTATATAAAGTAGATATGTAAAATATTAAAGAATTATTAATATCTAAAATTGTAAGGCATATAAAATCATCTATATACTGTAAGTTAAAGTAATGTTAGATTGGTGAAATTTCAAACTACTGAATCCTTAATTAATGCTTTTTAATGTTGTGATAAAAGCATATCATGCGGTTTACAAACTCTTATGATAAAGCTACTTTGCGTTTCATTGAATATTCGCATGCATCATGATATCTACACATCGAAACTCTTAATATCTCTCGGATAAGGTATCATGATTGGATTGACGCTCGGACGATATTTTTTCATGCTTTATCTCAAAACAGTCTGTTGTTTCTTGCTAGGTGTTTTTATTCTCGTCCTCTTAATCGACTTTACAGAAAACTTTAGTAAACTAGCGTTGCTTCCTCATTATACAGCAAAAGGAGCATTCCTTATTTCATTGTTGAGAATTCCCTTGATTATACAACAACTCTTCCCCTTTATTACATTATTTTCTGCAATAACAATGCTTATCTCCCTTAATAAAAGACTTGAACTTGTTATTGCTCGTTCAATCGGTATTTCCGCATGGCAATTTCTCACACCAGCTTGTTTCGGAGCTTTTCTCTTTGGATTATTCTCTATTCTTTTTATTAATCCACTTGCTGCATGGAGCTCTTCCCAAGCAGAAAAAATTGTAGCAGCATGGCGTAATAATAATACCCAAATATCTATCAGTAACACGCGTATTCCATGGTTAACACAACACACAAATTTAGGAAGAACAACCATTGGTGCCAAATCAATCACACATAAAGATCTTTCTCTTATTGATGCAACCTTTGTACAATATAATGAGAATGCAACAGTAAAAAACTGGATTAATACCAAAAAAGCAATGTTGACAGATGGTGCTTGGTTATTAATAAATGGAACAATCTATAAAATAGGGCAAACTCCTGAAAAATTCTCTGAATTACGAATAAAAACTCACTTAAAACCTGAGTTTTTAACTGAATATTTAGCCGACCCTGTAACTATTCCATTTTACAAATTACCAAAAAAAATTGCTGTTGCGCGTTCATTTGGTTATTCTGCCAATAAATTTGATATGCATTTACAATCACTTATTGCGTTACCAATGTTACTTGTGGCAATGACTCTCATTGCAGCAACTGTATCACTAAAAATTCCACGCTTTGGACAATCCAAAACATTAATTCTTGGTGGTGTAATTGCGGGATTTATACTTTATGTTATTTCTATGCTTGTTCGAAGTTTTGGTAACGCCGGTTACATTCCACCAATCATTGCTGCTTGGGTACCAGTTATAGTGGCATTGTTTTTTGGCATATCCTTTTTACTTTATACGGAGGATGGTTAAGTAAAAATGTTAGCAAAACTGAGAACATTGGTTATAAAAAGTCTCATCAGTTTTTCTGGAGGTACCCTTATATCTTATTCTGCAATAGCACAAAATTCTAATCCTTTTTTTCAAAATCATCTCAAAAATACAAAAAGTCCTTTCTTACTCTCTGCTGATAAACTTATTTACAATCGTGATTCAAACATCATTTCTGCACAAGGAAATGTCCAAATTGAATATAACAGCAATAAAGCTGTCGCTCAAAGAGTCACTTATAATCAAAAAACAGGACGCGTCATAGCTCAAGGAAATGTTAAGATTACTCAAAAGGATGGAAATAAAATCTATTCTAATTATATTGATATGACAAAGGACTTTGGAGACGGATTTGTAAATTCTTTACGCATCAAAACAACTAATAATACATACTTCACAGCTGAAAATGCTAACCGCAACAAGAATCAAATAACAATTTTTAATAATGCTATCTATACAGCATGTGAACTTTGCCATAAAAAATCAGGTGGAGTAGTCTCGTGGCAAATTAAAGCGAAAAAAATCATATGGAACAATGTAAAAAAAACAATTCGATTTGAAAACGGCTACTTCGAAACTTTTGGCATCCCAATTTTATATTTTCCAATTATCGAATTCCCTGACCCAACAGTAAAACGTATCAGCGGTTTTTTGTCTCCTCATTTTTTTTATGCTGATAACCTTGGTATTGGCATAAAAAACTCTTATTTCTGGAACCTATCACTCTACAATGATTTCACACTTTCTTCTACAATCTATACAAAACAGGGGCTTTTAACTGAAGGTACATGGCATCAACGCTTAAAAACAGGCCATTATAACGTCCACTTTGCTCATATATACCAAATTAATCCTCACAACTTCGATAATGATAGAGTTGATTCACAAAATACCAATCGTTATATGGTAGCAACAAGAGGTGACTTTCGTATTAATTCCCGATGGGTTTACGGCTGGAATATCTTTGCACAGTCAGACAGAAATTTTAGCCGTACATACAAACTTGAAAATTATAATGACCCTGTAAAAATTTCTCAGTTTTATTTAAATGGTCTTGCAGATAAAAATTATTTTGACATGCATTTTTACCGTTTCAATATCCAAAATTCAATACTTAAAGATACCCTCAACGATCGCCATTCTCAGCAAGCATGGGTTCTACCTATTATTGATTATTTTTGGACACCAAATCAATCAATTTATAGTGGAAATCTTACCTTCCGTAGTAATATACAATCAATTTATCGTCGTCATGCTGATTTTAATAATACAAATTTGCCAAATTATCCCGGTAATGCCCATCAGTTTTCCAGTATAGCTGGAAACAGTTTTCGTTTAACAAATGAATTAGAATGGAAAAAACGTTTCAATACAAAAAATGGTTTAGTATTAACCCCCATCTTTGCCTTACGCATTGATACAAGTGCGATAAACACTCACAATAATTATATTACTGGCATAGAAAATATCTCTTCGAAAAATTTTAATATTGCTTCCTCAACAATTCGTAGTATGGCAACGACAGGCTTGGAGTTACGATATCCTCTTCTTATTACTGCCCAAATATCTACACATATACTAGAACCAATAGCACAAATTTTTATACGCAATAACGAACAATATGTAAAACAATTACCAAACGAAGACGCACAAAGCCTTGTATTTGATACAACTACCTTATTTCAAAGAGATAAATTCTCTGGTTATGATCGTGTAGAAGGAGGAACAAGAGTAAATATAGGTCTTAGATATTCTGGAAGTTTTAATAATAATTGGTCTCTTTATGGGCTTTTTGGACAGTCATTTCATCTCGCAGGAAAAAATTCGTTCGCAGAGAAAGACTTTGTCAATTTAGGTGCATACTCTGGTCTTGAAACAGCTCACTCAGACTATGTGACAATGTTTGAAGCAAATCATACTCGTGGTTTTTCTATAGCATCTCGTGGACGTTTTAATCAAAAAACAGGAAAAATCCGTCGTGGTGAATTAGAAGCATCACAAAAATGGTCAAATCTTTGGGCATCTATGCAATATGCCTATATTTCACATCAACAAAATGATGAATATACGCAAGATCGACAAGAGATTTCTTTTCAAGTGGGGCTTAAATTTTCCAACTATTGGTCCATTAATAATAATGCTAGTTACGATTTAGTATCTAACGCTTTGGTAAAACAAGGAATAAATCTAAGTTATATAGATGAATGTTTTGGAATAACAATTGGCTATCAACAAGTAAAAAATCCAAAAAGAAATATGCCTTTAAAAAACTTTAATTTTTCTTTTTCATTACGTACAATCACAGATATTGGCAAAAAAATAAAATCAGATTTACAATAGAGAACATATAGATCTTAACTTATCATTGTTTTTATGCAGAAAAACATATATTTTGGGTAACGGGTGAAAATTGATCGTAAAGGTTTACTTACATGAATATACTAAAAAATAGTGCTCTTGCTTTATTTTGTATCACTTTTTTGAGTGTAAGCAGTTTATCCATAAGCATATTTTTTACATCACAAGCTTTTGCACAAACTTCAGTTGTCGTCACAGTTAATGGTAGTGCTATTACAAGTTATGATATTCAAAGGCGCATTGCTTTTCTTAAATTGCAACAGAGACAAGGAAATCTTGCTGCACAAGCTAAAAATGAGCTTATTGATGAAACCCTTAAAAATAATGAAATAAAGCGGCGGAATATTGAGGTTAGCAAAGATGAACTTGAGAGTGCTTTTGAGAATTTCGCAATACAAAATAATATGACTGTTGAGCAACTCAGTCAAATGCTCGCTCAAACTGATGTTACAGTGGAACACTTTAAAGCATATATTCTTGGACAAATGGGGTGGGGACGTCTTGTTAATGCACGTTATCAAGCTGAAGGTGGCGTTCTTACAGAACAAGAAGCTGTCCATAGAATATTAAAAAATGGCGGTGTAAAACCTTCAACAAACGAATATACACTACAACAAATTATTTTTGTTATTCCTGAACATCGACGGTCAGCAATTCTGGAAAAACGCATACAAGAAGCAAATCAGTTTCGTGCAAATTTCCGTGGATGTAATAGCGCTAAAAACCAAGCAAAAGGTATTTTAGATATTACTATCCGTCATTTGGGAAAATTTTTGGAACCTCAGCTTCCTAGAAATTGGGAAAAAGCTATCCTTGCAACACCAGCTGGAAAAATGACCAACCTTCAAGAGACACAGCATGGTATTGAAGCAGTTGCTGTCTGTCAAATAAAAAGAGTTTCTGATGATCGTGTAGCCAGACTGATATTTTCTATCCAAGATCATCAAAAAAAAGATATTCCGCAACTTCTTGAAGCTATCAGTGAAAAATATTTAAAAGAATTGAGACAAACAGCACGTATTCAAAATTCATAATGACTCCGCTAATCGTTAGCAGTGGCGATCCAGCAGGAATTGGTCCTGAGATTGTTATAAAAACGTGGAATATGCGTAATATACGTCAAATTCCACCCTTTGTTCTCTTAGCCGATCCTGAAATTATTCGTTCACGCGCTCATTTTTTACAACTTAATATTGATATAAAATCTGTTTCTACTCATAATGTTGTAGAAAGTTTTCCAATATCTCTTCCTATAATTCCTTTAAAAAATCGACAAAGTGATCAACTAGGATTATCTTCACCTGATAACGCTGCTGGAATAATTGAATCAATCGAACGCAGCGTTCAATTGATTCAAAGTGGTCACGGGCGTGCATTAATTACTTGCCCTATTGCAAAGAAGAGTCTTTACGATTTTGGATTCAACTTTCCAGGTCATACTGAATTTCTTGCTTATCTTGCTCAAAAATTTTCCAATCAACAATATCATCCAGTTATGATGTTAGCTGGACCTCAACTAAAAACGGTACCAATTACTATTCATATTCCACTTAACAAAGTATCTTCATCTCTTACCTGTAATTTAATTATTAAAACTGCATTAATTACTGAAAATGATTTAAAAACTAGATTTGCAATGAATTCACCCCGCTTAGCTATTGCTGGTCTTAATCCTCATGCTGGAGAAAATGGTGCAATAGGAAAAGAAGAAAAAAAAATTATTATTCCTGCTATTGAATATCTTAAAAAAAAAGGACTTAATATTATAGGCCCCCTCTCTCCTGACATAATGTTTCATGAACGTATAAGGAAAGCATATGATGTTGCTCTTTGTATGTACCATGATCAAGCTCTTATCCCTGTTAAAACATTAGACTTTGATACTACTGTTAATGTTACCTTAGGATTACCTTTCATTCGCACCTCCCCAGACCATGGCACTGCTTTTGATATTGCACATAAAGGGATAGCTTCTCCCGAAAGTTTTATTTCTGCTCTTAAACTTGCAGATCAACTCACAAAAAACAATCCAATCACATGCTAATAGATAATCTCCCTCCTCTCCGTAACGTAATCAATAAATATAAGTTACAAGCTAATAAATCTCTAGGGCAGAATTTTATTTTTAATCTTAATTTAACAACTAAGATTGCTCATCAAGCAGGAAATATAGAAGGAAAACCTGTTCTTGAAATCGGTCCTGGTCCTGGTGGTTTGACTCGCGCTTTACTAGCAAAAGGTGCTATTGTAACAGCGATAGAGCGTGATGAACGTTGTATGCCAGCTCTTTTAGAAATAGAAAAGCACTATCCACAAAAACTCAAACTTATTTTTAATGATGCATTAAAACAAGATTTCTCAAAACTTTTTGAAGCATATCCGGAAAAACCGCGAATTATTGCAAATCTGCCATATAATATTGGAACACAACTCTTATTAAATTGGCTTTTAACAAAATCATGGCCTCCTTTTTATGAGTCAATGACTTTAATGTTTCAACGTGAAGTTGCAAAACGTATTACAGCAACTTCTCAATCTCCTTACTACGGTCGTCTTAGCATATTGACTGGTTGGCGTAGCATTGCAAAAATCGCTTTTGATATTCCTCCTCAAGCCTTCATACCAGAGCCAAAAGTGACTTCTTCCGTTGTTCACATTATTCCACGCTTACAACCTCTCGCTTGCTCTACAAAAAAATTAAGCCTCATAACAAAAATTGCTTTTGGACAAAGACGCAAAATGCTACGCCAAAGTCTTAAAACTATTGGAGGCAAAACACTTTTAGAAAAAGCTGGCATTGATGGAACACGCCGAGCAGAAACACTTTCTATTTCTGAATTCGTAACTTTAGCTAACCTAATCACTTAAAGAAATAGAACCTTTTTAATCCGAAGTTTCTCTTAAAATGATAAGCATATTAATTAATTTTTTCAGCGATAAGCTTATCAATGAAAGATTTAAGAAAACGACAACGCTTACGTTTCATTGTTTCTGCTAAATAAATCGATTTAATAAATAATAACGACTGATTCAAATCTTCGTTAATTACGACATAATCGTAAGAGCGCCATTGCTGAATTTCTGTTCGTGCATTGTTTAATCGCAAATTAATAATGTCTTGGTTATCTTCTGCTCGACGATGTAAACGAGCAACAAGCTCCTTCATTGATGGAGGAAGAATAAAAACAGAAACAGTATCACCTGGCATTTTTTTTTGAAGTTGTTCAGTCCCTTGATAATCAATATCAAATAACATATCCCGACCAGCGCTCAATGCATTTTCAACACTTTCACGTAAAGTTCCATAATAATTCCCATGCACTTCTGCCCACTCAATAAATTCCTCTCCTGCACACTTACGTTCAAATTCTTTTTTTGAAATAAAATGATAATGAACGCCATCTACTTCACTAGAGCGCCTTGCTCGCGTTGTCACACTGATAGAAAGCTCTAGTTGTTGATCTTTTAGAATTAATCGTGAAATTGTTGATTTACCAGCACCTGAAGGAGAAGAAAGAATAAATAGAAAACCGCGACGTTTATTTTTTTGTTGAGCACTCAATTCATGATCAAATAATGTCATAATGTTACTCTTTTCAAAATTTTCTAAATATGAATTCTAAATTTAAGAAGATTTATCGTTTTTCTAACGCACGCCATTTACGAACATTTGCATTATGTTCATCCAAAGTTTTAGAGAAAATATGTCTACCTGAACCGTCAGCTACAAAATAAAGCGCATCACTTTTCGGAAAACTTGCCACTACCTCTAAAGAATCGCGACCTGGATTTGCAATAGCTGTTGGTGGCAGCCCATCAATTTTATAAGTATTATATGGTGTTTCTCTCTCAAGATCTGACCGATAAATTGGACGACCTACAGGTTTACCTTTTCCGCCAAAAATACCATAAATTACTGTCGGATCAGATTGAAGACGCATACGCTTAGCAAGACGATTATAAAATACTGCAGCCACCTGCGGCTTCTCTGCTGCAACCCCTGTTTCTTTTTCAACAATTGATGCCAATATAACAAATTCATCAATAGACTTGATGGGTAAATCTGGTGAACGAGCAGCCCATATCGCATTAACTAATTTTGTTTGTTCTTCACGTAACCTTTTTATAATCTCCGCACGTGTTGTACCACGAATAAAATGAATAGTATCAGTCACTAAACTGCCCTCTGGAGGTAAAACTTCTGGAAGATCACCAATTAAAATTTCATTGGCTGATAACCGATCGAATACCTGTTGAACTGTTAAACCCTCAGGCACTGTAAAGGTATATTCAATAGATTTTCCTTTTACAAAAATATTCATAATATCATACATCGAAGCATATGCTGGAATTAAATATTCACCCGCTTTAAGACGTGTTGTGTTTTGGTAATAACCAATCCCATAAATAAAAATATCAGATGATCGAATAAGACCACGTTTTTCAAGCAATGATGCAATTTCACGAATTCCTTTTCCAGAATCAATAAGAATAACTTGTTCTTTCTCAGCTATCCCTTTTCCCTCAAAAATGTTTTTTACAATATAGAGAGGAATACCGACAACCAAAAGAATAACCACAATAAGCATTAAAAAAAAATTACCAAGAATAATAAACGGATTGCGCAAAATATGCGATCTTTTCCGTTTTTCATGTGACAATCCATTATTATGTGGCGAATAATTTAATGAAAAATCGTCTATATCCTGTAATGATGACTTACTTTTTACATTAGACATAACTCACTACCCTTAATCATTTTAGGTATTTTACTAATAATTTCTCATCAAAATCTTATAATTAAAAAGCTTATGAAAGCAGCCATAACAAATGAAATTGTTTATGATTAACTAAAGCGCCGCATTACTAAAGATGCGTTTGTTCCACCAAAACCAAATGAATTAGAAAGAATTATATCAATTTTTCTCTCACGTGGTGTATGCGGTACAAGATCAATTTTTGTTTTAACAGACGGATTGTCAAGATTGAGTGTTGCCGGAGCTATATTATCTCGTATAGCTAAAATACAAAAAATAGCCTCAGCTGCGCCAGCTGCTCCAAGTAGATGCCCAATAGATGATTTCGTTGATGACATTGATACCTTCAACGCATGATGACCTAAAACACGCTCAACAGCAGCTAGTTCTATAATATCAGCCATCGTTGATGTACCATGAGCATTAATATAATCAATATCGCACACATTCACTTGCGCGTGCTTAAGAGCCGACATCATACTACGTTGCGCACCTTCACCACTCTCCGAAGGAGCTGTAATATGATAAGCATCACCAGACAAACCATAACCAATCACTTCTGCATAAATACGAGCACCCCGCTTTTTTGCATGTTCAAGCTCTTCTAAAACGACAACAGCAGCTCCCTCACCCATAACAAAACCATCACGATCTGCATCATAAGGACGTGATGCACGCTCAGGTTCATCATTATGCCCAGTAGAAAGAGCTTTACAGGCAGCAAAACCAGCAAGAGATATACGATTAACTGGCGATTCAGCTCCCCCTGCTACCATTACATCCGCATCACCCAATGCAATTAAACGAGTTGCATCACCAATTGCATGAGCACCAGTCGAACAAGCTGTTACAACCGAATGATTAGGACCACGCAAACCATACTTAATAGCAACATAACCAGAAGCAAGATTAATCAAACGCCCTGGAATAAAAAAAGGAGAAATTCGCCGTGGACCTTTATCACGAAGTGTATAACCAGCCTCAACAATGCCCTCAACGCCACCAATACCAGAACCAATCATAACACCTGTCTGTATCTGATCTTCATCGCTTTTTGGAAACCATTCAGCATCTGCAAGTGCTTGATCAGCAGCAGCTACGGCATAAGTAATAAATGCATCAACCTTACGCTGCTCCTTAGGCTCCATATGTAAATCAGCATTATATGTACCATTTGTTCCATCCCCTAAAGGAATACGGCCAGCAATTTGACATGGTAAATCAGCAACATCAAATTCAGTGATACGCCGAACACCACTTTTTCTTTCAAGAAGCCGCCTCCAACTCCATTCAACATCACCAGCCAGTGGAGATACTAATCCCAAACCAGTAACAACAACACGTCTCATATTTCTAACCTTGAACCATCCGCCGCTAGAAGCCATATTGTCAAAATATGCCCTAACTAGAAAATAAGGCAAAAGCATAAAATACTTTTGCCCTTTAACTAAAATTATACAGAAGCTTTATCAATAAACTTCACTGCATCACCAACTGTGAAGATTGTCTCGGCAGCATCATCCGGAATTTCTATACCGAACTCTTCTTCAAAAGCCATAACAAGCTCAACTGTATCAAGGCTATCTGCTCCCAAATCATCAATAAAGCTTGCATTTTCTACTACCTTATCTGCGTCAACTCCAAGATGCTCTACGATAATCTTTCTAACGCGCTCTTCTGTATCACTCATATTGTATCCTCGAATTTATATTGTTTTCCTATACTTGGTTAGCGATATAAGTTCATATAATCAAGTAATAGATGCATTGCTCCAAAACTTTAGCGACAAATACACAATATTCCATGGATATCTCCTCTCAAATGCACTAAATTGATATCCTGATAAGTTGAACAATTACCATACTTAAAAAAACAAACTTATTGTTCTATTTTCTGCATCGTTATCTAAAATAATAATGGTTGTAAATCAATGTAGAATAAAGCAAATTCTCAAATCATTGCCATACCACCGTTGACATGTATTGTTTGTCCAGTCACATATCCTGCCTCATCACTCGCTAAATAAACAACCGCAGAAGCTATTTCTTGCCCCGTTCCCATACGCTTCATCGGAATTGTAGATATAATTTTTTCTTTCTGCTTTTCATTCAATTGATTGGTCATAGCGGATTTAATAAATCCTGGAGCAATACAATTAACCGTTATATTTCGTGATGCAACTTCTTGTGCCAATGACTTGGAAAAACCTATTAAACCAGCTTTCGCAGCACAATAATTTGTTTGTCCAGGATTACCCACAACACCAACAATAGAAGTTATATTAATAATACGTCCATAACGCCGACGCATCATATTATATATCAGCTCACGCGTTAAAGTAAAGGCAGCTGTCAAGTTAACTGTCAGCACATCATCCCAGTGCTGATCTTGCATACGTACAAAAAGGCCATCTCGAGTAATTCCGGCATTATTAATAAGAATATCAACCCCATTCATCTCTTTTTCTACTGTTTCAGCCAACTGTCTAATAGCATCACGATCAGAAAGATTAGCAGGAAAAATAAAAACATCTTTACCAAGATCTAAAGCAACTTTTTTGAGTCTTTCTTCACGCGTTCCATGTAGCCCAATAATCACTCCCTGTGCATGTAAAGCACGCGCAATTGCTTCACCAATATCTCCTGATGCTCCTGTGACAAGAGCTTTACGACCTGTTAATTTAAACATCTTTTAGACTCCCTAAGATTAAATACCTAGAATTTGTAATGCTTTTTCAATTTCCTCAGCCGTCCCAATTGTTAAACCATTGATATCCTTATTAATACGGCGTGTTAAGCCTGTTAATACTTTTCCAAAACCAACTTCAAAAAGAACATCAACCCCATTAGCTCCAAACCACTCGATTGTTTCACGCCATCGCACTCGTCCAGTCACCTGTTGAACAAGAAGCATAAGAATACGCTCTGGATCACTTTCTGGTGTAACAGAAACATTTGCAATAAGCGGAACAACAGGTGCTTTTATATTAACTGCTCTAAGAGCGTCTTTCATCGCATCAGCAGCAGGATGCATCAAAACTGAATGAAACGGTGCCGATACCGAAAGAAACAATACACGTTTAGCTCCTTTTTGTGAAGCAATCTTGATCGCCAACTGGACAGCTTTTGCTTCACCTGAAATAACAATCTGCCCACCGCCATTATCATTGGCGATCTGACATACTCCCTCTCCTAAAACGAGCTTGCAAATCTCTTCAACAGTTCGCTCATCCAAACCAATAATTGCCGCCATTGCACCTTCATCAACAGCAACAGCTGTTTGCATAGCATTTCCCCGAATCCGTAAAAGCTTTGCTGTATCAGCTAAACTAAATGTACCAGCGGCACAAAGCGCCGAATATTCTCCTAGAGAATGACCTGCAACAAATTTCACCTTTTTTGCTATATTAAATCCCAACTTTTCCATTACACGAATAATTGCCATAGACACAACCATCAATGCTGGCTGTGCATTTTCTGTTAACGTCAAAGCCTCTTCTGGTCCTTCAAAAATAATTCGTGATAATTTCTCACCTAAAGCATCATCAACTTCCTCAAAAACCATACGCGCTTCAACAAATTGCTCTGCAAGTACTTTTCCCATACCAACAACTTGGCTCCCCTGTCCTGGGAAAGTGAATGCTGCTACCATCATCATCTCCAAAATTAAATTGTAGATTTATCTTCTTTTCAACCAATTCAATAAACATAAATTACAACAAATCAACTTATTTAGAATTGAGTACCTATATGAAAATTATATTTCAAAGGCGGAATTTGATATAGAAATTTAGGAAAATATGATGCAACAAACCGAATAATAAACCAACTCACGAAGCTTCCTAAAACCATACCAGCCAAAACATCAAAAGGATAATGTACACCTGTAAAAACACGCCCCCAACAAATTAATAACAAAAATATCAATGCAAACTTAGAGGTAACTTTGTATCGATACAAATAAAGATTAACAAAGTAAGACACAATAACTAATGCATGATTACTTGGAAAAGAAGCTGTTTCCCCATGTTTAATAAGAGGTCGCATAAGACCTGCAACAAATGGACGCGGACGATAATAAATAAGAGAAATAATATAGCCTATAACAAGGGCAACACAAATACTAACACCAATACTTAAAGCAACACGCCTTTCCGTATATCCACCACAAAACCATAATACACAAAGATGTATAGGAATAATATAAACTAAAAACTTTGCACAAATAATACCAAACCAAACCAAAACTAACCCCGTTTGACAATTATCAGCGAGCATTTCGAAAAGTATTATATCAATCTGGTTTAAAAAACTCATGCTTATCTCACTTATTATATCATTATCTCCCTCTCCATCATATCACTGTTTGGTAAAGAAAACAGTGATATGATGGAGTAAAGTAAAACGTGAAATATATAAAAAATATCCCGAGAGTTAATAAATCATATTTTTTGTAAACACAAACTTGCTATTTTAAACGATAAGCTGTAAATATTTAATGTTCATTACCGGTATTTGGCTGGGGGTTGAACGGAGGGCTGGGAAACAACCAGTGGGAATATAATAATTCCGGCCTCCTGTATCTCCGCTCTCGAGTGTCTCGAATTGCAAACGCGTCCTTTCTTCTTTGGGTCTTCCAATAAAGACAAGTCGCAGAGGCTTTGCGCCAAAACCAGTAGAATTTAATTGAAGAAAGGCAAAATAATGGCTCTTTATGAACACATATTCCTTGCCCGACAAGATATTGCACCGCAGCAAATTGATGAGCTTTTAGAAACTTATAAAGGTGTTATCGAAGCACATGGTGGAAAAGTTGGGCGTATAGAGAATTGGGGGCTTCGTTCTCTCGCTTACCGAATCCGTAAAAATCGTAAAGCTTATTACGTATTAATAAATATTGATGCTCCAGCTCAAGCAATTACTGAACTTGAACGTCAAATGCGTATTAATGAAGATATTTTACGTTATATGACTATCCGCGTAGAAAAACATGAAAAAGAACAATCAACAACACTTTCACGATTCAACCGTGATGGCCTTCCTGGTCAAAATGAAGGGAAAGCTCAAAATCTACGCCGTCAACATGAAAATCCAACAGGAGGAATAGCATGATGACTGAAATTCACCAAACTCCAACACGTCGCCCTTTTCATCACCGTCGTAAAACATGTCCATTTTCAAGTGCAAATGCTCCTAAAATTGATTATAAAGATATCAAGCTTTTACAACGTTATATTTCAGAACGTGGGAAAATTATTCCTTCACGCATCACAGCTGTTAGTCAGAAAAAACAACGTGAGTTAGCCAATGCTATTAAGCGCGCTCGTTTTCTTGGCTTACTTCCATATGTTGTCAAATAAATTTTAAATTTATTGTGTAGCCAGAATCTCTTCTGGCTACTTATTCTTTTTGTTTAATGCTTTAAAAAAACATTTTAATTATAATATATCCAAAAAAGTTGGGGTATTATATACCTCTAACTGCAAAAGCAGGACAGCAATCAATGGAAGATTC
Organism: Bartonella bilalgolemi; assembly: GCF_023500045.1. Lineage (GTDB taxonomy): Bacteria > Pseudomonadota > Alphaproteobacteria > Rhizobiales > Rhizobiaceae > Bartonella > Bartonella bilalgolemii. Next base: position 69,041 of record NZ_JAMCOF010000003.1, on the reverse strand, counting down.
CTATTCTTATAAAACAATAATTGGTATTTTAGCAGGACTGTTTACTGCTACTATAGGAATGGCAATCATCAGTGTTTCAAATATCATTCCTTATTGTTCTCTTTTTTTGGGTTGTTTTATTTCGCTTCCTATCTTTGCCACAGCATTCAGATATGGTACGTTACCTAGTCTTGTCGCTTTAATTAGCGCTACTTTTGTTCTCTCCGTGACCAATAATATTTATATTGGTTTTAGTTTTATGTTATTGTTTTTTCTTCCTGCTGTTTATGCTTCTTGGCTCCTTGGGCTTGCGCAACCAACAAAAGAAGAAAATTCATTGATATGGTATCCATTATCATCAATCATTTTTCTTTTAACAAATTTTATTGCTTGTATATCAACTTTTATTGGAGTTTATGTTCAAAATCATCAAGCTTCTCCTATTATTGCAAAAAAAATTACCGAAAATATAGCACAAACTATGCGACAATCGCAGTCTATAAAAGAAACTGATATCCTTTCTTTTAGTGAACTCTTAACGACACATACAGCAACTCTAACAGCAGTAATATTGACTATTTACAGTTTATTGTTTTTTATTGCTAATCTTTACTTTTCAATGATGATAGCACATCATATAGATTGGCTAAAAAGACCTCGTGATGATTGGAAACAAAATTTCCGCCTTCCAATTTGGGGGCTCATCATTTTCATTGCTGCTTTTATAGCCGCAACAATTGAAATTGGTTTCATTTTTAATTTGAGCGCAAATGTTTTTATTACCGCTTATACATTTATCATATCAATTAGTGGTCTAGCATATCTCCATAATATTACAAAAGAGATAAGTGGCCGAATGATAATATTATCCCTTGTTTACATTGCTATTTTAACTGTTATTTTTACTGTACCTATTTCTTTTATGCTGCTGCTTATGGGTATTTGGGCAACCATTCAATATAATAGCCAATCACGCAAATATTACTAATTGACTTAATTCGAAAGGAAAAAACTATGGATATCATTTTGCTTGAACGCATCACTCATCTTGGTCAGATTGGTGATATTGTTTCAGTTAAAAATGGCTATGCACGCAATTTTCTATTACCTCAAGGTAAAGCTTTACGTGCTAACGAAGCCAACAAAAGACACTTTGAAACACAGCGCACACAGCTTGAGACCCGTAATCTTGAACGTAAAAACGAAGCTCAAAAAATTTCTGAAAAACTTGAGGGACAATCATTTATTATTATCCGTTCAGCTGGTGAAACAGGACAGCTTTACGGTTCCGTATCAACACGTAATATTGCTGATATTATAACAGAGAACGGCTTTTCTATTGGACGTAATCAAGTTGAACTTAATCACCCAATTAAAACCATCGGTCTTCATACAATTTCTCTTAGCTTACACCCCGAGATTCAGGTTTCTGTAACAATTAATATTGCCCGTTCAGCCAATGAAGCACAGCGTCAAGCAGAAGGTGACAATCTGACTTCTATTGAAGCAATATATGGCACTGAAGAGCAACCATTAACAAAAGACACTGACGACCATGAAGAAAATAATCTTAATGAAGAAAGTCAAAATTAATGAATATCTTGTGCCTATTTGACTGTTTGTTTTTCTCTTCTCCCATTAAAATTGATATATCATGATAATATTCAGCCAAAAGGCTGAATATTATTAATAGGAAGATTGTTATGGAAGAACCCGGCATCTCTAATCTCATCCCTCAGCAAAAACAAGAATCCACCTTTTTTCGGCAGATGCCACATAATATTGAAGCTGAACAAGCATTGCTTGGTGCTATTCTCATTAATAACGATGCACTTGATCGCGTATCAGATTTTTTAAAATCAGAACATTTTTTCGAACAATTACATCAAAAACTTTTTGAAATTTTATCGCAAATTATCAAAAAAGGAAAATTAGCAACCCCTGTTACTATCAAACCTTTTATTCCAGCTGAAGAAAAAATCGGAGATATTACTGTATTTAATTATGTTATTCGTTTGGCTAAAGAAGCAGTAACAATTATTAATGCTGAAGATTATGGACGAGTAATTTATGACCTTTTTATCCGGCGTTCTTTAATTAATCTTGGAAATGAAGTTGTCAATACCGCATTTGATGCTCCTTTAGAATTGACACCTATTCAGCAAATTGAAAGAATCGAACGTGATTTATTTCAGCTAGCAGAAAAGGGAAAATATGGTGGTGGATTTGAGAGTTTTGATGAAGCTATTAAAAAAGCTATTGATATGGCAGGAATAGCAATAAAGCGATCTTCACGGTTATCAGGTATCGCTACTCACATAAAAAAACTTGATGAACAAATAGGAGGATTACAGCCTTCTGATTTAATTATCATTGCTGGACGTCCTGGTATGGGAAAAACCTCTCTCGCGACCAATATTGCCTTCAATATTGCCAACACTTATAGCTGTGATGCAAAAAAAGACTCATCGCCAGAAAATGAGGGAGGAATTGTCGGATTCTTTTCGCTTGAAATGTCATCAGAACAACTTGCAACACGTATTATTTCTGAGCAAACAGAGATTTCTTCTTCTAACATTCGTCGAGGCAATATTTCAGAAGAGCAATTTGCAAAATTATTACGCATAATGAATCGTCTACAAAAAGTTCCACTTTATATCGACCAAACTGGTGGCATATCGATCACTCAATTAGCTGCACGTGCACGTCGCCTTAAGCGACAACATGGTTTAGATGTTTTGATTATTGACTACATACAGTTAATGACAAGCAATTCAAGACGCTCATCTGAAAGCCGTGTTCAAGAAATTACAGAAATCACCACGGGATTAAAGGCTTTAGCTAAAGAACTTAACGTTCCCATTATTGCTCTTTCACAGCTTTCACGCCAAGTCGAAAATCGGACAGATAAACGTCCACAACTATCAGACTTACGTGAATCTGGTTCAATTGAGCAAGATGCTGATGTTGTTATTTTTGTATATCGTGAAGAGTATTATCTTAAAAATGAGGAACCTAAGATAGGAGGTCCAGAACATTTAAAATGGCAAGAATCAATGGATGAAGTTTTTGGGAAAGCTGATATTATCGTCGCAAAGCAACGTCATGGACCAACAGGTATAGTCAAACTCTCTTTCCAAGCTGATTTCACACGTTTCAGTGATTTGGCAGACAGTAATTATCTTCCAGAACAATATGGTTAAACTATTATGGTACGTAATCGTCTTCAATTTATTTGCCAAAATTGTGGCACCGTCCATTCACGCTGGACTGGAAAATGTCACTCCTGCGGAGACTGGAATTCTCTCACCGAAGAGAGTATAAATAGTGGTGTAGGTAGTGGCCCTCCTAAAAATATTCATAAAGGTCATGTAGTTACACTTACATCTCTTTCTGGAGATATAGAAAATATTCCGCGTATCCATTCTGGCATTTCCGAACTCGATCGTGTTACCGGCGGTGGTTTTGTTCGTGGATCAGCATTACTTATTGCTGGCGATCCGGGCATAGGAAAATCAACATTGCTAACACAAACAGCAGCAGCCTTATCGCAAAAGAGATATAATGTCATCTATGTCTCAGGTGAAGAAGCTATTACACAAATTCGCTTACGTGCACAAAGACTTAATGCAATAAATACAGCGGTTCAACTCGCTGCTGAAACCAATGTTGAAGATATTCTCGCAACTTTAAACACACATGAAAAACTTGATATGGTTATCGTTGATTCTATTCAAACTTTGTGGTCAAATCTAGCAGATTCAGCACCTGGAACCGTAACACAAGTCCGTATTAGCGCTCAAGCGATGATCCACTTTGCAAAAAAAACAGGAGTTTCTGTTGTTCTTGTTGGTCACGTCACAAAAGATGGACAAATTGCTGGACCTCGTGTTGTTGAACATATGGTTGATGGTGTTTTTTATTTTGAAGGTGAAGGTGGACACCATTATCGAATTTTAAGAACTATGAAAAACCGCTTTGGACCAACGGACGAAATTGGTGTCTTTGAAATGTCAGACAAAGGATTACGGGAAATTTCCAATCCATCTGAATTATTCTTAGGTGAGCGTAATGAAAAAGCACCAGGAGCTGCCGTTTTTGCAGGAATGGAAGGTACACGCCCTATATTAGTAGAAATTCAAGCTCTTGTTGCTCCCTCTTCACTTGGTATGCCACGACGTGCTGTCGTGGGATGGGATGGGAATCGTCTCGCAATGATTCTAGCCGTATTAGAAGCTCATTGTGGTATCCGCTTTGGACAACATGATGTCTATCTTAATGTTGCAGGTGGTTACCGAATATCAGAACCTGCAGCTGATTTAGCAGTTGCAGCGGCTTTGGTATCTTCTCTTACAAACATCCCTCTTCCGACTCATTATGTATATTTTGGTGAAGTCAGTCTCTCAGGAGCAATCCGCTGCGTTGCACATTCAGGACAACGCATTAAAGAAGCAAAAAAGCTAGGCTTTCAAGGAGCTTTTCAACCTACAGCAACAACTGAAATAATAAAATCACAAAGCTTTCAACAACACACATTCTCTGATCTTCCCGAATTGATTGCAGCCATTATTTCAGATAAAAACGATCTGTACCATAGAAAAATAATTAAAGAGAAAATTCTATAAAACGATAAAGATTCTTGATATAAAAATAGAGAGTCGACATAACCAAAAATCAAAAATGTATTTTGATACTGATTACAATGAAACGCAACGCATTATAAGGAATCAAAAAATGAGTGTAACAATTCTAGACGGTATTGTCGTAGTAGTCATCCTATTTTCTTCTTTTCTAGCTATGCTTCGTGGTTTCTCGCGTGAAGTATTATCACTCATTTCCTGGATAATTGCAGCGGTTTCAACGTTTTATTCATTTAAACTTATATTACCCTTCACTGAACAATATCTCTCTAATAAAATGATAGCATTGATTATCACGTTTTTCATGATTTTTATCATTATTCTTGTCATTACTTCTATCATCACTATGAAAATTGCTGATTTTATTATTGATAGTCGAATTGGTGCACTTGACCGTACCGTTGGATTTATTTTCGGAGCATTCCGTGGCTTATTGATTACTGTCATCAGCGTACTGCTTATCAATGCACTTATTAAACCTAAACAACAATCCGACTGGCTAAAAAATGCACAAACAAAACCTATGCTAGATTCACTGAGTAAAAAAATAGCAGAAATGATGCCAAAAGATCTCGATTATACCTTTGAAATAATAGAAAAATTCTTTAAAAAAGATGACACAACAGATAATTAAATTACAAATACTATTAAACCAATTAATAACACTATTATTCACAGAATAAGAAATAGTTTTTTTAAGAATGAGCTTTAAATAATATGGAGTGTATGATGTTAGCTATTCCTTATGTCATAACTGAAAGAATATGATGACAGAAATCAACGCCTTTTGTCAGGAATTTTCATTAGATGACGATACACTTCATGAAGAATGTGGGGTATTTGGTATCCTTGGACATGAAGAGGCAGCAACAGTGACGGCTCTTGGGTTGCATGCATTACAGCATCGTGGTCAAGAAGCTGCAGGAATTGTTTCTTATCATAACAAGATATTTCACCAAGAAAAACATTTAGGTCTTGTAGGTGATCACTATACAGATTCAGCAACATTAGCTCGTCTACCAGGAGATCGTGCTATCGGACATACCCGTTATTCAACAACAGGTGAAGTAGCATTACGCAATGTACAACCTCTTTTCGCAGAATTAAATGCTGGAGGTATTGCTATTGCTCATAACGGTAATCTAACAAATGGCCTTACATTACGCCGTGAGTTAATTGCCTCTGGTGCTATCTGCCAATCAACATCAGATTCTGAAGTCTTTCTCCACCTTATTGCCCGCTCACGCCATGAATCATCATCTGACCGCTTTGTTGATGCTATTCGGCAAGTAGAAGGTGGATATGCTATGTTAGCACTAACACGTACTAAACTCATTGCAGCACGTGATCCAACAGGCATTAGACCGCTTGTTATGGGCAAACTTGATGGTAAACCAATCTTTTGTTCAGAAACCTGTGCTCTTGATATTATCGGAGCGAAATATATTCGTGATGTTAAAAATGGTGAAATCATCATATGTGAAATACAAAAAGACGGTCAAATTACTACAGAAATTATTAAACCAGAAATAGAGAAGCCAGAAAGGCTTTGTCTTTTTGAATATGTCTATTTTGCTCGTCCCGATTCAATCGTCGGAGGACGAAATGTCTATGTAGTCCGGAAAAATATGGGTATACATTTAGCACGAGAAGCACCTTGTGATGGTGATGTTGTGGTTCCTGTTCCTGACGGAGGTACGCCTGCAGCAATTGGTTACGCGCAAGAAATTGGAATTCCTTTTGAGCTAGGCATTATTCGTAATCATTACGTTGGCCGTACTTTTATTGAACCAACTCAACAAATTCGTGCTTTCGGTGTTAAATTAAAACATTCTGCAAACCGTTCTATTATTGAAGGAAAGCGTGTTATTTTAATCGATGACTCAATTGTACGTGGAACAACATCTGTAAAGATTGTAAGAATGCTTCGCAATGCAGGAGCAAAAGAAGTTCATATGCGTGTTTCCAGTCCAATGATTTTATATCCTGATTTTTACGGTATCGATACACCTGCAATTGAGAATCTTTTAGCTAATCAATATCCAGACCTGCAATCTATGTGCAATTTTATTGGTGCTGATTCATTAGACTTTCTTTCAACTGATGGTCTATATCTTGCTGTTATAGGAGAAAAACGAAATAACTCTCACCCACAATTTACTGATCATTATTTTACTGGCCATTACCCTACACATCTTACTGATCGAAAAAGTACTCCAATAGTTCATAAATTGTCTGTCCTTAAAACAAGAAATTAATAATGATAAAATCTGATTTTGATCTTACTGGATGTGTTGCTCTTGTCACAGGTGCCTCTAAAGGAATTGGTTATCATTTAGCATTAGAGCTAGCAACACGTGGCGCTCATATTATTGCACTTGCACGAACAATAAGTGGTTTAACAACGCTTAATAACGAAATTAGAAAAAAAGGTGCTTCTGCAACGCTAATACCACTCGATTTGCATAATATGGAAGCTATTGATGCATTAAATATATCAATTGACGAACGTTGGAAGAAACTTGATATTTTAGTTGCAAACGCTGCAATCCTAGGGGATCTTTCACCAATAGCTTATATCAACAATGCAATGTTTGAAGATATATTGCAAATAAATCTTACTAGTCAATGGCGTTTAATGAAAGCAGTCGAACCTTTATTGCGCAAATCTGATGCTGGACGTGCTATTCTTCTTTCATCAAGTGTTGCTCATTGCGCACGCGCTTTCTGGGGACCTTATGCAGCCTCTAAAGCTGCTCTGGAACTTCTTGCTCGTTGCTGGGCAGAAGAACTGAAACAAACACCTATTAAAGTTAATTGCGTTAACCCAGGTGCTACACGTACTACAATGCGCGCACAAGCTCTACCTGGTGAAGATCCGCAAACCTTACCTTCTCCACAAAAAGTTGCAGCAGAGATAGCCTATCTCTCATCACCTTACTTAAAAGAAACAGGAAGGCTTTTTGATGTTCGTAAAAAACGATTTATGAACTATCATATTCCTGATTAACTGTAATCTGTATATACTACAAAACTAATTGTAGCCTTTCTAGAGTAGATACTCTAACTTTTTTATAGCTAGTTATAAAACTCTCGGATTATTAATTAGCTATCTATAATGTTTTTCATTTTTTCTTCTAAAACAGCTCGTTTACTATAAATCCAAGCACTGTAAGGAAGAAAAGCCATATAACCGAAAGCTGTTATTAATAAAGTATACCACATATAAGTAACCAGAAAACCAACATAAATAACAATAGCCAGCATACATGGTACTACAATATCTCGCCTCAAATTATTACCTATTGTTTTTCCACTCCATACTGGTAAACGGCTTACCAAAAGAAAAGCAATAATCACAGTATAAGAACTAAAGAATAAAGCCCATCCCCAATCGGGGACTAAACCTACCCCCCCTAAATAAACAGGTAATAAAAGCATTAATGCACCTGCTGGTGCAGGAACACCAATAAAATAATTTCTCTGCCACTCCGGTATATCAGAATCATCTAGCATCACATTAAAACGAGCTAACCGCAAACAACACGCAACACAGTAAACAAGCGCAGCTACCCAACCCACCTGATGAGCCTGAGTCAATATAAAAGAATAAACAACAAGAGCAGGAGTAACACCAAAATTAATAACGTCAGCAAGCGAATCCATCTGTGCGCCAAAAGATGAAGTACCATCCATCAAACGAGCAACACGGCCATCAGTTCCATCTAAAATTGCTGCCAAAAGTATTACTAAAATAGCTGATTCATAGCGATTTTCAAAAGCCAAACGAATACCATTCATTCCCGCACAAATTGCTAAAATAGTAATAATATTAGGAATAACATACCGCATCGGTATAGGTGAACGCCGCCGATGAGCAATATCATCACTTTTTCTTTCAGGTTCAAATGAAGAAAATGGTGAAGAATTTTTCATGTCTCATCCTAATCAAGCCTAAAGTCACTTACAGCAACATCATCACCAAAAGAGCCTAAAACTGTTTCTCCAGCAATTGCTATCTGACCAACTGCAACACGCAATTTTACATTAGCTGGCATATAAACATCAAGGCGAGAACCAAAACGTATTAACCCAAAACGTTGTCCAGAAATAATTGAATCATCTTGTTTTTGCCAACAAACAATCCGACGAGCAATCAATCCTGCTATTTGTACAACACCAATTTTTCCATGTTCACCATCAATGACCATCCCATTACATTCATTAAATTGACTAGCTTTATCAAATTCAGCATTAGAGAATTTACCCGGACGATAAACGATAGACTCTATCGTACCACTCATAGGTACACGATTGATATGACATGCAAAAATATTCATAAATACGGAAACACGTACCATTTCTTGATCACCTAATCCCAACTCTGCAGGCGGAATACATGGCTCAACAAAAGAAATACGACCATCAGCAGGAGAAAGGACCCAATTCGAATTCACAGGTATCACTCGTTCTGGATCACGAAAAAAATATATACACCACATTGTTAGAACAAGACCACACCAAAACAATGGACTCCAGATTAAACCTAAAATGAGTGAAATGACAAAAAATACTATAATAAATGGATAACCTTCTTTGTGAATTGGGACGAACCCATTTTGGATAGATTGTACAATAGTCATATAGTTTCCTATTCATAGATGATTTAATAACTAATAAATTCTTTTTCCCTATTTGTATATTTAATCAATCACCATACATAAAATCAGCTACCATTTTATGTAATTTATTTATCACGATTAACAACACCTAGTTCATCCTCTTCACGCATTTTACGTAATTTTTCTTCAGCTTGTGAAGCCTCAAGCTGCTTATTCCACATTGATGCATATAAACCTTTCTTGCATAAGAGATCAGTATGTGTACCTTTTTCAATAATACGACCATTTTTGAGCACCAATATCTCATCTGCGCCAACCACAGTCGAAAGACGATGAGCAATAATCAATGTTGTACGCCCGCTGCTTACAATATTCAATGCTTGCTGAATTTCCTGCTCTGTCGTTGTATCGAGAGCTGCAGTTGCTTCATCTAGAATAAGAAGCGGTGGCGCTTTTAAAAGTGTTCGTGCAATAGCTAAGCGTTGTTTTTCGCCCCCAGACAATTTAAGACCACGTTCACCAACTAGAGATTGAAATCCCTCTGGAAGCATCTCGATAAATTTCGATATCTGAGCCATTTTAGCAGCTTTGCGCATCTCTGCATCTGTAGCATTTGGACGTCCATAACAAATATTATATGCAATTGTATCATTAAATAAAACTGTATCTTGTGGCACCATGCCAATCACTTCACGTAAACTTCTCTGAGTAACATCACGGATATCCTGTCCATCTATAGTTATTGACCCCTCATTAACATCGTAAAATCGAAAAAGTAATCGAGAAATAGTTGATTTACCAGCGCCGGAAGGACCTACAATTGCGACAGTTTTACCTCCAGGTACTTCAAAATCAATATCTTTGAGAATTGGACGAGCTGAATCATAGGAAAATTTCACTCGATTAAACCGGATAGTGCCATGAGTCACCACAAGCGATTTAGCACTTGGCTTATCAATAATTTCTTGCGGAACATCCAAAAGATCAAACATCGCTTCAATATCCGTTAACCCCTGCCGAACTTCACGATAAATTGAGCCAATAAAATTCAATGGAATAGATAGCTGCATTAAAAGCGCATTGATAAAGACGAAATCCCCCAAAGTTTGCGTCGTGTGAGCTACTTCGTAAGCTGACATTAACATAAGAATCGTCATCCCAATACCAAAAATAAGGGCTTGACCAAAATTAAGCCAGCTTAAAGAAGTCCAAATCTTCACTGCAGTCTTTTCATAACCAGCCATAGAAGCATCAAATCGACGCGCTTCTAGGGTTTCATTGCAAAAATATTTAACTGTTTCAAAATTCAACAAAGAATCAACTGCACGTGTATTTGCTTCTGTGTCCGCCGTATTCATCTCTTTCCGAACATTAATGCGCCAATCACTTGCCTTAATCGTAAACCAGGTATACAAACCAACTGTTATCATAACGACAAGAAAATAATACCATCCATAACTTATATAAAAAATAAATGCTGTTAGAATAAATTCTAAAATAGTTGGTATTGTATTAAGAATCGAAAATCGAACAACAGCCTCAATTCCCTTTGTGCCACGCTCAATAATGCGAGAAAGGCCACCAGTTTTCCGTTCCAAATGGAAACGTAAAGATAATTCATGAAGATGAACAAAAGTCTTATATGCTAATTGGCGAATAGCATGCTGACCAACGGTCGCAAAAAGAGAATCGCGTAACTGATTAAATCCAGCCTGAGCGATACGCGCAACGTTATAAGCTAAAACTAATATGATAAGCACCGCCCAAGTCGATGAAAGCCACACAGGTGGCCTAAAACTCATATCAAGTGCATTCGTAGCATACTTAAAAAAATATGGGATAGACATGAGAATCAGCTTTGCTAAAATAAGGTAAAATACCGCCCATATAACACGCATTTTTAGATCAGATCGATCTGATGGCCACATATAAGGCCATAAATTATAAAGTGTGCGTAGAGTCTGACCTGAAGCCGCTGACACAGTTTTTATGACTCTATTCTGTTTCATAAAATCTTTACTTCTTTATTACCCATTTAATACGCACAAGAACAGCTGCTATATTGCTCTTTCATAGAACATATCATACCTTTTATTTACCTCTAGTAAACTACACAATACAAATACATTTAAAATTAAACCGTTCTTGGAAAAGGAACAAGAAATAATCCACTATAAAACTTATTGTCTTTATCTATATTCTCATACCACTCTGCAACAAATAAATCTTCAACCTTTACACGTTTCTCTTTCAACTCTGTTTTAAGCCATTTCTTTGTTTTACCAATCTCTTTAAGATTTTCTTCAAGTATTTCGCCATTTGTTACTAAAATAACAGACCTCTTACCTTCTTCTTTTTTAACAACAGAAAAATCACCATTCGTCTCTAATCGAACAAAGTCTGCTTCATGTAAACTACACCCTTTAATACTTAACATCGTAGCCAAATCACTCACACAGATCCCTAAACGCTTAATCTCATCGAGCTGAAAGACACCATCTACAACAAGTTTGGCATTTCCTCCCGCAATAAGTCGGTGAAAAAATACTGAATATCGTGCAAAAAAATTAAAAGATGTAATTAAAATTTGCCAAATAAATAAAACAAGCAACAACTGGATACTACTAATATTTGAATTATAAATAACTCCTCCAATAATGCCCCCCAGAACAAAATTGCTTACCAAATCAATTGGTGTCATTTGACTGAGACTGCCACGACCTGTCGTTCTTAAAATAAACAAAAAAGCGATAAGACCCACAACTAGCTTAAGTGTGATATATCCATAACCATATAATTCCATAAAAATCTCTCCTCATATTTATAAGAGCTACTAATACGGGAATTAGAATTGTTTCGTCTCCCACGTGGTTATACGCTCACCAGTCTGTGGATCTTTACTATCTTTTAAGAAGATCCCCCCTGCTGCAAGCTCATCACGAATTTTATCCGCAGCTGCCCACTCCTTATTATGGATAAGACAAAGCCTTTCAGCAATACGCTGATCAATAAATTGTAAATCAAAATGCATTTTGCCAATGAAAAGTGGACATTCTTTTTCCTTAACTAACTCCTGTCGCAATAACCCCAAAAAATCCATACCACGTGCAAGAGCTGCAACATTGTGTTTTTTATAAAATTTTCTTAAAATAGTAATTGTATTCCAAGTATTAAGATCATTACTTAACGATTTAATTAAAGAAGAATCAACGGATTGGTTATCATCCAAACACCATTTTTCACTACGAAGTAATTCATACCAACGATACAACTCATTACTGGACTGTTCTAAACGCTGCATTGTCCAATTTAAAGGCTCTCGATAATGTGTTTGTAACATCGAAAAACGTATAGATAAACCAGCCCAGATCCGTTTTACTTCGTCTGATAAAATACCCGAAAACTCGAAAAAATCATGCTGTAAGAGTGAACGAATAGTGACGAAATTCCCAAGACTTTTAGACATTTTTTTACCTTCAATTTGCAAAAAACCATTATGCATCCAAAAATTAGCCATTCGTTCTGTCCCAAAAACTGAACAACTTTGCGCAATTTCATTTTCATGATGAGGAAAAATCAAATCAATACCACCACCATGAATATCAAAAATATTTGCAGTTGGATCCTCACAAAAAAAACCACCACCATAAGGAGATAACAACTTCGCCATTGACATTGCTGAACACTCAATATGCCAACCAGGACGACCTAAAACAGAAATTCCTGCTGGTGATGTCCAGCCTGGTTCTCCTTGAGCGGAAGGTTTCCACAAAACAAAATCCATTTCTTCCTTTTTATAAGAAGCCACTTCTATGCGTGCCCCCGCTCTCATTTCGTCAAGCGACCGTTTTGCAAACATACCATAACGAGGCTTATCTCCCATACTGCTGACAGAAAATAATATATGATTGTCCGCTATATAAGCATAGCCCTTTTCAAGAAGCCTTTCAATCAAAGACCGTATTTCCTCCAAATGATCCGTTGCGCGCGGTTGACTGGTCGGTGGCAAACAACCAAGCGTCAATGTATCTTGCTGAAATTGATAAGATGTATGCTCTGTTAATTGATGAATAGCATCGTTAAGTTCCAGATTGGGATACTGAAAAGCTGCTTTTGCATTAATTTTATCATCCACATCAGTGATATTACGAGCATATATAACATGGTTCTCACCATAAACATGACGTAATAAACGAAATAAAACATCAAAAACAATAACAGGACGAGCATTACCGATATGAGCGTAATCGTAAACTGTTGGACCGCAAACATAAAGGCGTACTTTAGTAGCATCGATCGGTATAAAATCCTCTTTTTTCCGTGTCAGCGTATTATAAAACCGCAACTCTCCCATCATCACACTCCATTCGTGATACTTCTTAGCCATTCCTTTAAAAATTGTTTACATCATCGCACTAATAGCACTGTTTGAAAAGAAATATTGCTCTGTTGCGTTTACTGCTAACATCAATTTTTTCAATATAATATAAAAAAAAAATAGTAATAAATGCTCATTAGCAAACACACTAACTATGCAGACTCAAAAAATTAAAACAAATCAAACTGTTCATTGTTTTGACTATCGGATAAATTAGCTATTTGATTTAGTAAAAGATATAGCTTCAAAAATATCTGCTAACATATAAATTGTCTTATTAACTTTATTTGAAATAGGATAAAACTCAAAATCATCATATACTGAACCTAGCATAAGGTTCAATAACATCATTTCCCTTGAACGAGAACAATCAAGCTACTACACAATAAATGTAATTGAAAATAAAAACTACACATACATTTTTTATAAAATTCAAAATTATTTTCTTTTGTTTTTCAATAAAGAGATATCTATCTTATGCTAAAAACAATAATCTGTTTTTATTCAATAATCCGTTTTTATTAATGAAGCAAAATCATTCTATTCGTTATGAGCAAATATTAACTGCCTTTATCTATTAGATAATAATTTCCATCAAGATAGAATGATGAACAAGAAATACTCTGTAATCTTATGGAGAAAAGAACATTGATTGTATAAAAAACAAATATTCTAAAATACTCAATTTATATTTCATGATTATTTTCTTACGTCTATCATGCCCTAAATACTTATTGGACATCTATAACGAATAAGAATGAGTGGGCTATTTTCTGACTCTATTTATCAAAATATAGTCCGTAATAAAACTCCTTTATCCATTATTGATAATTCATAAAGATACTGTTAAAAGAAAGCAATAAGAATAATGAATAATATATTGATAAATATTATTTTTTTAATTTTTTTCTTAATTCCAACACCAACCTTTGCACAACAATTTCCACCCTATTATATCAAATTTTTACGATTAGCAGAAATTTTAGGATCTCTGCATTATCTACGTAATCTTTGTAGCAATCCAACAAATCAATGGTATGACCACATGGTTGCATTGATTGAAGCAGAAAAACCAACACCACAAATACGTGCTCACCTATATGAAACGTTTAATGCAGCTTACAGCGCTTTTTCAGAAAATTATCATCGTTGTACAGATTCAGCAATCGAAGCAGATCAAAGATATGTAAAAGAAGGCAATGCTTTATCTACAAGTTTACTTAAGCATTTCAATAGTGAAAACTAGAAAACAAATCGATAGATTCCTTATTTAACTGACATAAGCAATCCCAAAAAATAAACTAGCCTATGAAAATATAAGAAATTTATTGCTGATAAACATGATTTTATGCTATCCTTTTATTATAGATCTCTATAATCTCTAGATTTTTCTTAATTTTCTCTCTCTTGATTGACTTTACCCGGAACTTTTATTACTAGGGAATGCGTTTTATCCGGAATCCTTAGGACCATAAAGATATACCTATAATAAAATAATAATTATCTTATGATTTTCTGAGAGAAGCCAAATTTTAAATTTTCAAATCTCGCCAACTTGTCAAATGAAGTATGAGATAATTACTTCTTAAAGTATACTATTAGCTACAGAAGCAATTTCATTAAACTGTTCTTGCAGATCATCATCATTACAACAAGAAAGTAATACCGTAATAATTATTACTTCTAGCAAAGTAATTTAAAAAACAATCCTACTATCCCATACATCCTTTTCTAGCGACTATGAGCATTACTCCGTAGCCGATTTGTTTTACAGACACAATATTCGTTTTATTGAGAAATAATATAAAAAATTAAAAGAAACAATTGGCAAACAGAATGTACTTTAATAAAAGCACATTTTAAAATCCCATTCCTATTATAAGCTTTTTATATAAATAAAATTAATATATTCTATTGCATAATAACTTAATTGAATATTTTGAATTGCAAAATTATGCAATAATACTTATCCATTTGTAAATGGTACTACAATAAGACTTCTGTAAATTTAACAGGCTCACCTTGCGAAGATGTAACAATTTCACCTTCCCACATAACTCGCATACCACGGATAATTGTCCCCACTGGCCATCCTTTTACCTTTTTACCATCATAGGGTGTCCAACCAGCACGTGAACCAACTAATGTATTTGTAATAATTTCCTGACGTTTAAGATCAACAATAGTTAAGTCAGCATCATATCCAACAGCAATACGCCCTTTACAGCTTATACCAAAAACCCGATTAGGACCATGCGAAGTAAGATCAACAAAACGCTCAAGAGATATTTTCCCTGCATTAACATGGGTAAGCATAATTGCTGCTGTTGTCTGTACACCTGTTATCCCTGAAGGAGATAAGGGATAAGGCTTATATTTCTCTTCAAGCGTGTGCGGAGCATGATCAGAACCTAAAATATCGATAATACCTTGCTGAACCCCATACCAAAGACCTTCACGATGACGTTTTTCGCGAATAGGTGGATTCATCTGGATAAATGTACCAAACCGTTGATAATCATCAGCGCTTAAAGTCAAATGATGATGCGTAACTTCAACTGTTGCTATGTCTTTATACTCTTTCAAAAACTCAACTTCTTCCGCTGTAGAAAGATGTAATATATGGATACGTGCTCCTGTTTCACGTGCGATTTTAACTAAACGCTGTGTACATTGTAAAGCCGTAGCCTCATCACGCCAAACTGGATGTGATAACACATCCTCTGTAACACAAAAAGCTTTACGTTCTTTAAGCCGTGCTTCATCTTCAGAATGAAAAGCTATGCGACGGCGTGTATTTTGCAAAATAAGACGCACACTTCTATCATCCTCCACGAGAAGATCACCTGTCGATGATCCCATAAATACTTTAATGCCAGCAACACCAGGAAGTTTTTCTAATTCTGCTAATTCATAAATATTATCACGTGTTGCTCCAACCCAAAATGCATAATCACAATGCATCCGATGAAATCCACGTTTAATCTTATCATTCAGAGCTTCTTTCGATATCGTTAATGGATTGGTATTTGGCATTTCAAATACTGCTGTAACTCCCCCTAAAACAGCAGAACGAGAACCACTTTCCAGATCTTCCTTATATTCCTTACCCGGTTCACGAAAATGAACTTGGCTGTCAATTATACCAGGCAAAATATGAAGTCCTGTACAATCAATTACCTCTCCACCAGATGCGCGTGTGAGATCACCAATTTCAACAATACGACCACTCACAACACCAATATCGCGCTTACTGCTACCATCATGATTAACGAGCGTTGCGCCTTTAAAAATTGTATCAAATGTTTTAAACATAGCCATGCTCCTTGTATATCGCTTCTCCATCGTTATGTAACTCTGAGCAGAAAGGCAAGAACCATGATTGAAAAACAGAATGCCATAAATTTAAAAAACCGTAAAATTATTAAAGTTATAGGTGAAGAAGCAACAGATTTTCTGCAAGCTCTTATTACTACAGATGTAACAAAAATAAACTCACGGGAGCTCTTTCCTGGTGCTCTATTATCCCCACAGGGAAAGGTTATCGCTGATTTTCTTATTGGCAAAATAGACCAAAACTATATGATTGATATTGCGGCTTCCTTAGCTGATACTTTTCATAAGCGTCTTATCCTCTACAGGCTTCATAAAAAAATAGAAATTATACAACCACTACAAGAAATTATAAATGTTTTTTGGCAAAATGAATTAGATAGTTTAAATTTTAATTTAAGTTTTATAGATAAGCGATTTCCAAAGAAGGAAAAAGTAGTACGAACTTATGGAAAAATTCCTTTTCTTATTCCAGAGTATAATACTTATTGGGATCTAATTCGTATCCATTATGGGATAGCAGAAAGTGATCAAGATTATGAAATAGGTAAAGTCTTTCCTCATGATATTAATTATGATCAAATTCATGGACTTTTCTTCAATAAGGGATGTTATATTGGACAAGAGGTTATTTCACGAATGCATCACCGCAGAACAGCTCGCCGCCGTTTTTTAGTGGTCAAAAGCCAATATCCCTTAACCTCAGGCTCTACCGTTAAAGCAGGTACAAAAATACTGAGTCAATTAAGAACATGTGTCAAAAATGAAGCTTTAGCCTTAATGCGTATTGATCATGTCAAAGAAGCTATGGAAAAAAATCTTCAATTTACAGTAGATGATATTCCTGTAACAATTAATATTGCTGAAAATATGAATTTTACCTTCCCTAAAAGCTCCGTAGAGACTGACTAATGGCTAAAGCTGACTTATCACAAGATGGAACAACGCGTGCATGGCAAAGAATGCTTTCTGGTCGACGACTTGATTTACTTAATCCTTCTCCTTTTGATATTGAAATTGAAGATATTGCCCATGGCCTCGCTCGCGTTGCACGTTGGAACGGACAAACAAAAGGAGAATATGCTTATTCTGTCGCACAACATTCACTTTTGGTCGAACAAATATTTCAGAAACTTTTCCCAAAATCCTCCAATGAAGAATGTCTTTTTGCTCTTCTTCACGATGCACCAGAATATGTTATAGGCGATATAATCTCACCGTTTAAAGCTGTGATAGGAAAACATTATGAGCGCGTAGAAAAACGTATACAAGATATCATTCACATACGCTTTTCCCTACCCGTCAATCCACCTCAAAAGATCCTAAAAAAAATCAAACAAGCTGATCGCATCGCTGCTTTCTATGAAGCCACCTCTCTTGCTGGTTTTAGTAAAGAAGAAGCTCTTCGTTATTTTGGTCATCCAAGTAATATTTTACCTAATGGACTCAATTTACAACCATGTTCCACGCAACAAATTGAAAACGCCTTTTTAATTCGTTTTAATGATCTCGATGTTCAAAGGTCATATTCTGGTTGCTGATTTTTTGTCATAACTGAAAAAATATAAAATTTCTTACTATCAGACGGCCATTACTTTGGTGAAGTATTAAGATTCTATCGTATCTCTCCCTTGAATCTCTTCATCTTTTTGTAGAATTTCCTTTTTAAACTCAATTTATTTGAGCTTGTAGACCTCTGAATCAGCTGGAAAAATGCGTGATTTAACATCATTCGAATAATTTCTAATTGCTGTATCCATCGCTTGCTCGAAAACACCATAACGACGCACAAATTTAGGTACATAAGTACCATAACCTAACATATCTTCCATCACCAAAACCTGTCCATCACACAGATTAGACGCACCAATACCAATAGTAGGAATAGAAAGATTCTCTGTAAGTTTTACCGCCAATGGCTCTACCACCCCTTCCACAACAACAGAAAAAGCACCTGCCATTTCAATAGCTGTAGCATCCGCTTCAATTTGTGACCAATCATTTTTATTACGCCCTTGCGTCTTAAAACCGCCAAAACGATTCACCGCTTGTGGTGTGAGACCAATATGACCCATAACTGGAATACCACGATTACATAAAAAACTAATTGTTTCTGACATATAAGCACCACCTTCAAGCTTCACTGCACCACATCCTGTTTCTGCAATAATACGGGATGCATTAGTAAAAGCTTGTTCTGGACTTTGCTCATAAGAACCAAAAGGCATATCGACAACAACAAGAGCTCGTTTAGAGCTACGCACAACAGCTTGTCCATGCAAAATCATCATATCCACACTTACAGGGAGCGTTGTATCAAACCCATATACAACCATACCAACGCTGTCACCAACCACAAGCACATCACAATGTGAATCAGCAATCCGAGCGCTATAAGCCTGATAAGCTGTTAAAGCAACAATAGGTTCTTGTTTTTTTCTCGAACGTATTTCAGAAGCAGTAATACGCTTTATATCTTTATGAAAACTCATTTTTCAGCCTCTTTATTGTAATATATATTGATCAATAAGTCTAACTTCACCAAAGCAAACCGTAAGCAACAAAACCGCAGACGTATTTAATTCCTTTTTAATCACGCACAAAGTTTCTACATCACGTAAATCTATTGACTCAATAACAGCACGTGGTTCTTTTTGTAAAACAGAGCGGACAACTTCACACAATTTATCAACAGATCGTTCACCTTGCTCATAAAGTTTCTTAACGGCTTTAAGGCTTTCAGGAATAATTTTCGCAGCTTTGCGATCTTCTAATGTCAAAAGTTTATTGCGTGAAGAACTAGCAACTCCATCTGCATCACGTAAAATAGGAACACCGACAATTTCAACAGGAAAAGCCAAATCTTTAACCATACGACGGATAATCAAAAGCTGTTGAAAATCTTTTTCCCCAAAAAAAGCTTTATCTGGTTGAACAATATTAAAAAGTTTAGCAACAACACTGGTTACACCACAAAAATGTCCTGGACGTAATTTTCCCATCAAAATACGTGATAATTTTTCTACTTCTACAATTGTCTCATTGCCTAGCGGCCACATTTCTTCTACAGAAGGCACAAAAACATACTCAACATTTGCTCTTTTCAATAAAGAGCAATCTCCTTCTAGATCTCTCGGATATATATTAAAATCCTCATGTCGACTAAATTGCTTGGGATTAACAAATATAGAAACCACTATACGATCGCACATTGCCCGTGCCTGTCGCACCAATGCAAGATGGCCCTCATGCAACGCCCCCATAGTTGGTACAAAACCAATTGACAGCCCTAAACGTCGCTCCTCTCTGAGGTATTGACGCAACTCAACAATTGTTTGCAAAGTTTGCATTCTATCTACTTTCACAAAATCAAAACGTTGACATTTCCATACAAAACCGCCGTTCAAACAATTGTACCAAACTAACACGTAAAGACGGCTGTTTTATACCTCTCGCCTCCCAAACATAGCGTGTTAAAAAAAAACCTGTCAAAATTAGTCCTTTGTTTATATCACTAAAATCAACAGGACAAATGGTTTTTTGTACAAGAAATTGCGGTAAAAGTAAAAGCTTATCTTTCCAAGGGCGTCCTATTTCCTCACATACAGCACGTCCCGATTTTGGAGAAACATAACAAAGTTTTTCTTGACGACCTGTTACAGCACAACAGGACAAATCGAGTCCAAAACCAAGTTCTTCAAGCAGTAGAAGCTCAAAACGTACAAGTAATTCAGCATTTACAAATGGATCATCAAAATTTTGCATAAAAAAAGATAACATATCATACAAAACAGGATGAGGATCACGCTCAGGAAGAAGCCGTAAATGAGAAACCATCAATTGCAGGGAATAAAGTGCCTCTGGTAAAACTATCAATCTTGAAGCATGCAAATCAAGTGCTTCAAGCCTAAATAATCCTAAATGTTCATCTAAACGTGCCCACCATTCAGCTTCAACAAAATTTCCAGGCTGAAGGAGAGGAGCCATACGACGAGAACGTCCACCTTTTACAATTCCCATATAGCGACCATGCTGTCGCGTCATAATTTCAAGAATAACGTTTGTTTCACCATGTTGGCGTGTGCCGAGAATGATAGCTTGTTCTTTCCATTTCATCGCATTAAAAAAAATCCAATCCCATTTCGCGATAACGCTCTGGGTTTGAGTCCCAATTATCACGCACTTTCACAAATATAAAAAGATGAACCTTCTGTCCTATGATATCCATTAATTCTTTACGTGCTGCCTGACCAATAGCTTTAATAGTGCTACCCTTTGTTCCTAAAACAATTTTTTTCTGATTATCACGTTCTACATAAATGACTTGATTAATTTTAACCGAACCATTTGCACACTCTTCCCAATTTTCTGTTTCAACTGTTGAAGAATAAGGAAGTTCTTGATGGAGACGAAGAAAAAGTTTTTCACGCGTAATTTCAGCAGCAAGCTGACGCATAGGCATGTCAGAAATTTGATCTTCTGGATAATACCATGGCCCCTCCTGCATAATTGTACTAAGATAATGCAGCAAATCCTTACACCCAGAACCATTTAAAGCTGAAATCATAAATGTCTGCAAAAAACTCACTCGTTCATTCACTTTAGCGGTTAATGCCAAAAGAGATGATTTAACAACCGTATCAATTTTATTCAGAACAAGAACTTTATCCTGTTCAACACTTTTTAAAATATCTAACATTGCATTAACTTCATCTGAAAGACCACTCTGGGCATCAATGAGAACCAAAAGAATATCAGCATTCTTCGCACCACCCCAAGCAGCTGAAACCATAGCTCGCTCTAATCGTTTATGAGGACGAAAAACACCTGGTGTATCAATCAGAATAATTTGGCTCTTATCATAAATTACAATACCACGAATTAAAGTTCGTGTTGTTTGTACTTTATGTGTTACAATTGAGACTTTCGTTCCAACTAACTGATTAACTAACGTTGACTTTCCTGCATTAGGCACACCAATGAGAGCAACAAAACCTGAACGCGTTTTAATAAGATCATTCATGATTATGTTTCCCCTCTATTTCCCATATACCTTCACGTCGCAAGATTCTTTCAGCAGCGTCTCTCTCGGCTTGACGTTTAGAACTACCCCGCCCTATCTCAGGTGCATAACCACAAATACTTACCTCAACTACAAAAATCGGATCATGATCTGGGCCATAACGCTGTACAACCTGGTAATGAGGTTGTGCACTATCTTGTGTATGAGCCCATTCCTGTAACTCCGTTTTGGCATCACGTCGACCAGCATTCATCTTCTTTGCTCGATCTTGCCAGTATCTTTGAATGACAGGTCGAACACTTTCTAAACCTCCGTCAAGATATATTACAGCGATTAAGGCTTCAATAACATCGGCATGCATATTAGCTAACCGACGACCTTCTAAGTTTTTCATTTCACAACCAACATAAACCATATCGGGTAATCCCATTTCTAATGCAATATCGGCACATGTTTGCGCATTTACCAAACCATTTAAACGTACGGATAATTCACCTTCACTTGCTTGTGGAAAAATTTTATAAAGCATTTCAGCAATCAAAAGCCCAAGAACTCGATCACCTAAAAATTCTAACCTCTCATAATTACCATTCTCTGAACTTTGCACACTGGAATGCGTTAATGCTCTTTTTAATCTATCTACATCTTTAAAACTATGCCCTGTCAGCTTTTCCAGCTGATCAATAACGTGATACTTCATCACCGAATTCCTACTTATTTATCAAGCGGAAAATAGTGAAGAGCATGAATGAAAGAAAATAAACGATCCCAACGTACATCAAATGGCCAACGCCAAATCTGCCACGCACTAGAACCATTACTAATAGAGAAAAAAATCAAATTGGCTCTGCCAATAAGATTCTCATCCGGAACATATCCTACACTCAAACGGCTATCATCTGAATTATCACGATTATCACCCATCACAAAATAATGTCCTGGTGGAACCTCAAAAACCTTTGTATCATCAACCTGAGGAACAAACCCTAAATTAAGCGTATCGTAACTTACGCCATTAGACATTGTTTCGCGATAAACATCAACAGGGTAACTAACCTCTGTCACATCAGGATTATCAATCTTCCCCATAAACTGACGTGGAACAGCTTCACCATTGATATAGATAACACTTTGACGAACTTGAACACGATCACCGGGTAATCCAATAACACGTTTAATATAATCAATATCCGGATTGCTCGGTAAACGAAAAACCAAAACATCCCCACGCTTAGGCTGAGATGCCCAAATCCGTCCT
This sequence comes from Bartonella bilalgolemi, assembly GCF_023500045.1. Taxonomy (GTDB): domain Bacteria; phylum Pseudomonadota; class Alphaproteobacteria; order Rhizobiales; family Rhizobiaceae; genus Bartonella; species Bartonella bilalgolemii. The sequence continues at coordinate 45,808 of NZ_JAMCOF010000003.1, read as the reverse complement.
GAAAAAATAGGAGGAGAGAAAGGTATAGAAAAACGAGAATACCCATATGCATATTTAGAAACAAAAAGATAATCCCCCACTAACAAAGTAGGACGCATTGAACCAGAAGGAATAGTAAAAGGCTGAAAAAAAAGTGTACGAATAATCCCAGCCAAAAACAAAGCTTGTATCAAAACAGAAAAAAATTCAATAATTTCACTTTTTTTATCTTTTTTTTTCATTTTTTCTTCTTGCTTCATCCTGTACTACCTTTTTATAGATAAAACTTATTTTGTCATCATAATGCCCAAATAATAAAAGCGCAATCTCTCACGCAACTATACACATGGAAGTGCTTCTATAATAACAAACGCCTGCGCCCAAGGAAAATCATCTGTTATACTGAGATGTATCATCACCTCATGGTGAGGAGGTAATAGTTCTTTTAATCGCTCGCGCGCGCAATTCGTTAATCTCATAGTAGGTTTACCAGATGGTAAATTAACTACCCCCATATCTTTCCAACTAACACCACAAGCAACCCCTGTTCCTAACGCTTTAGCGCACGCTTCTTTAGCAGCAAATCTTTTAGCATAGGAACTAGATCGGTGATAGAGACTTTCAGATTTTTCTTGTTCAACATCTGTAAAAATACGCCGTATAAAACGGCCACCATAGCGAACCAACATCCTCTCAATCCGCCTTATATCAACCATATCATTGCCAAGACCAATAATCATAAATATTACCTAAGCTTTTTTGCTTTGAACATCTTTTTTGATAGCGATTTTTTTTGAAAATGGATTATTGTTCTGTAAACGCCTATATAAGACAAACTACCAAAAATAACACCTAAAAACATTCCACCCACAAACATCGGTATCATAATCAAATCCCATGTTTCCCCAAAAAATGACCATGCTTGCGAAAACGTCAAATCACCTAACATAGTGCGAATTTGTGAAAAAGAAATTTCATCTTCATTACCAAAAAACAATAAAAATAGGCGACCCACTTTATAATCAGCCATAATAATAAGTAAAAATGTCAATGGATTAGAAAAAACAGTCCCGATAATTGCTGCAGCAAAATTACCCTGTAAAACCCAAGAAAAAAATACTGCTAAAATAATGTGCAACCCCAAAAGAGGTGAACAGGCTGCAAAAATACCAATAGAGAACCCCAACGCCACTTCATGAGGCGTTGCTGATATACGTAAAATACGTTTACGTATATAATAAAATAAACGACACAAGCTAAACTTACGTCGAATACGCTCTCCAAAATTCATCGGTGTTCGATAACTAAAAAACATATGGTTACTCATATATATCTTGTACACACTAAATAATACTTATATTTTATGTTATTCAAGTTTATTTTATCAAGCATTTTCATAGAAAAATTAATAAAAATCAAATATTTCGGCTCCCTGGCTTAATAGCTGGAAGTCTAGCAAGCTCAGGAGGTACAGCATTAGCATCATAGGATGCAATTTCATACTCAGCAAGTGAAATGAGGGGAACTCCTACATTAACCTTACCGCCAGACCGATCAAGAATACATGCACTTGCTATCACATTGGCTTTTGCTTCAACCAATGCTTCAATGGTCTCACGAATAGAAAGACCAGTTGTTATAATATCTTCAACAATAACAACCCGTGCATCTTTTTCAATTGCAAAGCGATGTAATTGGAATATACCATTCACACGCTCTACCCAAATAGAAGGAACACAAAGATGACGTGAAGTCTCGTACGAAGGAATAAGACCACCAATTGCAGGCCCAACTATGTAATCAATTTTTCCTTCCACATATTTCTTAATTTTTTTAGCCAAAGCGTAACACAACTTTTCGGTAAGATCAGCATGCATAAACACTCTTGCCTTCTGTAAATAAGTAGCACTATGACGGCCTGATGTTAAAATAAAATGCCCTTCTAAAATGGCATCTGCTTGTCTGAAAATATTAATCACATCTTGTGTATTCATTGCAAAATCTCTTTCACCCATAAACCCGATGTACCATATTCACTGATCTTGCTCTTTTTAACTGAGAAAAGATACAATTTAAATGTTTTAAATCCCAAACCTCAAGATCAATGATAATTTCTGTAAAATCTATCGCCTTATGAACACAAGATAAATTTTCAATATTGGCATCATTTGCAAAAATGATCTGAGTAATTTCAGCTAAAGAACCAGGATTATTTACAGCCACAATATTGATTCGAGCAGGAAAACGTTCATTCATCTTAGAATCAATATCCCAGCGTACATCAATCCACCGTTCTGGCTGATCAGCATAAGCCATTAAAGCCGAAGATTGTATCGGATAAATAATAATACCTGCACCCGGCTGCATAATACCAATAATTTGATCTCCCGGCACAGCTCCCTCAGGAGAAAATTGTACTGGAATATCCCCTTTTGTACCTTGAATAGGTAATACTCTATACTTATGTCCCCTCTTTAAATTTTTGCTTTTTTTATTCTCAAGAATTTTAAAAATCATATCTTGAGCATTTTCAATATTAAACCAACTTCTCTCCCTAAACTTAAACGATGGCTTTCTCACCACAGAATGATCTTGATAATTTGGATAAACTGCTTTCACCACATCTATAGCAGCTAATTCACCACGCCCAACAGCTGCTAAAACGTCGTTCACGTCCTTACGCGCTAGACGTGGTAAAATTTGCTTAAGCATATCTTGCGAAAATTGTTTTCCCGCACATTCAAATGAACGTTCAAGAATACGGCATCCCAAACCTGAATATTGCTTATGTATTGCTGAACGTGTTGCTCGACGAATTGCAGAACGTGCCTTACCTGTTACAACGAGCGATTCCCATGCTGCTGGTGGAGATTGAGTCTGCGAACATATAATATTAACTTCATCACCATTTTTTAATTTGGTCATTATAGGCATAATACGACCATTGATTTTTACTCCCACACAAGAATTACCAATATCGGTATGTACTGCATAAGCAAAATCAATAGGTGTAGCACCTTTTGGAAATGCAATTAGCTGCCCTTTCGGCGTAAAACAGAAAACCTGATCATGAAAAAGCTCAAGTTTTGTATATTCTAGGAACTCTTCTGGATTATGGCCGTCTGACAAAGATTGAATTGTTTGACGCAACCATGCATAAGCATTAGTCTCACTTGATAATCTTGATGTTGAATAATCAGAACCATGATCTTTATAAATGGCATGTGCAGCAACACCATATTCAGCAATCCTATCCATTGCACCAGTTCTAATTTGTAATTCAATGCGTTGCCCTGAAGGCCCAACAATTGTTGTATGAATTGAACGATAATCATTTTGTTTAGGTATAGAAATATAGTCCTTAAAACGCCCAGGAACCATCGGCCATGTAGTGTGTATAATACCAAGAGCACGATAACAATCATCCACGCTCTCAACAATTACACGAAACCCAAAAATATCAGATAATTGTTCAAAAGATAAAATCTTGCTTTCCATTTTACGAAAAATTGAATAAGATTTTTTCTGACGGCTTTTAACATTGGCTTTAATACCGTTTTTTAAAAAAAGTTTTGTCAATTCTTTTTCAATTGTGGAAAGCAAATCGCGATTGCGCACTGATAATTCTGAAAGCCTATCAGTAATAGTACGATAACCCTCTGGATTTAAATAAAAAAAAGAAAGATCCTCTAGCTCTTCACGCATATCTTGCATACCCATACGGCCAGCAAGCGGCGCATAAATATCCATTGTCTCTTCAGCAATCCAGCGACGCTTATCATCACGCATAACATCAAGGGTACGCATATTATGAAGACGATCTGCCAATTTAACTAAAAGAACACGAATATCATCAGAAACAGCAATAAGAAGTTTACGAAGATTTTCTGCTTGCACAGCTTTCTTCGATACAAGATCAAGCTTATTAAGCTTTGTAAGTGCCTCAACTAATTTACCAATTTCAGATCCAAAAAGTTGATCAATTTCTGCTCTTGTAGCATTTGTATCCTCAATTGTATCATGTAAAAGAGCGACAGCAATTGTTGCTTCATCTAAATGCATATCCGTTAAGATAGCAGCAACTTCTAAAGGATGAGAAAAATAAAGATCACCTGAAGCACGCTTTTGATGGCGGTGCTTTCGCATTGCATAAACATAGGCTTTATTTAATAAAGCCGCATCTACGTCAGGCTTGTAACGCTGCACACGCTCAACCAGCTCACACTGACGCATCATATAGATATATCCTCAGAAATTTTGTAATTAAATTATTATTGAATACCCTACTAATAAAAGAAAAAATAAATCTACCAAATTATAATCTATGTATTACTTTTTCAATAAGATATGGTCATTAATAATCATCATTTTTCTCTGGCACAACTAAACTTTCAATACCTGCCAAAAGCTCTTCTTCTGACATGTAATCAAATGAACCATTACTCGCTTCTGATGAAGAGCCCAAAATATCTCCGGATTCACCTGAGTGAGAAATAAACTCCATTGTTCCCTCTGGTTCATCGACTTCCACATGCTTTTGTAAAGAATGAATAAGATCTTCTTTTAAATCAGCAGGTGATAAAGTTTTATCTGCTATTTCACGTAAAGCAACAACTGGATTTTTATCATTATCACGATCAATGGTAATTTGTGCACCTTGTGAAATCTGACGAGCCCGGTGCCCAGCTAAAAGCACCAACTCAAAACGATTATCAACTTTATCAATACAATCTTCTACTGTTACACGGGCCATTTATGTCCCTTTCTTCAAGGTTCAAAAATTAACGATTGTTGCAGAGTATATACAATAATCAAAACAAAAAACAAGAAAAACAACATATACCTTATTACTTTTTTCTCAATACCCCAAAACTCTTTAAAAAATTTAAGTTTACAAAGACACTGAAATCCATAAATTTTTGAAAACAAAATAATCTCAAACTATTGCATTCTTAATAACACAGTGATTATCATAATTAAAGAAAATGAATTGTACAAAAAAATAAGCGCGTTTATCAAAAAAATTACAATATAAACATAAACGCATTGCTATAATTCCTTCTCTCTACATTCTATAAAGATTTACTTAAAATATAATGAAAACTGATAGCATACTGCAGCTAAAAAACTAACTGCAGAGAAGAAAGCTTTAATCAACTTAATTAATATAATAGACTACTATAAAACACTATATTAAAAGGCTATTAGGCATAAATATCTAAACCTTTTGTCAGCGTTAAAATATACCTAATCCACAAGCATCTTTAAAAGATATAGTTTTTTGATCCATAACTATACAAAAAATTAGGTCCACTATAATTAAGGAAATAACATGTCCCTTTTCAGAAGAGAAAAAGCTCAATGAAGTACCCACAACAATACACTACCTAAATACACTACCTGTGAATCTCTAGCTCTAGATTAAGTCATCAACATCACAGATTTTATAGAAAGAGCTTTAAACTCATTTGGTACTATCTCAGTCAATGTATTAGCAATTAATCATAGCAATACATGTTCTCCCTATAATACAATCAGCAAGAAATTCATTTTAATCTATTGTGAAAAAATCTTTGTATACATATTATAAGATCGTTTACAAAGATATACTCTACTGAATATGAAATAAAATAACTTAAAAGATTTTTGATAAAACATAATTGGTACCTGCAATCCATGAATAGTAAATTAACATCATTGTGCCCAGAACCGCCACCAAATTGTAATTTGTGTCCTCGCCTAAACAACTTTATCGCTAACTGGCGTATTAAAGAGCCTCATTGGCACAATGCACCTGTCAGTCCATTTTTCCCTCATAAAGGGGCTGCAACAACACGCCTTCTAATCATCGGACTTGCTCCTGGATTACGTGGAGCAAATCGAACTGGACGCCCTTTCACAGGCGATTATGCTGGACATCTCCTTTATTCCACTTTAAAAAAATTTGGCTTTGCTCAAGGTACCTTTGCAGAAAGAGCAGATGATACCCTCGAGCTCATCGATGCCGCTATTGTTAATTCAGTACGTTGTGTCCCACCAGAAAATAAACCCACTAGCGCTGAAATTAACACTTGTCGGCATTTTTTTTCACCTCTTTTAACAAATCTTCCCCAACTTAAAGCCATCATTACTCTTGGCAGCATTGCTCATAACTCCACTATACGAGCTTTAAACGCAAAAATCTTAGCGCACCCTTTTGGTCACGGAAAAATCAGTGATATTGGTAGACTACGTATTTTTTCAAGTTATCACTGTTCACGCTACAATACTAATACCGGTCGCTTGACAGATACTATGTTTTATCAAGTCTTCCAAGCTGCAAAAATCTATTTAAATCAACGTTGAAATCTCTCTAACCAAGATATGTAAATTTCTTTCCTATTATCCATGCCTTTTCAAAAGTCGTGCCTTTTCACGTCCCCAATCCCGTTTTTTTTCCGTTTCACGTTTATCGTGAAGTTTTTTACCACGCGCCAAAGCAATCTCCAATTTAACACGCCCCCGCTCATTAAAATAAAGTTTAAGTGGAGTAATCGTCATGCCCTCACGAGAAGTTGCATTAAAGAAACGTGCCATTTCACGCTTTGAAAGTAATAATTTACGTAAACGACGTGCCTCATGATTAAAACGATTCGCCTGTGTATATTCAGGAATATGAGAATTAATCAACCATAATTCCCCCTTTTCAAAGCTAGCATAACTTTCAGAAATGTTAGCATGACTAGAACGTAAAGACTTAACCTCTGTTCCTTGAAGAACAATACCGACCTCAAGAGTATCAAGAATTTCAAAATTGAAACGTGCTTTACGATTATCTGCAATAACTTTTCGTATTGATGCAGTCTTTTTTTTGTTGTTCATGGCTATTTCAACATCATTTTATTCTTTAATAAGACCTGCATATTGCAAAGCAGCATCAATAATCCTCTTTGTAGTATCATCTAATGGAACAATCGGTAAACGAACAGTATCACTACAAAGCCCTAATTTTGCAGCAGCATATTTAATACCTGCTGGATTGGGCTCAATAAATATTCCGCGATTGAGAGGCATTAAACGATTATTTAATTCTAATGCTGTATTATAATCACCACGATGACAAGCGGTATAAAGCTCTGCGCAAAGCTTTGGAGCAACATTGGATACAACTGAAATACACCCTACACCTCCATGTGCATTAAAACCTAACGCTGTTCTATCATCACCGGAGAGCTGTATAAAATCCTGACCACATTTTTCTCGTTGTTCACTTACCCGCTCAATTTTACCTGTTGCATCTTTGATGCCAATGATATTTTTAAAATCCTGACAAAGATTTTTCATAGTTTCTACAGCGAGATCAACAACAGAGCGCCCAGGAATATTATAAATCACAATGGGAATAGAAATAGCTTTCGCAATAGTAGAAAAATGAGCATATAATCCCTTTTGATTAGGCTTATTATAATAAGGGGTTACCACTAATACTGCGTCTGCACCTACTTTCTCTGCATGCTGTGCAAGCTTCAGAGCCTCATCTGTGCTATTTGATCCTGCCCCAGCAACAACAGGAACACGTTTAGCAACTTGCTTAACACATAATTCTACAACTCGCTTATGTTCTTCATGACTTAAAGTAGCTGACTCGCCTGTTGTTCCAACGGGACTCACACCGTTAATGCCTTGTTTAATTTGCCATTCAACGAAACTGCAAAATGACTTTTCATCAATAACACCATCTTCATTAAACGGTGTGATTAATGCAGTTAGTGCTCCCTTGAGCATAATAAACTCCCGATAATATTTAACTTTATTTTATTTTCAATAGTCACCTTATTATAAAACATAGTCTTGCTCTATAGCCAAAGCAAGTTGAATTTCATAAAGATCTTACAATATTGATCCATATTATTAATCTATTTTTCTGTACGCTGAACATTTCCTAAAAACACAACTAATCCGTTAACATGTCTTTCATGCTTCTCTTTTAAAATTATAAAATGTTGCCTAAAAAGCAATATCTAAAGGTCTTTCCTCCATGCGTATAATCTCTGCTCACTTTTTTGTATCAATCTTTATTATACTTAAATTGGCAGCTATAATTTTATTCTCAAACGCCTCAGCACAAATAGTTCTTCTACCACAAAATGGACCAATCCCCTTAGTTCATCCTCATTCTCTTACGACCATAAAAAAACTTAAAAAATCTTTTGAGGTTATTCCTCCTATAAATAATAACACCCCAACAAGAATTAATATTACTAGAACTAGCCAACTTAAATTCGGCTTAGATACTCTTTCAAACAAAGATATTACAAAAACAATAGCACTTCGCAATACAATGCCTCGAAACAGTCTTGATCGCCATATCTTAACGTGGGCAATCAATACATCATATCAAACGAATATACCAAGCTCTGAAATATTAAGTGCCATCAATGAATTAAAAGATTGGCCAGGTATGAATATAATGAAACGCAATGCTGAACGTACCTTCATTAATGAAAACAATTCTACACAAGCTATTATTCAAAAATTTACTCACCACTCCCCCCTCACAGTACAAGGAATGGCTGCACTTGCCAAAGCCCTTATCGCAACTGGGCAAACCACCCGTGCGCGACAAATCATTGCGCCATGGTGGCATATAGTACAGCTCAAGGCTCAAGAAGAAGACCTTATTCTTAAAAATGCAAGCGCTGCATTAAAACCTATTGATCATTTAAAACGTATGAAGATTATGCTTTATGCAAATCGTATCGATTCAGCCCAGCGAATTGCAAAATTAGCCTATGCTCAATCTCTCTTTAACGCTTTTGCTGCTGTTGAAAAAAATGAACCTCAAGCCGCACAAAAACTAAAAACTGTTGATCAATCATGGAGAAAAGATCCTCTCTTACAATTTGCTAAAATTCGTTATTTTCGACGAACTGGACAATACCATACTGCTGCACAACTCATGATGCGAGCACCGCGAGATGCAATAAATCTGATTAACCCTGATGCATGGTGGATAGAACGACGTGTTCTTTCTCGCGAAATGCTTGATTTAAACAAACCTAAAATCGCTTATCAACTTGTTTCAGCTCATATTGGAGGAACACCTTCATTAGAAATTGATGCTGCATTTCATGCAGGATGGTATGCACTTCGGTTTTTGCATAATCCCAAGACAGCAATGCACCATTTTGCGCGTATTTCTCAACTCTCTTCTTCTCCTCTCTCAACATCCCGTGGCTATTACTGGATGGGGAGAACAGCAGAAGCCTTAGGTGAACATAAAAATGCTCAGCATTATTTCCAACGTGCTGCTCATTTTAGTACAACTTATTATGGTCAATTAGCAGCCTCTCGACTTAACAAACAAAAACTTGAAATTCATTTTCCTAAACCAACAATGAATGAACGGCAAAGTTTTAGTGCACGAAAAGGTGTCCAAATTATCCAAAGGCTTGAAGCTGCTGGCTATGCTAATCTCGCTAAAATTTTTTATCAAGAACTCAGCAAAACAATAGAAAATCCTGGTGAACTAGCTCTTTTAGCTGTTATGTCAGAAAAAAATGGTGACTATTATACCAGCCTCAAAATTGGTAAAACTGCTGTTTTTCAAGGTAAGGCTGTCAGTGCTCTTTCTCATCCTATCGGTGCTATTCCAACATCCATCAACATTTCTGCAACAAAAAAAGCACTCATCTATGCCATTGCACGCCAAGAAAGCGAATTTAATCCTATCGCTATATCAAAAGCAGGAGCTCAAGGTATGTTACAATTGTTACCTACCACAGCAAGAGCATTAGCTAAAAAACATTCAATAGCGTGGTCTCACAAAAAATTTAGCAGTGATGTCAATTATAATACTATATTAGGTGTTCATTTTTTAAGTGAACAACTAAAACGTTTTAATGGATCTTATATATTGGCTCTTATTAGCTATAATGCAGGCTTCCGTCGTGCAAATGAATGGATAGAACGTTATGGTGATCCTAGAGGACAATCTCTTGATAACGTTGTCGATTGGATTGAACGTATTCCCTATACAGAAACGCGTAACTATGTGATGCGTGTTATAGAAAATTATGAAATTTACAAAGCGCGCCTCACTGGAACAACAGATATCAAATCTGATCTCATTGCTGGTTACAAAAAACCATAAATTCTCATCGATTTCAAAATAAGCAAACACAAAGCCATATATGTGATTGCTTTTGAAGTGTTTAATAAAAGTCGGAATATCCCTTTAGTTCATAGCAGTGATATCTTTTATTATATTATTGGCCTAATTGTGAAGAATATACTTTAACTTTTACCTGTAAATTAAGTATCTACCTCTAATGCAGTGACACACTGAAACAGTTTAGAGCTCTCACTGCTATTCCAACTTTATATATAACAGATTGAAATGAAAATGTTACATACATTAATTTAGCCTATCTCTACAACAGAGAGACAGCCTAATTTTAAAAAAACATGGTCAAAATACACCTAATGCCCGGCCTTACTATCTTTTTAAATTCAATTTAATGGCTTTAAAAATTATCTAAAGCAATACCTCTTAAATAATGAAGATTGCCAATAACTGCACATTTTTTTCGCATTCTTTAATAGAACCGTATTTCTTATGAAAAAACAGTGCACAACCACTTTACAAATCCGTTTTAAAAGATATTTATATTTTCTCTCAAACCTATCTCTTAGCATCATCCATAGAAAATATAACGTAAAATCAACTGAATTGCTACCATCTTTATATTTATAAAGCAAAAATCAATATCATCATTACTTCATATATTTTATTTTCTTATAATATTACAACTATACAGATACCCCCTAAAAGGTATTGTAAAATTCTTTTTTAAATAATTTATCATCTATTATTTTTTCTTATGACATTTAGATAAATGTTTTTTGCTTCAAAAGATAAATTGAAATAAAAAAATATTTTTCCAAAATAAACTGTTATTCAAAGAGAATAACACTTTTATTCATTATATCAACATTGCATCTATCACTTTAATAAGTGCTTTCACCATTTTTATATTTCAAATAAAGATAATATTCGCATTTTTGTATATTATAGGCATAGTTATAAGGATAATAATTTAAAAGGAAATTCGCATCTTATTATATAGAGATAGGATTACAAAATGGATAAATTCGCTGGTTATGAAGCAAATGCAACTTTACCTTATACTGCCATAGCAACTATTGATATTAGTGCAATTGTCGCTAATTATAAAACTTTAGTCCAACGTGTTGCTCCTATAGAATGTTCAGCTGTTGTAAAAGCTGATGCCTATGGGCTAGGAGCTGAAAAAATTGCCCCTGCACTTTATCAAGCTGGTTGCCGCACTTTTTTTATTGCCCATCTTAAAGAAGCACTTCAATTAAAAGCAATTTTACCACAAAATATCACCCTTGTCCTTCTGAACGGTATTCCCCCTACTGCAGAAGAACTCGTAATTAAAACTGGTATTGTTCCTGTTCTTAATTCTCGGCATGAAATTGAAAACTGGCAAATGCATTGTCAAAAAAATGGTAAAAAATTTCCAGCAATCATTCAAATTGATACTAATATGAATCGACTAGGGCTCGATCAAGAAGAGCTAAAATGGTTGATCCAAAATCCCACTCTCTTCGAAAGAGCAAACATAAAATATATTATCAGTCATCTTGCTAACGGAGATGATATAACACATGCATCCAATTGTATCCAAAAAAATGCCATGAAAACAGCACTTGCACAACTTCCTGCCTGTAAAGCCTCACTTGCTAATTCTGGAGGAATCTTTCTTGGCCCAGACTTTTATTTTGATCTTGTTCGCCCAGGTATTGCACTTTATGGAATTGATCCCCATAAAAAACATTCCACATCTCTTAAATCCGTTTTAAAACTTAAGGCTCAAGTTATTCAGAGCCGTTACACCGAAGCAGGGGCTCCTGTTGGTTATGGAGGAAGTTTCATCACCCAAAAACCCAGCATTCTTACCACCATTTCTATTGGTTATGCTGATGGCTGGCTACGAAACCTTTCTAATAAAGGTTTCGTTTATTTTAAAAGACACAAGCTACCCATCATTGGACAAATCTCTATGGATTCTATTATCGTTGATGCAACCAATCTTAAACATGAAAAACCAAAACGAGGTGATTGGGTAGAGCTTATTGGAAGACATCAAACTATCGAAAACGTTGCTGCAGATGCAGGAACCATTCCTTACGAAATTCTTACCTCACTTGGTTCTCGTTATAAACGTATTTACATTTAAATCTTCGTATTCTCATAAAGTGAATCTAAGACAACCATGATCAATCTTAAACAAAAATTGAAATAACTTATACCCAATTCTACAGATTTTACGTAAGCTTATTTGATTGAAACATAAGCAAATAAATTTAAAAGGTATTCACTAATGGTGGGCAAGAACAAATTAACATTCTATCACCAGAAACATTGTCAATACGTGAAACAGGTGGCCAATATTTATTCGCTGGATCAAAGTGAGGATTAGGAAAAGCAGCTTCTTTTCGTGAATAAGCCCGTTTCCAATTATCATCTAAAGTGTCTGCTAACGTATGCGGTGCATTCACCAATGGATTATCATCTTTTGGCCAAATGCCTGCGCCAATTTTCTTAGACTCTTCAGCAATAGATAACAAAGCATCACAAAGACGATCAATTTCTGCTTTCGGTTCTGATTCAGTTGGCTCAATCATCAAAGTTCCAGGAACTGGAAATGACATCGTTGGAGCGTGAAATCCATAATCAATGAGACGTTTTGCAATATCATCAACACTGACTCCATATTGCTCTTTCAGCAACCGTGTATCTACAATACATTCATGTGCAACACGCCCATGTTTACCCCGATAAAGAATAGAATAAGCTTTTGAGAGACGCTCAGCGATATAATTAGCATTTAATATTGCTATCTGTGTCGCACATTTTAGTCCATCAGCCCCCATCATCCGAATATACATCCATGTAATCACTAAAATAGAAGCACTTCCGTAGGGAGCTGCCGAAACAGCATGCGTCGTCTTATCTTGTTCATGCCCAGGTAAAAATGGTTTTAAATGCGTTCCAACGCCAATCGGACCAACACCAGGACCTCCGCCACCATGAGGAATTGCAAATGTTTTATGAAGATTCATGTGACAAACATCTGCCCCCATATCCGCAGGACGTGCAAGACCTACAAGTGCATTTAAATTAGCTCCATCGAAATAGACTTGTCCACCATTTTCATGAATAATGGCACAAATGTCTTTAATGTTTTCCTCATAAACACCATGTGTTGAAGGATAGGTAATCATTAAAGCTGCCAAATGAGTCTTATGCAATTGCGCTTTTACTTTAAGATCATCAATATCAACATCACCATCGCTTAAGCATCTCACTACCACAACTTCCATCCCTGCCATATGTGCTGAGGCTGGATTGGTTCCATGTGCTGATGCAGGAATAAGACAAATGTTACGTTGATAATCACCACGAGATTGATGATATCTGCGAATAGCTAAAAGTCCAGCATATTCACCCTGAGCACCAGAATTAGGCTGGAAGGAAACTTGGGCAAATCCTGTAATTTCACATAACCATGCATTTAACTGATTCATCATTTCCTGATATCCCAACGCATCATCTTTAGGTGCAAAAGGATGTATATTGGCCACTGTAGGCCAACTCACAGGTATTAATTCAGCAGCAGCATTAAGTTTCATTGTACAAGAACCAAGTGGGATCATCGCCCGATCTAGTGCTAAATCCTTATCTGATAAACGACGTAAAAAACGCATCATATCTGTTTCTGAACACACTGTATGAAAAAATGACTGCGAAAGAAAAGCAGAATCGCGCTCTTTACCAAAAAGCCTTGAAACAGTTTCATCAGCTAATTGAGCGTTAAAAAGCTTTGCTAAAGCAATAGCATCTTCTTCTGTTGACAATTCATCAAAATTAATTGCAACCCAATCATCATCAAGAATACGTACAAGCCGTCCATCCATTTTTGCTTGATCCGCAATATCCTGAGCTCTCTTCTCAACAAAAACACTAATACAATCAAAAAAATATTTACCTTCACAACGAACACCCTCCGCTTCTAAACCCGCAGCGAAACGACATGTTAAATGATGAACACGTTTAGCAATTTCCTGTAAGCCTTGTGGTCCATGCCAAATAGCATAAGCCGCCGCCATATTAGCCAACAAAGCCTGCGCAGTACATATATTCGACGTTGCTTTATCACGTCGAATATGTTGTTCACGAGTTTGCAACGCTAATCGAAAACCAATACGCCCTTTCGTATCCGTTGATTGTCCAACGATACGCCCTGGAATTAAACGCATTAAAGCATCACTCACTGCGAGATAACCTGCATGAGGACCGCCAAAACCTATTGGGACTCCATAGCGCTGCATAGAACCAACAACAATATCAGCACCCCATTTTGCTGGTGCTTCCATAAGAGTGAGTGCTAAAGGATCTGCAACAACAATAACCAGAGCACCTTTCTCCTTTGCTTCTTTAATGACTTCACTGTAATCATTAAAGCATCCTCTTGTGTCTGGCCATGGTAAAATAACAGCCGCCGTATCAGAGCAAATTTTGCTCTTTTCGCTTATGTGAATTCCTTGTGTCTGAGCACGTGTCTGCGCAACACTCAATGTTTGAGGATGCAAAAAGCCTTGAATTGAAATTTTTGTTTTTTTCTCACGTGCAAAACGGACAGCCACCGCATTAGCTTCAGCTAAAGCCGTCGCCTCATCAAGAAGTGAAGCAGCAGCAATAGGTAATCCCGTCAATTCACTTACTAATGTTTGAAAATAAAACAAAAGCTCTAAACGGCCTTGGCTAATCTCTGCCTGATAGGGTGTATAAGCGGTATACCAAGCTGGATTTTCAAAAAAATTACGCAAAATAACAGGTGGTACAGATGTTCCATAATAGCCTTGCCCAATAAAGCTCTTCCGTACATGATTGCGTTCCATAATCTTCGATAATTCTTTCAAAGCTTGTGCTTCACTTGCTGCTTCTGGTAAATTAAGTAATCGTTTCAAATGAACGGACTGAGGGACAGCTTGAGAAACTAAAGCTTCTATTGAATCAAGTGCTAATACACTAAGCATTTTTTGTATTTCATCAGGTCGAAGCCCAATGTGCCGCGAAACAAAACGATGTTCTTGCATGATTTTTACCCAATCAACGCATGATAAGAAGGCTCATCTAATAGCTCATCAAGCTGTGTCTTATCCTGTACCCTCATTTTCCATAACCAGCCTTCCTTTTCAGCTTGCCGATTTACCAATGCAGGATCATCTGCTAAAGCTCTATTACTTTCAATCACTTCTCCATCAATAGGTGCATAAACGTCTGATGCCGCTTTAACAGACTCAACAACAGCAGCTGCATCTCCCTTAGAAAAATGTGTTCCGCTCTGTGGCAAATCAACGAACACTAAATCACCTAATTGCTCTTGAGCATGATTGGTAATTCCAACCGTAGCAATCTGTCCTTCAACACTTACCCATTCGTGATCTTGCGTAAAATAAATTTCAGACATAAAAAATTATCCCTTAATATAACGTTGTACAACAAAAGGAAGCGAATGAACAGACAACATGATTTTTTTGCCACGCACTTCAGTAAAAACTTCTGTTCCTTCGATTTTCCAATCAATAGGAACATAGCCCATTGCTACAGGACCATTAAAAGAAGGACCAAAACCACCTGATGTTACTATTCCAATCTGATTCCCCTTATTATCTAGAAGAACTGCACCTGCACGTACAGGCTGACGTCCTTGTGGTTTTAAACCAACGCGACAACGAGAAGGGCCTTTTTGATATGCTCTAAGAAAAGCTTCTGCTCCATAAAACTTAGCTTTTTCCCGAACACTTTTGGACACAGCCCATGTCAGCCCAGCCTCAATAGGAGTAGTGTCAGGTGTAATATCATTACCATGTAAACACAATCCCGCCTCCAATCGAAGACTATCACGCGCAGCAAGACCGACCCATTCAATGCGACAATCATCGAGTAATTTTTCAACTAATGAACGTGCCTGATTTTCTGGAAGTGCAATTTCAAAACCGTCCTCTCCTGTATAACCAGAACGTGTTAAAAACCAATCTTGATGTGGCTCAAACCCTTGCATAAATAAAAGCTCATTACCAGGCAAGCCTACATCAGCCATAACAGATGCAGCCTGCGGACCTTGAAGAGCAAGCAATACTCTCTCAAGCGTAACTATTTGACACTTAAAACCAACAGCACGTTTTTTAAGCTCAGAAAAATCAACCTGTGCATTCCCTGCATTGACAACCAGCACAAAACGGCATTCATCTAAACGAGTAAGAATAAGATCATCAAGGATACCAGCTTGCTCATTCAGCAAATAATTATAGCGTGATTGGCCTTTTTGTAAAAGTGATGCATCAATAGGAAGAGCATAAGATAAAAATTCAGCTGCTTCTTGCCCTTCAATAGCTATCAACTTCATATGAGAGATATCAAAAAGACCAGCCTGAGCACGTGTATGCAAATGCTCTTTCAAAACACCTAGAGGATAGACTAAAGGCATCATCCAACCAGCAAAAGCACCAAATTTCGCTTGTGCTTTTTCATGCAAATCATGTAAGGGAAGCTTTTTTAAAGGCAATGTCTCAAGTGCCAGCAAATCGGTGCTCATAATTTCTCCAAAGCCGCGTTTACTACTCTATATTGTAGTCGTCTTTCTTACCCTTTGTCTTAAACCTGCAAGATTACAGATTATTTTACTCTTTAGCAGCAGATGTTAAAGTGAGCATTTTGCACTCTCCCGCAAAGAATTAAAGAAGCAATGACATTCTTTCCAACACATTTTCGCTATAACTTATCTTCTCTACACTGTCATTAAAAAACTGATTATAATCCTCTAAATTTTTAATTTTTTTATAATAATCTTGTTTTTTCAAACTATCATCATAAATCTTTACTTAGAGGAAATTCATATTCTTTAAAATCTTGCTGAATATAACCCAAGATATTGTTGTTTCTCTTCCTTTTCTCTATAAGAGAGGATTATAGTTTTTCTCATTATAATAACTTATATTATGTGATCTGATCTCGCTCACAATAATGTAATTTTCCTTATAATAAAAAAACTATAATAATTTTACATACGAAACTGCCATTAGATAAAGGTTACAGAACACTCATGAAAGCTGGTAATATCCACTATAATAGTGAAAATGACTTACCAAAACAAATTGCCCTTTTTCCTTTAGAAGGCGCATTATTGCTTCCTGGAGGTTTTTTATCGCTTAACATTTTTGAACCAAGTGCTCTTGAAATGGTTGAAGATGCTATGACATCTAATCGTCTATTAGGAATCATTCAGCCGTTATCATCGGGTACAAATAATTTTTCCTCAGAACTCTATGAAATGGGCTGTGTTGGTCGTATTACAAATTATAATGAAACAGGAAATGGGCGACTTCTTATCGTATTACAAGGTGTTTGTCGTTTTACCTTAAAAAAAGAATTAGTGAGTAAAAAACCTTATCGGATTGCCATCATTGAATTTAATATAAAAGATTTACAAGAACGTGAAAATTCAGAGAATGTTAATCGAGAAAATTTACTCAATACGATCGAACACTATCTTGTACTCCATGAAATTGAACATAATTGGAATAATATTGTACAAACGCCTACACCTGTACTCGTTAATGCTCTTTCAACTCTTATTCCCTTTGCTCCAGAAGAAAAACAAGCTTTACTGGAAGCACCAGATATTGCAAGTCGCGCCCAAACTCTCCTTGCTTTAACTGAGCGTTCACTTATGAAACAAACAGGGGCATATCATCGCTTACATTAACGGATTTTCAAATATGAAAAAAATGACAACTGATCCTAAAATGCTTGAATTACTGGTCTGCCCAATTACAAAAGAGCCTCTCTCTTTAAATAAAAAAACACAAGAATTAATTTCATTAAAAGCAAAACTAGCCTATCCTATTCGTAATGGTGTCCCTATTATGCTTACTTCAGAAGCGCGTCCTTTAGAACATAATGAAAAAAAATAATTTTTATTTCCCTTTTTATAAAACCGATTATAAATTTTATATCAAAATATATTTTCTCTCGATCAGCTTTTTTCAACGCATACTCAAAAAGAATCTCAAAAAACTATTCTACTTACTAATAATGTTAAGGTTTTAATTTTATTCAATAAAGAAACTCATTCTTTGCTTCCATAAAAAACTCATGCTATTTCTTTGAATATCCCTTGATAAAGGCGTAAATAATCTGATTTATCATCTGCTAATCAAAACAGGCTTATTCTTTTAAATTCTGATCCTTACGCAACAAAAAATCTTAAAGGAATGACAATTGATAGCAGACACTCTCCAGTTCTAAAAGAACTAAGGAAACAGTGTATTGTCAAGTAAGATGATCTATAGTACCTTCGTCATAATAATTGTATACATACAATTAGATCTAAGGAGGTAATGATTAAAAATATGCAAATTTCTTGGCTTATTTATCCTCTTTATTAGATTTGATCCAAGCAAAAAGGTCAGCCTCATATCTATTTTTATAAAATAGAGAAAGAAGTTAAAATATGAATTTTAAAGTTGCAGTTGTTGGTGCTACTGGAAATGTTGGTCGTGAAATATTAACAATTCTAGAAGAGCGTTGCTTTCCAGCTAGCGAAATAGTCCCTTTAGCTTCACGACGCTCACTAGGGCAAAGTGTTTCTTATGGCAACAAAACTTTAAAAGTCAAAGCACTTGATACATATAATTTTTCTGACACTGATTTATGTCTTATGTCTGCAGGAGGAAATATTTCCAAAGAATACGCTCCTAAGATTAGTGCTACTGGTTGTATAGTCATCGATAACTCCTCTACATGGCGCTATGATGCCAATGTTCCCTTGATTGTACCAGAAGTAAATGCAGAAAGCATTAAAGCATTTTCTAAACGTAACATTATTGCCAATCCTAATTGTTCAACCATTCAACTTGTTGTTGCTTTAAAACCTCTCCATGATGTAGCAATCATCAAACGCGTTGTTGTATCCACTTATCAATCAGTATCCGGAGCTGGTAAAGAAGGAATGGATGAATTATTTGAACAATCACGAGCTGTTTTCGTTGCTGATCCAATCTTATTAAAAAAGTTTACTAAACGCATCGCCTTTAATATCATTCCTCATATTGATGTTTTTATGGAAGATGGCTATACTAAAGAAGAATGGAAAATAATGGCTGAAACAAAAAAAATTCTTGATCCAAAGATCAAATTAACGGCTACGGCTGTTCGAGTTCCTGTCTTTATTGGTCATGCTGAGTCTGTTAATGTTGAACTTGCAAAGCCATTAAGTGCTCATGAAGCACGCACTCTCTTACGTAACACATCTGGTTGCCAAATAATAGATAAACAAGAAGACGGTGGTTACATCTCTCCCTATGAGTGCACAGGAGAAGATGATATTTTTATTAGCCGTATTCGTGAGGATGCCACAGTTGAAAATGGTTTAGCTTTTTGGGTTGTTGCTGATAATTTAAGAAAAGGAGCAGCATTGAATGCGGTTCAAATTGCTGAACTTCTCATCTCTCGTAATTTAATCACACCTAAATCAGCTATCTAAATGGAAATAGCAGCATAAAGAGAATTTTTATGCTGCTATTTTTGTTTATTTTTCTCCAGAAAATACAAGAAAGTTTTCTTGATTTTTATAGAGTAGGATATGTTATAATACGATAGCGTGTTTCATTGCGTTCAGCATTTTCAAAATTGACGTTATCTGGAAACAAAGGATTATAAGCTGTTACTCGTTTTATAGATATTTCACGTGTATTTTCAGACGGTTTTAAAATTATTCGATCATCAGTTTTTTTCACACCTGTATGCACAATATCCTTAATATCTGTAGGTTTCTTAACCATCACGCTTGTTTCATCTTTTTTTTGCGCCTTCTTTTCTACTACTGGAGCAATAGGCGTATTTTTTGAATGAGAGACAACCTTTTTTTCTTGTACTATTTGCTCTTGAATTACAGGCTTCGACTTTCCTTTCACCTGTATAAAAGAAATTACGGGAACATTGTGAACATTAAAATAATTTGCAGATGCCCAACCAACCATTTCATTATGTTGAAGTAAACACCATACTTTATTAGCAAGGCAACCATTAATTTGCACTTTTGCTCCAGTAGGAACTATCGCCGTAACTTTATAAGTTGTAGCTGGCCCTGCGCGTAAAATTGCTTTACCTTTTTCTATTTTAGCAACTGTTCCAGCAGCTGCATCAGAAGTAACCATCATAAGCCCAGCTCCCATCAAAGATGTCAACATCATTGTTGCTGATAAAAAATTCTTTTTAAACATTCTCTCTTTTTCCTATTCATAGTATTCGGAGACTCAAATTTGTCTTTGCAAAAATTTGTCTCATTGCAATAAAATGGTGGTAAATTTTCTAACTTCTCAAAAGTCTGCTACATCTTGAGAAAATTGCAAAAGCTCTCTTACGTGTCTCCCACCACCCTATAGACACAAGCTCTTCTCTTGCGAACAATGCTGACCTTATCAATCATTGCGTGCAAAAATATCATTTGATCACCTGATCATCAGTTCTTAAAAAAGTTTTGAAAATACTATTGGTTCCACAAAAAAGATCATAACATAGAATATATTGACCTAAGTTGGAGTAAAGCTCTTCCACCAATAGGGTGTGTTTGCTCAAAAATAAACACTTCGTAACAGAAGATAAAAAATAATATTATTTTTTAAATAAAAATAATTGAACATTCTTTGAAGCTTTTATATTCTTTAATTTTTTTCAAGACAATTCGAATATACAAAATTTTCCCTTAAAACCCTTTATACAAAAATAAAAGAAAGATAAATACGTATGAAATTGAATAAACTGTTCCAGTACAAAATCATTGGATTATTTCTTTCTATCTCTGCCTTTATCTTGCACGCTTCCTACACTATAGCAGAAGATAAATCAAAAATTAAACTTGGTATTATGGAAGGAAAAGAAGCAGTTATTTGGTTAGTTGCCGTTGAACAAGCAAAAAAGGCCAATTTAGATATTGAACTTGTTTATTTTTCTGATTACACCCTTCCTAATGATGCTGTTAATATGGGAGATATCGACGCAAATGCCTTCCAGCATATACCTTATTTGAACAATAAAATTGAGCAGCGTAATTATAAACTTTCAATTGCTGGATATACGTTTATCACTCCAATTGGTATCTATTCACATAAAATCAAAGATATAAAAGAGCTTCCGAATAGAGCAACTGTTGGTATTCCTAACGATCCATAAAATGGTGGAAGAGCTTTGCTTCTTCTTGATTCCTTAGGTCTTATTAAATTGAAAGATCCTAATAATATTCTTGCATCTCCACTTGATATTATTGAAAACCCTAAAAAATTGAAAATTCGTGAATTAGATGCCGGTATTTTAGGGCGAGTAATCAATGATTTTGATATTGTAATTGTCAATACAAACTGGGCTTTGACCACTGGATTAAACTTACACAAAAATGCTATTGCATGGGAAAAAATAGATGACAACCCTTATAACAATATCATTGTTGTGCGCACTATCGATAAAGATGAATTATGGGTCAAAAAATTAGTTGATGCCTATAATAGTGAACCTGTTCGTACAAAAATTAAAGAAATTTTTGGTACAGCTGCTCAAATATCTTGGTAATTGTGAATGGAAAATACCACTCTTATTTCTCTAAAGAACATTAGCCGCCGCTTCAAAAAAACAACAGGTATTCCAGCTATTGATAATTTATCTCTCGATATCCATGCTGGTGAAATTCTTGGTATTATTGGACGCAGTGGTGCAGGAAAATCGACACTTATTCGCTGTTTAAATGGCCTAGAAAAAATTGATGAAGGATACATCCTTTTTGATGGCGTTAACGTTTCCAACTTATCAGAAATAGAGTGGGCTTCCTACCGCAAACATATTGGAATGATTTTTCAACATTTCAATCTTTTATCATCGCAAAACATTATTGACAACATTGCTTTACCACTCCAATTAGCAGGTATAAACAAAAAAAAACGCCGCCAACGAGCTTCTGAACTCATTGAATTAGTGGGATTATGCGGAAAAGAATATTGTTATCCTGCAGAACTCTCGGGAGGACAAAAACAGCGTGTTGGTATTGCCCGCTCTTTGGCAGCAAACCCCAAAATTTTGTTATCAGATGAAGCAACCTCTGCTCTTGATCCTGAAACAACACAATCTATTCTGGAGCTTCTTGCCGATATTAATAAACGTTTTAATCTTACTATTGTTCTCATTACTCATGAAATGGAAGTTGTGCGTACTATTGCGCATCGCGTTGTTGTCCTTAACCAAGGACGAATTGTAGAAGAAGGATGTGTTAAAAACATTTTTACATCACCCCAAGAAGATACAACCATTGCCATGCTAAAACTTGTAACACCGCAACTTCCTATAGAATTTGCACAAAATCTTAAATCAATAGGTCAAGAAGCGATTATCGAAATCAATATTGCCGGTGAAATTACTCAACAACCTTTTCTTAATCTTCTTGAAGATGAAACAGGTTTAAGAGCGCGTATTCTTCATGGTGGCCTTGATACAGTCCAAGGAGAAACTATTGGACGTCTTTTTTTAGGACTTCCTGGACATAATAAAGTAGCTCTAAAAAAAGCTGTCCAATGGTTAACTGAAAAGGGACAATATTGTGAGGTTTTGGGCTATGTTTAATATTCTATATCATGAGCTTCCTAATGCTATTTTTGATACATTATTCATGACAATAAGTGCCTCTTTTATGGCCCTTATTTTAGGACTACCGCTTGGTTTGTTGCTTCATACAACTGCACATGAAGAACTTTTTCCGTCATTCCTTATTCATTGCCTTTTGACTATTATTATCGATAGTATTCGTGCTATTCCCTTTATTATACTAGCCTTTTATCTTTTACCCATTACCCGTGCGGTAATAGGAAGCGGCATAGGAATTTCTTCAGTGATTTTTGTTCTTACTATTTCAGCTACTCCTTTTTATGCGCGCATAGCAGAATTATCTTTTAAAACAGTTGATCATAATTTAGTTGAAGCCGTCCGTTCTATGGGAGCCAATCGCTTTCAAATCATCAGATATGTCCTTATTCCTGAAGCACTCCCTAGCCTCATTACTGGTTTTACAGTCATGGTCATTTCTCTAATCAGTGCTACCTCGCTTGCTGGATATCTTGGTGGTGGTGGTTTGGGTGATCTAGCAATTCGCTACGGCTATCAACGCTACAATACCATTATCATGACAATAGCGATTATTTTTTTAATTATTCTCAATATAATTGTTCAATGGACTGGTGATCAAATTGCACAGAAATTGGATAAAACAAAATATTAAACAGTTTCACAAGCTGACTTTTTTTCCTCAATCATAGCAATAATAAGCCAATCGGCAATAAGAGCTGGACTTTTTAATTGTTCAATTTCCATCGTTACTTCATAATTAAAAACAACACGACCAGAAGGACGAACTTTAGCATTATTTAAAATAAAACGAGCACGCACTCGTGCCCCTGTTTTTACAGGATTTATAAAACGAACTTTATCAAAACCGTAATTAATCCCCATCGTCGCGCCTTCCAACTCTGGCAATGCCTCATAAGCCAACACAGACAAAAGTGACAATGTTAAAAAACCATGAGCAATAGTACCTCCAAAAGGCGTTTTTTTCGCTTTTTCTTCATCTACATGAATCCATTGATGATCATCCGTTGCATATGCAAATTGATTGATCATATCTTGTGTAACAAGACGCCACTGTGATAAGCCAATTTCTTTTCCAATGAAATTGGCTATGTCTTGTACTGCTATTTTTCGTTGCATAACACTATCCTTGTTTTACTGGACAAAAGACTAAATGCCTTCTCTCTTGCTTTTATAAAAGCCATTGTTTAGAGCATCAACAATATAAAGTTTAAATGTCTCATAGATAAACGCATTTATTAATAATAAAATGTTTTCTTAAAGAAAAATTTAAATAGGAAACAACAATGACCAGCAATATAAACCTAACAGGCTTAGCGCGTGATTTGAAACAGCGTGCAGAAACCTATAAACCCATTCGTATTGGACTAATTGGTTGTGGTGAAATGGGAACAGATTTATTATCTAGTATTACGCATATGGATGGCATAACAGTCGCAGCTGTTGCTAGCCGCACACCATCTCGCATTTTTGATGCTGCTGCATTAGCCTATGGAGAAGAAGGCCATGTATGTGAAGTTGAAAACACTACTGCCTTAACCCAAACTATTGAAAAAGGCTTAATTGCTGCTACGAATGATTTAGACCTTGTCTTACGCCATGAACAAATTGACATTATTGTTGATGCAACAGGTCATCCTGAAGCAGGTGCAGAAATTGGTTTCAAAACACTTAGCAACAATAAACATCTTGTCATGATGAATGTGGAAGCTGATGTTACGATTGGTGCTTATCTCAAGTATGAAGCAGATAAACGAGGTCTTATTTATACACTTGGTGCTGGTGATGAACCGACATCTTGTATGGAACTCATTGAATTTGTCTCAGCACTCGGACATAAGATTGTTGCAGTAGGTAAAGGAAAAAATAATCCACTTATTTTAGATGCCACTCCTGATGCTTACGAAGAAGAAGCCAGAAGACGCAATATGAATGTTCGTATGTTAGTTGAATTTATTGATGGATCTAAAACAATGGTTGAAATGGCAGCAATTGCTAATGCAACAGGACTCCTTCCCGATTGCCCAGGAATGCATGGCCCTAATGCTGCACTCAAAGATTTAAATAAAGTACTTATTCCAAAACAAGATGGTGGCATTTTAAACAGATGCGGTGTTGTAGATTATTCAATAGGTAAAGGAGTGGCCCCTGGTGTTTTTGTCATTGCAGAAATAGCACATCCACGTTTACGTGAACGTATGGAAGATTTAAAAATCGGTCAAGGACCTTACTTTACCTTTCATCGCCCCTATCACTTAACTGCAATGGAAGTTCCGCTTACCTGCGCACGCATTATGTTGTATGGTAAAACAGATATGGCACCACTTAAACACCCAGTAGCGGAGGTTTGTGCTGTTGCTAAAAAAGACTTACACCCTGGTGAACAATTAGATTTTATAGGTCTTTACAGCTATCGTGCTTGGACAATGAGCGTTGAAGAAGCACGTGCTCATCAAGCTATCCCTTGTGGACTTTTAGAAAAAGCAACGGTTACAGCCGCAATTAAAAAGAATGAACTCATTACAATACACAATACAACTATTCACGAAAATCAATGGATTGCACAACTGCGTAAGAAACAAGACCTCTTGCTACATTAAATATTCTCCTCGTATAAGCCATACTGGCCATTTAAAAGTACTAAACCGCGTAAAACAACCCCAGATAAATAAAAAAAGAAACTAAATCACTTCTTAGCCTCAAAGAGAAAAACATTACTTATTCTTTTTAAATCAAAGCATTTAATAATCACAAACTTTTTAATTGCCCATTCCTTTAAAAGAACAAAAATATTAACAAGCCTTAATCAATACAAAAATAAAATTATAAACAATTTTATAAATCGTCACTCTTTTTTCAAATAAGCATCAAATTCGCTTTGCACATCATGCTCACAAATCATATGAAATAAAAAGCAGGAAACAACTTTTGTGAAAAAATAAAAAAATCATAGATACACTTTATCAGCTTACTCAATAATTTTCTGTAAACTAGCCATAAAAAGTTTGTACAACATGAAAAATACAAAAACAAATTTAATCCTTGATTGACATTGAATTATAAACTAAACATTGCATATCTTAGATCGTTTTGGTAACATAATGTGTTCTTGCTATATATTTATTGTGTAAAAAACTTAATATAAGGATCTTGATCCTAAAATTTTAAAAATGTTTTTTTAAGAAAAGGACAAAATAATGATTGTTAAACGTATAATAAAAGCAGTTTTTACTTTAACTGTAATAATGAGCTTTATAACCACCGCGTGGGCCAATCTAACAGTTGAGCACGCTTCAGGCACAACTTCTGTTCCTAACAATCCTAAAAAGGTTGTATTTTTTGATCTCGCATCGCTTGATAATGCAAATCGTTTAGGCATTAACATTGAGGTTGGTGTTCCTGAAGGAAAAAAACCCATATATTTGCAACATTTTGATGATGTAAAATATGAAAAAATCGGTACTTTCTTTGAACCTAATTATGAAAAAATCGCTGCTTTTCAGCCTGATCTTATTATTATTTCCTCAAGAACGAAATCTAAATATCATGATTTATCGAAAATCGCTCCAACGATTGATTTGACAGTAGGGTATGAAAATGCTCTCCAAAATATTGAACGGAATATCACCATTCTTGGAAAAATTTTTGGTAAAGAAAAAGAAGCGGAACGAGAAATTGCAACGCTCAAAGAAAATTTAGCAATGGTTCGTAAAAGCACGGAGGGAAAAGGTACAGGACTCGTTCTTATGACTTCAGGTGGAAAAATAAATGCTTTGGGTCCAAAATCACGCATAGATATTATTCATACTAACTTTGGAATTGCTGCTGCAACTGATAAGATAGTTGTGCACAAACATGGACAACCTATTTCTCCTGAATTTATTCTTGAAACTAATCCTGATTGGCTATTAGTTATTGATCGTGATGCCGCAATTGGACGGGAAGGAAAATCTGCAGCAAAATTGTTAGACAATGAACTTGTTCACCGCACAACTGCTGGGAAAAAAAATCAAATTATTTACCTAGATTCCTGGAGCTGGTATCGTGCAAGTGGTGGTTTAACTGGACTTAATGAAGCAACAAAACAAATCAGCAAAGCTTTTACAGAAAGTAAATAAGAACTAGTTAAATATAAAATAACTTGCTCGTTATAAAACAAGATTTAATAACAGAAGTTTTTATATTGTTATACCAAAAAGCTTCTGTTATTTAAAAAAAAGAATTTGATGTGAAAAATTATTCGATAACCATAGCGATCATTGCAATATTTTCTGCTTGTAGCATTTTCGTTGGTTATTCTGATATGACACTTGCTGATTTATTATCAGGCGATTTAAAAGCATGGCTTCTTTTTTGGCAAACGCGTCTTCCTCGAACAATTGCAGTACTTTTGACAGGTATGTCACTTGCTCTCTCAGGAACGATTATGCAATTGTTAACACGTAATCGCTTTGTCGAGCCTTCAACCGCTGGGACAGTTGAATCCGCATCACTCGGCATCCTTTTCGTTATGATTTTTATGCCTGACATACCTGTACTTGGAAAAATGGTTGTTTCCACAGCTTTTGCTATGATTGGTACATTAATTTTTATGTTTTTATTATACAAGGTTCCTTTAAAATCTGTTCTCATCGTACCACTTATAGGAATTATGCTGGGATATGTCATTAATGCCCTAACAAATGCTATTGCTGACCATGAAATGCTTCTTCCCTCTCTTCAAGCCCATTTGTTTGGTAGTTTTTCAATGATTATTGATGGGAAATATGAACTTTTATGGTTATCTTTTCCCTTATGCATTCTTGCCTATTTTGCTGCCCATCACTTTACTGTAGTTGGCCTCGGAGAAGATTTGACCAATAATCTTGGTCTTAATTACCGTACTGTCATGTTTTTTGGGCTCTTTATCGTTGCATCAATTACCGCTTTGGTCACTTGTACAGTTGGTCGTATTCCTTTTGTCGGATTGATTATCCCAAATCTTATCTCAAATTTCATGGGAGACAATATGCGTCATAGTGCTCCCTGGGTAATGATTAGCGGTGCTGGACTGGTATTAATCTGTGATCTTTTAGGACGAGTTCTTCACCATGATTTTGAAATTCCTATCAGTACTGTAATGGGTGTCATTGGTAGCTTTGTTTTTATCATACTGCTGTTACACTGGAGGCAGCGTTTTGGATAGAAAAAAAACGACTATACTGATATTGACAGCACTGACCATAATGGCATGTGTCATGATTAGTCTTTATATGCTATGGAATATAACTATTTTTACATGGAAATTTCGTTTCGCAAAACTTGTTTCTCTTCTTCTCATTGCTTATACAATTGCTATCTCTACTGTTTTATTTCAAACAGTGGTTAATAATCGTCTTTTAACACCTTCAATCATGGGATTTGATCAGCTTTATATTTTAATCAAAACCGTTATTCTTTATTCTCTCGACTCTCTTTCGTTACCATTCCTCAATGAAGAAGGGCAATTAATTCTTGAAGCTCTTATTCTTATTATTTTTTCAACAAGCCTCTTTCGCTGGTTATTTTCAGGAAGCATTCAAGGTCTTCATCTGACTTTATTGATTGGTGTCGTTTTTGGTGGATTTTTTTTCAGCTTACGCATGTTTATGCAATTACAACTGAATCCAGATCAAATGATGAATTTGACAGATATTATGTTTGCAAATTTTAATAAATTCAATACATCATTAATTGGCTTTGCTACAATCATTGTTTTCATCGTAAGCTTGATTGGGTGGCGTTTACTTCACTTACTTGATGTTCTTTCTCTTGGGCGCGAAGCTGCTCTTAATCTTGGCGTTGATTATCACAAAAGTGCTACAGCTATTCTTATTTTCATCTCTATTCTTGTATCGATTTCTACCGCACTTGTTGGACCAGTCACTTTTTTTGGATTATTAGTTGCCAATCTTTCTTATGAGCTTTCACCTCAAGCAAAACACCATGTTGTTATACCTATTACAATATTATTAGCCATAATTTCTTTAGTAAGCGGACAATTTATTTTAGAACAAATCTTGAATATGGGAGGACGACTAAGTTTCATTATTGAATTTTTTGGTGGTATCGTCTTTTTAACTCTATTGATGAAGGGACAATTAAAATGATTAAAATCAATCATCTTTCCAAAACCTATGGAGCTAAGACGGTTATTGATAATTTATGCCTTCATTTACCAAAGGGGGGAATTATTTCTCTTATTGGCCCTAATGGTTCAGGAAAATCAACTCTTTTAATGATGATCAGACGCCTTCTGCCGATTACTAAAGGCACAATTAATGTCGATGGCTTTGATATTCAAACGACATCATACGATATTTTAGCTAAAAAACTCTCACTTTTACGTCAAGATAATCCTTTATCTGTTCGCCTAACAGTTCGTGATTTAGTCAGTTTTGGTCGCTATCCTTATTCTAAAGGTCGATATAATAATGAAGATAAACAATTTATCAATAGTGCTATTCAATATCTTGGTTTAAAAAACTTAGAAACGCGCTTTTTAGATGAATTGTCTGGAGGACAGCGTCAACGTGCTTTTATTGCAATGGTCATTTGTCAAAATACTAACTATTTTTTATTAGATGAACCATTGAACAACCTCGATATGAAACATTCCGTTTCCATGATGAAGCAACTACGCTGTGCAGCCAATGAATTAAAAAAAACCATTCTTCTTGTTATGCATGATATTAATTTTGCCTCATATTATTCAGATTTGATTGTCGCAATCAAAAATGGCAAAGCTGTTTATTGTGGAAGTCCAAAAGAAATTATCCAGCCTAAAATTCTCAAAGACATTTATGATATGGATATTCAAGTTACAACCATCAATGATATACCTATTGCTCTTTATTACCAATAAAAAACTTTTCTTTAGAACTCGTATACTCTTCAAAATTTTCTAAAAAAATAAAACTTGAATTTTGAATATTGAGTAATAATAGACTCTGATACCATCAATCTTGGAACAAATCAAAATTATAAAAAATTAATAAAATCAGTAACTTACATTTTAGATCCAGAAATCTTGATCTTTTTTCTCATCTAACTAATTTTTCCCAATCCTGAAATTTTGTAATCATTAAAATAGCAACCCTAATGACAAAAAGGAGCAACACCATTTCAAATAATCTGCTAATTGTTATTTCAAAAATAGAAGACAGTGTTACAAAAAACAAAACAGGTGTACGTAAGAAAATTCTAATTCGATCATTTTTTATACAAAGAAATTAACGCTACATGACTCCTGAACATTTATAAAATGAAAATTCAGCTTTTTTCTTAATCTAAGTGCCCTATTTATGTATCCTTTTCCCATATTATCTATTAGCTGCTTGATTTTATGAAAAAAATCGATTACCTTTATGTAGTTTTTATGAATCATTAAATAGTTAATGCAATGAGGGGTAATGATTATGAAGCCAGAGAAAATTACTTCAACAATGCGTTTTGCAACACCAATGCCGCCAGTAACATTTTCTAAAAATGGCGTGCAATCAACTCAGAAATTTATAAAAATGGCTCCTGTTGTTGAACCCATGCCCCATTATCCTCTTTCAGCAAATATCTCTGATATGCTTACGCATATTAATGAGATTATCCGTCAGAAAGTAATGAAACCAGTCACAAACTATGATGACTTTTTCTTTTTAAATGCTGCAGAAGAGTATAAGAAGCAACCAATGCAACAACGTGAAATGGTAAAAAAAGAAGAGCTTCTTACAACACAAAGGACAAATGGCCAATTAATTGCATTAGAAAAAGAAAGCCCTGCATAAATATATATGAAATTTACAGAATGGTAATTGAGTTAAAATAATCAGTGTGAAATGAATGACTGTTGTTTATAAAAAGGTTTAATGCGTGTTTTACAAAGAATTTTCTAAAAAATTTGTAATAGGCAGATATAAGAAAAAGTATTCTAGTATCCTATGATACACTTTTAACAAAAATTTCTAAAATCCCGTTTCTATTCGATTATAAACAAATTGTGTAAAAGCGTAAATCTGTCCTCCAACAAATGGAGCTGTAAATGCTAACACTAAAAAAATAATAATAATTTTAGGAATAAATGTCAGAGTCATTTCCTGAATTTGTGTTAGCGCTTGAAATAAAGCAATAATAATACCTGCAGACATTGCAGCAAAAACTGCTGGACCACTAGCAGTTAAAACAGTCCATATAGCTGCTGTTACCATATCAATAGCATCAGCTTCATTCATACTCTAAAACCTACCAACATAAGATTTACGACCATCAGCTTCAATTTTATCACCATTTTCACCAGGTTTATCATTCTCTATATCAGGTTTTTCAGCCATAACTTTAACACCTGGACCAATAACAACTTTTTCATCATTGTCCAATGTTGCAACTATACCATCACTATAAATATCAATAGAAACCACATATCCTTCAATAACTGTGTCTTTTTCATCTGTAAATTGAATATATTTGCCAACATAGCCCTCTGCCCCGTTGATTGATCCATTAGAAAGCATCTGGGCAAGTGTCTCATTCATTTTTATACCTTGTTCAACAGATGAAAAACTTGCCAACTGCGCCACAAATTCTGTTGAATCCATAGGATTTGTTGGATCTTGATT
Source organism: Bartonella bilalgolemi (assembly GCF_023500045.1). Lineage (GTDB taxonomy): Bacteria > Pseudomonadota > Alphaproteobacteria > Rhizobiales > Rhizobiaceae > Bartonella > Bartonella bilalgolemii. Next base: position 14,443 of record NZ_JAMCOF010000003.1, on the reverse strand, counting down.
TTTCATCTGTGCTACCAACAGCTTTATAAACGTATCATAATCTGCATTCCTCTTTGCTCCAGCTATTTCCGGCTGTCCACCACTATCTTGAGAATAACTTCTAAGAGCACTAACCGCATCCAATACCATATCACACCTCGTTAATATTATATTCTAACTTGCCTTACATTCATACTTGTCGAATTTGTTGAAGATATTTTACCCATAATTTGTGCTTCTTTCTGAAACAAACTACGGAGAACTTTTAATACCTCAAAAATTTTATTTTGCTCAGTTAAATAAATACATTCCTTTAAGCCTTTCAAAAGGTCACAATCAGTAAAAGTTTGAAGTAATTTTTTTAACAGATCAACAAACACAGTTAATGCTTTCTCCGCTTCATTTGGATTAATCAACATAAGCTGAGCAGAAAAATAAAGCTGTTTAAGAGGAGTATCAGTATCTTCAACTTGTAAAACATGCCCTTCTAAAAGAAAAGTTGCATCATTCAACAATTCAAAAGTTACTTTACGATCCACTCGTAATACAGCACCATTAAGAAAGATTCTTTCATTTGGTTTGAGTGTCAAATGAATTGTTTTCTTGCTCATTCACATATCTCCGCATTTTCTGCCAAACCATCACGAATAGACTCAGAGATCTCAACAAGAACATCAAAATCAGTAATCTCTCCTTCATCTAATTTCTGAATTTCTTTTAAAATAAAAAAACCAATAGAAATGAGAGATGCTTTCAATGCCTGTGGTAAGGCATTTGCTGCCTGCCCAAGATCTTCAATAAGAATAACCCAAAGCTTTCGAGCGAACTGAACTGCATCCTTAGCTTCACACGTACCAGGACCTTTCGCTTTTGCAGCTAAAAGAAGCTTAATACAGCGATCAAACAAAAACCGTTCACGCTCACGTGCACTCATTGCATCATCTTCCATGATATCTTCATATCGCATTTGATACATTAAACAGCTTAACCTCTTTATTTTAAATAATTAATAAGACTTAATCGTCTTATCATATCTGTCAAAGTATAAGAAGCTTCTAACATAGCCTCCAAAGCTTTGACTTTTTGAGCGACCTCTGCCGCATCAACACCAATCATATTAATTTGTGCTCCTTTGAGAAGGCCTACTTGAGTTTCAATTTGTTGCGTAGCCCCTTTCACCCTTGCCTCTGTACTTCCCACTCTAGAAGCTGTTGCAATAATTTTATCTACAGCACTGCTTGTAGATGTATCATCGGCAGACACTCGTGCTCTTGAAAAGAGACTTTCTTGTGCTTCTTTTGATAAACCGATATCACCAAATTCTGCTACTAAAATCAGATTTTTCATAGCATCACGGAAACCTTTTTCATTAGCACTTACCGCAGCATCTACCTTATCACCATTGGATGCAATGTGCTTCTCAATAGAACCATCTTGAGCATTTGAAAAAAATTCCTTAAAATTCTCTTCATTAAATAAATCGCTAAAGGACCCATCAATAAATTCTTCCATCTCTTCACTGGTGAGATCTTCTAGTTTTCTACCATTTAGAAAATTCTCAAACGTCTCTTGCACAATTTTACTGGGACCCGTTTCACCACCTACTTTATAAAACTTTAACGGCGGTTCACTCGTATTTATTCCACCAAATACATACTCACCATTAAAATTGGTATTTAAAGCCGAAATAAATGCACCCAAAGAATTTTGGGCAACAGCTTGCGCTGCAGATGGTGTTGCATTTCCTGCATCACCTACAAGCATATTATTAAAAATAGTCAATGCCCCTGGTGTTGCTTCTTTATCACCTGATGCAATTAAGCTTTGAATCGCAACCTGCACAGAAGATAGTCTTAATGAAAGAAGTTTATTGCTCGTACTATAACCTTCGAGATAACTCATCTGATTCTCAAGATCCATTAAGCGTCCTGTTTTATGCCCCAATGCAAGACCTGGATCATACACCTGTCCAGTAGCCATTTCATAGCCCGCTTTCATCAAATCAGACTGCCCTTCAGAAATTATATTACGCCGTGCATTGTTTAAAACATATGTCGAAATTGAAGAAACTCTCACTTTACACCTACCTAACTGCTGCTAGAAGATCATCTAACATTTTACCAACCGTACTGATAATACGAGAGGTTGCTCCATATGTCTGCTCTAATTGTAACATCAAAGCTAATTCATCATCCGTATTAACACCTGTTGCATTGGATAATGCCTCAGCAGCATGCAAAAACATTGCACCCTGATATCTAGATTCTTTGTCTGCATTTGACCGTAAACCTTCAAGCCAACCTATTGAGTTTTTACCAAAATCCATAATTGACTGCTCTGGACCCAAACCTGTACCTATTCCAAATTTCTGTTTTTTATTAAAAGCATCTACTAATTCTTGAAGATTATCACCAAAATGTTCTGGACCACCACCCTCTGTTTTGCTGTCAAATATAGGATTAAGTTGTATCCTTCCTGCTAGCCCCTCAAAAGCACTGATCTGATCACTCAGCTGATCTCCATCTAAAAATAAAGAAGGAGGGCCAGGAAACATCTGCATCAAAGCATGTGCTATTCCGTCTAACTGCTTTTGATATTGTGGTATAATATCATCACGTAGCTTCAATAAACCGCCGAGATTACCTCCTCCATTAGGATCAATAAAAGATGAATGACCTAAAGGGACACCATCAATGAAAACCTGTTTTCCAGAAATACCAGGTGGCAAAGAAGTACTGAATTGAAACGATACTGTCCGTGGTATTTTATCATACAAAGTACTGCCATCCATACCATAAATGGATATTGTTCCATCAGAATGATTAACTGTATTGATACCAATTTCTTGAGATAACTCTTTTAAAACAGAATCTCTTTGATCCATATAAACACTATCATCTCGATTTGCATTTCTCTCCCGCACCACAAGCTGATCAATCTCATGAAATTTTTGCAATAAATCATTGATGTAATTAACAGAATCTTCAATATCACTATTCACATCATTACATAATTTCTCAATTTCACGACTTCCTGTATTCAATCCTTTGGCCAAATCACGAGCACGATCAACTGCTGCTTCTCCATTAGAACGCTGTTGTGGATCATTAGCATACGACTGAAGTGCTTTTTGAAATTCACCAAGCAATTTAGAAGGTGAATTTGAAAATTTATCCGCTCCATAAATATCAGATAAACGATTAAGCCCATTAGAAAGACTGCCAGCAGCAGCAGCTTCGCTTGCTTTGACCAAATAATTATTCAACAAATGGATATCACCATCACGACGCACAACAACATGAACCGCTCCCCCCGGCCCCGATTCTAAATATGAAGTGCGACGCGTATAATTCGGATCACCTGCTCTCACGACATTACGCGAAACAGTATCAAGTCGACCTGTAGTTGCTTTTAGCGAGTTTCGGGCTGAGTTAAGTGCTAAGTTAAGCGACATAATCTTATCCCCTTTTGATTGTGTTTACATTATCGTTTCAAATTAACAATAACATCCATCAACTCCGAACCCGTTTGAAATACTTTGGAATTCGCTGTATAATTCCGTTGCGCTTCAATCATATCTGTCAGTTCATCGCCCATATCAACGTTTGAATCCTCCAAATAACCAGAAGATAGAGTACCAAAGACACCATCACCAGGACGTCCCATCATTTGAGCTCCCGTCTGACTATTAGTTTCAAAAGCAGAGCCACCTAAAAAAGTTAAACTTTCTGGTGAAGCCACAGTCGTCATGCCTACATACCCAATAATCCGCGTTTTTTGATTGGAATACATAACCTCAATTTCACCATTTTTACCAAAAGTAAAACCATCAAAGGCTCCCGACTCCATACCATCTGCTTCCGCTTCAAAAGCAAATAAATTGCCCTTTTGCGTCACCAAGGAATCTGCCCCCACCCCGCCAAAATTAACATTGACCTCAAAAGTTTGCCCTTCACTATCTGGCAATGTTAATTTAAATTCTTTTGTAGGCTCTATAAGATTTCCTTCTTTATCAAAATTAAACTTTGTAGAGCCAACTTTTTCTCCGTTAGAATAAGCATCAACAACCCACTTATTTTCATCGGTTTTTCTCATATAAAAATCAACCTGCACCTTTTTACCTTGGCTGTCATAAGTCGTCATTGACTTCTTCTGACTATAACTTTTAGGATTATCAGGATCAATTTGACCATCCTTCGGCATCACAACCTTTGCACTCGGATTAAAGTTTGCTTTAAAATCAATTTTCGTCGTCGCTTCAGGACCGAATAAATCGGTTGGACCACCTTTAATTTGGATTCTTTCTCCATCTTCATTTAAAAGATAATACCCTGCAGTATTACGAAGATACCCATCCTTATCGCGTGTAAAAGACCCTGCACGCGTTAAAAATTCTTTTCCATTTTCATCTGCAACACGAAAAAAGCCATTTCCATGAATCATCACATCACCAGAACGACCTGTTGCATGCGCCGGACCACTAATCGAAATATCATGACCAATATGGCTCTTCACTCCACCAGGAACATAAGCATATTGTCCTGAAGGCGTTACATAATTAGAAAACTGAACATTCGTACGTTTATACCCGACTGTACCAACATTAGCGACATTGTCAGCCACACCAGACAGCCGCGTCCCCTGAGCGTTCATACCAGAAACACCAGTACGCATCATTCCATAAATACCCATATCATCTCCTATGATTTTTAGCCTATAACACTACCATAAATAAACTTCCTTACGTGAAGCTTTTGCTTAAATGTTTTTATAAAAATAAATTATATGATCATAAAAAAAACATAATTTATCTTTATGTATTTGGGATCAGGTTAAAATGTTAATTTGAAGTGTATTTTTTAAAGTCAGAGGAGATCTTAGTATAAATTTAGTCTAAGTCATTTTTAATTTTTAAACTGTAACCAAGGAATCTTTTTGAGTCTATGATATCATAGCCGAGTTTTGTTGTTAGTTTCTTGCGAAGTTTGCTTATGTGGCTTTCAATAACATTTTCTTCTATTGTATCATCAAAGATACCGTAGACAGCGTTAAATATTTGTGTTTTGTTGACGCGTCTGCCAGGGTTTGTTGTTAGGTATTCAAGAATGCGACGTTCTCTGCGTGGGAGAGGGAAGTTTACCCCATTAATTTGTGGGTCTCGCCCGTCATTAAAAACGCTGATAGGGCCGATTTTAATTGCGGTATTTGTTCCTCGTATATCGCTTCTGATTCGTCTCCGAATAGCGGCAATTCGCGCTAAAATTTCACGAACGTGAATTGGTTTGCGGATTACGTCGTCAATACCTGATTGGAAAAGTTCTATCGTGTGCTCTAAAGCATTTGTCTCTGTTAAGGCCAAAATTGGGGTTGGGCTGTAATTCCGAATCTCTTTCGGTAACTCAATTTGGTTTTTACATTTTCCTAAAAGAATTGCTTCAATTGAAGATAACTCATTATCTGGGGCGGTTGAAATCCATTCACTAAAATCAGAAGGAGGTAAACCTGTTGCAGCAACTCCTTCGCGAGAAAATAAGGTAGCATAGCCATCTGTTACCAATTTACGGTCATCTACTACAACAATCATAAGCACTCACTCAGCAATTTAGAACTAAAATTTAAAATGCATACGCAGGAAAATCTACATATTCTTAAATTTATACAACTTTAATTTTTAAAAATACAAGTTATTTTTACGATTTATTATCCATAAAAACACAATTGCTATTTTTAGTTGCATTTTTTTGACACAAAAACAACTTTTGGTTGTTTTTAAAGATATCATTGTCTCAAAGTGGTACAAAATTTCATTTTTTTATCAAAATGATTCACTGTTTTTGTCATAATGATTCATAAAACTCCTTCGCAAAATGATCGGGAATTAGGTGTCCATCGACCAAACCCGCTAGCAATCATGTTACGCATAACACGACATACATAACGCTTTTGAGCTGGATCATTATTAGGTCCTGCATGGTAACGTGCAACTGCCATAGTCCAGCTGCCTTCTTTTTGGTACAATTTTTTTAAAAAGCGCGCAGCATAATCAACATTAAGACGAGGTTTTAACATTTCTACAACAGAAAAAAAATTTTTACCGTGGTAATAATAATTAATTTGCATACAACCTATATCAATGAATTTTGCTCCATAACGCTTAGCATTTTTAAAGATATGTAAAGCTTCCGCTTGATTTTTTGCAAAAACAGCTTTGCCATCAATATTCAATGCATAAGGTTGGAGCGATTCTTTATGGCCTGTTTCTGTTAAACCAACTGCATATAATATGCCTAGCGGTACACCATAGCGTTTAGAAGCAGAAATCATTTCTGCTTCACAAATATTCTTAGCTACCGCACAATTTAATATTATAATGCTATACGACCAACCGATAAGAAGTGCGTGAGGAAATATCTTCAAGAGGAATATCCAAAAATGATGCATCTGACAAAGAAAATTGCTTGAAAAATTGCTTTGATTCATTTTTTCCATTCTGTTTATTATCACCAAACGCTTGATGTTGACCATCAAAATGTTGTCCGCTATTATCTTGCTCTATTTGTAAAGATTGGTTCTGTAGAACAACTTGAGCACTTTTATCAACAACACTAATTAATAAATGACCACCATCATGAATATGTGCCTTTTCTAAAACATATGATAACATCTGCTGATTGCTGATTAAAAGACGCGCTGTTTCCCGATGTTGAGCACATAATTCAATATGAAGCCCTTGCGCAGTCATTCTCACTTTTGCATCAACTGTCCCAAGCTCTACAGGTGTGAGTTTTAAATGCAGAATCCTTACATCCCCAACCTTTTTATTACACGTAATATCAACACCACTTAACTGCATCATAAAATCAGGCTTTTCTTCTTGAAAAATAAGCCTATTCCCTATTTCTAAATTCTTAAGAAATTGAGCTTTTTCTATCTCCATACCCACACGTAGCATCAAGGATTCACTTCCATGTGCAAAATTTTGTATACTATGCTGTGGTATTTTTTGTTGTGTAAGAAAATGTTTGCCGATTGCTTTAACTTGAATTTTTTCTTCAACAGCACATTCTTTTTGAATATCTGCAACCCACTGATCTTGTATATCATCATTTATAGAAGCTATAGTGCTCTCATTTTTTATATACTCATTAACTTTTTCTCCAATTTTTTCTTGCTTTATAAACCTCTGCACCAAATAAAGTGGATTCAAAAAATTTTGAAGAGAAATATTTTCTTTATTACCAATATAATTATGCTTTGCTTTTTGCAATTTTTTCTCAAAAGCTTTAATTACATTTTGTTCCACAATTTCTTTTGATATTTCCAACTCTATAATTTTATCTAAAGAATCCTGTTCCATAACTTCATTTAAATACTCTAAACCATCATCTAGAATTGTCTTTTTTACAGACTCTCCTAAAGCTTCTTTCCCCATATACATAAGCGAAGAATCTTCATGAAAATTTTTATCTTGCACAAATTTACTTTGTTTAAGCAACGTATCAAACGTTTTAGGTAGTTGATTATCTGCACAATCTTCTGATTGAACTGCAACTTTATCTGCTGTAGTTTTACTTATTGTAGCCATTTGTACAGAAAGGAGACCATACAACCCATCAGCGTTTATCATCATTTTTGTATCCTAATAATTTGGTCGACTTCGTTTATCTTTTCTCGTGTATGTTGAATAAACTGCTTTATTTCTGTTTCTATAGAAGATGTTGTGTTTTGTTGTTTAGCATCTTTTTCTAAGGTTAACTTTAATTCTTCGTAACTTTGCGGTTGTAATGCAACTTGTGCCTTTTTCTCTTTCAGAATACCCAACGGAAAAGAAATAACTCTTTTTGCGACAGCTTGTGCAGCAATAAATAAAAAACGATCTTTTTCTGATAAATCTTTGTAGACGATATTTTGTATCATCTGTAGAGCTTCTTCTGCAGCGATTGAAGCAGCAAGACTCATAGCATAATATAGACGTGCGGATGTATCATCTACACTGATCTCACGTGCTAATGCCAAAGCTTTCTGAGCACTTATTTGCGCTTTTTCCATACGTGCATCAATTAACGCAGCACGACTCACTGCCATATATGCCATAAACCGGACTTTTGTCGGTGCATAAACAAGCAATGTTTCCAATTGCTCAACACTTAATTTTTCATCAACCTGCAATATAGCGGGAATAAACTCATGCCAAAAGTCATAAGCATAAGGTGATTTCCAAAAACGATGCGCATAATGACGAGTTAATAAAGCTATAAGATCTATTTCACCAAGTATTGATGCAACTTTTAGTTCTCGACGAATAGCACCCTCTTCAAATAAAGTTCCTGGAGCAAAAAGCCTTACTTGATCTAGTTTATTCAAAGCTAAAACAGGATCTTTTTCTATAATATTAACAACTGTAGAAAGCACAATAGATGCAAATAAAGCAGGAGGAATAGATTGAACATCTTTTTCAGTTAATTGTGTATATGCCTTTAAAAAAGCGTTTTTTTTATGAGATGCATACGCCAAAGCAACATCTATTACATTTTGTGAGATCACTCCCTCCCCATATTTCTCTAGGATGCTTTGCACTACTCGAGGATTTCCACCATTAAAAAGATAGATCAATAACGCATAGAGATTATTCTTATCTTTCCAAACACTAGAATCAAAAGTTAAAAATTTATCACCAATTTCTCCCAAAAGCTGTAGTTGTTTTTGCAGGTCCTCCTCTTGTCCTGATATAATTTTATCTTGTAAATTTTGTAAAGAACGCACAAGATTTACTGGCTCAGAGACAATATTTTTTGATAATATAGAGGGCTCTTTAATTTCACGCTCTGCCTGTGCAACAAAAACTTCCTGAGAATCTCTTCCTATCTTTTGTAAAAAAGCTCTACCCTCTTGTATGAAAATTCCTTGAAAGACCACAAAAGATAGAAAATAGACATAGTATGTCTTTTTCACAATCATGGTGTTTTTTCCTTTTCAAAAACTGATTTGTCTTGTATAGCCCCCTCAGAGGAAGACGTTCCTAATGTCGATTTTTCCTGTATTTGTTCACCTTTTGGATCTCGTATAAAAATGGATATACGCCGATTTTCAGCAGCATATGGATCCTTTTTATTTTTCAAATCCCGATCTGCATAACCTTCAACACGCAAAATTCGTTTTTCATCCAAACCACCACGCACCAACATATAATAGGCCATCTGTGCACGTGCTGTCGAAAGTTGCCAATTATCATAAACAGTACTACGATAAGGCCGCGCATCAGTATGCCCACTAATCACTATATCTCCCTGATGTTTTGCAATAATTCCTGCCATGCTACCAATCAAATCAACAGTCCGCGCCGTTGGAACAGACAGACCAACTTTAAACATTTCATATTTCGGCTGATCCATTAATTCAATCATAACTCCTTCTTTAATCGGCTTCACATGAACCAATATATCACTATTTGTCCCTTCTATTAAATCTGTTAAGTCTTTTGCAAGAGTACGTGTATTCTCAGAAAAATTATTTTCTTGTGTGGATTCTTTTACCAGTGTTTTTTGCTTTTGGTTTTTTCTTTTTTGAGAAGAATCAATATTTTCTTTCCAATAATATGGTGAAAAAGGATCATGATGCTTTGTTCCTAATTGTAAATTTTCTTTAGAATCACCAGCTCCCTGCCCTACAAGATCCCCTTGTTTGAACTGCTGTTCAGCAGGATTTTGTGCGGAGTATTCTGATTGAACAATCTTTTCCAATCCAGGATAAGGATTGAGCATTAATTCTGCTTCCTCCGTAGCATTTAACTTTTCTGACTGAGCATCATCTCTATGCTCTTGATCAAGAGAGCTTTTTTTATCTTGTTCAATATCATTATGTTGAATACCACGGTTACTTGTTTGGGGATCTACGAGTTTGATTGGATTAAAATAGTTTGCGATAGCTTCCTTTGCCTCATCATCCTGGACGTTAACAAGCCACAAAACGAGAAAAAGCGCCATCATTGCTGTCATAAAATCGGCATAAGCAATCTTCCAAACACCACCATGATGATCATCATGATCTCCATGTCTCCCACGACGAACAATAATAATTTCAGAAGAAGATTGTTGATCATCAGATTTCATTGTATCAACTCCTTCAACGTCATCAACAATGGAGTAAGCTGTGTAGCAATGACCATTTCACCACGATGTAAACGTATCTCTGTACTTTTGGTCGGTTGAAATTCAAATTGAGATGCATCAAAATCACGCTGCTTTTTGAGTTGTTCAAATAATTCTTCACTCCCCTCAAGGACTAAAGGTTTCTCTGCACCAAGAGCCTGATCTAACATTTTTGTAGCAAATTCCTGAAGTGCTTCTTCTGTAATTTTTTCACCAATAAATATGGAAAGAACCTGTGCAATTTCTTGAGAAATTTCTTGACGTAAATCGGCAAAATCCTTTGTTAATTGACGCTGTACATTAGCTCCTAGCGATTCAACAAAACTTTGTTTAACCGCTTCAATAGCTTTTGCATGCTCTTCTTCCATACATTTTTTTTCCACTTCAAACTGTTTTTGCAATTTTTCTGTTGCCTCTTGCACAGCTTGATCAACAGCCTCCTTTCGGGCTACTTCAACATCAACAACGCCTTCAGAAGAAAGATCGAAAGATAATATCTCTTCCATATATTCTTTTGCAAACTCAATATTGGATGATGAAAAATCTTCCTGCTTCTCGTTATTATACATGAGTTCGCTTTCATCATCAGAAGGCGAAATCTCTATATCCTCAGGAGAAATATAGCGCGATGAAAAATCACTCAAAAAAGAAGATAACGGAAGACTTACTTGTTTTTCAAGTTTTTCACCTATTTGTTCCATTCCATTTACCACTTCCATTTAACATTTCACTTCTACGCAGCCATAGTTGTATTGGTGTCATTGACCCATTCACGCAAAACTCCAGCAAAACGTTCTTCATCCATTGCAATCATTTTCTCAAGACGATCCTGTGGTGGAACACGCATACGATTGCGCAAATTGTTAAGTGTATCATTATTTGTCCCTGTAACGCTACCGAATTCTGCATTAGCTTGATATTGGTGTTCCAAAGCAGGTATATTTCCAAGACCAGCTACAGTACTTTCATTACTTTCAAGTGCCTTTTTCCCTTCCCGCATTTCACGCATCAAAGGACGCACACCTAAGAATAAAATCAAGAAAACAGCAATCACTAAAGCAACTCCATTGATCAAACCAGATGTATAACGTGACAATGATTTCCAAATAGGTGTTTGAACAGGTGCCATATCGGACTCAGAATGACCGACGAAATCAACGGCTGTAACATTAATAATATCCCCACGTTTTGGATCAAGACCTGCTGCCGTTGCTACCATCTGCTGGATACGGTTTACTTCATCATTAAGAGCATTTTCAGAGGTTGGCTTTGTACCATCTGGAAGAATCAAACGCGCACGATCTACCACGATAGCAACAGCTAATTTCTTCACACTATAACCATCACTAACTGTAGAGATAGTCTTAGAGTTAATTTCATAATTAGTTGTTTCTTCACGGCGATCTTTTTTATCCGTTGATCTTTCTCCACCACCATTAGCAATTTCTTCTTGCGGAATATTTTGTTCTACACCAACAGCATCACTATTGCGATTATTTTCGCTATCAGCTTGATCACGCACAGAACGCACAGAACGTACAACTTGTGATTCTGGATCAAAAACGGTTTCATTCGTTTGACGGCGATCTGTATCTAAAACAACTTGCACACTGGTTTGAAAATGATCAAGACCAAGATAAGGAACCAATTGTTTACGAATATTCGCGTCAATTTGCGAAGCAACCTGTTGCTCAAGCGACGCCATCATTATCGGAGCTCCATTCATTGCATCCACTCCAGAAGCAAGCAACTGTCCACGCGTATCCATTACTGTCACTGAGCTTGCTTCAAGTGAAGGAACAGCTGCCGCTACTAATTGACGAATAGACTGAGCAGATTCAACTGCAAAACCACTATTAGTACGAATTACAACAGAAGCAGTAGGCTTCTGATTAGCCTTACGAAATGATCCTTTATCTGGTAAAACGATATGGACACGTGCTGCCTTTACACCTTGTACAACTTGAATCGTCCGTGCGATTTCACCTTCTAAAGCACGTTGGCGTGTAATTTCTTGCATAAAAGATGTAAGCCCTAAAGACCCCATATTATCAAACAATTCATATCCAGCATTATTTGATGTTGGCAATCCTTTTTCAGCAAGAAACATTCGTGCTTGCTCTGCTTGTCCTACAGGAACCTGAACAACACTACCATCAGAAGAAACATCAAAAGTAATCCCCGCTTCACCCAACGCCATTCCCATTCGATTCACATCATCACGAGAAAGACCCACATAAAGTGTTTCATAAACAGGACGTGTTAAATAAAAGCTAGAAAACAAAATTGTTCCAAACAAAGTTAATCCAACCATACCAAGCGCAATAAGGCGCTTTACTCCTAGTTTATGAAGAGCATTTCCAGAAGAAGAAAGAAAAGCCAAAAATTTATCAAACATAGATTTGCACCATTATTTTAAATAAGAAAATCTCACGTAAAACTAAAGGGAAACAGCTGTTTCCCCACTCCTACTGCTTAAATCATAAAAAACAAAACTTGCGTGAAAATGATGCCTGCTTTTGATAGAAAAGCCCATAATGTAATTATATCGCAAGATTATTTATAAAGTATATTTCACTATTTATTTCATCTTTCTTATTTTAATTAGACATAATTTAGACACAATCTAAGTTAGAATTCCTCTCTTAATCGAAGTCTTGTAACAATGGGGGTTTTTCTGTGGATTATATCAATGAATTTTAAATATATCAAATGTATGTTAGTGTGTTCTACATTTATAAATCTCGGAATGTTCTCTCATACAACTGCAAACAGTCAGGAAAGCAAAATAAATGGTGTGATTTATGAAAATTTTTCTATTGAAGCGGACAATACCGAGACTGTGATAGAAAAAGGTACCATCAAACCAACTGATTATAAGACTGCTGTCCTCCTTAAAGGAAAAGGAAATAGGTTTAGGTTAGGTGATGTACGAGTCGAATCAGAATACACAGCTCTTTCTGCTATGAAGGCGAACAATGTTATCGTAATGGAAAAAGGCTCTATTATAAATAAGAATGGAGCTTCTGCGGAAGCATATGGTCTTAACAGTATGATCGAATTAGGTAATGTACAAATTGAGTCTGGTGTAACAGCTCTTTATACTGGAAATAACGCTACCATCACAATGAAAAAAGGTTTGATTACAGCACAAAGCTTTGCTGTGCAAGCTGCGGGTTATAATAGTGTGATTAAATTAGGTGATATACAAATCCAAGGAAAGACTGGAGGTATTCATGCTAATAACAACAGCATCGTTACAATGGAAAAAGGCTCTATTAAGGGGCAAACAGGTATACATATTGAAAATGGATCCATGATTGAAGTAAATAATGTACAAATTGAAGCAGAAAGAGAAGGTGTTTCCATTCTAACTGGAGGTACCTTCATGATGAATAAAGGCTTTATCAAAGCGAAAGGAGAGGGTGTGGGGATTTATCGATATGTAGATTTTGCAATAGATAGAAAATTATTAGGAATTTTACAGAAAAGAACTGAAATTAGATTAACTGATGTACGAATCGAGTCAGAAACAGCTGGTATTATAGCGTCCTCTTCTACAAATTTAATTAACTTTAATCTTAAAAATTCAGAAATACATTCTAATGTTCTAATAGAAGGAAAATATCCCCTGCAAAATTTTACATTAAACGCAGATCACTCAATTTTAGAAGGTGGTGCCTTGGTTGACGTATCGGAAAGTCTTACAGTAGTCTTTAATCTGAGCAATGGTACAGTATGGACACCAAAAATCAGTAAAAAAGAAATAACTCGTATCAACAATACTAGTATTCATACTTGTTCAACCTCTTCTGTTTCTATGCTTAATCTTGATAACAGTAGCATTGTTTTTGACAAACCAACAGATGATCAATATCAGGTATTACATGTAGGACTTGCAATAGAAAAAGCAGAAGGACCTGCAATAGTTGCAAATGACCCAGCAACAGTCTATAATGCAAAAGGTGATGCAAAAATTTACTTCAATACTGAATGGAGTAACGGACTTAAAACAAAAGAGCAAAAAACAGATCGACTTGTAATTAATGGTAGTGCTTTAGGTACAACGACAGTTTATGTCAACGGTATCAAGGGAAAGACGCAAACAACAGAAAATACTTCTATTCCTGCAAAAGAACGTGGAGTCTCACTCATCCAAGTTTCTGGGAAAGCAAATGAAGACTCCTTTAAATTGGCAAATGGTTACACCACAATAAATAATTCTCCTTATAAATATACTCTTAACGCCTACGGTCCTCAAGCTTCCTCTCACGGTGAAGATCAAAGTATGTTTGGTGAAAATCAAACATATTGGG
>NZ_JAMCOF010000036.1 GCF_023500045.1 Bartonella bilalgolemi | reverse complement strand
CCAGAGAAACCGGCTTTGGTTAATTTATGTTTGTATAACAAATCGCCATGAAGTGCTATAGTATTAGATAATTGGGCGTGAACACCCATACCTGTTTCAACTGTAGAACCAAATGCACCTAACTGAAAAGCATCTTTAAAATACACTATCCGCTTGTTTTCATAACTATGTGCAAGATGAAGTTTTCCATAAAAGGAAACGACACGTGCCTTTTCAGAAGAAGTAACAGCTTTTTTTAAACAACCACCAACCCGTGCTATCAATTGATCATGGTTTCCTAGCTCAATATCAAACCGATCAATATCACGAGCTTTATCAAACATAATAGACTGATAAATAACTTGAATCTGCGGCTCAATAATAAAACCATTATAGCCTGTTATAATAGCCTGACCTCCCATCAAAGAGGTACTTAAAAGTCTACCTTTTAATTCTGCTGTTTTACCTCGAGCAAGAGTTACAACATCGCCCTTTAAAAGATCGTAAGAGATAAACCCATTCACATAAAAGCCTGTATCATGCTGTAAATGAGCATAAAGCTTGCCCGACCATTTATTAAAAACACTCTTTTGGCTTTGTTTAACAGAAAGAGGCTGAAGAGAGAGCCTCCCATAAGTCCCCATCGTTCCAAAAGACAAAGCACTCTGTTTATTCTCTAATGTATTTAAGACAACACCTGCTGTCATACTATTATAGTCAAGATCAGCCCCATAACCATGTTCAAAAACAGACAAATTCGAAGTATAGCGATGATTACTCCCATAACCGCGTATAAAAAAGCTTGTCTTTCTATTGTTATCAGCCTCATTCGAAGCATTTTCTATGATTTCCAAAAGTTCGTGTTGATTGCTCATATCTACTAAACCTGC
>NZ_JAMCOF010000035.1 GCF_023500045.1 Bartonella bilalgolemi | reverse complement strand
CTTATTGGTCAATCGTCAACCATGAAAACACCAGCCATGAAAGCCGCTTTAGCTCCTATCACTTGTCTTCAAAAAGAATGGTATAAAGAGTGGTTAAAGCAGAAAGAAAGACTAGAAATTGAAGAGAGACTTGAAACTTTAGACAAACGAGAAAAGGAAAAACAAGCCAATAAAGCGCTTAAAAAAGGAGAGTGTGAAACCGCCCGTGCTCTTTTGTATGAAACTCTCTCTAAAGACAATGCGCATGATAATGATGTCTCTCGTTTTATCGTCAATGATGTCACGGTTGAAAAGCTTGGGGAACTCTTAAAAGAAAACCCCCGTGGTCTCTTAATGGTGCGTGATGAATTGTCTGGTTTTTTAGCCAATCTGGAACGAAGAGAATATCAAACAGACCGTGCTTTTTATCTCACAGCTTTTAATGGAGATGATCAATTTACAGAGGACCGTATCGAGCGGGGAACCATTTTTATCTCTCATGTAACGTTATCAATAATTGGAGGCATTCAACCTTCACGCATTATTCCCATCATTCAAGCAATCCACCGTGGAATAAACGATGACGGTTTATTGCAACGGTTTCAAATGATTGTGTGGCCCGATGAAAATCAAGAATGGAAATTGATTGATAGACCTCCCAATCAAGAGGGCTGGCAAAAGTATGAAGGGGTATTTCGCTCTTTTCGTGATAAACGATTAGGTTCGGAAAAACACCCGCTAATCATGCGATTTATGCAAAAAGCACAAGAGAAATTTTATGAATGGTTAGAAAAACTTCATAGAGAGGAAAAAAGTGGTCGATTAGCAGAAAGCTTACAATCGCATCTTTTAAAAATGAGAAAAACCATAGCAAGCCCTGCGCTGATTTTTGAACTGCTTAAGAG
>NZ_JAMCOF010000034.1 GCF_023500045.1 Bartonella bilalgolemi | reverse complement strand
CATGATGAGGCGCTGTTAGAATTTGAGCGGTTCACAAATTACTGGTTAGCAAATCCAAGTAAAAATGCAAACAAACGGGATTGGCAAAGGACATGGTACAGTTGGGTTACAAATCCCGATTATGGAATGCTAGCAAAGAAAAAAGCAAGATTAGAACAGGAAAAACGGTTAGGTGTTTATCATGGCAAATTCCCTCAGAAAACTTTCACAGAACAGCTTGCAGAAGGCTTCAACGAACTCAGAGATCATCTCTCATCTGGAGAAGATTATGGAAATGATCAGTCCGGGGTATCCGTTGACGCTGAAAGCTGGGAATTCATTGACGAAACAGGAGGAGGAGCAAGCCTTAGATTCTTGCAATCGTCTACAAGCGTTGCTCTCTGTGAAAGCTTCAGTTAAGCAAATTGAGCAAGCTTCTTTCCTCCTCTCAAGCATGAGAGTTCCTGCGAATACAGATGCCAAAGCCGTGGTTTTATCCTATGGCATGATGCTGGACCGCATTTCATCATATGCTCTGAAAAAAGGTGTTGAAGATATCGTAACTGGTCAAGCACTTGGGATATCAAAAACATTTATGCCAACTTGTGGAGAGCTTTTAGCTTATTGCCAGACAGTAGAAAATACACTTCTTTCAAAAGCCGAAAGTGTCCGTAGAGCAATTGAAAATACACGTAAGAAAGTACTCCAAGAAAAAACAGCGCAAGAGCATTTTAGACCCCTAACGCTTGTTCACAAGCAAGAGCTTGAAGAGGTTTTAATGGTCTTGGGAGAACAGTAAAAAACATTTCATGTTAGCAAAATAGTGAAAAGTGGTGATCGTTTTGTGATTGTATATGTGTTTAGATCGACAGAAACGTACCGTAGAAAGAGATTTGATAG
This sequence comes from Bartonella bilalgolemi, assembly GCF_023500045.1. Classification (GTDB taxonomy): domain Bacteria; phylum Pseudomonadota; class Alphaproteobacteria; order Rhizobiales; family Rhizobiaceae; genus Bartonella; species Bartonella bilalgolemii. Next base: position 44 of record NZ_JAMCOF010000034.1, on the reverse strand, counting down.
TTTTTTGATGAATTCCACATTGGCAACATAAAAAGCGCTGTGTG
>NZ_JAMCOF010000033.1 GCF_023500045.1 Bartonella bilalgolemi | reverse complement strand
TGGAATTTTAATTTTATTGCAAAGCAACTTAACATCAAATTATCATTTGCAATCTATCAAGAATTATAAAGAACAAAAAAGCACTACAAACTTTATATAGCAGTATATAATAACTATTAAATCTCTATATTTTAAATAAATATTTGCATCATATTTTTGAATAAAAAATTATTTCACTGAAACAGCATTTTCAAAAAATTATGTAGAACCATCATAGCTTTAGTTATATTATAAACAAATCCACTCATAGCATGAATTATTTTCTTTTATCACAAGCATCATACAGATTTTAGCCATAAAAATTATAAGTTTTCTGTCAAAAATTCTATTAAAAGCTGAATACCTCACCTTTTATTATTAATCCTTGATTCAATAGAAGATATAGCTTATGAGAAATTGTTCGCGGACGTGATGAAATCGGTAAACATAGCAGACTTAAAATCTGCCGGCCTAAGGCCTTGCGGGTTCAAGTCCCGCCGTCCGCACCATTTTTCGAATTTTAAAATCAACAAGCTATCTGCGATAAACAACAGATTGCCTTTTATGAAGCTATTGCAACACTATTAAATGGAACTGCAATTTTGCAAAATTGCGAATCAATTTAAATACAGTGAGTCACTTTGGTATTTATCACGTACTATAAACATCTTTCATATCAGAAATAACTTTGAGCAATGATATTCGTTTCTAAAAATGATGGCATTTTGATTTTAAAGATAAAATCATTAGCTTTGTAGTTTGCTCTTCCTTTTGAAAAGAATATTTTATACTAAATTCTATTTTAAGAGCTTGATTATACAAAAGCTAATTTTAACTACATTATCATAAGTAATTATCTAAGATACATTTCTATTAACTTCTATTAATATAAAAGCTTTAAAGAACTTACATGATTTTTTATTCAAAAATATGATGCAAATATTTATTTAAAATATAGAGATTTAATAGTTATTATATAC
>NZ_JAMCOF010000032.1 GCF_023500045.1 Bartonella bilalgolemi | reverse complement strand
AGCTTCTGATTAACCTTATTATAAATAACCGTATGTTCAGGAACAGTAATTTTTGTCTTCTTTAAAGAAACAACTATATCACTTGTACTGTTTTCAATTGTTTGAGCATCAGAAGGTTTTACATACACACCATAAAATTGTTGACCATTTACTTGAATATTTACATCTTCAATATTTACTTTAGTATCTTTTTCTGTACTCTGTTTTTCTTGCGTTCCTTTTTCAATGTTGAATACCAATCCATGTGCATTATCTAGAGAAACATTTCCATTTTCCATACTAAAAGTACTCTTTGGATAGATATCAACGAAAGCGTTATCAACATCACTACTCTTACTCACCTGGTTTTCCGTAATCGTGTTAGTAATGTTAACTTTTTCTAAAGAAATCTCTCCTTCCTTTATACGAACCGCAGTACCTCCCGTAAAATCAATGCTTTTACCCTCCATTTGAATTATGGATTCTCCTTGACTGAAAAGACCTATCCCCCCATAAGCTACTGTAATATCTACACTCTCTAACTCAATTGTAGCAGCTTCACCAGAAGCGTGAACAGCAATCTGGCTATTCTTAATCATGCCCCCCACCATGGTTATTGTACTATTTTCTAAAGCATAAAGACCTGTTGTTAAGTCCTCTAAGTGCAATTCCTCAGCGTTAACTGATCCATATTCTTTGACATACACACCAATATATTTAATAGTTGTGTTGTCTTCTTTTACTGGACCTTTAATCTTTACCGTTTTTGCATCAAGCCAACCAACCGAATAGATGCCAATTCCTCCATGATCTTTATTATAGTGAATACAAGCTTCATTAGGGCTCACTTCATTAGGGTCATTAGGGCCTATCAATTCTTTTCGTTTAGCACTATTACGAAAAGAAATGTTTACAGACTCAGAGTCCGTAATTTTTTTTCCATTACTATTATGCAAAGAAATTCTTACAACGAAAACACCTTCCGGCAATTCTATCATTTCCATTGCTTTTTTCTTCCCATTAACACTAATATTTACCGTGCAACTTCCATTAGCACCATTATCATTAGCACCATTATCAGCTAAAACAGAGCTAGCTAAAACACAAATGAGAAA
>NZ_JAMCOF010000031.1 GCF_023500045.1 Bartonella bilalgolemi | reverse complement strand
TTCGACAGAAGCTGTAACAGGCAAGCAGCTTTATAAGACTAATAGCGATCTTACTGAAACCACAGGAAAAATTGAAGGTCTGACTACGAGTGTAACGAACGTACAAGGTGATGTAAGCAAGATAGCTCAGAATGCTTCTAACTATTTAGGAGGCGGAGCGGATCTTCTGAAGGAAACAGCCCCGACGTATAAGATTCAAAAACAAGATTACAAGAATGTGGGTGAAGCCTTTGCCGGTGTTGATGATTCACTTTCAGAGCTTTATCAGGAGCTTTCAGGTATTGGAGGTAAGGGCATTGTTCAGCAGAAAGGAAGTAGGAATGGCCTCATTACGATAGGAGAAAACCTATCTGGTACAAGAGTCACTTTGAGGAACAAAGATGGTGAGGGTCGGACCCTTTCCGGCTTGAGGGATGGCGTACTTTCGGAGCTCTCGACAGAAGCGATTACTGGTGGACAGCTTTATGCATTAAATCAGCAACTTGCTAACTATTTTGGAGGTGGTGCAGAATATGGAGCTAACGGATGGACTAATCCAAAGTTTGAAGTTGTTCAATTTAATTTTGGCGGTAAAGCTGGTGAGAAGACATATGAGACCTATAATAATGTAGCTGATGCTTTTGGTGGTGTTAACAAAAGTATGGAAGACCTAAATAATCGTATTGATGGTGTCGAGAAGCAAACAGAACAGAATGGTTTAAACTGGAATGAAGGTAAAGGTGCTTATGATGCAAGTCGAAAGGATGAAAAAGGACAGCTTGCCAACAGTAAGATTACCGGTGTTAAAGATGGAGAAATATCAAAAGGCTCTAGCGATGTTGTTACTGGAAATCAGCTTTGGGAAACGAACGAAAAAGTAGATGGGATTGAAAAAGACGTAAAGGATCTTAAAGACACAGTTCAGGGTTTTGAGAATTCAGTTGGCCAAATGGCAGAGGGTACTGTTCAATATGATAAAAATGAAAATGGGAAGAAAACGAATAAAATCACTTTAGCAGGTGGTGATGCAAATGCTCCTGTCGTGATTGATAATATTGGCGATGGTAAAGTTGAAAAAGGTTCGAAAGAAGCCATTAATGGTGGGCAGTTATACGAGAAAATGGAAACTGTTCTCGATGATGCAAAAAAATATACAGATGAAAAGGTGG
>NZ_JAMCOF010000030.1 GCF_023500045.1 Bartonella bilalgolemi | reverse complement strand
AAATTGGCAAATGGTTACACCACAATAAATAATTCTCCTTATAAATATACTCTTAACGCCTACGGTCCTCAAGCTTCCTCTCACGGTGAAGATCAAAGTATGTTTGGTGAAAATCAAACATATTGGGATTTCCGTTTGCAAAACGCCTATCTTGACTCTCAATCAAAAGTGAAAGCTCTTGTACCACAAATGGCTAATTATTTGGTTATGCCAAATGCTTTATTCTCTGCTGGTTTCTCTGATATCAATCAGCAAAATGCATCTCTACGGACACTGTCATTAGCCAATGAAAACAATAAGAAAAATACTTTCTTCTTATCCTCTTATGGCAATACAGCGACTTTATCATCCAACCATACTGCTCTCGAGTATGGTTACGGAGCTGATCTTCGCTATAATGCTCTAGAAATAGGTGTTGCATTAGGTGTTCTGGAAAATCAAAATACTACAACAAATTTTGGTTTGTTAGGCACTTATGGACAAGTATCTTTCACGCCAAAAGACATGGAAGGTGCTGATAAGAGTACGCTTGATAAATGGTCAATCTCAGCTTTCGGTAGTATACGTCATCAGAATGGCTTATACCTTGACACACTCCTTTCCTATGGCCTTGTGAAAGGACATATTAAAGTTGCGAATATCGGTAATGTTGCAAAATTGAGTGATGCAAATACATTGAGTGCCTCTGCAACCATTGGTCAACAATTTTCAACTGGTGTTGAAGGACTGGTCTTTGAACCACAAGCACAACTTGCTTATCAACGTTTGATGTTTGATAGCATTTCAGACAGTGATAACCTTGAAATCGATATGAATAATCCTAATCAATGGTTAGTTCGTATTGGTGGACGTTTAAGCAAAACTGTCACTGCAGCAGAAAGCGGTCATGCCATTTCCCTTTATGGAAAATTAAACATGATTAAGGCTTTTGGTGACGGTGAAACAATACAGGTAAGTGGAGATAATTTCCATGTTGATCCTATGGGTGCCTCTGTTGAAAGTAGTGTAGGGATTAATGCACAATTAAATAAAAAGATCGAATTACATGGTGATATCAGCCACCAACACAAACTTCAAAAAGCAGGTATATCAGCAACCTCTTTTTCAGGTGGGATACGTTATCGTTTCTAAAACAATACTGATATTAACTTAGATAAAAAGGGCAGTATAAGATACTGCC
>NZ_JAMCOF010000002.1 GCF_023500045.1 Bartonella bilalgolemi | reverse complement strand
ATCAGCCACCAACACAAACTTCAAAAAGCAGGTATATCAGCAACCTCTTTTTCAGGTGGGATACGTTATCGTTTCTAAAACAATACTGATATTAACTTAGATAAAAAGGGCAGTATAAGATACTGCCCTTTTTTATAATAATTCTATTCACGAAACCTATATTCTTTTATCCCTAAAACTCCTCATTCGCCTTCTTTTTTATCAAGAGATAAAAACACTATTAAACGAATGCGAAAATAAAGAACATAAAATTACAAATGATCTCTATTAACAATAGGATACCTTTTGCGATGCATGTAAAAAATACAAAGATCTAAAAAGAAGAATAAAAATTTCTCCATAAAGAAAATAATAAGTTACATCCCCTCTTTACTAAAGTGGCATTAATGTATCAAAAACGATAACGCAATTTTCCAGAAAAAGATGCTCCAGATATGCCGCTTTTTGATAATCTTTGCTGATAACTAGCATCACCATGAACAAGAATATTCTCAGTTAACTGCATATTAACACCTAAACCACCCTCAATAGCAGATCCCATAGAATCAAGGTAAAAAGTATCACCAACTTCTATGCTATCGCTATGCTTAAGAGTTTTTATAACATCCATTTTTCCATAATAAGAAATGAAATTATTCTTTCCAATAACAGGAACAGTTTTAGTTAAACGACCACCTATACGCACTAACCATTGACTAGGATCCTTCATATTAACTTTAAGGTTATCACTATCTAAAATAGTATCAAACATCAAACGTTGATAAGCAATTTGTGCCTGCGGTTCAAAAGATAAACCTTTAACACCAGTTGCTAATTTGTGACCAATAATTGCAGATAAATTTAACATCTTTGTATCATCAAGTTTTGCTACATTATTGACAACAGCAGTTTTAATATGCCCTTTTACAAGGCCATAAGAAAAGAGTGTATTCATATACAAATTTTTATCATGCTGCATATTACTAAAAACTGAAATCGAATACTTATCAAGGATACTTTTAGCAGAATCCTTCATATCTTTTGGAGTAAAAGATAGTTGACCATAAGTCCCAAACAGACCAACACGCGCAACCATATTTCTACTTTCAAAAGAACTTAACACAATACCAGTTTGTAGAGCAGCATAACCTATATCCGCACCATAACCATATTGTAATGGATTGCGAATAGATGAGAAAGCTACTACATTACCATAAGAGGATAAGAAGAATGCATTCTTCTTATTGTTTTCATTGGCTAATGACAGTATCCGTAGAGATGCATTTTGCTGATTGATATCAGAGAAACCAGCAGAGAATAAAGCATTTGGCATAACCAAATAACCAGCCATTTGTGGGACAAGAGCTTTCACTTGTGATTCAGAATCAACATAATCATTTTTTAAATTGAACTTCAGAATACTAGTAGAACCTGTTTGCTTATTGCTAACCTTACTAGATGTAGTATTAAGAATATACTTATAAGGCAAGCCACCCATCGCAGTATAGCCATGAGCTAATTGGAAAGAATCTTCATTTGCATGTCCATGAACCTCAACAATCGTATAGTCTGACCTCTCTGAGCCATTTCCGGCATTTGCACCAGTCTGATTTCCATTTGCATTAGTCTGATTCCCAACGTAATTAATATGGACTGTAGTAATACCCTCTACATCAGCCTCAATTATAAGTTTATCAGAATCGTTCAATCCCGTATTAAAATAAACATTCGCATCATTAACCGCGCTATACTTTGCAACACCACCTGAGTATGGAGCCTTTATGCGCAAAGTTTGGTAAATATTTTTAAAAAATCCTTTTTTTTGATCGAACACAATAGCACTGTTATTAAGTACAAGCATATGCAAAACAGATTCTTGCCGTTCCGCTCCCGTTGGAGAAGACGCTTGCTTATTCTTAACAACTCTTTTGCTAATAACTGGTATGATCCATTTTGACCCATTTTGAAGAGTTAAAAATGAATATTGCTCTCCGGCAGCTTCTGCCTGACCTTCTAAAACAGAATGATCTGCATTAACTCTCAACATGTCACTATACTGAATACTTTCTCCATCACTTTCCCCACCATTTTGTCTAACGTTTCTTATTACACTGTTGCTTCTTAATAAAAGCCTAGAACGAATTTCTGAATTATTAAGGATTACAATACCTGATCCTAATGCCTCAATGCCTACGTCAGATAAAATTTTTGTATCGGTAAGATGTACCTGACTTGGAGGAAAGAATAGGCTATCTTTTGTGTTTTTGCCGCTGCTCCTGTACTCTTTTGCTCTTTCTCTTGCAACGAGCCATGCTCTCTCTTTGTAATCATATCCGAAAAAAATACCATAGCCCAAATGATCATTCTTCCCAGTATCAATGCCGTTAACTTTTATAGTTGAATCTTTAAAATACATTCTACTTCCATATGCAGGCATTATACCTATAATGCCCGTTCGTAAATTAATTCCTGTAGCATCGAATTTCGGAGAATCAGACGCAATTCCAATATATTTTGATACAAGTTCTTCTCCATTAATTACAACAGGAACACCCTTTGTAATGATTGCAACCTTGCTATTGCTAATAAAACTTGTATTACCTTTCTTTACTTCTGCTAAGCTTATACTTAAAGCACAAACTATATTAAGTAAAAATGATACAATTAAACACAATACCTTATTCATAACCAAACTGACCATCCTATGTGAAAGTTAAACTCAATATGGATTTAGTATAAAAAATATTTATTGTCAAAGTCGAAAAACTTAGTTGTCATTTCCACTAGAGACATGTTAGTAACTAATAATTTCAAATAAATTCAATCATTTAATATATTTATTATGACTGTTGACTTATTTTGATAATTAGCATCATAATGGATTTTAATTAAAATTATTGTTTATTTACAACATTTTCTGAAACTGAGCTTACAGCGAACAATAGTGCTAATCTTTTACTGAAAATAATATCAGAAGCGATTGATTTTATACCAACTATTTTATTTGAGTATAATGTTACAAGCGAAATTGTTATGAAACGAATACGATCTCCATTTATAATAAATGGAAAACTTAACTAAAGGTTTATCAAGATTTATGAAATGTTAGCGATTTAGTATAGGTTCAATAATAACGAATAACGAACACAACCGGTTTAGTCATTTACGACGTTTCTCAAATCAGTCTTACAGATTCAAATACTGAATGTTCAAGTAGTAATAAATTATATTTCTATTAAAATAATTTTATTAAAACAATTAATATAATAAAACTAATTTATAAGCTAAATATAACTTTAAAAAGATCTTATTAAGCTTCCAACTAATAAATTCCATCCATCGATTAATACAAAAAAAAGAATTTTAAATGGTAGAGAAATAACCGTTGGTGGCAACATCATCATTCCCATTGACATTGTCAACGTGGCTACAACAAGATCTATTACTAAAAAAGGAAGAACAATAAGGAAACCTATTTCAAATCCGCGACGTAATTCAGAAATCATAAAAGCAGGAATTAAAACTCGAAAATCAATATCAGAGCCTGTTTTAACTTGCAGAGAGGAATCAGAGAGATCAACAAATAAATCAAGATCTTTCTCACGAACCTGTGATATCATAAATTCTCGAAAGGGCTGACTAATTTTTTCTATCGCTTGTTGTTCACTGATTTTGTTACTTACTAAAGGTTGTACTCCCTGCTCCCATGCCGTATTAAATGTCGGAGCCATTACATAAAAGGACATAAATAAAGCTAATGAGATCATCACAAGATTAGAAGGCGTTGTTTGTAACCCTAAACCTGTCCGCAACAGCGAAAAAGCAATAGCAAAACGAGTAAAACTAGTGACCATGATTAATAAACCAGGAGCCACTGATAAAATAGTCAATAAGCCGAAGAGTTGAACAATCCGTCCACTAATTGAGCCTTCAGGATAAGAAAATAATCCAGCAAGACCACTAGCATTTTCAGCACCTGTTTTTTGCGCAAAAGCGAATGTTGTTGTTAACAACAATATCATCAATATAAAACCGCCAAGCTGCTTCATTGTTCTACTACCAAGCTTGAAATCAAAATATTACTTACTTTATCACCAGAACGAATTCTAGCACGATCTAAAAGATCAGTACGCAAATTCATTAACCCCGATGGCCCTTTGATCTGATCGATCGTAACTTGTCGCAAAAACGCTAAAAAATCATTTGATATATCCGCTGTCAGAGTAGCTTCAATATTCTCATCAGGCTTAATAACTAAAGAGACCTCCATTCGAATCCAAGCATTTTCTGGTACTGCAATATTGGTCAAAATAGGAGGCAGAATAACAATATGAGAATCAGCAGCAATAAGATTCTCTGGAATTTTGGTCACTGGTAATTCTTTAAAATTACTAGAAGTTGGCGCCATTTCCCGACTCACCCATGCTCCTAAAAACCACCCAGAAGCCACAGCAACCAATGTCAAAACAAATATAACAACCAGGAAGATTTTCAAACTATTTTTTTGTTGCACAATGTTTTTTTCTTTTTTCGGCTCTTCTGCCATAAAAATTCCCTGTTACATAAATCTTGTTATATAAACAATGCAATAAAAGTTACTTTCGATAATCTTCTATTTTTTGATAATTAACAATAAAATTAAAAACTTATATACTCATTCTTTAAAAAGGTGCAATCTGATTGAGCAATTGCTGACCATAAGGAGGTTGTTGTATTTCACTCATACGTCCACGGCCTCCATATGAAATGCGCGCTTCAGCAATTTTATCATAGTCAATCATATTATTGCCTGAAATATCACGTGGACGAACCAATCCTGCAATATTGAGAATACGCAATTCATTATTAACCCGAACTTCCTGTGAACCATTAATGACCAAATTACCATTTGGCAAAACATCTGTTACAATAGCTGCAATAGACAAACGAATATTTTCTTGTCGTTCTACCTTAGTATCCCCTTTAGACTGACTCGATGACTCACCTTCAATACTACCAGCAAGCTTATCCATAAATGAATATCCGGCTCCAATTGTATATTTGGAACTGGAATCACGTTTTAAATCACTTTTATTGTTCAAACTAGCACGATCATTAATGAAAATTTGCACAGTCAAGACATCACCCGGCTTCATTGCACGAGGATCGCGGTAAAAGCTATTAGCGCTTGAACGATAAAGCGAATATCGACTTTCACTTGGTGCTGGTGGATAAACACTTGCTGTATGCGAAGAAGCATATCCTAAATCAGCACGAACCGGTGAAAAATTTGGTGCTGAATTAAAATCTTTCACATTATAAGAACAACTGGCCAATATTATAGCAATGGCAGTCAATTCAATTGCTACACACAAAAAAGAAGAGTATTTATTTTTACTTTTTATCCGTTTTACTTGCATAATTATCTTATCTTTACTTCTATCGCGCTTATTTCTTTTCTGTCGATGCTTGTTGTGCACTCATTAATATTTGAGTTAATTCAGCTGATTTTTCAGGCGGTAATTCATTCATAATGGCACTTGATACTTTAGGATTTAATTTAAGTACAAGCGAAGCTGCAACAAGATCGTTCATCAAAGCCAATTGAGCAGCTGCAGCATCAGGGCGCATTTTCGTAATAATTTCAACTAAAGAACTCTCTGCCATTGATAAAAACTCATTGCGTTTATTAAGCCAAACTTGATATTCGTTCTGTTTTTCTTCTAAAATCTTCACACGTTCACTAATTTGATCGCGCAATTCTTGTAATTGTTGGCGTTGTAGCTGAAAACGCGCATCTGCTGCCTGACTCCCAATATTGCTACAAAAACGCTCTATCTCTTCTGTATTTATCGCAGATATCCCCTCAGATTTTCTTCCAGACTTTTCTTGTATCAATGAAATAATCGGTGCTTTTGTCTCTACCACAGCCTCTGTTGGCTCCTTCGGCTGAGCTGACTGATGGGATATAGTTTCAATTTTTGGTTTAGTGACTTCAGCAGACACTGGTGTCTGTTCTGCATTCTCTACAGGTGAAGCAATCTTATTTGGTGTAGGAACTGGCACAGGTACATTTTTCACGTACCCCCTCCCGATAGGAAAAGCCATGAATATTGCTATAAATAGAGAAAAAACATAAAATTGTAATTTTATCATTGTACAACAAGCTCCGCATGAAGAGCACCCGAGGTTTTAATTGCCTGCAGAACTGCTATAATTGCTGTTGGTTTGACACCAATTTGATTTAATCCTTTAACGAGATTATCTAAATCGACGCCATTCAAAATACCAATATTAGATGGTGACTGATCAACATCAATTGATGTTCTCGGAACCACAATTGTATCACCTGTTTCACTAAAAGGATTAGGCTGTGAAACACTCGGTTCCTCTGTTACACGTACTGTTAAGCTGCCATGTGAAATAGCAACACGTGAAACGCGCACTTTTTCACCAATAACAACAGTTCCCGTACGTTCATCAACGACTACACGCGCGACCTCATCGGTAGGAATAGGTAATCCTTCAATTTCAGCAATAAAGCGTGCAACTGAAACACTGCGTGGTTTATTTAAAACAATGGTTTTTGCATCACGCTCTCTAGCAACACTTTGTTTATAACGCTTATTAGCAAAAATATTAATTAGATCAGACATACGAACTGCTGTTGAAAAATCAGAATTTCGTAACTCTATAATAATCTCGTTACTATGATTGAAATTTCCATCAACCTTGCGCTCTACAAGTGCACCATTTGGAATACGACCCGATGTAGGTACACCTTGGGTTACACTTTCTGCGGCTCCCTTAGTGCCAAAACCAGAAATAACCATATTGCCTTGTGCCACTGCATAAGTTTTACCATCTGCTCCAAGAAGCGGTGTCATCACTAATGTGCCCCCTTGTAAAGATGTCGCATCTCCCAAAGAAGAAACCGTTACATCAATCCGTGATCCTGGAGTTGCAAAGGGCATCATTTCAGCAGTTACAATAACAGCGGCTACATTATTGATACGCGATGCACCAGCAGGAGGGCTAATTCCTAAATTATCCAGCATAGCCCGCATAGATTGCTCTGTAAAAGGTGCATTTCGTAAAGAGTCACCCGTACCATTTAAACCGATCACCAAACCATAACCCACCAATTGATTAGAACGAACACCCTGAACAACTGCAATATCTTTTAAACGAGCTACTGCACTTGAACGTGCTAAATCTGAATAATGCATCTGTGAAGGATGACCGCCCGAACCTAACCAAGCAGCATCAGCTTCCACTGTAGAGTTATATTGTTCAACATTTTTTCCGCCTTCATCTGCAAATGCTGGAATAAAGAGAACAAAAAAAGACAAGAAATAAGCAAAAAAACGCATAACTATTAAAAACCTACTCTTACATCACCATTTTGCAAAACGGTTCCTGTAACCACACGTCCTGAATCAGAATTGCGAACACGAATGACATCACCAGAAGATCCCGACTGTAAAACAACTCCTAGAGCTGTAATTTGCAAATTATGTGTTTGAAAAATCAACTTTGTTGCCTGACCACGCTCGACCAAAACTGGATCTCCCAAAGAAGAAAGAGACATAGGCCTGCCTGCTGTTAAAGTACGTTTCGCCACCTTATGAAGAATTTGTTTCATATCCGTCACATACAAGGAAGCTGCATCAGATTTAATAAAAAAATGCTTTTCGCTTAAACCTATATCGCTTATACGCTGACCAGCATAAACAGACTTATCAGGAACCAGAAAACTAATCCGATCAGCATAAGCTGCTGTTAATAAAAAAAATGAAAGCAAAAAATTTATAAGCAAAAACGAAAGATTTTTCATACCATTTACCTCAGATTTTTAGAAACAACTGCTGCCATTTCATCTGATGCTTGAATAACTTTAGAATTCATTTCATAAGAGCGCTGTGCTGCAATGAGCTCTGTCATTTCTTTGACTGGATCAACATTAGAAGCTTCAAGCATTGCTTGCATAATGCTGCCATATCCATCCTCCTTTGGATCTCCTGGAACCGGTGCACCAGAAGCTTGTGTCTCACGAAAAAGGTTATCTCCTATTGGCTCTAGACCTACCTCATTAACAAAATTCACTAAACGAAGCCGTCCCGCTTCTACAGCATTAGGATCTGTATCCGTTTGATAATAAATTGTCCCATCAGAACTGACTGTAATATTTTTGCTCCCTATAGGAATAGTAACAACAGGCTGCACTAAATTACCATCTAACGTTATTATCTGCCCTGTTTCACTTAAATTAAAAGCACCTGAACGAGTATAAAAAACATTTCCATTGGGATCTTGTATTTCAAACCAACCATTTCCATTAATAGCCAAATCCAAAGCATTACCAGTTTGCACAAAAGCCCCCTGCGTATTAACCGTACGAACAGCAGCAGTACGCACACCCATCCCAATCATTGCTCCTTCAGGTATAATAGCTTGATTAAGCATATTAGGAACACCAACTGCACGATCTGCAACATACATCAAGTCTGCAAATTCTGCACGCCCACGCTTGAAACCAGTTGTGTTAATATTCGCCATATTATTAGCAATAACATCAAGATTAGTTTGCTGGGCAGCCATACCCGTTGCTGCAATTGACAGTGATTTCATGACCATAATTTTTTCCTATACTTTTCTAAGCACTATTGTGCTCATCCTAAATTTGCATCCGACTTACTTCAAGATATGCTTGTACAAGCTTGTCACGAAGAGCAATAGCTGTACTTAAAGACCGTTCAGCCTCCATTACCGAATTCACAACCTCACGCACACCAACATCACTCCCAGAGATTCTACCTATAGAAAGATTTTCTGCTGTTTGTAATTTTGTACCAACAACTTCTACAACCTCAGATAAAACCTGATCAAAGCTGACTTTGTTTTCTCTTTCAATTATACCAGGCGATATCTGCTGCCCATTAAGACTATTCATTTGTGCACTGCCTTGCCCTAATGAATCAAGAACATTGTGTGACATAACAGAAGTCAATGCTTCAATCATTTTATACACTCCTACAAAATTCAAACTAAAACCATTAATTAAGATGATAAAACACCTTATCCTTTTAATAAATCAATCGTTTGTGAGACTAAATCACGTGCTTGGCGAATTACTTGTAAATTTGCTTCATATGAGCGATTTGCTTCACGCATATCTGCCATTTCTATAATTGAATTCACATTAGGATATTTCACATAACCATTACTATCAGCAGCTAAATGACCAGGTTCATAACGCATAATAAAAGGCGCTTTATCAGTGCTAATACGTGTCACATGCACACCTTGTGCATCAATATAAGGATTAAGCGTTGCTTCAAAACTCACTGTTTTGCGCTGATAAGGTCGAGCACCTGGTGACTTTCCCGTTGAATTGATATTGGCTAAATTTTCAGCAATAACACGCAAACGTGTTGACTGAGCACTCAAACCGGTTGTAGCAATCTGTTCTGCTGCAATAAGGCGATCAGACATCCTTAAGCTCCTCCTCTAACTGTTGCCATTGTCATTCGATGAAAAGCTTTTACAATAGCAGTGTTAAGAGATATTTCGCGACTAATATCTCCTCCTTTACGCATTTCTTCTTCTAAATTGACATCATTACCTGAATGAGTCACTTCCATAATATTTTCAGGACGGATAACATGAGTTTCCATACCATTTTCGGTTATATCCATATGATGAACATTCGTTACAGCCATAGAAATCGTTTTATTTTGTAAAATAGCTGTAAAGTCCTCTACATCACGGGCTTTATACCCAGGTGTATTTGCATTCGCAACATTACTCGCAATCGCCTTTTGACGAACAGATAACCAATCTGCTTGTTTATTTGCCATCTCAAAAAAATTAACCGAATCCATAATTCTTATCCTTTTACTCCAAACCATCATAAGAAAGAAAACTTGTGCGAGACTTGCCTTCGCATTTTTAAATCTACAAGAAAATGAAATCATACCCCGCCCCGCACTATAGATGTCTCTCTACCACACCTTGCTTTTATTAACTATAATAGCAAGACGCTAACTGTCATGAATGAATTAACTTCCTGACTTAATAAACAACATACGCATCACACTCAACCACCGCGATGCCATCCTTCATCTTTTTGAGAAGAGGAATTTTTTACACCTAATCAAGAAAAAAACCTCATCTTGTCCGTTAAGGCTTGACTTAAAATCAATCTATACAGCTTATCATCAATGAAAGAACAACCTTTTCAAACAGTACTCCTTTTTCTATCAGGAGATTCACACAGAACTTTGCAAACATGCTCTTAATTTATCAGACTTATAAGAAAACCGATGAAGCTCTCTAAAACACCTAACGTTGCCTTCTCTAAACAAATCATAAGCCATAAAAAGAAAAAATACTAACCAAACACAAACCTGTACACAACAAAATATAATCTCTTGAAAAAGAATTCTACCTTTTTTCCTATCAGCCGTTATTGACTTTTCAATAATTTAGCCAATTCTTCATAGGGATCAATAATAAGTGGCATATCAGGATTTTGCTTCATTGCAGTATAAACAGCGGGCACTAAAAAGACAGCTTGATCAAGAATATGATCTGTTCCTGGACGATAAGCACCCATAGCACGTAAATCACGTGTTTCTTCATAGCGAAAAATCATCTCTTTCAAATTTTTAACCAATGTACATTGTTCAGGTGTCCAGCTATGAGATGCCAAACGTGAAATAGACGAAAGGATATCAACAGCAGGAAATCGTCCCTGTGCAGCAATAGCACGATCAAGAACAATATGACCATCCAAAATCCCACGAATAGTATCAGCAATAGGATCATTATGGTCATCACCATCAACCAATACTGCATATACACCCGTAATAGATCCTTTCCCTTCCCTACCAGGACCTGCACGTTCTAACAAACGAGGCAATTCACTAAAAACTCGTGGAGGAAATCCACGTGAAACAGGGGGCTCATGAGCAGTAATAGCAATTTCTCTGGCTGCTAACGCATAACGTGTAATAGAATCGACAACAAGCAAAACATTATCCCCTAAAGAAGAAAAATATTCAGCAATTGTTGTAGCCATAATTGGAGCTAAACGCCGCATCATTGGGCTTTCATCACCTGTTGCAATCACCCCAATCAATTTGTGTAATTTATCTTGTAATATATCATCAAGCATATCACGCACTTCACGACCACGCTCTCCTGTAAGCGCTAAAACAACGGTATCAAAATGATCAGCTTGCATCATCATAGACAAAAGAGTCGACTTCCCTACCCCAGAACCAGAAAAAATTCCAATGCGCTGCCCAAAACACAGGGGCGTGAAAATATCAATAACCTTAACGCCCGTACGCAATCCTGCACCCACACGCGCACGTTTCAATGCTGGAGGTGCATAAGTCTCAATCGCCACATTTCGCGGACCAGAAGACATCTCCCCCTTGCCATCAATAGCCTCACCAAAAGCATTAACAATCCGTCCACACCAAGAGCGATCTGGGGCAACAAAAAGAGGACCTTTTGGAAAAACAGAAGCAGAAAGTATAGGAACAACAGTCTCATCATAAGGTTTAATTAAAGCGCTTTCTTCATTAACACGAATAATTTCACCTCGTAGAAGCTGTGTATCACACTCAATACACACTGTATCACCCAATAAGACAGATTGTGATAAACCACGTGCAACTAATGTTCCCCGTGCTACATCACTAATAACCCCACCTTGACTCACAAGGTGAGAACAACGATCGTTTTTACGTTTTGCAAAATCAAGCAATCGAGTTAAAGCAGTAGGAGAAGGAGTTGTCTCAATTATGTCAGCATTTGCTGACTCTTTGAAAAAATTTGCCATACCAGCTGATTCCTCAGCATTAGGATCAATGTCTTTTGCATCAGTAAGAGAAGAATTTATAACTGTATCAGTTTTTGGCATAGCATTGACTAAAACAACTTCTGGCATAGAACCATTTTTACTCTCTAGCATTGTACATACTCTTTAACATAAAACTTCTATGATCAAATATTTATATTTTTCCACTTAGAATTTGAATAGATTTAGAACGCATTTCTTCTTGCTGACGAAGCATTGATTCAACACGTTCAAAAGCACGGCTTACTTCAATAAGACGAGTCATCTCTACCACACCATTCACATTCGAGCTTTCAATATATCCTTGCACAACACCATCACCGTTTCCCTCTTCTGACTGAAAAGCAGCTCTATCAGGAATCACAGAAGAATTCGGTCCATAACGCAACTGGGTACCTGGCTGAAATTGAAATAAACCAATTTTTCCAACAAAAGCATTGTCCTGATAGATACTCCCATCACTTACAATGCGTAGTGTTCCCCCTACTGGATTAAGCTGAATTGGCGCACCCCCCTCGTCTAAAAAAGGCAACCCTGTCACAGAAACCAATCCTCCTTCTGGAGTCATGATCATTCGTCCATCACGAGTATAAACTTGTCCGAAAGATGCTTGCATAGAAAAATAGGAGTCGCCTGTTACAGCAATATCAAGTGCATTACCCGTTTGTATCAAAGAACCACGATCAGTGGAAATATATCCTTTGCCAGCACTTGTGAAAAAAACACGATCCCCCTGTTCATGTGCAACAGAAGACACTAATGTATCGAACTTCATACCACCCGCGCGAAAACCTGGTGTATTCACATTCGCCATATTTTGCGCAATAGTTTCCATTCGCCGTTCCAAACCAATTTGGCCTGAAACACCCACATAAATCGGATTTTGCATATACCTAGTCCCTTTTCTGGAATCTTACTAACGACTTACTTACAGACCACCCTGTTTGAAAAATTGTAAAGCCATTATTGTTTCATTTGAAAAAGCTAACCCTCTGCCTACATTTGCCCCTTGCAAAATCGTTAAAGCGGGATTAACAACTGTTTGATTTTGAACATCATACATAGCAGAAAATTTTGCAATGAGGTGTTCCAATTTCTTTGGATCTTGTAAATCCTTAAGCGACATACGTGACTCTAACAAAGATTTTTGCGCTTCAATTGGCGATGTAAGCACATTCTCAGAAATATTGAAGGCCTTAAAAATAACAGCAGACAAAGCTTTATCACTAAGGATCTGGTAAGCCCAATTTTTTTCTGTCAGAATATTATCCTTCACCATTCCGCCAACAGTTCGAGTGAAATACAAAGCAAGACGTGTTCCCTCATTAACTTGTCCAGCTTCAACTTCCAATGTTTGTTGCATATATTTATTCACTGTAATCGTTTTTGCGCTCTCTCTTTGTGTCGCTTTTTCACCATATTTGCTAAAATTAAATGCCTCTGCAAATTGCTGATAACGCTTATCTACTAATTGAGAAGCGTACTGAGGATCTGAAAGCACCTTACGAATCATGCCTTTAGCAAAAATCATATCTTCCAATCCATAAGCTTTCATAGCATAATTATAGATCTTATCATTTGCCAAAAAATCATCAACTGATTTCACACCAATAATATGCTTAACATAATAGTCTGTCTCACGCTTAACTTGTGGCGTTTGGAAAAGCCGATCAAACGTTTGTTTCATATTATCAATTGTACTTCTGTAACTCGTATATGTGCTAATCATAGAAAATCCCTCTCTACACAAACCCCCACTTAAAGCATAAAACTTGTCTAAAACTTATGATAAAATCATTTTGTTATTATTAATAAGAACTATTTTACAAGTCTTTGTTAATAGATTAAATGCTTTTTATTTTATATTATTATATCTCTTAACACTTTTTTATAATATTAAGCAAATAAATGGTAAGTTTTACACAAGCATAAATATTTATATTTCCACAAAAATTGAAAATAAGGAGCTCACGGCCTTGGGTGTTATTATAGGATTAGTGATTATTTTTGGATGCATACTTGGTGGTTATGTCGCTATGGGAGGGCATATTGATGTTTTAATACAACCATGGGAATTTGTTATCATTTTAGGCTCAGCTATTGGAACATTTATTGTTTCCAATCCTTTTTCTGCTATTAAAGATACACTAAAAGCAACAATAGAAGCAATGAAAGATGCTGTCCCAAAACAAAAAGATTTTTTATCACTATTGGGTTTACTCTATGTGCTTATGCGCGAAATGCGTTCAAAGTCAAGATCTGAAATGGAAGCTCATATTGACAATCCGAAGGAATCTACACTCTTTCAGCAATATCCTCTGATCTTAAAAGATGAATCTTTAACCAATTTTATTTGTGACTATTGCCGTCTTATTGTCATGGGTAATACACGCCATTTTGAAATTGAAGCTTTAATGGATGAAGAAATTCACACAATTTCATACGATTCTCAAAAACCCTATCAAGCGATGCAAAATATGGCTGATGCTCTTCCAGCTCTTGGAATTGTCGCAGCTGTTTTAGGTGTAGTTAAAGCCATGGGAGCTATTAGTGAACCACCAGAAGTCTTAGGACACTTGATTGGAGCTGCTCTTGTAGGAACCTTTGCTGGCATTTTTTTTGCCTATGGTATCTTTGGCCCTCTAGCTTCAAAAATCAAAACAGTGCGTAATAAAAAAGTGCGTATTTACATTGTTGTTAAACAAACATTGTTGGCATACATGAATGGCGCAATACCCCAAATAGCACTTGAATACGGTCGTAAAACCATCTCAGCAAAAGACCGTCCAACAATCGATGTTATGGAACAACATGCAATCGCTGGTCAAGGTACTGAAAAAGAGGCTGCCTAAATATGACTGAACCGATCGAAAAACAAGCAAACGAAGAAAAAGTGCAAGAAGATAAAAAACAAGATGCACTGACCCAACATATTTTGCGTGCGGCAGGCCTATCAAGTGATGATCTCATGTCATTTCAATATGTTTTCCGTGATGCAGCAAGTAATCTTTGTATGCGATTAGGCAATTACACATCTTTAAAATTTACGACAGATGTACAATCGCTTGACACACTCAAAGCAGATCAGATTACTCAAGCGATTGGAACAGAAGCACTTTTGATTTATTTTAATTCTGATCGTTGGGGAGATGATGTTATTTTTGTTCTTGATGCAACACTCGTAGAACTCGCAACAGAAGTGTTTTTTGGGGCTTCAGAACCCATGGTCACAAATCGTAATGGACGCCCTTTTAGCCTAACAGAATGCAAAGTCGGTGCAACTTTTGGAAAATTATTAGCCTATGCATTAGATGGTGTCTTTGGTATCGGTGATGGATCACTTTTAATCTTCAAACAAACATGTAAAGCACAAGAATTTAATGCAGAAACATTTAACCAATCACAAATGTTTTCCTGCACGCTCGGAGTTAAATGCGGTGAAGTGGAAACACGCGTAAATATTTTAATGCCACGCAGTTGCCACCGCCCTATCCAAGAAGCTGTTACGCGTGCGCTCCGCACTCCTGCAAAACGAACTGATCCCCTTTGGGCCAAACGTTTAAAACAAGAAGTCAGTCGATCACGTGTATGCATTGAAGCTTTTATTCAACAGGGATCAATGACTTTAAATGAATTATCCACCCTCAAAGTAGGGCAGATTTTACCCCTTCCTGCCAATGCTGTAAAACAAATTAGATTACGCAGTGGCAATAAATCACTTTATAAATGCTCCCTTGGTAAAATTGGGACAAGTTTTTCTATCCGAGTTACAAATCCTATTGATGAAGAAGAGGAAATGATTGATGAGTTGGTTCATGTTTAATTTTGTAAGTGCACTTTTGGCTTTGGTCTCATTAAGTGTTTTGATTATTACAATACGCAAACTCGCTGCCACTATCCAAATGGGACGTGAGCTCGCAAAACAAGTTCAAATGGGCACAGCTTGTCTTGACCAAGCCCTTGCAACCCTGCGTGAAGAACATCAAGAATTCCGAGATGAAAATAAAAAAATGGATGCACGTATGATTGAATCCACACGTATTCGGCGTGATATTGACCGTTCGATCTCCCATATGGAAAATGTCCGTGATCAATTGAAAAGCGATTTCAATCAATTCCGCGGCATTTTAGCCGCGCAAGCTCATGGGCCCTCTGTAACATCTAGTGCAATACCTACTCTTCGCGGGCAACCTATTGTTCCTAAAAGCCTACCTGTTTTTGTGCAACGCAAAGTTCATAAAACTCCTCTTAACAACAAAATACAACTTTAAAAAACAAAATTTTAAAACCTTTAATGGTAGAAAAAATAATACGGTGACAGAATGACAAATGACATAAACAAACCCGAAATTCCTAAAGGAATCAATCCTACAGCAACACCCAATCTTACAACACCAAAAATTGGAGAAGGTATAGCACCGAAACCCGGAATGCCAGGAAGCTTTGGAGCTGGAGCACCACTATCAGGAACCGCGAAGCCTACTCCTGGAGCAAAACCAGGTGCTCCCGCTTTTGGAGTTGGCGCCGCAGGAAAAACAACTATTGGAAGTTCAAGCGCTTCAAAAGCACCCCAAAACGCAGGTGACACATCCAGTAATACAGAACTCATTATGAGTATTCCTGTTGAAGTTCAAGTGGTGCTTGGTTCAACAACTATGCCAGTCTCGACCTTAATGGATTTAGGAAGAGGTGCAGTTATTACACTTGACAAACAAATTGGAGATCCTATTGATATCGTCGTTAATGGCCGTATTATCGCTCGCGGCGAGGTCATTGTTCTAGAGGATGATCCTTCTCGTTTTGGGGTTAGTCTTACCGAAATTATTGATAAATAACTGATTTCAAATCTTATGAAAGACAAATATGACGCAGGCAAAGCAAACAAAAACTACAGAAGAACTCAATGCTGTATCAGAGGATATACCCTCTGATAGAGAGAGCTCTTCGACAATTATCGATACGCTTTCTGGACAACAAAAGGTTGCAGCTCTGCTTGTTGCTTTAGGAAAACCTGCTGCTGCACGTCTTTTAAAACACTTTACACCAGATGATTTACGCCGTCTTAGTGGGCAAGCACATACCTTACCCAATATTTCTCTTGCTGATTTTGAAATTTTAGTTCGTCAGTTCGAAGATGCTTTTGCAGAAGGTGTCTCGTTTTCAGAAGCAGGTGCAAAGTTCGATAATTTAATACAGGAAACATTGCCAGAAGACGAAGCTGCGTTAATTTTTGATCCTTCAAAAGCACCAACACTGCCTCAAGAAAGTATTTGGGATATCATTAAAAAATTAAACATTGATGTTTTACAAAAGCATCTTGCACAAGAGCATCCACAAGTAGTCAGTTATATTATTTCTCGTGTTCCTTCTGAAACAGCAGCAAAAATTTTGATGGCGCAACCAATGTCCATGCGTAGTAATCTTACACGCAGAAGATTACACCTACGCGCAGTTTCGCCAGAAATAGAAACGCTTCTTGATCAAGCGCTGCGACCTGCACTCCTAAAGAACAATGACGAAGGAGACAAAGCACATCACAATCAAGTGGCTGTCATTTTTAATGAGCTTGATAAAGAAGATATTGACGAAATGTTGGCAAATCTCGATAATCTAAATCCAGAAGATATAGAAAAAATCAAAGCAAAGCTTTTTGTTTTCGAAGATATTCCGCGTTTGACAGAACGAGCACGATTGCTTCTTTTTGATGGAATTGCAGCCGATACTATCATTACAGCTTTACGTGGTGCAAAAGACCTTATGAGAGAACTTATTCTGAATTCTCTTTCACAACGGACACGCCGCATGGTAGAAACAGAGCTTTCTACAGAGAATGAATCTATTCAACAAGAAGCTATTATTAATGCACGCCGTAGCATTGCTCAAACAGCTATTAAATTATCAGAACAAGGAACAATAAACCTTTTAGGTGAAGAAGGAACGTCCTAAAGGACGCACTGAACCAGCATGTCAGATGAAAAACCCGATAAAGAAAGTCAAACAGAAGAACCAACCGAATATAAAATTCGTAAAGAAGAAGAAAAAGGAAATCTTCCTTTTTCTCGTGAATTACCTATCTTTGCTTCACTTGTAAGCTTTAGTCTCATTTGCGTTTTTATCTCTTTTCCAGCTATTTCAAAACTTACATATTTTTTGGTCCAGTGGCTTGAACGTCCAGAATCCTGGCGTATTAATACTGCAGAAGATGTCAAACACTTGATTTATTTAGTAGGTGGAAGTGTAGGATTAGCCTTAGCCCCTATCTTAATTTTTATTCCCTTACTTAGCATTACTGCATCAGCGGTACAGAATATACCAAGATTTATCATAGAGCGTATTCGTCCACAATGGTCGCGTATTTCTCCTGCCAATGGATTTAAGCGAATCTATAGTAAAGCAGGATTAGTTGAATTTTTAAAATCACTTACCAAACTTATTGGTGTTAGTCTAATTATTTATTTGATATTTTTCAAAAGCAACACAATTTTCATTAATGCACTTTTAACAGATGCATCAGCTTTACCAAAATATATTCATAAAGAATTGATTAACCTATCCCTCTCTTTTACTACAGCCGTTATTGCTCTTGTGGGTTTAGACATCGCATGGTCACGTTTTCACTGGCGTCAACAATTACGCATGACCAAACAAGAAATTAAAGAAGAACATAAAAACCTTGAAGGAAACCCTGTGGTTAAAGCACGAATGCGTTCCTTATCACGAGACCGTATCCGCCGCCGAATGATTGCCAATGTTCCTACAGCAACCCTTATTGTAACAAACCCTACTCACTTCTCTGTTGCTTTACGCTATAAACCACCGCTTGATTATGCACCAGTTGTAATTGCAAAAGGGCAAAATATCTTAGCATTACATATTCGTGAAATTGCCATAGAACATGACATCCCCATTTTTGAAAATATCACTTTAGCACGAACGCTGTACAAACAAGTTGAAATCGACCAAACAATTCCAACAGAATTATATGAAAGTGTTGCCGCTTTAATTCGTTTTATTAACAATCAAAAAAATTACTAAAATAATAATTTATTAATTTTCTTTTTTAAAATTTAACAATAAAAAGAAAGAATTAATCAATAATGTTTAAACAATGATATAAAGTTAAAAGATGAAAAAAGATTATATAATTGAAATTCGTGAAATGGTTCTGGCAAAACAGGTTGCGCAATTTATTCCAGAACTACGATTAATTGACGTAGGTGACTTTATTGCCTGTATCCATACTGAACGCTTCAATTATCTTTCTGATCTCATTGAGAGTGCAACAGAATTGCGTTTTTATCCTCATACAATGCGTTTTGCCCGTAACGCAAGTTATGAACTGGATTGGAATACCACGCCCAACATATTACTTCACATGGAGTTTTCTAATGAAGGAGTTAGTGCTTTTTTCCGCATCTTTATGTCTGCTGAAGAATTTGGAGTTGAGCTGGATAATTGTATTTTTGATAATCCTTCTGATGAAGAAAGCAATACCAGCGCTTTCATGAATGCGCTCAATAATGCACGAATACAAAAACCACTTACGCATTAAAACAAAACTACATTTATCTAAAAGTGTTTACTCACAAAATGAAAAAATTATGCGTAAAAAATTCTCTTCTCTTCACAAATAAGTAAAAGCTTAAAACACTTTGCATTTTAGAAATAGATCTGAAACCTGAATGCAAACCGATAAGGTAAGTTGAAACACTTTTGATGCTATTCTATTTTTGATGATCCAATCTCACATTTCTTGAAAAAAGAAACCTTCACATAATACTTTTATAAATTGTTGTTCATCTTTCAGATCAAATTAATGCAGAAGCATGCAATAAGAATAAAAAAAATCAAAAAAGTCTTAAATTTTTTCCACAATAAGTATGTGATTAATTTCTTATAGATATAAACTTTATTCACAATTCATATAATCACTTTAGATAGTAACGGCTAATTTTTATAATATTTATTATAAGATTTAAGAATAAATATTCGTAAATATAATAGAGATAAGAATGTTAAGTATACTGGCTATAAAGGCTAGGTTGATTATAAATTCTCCAATGAGAGTAGACCTGTTTTTATGAATCCTATAAATTTTTAGTTTAGAGATATCAAATTTTAATGCTTACGCAGAGCATTAAGAGTGATACACAAACTGATAAAAATTAATTAACAGATTTGTAAATTTGTTTTTTATATTTTATTGCCTTAAAAAACTAACAAACATTTTTACCGAGTGTTTTTCATGCCACGTATTTTATCAACTGAAAGATAGTTAAACTGTTTGACAAGCAAATCTTTCAGAACAGCTTTTGAAAAACGTTGATTGACATCATCAATAATCCGTTCTTTGATCATTTCAAATTTTACTTTTTCGATTTCACGCACATCAGAATAGCTGCCCCAAAAATATTGAAAAATAGTATCATTAATCAAGATCCCTACAGGAATAGATATCTCTTTTTCAGCTGTTTTATCTACTATATAGGCAAGCTGCACAATGATATACCCCTGTACATCACCATCAACCAAAATCGGAACACTCATGATTTCCGTATTATTAGAACCAATCTCTACAGCAATGGGTACGGTCTTTTCCGACTTATTAGGATCAACTGCATTCACTTTAAGGCTAAAGACTAAAGCGCCCAAAGCCACTAAACAAACCCACAAGCCCATTGCAATCATTCTAATCATCTACAATGCCCAGCACTAACCAAAACTGGATCATAAGTTCCATCTGTTTCTGCAGCGCGAGCAGCAACCTGCATAATTTGAGACAAATCTTTTACTGCCTCCAGATGAATACGAAGAAGCTCACTATTACGGTTTAATTTTTCTTGTAAATCTGTTAACAAGCGCTGTACCTCAATTTCAATATCCTGATCCATATAACGTTTTACATCGCTCATTGATTTATTAAGATCACGCAAACCACGTGTTTTACGCAAATTAATTTCTTCATAATCTGGAGCACCGTGATTTTCCAGCATATTGCTTTCATAGTCAACAACTTCTGATAACCCCTTAATGGCAGCATTAAATTTAGTCATTGCCCAATCACGGCCAATGAGATTATTGTTAAGAATTTTTGTTTTCAATGCAATATTTTCATCATCATATTGTACTACAGACATTTCCATTCCCCTCTAAAATATTTATTCAATTCTCATCTTAATAAGATGCTCAGTTCGTTTTCATTTGATCCCAACGCATCAAATCTAGTTCATTTTTGCAAATAACTGCATCCGCTAATACACTTTGGCATCCAATACCTGATCTTTTTCTACCGCAGACAACGATGTGTCCGTTTCTTTTCTCATTTGATCAGAAACTAACATCTGTGCAATACCAATTCCACCAGATACTGCAAATTCTTTAGCTAACTGTTCAGCCATCATTGACTTCCAAATTTGCCCTGCTTGCCCTTTTCCAAAAATCGATTGTATATCGGTTGCAAACATACTCTCAACAAAAGTTTGCAACACAAAAGCTTCAAAATCTCTAAAAACTGCAGCTTCCTTACTTTTTACAGATTGTGGCCTGATATGGGCCTGTTGTACAATCCCATCAGAAATTAAATCATCTCGTACTACTGAAGCCGAATTAGCATGTGCTAAATCAGAAAAACTACTCCCCTCTCGTTCAATTGTCTGTACACGAGCAATTTTTTGTAAAGAATACAATTTTTCGACAGAAGTCCTATATTCAACTGGATCTGCTGCACGGGCAACATCAAGCACAATATCAGACGGAGGCTGAATAGCCATAGATTTCCCCTTTTTACCTAACTCTCGCTTTTCTTTGCAACCAAATTTCTACCTTATAAGATTTCTTCTTTCTTTTAATAGCTCTTTACAGAAAGAAAAAATTCTCATAATTAAGGTAATAGATATAAACCTCCAAACTTATGTCAAGCTGACGTCTAACACATTTTATTTACAATATACTCCTCTAGCATATCACTAAATTGTTTCTGTCTTTCTATTGATTGTATTTCTTTATACTGATCTTCTAATCTTTTCGAACGGCTAGAAGCTTCACACACAACTTGTTTTTGTTGTGCAATTTGTCCTTGAAGTTTCTTTTCAAACTTAGCAATATGATGCAAACGTTTTGCTAAAAAAGAAGCATTCCAAAAATTGAAAGCCGAATCTTTTTCCATCAATGAGAAAAACTCACGCGTCTCTTCCTGACAAGAAAAAAGCTGGCCCTTCATATATTCCAATTCAGCTTTACGATGTGTTTCAATAAGACGTTGTACTTTTAAAAGTCTTCCATAACGTTTGCTTTTCTGCGCCATTAAGATCCTTTCTTAAGCCAATCATGTAATTCAGAATTAAACAAGTGTAAAAGTTCTGGCATCAAAATATAAAGTAAAAACAAGCCTCCACACATAACAAAAGGTAATGAAATAAAATAAACTGGAATGGTAGGCGTTAATTTATTTAGCAATCCTATCGTAATATTAATCAAAATTGTATAAATAATAAAAGGTGCTGCTATCGACAATGTAGTTAAAAACGCACGCGATAAAGCCTCATGATAATCTGTCAAAGCAGCTTCTGGATTTGGAATAAAAGCTAGAGGGATAATATCATAAGATGCTAAGAGCCCCTGAATGGTGATAATATGCAAATCGCTTGCAAAAAAAAGTATGATAGTCGCAAAAACTAATACATTTGCAACATGTGATTCTGGCGTTGACTCAGTAATACTATGACCAGGTTGGCCAGAAAATCCTATTGACATCCCAATAATTGAGGCCATAAATTGCAAAGCCCATAAATAAGCATGAGCAATTACCCCAAAAGTAGCCCCAATTAACATCTCTGCAAACAAAGCGCGGACAAGCAATGCAAGATCGGGTTTATCACCTAGAGTCTTAAAAGAGTCTGTAACCAAAGGAAGGATAGCAAGTGAAAAAGAAATGCCAATAAATAAACGCAAATTCATAGGAACGCGTACACTAGACATTCCCGGCATCAACATTAAACAAGCTCCAACTCGTGAAAAAACTAACAAAGCAATTGTTACCAATTGCTCAATTGAAAAAGATGTTAGGGGAAAAACAGATGTTAATGACATAAACCCCTTACCTTTTAAGAAATGGTTCCCAATGTTTTAATTTCAATTCCACGAGCAATTTCTGCATGCGAAAGCACAGGCAAAGTTGGAAAAAGACGTTCGATAATCATGCGGATATAAGGCCGCGCTTCAGGAGATGTGATCAGTGCAAAACGCGTTGCTTTTTCCA
This sequence comes from Bartonella bilalgolemi, assembly GCF_023500045.1. Lineage (GTDB taxonomy): Bacteria > Pseudomonadota > Alphaproteobacteria > Rhizobiales > Rhizobiaceae > Bartonella > Bartonella bilalgolemii. The sequence continues at coordinate 202,723 of NZ_JAMCOF010000002.1, read as the reverse complement.
TATGTTGTCGAATAAGTACCGTCGCATCCGTCCCAAACTTTTCAAGTTCAACTGGGTTAATATCAAATTCAATAATGTCACCCTTTGTATCACGCTTTAATGCCTTATGAAAAACGAGATCCCAATGACTTCCCATCCGCAAAACATTCAAAATGCCATTTTCAGATAAATCACCACAAATTTGTTGTGACATACGCAATCGTACATGCTCAGCAATCAGTTCACAACGCCGCACATGAGGTGCTATTTCAGCCACTGCTTCGAGAATAAGATTAAGATTACGGATAGAAACACGTTCTGATAATAAAAGTTTTAAAATCGATTGTAAACCCGAATAGGAAAGATGTGCAGGGCAAATCTCTTCTAATAATTTACGATATTCGCTCCCTAAACGCTCAAGAAGAATGCGCATATCTTTATAAGAAAATAATTGTGCTAAATTATTGCGTAAAACCTCACTTAAGTGCGTTAATAATACAGAAAGATTATCGACTGCCATATAGCCTTCACGGATTAGTTCAGAACGAAATGTCTCTGAGGTCGAAAAAGCACGCATCCCAAAAGCCGGCTCAGATACGTACTCACCTGGAATATTTGGAATAGGCTTATTACCTGGCATAATAAGAACATCACCAATACGCATTTCGTAAGAAGCAATAACCGTACCATATAATTTGATCCAATAGCTTTTTCCTGGAACTGTATAATCATCGGATATTTGAATTTCAGGAATAACAAAACCATACTCCTGTGCAAATTTACGGCGCATTTTTGCAACACGATTAGCTAATTCAACTTTTTGCGGCAATAAACGTTGAGATAATTGCTTGCCCATAGCAATTTCAATCTGTACTATTTCAAGAGATGCTTTTACTGATTGACTCTCTTCCTGGTGAGCCATCTGATTTTCTTTTTCACGCAAAGCTTCTTTCGCAAGAGCTTCCCTTTTTAAACGACGGGGAATAGAATAACCAATTGAAGCCATCAGAGCAGACAAAAGTAAAAAAGGAAAAGAGGGTAAACCCGGCATCAATCCCAGCATTAATAACAGTAATGATGATACAAAAAGAGCCTTAGGATATCCTCCAAGTTGCCCCAAAACAGCCTTTTCAGCAGAGCCGCGTGTTCCCCCTTTTGAAACCAAAAGACCAGCTGCCAATGAAACAATCAATGCAGGTATCTGCGTAACAAGACCATCTCCTACAGAAAGCTTAGTAAAAACATCCGCTGCACCAGACAATGACATTCCATGCCGCGTTACACCAATAACAATACCACCAAAAATATTAACAGCCGTAATAATAAGACCGGCAATAGCATCACCACGCACAAACTTTGATGCCCCATCCATTGCCCCGAAAAATGAACTTTCTTCCTCAAGCTCCTGACGGCGATGCTGTGCCTCTTTTTCATCAATAAGGCCCGATGAAAGATCAGCATCAATGGCCATTTGCTTTCCTGGAATAGCATCCAGTGTAAAACGCGCGCCCACTTCAGCAATACGCGTCGCACCTTTAGTTATCACCAAAAAATTGACAATAATTAAAATAGCAAAAACAACAAGACCAATAACAAAATCCCCACCCATAACAAATTGTGAAAAACCTTGAATCACATGCCCTGCAGCTTTATATCCTTCATCACCATGGGTCAAAATTACACGGGTGGTTGCAATATTAAGCGATAAACGCAATAAAGTTGCAATCAACAAAACTGTTGGAAAAGCTGAAAAATCAAGGGGCCGTTGGATCCATAACGAAACCATCAAAATCAAAACAGAAAATGCAATAGAAAAAGAAAGTCCTAAATCCAAAATAAAAGCAGGAACTGGTAAAAAAAGAACTGTAAGAATAATGATAATTCCTGCTGCAAATGCAACATCTCGACCAGAAAACTTATCCTGGTGAGCGATATTGATCATTGAACTATGCTGTTGCACACTTTTCTCCTTATACAATCACACTGAATACCTTTTGTGCAAAGCTTGCTTTAGCTTATTTTCAACGCATATCCAGTTCATTTTCCTTAGAGTTACTTTTGCTCTCTAATTCATTATCTCATTGTATATTGTATAAAGTAAATGACAAAGCTTGTGTGAAAATGGTGCTATACCATGTAACCTCTCTGTATCAAAACAACAGCTAAATGCGAAATATATCAAACCATAATAAATAAAGGATTATTTTAAGCTTGCTGAGTATCTTATATCAGCATATATTACATCATGTAACATTATGTGTATCATAAATAATACAATTCGAAAAGGAGAATTCGGTGATTGATATTATTAAAACTACTATGCTTTATTCAACGCTGATTGTTGGTATTAATATTGCTATTGTAATTGCCTTAATTGTAGGTGCACAATAAATAACAAACAGTTAATAGCTATAGATTTTTGGGATATTTTTCTTGTTTTTATACTCCATTTTTAAATGATCCTAATAAAAAGATAAATATCTAGTGTATTGGAAAAAGCTGACAGAAAATTGGAAATTATTTTGTATCAATGTGTAGATTAAGGTTGAAAATATTAAGATACAAACGAAAATCACCTTTTAAAGAGTAATCTGCAATTAAGTCTATATAAAAAGTTTTTTAGCTTAATTCTGTTTTTAAATGGCAACTCATCGCCACAAAATAAAAACTATTATACTCCTATCGCCCTATAATACAGAAAAAAGAAACATTAAGGCCATTAGTTATTTTGAAAGTCATCTCTTTTCCTCTTTTAACTGATTACCACTAAAGAATGCGAATGTGCACGATGCATTGCGATTATTAGACATATTTTAACTTTTTATTAACTAGAAAAGAAATAAGCACTAAACATTGTAAAATATATCTTATACAAACAGGAAAGAAATACACAATGATTAACTCAGACCTTAAAATATTTGTTTCACCCACCTATAAACGGAAACTCCATATTGTCCATGATATTTTGGAATATAGTCTTGTGCTCATTGTGAGTTTAAGCGTTATTTTATCTGCTCTCTTTTCCTTTTTAGATCATTTTTAAGGCATATTTTTAAAAGTTAATGCTTCATCTAACAATGAAAGTGGTTGTTTTGTTCTCAAAACTACTTGTGCTTCTTTTTCATCGTGCTGCATTTGTGCAATCAGAGATTCTAACGCATAAAATTTTTCTTGTCTCCGTAAAAACTGCAAGAAAGAAACCGTACAATTTTCACCATAAAGATCACCATCAAAATCAAATAAATAAGTTTCTAGCACTGGTACTCCATTACTAACAACAGTTGGCCGACATCCAAAACTCGAAATACCATCATATAAAATACCATTAGCACGACGAAATCTTACCGCATAAACCCCATGAGCTAAACTCGTCTGAGGAGGAACAAACTGATTAGCTGTAGGAAATCCCAACCTCCGCCCCAGTTTTTCACCTTGTATAACATTTGAGCTTACCCGATAGTGGTAACCTAGCAAATGAGCTACTTGTGATACTTGTCCTTTTAATAAGAGCTTCCTAATAAAACTTGAAGAAATTGTTAGTCTTTGTGCATTACATAGGCAAGGAATTTGCACCACTTCAAAACCATATTCTTCACCTCTTTGACAAAGAAAACTCACATTTCCACTTTTTTGACAGCCAAAACGAAAATTTTCCCCCGTTACCACAACAGAAACATCAAGAGTTTCTTTTAAAATTACAGTAATGAATTCATCGGCTGAAAGAGCAGAAAATTGTGCATCAAAAGGCTGCTCTATTACTCCATGGAAACCAAGAATTTTAAAAATTTCAGCTTTTTCAGCAGCTTGTGTTAAACGATCAACAGAAGTTGAACCTTGAAAAAAACTTTTTGGATGTGGTTCAAACGTTAAAACAAGAGCCGGCCTCTTTTTTTCACGTGATAAATCAATAGCTTTTTGTAAAACAGCTTGATGACCAAGATGAACACCATCAAAATTGCCAATCGCGAGCACTGCACCACGCCACGCTAAAGGAAGAAGACTATATTCCTGAAGACGCAAAAAATCGAACATTACTGAAGCATCCACATCATTGCATGTGGCTGATAACCATAACGATCGAAAAAAGCATGTAGAGCTTCTTTATTTACAATACCATTATGCTCATAGTCATGATGGTGAATGCCCCCCATAATATAAAGGGAATCAAGAGCAAAATGAATCGCTCCTTTAATATCGGTCAAAAGACCATCACCAATAGCTAAAACCCGATTTTTATCTATTATTCCACGGATTTTCTGTAATTTTTTAAAGGCACACTCATAAATTGGAGCGTAAGGCTTTCCAGCAATACGCACTTCACCTCCTAATTGTTGGTACAAGCGTGCCAAAGCACCAGCGCACCAAATTTCTTGATTTCCACAATGAACGATAATATCAGGATTAGCACAAATAAAAGGCAAATTCCTTCCTCGTAAACGACGAAACATCTCTTCATAAGCATCTGGTATCGTCTCTAAATTTTCAAGAAAACCACTACAAACAATCGCAGAAGCTTCCCATTCTTCGACCAATTCGCAAGATAATCCTTCTAATAAAACCAAATCACGTTGTGGACCAATGAACAAAACTTTACGTGGAGCAGAGCGAATAAGATCACGTGTTACATCACCTGAAGTAACGATTTCATCATAACACTCTTTATCCACTTGCATCATTTGTAATTGGGCAACTACATCTTCTTTTGGTCGAGGAGAATTTGTCAACAAAACAATACTTTTTCCCATTTGTCGAATTTTTTGCAATGCTTGCACTGCCGATTCAAAAACCTGCACACCATTGTGCAAAACGCCCCAAACATCACAAAAAACAGCATCATATTGCCTTATGAGAGGATCGATATGTGTGAGTTCTTTCATAAATACACCTGTTGATGTGTTCACTATTTCTTAAGCTATCTCTTATGTTTATATATCATATCGACATATGCCAATTATTTTAATATATTGGTCTATCTATATTTTACAAAATTAAAGACAATATCATAAGACTAAAGAAAAGAATTTTCAAACTCTCTTCTACAAAACTCTACACAATGCCTCTTTAATTCTTTAAACTATTTCTATTCATTTTTGGGATTCTTTTATGTCTTTCGTGCAAGACGATCAGAAATTATTGTGAATATAAAAACAAGTCAAAAAATCAGCCAATTCTCAAATATAGTAAAATAAATCATTTCACGATATAAATTTATCTTATTATAAAAAATAATACTGTTAATAAAGTGAATAATTTCTCTATTATTGAAATTATGTATAAAAAAATTATAGAATTCGATCACTCTATAGATGATGAAAAAACTATTAAAGTTTTCTGTAAAAAGTGGAGCTTGTAGTAAGAAGGCACATAAATTGTAAGAAAATTTTAGAGTTGTTCAAACAATGACTCCTTATCTACAAGTTGCAAAAAGAATTATAAGGCTTTTAAAATAAGATTTACAAAATAAAATATAAAAGAGGTGATCTTATACAGAATTTTACTTTCTTTTTTTTTAAGAAAGAGCTTATAAGAGGTAGTCTCTTCATAAAAAAGTATTAAATTAATAAAAAAGCATTTACATAAATTTTCTCCTATCAAACCATACAGTTCTCTTTATAAAAAATAATTAATTGCTTTCTATCCACGAGAAAAAAGGTATAGAAATAGCGTCAATGATGCAGATGCGCTCTTATTGACAGAAAAACAAATATCATCATAAAATACCCTATAATATACTTATCATATTTTATTATCGAGAATAGCTTTTTATTACAAACCCAATATATCCTCATGAACTTGATTAAAAAATTTATAACAGTCGCTTCTGGAACTCTCACAAGCCGTTTTTTTGGCTTCATTCGTGAAATGCTGATGGCAGCGGCTCTTGGAACAGGTCCTGTATCCGATGCGTTTAACGCTGCTTTTCGCTTTCCTAATACCTTCCGTCGTTTTTTTGCTGAAGGAGCCTTTCAAACAGCTTTTGTTCCTCTTTTTTCTAAAAAAATCTCAGAAAATGGATCAGAAAATGCATGCAAGTTTGCAGAAGAAGTTTTTGGTGTTTTGTTTTCACTACTCTTACTTCTCACTATTGCTATGGAACTGAGTATGCCTTTTTTGGTCCGCACACTGATTGCACCAGGCTTTGCAGAAGATGCTACAAAATTTAACGCTACAATCCGTTTTACTACTATCATGTTTCCCTATTTAGCATGCATGTCCTTAGCAGCGATGATGGGAGGAATGCTGAATGCACTCCAACACTATTTTGTTGCAGCTATTGCCCCTGTTTTTCTAAATATTATCTTGATATGCGTGCTCGCCTATGCTTGGATCTATCAACTTGATACTTGGCATATTGGACTCAATCTTTCCTGGGGTGTAACAGCAGCAGGACTCCTTCAATTGGCTCTCATGACAATAGCCTTACGTAAAAGTGGAATGAAGCTTTCCTTCCGCCTACCTCATTTTAGCCCCAATGTCCGCCAACTGTTAATTTTAGCCTTCCCTGCTGCTATCACAGGGGGAATTACACAAATTAATTTATTGATTAATACCAATATCGCTTCTAGCCAATCAGGTGCCGTCTCCTCTCTTGTTTATGCTGATCGTCTTTACCAATTGCCCCTTGGAGTGGTTGGTATCGCTGTCGCAACAGTTCTTCTTCCTGAATTAACAAAAGCGCTACGCAACAAAAAAAACACAGATTCTGATGAATTGCAAAATCGCGCAATTGAGTTCTCTTTATTTTTAACTTTACCCGCATCAGTTGCTTTTCTGCTTATATCTAGTCCCATTATCAGCCTTCTCTTCGAACGAGGTCAATTTACCAGTGACTCAACAAACAGTGTTGCTCAATTGGTCCAGCTTTATGGAATTGGTCTTCCAGCTTTCGTACTCATAAAAGTTTTTATTCCTAATTTTTTTGCTCGCGAAGATACAAAAACACCCATGATTTTTGCAGGCATTTGTGTTTTTATCAATATCAGCTTAGCCCTAACATTATTCTCATTTTTGTCAGCACGTGGTATTGTCATCGCTGAAATTACTGCCGGCTGGGTTAACATCCTATTACTGTGTAGCACCCTTCTTAAACGAGGCTATTGGAAATATGATGCACAACTAATAAAGCGGATGGCATCTCTCATAATCGCCTCTTTCTTCATGGCTCTCACTTTGTACTATTCCATTGGCTTTTTCTCTGTACCGTTATCATCACAGACTTCATTTTTCTTGCGCGCAAGCACCTTAGCAGGATTACTTATTATTTCAACATCGGTTTATTTTATCATTTGTCTTTTATTTGGAACAAATTATTTATCGCTCCTCCGTAAAAATGTGAAACAGCACCTCTAATATTTCTATTGTTTTCAGAAATATGCTTTATCACAATATATTAAGCACATAATATCATAAGAAAGGCCTTTTCTATGGACGCTTTTACACCTCTTGTTTTTTCTGGTGTACAACCGAGTGGTCACCTGCATCTTGGCAATTATCTTGGAGCCATCAAACAATGGGTAGATCTGCAAACATCCTATAAGTGTCTCTATTGTGTTGTGGATATGCATGCTCTGACCATTAATCCAGATTCACTTAGTTTAGCAGAGTCTACTCGTATGATGACAGCAGCCTTTTTAGCAGCCGGCATTGATCCTCAAAAACAGATTATTTTCAACCAATCACGTGTTTTTCAACATGCTGAACTGGCGTGGATTTTTAATTGTATTGCACGTATTGGCTGGCTCAACCGCATGACTCAGTTCAAAGATAAAGCAGGTAAAAACCGTGAACAAACATCTCTTGGGCTTTTTGCCTATCCAAGCTTAATGGCTGCTGATATTTTAATCTACCGCGCAACACATGTTCCAGTAGGAGAAGATCAAACACAACATATTGAATTAACACGTGATATTGCACAAAAGTTCAACAGCATTTATGCTGATCGTATTGCAAATTTAAATCTTGGTGTTTCTGTGCAAAATGGTGAAAAAAACGAACAAGTTTTTTTTCCAATGCCAGAAGCTCTTATCAAAAAGACAGCTATGCGTATTATGTCCTTACGTGATGGCACAAAAAAAATGTCAAAATCAGATCCTTCCGACTTTTCACGGATTAATTTAATCGATGATGCTGATCTTATCGTACAAAAAATACGCAAAGCAAAAACCGACTCCACTCCTCTTCCTGATAAACTAAGCGATTTACAAGAACGTCCAGAAGTTAATAATTTATTAGGCATCTATGCCGCTTTTGCTGAAATCAGCAAAGAAAAAGCACTGTTAGAGTTTTCAGGAAAGCAATTTTCACTTTTTAAATCAGCTTTAGCTGATCTTATCGTTTATAAACTTGGACCAATAACACAAGAGTTACGCCGTCTATATCAAGAAAAAACCTATATTAATTCTGTTCTGCGTGATGGTGCACAACGTGCAAGTCTTTTAGCAGAAAAAAATATGAAAAAAATTCGTGAAATTGTCGGTTTTGTACACAATATATAAAATAAAATGGTCAAACTTTAACCTTAAAAATCAGAAATAAAATGACATGCTCTCTAAGCGAAAAAGTCAAGAAATAGATCATAAACGAAAAATTTTGGTCATCATTGATGAAACACCTGAATGTCGGCGTGCTGTCATTTTTGCTGCGCAACATGCCAAAAACACGAATGGTACCTTAATTTTGCTCTCTGTTATTGACAACTCAAAATTTCAGTATTTTCTGGGTGTCGACAAAGTTATGCGGATGGAATCAACGGCACACGCCTGTGTAATTCTAGAAAAAGTAGCTGATGATGTACGCACTACTCAAGCTCTTGAAGCAGAAACAATTATGCGTGAAGGAGAAAAAATTAATGAAATTTTCAAACTAATTAATGAAGATCAGGATATCGCCCTCATTGTTTTAGCTGCAAGTTGTCATACAGAACGACCGGGACCACTTATCCAATCCATTGCTCATCGGGGAAGTACTTTTCCTATCCCCGTTACTATTATTCCAAGCGATCTCCCTGAGGAAGAAATTGAAGTTGTTGCCTAGAAATAATACTTCTATATGAATTCTCTTCTGCAACCGTAAGTAATGAAAGAATAATGTATGTTTATTCAAACTGAAAGCACACCGAACCCTACAACACTTAAATTTTTACCAGGCCGTATTGTTCTTCCTCAAGGCGTCCTAGAATTTCACAATCGTGAAAAAGCTGCTAAAAATTCTCCCCTTGCTGCAAAATTATTTAATATTCCAAATATAAAAAGCGTTTTTTTGGGATATGATTTCATTACTATAACTAAAAATGATGGAGAGTGGAAACATCTCAAACCAGCAATTTTAGGTACAATTATGGAACATTTTCTTTCCAATGATCCTGTTATCACCACAGAAGTCCATATACCTGATAAAGAATTTTTTGATGAAAAAGATACTGATATTGTTGTTGTCATCAAAGAATTGCTTGAAACACGTGTACGTCCAGCTGTAGCAAATGATGGTGGTGATATCACCTTCTGCGGCTTTGAAAATGGAATTGTTTACCTCAATATGCGAGGTGCTTGTGCTGGATGTCCTTCTTCAACAGCAACCCTTAAACATGGTATTGAAAATCTTTTACGGCATTTTATTCCTGAGGTATTAGGTGTTGAAGCTATGCCGCAAAATACTGGACTGTGAAAGAGCGTTCACTAAAAACTTTATAATTAAATAGCAAATTTATAATATGATTTAATGTGTCCTGTATCACAAATGTTGCACTTTATGAGAAAGACTATAAAAATATATAGGATACAAATATTTCATAAAATATAATATTGCCTCGCTTATTTAACTGTCTATGATTTTAAGCCTTATATATAAAAGAACGTGTTATCATATGACCTTACAGTATTTATTTTGCACTCTTTCAACAGCAGAAAGACATTGTTTATGACTAAATAGATAATCGATCTAAGAGTGTTATACGAAATTCATTCATAACGATTTAAAAACACTTTTTTGTAGTTTCAAGTATAAAAACAAAAGTTATTAACATTTCTGAATTTTCAGAAGATGTAATACTAAATACCTGCCTATCAATAAAATCTATTATTTTTAGAAACTTTATATCTCTCTAAGAAAAAACACCATATCCATGATATGCAATTATAAATTCTACTAATGTATAACTTTTTGATAAATTAAAAAACACTACAGAATGATAAATCACCCAATAAAGGATTCAACTAAAAGAGTCCCGAATATAGCAGATAAATAAAATAACGAAAAGAAAAATACTTTTTTAGCCATAACAGTTGTCTCATCATATTCTTTAGCTTTCCATAAGCAATAAGAAAGATAAACAAAAACAGCGCTTAAAATTGTTGAAAAAATACCATAGATAATACCTGAAAAACCTATAATATAAGGTCCAATAGCGCATATTGCCATAATAATAGTATAAATTAAAATCTGGTTTTTCGTGGATTGCTCTCCTCGCATATTAGGCATCATAGGAATACCCGCTACATCATAATCAAAAGATGAAAATAGAGAAAGAGACCAAAAATGTGGTGGAGTCCACATAAAAATGATTAAAAATAAGAGGAAACTCTCAAAACTCACTGTACCTGTTGCAGCTGCCCATCCAATCATTGGTGGAAAAGCTCCCGCTGCACCACCAATCACAATATTCTGAGATGTTATACGCTTTAACCAAATTGTGTAAATAACAACATAAAAGAAAATTGTAAAAGCAAGAAAAAACGCCGTAAACCAATTAATGAAAATTCCCATAACCAAAACTGAAAAGATAGAAAGAGCTAAACCAAAAATAAACGCTTTCCTACGGCTGATTTTACCAGTTGGAATAGGGCGCTTTTGGGTACGTTTCATCACCGCATCAATATCAGATTCATACCACATATTAAGTGTTCCCGCGCCACCACCACCTAAAGCTATACATAAAATAGCTAAAAAAACATGCAATGGACTCATAGTAACAGGTGATAACATTAATCCAACCAGAGCTGTAAATATAACTAGCGACATAACTCGTGGTTTCATTAATGTAATATAATTATAAATATTAGCTGCTATCGAGCCTAATTTACCATTTTTAACCAGTAATTCTTTTGAAACAGACATTCCGTCAAAGAACCTTTTTATCTATATCGCCCAAAAACAAATATTGTCTAAAATATAGGAATAACTAATTAGTGTTACAGTTTTTTAAAGAATGTACAATACATTTAATTTTAATATACCTAATGTAAATCAGAAATAATTATAATAAGAGCACACTTTTTAATTGTATTCAAGAAACGTACTACAAAAACACTCTACCAAATATCGTATAGCAAACACTAAGAGATTATGTTTACATAAAATACTATTCTTTTATTATCCTTTTTAAATTTTTATTTTTATTCTATATATTACAAACTCATATCTTCGGAAAAACCTTAACTTTGTAATTATTTTGAAAAAAATCAAAATTTTACTTTTCATGAAAAGCTATACACAATAACATGATAACGATTCGAATAGGGCTTTTTATGACACTTTATCAATTTCTCAAAAAAAACTTTTTTAGCATTCTTATTTACGCATTTTGCAATGTCTTTGCCAATCACGTTATTGCACAAACACCCAATACACAGAATATTCCTGCACCGCAAACTTATGGTGCATGGACCAAAATTTGTTTTTTGCCTCCAGGCACACCTAACGTACAATGTGAAATTGTACAAGATGTTCGCACACAAGAGCGTCGTGATATTACTTTTCGTGTAACATTTTACAAGTTGCCTCAAAACCAAGGAGTTTTGATGCGTGTTTCTGTTCCGATCCGAGTTGAATTGCGATCTGGAATTAGAATTAAAATTGATAATGAAAATGTAGGAAAAATGGAATATCGCCGTTGTCTAGGTAATAATTGTGTTGCTGAAGCACTTCTCAAAGAAGATATAATCAAACACTTTTTAGAAGGTAAAATAGCAACCTATATTATCTTTACAACTCCTGAACAAGGAATCGGAGGTCTAGTTGATCTTAATGGTCTTAGAGATGCCTATGCAACTTTGTCATAATAAATACTCACCACTATTGCTTGATAGAGCATATCAAATCAAATAGTTTTTGCTTTTAGCTTTACAAATAAAATGGATAAATTTTGAGTACTAACAAAATAGGATAATCATTATGAAATCGCTGATTGACCACTTTGATATTTCTGCATCAAAAGTACAATCACTTGTACAAGAAGCGCTTCATAAAGCTGATGATGGTGAACTTTATCTTGAATATACAGAAAGTGAAGTTCTTCTATTTGATAATGGAAGGCTTAAAAATGGTTCATTTCACCAAGATATAGGATTTGGTTTACGTGTTGTTGCTGGAGAAACCACTGGATATGCCCACTCTGGTGAGCTATCAGCTGCCGCACTCAAACGTGCGAGTGAAACAGCTAAAACTGCAACCTATAATAATCATGCAGGACCTTATAGTGCAGCTCCTAAATCGACAAACAAAAGTCTTTATAAATCAAAAAGTCCTCTTGTTTCTCCCTCATTTGAAAAAAAAAGTGCGCTTTTGCAAAAAATTGACACATATTTACGTGAAAAAAATGACAAATTGCATCAAGTAACTGTTACTCTTTCCGGTTCACTACAGCATGTCGAAATTTTACGAGCTGATGGACATCTTGTTCGTGACATTCGTCCTCTTGTACGGCTCTCTATATCCGTGGTCGCTGCCAATGGTAATCGGCGCGAAAATGGTTCCTATGGTTGTGGTGGACGACAAATGTTTAACCAATTCATTTGTGAAGAAAACTGGAAAAAAGCTGCTGATGAAGCTTTACGAATAGCCTTAATCAATCTAGAAGCAGAAGAAGCACCAGCAGGAACATTTGATGTTGTATTAGGCAATGGATGGCCTGGTGTTATGCTTCATGAAGCCGTTGGACATGGTTTGGAAGGAGATTTCAACCGTAAAAAAATATCTGCTTTTTCTGGACTTTTAGGCCAACAAGTTGCCGCACAAGGTGTTACCATCGTTGACGATGGTACAATCCCTGAATGCCGTGGTTCACTTACAGTCGATGATGAAGGAACTCCATCAAATTGTAATATTTTGATTGAAGATGGAAAACTCGTTAATTATATGCAAGATAGATTAAATGCTCGGCTTATGGGAATGAAACCAACTGGTAATGGACGTCGTGCATCCTATGCACATACACCAATACCGCGAATGACCAATACAATAATGTTGGGTGGAGATAAGACACCCGAAGAAATTTTATCCTCATTAAAAAACGGTATTTATGCTGTTTCGTTTGGTGGTGGACAAGTCGACATTACTTCTGGAAAGTTTGTATTTGAATGTACGGAAGCTTATCGAGTAGAAAAAGGCAAAATCATAGCTCCAATCAGAGGTGCAACCCTTATTGGTAATGGACCAGATGCTATGAAACGCATTACAATGATTGGTAATGATAGCAAACTTGATAATGGCATAGGAATATGCGGGAAAGCAGGACAAAGCGTTCCTGTTGGCGTAGGACAACCTCATTTGCGAATTAATAATATGACAATTGGTGGAACAGCAGTTTCATAAAATGAATTGGATCAACTTAATCCAGAAATTTCTCAGTTTTATTTAAAAGAGTCTTTTTTATTGTTTAGCTAAAACTTCCAACTTTTCTTCGTTTTTCGTTTGCTTAAAGTTGCAACAACTTCAATATGAGGTGACCATAAAAATTGATCAATTGGTATAACTTTTTCTATTGTATAACCGCCAGTAACAAGAAGAGATAAATCACGAGCTAACGTAACAGGATTGCATGAAATAGCGACCACGCGCGCTACCGTTGTCTTGGCTAACTCATTTACCTGCTCCTCTGCACCAGAACGTGGTGGATCAAAAACAACACTATCAAAGCATTCAAGCTCCTTTGCTGAAAGTGGACGACGGAATAAGTCACGTTTTTCACAAACTACTGTTTTTAAACCGGTAGCAACACGTGCAGCTTGATCCAAATTGGCTAACGCTTTTCCATCGTTTTCTATTGCACGAACATTCATCTTTTTTGCCATACGTAAAGTAAAAGTTCCTACTCCTGCAAATAAATCAGCAGCATTTTTTGCTTTTTTTAAATGAGTTAAAACAATATCACTCATAATAGTCTCCGCTTCAAAAGTCGCTTGAAGAAAACCACCAATAGGAAATTCAACACAAACATCTCCAAAATAAATCACCGGTTTTTCTTGTTCAATTAAGACTTCACCTTGAACAGATAAACGTGTAATTCCACATGAAAGAGCTACACGTATCATTTTTTGACGAACAAACTCACTTTGTACAACACAACCACTTAAAGCAACATCAAAACCATTTTCAACAACTGTCACGGTCACATGAAACCGCTTAGCATTATTTGTTAAAAGAGCGCATATAGCCCTAATATCATCCAGTTTAGACAAAATCTCTGAACGAGTAACTGGACATTCTTTAATAGCTATAATATCATGAGATCGATAACGATTAAAACCAATAATATAGCTTTTTTGAGTCACAGATGCTGTTAAAGTAACTCGTCGACGGGTATGATTCCCACATTCAATTAATGGAGAAATAACAGCATCAAGACCATATCTTTTAAACGCATCAACAACCAATTGTCGCTTCCAAAAGTGATAAGCATTAAAATGCCAATGTTGAAGCGTGCACCCTCCACATGCCTCAAAATGTTGACAAACAGCATCAACACGCTCTGATGATTTTTTTTTAGAGTAATAAGCGTACCGTATTTTCCATGAAGAGCAATATTAACAACTTCTCCAGGCAAAGTAAAAGGCACAGAAATTGAACCATATGCTGCTTTGGCAATACCATGGCCGTTCACGCCAATATGATCAATTATAACATCATTACTCACTTTTTTCTCCGAATAACAAATATTCTAAATTACCGTCACCACCTGTGATAGGTGCAGGAAGCAAACCTTTTGCTGTCCATCCTATCTGAATATTCAGCCAATCAAAAAGCTCTTCAGCAGTTCTTTTTGCTATTAATGGATCTTTCAATATTCCTCCCTTACCAATACCCGCTCGACCAACTTCAAATTGAGGTTTTACCAATAAAACTGCTTGGGCGCTCTTTTTTGTCAAAGATAAAACAGATGGTAATGCAAGTTTAAGAGAAATAAAACTTACATCTGATACAATAAGGTCAATCTCACGACCACTTAAATGTTCCCGTTTTAAATCCCTAACATTCAAGCCCTCTAATAAGGTTACTGCACTGTTAGCAGATAAACGAGTATCAAATTGATTGTGACCAACATCAAGAGCAATCACATGAGCAGCTCCTCGTTCTAAAAGAACTTGCGTAAAACCACCTGTCGATGCACCAACATCAATTGCAGTAATTTTATTTGTCATCACTGGAAACATATCAAGTGCATAAATAAGTTTTAATGCTGCCCGAGATACATAACTTTGCGCAGGATCAAAAACCGTAATTGTTGCATCATCAGAAATCATTTTTCCAGCTTTAAAAACGATTTGCCCATCAACTTTAACTGTTTTTCGTGCAATTGCATCACGTGCCCGTGAACGAGTTGCAAAAAAAAATTTTTCGACTAAAAGAACATCCAATCTTTTTGTGACTGTCATATTTATACTCGTTTTTGCAATATAGGTCGAAGTTTACGTCCTAAAGCGCTAAAAACAGTATTAATAACACCTGTTGCATCAAGCCCAATCTGTGAGAGAACTTTATTTGGCGAGCCATGATTTAAATATTCATCAGGAAACTTCAAGGTACGGACTTTTAAGCCATGCTCTAAGAGTCCCTCTTGCGCCAAAAACTGTAGTAAATGCGCTCCAAATCCACCTACTGCTCCTTCTTCAATTGTCACTAAGACTTCGTGCTCCCGTGCTAACCGACGCATCAAATCCTTATCCAAAGGCTTCGCAAACCTCGCATCTGCAACAGTCGTAGATAATCCTTCTGCCACTAATTCATCAGCTGCAACCAATACTTCAGACAATCGTGTCCCAAAACAAACCAGAGCGATCTTACTTCCTTCACACAAAACACGCCCTTTTCCAATTTCAAGCACTTCACCACGCTGCGGCAAATCCATACCAATACCCTCACCACGCGGATAACGAAAAGAAACAGGTCCCTGATCATACGCTGCTGCCGTACGCACCATATGCATAAGTTCAACCTCATCAGAAGGTGCCATAACAACAAAATCAGGAAGAGTTGCCAAAAAAACAATATCAAAACTCCCCGCATGCGTCGCACCATCTGCTCCAACAAAGCCTGCTCTATCAATAGCAAAACGCACCGGTAATTTTTGAAGCGATACATCATGGATAATCTGATCATAAGCACGCTGTAAAAAGGTAGAATAAATCGCAACAAAGGGTTTATACCCTTCACATGCAATACCTGCAGCAAAAGTTACAGCGTGCTGCTCAGCAATACCAACATCAAACATCCTTTTTGGAAATTTTTCAGAAAAAGAGTCAAGTCCTGTTCCATTTGGCATTGCTGCCGTGATAGCAACAATTTTATTATCATGTGTAGCCTCTTCTATTAAAGCTTGAGAGAACACTTTAGTATAAGAAAGAGAGTTACTTTGTGCTTTAACTTGTTTACCGGTAATAACATCAAAACGATTAACACCATGATATTTATCAGATGAAGCTTCTGCAGGTGGATATCCTTTCCCTTTATGCGTTACCACATGCACTAAAACAGGACCATCAGGACATTCGCGAACATTTTTCAGAACAGGTAACAAATGTCCAAAATTATGACCATCTATCGGTCCAACATAATAAAAGCCAAGCTCATCAAACAAGGTCCCTCCAACAAAAAAACTACGCGCAAATTCTTCTGAATAACGTGCTTTCTCCAAAAAGAATTTTGGTAACTTTTTGCTTAAAATCTTTATTCGTTCACGCAAACTGCGGTAAGATGGACGTGAAACCAATCGTGCAAGATGAGCACTCATAGCACCCGTAGGAGATGCAATAGACATATCATTATCATTAAGGATAACAATCAAACGTGCATCCAAAGCACCAGCATTATTCATCGCTTCATAAGCCATACCTGCAGATATAGCGCCATCACCAATCACAGAAATAATGTTGCGTCTTTCTTCAGCTTCCAATGCACTAACCATTGCCATACCAAGACCCGCTGAAATGGAAGTGGAAGAATGACCCGCGCCAAATGGATCATACACACTTTCTGAACGTTTTGTAAAACCTGATAGACCACCCTCTTGACGTAATGTGCGAATTTTATCTCTGCGACCAGTTAAAATTTTATGAGGATAGGTTTGATGACCAACATCCCAAATAATCCTATCATCAGGTGTATTAAAAACATAATGTAGCGCAATAGTGAGTTCAACAACACCGAGACCTGCCCCAAGATGACCGCCTGTTACAGAAACTGCATCAATTGTCTCGGCGCGTAATTCATGAGCCAACTGTAGCAAATTAGACTCCGGCAACACTCGCAAATCTTGCGGTAAATGAATCAGATCAAGCAGTGGCGTTAATGGGCGAGACAAAAAGAACTCCTTATATTATTATAGTATAGAGCAATCAATTATGTTATTTTACTCTTTCTACACCTTTTTAAAATCTATACCTTAACAAGTGTTTTAATCGCTGCTTCTTTATAAAAACGGTCCTGTATGAACAGAATATAAAAAAAATAATGATGTAGATATCATGATGTATGCGAATATTCAATGAAGTGCAGATAGCTCCTATCGCAACAGTCTATACACTACATAATAATATTTTTATCGATTAATTGTTATCAAGAAAAAGAAAATATTGATAAACACATTATGTAGTAATTATATGAATATAATTACCATTATAAGCATATATTTTGACCATTCATATGCATACTTTTGACTCGCTTGTATTAAAAAATGAGATTAATCAGTTTATTTCATATGAGTTTTTTTTGTACTTCTTGTACTTAATAAAATAAAAAAATCACTTATATTATTCAGGATCTAGTGGTTCTACACCTTCAGGTTTTCCCTCATCTGAAAGTTGAATTTTTTCAACTTTAGCTTCAGCTACTTTTAGTAACCTATCACAATGATTTTTAAGAGCTTCACCACGTTCATAAATATCAATCGACTGTTCCAAAGGAACATCTCCACGTTCTAAATTTTCGACAATCGCTTCAAGTTGTTTAAGTGCTTCCTCAAAACTCAACGTAGCAATATCTTCTTTTTTTGTGTCTTGCTTCATGTAACCCTCACAAGATATCTGTTCTAGATATGCGAATTCCAAAACCTTCTAAACCAACATAATGACGTTCTTTAGAAGCATAGACAATAACAGAACTAATCCCTAAATGTCTCAAAATTTGAGCTCCTAAACCAATTTGGCGCCACTCTTTTTCACGTTCAATCGCCTGCATATGATTTTCTAAATCTCTTTTCGTTATTTCCTGATTATCAATAGCTGATTGACAATCAACACCAACGAACCCTCCTCGCAGATAAACAAACACACCGCGTTTCTCTTCTTCTACCATACGACGCATAATAACTTCAATATTTGATGCTTGACCAAAAACATCATTTAAAATGTTTTCACGATGCAAACGTACCGGAATATCCTCACCATCACGGATATCACCAAAAACAATCGCAACATGCTGAACCGTCTCCCAAGGCAGTTGATAACTTTGAACTACAGCCGGCCCTACAGATGTTTCAATTTGCATTTCTCCGACATGTTTTATTAGCGTCTCTTTACGCTGACGATAAGCAATAAGATCTGCAACTGTTATTGTATGCAACTGATGATCCTGTGCAAACTTTATAACCTCATCTCCGTGTTTAACACTCCCATCATCATTAACTAATTCACCAATCACACCAACTGGTGGCAAACCAGCTAATTTACATAAATCAACTGCAGCCTCAGTATGTCCGGACCGCATCAGAACACCACCTTCATGTGCAATTAAAGGAAAAATATGTCCTGGACGGACAAAATCATTAGCATTAGCATTTGGATTAGCAAGATTACGAACTGCTAATGTACGATCGTGTGCTGAAATCCCTGTTGTTATTCCGTATTTAAAATCAACAGTAACAGTAAACTTGGTACAGTGCATTGAATCATTATCTGATACCATAGGAGCTAAATTTAATCGTTGTGCTTTCTCCTTCGGTAAGGGCGCACAAACAATACCGGATGTATAACGCATAATAAATGCCATTTTTTTTTCTGTACAATGGATAGCAGCAACGATTAAGTCACCTTCATTTTCGCGATCATCATCATCCATAACTATAACAATTTCGCCGCGTTCAAAAGCTTGAATAGCAGAAACAACTTTTTTCTGATTATAAATCATTGCTTTTCCTTCCTATACAACCAATTTGACCGCGATGCCTCAGCTAATGATCAACAATAGCAAAAGGAAGCATTGCTTCACCAACAGAAACAACCCGAATCATAGCACTCGTCTGTGATAACATCCACGTTTTTACCATCAACATCAATTGAACAAAGAAAAGTTAAAATCGATGATATTGGGCTTAACTGCAAAACACACAACCATCATCAATTTCAACACCATTAAAACTGCATTAATTAACATTAAAAACGATACAATATCCTGATTAAGTCTCGCACAAATTAGGTGTTGCTAACCATGATGAAACATTTTCTGCAATAATCTCAACAACAGTATCAACGAACGATCCATCTTTAAGTAATTTATCCATATAATCAGCGAAAACACGTGCTTCATAAGTAGAAAGTGTAAAAAAGGACTATTATAGACCTTTGACTAATTCCATCAACCACAATTAATCTGATAGGAGACAACCACTATCACAGCGCCCCAAATAATCAAATAAAAAATAATTTTACGTATAAATATATCTGCTGCAACATGCTCTACTGTTTCATATGTTGAAGCACGCCCACTACTACAATAATAAAGAATCCCATATTATAATCCTCTGATCACTGTCTGTATCTCAGAAAATATTGAAACTGGTGCTCCTATTATTACTAAGTTTGTAACATCAACCTGAGTCACAACTCCCGAAAGAACCTCTATCTGACTTAATTCTTAACGTTGTACTCCATATTTTGATTGTCCTGATCACCGTTATCAAGATATGCTTGAAATCCTGTAAGAGTGAAAATAATCCCTGGAGAACAACTATCAATAATACACTCAACGTAACTCTATAACTCTCATACCATATTATCACATGAAACAAATGATCGCATGTATATGCGACATGGAAACAGTTTCATTTTTTAAATATACTCAACCATAGAATACAAAATACATATAGCCATATGTACATTGAGCTACAAATAAGATCATCTCACCTAAGACTATTATTAACCACTTCAACTTTAGTCAAATTGTCGCTGATAAAGTGAGCTTGCCTCCCTATTCTTTAATAACGGAAATATCTGGTGCATCAACAGCTTTCATACCTATAATATGATACCCTGAATCTACATGATGCACCTCTCCCGTAACAGAACGAGATAAATCCGAAAGAAAGTATAGCGCAGAATCACCAACCTCTTCTATTGTCACTGTACGACGTAAAGGAGCATTATACTCATTCCATTTAAGAATATAACGAAAGTTCCCAATACCAGAAGCAGCCAACGTTTTTATAGGCCCTGCCGACAAAGCATTAACACGAATATTCTTCGGTCCTAAATCTACAGCTAAATATTTTACGCTAGCCTCAAGAGCAGCCTTAGCAACCCCCATCACATTATAGTTAGGAACAACTTTCTCAGCACCATAATAAGTCAGTGTTAAAATTGAACCACCATCTGACATCAACTTTTCCGCACGCTGTGTAAGAGCTGTCAAAGAATAAACAGAAATATTCATTGTCATCATAAAATTTGATTCGCTGACATCAATATAACGACCGCTCAATTCATCTTTGTCAGAAAAACCAATGGCATGAACTAAAAAATCAAGCTTACCCCATCTTTTCTCTATTTCATTAAAAATTGCATCAATAGATTTACTATCAGATACATCACAATGACCGCAAACAATTCCTCTCACTTCTTCGGCCAAAGGCTCAACACGCTTCTTCAATGCTTCACCTTGATAGGTAAAAGCAAGCTCTGCCCCTGCAGCACTTGCTGCCTTGGCTATCCCCCAAGCGATAGATCGATTATTGGCCAACCCCAAAATTAGACCACGCTTACCGCATAATAAATTACCACTATTAGCCATTAGCATTGCCTCATTGCAACTAAAAATTAACATTACCCATTTGCCTATGGCACAGGTAAACTTTTTCTTCAAGCAGTTGGTTTAAAATCAATTCAAAACTATAATTTTGTACTATAAAAAATCTTAACTTTCTATTTTTGAAAAAACTGTTCTAATGCAGGATCTTTTTGGGGTAACATGATACGAACATGGACAAAAAGGTCATCTCTTTCTCCATTTTTTAAACGAAGCCCTTTCCCTTTTAACCGTAAAACACGATCAGAACTTGACCATGCAGGAATTGTTACAACGACACGCCCTTCTAATGTCTGAATTTCCTCTTTTGCTCCCAACACAGCATGTTTAAGAGGAATTGGCAAATCAAGATGAAGTGCCCTTCCTTCAACTCGTAAATGAGGATGTTTTTGAATATAAACAGTTACCAACGCATCTCCTGATTGTCCATATGGTACTTTTTCTCCCTGACCTTTTAAACGGATAGTTTGTCCATCCTCAACATAAATTGGGAGCTTAATTTTTAGTCTTTTGCCATTAGGAAAAATTGTTTCTACCTTTTCTGCACCAACCATCTGTTCCAATGTTACGGAAAGACTGGTACGAATATGAGCTCCTTGTTGAGGTTGATTATGTTGTGTAGAATTTGAAAAATTTCTTCCTCTTCCAAATAAATCACGAAAAATATCACTTGCATCAAAACCTACACCACCTGAAGAACCAAAATCAAATCCCCTTGTAGTTCCTGAAAAAGGATTATGTCCATCTCTAAAATGTCCTCCAGCACCATAAGCTTGATGAAGTGGTTTTCCTTCTGCATCAATTTCACCACGATCAAATTGTATCTTTTTATCTTTATCTCCTATAATTTCATAGGCTTGATTCACTTCAGCAAACTTTTCTTTAGCCTTCACATCACCCATATTATGATCTGGATGATATTTTTTTGCTAGTTTTCTGAATGCAGATTTAATCTCTTGCGGTCTTGCAGTGCGTGCCACGCCTAGAACCGTATAAGGATCACGCATATTGTCCTCTTTCCAGCTTTGTCATTTTTAATATTAACCGGCATATTTTTATAACTTTATTTTTGAATCAATTTAACTAAAGTAATTTCTATTTTATCTATATGTTTATAAATAAATGAAAATACCATATGGAATAAATATTTTATATCCAATATAATGTATTGTAATCTATACTAAAACTAACATCGTTGAAAAATCGTGATAAATTAATTTAAAAAAATAAAAAAGAACAGCCTTTTATCATTGTCAGCTGGTAGAAAAAACGAATCAGACAATCTTTCATTCGCACTAATTGATACAAGTCCATTATGAACAGCACAACACAAACAAATGATAATTTTGCGCAAATGCAAGAACCTTTTGTACTTTTTACACGTTGGCTTAAAGAAGCAACGACAAGCGAAATCAATGATCCAAACGCTATGGCTTTAGCAACAGTAGATGCAACAGGCTTACCTAATGTTCGTATGGTTCTTCTCAAAGATTTTAATTCTAAAGGATTCATCTTCTATACAAATTATGAAAGTTGCAAAGGACAAGAAATTTTAGCATCAATGAAAGCCTCCTTAGGCTTTCATTGGAAATCACTCCATCGTCAAGTTAGAATCAGAGGAACCGTTGAGAAAGTCAGCACTGAAGAAGCAGATGCATATTTTCAATCACGTTCACGTGAAAGCCAAATTGGTGCATGGGCGTCTAAACAATCTCAAATATTAGACAACCGCTTTACCCTTGAAAAAGCAATCGCTAAATATACTACACAATATGCTGCAGAAAAAATCCCACGCCCACCTCACTGGTCTGGTTTCTGTGTAAATCCTTTATCTATTGAATTCTGGCGTGATCGTCCATTCCGTTTACATGATCGCTTACTCTTTACACGAGCCTCAATTAAACAAAACAACTGGAAGAAGCAAAAACTCTATCCCTAATTCTCAAGCTCTTAAAGCAATACCTTCTGTTTATATTACAACAAATTTCTGTTTTAATAACATTATAGATTATTTCATATTACCATAAATATCACAAAATTATCGAATACAGTATTGTCGAAATTCCTCCACATAGCAAACCAGCGAAGATCAAAAAACCAACAAACGAATTAGACTTGAAAAGCTGTAAACATTGCAAACTGTTGTCGATATCAATAACTTTAATTTGTATAAACATATGGATAGCTGCAATTAAAATCCCTAAAAAACTCAGAATAGGGACTTGCGCCAGATAAAATGCCAAGCTAGTTAAAATTACAAAACCGCCATATAAAAGTACCAATGCATATTTAGTTCTTTTACCAAAGAGGAGTGCTGTAGAGCGAACACCAACAATTACATCATCATCCTTATCTTGATGAGCGTAAATTGTATCATAGCCTACCGTCCATAGAATTGAGCCTATATAAAGTGCTATTGGTGCCCAACTTAAACTGCCATGCACAGCAGCCCACCCCATTAATGCTCCCCAATTAAATGCAACACCTAAAAAAAATTGCGGCCAATTTGTTATACGTTTCATAAAAGGGTAAAATGCAACTGCTACCAATGATGAAAGACCTAAAAAAAAAGTAAATACATTAAATTGCAATAAAACACCTAAGCCTATAATACATTGTATTAATATGAAAATTTTTGCCTGAAATCGACTCACTTGCCCCGTAGGCAATGGTCGAGAACGTGTTCGCTCTATTTGAGAATCAATTTCTTGGTCAACAAGGTCATTCCATGTACAACCTGCACCCCGCATAGCTATAGAGCCTACAAAAAATAAAAAAAGATACCAAATCCAATTAATGACAATCGACAAAATAGATAATTGTGATATCTCATAAGAAAAAATAGCCATAGTTGTTGACCAAAAACAGGGCCACATCAATAACTTCCATCCAATAGGCCTATCCCATCGAGCTAATTGAGCATATAACCATAAAGAACAAGGAAGAAAATCATAAACCCACTGTTTTGGAGCTGCATCCATAACTCGTCCCTGCTTCTCATAGGACTGAATATGCAAAATATCTTTACTTTTTTTCATTAAATGATTTTACCTTTAAACTTGCAATAGAAATATTTCATTCTTATGACAAATAATTAATTTAACCATCTTCTATGATAGGAGCAAGCAATGAACGTTCTTCTTATAGGTTCAGGCGGACGAGAACATGCTTTAGCATGGAAAATAGCGGCATCCCCATTGCTAACGAAATTATATTGTACTCCTGGAAATCCTGCAACAATGGAATTTGGCACAAATATTAATTTGAACATTGATGATCATTGTAGTGTCATTGATTTTTGTAAAAAAAATGCCATTGATCTCGTAGTTGTCGGTCCAGAAGCTCCATTAGTAGCGGGTATAACAGATGCTCTTAATGCGGCTCATATCTGTGTATTCGGACCGAATCAAAAAGCTGCTCAGCTAGAAGGATCAAAAGGTTTTACAAAAGACTTGTGTTACAGAAATAACATTCCTACAGCTCCTTATCAACGCTTTGATAATGCCTTGAAAGCTAAATCTTATATTCATCAACAAGGCATTCCTATTGTTATTAAAGCTGATGGCTTAGCTACCGGTAAAGGCGTCGTAGTTGCTGTAACAATGGAAGAAGCATTTGATGCAATTGACGCCTGTTTTGAAGGTACATTTGGCGATGCAGGAAAAGAAGTAGTTGTTGAAGCTTATTTGGAGGGAGAAGAAACAAGTTTTTTCTGCCTTTGTGACGGCAAAGTAGCCATCCCCTTTGGATCTGCACAAGATCATAAACGTGTTGGTGATGGCGATACGGGTGTCAATACAGGCGGCATGGGTGCTTATTCACCGGCTCCTATAATGACCGAAGAAATGGTTAACCGTACTCTTCAAGAAATTGTTACACCAGCTCTACGCGGTCTAGCTGAAATGGATATATCTTTTAGGGGCATTCTCTTCGTTGGATTGATGGTAACACAAAAAGGTCCCCAATTAATTGAATTTAATGTGCGATTTGGTGATCCTGAATGCCAAGTTTTAATGATGCGTCTAAAAGATGACATTCTTCCACTTTTTCTTACAGCCGCTCAAGGAAATCTTAAAAAGAAAAATCTTCAATGGTCTGAAGAAACTGCTTTAACAGTTGTTATGGCCGCTAATGGTTATCCTTTTTCTCCTCAAAAAGGTAGTGTGATTCGCAATATTGATAAAGCCGATTCTCTTCCTAATGTAAAAATTTTTCAAGCCGGTACAGCCTTACGTAATGGGGAATTAATTGCGAATAGCGGACGTGTTTTAAATATAACAGCAATAGGAAAAACCATAAAACTCGCTCAAAAACGCGCTTACGAAGCAGTCGACTATATTGATTGGCCACAAGGTTTTGTACGCCGTGATATTGGATGGCGTGCTATTATGCGAGAAAACTAGACTTTTCTAGACTTTTAAAGTCTTTTTTTAGGACTCGTAATTTCACGTGATAGAATAGTACGTAAATCGACTAACTGCTCTTTAGTCATTATAGCTTTAGGGAGAATGTTAAATTTTTCTTCTGAAATATAAAGCGCTATAAAATGTGGATACTCATGCCAATCATAAAACAGACGAAAAGGGTAAGTACCCTGTATATAAGAATTTCGAATCGCAAGCGCATGATCATCCCATTGCCATATTTGTTTAAGGCCTATTTGTTGATTATTTTTTACTAAACGATATGCTTTATGATTTACTAAAATATAATAATTCAATGTCCAAATAACACAAATAATTGCAGCATAAATGCAAGCCGTTTTGATAAAAGACTTTCCCCAATAATGCGTCCAATCTTGCCCCTCAATCATGATGAGAAAACCACAATAAATAACAACACAAATTAGCCACAATATTAATAAATATAAAAATGTCTTCAATCTTCTGATATAACGACGGCAATGTGCTTTTTGCGCTTCTATTGCCTTCTTTTGATCAAGCTCAAAGGCAAGCACACGCATTTTCATTTTTTCTGAATGTTTCAAATACGTAAAATTCTTTTCTATTTTTATTAGATAGTAATCTAAATATCATTGAATAAAAAGTCAAAACACAAACGAAATAAACATATATGACTGCATAGCATATAAAAAATTAACACATATCTCACTGTAATACAGTTTGATTGTCAATCTTCAAACGTAAACCTAATGAATTATGACCACGAAGTAAAAAACGTTTCTGTACAGAATTAGATGATACTATGTGAAAAAATTTATGTATAACAGAACGATCCTGAACCTTGATAATACTATTATATTCATCAATCATAAGCATAGGAAGATTGTAAATCTGCGTCCACAATCGCCAATCTAAAAAAACATTATTTAATTTTCTAGAAACTAAAAGTGGAATACAAATCTCCTCATCTACGTGGAATAGCTCCAATGTTATGGCTTTCTCACCTGAGAGAGTATCTACTATACGCGCTGCAATCCCCCTAAAATGGTGAGCTGGGATCAAGTGTGATAGACCTGAAAAAGCCCCAAATTTAAAAAAAACACCACATTTATTTAACGAACAAACTATTTGATTACCCGTTTTTGATACAAAATATGTCGTTATTTGTGGCAAATGGCACGGATCTAGTCGAAATTCAAGCACCGCCTTTGCCTGATTAAAGCATTGATTAGCCATATACACTGTTCCCAATTTTTTCAATAACTCAAGTAATCTAGCAGATTTTCTTCATTGGATTATTAACAAAGTTATATAAAAAAACTTAGTTTCTTTTTGGTTATTAAATTCTAAATAAAAATGCCAAAAAATATTTATTCTTCTGAAATTATAATATTTTTCCTGGATTCATAATCCCTAAAGGATCAAATATTTTCTTAATCTCTTGCATAATTTCTAGTGAAACAGGGGATTTAAAAGTACGTAGTTCTTCTCGTTTAAGCTGACCAATTCCATGTTCAGCAGAAAATGTTCCCTGATATTGCATTGCTAAACAATGAATACGATGGGTTATTTTCGGCCATAATTTTAAAAATGCTGTAGTATCTGCTCCAATTGGTTGCGTAATATTATAATGAAGATTCCCATCACCCACATGTCCGAAACAAACTACTCGTGCACCTGGTATCATTTCTTCCACAATAAGAGCAGACTCAGCAATAAAATCAGGAATGAAAGCAATAGGTACAGCAATATCATGTTTAATAGATCCTCCTGCTAATTTCTGTGCAGATGATATACTTTCACGCAATTGCCAAAAAAAATCTTGCTGTTTTAATGATTGTGCAATAACTGCATCGTCAATAATAGAATTCTTTAAAGCCATTTCTAAAACAACATGCAGTGCTGATAATGCATCATTGTCACTCCGTAATGATGACATATTAATCAAAACATACCACTCATGCTCATGATCAAAAGGAGATTTGGCACACATCTTATAATTTAAAGCCATTTGAAAACTAAGTTTTCCCATGAGCTCAAAACCAGTCAATAATGTCCCCCCATAGCATTGAGAAAGAGACAAAAGCTCTACAACTTTCGCTGGACTATCTAAGCCTACAAGCGCCACTTCTTTTCCTTTTGGTTTTGGAAAAAGCTTTAAAACTGCTGCAGTAATAACCCCTAAAGTCCCTTCAGCACCAATAAAAAGATCTTTCAGATTATAACCGCTATTATCTTTTTTAACAAATCGCAAATCATCCAAAACACGTCCATCAGGTAAAACGACTTCTAGACCAAGACAAAGATCACGCATATTACCATAAGCTAAGACTCCCGTACCTCCCGCATTAGAAGATAGATTTCCTCCTATCTGACAAGATTCTTCAGAAGCCAAAGAAAGAGGAAAAAAACGATTCATTTCATCGGCTTTTTTTTGTAATGTTTGTAGAACGACTCCAGCCTCCACTACAGCAAAATTACCCTTAAGATCCAATGCTCGAATCCTGTTTAAACGTTCCATAGATAAAATAACACTGTGCCCGCTATCATCTGGCAGCTGACCACCTACAAGACCAGTATTTCCTCCTTGAGGAACAATCGGCGTATACGTTTGACTAGCCAATTGCATAATCAATGATACTTCTTTTGTGGAAGATGGCCGTAAAAGTAATGGCGTTTTTCCATGAAAAAGTCGCCGATTTTCAAATAAATAAGGTGTAATCAACGCTTGATCTGTTATAGCATATTCAGAACCAACAATGCTTCTAAAAGACTCAATCAAACCTTGCTCCATTTTTATTTCCCTTTTGGAGCTGCAGCTCGTATTAAACGATCATTAATAGCTTCCCCCAATCCATAAAATGGGATAGGCTCCACTGCAATGCACTTCACTTTAGGTGAATCCAATTGCTGCATATACTGGAATAAATGGAACGCAGCTTCTTCTAATCGACCACTTTCACTAAGATTTAGAACAGCGACAGCGTTTTCAACACCCTCAACACGTTTAGGTCCAAATGCTAACAATGCTTCGCCGCTTTCCACCTTTTTTACATTTAAACGCATAGAAGTATTAGGCGCATAATGTGACCTTAACATCCCTGGAGCCTCAATTGCAGTTTGCTGATCCAAACGTTTTACAGGCTTCTTTACCACTTTTTCAATTTCTTCAATAGCTAATCCTCCCGGACGCAATAAGTAAACATTTTCATCAGAAATCTTAATAATCGTTGATTCAAGCCCTATTTTTGAAGCTCCACCGTCAATAATTAAAGGCACTGATGTTCCTAAAGATGTAAATACAGATATAGCTGAAGTAGGACTCAACTTTCCTGATTGATTAGCACTAGGTGCAGCTAAAGGACGGCCAAAATGACGAATAACTTCTGCAAAGCCTCCTTTTGGAAAACGAACAGCCAATGTATTAAGACCAGCAGTTGTCAAAGGATGAATATTATGATGAGCCTTTAACGGTAGAACCATGGTTAAAGGACCTGGCCAAAATGCCTCCATTAACCGACGTGAAAGAAAATCAATTTTCACATAACACTCTGCCATAACTATGTCACTTACATGAACAATAAGGGGATTAAAGAATGGACGTCCCTTTATAGAAAAAATAGACGCTACAGCTTTTCCATTTGTCGCATCACCAGCTAATCCATAAACAGTTTCTGTTGGCAGGGCGACCAATTGTCCCTGTTGAAGAATCGCAACTGCTTGGTTTATTGCAGCACTATTAAATGGTAAAATTGCCATTAAATACTATCCTTATAGCGTTCTTTAAGAGGAGAAAAACTATAACGATGTAATCTTACAATAGGTCCATACTTATCAATAGCTGCACGGTGTGCTGCCGTTCCATAACCTACATGCTTCTCTAAATCATAATTTTGATAAACCCGTCCAGCGTATTGCATCATCCTATCACGAATCACTTTAGCAATAATAGACGCCGCAGCAATTGAAACCGAAGACTGATCACCTTTAATCAAAGCAATTGCAGGACAAGGCAAATTAGAAGGAATATCACGCCCATCAATCAACGCGTAATGTGCTGAAATGGCAAGCCCTGTAACACAACGCCGCATTGCTTCTAAAGTCGCTTTTCTAATATCAGACTTATCAATTGTCCGAGCACAAAGACTAGCAACCGAAATCGCTAATGCATTTTGCAAAATTTCATAATAAAGTCTATTGCGTTGTTGGCTAGAAAGCTTTTTTGAATCATTCAAGCCTTCAGGAATATGGTCTTTATCTAAAACAACTGCTGCCGTCACTACAGGCCCAGCTAAAGGCCCACGTCCAACTTCATCAACACCTGCTACATAAAAAAAACCCTTTTTTTGCAAATCCAATTCATATGAAAAATTTGGCTGAAACGGTACATTAAGCATATCTGAAAATCACGAATATGAAAAAATATGCATCCATTTTTGCATCGCTACCCATTTTCTGCAAACCTTATAATAAATTATTGCTATATTAGCATAACAGTTAAATAATTTAACTTAATTTTTATATAAACGCATTGCTTATTTTCTGTGTACAACAAAATAGTTTTACTTTTAAAAGTAATTACTTCCTTCCTTTTTACTGACCTTCTCTATCTCTTCTCATTGAGTATCTAGAAAGAATATGCGCATAAATTTCAGTTAGCCCTTCAATCTTAACAAAAATTATAAGCTAATTAGTTTTTATTGGGTAACATACACTTTTTCTTCGAGGATATATTCAAAGTAATCTCAGTTTCGTAAATCTCGCAAAGCGAATTTTGCCATAAAGTTAAGCGTTTTTAACAACGTTCTCTTCCATAAATCCCTATATAGTCATAACTGCATCTTTGTTATAAACATAAACATTTTTAGTAACGTAGAAACGCAGATATGTAATCAGAAATATTGATAGTGTTATCAACTTTTCTATCTCTATAAATCTAACAGAAGCTATCATGAAATTAGTTATTCCCATTCTCAATACGACTATGAATACCACAAGCCCCAATAATATTATCTTCCTGAAAAATCTAAATACGATATAAGGTATGATTTTGTATAGTAATTTTACTTTCTTTAATTAAAAACCAAAGATACTCTGATAGTTTTATTCACCATTTCACGTGGTGGTGGAGGAAACATGTCAATACGTTTAAGTGCTGTCATAGCCAACCAATCAAGTTCCCGACTACCAGAAGAAAATATAACACGGTTGGCAAAAATATCTCCTTGTTCACGCACCTTAAATTCTAACTGCACGACTCCCTGTACACTACTAATACGCTGTCCTACAATGTAACTTTTTTGTTTTTCTAACTGTGTTTGCACCTTTGCTAACCAATGTTCTGATAATGCATTATCAAGTGCTATTGTATTACTCTCTCTACTTACAGCAAATGAATGTGCTTTTTTTCGATTAATTTTCTTCTCTGTAATATTCAGTGTTGATGATTGCTTTTTTATAAAAACTTTACGATTTATCTTTGATGGAGAAGATCTTTTCAAAGGTTTCAGCACTGTAAAACCATCTTTTTTTACGATAGACTGAAACTCTTTCGTAATCTGATGCTCTTTTGATAGAGAATTCTCTGGTCGAACTTTACTAAGTTCTGGTTTTGATATTTCTTCTTCCTTTAAAACATTAAACTCTAATATTTCTGAATCTGGATTAACATCAGGGTGCACAATTTCTGGTACAACAATTAACATAGCCATCGGTGAGAATACAAACCCATTTATATGAATACTCTTCGAATAAAATCGTGCTCCTACTCCAACATGTAAAGCAAAAGCACACCCAAAAGCACCTATCCAAAGAGCTGATATTCGCCAAATACTTGCACCCTTCATCATCTCATCTACCACCATCCTAAGCTAAATAATCGATGCTTAATTTTATGAAAACAGGTCGTCTTTAAAGCACAACTTTTTTCTTGACGATTTTTATCATGTTTAATATGATCGCGTTAATAGCTATAAATTGAATTAGCGCTTGGCTTATCAATTATATGACTACATTTTGTAATTAGTAAGGCAAATGTTTTTATTGTATTTGTTTTATATGTGAGAAGCTATAGAGGGGGACATTTTTTTAAAGAACTATGGTGGACTATGCGAATAAAACGGAATATCTATAAAGAGTATAAAGGGCATATGATTTTAAGTATGCTCTTAGTTTGTATACCTTCATTTGTTTTTGCACAAAACAACGGTAAGATAACTAAACTTAAACCAATCATAATTGAAAAAAAAGTAGAACATCCCTTCAATAAAAAAACTGTTTTGACAGATCGTAACACTGCTCAAAATATTGATAAGAAACAAATAAATGATATTCACGATGTTAACCATCTTAATCCATCTATAAACTATAGTGCAGATAATAACAGCTTTGTAATTCGTGGTCTAAATGCCAATCGCATTTTAACAACAATGGATGGCATTCCTCTTCCATGGCTTGACGATGGGGTGCGTGGTATTAAAGGTGGAAGTTCTGCATTTGCTTTTAATGCGCTTTCTACAATTGACATTGTTCGTGGTTCAGATTCTAGCCTTCATGGTTCTGGTGCACTAGGTGGGATTATTGCCTTACGTACTCTTAATCCTGAAGACCTCCTCACAAAAGAAAAAAAATGGGGGACTCTTACAAAAGGGAGCTATAATTCTGTTGATAAAAGTTGGCACGTAGATCAAGCTTTTGCAGTGCGAGCTAATCAAACTTTATTGCTTTTTCAAGGTTCTCGTGCAGAAGGTCATCAACGTAAAAATATGGGTACTGTAGAAGGTTATGGAGATAAACGTACACGAGAGAACCCTGCTAACTTTGATAAAAATAATTTGCTTTTTAAAGTCCACCAATATTTTAATGATAATCACCGATTTGGCTTTACAGCAGAGCGTTTTGCTTACAATAAAGACACTCATGCATTAAATACTTCAACTGAAATATTTTTGCGACAATCTGTTTACAATGAGAAACACACACATCGTAAACGTTTTTCTGTCTCCTATGATTATAATGGTAATGAAGATGCTATTTTTGATGCATTTCATGGACAGCTTTATTGGCAAAAGCAATCAAATAATCACATCTTAAATGGATATCGTATACAAATGCCAAAAGGAGACTATTTAAGAGATAATTTTATGAGAAATATTGGTTATGGCTTTAATACTCATAGTTTCAAAAAATTAGATATTGGTTCTGTAAGTCATAAGCTAAAGTTTGCTACAAATGTTTTCGTTTCTAAATTCCATCAATATGCATTGGGTAAAGATAATTGTCATTTAAAAGGAAGTGAGCATGCATGTGTATTCCTAAGTACCAACAAATCAGATGCACCAAATACAAATAGCCAGGCTTTTGGTTTGGCTTTCGAAAACGAAATTGGTTTTTCTAACAATAGTCTTCGTCTTATCCCAGGAATACGTTATGATTGGTACAAACATATCCCTCAAAAGACACCTGCTTTTGAAAAAGCATTAGGTTCTAAAGTAATGCCCAAAGAAAGTAGCGGCTCACATTTTTCTCCTAAAATGCGAATAGAATGGGATACTGATAATCAAATATTATTTTATACTCAATGGGCGCAAGCTTTTCGTGCTCCAAGCGTTTCAGAGCTTTACTTAACCTTTGTCAGGCCTTCTTTTTATTATATGATTGGAAATCCTAATCTCAAACCAGAGACTGGTAATGGATATGATATCGGTGTACAATACAACAACATGCATTTTAATGGTTCTTTCAGTGTTTTCACCAATGAATATAAAAACCTTATTGATGTTATAGATAAGGGGCCTTCAAAAGAATTTATATATGCGCGCAAACATTATATAAATCGTGCTCATGTGCGTATTTCTGGTGTTGAAACAAAAGCACATTTCACCTTGATGAATGGTCTTTATAGTAATTTTGCCCTTGCTTATACACAAGGAAAAGATCTTGATAAAAATGAATATCTTAACTCAATCCCAGCCTTTAAAACAGTATTTGGATTAGGATATGAAAAAGAACTTTGGGGAACAGATATTGTACTTACTTTAGCTGCTAAGCGTGATAAAGTAAAAGGAAATTCTGATTATAATACAGTTCCAGGTTATGGTGTAGTTGATATATTGGGTTGGTGGAAACCTTTCGGTGAAAAAGGCCCAATTATAAGAGCTGGTATTTATAATCTTTTTGACCAAAAATACTGGAATGCAACTGATCTACCTTCCCCTTCTCCTATCCCTAGACGCCAATCACTACCACCAAAAGATTATTTTAGTCAGCCGGGTCGTAATTTTAAGGTGTCTTATGTACAAAAATTCTAATTGTTGCTGTTAATCTTTAAACTATTAAGGAAATCATAATTGATAAAAAGGTATGTTATTACATTTTAATCCTTACTTTATTCTACCCTCCCAAAAGGATTATAAATATTTTAATTTATCAGATTCAATTTTTGTTATTGATAGGAGCGATTTATTAGCAGGCTGAGTCATTGTTTACAATGACTCAGCGTAGTTTTTTAAAATGAAGTAAAATTGACTCTAAATAAAGTAAGGAAAATCTATGTCTTATACAGCTGAAATGATTATTAAACTGCGTGAAGAAAAAAAAGATATGCGTAATCGTGATTTTGCTACTTCGATTGGTATATCTGAAGCAGAATTCATCGCAGCTTATCGTACAATCGGAAAAGCAAAAAGACTAAAAGTTGATATTCCCACTCTCCTTGAAAAAGCTCCTAAAGTTGAAACGGTTATGGCATTAACACGCAATGAATATGCCGTTCATGAAAAAACAGGATGTTTTGAAAAAATTGTTCTGAATGAACATATCCCTATGACATTTGGGGAAATTGATTTGCGAATTTTTCCCAAAAAATGGGAATTCGGTTTTGAATACGAAATGATGGTTTTTGGAAAACCAACAAAAAGTTTACAATTTTTCGATCAATACGGAACTGCTATTTTTAAAGTCTATTCTAAAGATATGACAAATATGAAACAATGGGATGAACTTGTTGAAAAATTGCTTCATGAAGATCAATCATCTGATCTTCACATTCTTTCTACCCCCGCGCCTATACAACACAATATAACAAATTTAGATGTTGAGAAATTTCGTGACCGTTGGAGAAAAATGACTGATGTGCATCAGCTCCATGAAATTACTTCCGAATTTAAAATTGGTCGGCATGATGCTGTAAAACTCGCTGGAAACGAGTTTACTGATGAATTAAGTGTAGAATCTATTGAAATTATGCTGAATAAGACTGTTGAAAAAGAAATACCAATTATGTGTTTTGTTGGTAATAAAGGCTGCATCCAAATTTTCAGCGGACCAATTAAAAACATTAAACAAATGGGACCTTGGCTCAATATTCTCGATGAAAAATTTCACTTACATATGCTTATTTCTGGCGTTAACAAAGTATGGCACGTTCGCAAACCTATAAGTGAGGGTTATGTTAGTTCTCTTGAAGTTTTTGACCAAAATGGCGAAATGATTGTTCAATTCTTTGGTCTAAGAAAAGAAGGTCAAAAAGAATGCGAAAAATGGCGTTCTTTATTGAATAATTTACCTTTGTACCAAGAAACAAACATTACTTAAAGGATAAAACTTAGATATGTTGAGACCTTTTTTACATAAACCATCAGGCCTTTCTGTTTTAGGTTTGTTGTTCTTTTTTACTTTTTTTTCTAGACAAGTAATTGCCGAACCGACAATAAATTTTCCTGAAAATGCGCGAATTATTTCCATTGGTGGTTCTCTTACAGAAATTGTTTATGCATTAGGAGCTCAAAATCAACTTGTAGCTCGTGACAGCACAAGTATCTATCCACAAGCTGCACTCAAACTTCCTGAACTTGGGTATATGCGTAACCTTTCCCCTGAAGGTATTTTATCTCTTTCTCCAGAAGGTATATTACTTATTGAAGGAAGCGGTCCTCCTTCAACAATTGATGTTCTCAAAAAAACATCAATACCTCTTATAATCATACCAGAAAACTTTTCACGTGAAAGTGTCATAGAAAAAATTCACCTTATTGGTAAAGCTCTACATCGAGAGGTTCAAGCAACTGAACTGATTAAAAAACTGAACCGTAACTTTATGAACAATGATATGCTTTTAGCAAAAATAACTAAACCAAAACGTGTTCTTTTTATTTTTTCCGTACAAAACGGAGGTGTTATGGTATCTGGAACAGATACTGCAGCTGATGGTATGATAAAACTTTCAGGAGGTATAAATGCCATTTCTGATTATAAAGGATACAAACTTTTAAATAATGAAGCCTTATTAAACTCAAATCCTGATTTCATCTTGTTTGTAAATCACAATGGAAATGCAACTAAAATTGATACAATTTTAGCTATACCAGCAATTCGAGCAACACCTGCAGCTCAAAACCATGCTATTAAACAAATAGATACCATGTATTTTTTAGGTTTTGGTCCACGCACTGCAGATGCATCAAAAGAGCTGATTAATATGCTTTATAACACAGAACAAAATGGTAAGAGTTGAATAGAAATGGTTAAGCATATTTCCACAACGCATATTTCTGAAACAATAGAAAATACAAAAGAAAAAACTACAAACCGAGGAAAAATTGCGTTATTAAGTTTAATAGTGCTCCTTATCTTCAGTATTTTTAGTGGATTATTCAGTGGTGCATCAAATGCTTCTCTCATTAATCTCATTCATATAATTCTTACGCAAAATTTTTCAGTAGCTAGTAAGACATATGATTACCTTATACTTATTGATATCAGATTACCTCGTATTATCTTAAGTTCATTGGTTGGGGCAGCTCTTGCTGTTTCTGGGGTTCTTATGCAGGGGCTCTTTCGTAATCCTCTTGCAGATCCTGGAATCGTAGGTGTATCAGCAGGTGCGAGTCTCGGCGCTGTATTAGTCATTGTCATTGGTGTTTCCTTCCCACCTTTCTTTATTCCTTTTCTAGAATCTTACAAAATTGTCATAGGTGCATTTCTTGGTGGGCTTTTATCAACAATGATTCTCTATGTAATAGCAACACGACACAATTTTACCTCTATTGCAACGATGCTTCTTGCAGGCATTGCTCTCAGTGCTTTCAGTAGTGCTATTGTTGGAAGTTTAATTTTCACTGCCAATGATCAACAATTGCGTGATATTACTTTTTGGAATCTTGGTTCCCTTTCAGGTGCCACGTGGTTAAAAGTTTGTCTTATTTTACCTATTGTTTGGATTGGCTTGCTTTTTTCTCCATTTTTATCACGTGCGCTCAATGCACTAGCACTCGGAGAAGCTGTCGCTCAACATATTGGTTTTCATATTCAACGAATTAAAAATATTGCTGTTTTACTTGTTGCTCTCATGTGTGGAGGAGCAGTTGCTGTCAGTGGTGGTATTGGTTTTATTGGTATTGTTGTTCCACATATTTTACGTCTGCTTATTGGTCATGATCACCACTATCTCATTCCCTGTTCAGCTCTCTTAGGGGCAGTATTACTCATTTTTTCTGATACCTTTGCGCGTTGTATTATTGCTCCAGCAGAATTACCTATTGGAATTGTCACAGCACTTTTTGGCGCACCTTTTTTTCTTTGGATCCTTATATACCAACGAGGAATAAATTTTTCATGATTGAGGCAATTAATATCTGTATTCAGCGCGGGAAAACACATATTCTCAATCATATTCATCTTCAAGCTAGAAGTGGCGCTCTCACTATCATTATTGGCCCAAATGGATCTGGAAAAAGCACCTTTATACAAGCACTTAGTGGAGAAATTCCTTATAATGGCAAAATGACTCTAAATGGCCATGATATTAAACAAACACAAGCAAATAAAATGGCAATGATGCGTGCAGTTTTACCCCAATCAACAACATTAGCATTTCCATTTTTTGTTCATGAAGTAGTAAGACTTGGTCTTTCTATCAACCAAATTAACATCACAAAAGCTCAATTTAAAAGCCTCCCTCAAAAAGCCTTAAAACGTGTTGGTCTAGCAGATTATGAAAACCGATATTATCACCAGTTATCTGGTGGCGAACAAGCTAGAGTCCAGCTTGCCCGTGTTCTTTGCCAAGTATGGGAGCCTATTTATAATGGAGTTGCTCGTTGGTTGATATTAGATGAACCTATTGCCAACCTTGATATACAGCATCAGCTGATTGTTATGAATATTATAAAAAATTTCGTTCGTTGTGGTGGTGGTGTTCTTGCTGTTCTACATGATCTCAATCTTGCCGCTCACTATGCCGATAAAATGATACTATTAAAACAAGGGAAAATTTGTTGTGAAGGAGACGCCTCCACTGTTTTAACAACAGAAAATCTGCGTAAAGCTTATAATTGCTCGCTCACAGTTTCTGAAATACCTAAAAAAAACATCCCTTTCATACTACCACAAACAGCATCTCATTTATAACACATATAATACAATATCTTTTCCTGAAAAAAATTTGATTCAATCGGAAAATCAAGATTTTCGAATAGACTTTTTCATATAAACTATTGTTCTTAATATAGATACTTCTGTAGAGCAGTTTAGCATCTTACACTCAAACTTATTAACTCATTATTGAACCATCAAATTAACGAAACTTCTCTATAGCCTCTACAGCTTTTTATATACCAGAGCTTTAAAAAATTTAATGGAGAAAGCCGAAAGAAAAAAGACGCGCGCTCTAGGAACAAATATCAAAGCCCTATTCCAAATCTTAGTTACCTATCTCTAATCTTTAATAATATATTATTTTTATAAAAACTGGCGGAGAGGAAGAGATTCGAACTCTCGAGAGCCTTTTGAGCCCTACTCCCTTAGCAGGGGAGCGCCTTCGACCACTCGGCCACCTCTCCAACTAAAATGCATAAACAGTATCAATAAAAAA
This sequence comes from Bartonella bilalgolemi, assembly GCF_023500045.1. Lineage (GTDB taxonomy): Bacteria > Pseudomonadota > Alphaproteobacteria > Rhizobiales > Rhizobiaceae > Bartonella > Bartonella bilalgolemii. Next base: position 164,182 of record NZ_JAMCOF010000002.1, on the reverse strand, counting down.
TTCAAGATATTTTCGATTTTTTTCAAAAATATCTGAAATTTTCATTTTCATTGATTAGATTAAATTAAAAAATAAAATAATGGAGATTCGTGTCTTTTTTATCGCATGAATCTAAATAGTACATAAATCATTTTTAACAAGATTATTATTTCAACCAGATTAATTTATGTTTGTATTTTCAATAAAGATTTGTATATAAAGATTCGTATAGTTAACATTATGTAATGTTTTGTTTAATTGCGTCGTACTTTTTTAGTAAGCAGACATAATTATGTGCTTTATACCTTTTATACACTTTATACGTTCTATAAATAAATCCAACTGGAGATCCTTTAATGAATATTAAAACCTGCCCTTTAAGCTCTGCATTAGCTCTCTCTTTAAGCTCTACATTAGCTCTCTCTGGAGTTTCTGGATCTCAAGCGGCTTCAACTATTCCAGCAGAGCCTGAACCTGTAGAATACGTACATGCATGTGATGCATACGGTGCAGGATATTTCTATATTCCTGGAACAGAAACATGTATTCGTATATCTGGTAATGTCCGCGCTGATTTTGCAGGTGGTGATAATATTAATGCAATAACCGATGCGGAATTAGCAAATGGTAAAAAAACTTATCGCACAACTTCACGTTTAACCCTTATTTTCCAAGCTGCTTCTGAAACAGAATTAGGAACACTTCGTTCATATGCAGAAATTCGCTCACAATGGGGCAAAGGAAAAGATAATTCTGGTGGGCAACTTCGTGCTGCTTATATAGAAATTGGTGGCTTTCGTGTAGGTCTTGATAAAACGATTTTCGACAGTTGGACCGGTGGTTATGGTAAAGTTATAAATGATGACAGCATAGCACCAGCAGGTGATATACGCACTAACGTTATCTCTTACACTTTTAATGCTGATTCTGGTTTTTCTGCTATTGTCGGAGTTGAATTGGGCAATGCTTCAGGCCCTTCTCTTAAAACAAACGCTGGTGATAATATCGACTACTATTATATCGATAAAGATAGCAAAATTGTTCGTGTTGATGATACAGATCTTCCTAGCAAACAAACAAAAGACTATAATCCTAATATCTTATTTGGTATGAAATTTATGCAAAAATGGGGTGGTGTTTCAACTATTGTCGCTTATGACGCTTACTACAAAAAATGGGCCGCTAAGACACGTGTAGATTTTAATATTAATAATAATTTGAATCTTTGGGCAATGGGAGGTTATAAAAATAACTTAGATTACTATATAGTAAATACTGTAGAGGATTCTAACAATGTATTGTCACGTCAGAATACGACTATTTATGCAAACTGGGGTGGTAAATGGGCAGCGTGGGCTGGTGCAACTTACAAAATCAATCCAAAAGCAAATTTGAATGCTCAAGTATCTTATAGTGCTATAAAAACTTTCGCAACATCTGTTAATATTGCATACAAACTGATTCCAGGATTTGTTATTACACCTGAGCTAACGTATATTTCTTGGAAGGACGACCGTACTTTCAAAGGTAAAGCAAGTAATGACACACACTATAGCAATGCTTTGAATGGAAAAAGTGCCTTGCAAAGTATGATTCGTTTCCAACGTTCATTCTAATCCTTGAGAAATTATGCTCATAGAAACTGGTAGCCTGAAGTTACCAGTTTCTTTTTTACTGATAACATCTATAATAATCACAAATCTTTTATAAGATTGAATTCTTTGATAATTATCTAATAATAATAGCAACTTCACTATATATATATTACAAGTGTTCTACTAATAATAGAGCTATACCTTTTATATCAATAGATCACCTATGAAATAAATCATAAGCATATATTTTTTATATGCTATTTCTCTAATATTATAGGTTGATTACTTACAATTTTTCTCGATCCCATTCAAAAAACATTCCCAAATTATTCAAAATACATCTTTGCAATTGACAATATGAGTGTTTCAGCTGATCATAATTATATAAATAAATGCTCTGACTGGGAGTGGATTACATATGTAGACATTACAAAAAATATTTTTATTGATTTTTTCAAAATAAATTTTCTGAACTTTGTCAAATGTGTATTGATACAAAAAATGATATTGTGCGTAATCCTTGATTTATTGAGTTGAACGCATCCTTGATAACCTTGCAAAGCGTTTTTTCACTACGAATCTATAAGGAAAAAGTTTGTGCAAAAAAACACTCCATTAATTAGTTTTTCTCCTTTCCCTGCTTCACGCAAAATTTATCAAAAGAGTCTTCTCTTTCCCAACGTGCACGTACCATTCCGTGAAATTTCTCTGGTAGATAATAGTCATGAAAAAACTTTGAAGGTTTATGATACTTCAGGTCCTTATACCGATGAAAATGCAACTATTGATATTACAAAAGGATTACCTGACATTAGCACACCTTGGCTATCTGAACGTTCTGATATCGAATCCTATCCGGCTCGATTAATTCAACCTGCAGATAATGGTTTTACTCATGATAAAAATCTTGCACCAACTTTTGAACAAATTCGTCCCGTTTTTCGCGCAAAAAACGATAAAGCAGTTACACAAATGGCTTATGCACGTGCAGGTATTATTACCGCAGAAATGGAATATGTTGCTATACGTGAAAATGAAGGTTTGGTAGCAAAAGATCAAAAAAAAACATCGGGTGAAACATTCGGAGCATCAATACCAGAAACCTATACTGCAGAATTTGTTCGTAATGAAATTGCTTGCGGACGCGCTATTATTCCTCAAAATATCAATCACCCAGAATGCGAACCAATGATTATTGGTCGTAATTTTCGTGTTAAAATTAATGCTAATATTGGCAATTCAGCAGTTACTTCATCCATGGCAGAAGAAGTTGAAAAGATGGTTTGGGCCATTCGTTGGGGTGCGGATACAGTTATGGATCTTTCAACAGGTCGTAATATTCATAATATTCGTGAATGGATTATTCGCAACTCTCCTGTTCCCATTGGAACTGTCCCAATTTATCAAGCGCTCGAAAAAGTACATGGTATTGCCGAAAATTTAACATGGGATATTTTTCGCGATACCTTAATTGAACAAGCAGAACAAGGTGTTGATTATTTTACTATTCATGCAGGATTAAGATTACCCTTCATCCCCTTAACTATTAGCCGCATAACAGGTATTGTTTCACGAGGTGGTTCTATTATGGCTAAGTGGTGTCTTCATCATCATAAAGAAAATTTTTTATATGAACATTTCGATGAAATTTGTGATATTGCACGCATGTATGATGTCTCTCTTTCATTAGGAGATGGATTGCGTCCAGGCTCTCTTGCGGATGCAAACGATGAAGCTCAATTTGCCGAACTTGAAACTTTGGGAGAACTAACAAAAATTGCATGGGAAAAAGATGTACAGGTTATGATTGAAGGGCCTGGTCATGTACCAATGCATAAAATTAAAGAAAATATGGAAAAACAATTAACCCTCTGCCATGAAGCACCCTTTTATACTTTAGGCCCTCTTACAACTGATATTGCTCCTGGATATGATCATATCACATCAGCTATTGGTGCTGCTATGATTGGTTGGTTTGGCACTGCCATGCTTTGCTATGTAACGCCTAAAGAACATCTAGGGCTACCAGATAAAAATGATGTAAAAACTGGAGTGATCACTTATAAAATTGCAGCTCATGCTGCTGATCTTGCTAAAGGCTTGCCTGGAGTGCAATTGCGCGATAACGCCCTCTCACGTGCACGATTTGACTTTCGATGGCATGATCAATTTAATCTTTCTCTTGATCCAGATACAGCATGCTCTTTTCATGATGAAACAATGCCTAAAGATGCACATAAATTGGTGCATTTTTGCTCTATGTGTGGGCCTAAATTCTGCTCAATGCGTATTTCCCATGATATCCGTGATGCAGCAACAAAAAGAAAAAAAGAAGGTATGATTGCTATGGCTGAAAAATATCAAAAAAATGGTGATCTCTACGTAGAAAATGCTCCCTCTAGAAAAGAGAGAGCAAACAATTGAAAAATATTCTTATTAAAGGTGCAGGTGTAGGCGGTTTAACAGCTGCTTTTATGCTACAACAAAAAGGTATCCCTATCACTGTATCTGCCCCTCTCCATTCTCCTATAGGGACTGCAAGCTGGTATGCAGGAGGTATGTTAGCACCTTACTGTGAAAAAGAAAGTTCTGAACAAATCATCGAAGATCTTGGTATACAAGCTATGCAATGGTGGAGAGAAATACTTCCTGATATTGTAGCACAAAAAGGTACTTTGGTTGTTGCTCCTACGCGAGATATAGCAGAGCTCGAACGATTTTCAATGCGTACAAATAATCACAAAATCATAGACAATACAGAAATAGCACATCTTGAACCCGATCTTGCTGAACGTTTTAACCGTGCACTTTTTTACGAAACTGAAGCGCACATTGATCCACGCAAAGCACTGATCACTTTAAAAGAGATTCTTATAAAAAATGGAGCCTGTTTTGTTGATATAGGAATATGCGAAGAGAATTTTAATACTGTCATTGATGCAACAGGAATAGCACGTTTAGGCAAAGACAAAAATATACGAGGAGTTCGCGGTGAAATGCTTCTAGTGCGCAGCACAGATATTAAAATTTCTCGTCCAATTCGTCTTCTCCACCCACGTATTCCACTCTATGTAGTCCCCAGACAAAATAATATCTTTATGATTGGAGCAACAATGATTGAAAGTGATTTTAGTGGTGCTATCTCAGCAAGATCAATGATGGAATTTCTTAACGCAGCTTATACTCTTCACCCTGCCTTTGCTGAAGCAGAAATTATTGAATCCGGTGTTGGTATTCGTCCGTGCTATCCTAATAATTTACCTTATGTTCATAAACATGATAATCATATTTCTATTAACGGATTTTATAGACATGGTTTTCTTTTATCTCCAGAAATGGCAAAACAAGCAGTAAAATTAGCGTTGGAATAAAACATGAAAATATCTGTTAACGGTGAAATAATTGAAACAAAAGTAACCTCCCTCAATTTGCTTCTTGATGAATTAGGTTATGAAGGTAATTGGCTAGCAACAGCTGTTAATGCTGAAGTTGTTTCTCTTGATGAACGAAGTCAATTTGTCTTGCATGAAGGAGATAGAATTGAAATTCTAAGTCCAATGCAAGGAGGCTAAAACGATGTTGAATTTTTATGGACGCAAATTCTCTTCCCGCCTTTTATTAGGTACGGCTCAATATCCCTCACCAGAAATTCTTCGTAAAGCTATTCATAAATCTGGTACAGAAATTATAACAATTTCATTACGTCGAGAAACTGCAGGAGGAAAACAGAGCGGACAATTTTGGCAATTTCTTAAAGAGCTTGACATAACTGTACTTCCGAATACTGCTGGCTGTTATACTGTTAAGGAAGCAGTAACAACAGCCCAATTAGCACGAGATCTCTTCAAAACGCCTTGGATTAAACTAGAAGTTATTGGTAATCCAGATACATTACAGCCAAATGTTTTTTCTTTAGTCGAAACAGCGCAAATTTTAAATAATGAAGGATTTCAAATTTTTGCCTATACAACGGACGATCTTATTGTTGCTGAAAAACTCTTTGAAGTTGGCTGCCGTGTCATTATGCCTTGGTGTGCGCCTATTGGATCTGCTAAAGGTCCCCGTGATACTGATGGATTACGTTCTATCCGTGCATATCTTCCTGATCTTACTCTTGTTATCGATGCTGGTATTGGACGTCCATCACATGCTACCATTGCTATGGAGCTTGGCTATGATGCAGTACTACTCAACACAGCTGTTGCTAAAGCCGGTGATCCTGTATTAATGGCTGAAGCATTTTCTAAAGCTATTACAGCAGGACGTATGGGTTACAAAGCAGGATTACTTGAAGCACGCAACGTAGCAGTTCCTTCAACACCAGTTATTGGCAAAGCAATATTTTCATGAAACTTGACCCATTTTATCTCATTGTTGATAGTGCAGATTGGGTTGAACGTTTAGTTCCCTTTGGGATTAAGCTGATACAATTACGCATAAAAGATAAGGATACAGAAACGATTATTCAACATATAAAACGAGCAAAGAATATATGTAATAAATTTAAAGTCCAATTAGTCATTAATGACTATTGGAAAATAGCCATTGACGAAAAATGTGATTTTATTCACCTTGGACAAGACGATTTAAAAAATGCTGATATTTTGGCAATCCGTAAAAGTGATATAAAATTTGGTCTTAGTACTCATGATGAACACGAATTAGATATAAGTTTATCTATCTCTCCTGAATATATTGCACTTGGTCCCATTTATCCAACAATTTTAAAAAAGATGAAATGGGCTCCACAAGGATTAGAAAAAATCAAGCAATGGAGAAAGAAAATTGGTTCTTTGCCTTTAGTAGGTATTGGTGGTTTAACACCAGAACGCGCAATCAATATTTTAACAGTTGGAGCAAATAGCGCTGCTGTTGTCACTGATATTATTTTAAACAAAAAGCCCGAAGAACGTGTCCAACAGTGGATAAAGGTGACCCAAGCATGGCGCTAATGCCTTCTATACTTATTGTTGCAGGTACCGATCCAACAGGAGGAGCCGGTATTGTTCGTGATATAGAAACAGCAACACATTTTCAAACAAAAGCAAGTTTAGCCATCACAGCTGTCAACGTACAAGATAACAACCATGTTGCTGAAATTGTACCCATGAGTAAAGAAACTGTTGCTGCACAAATGCATATTGCCCTCAAAAACAATTCAATACATGCAATTAAAATCGGTATGACAGGAACCCAAGCAATTATAGAAGGGATCTGTGATATCTTAAAAGATTATCATCATATTCCTACCATTCTTGACCCTGTGCTTATTGCCTCATCAGGAGGGCAACTTACCACAGAAAAAATCACAGATATTATGCTCAATAAACTGCTTCCTCATATTGATCTTTTAACACCCAATATGGCAGAGCTCGCTCTTCTCAGTAAAAGCTCTTTGACTTCTAATCATGAAGAAGCAATCCACCAAGCACAAAAACTTCTCTCATTTGGCCCACGCCATATATTAATAAAAGGTGGACATACCGAAGATAATTTCGCAACAGACAGCTTAGTTAACAAAACTGAAGTTATAAATATTTCCTCTCCGCGTTTAAAAGGAACAATGCGTGGAACAGGTTGTATCCTTTCAAGTGCTATTGCTGCACATCTAGCGTTAAAACAATCGATGATTGAAGCCATAAAAAATGCGAAAGCATACACTTACACATTACTTCTGAAGCATTGTCAAAAGGATCATTAAAATCTAATACCACTCCATTTTCTGAGAATATACTGAATTTCTATTCGCAATAAACATATTATAAATCTTGAAGAATAATTCTTCTTAGTCTATTGATTTATAGATCAGTACAAAGCAAAAAGAAAAATGTCAAAAAAAAATAAAGACGTAATCTTAAATGAAGATCTACTCAGTTTCTATAAAGAAAGTGGTGTTGACACTGCGCTTACTGATATTCCTATTGATCGTTTTAATCAAGCTATCCCTGTAGAACCGCAATTAAACCAAGCATGCGATATCCCCTATCATCAACAAATACCACCAACCATAAAATCGCATACTACTTTACTTGATAATCCGGATAAAACGCACCCCGTACTCTCGGTCGTAGAGATAGCAAAAAAAGCTCAAACACTTGATGAGCTGAAATCTGCTCTTCTTTCTTTTAACGGCTGCTCATTAAAACTAACAGCCAAAAATACCTGTTTTTCTGATGGAACAGCAGGAAGTCCTCTTATGCTCCTAGGTGAAGCTCCAGGACGAGAAGAAGATATACAAGGAATTCCATTTGTAGGAAAAGCAGGCATACTACTCAACAAAATACTCGCATCAATTGGTCTCACAAGACAAAATGTTTATATAGCAAATACTATTCCCTGGCGTCCACCAGGAAACCGCACACCAACACCACGCGAAATTGCATTATGTCGCCCTTTTATTGAACGTCAAATTTTATTAGCCAAGCCTCGTATTCTTATAGCGCTGGGAAGCACTGCCGTGCAATTTTTTACGGGAATGCAGAGTGGCATTATTCGAATAAGAGGAAAATGGCTTACCTACGAAAACGAAGATCTTAAAATACCTGTTATGCCAACTTTTCATCCTGCTTACCTTTTACGAACGCCTAGTCAAAAAAAGCTCACATGGATAGACTTTTTAGAAGTAAAAAACCGTTTAAATAATCTTTAATCATTTTTAAATTCTGCTTTTTCTTAAGAAATAAGCGGCCTTTCAACAAATTAACCTCCCCCAATATAGCAAGGAAAACAATTATGAAACAAGAAACAATCCCTGTTTATCATTTAGAAGATTACCAACAAACACCCTATGCCATACCTAAAACACAACTTAATTTCTGTCTGGAACCAACAAAAACTGTCGTTAAGGCAACATTGTCTATTGAACCTCGTAAACATACAAAAGAATTAACACCTCTTGTACTTTCCGGTGACGAACTGACATTAGTTTCTGTTACTATCAATGGAGAAAAATTAGCCGAAAATGCTTATAAAAGTACTCCTTCAAACTTAGAAATCATTGCTCCTTCCACGACTTCTTTCACATTACAAATAGTGACAGAATTGAATCCTGAAAGTAACCGTCAACTTATGGGGCTTTATCTTTCAAATGGTGTCTATTGCACACAATGCGAAGCAGAAGGCTTTCGTCGCATTACTTATTTTTATGACCGTCCCGATATTCTTTCTACCTATTCAGTAAAAATTGAAGCAGATTCTCAAACGATTCCAATCTTACTTTCTAATGGTAATCTCATTGAAACAGGAATCCTTGAGAATAACCGGCATTTTGCTCTTTGGGAAGATCCTCATCCAAAACCATCTTATCTTTTTGCTTTAGTTGCTGGAAATCTTGACAAACTTGAAGATCATTTTATCACAGCTTCCGGACGATGTGTCAAACTTGGTATCTATGTGGAAAAAGGTAAAACTAAACAAGCAATTTATGCTATGGATGCCCTCAAACGTTCCATGCGTTGGGATGAACAATGTTTCGGGCGTGAATATGATTTAGATGTTTTCAATATTGTCGCTGTCTCTGACTTTAATATGGGCGCAATGGAAAACAAAGGTCTTAATATCTTCAATGATAAATATGTTCTTGCAGATCCTGAAACAGCAACAGACAAAGATTATAGAAATATTGAACGCATCATTGCACATGAATATTTCCACAATTGGACTGGTAATCGTATTACCTGTCGTGACTGGTTTCAACTTTGTTTAAAAGAGGGATTAACTGTCTACCGTGATCAGGAATTTTCTGCAGATCAAAATATACGTAGTCTGCAAAGGATTGAAAACATAAAAATGTTGAAAGCTACGCAATTTCCTGAAGACTCTGGTCCTCTTTCTCATCCTGTACGCCCCCATCAATATAGTCAAATCAATAATTTTTATACTACAACTATCTATGAAAAAGGAGCAGAAATAGTGCGTATGGTACGTACTATTTTAGGCGCTGTACTCTTTCGTAAAGGTATGGACCTCTATTTTCAACGCCATGATGGACAAGCTTGTACTATTGAAGATTTTATTGCTTGTTTTGCTGAAGTATCGAATCAAGATTTCTCACAATTTATGCTATGGTACGAACAAGCAGGTACTCCTCATGTGGAAATTGATAGCCATTATAATGATGGTATTTTAACAATTCATGCAAAGCAACATATTCCACCAACACCACAGCAAAATAATAAGAAACCCATGCTTATCCCTATTGCCTTTGGTCTATTAGGACCTGAGGGACAATCACTCCCCTATGAAGGGGACACAACTATTCAATCAGATGTTATATTACTTTCTAAGGAAGCTCAAACTTTCCAATTAAAAGGACTGCGTAATAAACCTATCTTATCACTCCTGCGAGATTTTTCTGCTCCTATTATTTTACAAACTCCATTTAATGAAAACGAACTGATTTTTCTTGCTCAAAATGATAGCAATCAAATCAATCGTTGGCAGTCACTGAATACTCTAATAACACAAGCCCTTGTTCGAGCCATTCAAGATAAAACACTCGAAAAAGCAACCATGCCCTTTAACCTATTAAAGCTGATTAAAACCATCATCAAAGATGAAACCCTAGAGCCAGAATTTCGGGCATTTTGTTTAAATTTACCAAGCGAAAGTGAACTTGCACATGCAATTGGTAAAAATATCGATCCAGACCGAATCTATGATGTACGTAATCAATTTTTAGCTTCTATTGCACACACCCATCAAGAACTTTTCACAAAATTCTATGTACAAATGCAGGTAAAAGAATCTTATTCGCCAAATGCTGAGCAAACTGGAAAAAGAGCATTACGCAATATTATATTAGACTATCTCTCTATTGCCGAAGCTAATCCAAAACGTGCTGCCACACAATATGCAGTGTCTGATAATATGACCGATCGTATTGCCAGCATAACAATTTTAGTACAACGCTTTAACAAAAGCGAACAAACGCAAAATGCTTTAAATGATTTTGAAAATCGATATTATCATGATCCTTTGGTCATGGATAAATGGTTTTCAATTCAAGCAACGGTTGCAGGAGCATCAACACTTGATTGTGTTCAAAAACTCACAAAACATCCGCTTTTTTCACAAGATAATCCCAATAGAGTACGTGCTTTGATCGGCGCTTTTGCTTCTGGTAACCAAACGGGTTTTAACAGGATTGATGGTGCATCTTATCATTTCCTATGCCAAACTATTTTAGAAATTGACCCTAAAAATTCACAACTTGCTTCACGGTTATTAACAATTATGCGCTCTTGGAGACAATTGGAACCTATTCGACAGAAAAAACTCGAATCTGCATTAAAAACAATTGCAACAGCAGCAAAATTATCAAGCGATGTGACAGATATTATCAATCGTATCCTTGCTTAAAATAAAAATATTGACAATTAAATCGTTGTAATATTGCTCTATTAATGAATCGAATTTGATTCTTTTAAGGCTTTCATAACAATAAGCCTATAAATAAGCTATTCTAACCTATTTATAAGTAATATTAAAGTTCTTTTAATTTTCACAATTTATACTCATAAGAGTAAAATTATTCTTTTTTTAAAAAAAAGACTAGACAGAAGACTCTTGTTTTGATTCATTAGGCTTGTTGAACTGTTATAAGTATCAAACAGTTTTCTAGTTACATTATTCATGATTAAAGGACCCCAGAAATGGCTAAATTGGACGCGTATAACGCGGCCACAAGAATGCGTTCTGATTCAAAACCAAGCACTTCAAACTGCAAGGTAGGAGTAGCACGTATTTCTAGTTCAACTTACCAGAAACTCCTCTTTATCGAACCTTGGTTACGACGTTCTATTCCGTTCGCCATTATTATATCTTTGATTGTGTTAGCAATAATACGCTTTGCGTCACTTTATGATTGGCGCCATACAATTGACAATAATGCGCACTCTACACTTTCTCTTTTATCCTCCTCTATCGTAAATAAAATCAACTATGATTTACTGGCTTTTACTCAGCAAAAAAAAGTAGCTAGTCTTTCTCATAATCATTTACAAAATATTCTGATAAACTTTCATCATCAAAGCTTTACTAATATCAATCCTATGATAGCTATCCTTGATCGCAATGGGAATATCTTAGCCTTATTTAATTCAGAAATAATTTCAGAAAAATCTTTACAAGATTTTATTTCTGAAAATATCGATTCATTGCCTCTCAAAAAAAATACTGGAATCATACAAATTACAATAGGACAAGAACTTGCTCTCGCTTCATTCAACCAAACAGACAATGGCCAATATGGGGTATTCATTAGTGCAACAAAAAAACATATCTATACGGAATGGCAAAAAAAATTCTCATTAAATATAACTTTATTTATAGGAACAGTGAGTACTATTTTAGTTCTTCTCTATGCTTATTATAATCAAATCATACGAGCGCGTAATACAGATCTGATTTCAGAAAAAATTCAAAATCGCATTGATATGGCTATGATGCGCGGACGTTGTGGATTATGGGATTGGAATATGGCAAGTGGGCGCGTTTATTGGTCACGAGCAATGTATGAAATGCTTGGCTATGAACCTCAAAATGCACTGCTATCAATTTCTCAAATTACTGCTATCATTGACCCAAAAGATGCCAATTTTTTTGAACTCGCTCAAGAATTAATGGACAATAAAAAAAAACATATCGACATTAATGTACCTATGCGTCACGCTGAAGGCTACTATGTATGGATGCGCATTCGCGCCGAAGTAACCGATGAAGAAGAACCTCACTTGGTTGGCATTTCCTTTGATATTAGTGAACAACATCAATTTGTTGAACAAACTGCACAAGCTGATCTTCGTATCCGTGATGCGATTGAAAATATTTCTGAATCCTTTGTCTTGTGGGATTCAGAAGGGCGTCTAGTTATGTCTAACAGCAAATTTTGTGAATATGCTGCTATCCCTAAACAAATGCTACAATCAGGAATCGAACGTGCAACTGTTGAAGCCATGTCACGTCCTGCTATCAATGAATATCCCCTCAAAATAGATGAATCTGGTAACTTAACGAGTATTCGCCAAACTGCAGATGGCTACTGGCTAAAAATTAACGAGAGACGCACACAAGATGGAGGACTTGTTTGTGTTGGTACTGATATATCTGAACTTAAACAACAACAAGAAAAATTTGAAGATAGTGAAAGGCGGCTTTTTTCATTTATTCAAGAACTAAAACGTGCTCGAGGAAATGCTCAACAACGTGCTACAGAAGTTGAAAAGCTTAATAAAAGCCTACAGGAAGAAAAAGAGCGAGCCGAAAGTGCTAACAAAGCTAAATCAGAATTTTTAGCCAATATCTCCCATGAATTGCGTACTCCTCTTAATGCTATTCTTGGTTTTTCAGAAATCATGTTGCAATCTACCTTTGGCCCCCTCGGTTCACAACGCTATAAAGAATATATGCATGATATTCATAATTCAGGAACCCATCTTCTAACTCTTATCAATGATATTCTTGATATGTCAAAAATCGAAGCTGGAAGATTCACCCTTAACCGTAAAAATATCAACCTTGAACCAATTATCAGTGAAACAATTCGTACACTAACACCACAAGCACAAGCGAAAAAGATTTCTCTTACAACAAATATTGAACAAAAACTTCACGCTGATGTTGATTGCCGCGCTATGAAACAAATTTTTCTGAATCTTATCTCCAATGCTGTTAAATTCACACCTTCTGGCGGCAGTATTGATATCCGTGCTTTCCAGAAAAATAATAACCTTATCTTTAGTATTAAAGATACAGGTGTTGGTATTCCCCAAGAAGCAATCAAAAAACTTGGACAACCCTTTGAACAAGTTGAAAATCAATTTACCAAAACCCATCCCGGATCAGGCCTTGGATTAGCTATATCCCGTTCTTTATTAGAATTACATAAAGGGAAACTGGAAATCACGTCTAAAGAAGGAAAAGGCACAATTGTAACGATTATAATGCCAATTCAACAAAATTAAATTTTTAATATCGCTCACGTTGTAGCAAAATTTGTTTGCGTTGAATACCCCAACGATAACCAGAAAGAGCACCATTCTTACGAACTACACGGTGGCAAGGGATCACTAATGCTAATTCATTACATGCACATGCATTAGCAACGGCACGGTATGCTTTTGGCATACCAACATTTTGTGCTAACTCTTCATAAGAAATTGTTTCTCCACATTGTACTTCACATAACGCAGCCCAAACTTTCTTCTGAAAAACCGTGCCATCTATATCTAATCGAAAATTGTGATGCTTCACCAATTTAGGAGTTTCAATCATTTCTACAATACACTCTATATCTTGATGCAATGCAAAATCATCCACATTGTGCTTTATATTGGTAAAACGCACTTCTAATTCTTGAAACAACTGTGCAGTCAAATCTCCTAAAGCAATATAACAAAGACCCTTATGAGACTTCACCACCATAAGATTCCCTATTGATGTTTCCCTAGCCATCACAATAACTGCAGCCTGCTTGCTCTTGTTTTTTCTCCTCTTTATTATATCTTGTGATATCGTTAAATTCACAAAAATCCTCTAAAAATTAAACTTCTACCCATAAACAAATAACCTTATTCCAAATGTGAAATACTGTTACCCTTTTAGCTACAATTTTACATATAAAATGCATATATTAAATTGAACATAAAAATAAATTATAAGAAATATTATTAACGACCGCTTTTAGTTAGTAAAGAAAAGAATAGCTGCTTAAAAGGAAGCTTATTTGTGTAATAAACTCACCTGCCTTACTAATTGAAAATAAAAAAATTTTATTTATTAAGCAGAAAAAAATAGGGAATATTATAATATTCATGGCTTATTTTAACATACATTAATTTTTTTATACTAAAAAGTTAATGTATGGTTACATAAGAGCATTATATCTAACCTCCCATGACTTGGGTAAAAATTGTACGTACTGATCGTCCTATTTCTTCAATTAATTTTTCAACACGTGGCAAATCAGGCTCACCTATACTACGCAACAAAAGATCACTCAATCCAGGTGGCATATCATCAGGATTAAGAGAAACATTTAAACAAAGACGTATAATTTGACTCAAATTTGTATAAAGACAATAAGCGTAATGTAAATCAGAAATCAATGATTGACTTAGAAAATCCGGTGGTAAACGAGAAAGAATATCAGCTGTAGTTGCTCCAATTTGAAAATCAATAACATGAGTTATAAGAGCAAATTGAGCAATAAATTCAAGATCCATAATACCACCAGGTATAGTTTTTAAATCCCATCGATTCGCTGGTGGTTTTTCTATTTCAATTAAAGCGCGCATTTCACTCACTTCTTTTGCAACCCTCTTTTTATCACAAGGAAGTGCAATAATTGCGCCTACTTCATCTTCTAATTTTCGCAAAAAATCGGCATCTCCGGCTATGCCTCTCGCACGGGTTAAAGCAAGATGTTCCCATATCCACGCTTCCTGGCGCTGATATTTTCTAAAAACCTGAAAGGGAACAGCAATGGGCCCTTTATTACCCAATGGCCGTAATCTTAAATCAACAGTATAAAGAACTCCTTGATTTGTAGAAGTAGATAAAGCAGAAACAAAACGTTGTGTTAAACGCGTATAATATTGAGAGACATAGAGTGGCTTTTCTCCATCAGACATTTCTATATCTTCATCATGTTCATACAATAAAATAAGATCAACATCCGATCCTGCAGTTAATTCACAGCTTCCTAGCTTACCCATACCCAATATACCAATACGTCCCCCTTTAATATGGCCATGGTGATGAAAAAATTCTTCCTGAACAGCAATAAGTGTTTTTTCAATCATGAGATCAGCAAGCGCAGTAAAAGCAAGGCCTGCTTTATCTCCCTTAATTGTACCATTCAAAAGCCGAATACCAATCAAAAAACGCTGTTCACCAGCAAAAATCCTTAGATGATCAAGAATTTCTTCATAAGCAGTGACACCTTCAAGAAAATATTTTAAACGATTTTCTAAATAATTTTTTGTCGGTAATTCTGAAAAAATTGCTGGATCCAGCATCCCATCAAAAACATGTGGTGTACGTGTAATAATCTCCGCAAGACGCGGTGCAGCGCCCATAATACAAACCAACATATCTAAAAGGGGTGGATTCGACTGCAATAAACTAAAAAGCTGTATTCCTGAAGGCAAACCTTGCAAAAAACTATCAAAACACAACATTGCCTCATCTGCTCTTTTGGTAGCACCAAAAGCCTTTAAAAGTGCTGGTGTAAGCTCTGTTAATCTTTCACGCGCTTCAGCAGATTGAGTCGCCTTATAACGCCCACAATGCAATGTCCGCATAATACGACAAATATCACTTGCTCTTTCAAAGCCTAAACGACTTAATGTAACAAGTGTTTCAGGATCATCTTCCTCACCTGTAAAAACCAAGTTACCAATTTCCAAGCCAAGTTCTTGCTCATGCTCAAACAGTGCAGCATAATGCTTTTCAACTATCAAAAGTGTTTCTAACAAATCACGAATAAAACAGCGACTCTCTTGATATCCCATCAAATATGCAACACTCGTAAATCGAGCAACTTCTTCTGGCAAAATATGCGTTTGTTCATCTGCAAGCATTTGAATACGGTGTTCAACATTACGTAAAAAGGCATAGCTTTTTATAAGACTATCTTTAATTTCCTCTCCGATCCAACCAAGCTTGCAAAGCTCTGCTAACATCTCAACTGTTTCACGTCCACGTAATTGAGGTAAGCGTCCTCCAGCAATTAACTGTTGTGTTTGCACAAAAAACTCAATCTCACGAATGCCCCCTCGTCCCAACTTAATATTATGACCATAAGCAGCAATTTGCCCATAATTTTTATAGGTATGGATTTGGCGTTTAATAGAATGAATATCAGCAATAGCTGCATAGTCTAGATATTTTCGCCATACATAAGGAGAAAGTTCTTTAAGAAAATTAAAACCTGCATCAATATCACCTGCTACTGGACGAGCTTTAATCATAGCTGCACGTTCCCAATTTTGACCACGTCCTTCATAATAACGCAGAGCAGTCCTAATAGGTAATGCTAAAGGTGTTGAACCCGGATCCGGTCGGAGTCGCAAATCGAGCCGAAAAACATACCCTTCAGCAGTGCGTTCTTGAATGATACGGATTAATCGACGCACCATTTTTGAAAATATATCAATACTTTCATAGAGATCTCCCACGTGAGGAGACATTTCATCAATTAAAATAATCAGATCAATATCAGAAGAATAATTAAGCTCTTCAGCACCAAATTTTCCCATACCTAAAACAATTAAACCACAATCTTTCTCTGGTGTATCACGGTTAGCTAAACTTATTTTTCCGCAATCATGTGCTTCTCTCAAAAGAAAACGTAAAGCCGCACCTAATGCTGCTTCACCAAGACGTGTTAGCCATGCACAAGAAACCTTATAAGTAAAAACACGAGCTAAATCAGCTAAAGCAATAAGAGTATGTGCTTCTCTTTTTTTGCACCTTAAAGCCGCCATTAATGAAGTTTCATGAATCATTTCAGCTCTATCAGCAGCAGCAATATCTGCTATAATTTGACTTAGCCTTGTTTCTATATCTACAGTCAATAAAGGACTAAGATAAGAGGGATTTGCTATCAAAACTCCACGCAAAAAAGGAGATAAGGTCATGACCGCACAGATGAAATCAACTTGCTCTCCTCCACCTACAATATAGGAAACCAATGATTCTAAATTCTCTTTCCTTGCTTGTTCTTCAATATCTTTTAACCATTGTGAACCACTCTCATCAAGAGGGCGTAAAGGAAAAAGACGCGTTTTTAAAAAAGCTGTTTTCATTTGCATTCCATCAAGAAAGCATTTTAATTTTCATTCTATTTTATTGGATTACAAAATTAGAACAAGGCAATACCTATAAAATAACCAAGCAATAATAATATTAAGAAAACAACAAAACAGCTCTCAATCCTGGATTTGCATTTTCAAGCAACAATTCGCCTCCATGAAGTTTCATAACGGCTTTTGCTATACTTAAACCAATACCAAAACCAGGTTGTGTGCGACTTTCTTCAAGACGAACAAACCGTTCTATCACTTTTTCACGTTTATCTTCTGCAATTCCTGGACCATTATCACTAACTACAACGAGCAAACGTCTACCATCATACTCCATTGATAAAGAAACCTCTGCCTTCTTTTCACCTATAGATGCATATTTGATTGCATTATCAATAAGATTAAAAATTGATTGTGTAATAAGCTCACGATTCAGCTTGAGTTCTTTATCAAAAGTATGTCCCAATCGAAGTAAAACACCAGCCTCTTCGGCAAAAGGTTCATAAAATTCAACTGCATCTTCAAGAATCAATTTTATATTCATTATTTCAAGATTCTCAATTGAACTACCTGCTTCAATACGCGAAATCATTAAAATAGCATTAAAAGTACGAATAAGATAATCCGATTCAGCAATAACTTCATCCAGAACCTGACGATATTCAAGCTCTGTTTTTTTTCCTAAAAGAGCTTCTTCAGCACGATTTCGGAGACGAGTTAGTGGTGTCTTAAGGTCATGTGCAATATTATCTGATACCTGACGCAAACCGGTGTTTAATTCTTCAATGCGATCTAACATAACATTAAGATTAACTGACAGTCGATCAAACTCATCACCCGCCCCAGAAACAGGTAAGCGTCCACTAAAATCACCATTCATTAAACGCTGTGATGCATCTGTTACACGATCAATCCTTTGTAAGGCCCGCCTACCAATAAAAAACCATATTAACAAAGCGCCTCCAACCATTGCTGCAAGAGCAATCATAACGGCTTTACGAATAACTGTCACAAAACGTTCCGGCTCATCCAAATCTCGCCCAACAAGCAGCTTCATAGCATTGGGTAAATCAATAATGACCGCTAAAGCACGATGTTTATTGGATTCATTTATTTGGTCATTTTCTCCAAAGCGTGAATACAAAAAAGAATGAGAAAGAGAGCCCTTAGACTGAAGAAGCCCAGGTTCGATATGGGCAACATTCCCTGCCAAAACACGGCCCATTGGATCGGTGACAAGATAAAGAAAAGCCCCTGGTTGTCGTGAACGATAATTAATAGTACGCATTAATAAAGGAAGTCCACCATAATTATAAGTATTCTCGATATTCCTTAATTCTTCACGTAAAGCTTGCTCTGTTTGATCTATCAGTAATGAAATAGCGAATGCCGTCATATAAAGAGAAAGTCCCGCTGCAACTAATCCAAAAAGCAAAATATAGAGCGCAGAAAGCCTCAACGCTGTCGTGCGCATCATGTTGATTAAACGGTTCATATTTTTTTTTCTGGTGCCTTTAGCATATATCCTGCCCCACGAACTGTATGCAAAAGTGGAACATCAAAATCTTTTTCAATTTTTGCTCTTAAACGAGATATATGAACATCAATAACATTTGTTTGCGGATCAAAATGATAATCCCAAACATTTTCCAAAAGCATAGTACGAGTGACAACCTGTCCAGAGTATCGCATTAAATATTCCAGTAAACGAAATTCACGCGGTTGCAACATAATATTCTTGTCACGACGTTTCACTATATGTGCTAACCGATCAAGTTCGAGATCGCCAACACAATAAACAGTTTCTGCTTCTTTCGGATTTTTTCTCCGTTGTAAAACTTCAACACGCGCAAGAAGTTCAGAAAAAGCATAAGGTTTTGTTAGATAATCATCTCCACCTGCACGCAAACCGGTTACACGATCGTCAACCTGACCTAAAGCAGAAAGAATAAGAACTGGTGTTTCGTTGCCTTTTGCACGCAACTCAGTAACAATAGAAAGACCGTCACGATACGGAAGCATGCGATCAATAACCATCACATCATAATTTACCGTCTCTGCCAAAGTATAACCAGTATCTCCATCATAAGCAATGTCAGCTGCATGTCCTGCTTCCAAAAATGCTTTTTCGAGATAACGCCCTGTCTCACGATCATCTTCGATAATGAGTATCTTCATAAAACGCATCTCCATTATTTTATTAAATGATTAATGAAACAGAAATCTCAGTAAATTTCTGTTTCACTTCTCATAAATATTATTTTTTTAAAATTGGAAGAGCAATAAAACGATTCTGATCATTTGTTCGCACTTGCAATAATATCGCATTTCGCCCTAATTTTTTTGCATCTTTGATTGCATCAGTAATATCAGATGCTTTTTTGACAGGTCTATTATTAACCGTTACGATAACATCACCAGGACGTACACCCCTATCAGCTGCATCTGTATCTGAATCCACATCAGTTACAACCAACCCCATACCATCATCAGAAGGAGCTACAATCAAACCATAATCTTCTAATGTTTCATCTGAATTACCGTGCTCGCTTGAATATTTTGCTCTTTCTCGCTGTCCCTCATCCACTGGCATCGTATCAAGCTTAACCTTGACACTTTCCTCTTTACCCGATCTCCAAATTCCTAAAGTAACAGTTTCTCCGGGTGTAGTGTTTGCAATACGCTTTGCTAGATCACGTGCATCATTAATTTTTTCGCCATTAACCGCAATAATTACATCACCTGCTTTAACACCAGCTTTTGCTGCTGGCCCTTTGAGCGGATCAGTAATTAAAGCACCTTTAGCTTCTTTTAGACCAATCGAATCAGAAATTTCTTTTGTGACAGGTTGAATTTGAACACCAATCCAACCTCGCTGAACGGAACCTTTTTCCATAAGTTGTTTTACAACCTGTTTCGCTGTTGCTGAAGGAATAGCAAAAGCAATCCCAACATTCCCGCCAGAAGGAGAAAAAATTGCTGTATTAATTCCAACAACTTGTCCATTAAGATTAAAAGTTGGACCACCAGAATTACCACGATTAACAGCAGCATCAATCTGAATAAAATCGTCATAAACACCAGCACCAATATCACGTCCACGTGCAGAAACAATACCTGCTGTTACAGTTCCACCAAGGCCAAATGGATTTCCGACAGCAACAACCCAATCCCCCACATGAATTGTCGAGTCATCTGCAAAACCAACATATGGAAACTTCCGTTTATCATTTACTTTTAATACGGCAAGATCAGTTCGGGGATCTGCTCCAATAAGTTTTGCCTCAAATTCTGTACCGTCATCAAGAATGACAGAATAGCTTGTTCCATCTACAATTACATGGTTGTTAGTAACAATATAACCATCAGGGGAGATAAAAAAACCAGATCCAAAGGCTACAGGACGAAATTTACGCGAACGATTCAAAGGCTTATCATTAGGAAGAGCATGATTATAAAAATCTTTAAAAAATCTTTTCAAAGGATGTTGATCTGGCAACTGATCAATCCCTGGATTACTAAAAAAATTACTAAAGAACCGTTCTTCTTTTTTGGCATTACTCTTCACTTGCACAGAAACAACAGCTGCCTTTACTTTAGATACAACATCTGCAAACCCTTGTTGTTGTACTGAAGGAACAAATACAGGATTTGCATGGGTAGTTGTCACCCAAAAGTTTGATCCATTAAAAAACATCGTACTTGCTAAAAACACAGAGCAACTTACTGCTGTTAACATCATACGAAAATTTGATTTGACCATTTTTTATGCTCCTACTCAGTAATATTTTAATCATATTATCATTAACAATAAAACAGTAAATATTACCGTTTTCTGTCTAAATTATTAAAGTTTTGTAAAGTCGATGATAAATAAATTCAGATGATAATAAATCTAAAAGATCCGTTTAAATTCCTTGCTTTTCTTTTACTCATATTAAATTGCAACAATATTATAAAATGCTTCCATTAATTAACATCCAAAGAAATGAATGCCTTTCTGCTTGTCCATTTTATTCGAAATAAAATGAAACTTATACCAATAATAATTATGATCAAAGGTGATAACCATAAAAACCACGTCGTTTTATTAAATGGTGGTGTTAATAAAATAAATTCACCATATCGCTCCACAAGAAAATTAATAACCTGCTGATTATTATCGCCTGCTTTCAAGCGTTCACGAACTAAAAAACGTAAGTCACGTGCTAATGAAGTATTTGAATCATCAATTGTTTGATTTTGACAAATTGGACAACGCAAATATGATGAAATATCACGAGCGCGCGCTTCGAGTACTGGATCCATTAAAATCTCATCTGGCTCTACCGCTCTCACTAATTGCATAGAAAAAATGAGCACAAAGAATGTAAAAGTCCCCCAAAAAAGCTTCCTCATCTTGATCCCTTTATAATCGATTGCAACCGACCTACACGTATCCAATGATTTAAAAGAGACAATCCTCCTCCTACTGCCATCATAAATGCACCAAACCAAATACATATCACATAAGGTTTCCACCATATATGCACAACAAGCCCTTGATCATTTATACGACCAGGAGCAATATAAAATTGAGAAAAGCCATGACTTTTAATACCAACTTCCGTTGTTGATCTATTGTGGCTTAAATAAAAACGTTTCGAGGCTACCACATCACTAATCACATTTTTGTTATCATATATTTTAAAATCAAATTGTATTGCTGAATAATTTGAACCTGCAATATTATGAACTTCATCAAAACGAATAGTCTTATCAGCTATCGTAACTGTTTCTCCTATTTGCATAATTAAAATACGTTCTTGCCCAAAAGTTGCAACACAGATAATGCCAAATAATGTAACTCCTAATCCCATATGTGCCAACGCAGCACCAAAAACAGACAATGGTAATCCCAAAAATCTCTTAACTCGCACTAAAAAAGGTACCTTATAATAGCCACTCTTGCTCCAAAGATCAGCTAAACCACCCCAAAAAACAAAAACTGCAAGTCCAACGCCTAAAGCGGCAAAAATATCACGTAAAGAATTTACATAAAATGTTATAAAACACGCTACACAAGCCAATGCAAATACAAACCATAATCGTTCGAAAACTGCAAAAAAATCGCCATGTTTCCAAGCTATCATCGGCCCAAATGGAACAAACAACAAGAGTACCATCATTAAAGGTCCAAATGTAAAATTAAAAAAAAGAGCACCTACAGAAATTTTTTGCCCCGTTAATGCCTCAAAAAAATAAGGGTAGAGTGTACCAATTAAAACTGTTGATGTTGCTGTTATAAGAAGCAAATTATTTAAAATAATAAAACCTTCACGCGAAACTGGATAAAAAAATCCCCCTGTTTTCAAAATAGGCATCCGTATAGCAAAAAGAAGAAGAGCACCTCCCGTGAAAAAAAACAAAATAGCAAGAATTGCTTTCCCACGTGTTGGATCAACAGCAAAACTATGTATAGACATTAAAATACCCGAACGAACAAGAAAAGTTCCCATAAGAGAAAGAGAAAACGTAAGAATAGCTAAAAATAAGGTCCAGCTTCTCAATAAGTTTCTTTTTTCAAAAACAATCACCGAATGTAAAAGAGCAGTTCCCGAAAGCCAAGGCATCAATGAAACATTTTCAACTGGATCCCAAAACCAATAACCACCCCAGCCTAATTCATAATAAGCCCAATAAGACCCGACCGTAATGCCAACTGTCAAAAAAATCCACGCAAGCAAAACCCATGGTCGTATCCAATAGGCCCAAATCTTGTTAAGATATCCTGTAATCAATGCAGCTATTGAAAAAGAAAAACAAACCGAAAAACCAACATAGCCCAAATAAAGAAGTGGAGGATGGATTGCTAAAGAAATATCCTGTAATACAGGATTAAGATCATTTCCCTGCAACACCGGTGGATGAACACGTATAAATGGATTAGATATAAAGAGAATAAACAAAAGGAAAGCACTTATGATCCAACTTTGGCAACTTAAAACTAATGCTTTAAACTGTTCTGGTAATTGTCGAGAAAATAATGCAATCAATGTACTAAAAAAAGCTAAAAGCAAAACCCATAATAACATTGATCCTTCATGGTTACCCCACACACCAACGATTTTATAAAGAATTGGCTTTTCTGAATGAGAATTCTCAACAACATTAAGAACAGAAAAATCAGATACAATATAAGCGTAAACAATGATCAAAAAAGATAAGAGCAATAATATAAAAATGATATACGTTAACGGCACTGCTAATTGCATCAATAAAGGCTTTTTTTGTAAAGCACCAAAAGTTGGTAAAAATGCCTGCAACAAACTAACTGCCAATGCTGCAGCTAAAAAAAGATGACCCAATTCAACGAGCACAATCGAATTGCCTCTTCATATTCTGACACTTATTTACGCGATCAGCCATTTCTCTAGACATATAAGTCTCATCATGTTTTGCCAAAATACGCGTACCTATAAAAAGTCTTTGTTTATTGAAATATCCTTCTACAATAACTCCTTGTCCTTCACGAAAAAGATCCGGTAATATGCCAGTAAAAACAACCTTTTCACGTTTTAGACTATCAGTTACAAAAAAGGTAACCTGCATATTTCCACTGTATTCAACAGTTCCTTTTTCAACAAAACCACCTAAACGTAAGGAACGCCCCGTTAAAATATCTTCTCTTGTAATATCAGATGGCGTACGAAAAAAATTCACTGTATTACGAATTGTATACAATATAAAACTCGTAGCAATTGCCATAATAAAAAGACATGACAAAATCATAAGTAGTCTATTTTTCTTTCGCTTCTGCAAAACAAGCTCAAGTGAAAAAAAATCTTTTAAAGGTCGACTGTTCATGGCCTACTCATGAAAATATTTTCATCAATGTATGTTGTATACATGCCCTACCTTTTACTAAAATAGCTTTGTATATTCTTTGATATAAGTAAAACTTAATTATACGTATTTTTCCATCTCTGAATAAACTCACCTAATTATGCAATTATAAATTAGTCTAAATCTTGCTCATCAGAAACACTACGCAACTGAATAATCATTTCTTCAATACGCGATCTTCCTTTAATATTCTTAGGCGTTGTATTAAGGAAATTTTGTAAAAGCTGAACCGCTTGAGAAGAGCGGCCTGCTTGATAAAAAGCACTTGCTAAAAGTAAATGAGGATAAAAATCTTTTGGTGCTAAATTAACAGCCTTTTGAAAAACATCCTGTGCTTCTTGCGTAATCACTCCTCCTTCGTAATTAACTAACGCTAAACCATATCCCACCAGCCTTGGAGCTGTTTCTCCATTTAAATGAAGTGCATATAAATAGGTATTCACAGCATCCTGAAAACGACCTGCTTCAAGATACCCTACTGCCAATGCATCTGCTATCTTTCCATCATGAGGCATACGAAAAAAAAGCACTTCTAAACGAATAAGTCTTTCATATTCATTTAGCGTATTGGGATCTCTCTCCATCAATTCACTAAAAAAATAACTTTTAACTCTTGGACTGCCCGTCAGACTATAAACACCCCATGTTACAAAAAAAATAAATAAAAGACTTAGCACTATAAGCGCACAAAAACTTTTTGGATATTTATAAAGTTTTCGTATACTTTCTTCGTCAAAAGTGCAACGTTTAAAATCAGCTTTACTCTCACAGTGTTGAGTGTGATCAATACTGAAAAAAGAAATTTTCTCTTGCCTTATTCTACAATAAAAAAGCAGAAAAAAAATAATTGTAAAAAAAGTAAAAAAAAATGCAGCTAAAACTGATAATAGCATATCACTTTAACACCAATATAGAAATCAAAAAACTACAACCAATTTCTTTCATATTCTTATATTAATTGTAGCGCTTATATAAGAGGCATCCAACTTCCATCAGGATTGCGACACGCGCTACCGTAAACTACTTCAGATATACCATTAAGTGTAAAAGAATGACTATACTGACGACAATTTTGTGAACCAACTTGATAAAACTGCCCTGCACTTACTTCACCAAAAATACCTCTTTTTGTAGATACCCAACGCACTTTTTTTCCAGCGTTAGCATATTCGAGTGCATTATATTCTGCTTGCAAAACTTTATAACGATCGCCTAAAGATAATAGCATAAAAGAAGATCCAAGGAGACCAGTCCCCATCCCATTAATCTTATCGAAATTAACCTCTTCTACTTCTACATTTACATTGAGATCCTTTGTATCTAATTTCAATGTATGGCTACACCCTAACAAACTGACAATCAGCATACCAATCAGTAATAAAAAAACTTTCTGCATTATGACACCATAAAACTCATCATCAATTTTTCTGATATCTATAACACCATAAAAACAAAATTTTCATTTATATTCTCCATTACATACAAAGATAGCTATTAAGGCACGAAGATATTATTATTTGCTATCTTAAGCTATATACAAAATATTGCTTTGTTATTACAGATGTCGTCTTTGATATATACACCAAGTAAAAGAAAATACATTTATCATCTTGGTAATACAATTTTTGTATATAATCTACCCCGCTTAGAACGCGACAAAGAAAAGCTTCCACCATATTCACTGACCATAACTGAAACAATCGCTAATCCTAATCCTGTTCCTGGCTTACTTCCATCAAACCGTTGACCTCTTTTTAAAGCTTTATCAATTTGCTCTTCTGTCAAACTAAGACCATCATCTTCAATAATAATACTAAAGAATGCTGTTTCTTCAAAACTTTCTTCTCAAAAACAACAAATTAAGATTTTAATACGAAACCACCGAGCAGCATTCTCAATCACATTACCCGCAATTTCCTCTAGATCTTCCTTTTTATCAGAAAAAAATAATATCATTAACATCCATAGTAAATTGAATCTGTTTACCAGAATTAAATTTTTTCATGACCCTAACCAAACGATTAATTGTTTCCCGAACAGCTATATGAGAAACAATACTATCACGCCGTGCTGCAATCCGGACACGACGCAAATAATGATTAATCTGAGTACGCATTATTTTAGCTTGCTCGTGCAATAAGAGGGCTAGTTCCTCTGCTATGTTATCGACTTTATTAATGATAACTGATAAAAGTGTCTTTAATGAATGAGCAAGATTAACAACCTGAGTTCGAAATTATTCAATAATACGCTGATTATTATCAATAAAAGCATTCATTTTTGTGCCAATGACATAACCTCACTCAATAAATCTGTACTTATATAATCAGTTTTTCCCATGCGAATATCATTCAACGTTTGTTGAATTCATCTCAATAGCTGAAAACTAAAAAATAAGAAACAAATTGATGAGAACACTATTTATATCAAAACTCCACAGAAAAATTTGTAAAGTCTGTTCAAATTATTTACCTGTGCATACACTTCATCAATATTTCCAACAAAGCGAAAACGAGCAACATGACTCTGATTATCAAAAATAACAAACTTTCAATAACTTTCAGGTTTTCCACATCTATACCTTTATTCGATAAGAGAGAAAAAATTGACTATTAAAAGAGACATTAACAACGCTCGGTAAAAAAATTTCTTTAGTTCCTAATGATCGTGATACCAATCTTCCATGTAAATTAAATGATACAGGCCACACCGCCCAATACCATCCAGATGTTGAATCTGAATAATGAATATCACCAAATTTATGATTCCCTTTCAAACATCCCTCAGATGTAACAGTTACAGCTATAATCAGACTATAAAGATGAGAAGAAAGAATACCATCCAAACTTTGTTAATTTAAACACTTATAGAATAAATACTGACTGCTGAAACAGATAAAAATGAAATAATGGCCTATAATGTTGATAAAATCATAACACGTAGATCCAGAGATTTTTCAATAAAAAAATAACCGCTTCAATCGGTTATTATTCTTCAAAACTCTCATTTGTCACCCAACATTATTTATTCTACAGCCTAATCCACGACCAGTCTCAATCAAATCTACTCCAAGTTTTTTACGCAACTGCCTTACAAACACTTTAATCGTATTCGAATCTTTAACAAAATCCTGATCATAAGGTACTCAATAAACTCTGTCCTTGCAACTACTTTATCGCTATGATGCATAGTATAAGACAGAAGCCGAAATTCATATGATGTTAATTTAATTAACTCTCTATCAATAAAAATACGAGAAGTTTTAGAATCTAATAAAACCTTCACACAAAATAACATATTTGTTGCATGTCCCATCGAACGGCGAATTAAAACGCGCAACCGTGCCGTCACTTTCTCTAAATAGAATGGCTTAACGACATAATCATCAGCAACCGCATCAACACCACGTACCTTATCAGACCAACGATCACGCGCTGTTAACATTAAAACAAGCATCATAAAACTCTGTACTGCCTAAAAATAGGCATCACTCCACCTGGAAAAGTGAATCGGCAGCAATAACAACCTCAACACATCGTGATTTATCTTCATTATGCTCAGGAAAAACAATCACAACCACACACATATTTTTGCTATCTTCGACACTCGGTGTTGAACAAGTTATTGTTCCATTTTATTGCATAGCAACTTTTTTTCCTATTTTAATACAGTCAGCTGCTAAAAAATTTAAATTAATAAGACTTATGAATATCGAAAAAAGAAAATTTTTTATAAGTCATTTTATCTGAATAGAAAACGAATAAACGAACTAGTTTATTTCTTAAATTAAAATCACACAAAGAAAAATATAACCTTATTATATATATATCGTAATATTAAAATTTTAGTAATTATAAATTCATTTTTTAATGACCTGCAAAATTAAAATAACAAAAATTTTTTAAAATATAAAATTAAATAAAAACTAAATATATGTGTCAAATAAACTAAGTATCAAAATCCCAAATAAATTCTTTTTTTGCCATGCCTATAGCAAAAAAGTTCTTATACTCCATATAATTAATTATCAAATTGTTCAGTTGCATTACTTTATCATAGGCTTTTTATGTTTGATTTTTTAAAAAAAAAGAAAATCCAACAAAATAAACCATTCCATAGCCCTAAACTTATTGAATTAGACGCATGGCTAGACACGACACTTTACAATATCCGTACTTTTCACAATTTCTTCTGGAATAGAACAGCTCTTATTTCACAACGTTTTCATGTACGAGGATGGAAACGATGTATCGTTGAAATCCTCGATGAAACATTAACATTAGGGTTGATTGGTTTTACTTTATTCACCATCGTTGGTCTTTCTGTTTTTGAATTAACAAAAAAAGATTGGTATTCATCCAAGAATTTTTCCATTCTTTTTCTAGACCGCTACGGAAATTCTATTGGATACCGTGGAGCTTTACCAGCTCTATCTGTCCCTGTCGAGGAAATGCCTGATTATCTTATCAAAGCAGTTCTTGCAACAGAAGATCGCCGTTTTTTTCATCATTGGGGAATTGATTTTTATGGTCTTATACGAGCAATTACACAAAATATACAAGCTAAAATTATCGTTCAAGGTGGTTCAACTCTTACACAACAACTCGCGAAAAATTTATTTTTAACACATGAAAGAACTATAACACGCAAAATTAAAGAAGCTTATCTTGCTCTATGGCTGGAAGCAAATCTCAAAAAAAAACAAATTTTGCAACTCTATCTTGAACGCGTATACATGGGAGGAAATAATTTTGGTATTGCAGCGGCATCAAAATTTTATTTTGATAAAAATGTACGCAACATATCTTTAGCAGAATCTGCTATATTAGCAGGTCTTTTTAAAGCACCGACAAAATATGCTCCTCATAGCAACTTACCTGCTGCACAAGCACGTGCAAATACAGTTTTATCTAATCTTGTTGACAGTAATTTTATGACGGATAGCCAAATTATCAAAGCATACCGCTACCCTGCTAAGATTATTACAAAAGTAAAAAACAGTCAGCCTAATTATTTTCTTGATTGGGCATTTGATGAAATACGCCAAATCAGCAATCAATTACCAAGCCATACCTTAATTGTTCAAACCACTCTTGACCCAAATATTCAACGAGCAGCAGAAGAAGCAATCGAATATTATCTATACCAATATGGCCAACAATATCACGTAACACAAGCAGCCACCGTTATTCTTGATAATAACGGAGCTGTACGCGCAATTGTCGGAGGACTTGATTATGAAAAAAGCCAGTTTAATAGAGCAACACAAGGTGGTCGACAGCCTGGTTCTTCATTCAAACCATACGTTTATGCAACTGCAATGGAACATGGTTTATCCCCCAATACTATAGTCTCTGATAAACCTATCAATTGGGGCGGTTGGTCGCCACGAAATAATTCTGGCCGTTATATCGGCAATGTCGATTTAGCAACTGCTTTAGCCTTTTCTATTAATACAGTACCTGTCCATATTACTTACCAGTATCTTAATCGTGATACTCAACCAATCAGAAATTTGATTAAAAATATGGGTATTAATTCTCATATTTTATCACACAAAACCATGGTTTTAGGGACATCCAATATGACACCAATGGATCAAGCAATTGGTTTTAATGTCTTCGCTAATGGAGGCATAGCTGGAAATCGCCATGGCTTTACACGAATCAGCACAATAGATGGTCATGTAATATGGGATTGGACACGTAATGGTAAGAAATCATATCAAGTTATCAGTAAACAATCAGCTGCTTATATGAATCAAATGCTGGTTGGCGTTACAACACGAGGATCTGGTAAACGTGCAGCGCTGCCCATGTCACTTGTTGCTGGAAAAACTGGAACATCACAAGCCTACCGTGATGCTTGGTTTGTTGGCTTTACTGGTAATTATACCGGCGCTGTATGGATGGGAAATGATGATTTCTCATCTATGAATCGCGCTTTTGGTGGTGTTATTCCTGCCATGATATGGCATCGTATTATGCTCTATGCACATCAAAATATAGTTCTCCAACCACTCTATGGAGTAAAAAATTCTATTTTGCCTTATCAGTCACCAATTAATTCTCCCCATGATAATAATCCTTATATCATTTCTAAATTGCCGCAAATACTCTCACCAGCAACATTAAACGCTATACGTTCTATCAACAAAGACCTACAAAAACTACCAAATATGACCTTATAAAATACGAAAACTACTTTTTCTTCAACAAATGCAATTTGAGTATCCTACAGTGCTTTTTAATATCACTTTTACTTTTCTAATCTTCGTTTTTTCCATTTTATGTGGAATATTCAGCATTAATTATATGCTTAATATTACCGTCAATTTTGAGTGTTTAAAGATTAAAGAATGGAAGAGCTATTTACACATAGGAACAGCTAAAGCTGATCCTTACACCCGCGCACGCACTGCAAAGCATGGTGATATTTCCCTTGGATATCCAGAAAATCTGACTTTCCAACTTTGGACAGATAACCAGGGGCATCCGTTACATCCTGACTGCCATTATTTACTTAAAGGACACATTCCTGAAACGCGCCTCTTTACTCTGTACACAGCTGATAAATTCCTTAAACCATACACTTCAGCAAACAATACTCCTTCTGCACTCCACACTTACAACGTAATTTATGAAAATGATGGTTCATTACGGATAAATATTTCACCAACACCGCAAACAGGCAATTGGCTTGCATCAACTAGTAAAAAAGAATTTGGACTTATCCTTAACTTATATGACACTTCAATTCTCTCTACAACAGCACTACGAAAACCTATGATGCCCTCTGTAGAACGAATTCCATCAGGAGAAAAATGTGTTTAAATTCATTCATACAATTCTTCTTATAGGAATCAGTACAATCATTGTTCATATTGGTATTTTACTGTTAATTCCTCATTACACACGAAATAATATATGGACAAGCCTTGAAAAAATAGGGCCTCCTTATCAATTTGTCGACCTGGCTTCATATAATCCTATTCGCCAATCTATGGATCCTTTATTTCTTCTTAAAGTATGCAAATTTAATCTGGAAAATGGTCCTGTTCACTTAACCACTCCGCAAACAACACAATTTTGGTCATTGTCAGCCTATACAAGCGAAGGAATTATTTTCTACAACCTCAATGATAAAACAACTCCAAATGCTAAGCTCAATCTTATTATTGGAAGCCCTCTACAAATAACAAAACTCAAACACTCAAAAATTGAGCATACTCTTAACCCAGTTTTAGTCTCTCAAAAATCAAATGAGGGTTTTACTATTTTACGCGTATTCACTCCATCTCCACTTGAAAAAAAAGAAAGTGAATCCTTTCTTGCAAAAGCAACTTGTCGTATATTCAATAAATAAAATTGCCCTGATCTTTAATTTAATAAACCAACTTTAGTATTTTAATCAAAGTCTTGTAATCAATTTCTCTATTATGGGAAAGCGTAAATATTTTTGACTATTTAAAATCATTTTCAGTTCTTAATCTTCTATACAGATGATTATTTCTCTAAGAGCTGAAAATATATAAAGCTCCCTTTCTCAAAATAATATCCACAATACAACATTTAAAATGGCTTCTTTGAGTAAAGCATTCAATGTCGTTATTGAAGCATTTGCTATCTTTAATGCACTATACCTAATAAATAAAAACTATAATTCTCTGATTATTTATAATAAAATATTTTTTAAATGCTAATGGATCATTTTATATTCCTACTATGTTCTAATATGATATATATTGGCGTTACTTACTTCATCTAGAAGACCACCGTATAATTTAATTTTGCCAATTTCTTCTACCTATCTACTAAATTTCCTGATATTGCTTTTTGAGCAAGCACGAAGATAAATCTTAATGTAAACTACTTGAAATAGAAGCAGAAATAATATGAGAATCCGCTTTGTTTCTTATTTGTTTTTCAGATAAAATAGAATCTTCTGCTACAGCTGAAACCAATGCTAAATTTATATTAGTCAATACATCTTGGTGCATTTTCATTTGTGAAAACAAGGCATTCATAATAAAAAATCCAAAACTTATAATAAAAATAAATAACCCTATCACTAAACAAGCATTTGCACATGTATGGCGATAAAACTGTTTTATTAACCAAAGAACAAAACGAAACATTACTGTCAAAAACGCTATAGTAATAATCCTCTGTTTTACAGATTTATTTTTTCGTTTCTTTCGTTTATTTGCCATAATAGAAACTAACATATATTATTTTCATTTTCAGTTAGTGAAAAATTATTTATATTACCACTCTCTATCCTTTGATCTTACATTCAACAGAACTTTAACACAAATAAAAGAAATTCCTACTATACAGTATTTTATTTCATGTTAAGCTATTACCTCATCCAATTATTTTTTCTATTATTATCTCAGTCGCATTATATAATTAATTTAATTACACTCCTTTTGTACCTATATTTGATAACATTTAAAATCAAATTAAGCTTTATTGTAAAATACAGCATACACTTTTCAAAGACAATGTAATAATAAATTTATACCTTTGTATAACAGTAAATTAGTATAATTATTTCAGATATAATATAATATGCAAATGGTAATCCATGCTGTTAGTATTCAACAAATTTCATAGACTTCATCTATAACTGTATTTGAAATTTTCAAGATAATAAAAAACTACTTAATTTTTTTAACACAAATTGGTTATTTTTTCTTTTGCCGTAAAATAAAACTTCACTCGCAAAATTATGAAAGTCCTATGAATAATCCGAACAATGAGAAAAAAGACTAAAAACTAAATCAGTCTCTTATCTGGATTTCAATCTACAATTTAATACTAGCTCTAAACTGTAATATTAAAAAATGCACTGTATTTTACTAGAATTTTCTATATTTTTGCCTATTAATTTCAAAAGTCTAAAATTTCATTCAATTATTTTGGAAGAGGGTATTTATAAAATACTTTTCTGCTTAAAACTATCCATAAAAACAGCACAAAGCATACAAAAGTTGCACAGCACTCTGCATATTAATTTAAATATCATTAGATGCCCGCTGTTCATACCTCTTATAATGTAATAATCCTATTTATATTCTACTTAAAACACAAATGGTATACATTCTCAATACTTTCCTATATACAAACAAATTTAATGTTAAATTTTTAATAAAACAATGATAAAATATCATTTATATACAACACAAAATATATATTTTATAATATCACTCACGAGATAAATCATTCAAAATGAATGCTCAATTTCATAAAATATTAAGCATTACGAATACCGCATCAAAATATTATAAGTTATCCTTATATTCATTTATAATAGCAGCATATTGGTCTAATATGATACGTTTTTTAATAAAATCAGCATTTTTTTTATTTTTTATTTTTATCAT
The DNA here is from genome assembly GCF_023500045.1 of Bartonella bilalgolemi. GTDB lineage: Bacteria > Pseudomonadota > Alphaproteobacteria > Rhizobiales > Rhizobiaceae > Bartonella > Bartonella bilalgolemii. The sequence goes on along the minus strand of NZ_JAMCOF010000002.1, from coordinate 130,529 downwards.
CATCTCGTTTTTTACAACGAAGCAAAACAATAATAATCCTTCCTCCTCTAAAGAAACTGATGCAACAACAAAAGATATAATTATTGCTTTTAAGGAAACTATAAATGATTTAGGAATGTTCTGTGAACGAAACATAGAGGCTTGTAAAATCGGAAAATCCTTTTTAGGATCAATGGGTGAACGCGCACGTAATGGTTCAAAAATTATCTATGAATATCTTGACCGTACATTTAGCAATAAAAACACGAGAGCTCCCCAAGAAAATAGCTTCAGTACAGGTACAAAAAAACCAAAAGAAAATAAATAATATAAAATTACCTTGTAAAAATACTCTTATTTCTTCTAGTACTTCTCATTAACTTCATTAAAAACAAGATAATTTCTGTCAACAAGAAGCCATCATAAAAGCGCCTCAGAAAACAAGGAAGAAGTTTATTATGACAAGAACGATCGATGATATTATAGAGGATTTTTCCCAGCTTGATAACTGGGAAGATCGTTATCACTATGTAATTGAGCTTGGCCATGCATTACCACCTTTTCCAGAAAGTGCGCGAAACGATACTAACAAAGTTCGTGGTTGTGTTAGTCAAGTATGGCTTTTTTCCTCACGTGATAATTCAGAAAATCCAATATTAACATTCCAAGGAGATTCTGATGCTCACATTGTACGTGGTCTGATCTACATCCTTCTTGCTTTCTATTCAGGCAAAAAAGCTTCTGAAATCCGTGTAGCTGATGTTGAAGGACTTCTTGCAAAGCTTGGTCTAAACGAAAACTTAACGCCACAACGATCTAATGGCCTTAAAGCAATGATTAAACGAATTCGTGCAGAAAGCTTTCTATAACAATAAGACTCTTTTTCCCCCAAATACATTAAATCTTCATCACTAACATGCTTTCTAAAAAATACTTCTAGACTTCAAATTAAGACAATATCTTTGAAATAACGCAACTATTTGATTTTCTTTTTTTCGCTTTTACGTCCAAGTCCCATTTCTTTAGCCAAAGCTGAACGTGCTTTCGCATAATTAGGTGCGACCATGGGATAAGAGCTGTCTAATTGCCATTTTTCACGATATTCCTCGGGCAACATCCCGTAATGCGTCATGAGATGACGCTTTAAAGACTTAAACTTCTTTCCATCTTCAAGACAGATAAGATAATCAGGAAAGATTGAACGTTTTGGATTAACAGCAGGCCTTTGTTTTTCGACTTCAACTTCCGCTAATGTCATATTCCCCGCTTTTAGAAAAGCAGCATGAACATCAGCAATCAAACTTGGCACTTCCGCCGGCCGTATCGAATTATTACTCACATAAGCAGCAACAATATCGGCAACCAACGTAATAACTAAATTGCTTTCAGTCTCCAAGACTGGACGATGTTCCATTCTTATTTCCTTTAATTTTAACCGAGACATCATTGTATTTATACTCGTAATAACGAGATTATACACATATAAGGTTCATATTGTACAAAAATCTTTTTTGTCAATTCAATTATTTTATAAAATTGCGTTAACACAAAAAAATCAAATAAACTTCTCTTTGTTGTCATATTATATAATAAAAACGCATAAAATTAGAACTAGAAATGTCAAATGCAAATTTATAATATAAAAACAATTTTTCATTTTAAATAAAAACGTCACACCTTGTATGAGTTCCATCAATTTCAATTTTGATATCAAAAATTAATCTTTTCTTAACAAAAAAATAATTTAAGAAATTATTTTTAATTTCAATAATAAAAATAAATATCATGAATAAAAGTGTAGCATATAAATTATAAAATCCATCTAACTTATATTTTTGTAAATAAATAAAAACCCATTAGGCATTGGACTTGAATTAATCTATCAATAATCTTGATTTAACACATAGAAAATACTGATATCTTCATAGGATTATGCATGCCTCGTTCGTCTATACTCCCTCCAAAAGCACCCAAAATTATTCATAAAGAAATTCATCACGGTATTTACCGCGAAGATCCTTATCATTGGCTGCGGGCCTCAAACTGGCAAGATGTTTTAAAAAAAACCAGCTGTCTTGATAAAAAGATTCAACAACATCTCGAAGCAGAAAATGCTTATCAGACTGATCAAATGGCTGATACAAAACCATTACAAGACTTACTTTTTTCAGAAATGAAAAACCGTATTCAAGAAAATGACAGTTCTGTTCCTATAAAACATGGACCTTTTGCCTACGGATTCTCTTATGTAATCGGAGGTCAACAACCACATTATTTCCGCACACCAAGAAATGGTGGGGAAAAAAACATTTACCTTAATGGTGATGTTTTGGCGAATGGTAAAGATTATTTCAAATTTGGTTCAGTTCAAATATCTCCTAATCATAAATATGCAGCATGGACTTATGATGATAAAGGCTCTGAATATTACACAACTAAAATTCATAATTTTGGAGTATTGCCTCACTATACTGATACAATCATTAATACATCCGGACAAATCGTATGGGATGCCAATTCTGAAGGATTTTTTTATACTAAAATGGATAGAAATCATCGCCCTTCAGAGCTTTACTATCACCGATTAAATACTGATCAAGCTCAAGATAAACTTATTTTTTGTGAAAATGACCCAGGATTTTTTCTATATGTGAGTGGTTCTAAACTGAATGACTTTATTTATATTAATATTCATGATCATGAAACTTCAGAAGTCTGGCTGATCCCTGCCAATGCTCCTCTCAATTCTCCTCAATGTGTACGAAAAAGAGAAAAAGGCATTGAATACTCACTCACAGAAGGAGGCGATGTCTTTTATATTCTCACTAATCGAGATAATGCAAAAGACTTTAAAATTATGGTAGCACCATATACATTACCGCAATCAGAACACTGGTCTGAAATTGTACCACATCAATTGGGGCATCTCGTCCTTTCCCATGATGCTTATCAAGAATTTCTAATTTGGCTTGAACAATTTGAGGGACTTCCTCGTATACAAATCATGGAGCGGACCACTAAAAAAACTCATTCTATTGCTTTTACAGAAGAGGCTTATTCTTTAGATCTACAAGGGGCAGCTGAATACAACAGCCAAACTATTCGATTTATTTATTCATCCATGACAACCCCTAATCAAGTTTTTGATTATGAAATAAAAAATCGTAAAAAAATTCTTTTAAAAACGCAAAACATTCCTTCTGGGCATAATCAAGATAATTATATAACACAACGTATTATGGCAACTGCAAGTGATGGAGAGAAAATCCCTATCTCCCTTTTTTATCATAAAACTACTGATCTTAATGGTAATGCACCTTGCCTCCTTTACGGCTATGGCGCCTACGGAATCTCAATTCCTGCAAATTTCAATAGTAATATATTTTCGCTGGTCAATAGAGGCTTTATTTATGCTATTGCCCATATTCGTGGAGGAAAAGAAAAGGGGATGGAATGGTATGAAAAAGGAAAACACCTCTTTAAAAAAAACACATTTACAGACTTTATTGCCTGTGGACGTCATCTCGTCAATAATAAATTCACTGCTCATGATCGACTAATTGCTTATGGCGGTTCAGCAGGAGGAATGTTAATGGGTGCCATAGCAAACATAGCCCCACAAGATTTTGCTGGTATTATCGCAAATGTTCCTTTTGTAGACGTCCTAACAACAATGCTCGACGCTTCATTGCCTCTAACTCCTCCAGAATGGCCAGAATGGGGTAATCCTCTTGAATCTGAAGAAGATTATCATCTTATTTCCTCCTATTCGCCCTATGATAATATCAAGGCCCAACAATATCCTCCTATTCTTGCCATTGCAGGATTAACAGACCCTCGCGTAACGTACTGGGAGCCTGCAAAATGGATAGCGAAATTACGTGATTTAAAAACAGATGATAATGCAGTTTTATTACGGATTAATATGGATACAGGCCACGCAGGGGCAGCTGGACGTTTCTCAAAATTAGAAGAGATTGCATATATATACGCATACATTCTGAAAATAGTAGGAAAAAACAACTGCTAACTTCAATATCTTATCCTACGAAAGGCTTCATAAACTATAAATTTGAAGCCTTTATTAATTATAATGAACTATACACTCCCAGTCCTATAATACATAGCTTTCATAAAGTTCTAAAACATAATCCCAATTAATTAAATGATCCACAAATGCCTCTAAATATTTTGGACGAGCATTACGATAATCAATATAATAGGAGTGCTCCCATACATCAACACCTAGAATAGGTTGCGCATCATGAATTAAAGGATTCTCGCCATTTGGTGTTTTCATAATTTCTAGTTTATCATCCTTAAGAGCAACCCACGCCCAACCAGATCCAAATTGAGCACCACCAGCTGCTATAAAATCTTCACGGAATTTATCATAACCACCAAGATCAGATTCGATAGCTTTAGCTAATTTTGCAGGAAGTTTTTGTCCTCCACCACCTTTCTTCATCCAATTCCAAAAATGGTTGTGATTATAATACTGAGCTGCGTTATTAAACAAACCAGGATTTTTTCCAAAGCTTTCTCTAATAAGATCTGTAAGATTCTTATCTTCTAAGCCTAAATCTCTTATAAAATTATTAGTATTCGTAAGATAAGCAAGGTGGTGCTTATCATGATGATATTCAAGTGTCTCGCGTGACATATAAGGCGAAAGGGCATCATAATCATAAGGCAACTCAACTAATTCAAAAGTCATTTAAAAATCTCCTTGATTCTAATTATTAATCTCACTCCTAAATCTAATTTGATACTTATAATATTTTTAAGAACAAACATCGAATAATGTTTGATATCAATTGAATAATATACACTATAATAGCTTTTGAGGATATCTGATCATTAATCAATGATATTGCCTTGAATACAATCATATTCTGATAAATATTCCTAATCTGATTATCTACCAAAATATCAAATTACCTTTAAATAATAAAAAGAAGAAGAGTTAATAGCTATCGGTTCTTACATTTTCGACATAAAATATTGTCCAACACCCCACGAAAATATTCTTACCTGTCTTTACAAAACTCTTCCTAGCATATTTGTCATTGAACTTGTTACTCTTTTTATCACAGAATCCAAAATAAGGTTGCTAGTGACTACTTTTTAGAAATTAAAGTTTTCTTTTTCTAGATCTTGATAATATCTCATAAGTTGCATCACACTTAATACCCTGTTTATACTGATCCCAAATAGAACTAGAGGCAATAAATTTCTCACTTTCCTCTGCATTATTGGCCTAATCTATGAATGTAGAGGAAAAATTAATATATGTTACACAACCAATAAAGCTACTTCTTTTTCTAAAGTTGAAATAAGTTCTCCTCCTATAGAAAGCTGTTCTATTGCCTTCATTGTATTAAACTACGGATTAACACAAAAAGTTGAAGCAGCAGCTCTTAACCGCCTTAACTTCACATGGAATATCAATATGTAATACATATTGAATACAATTCCCAAACTCAGTTAAAGAACTCCTGGAATATCAAGTGAGCTCTGTAAAATAAATCTCAATGCCATTTAAACAAATTAAACAAAAAATCTGTTCAATTTTCTCAATTAAAACCTTAAGAATATTATTAATAAATTAAATATACTTCATCAAAGAAAAAATCAAACGCAATTTTTTAGATTACCAATTTCCGCAAGTTGTTCAAAAAGTTTTAAGAGTAGCTATAAAAGAAATATTGAATAAAATCTGGAATGAGACATCATTTATCTACTACACAAATATTTATACTCCCTGTTCATCAATTTGCGTACGCATAATATTAAAAATTCAATAATAGATTTACCCAAAAAATGATTTCTACCCTGCGTTTTAAAACAAAAAGTCGTTATTTAATGGCTCCAACAAGTGACTTAGCTATATTTCTATAGCGAGCTGACACCTGAAAAAAAGATCTGCACTATAAACAAATAGTGCTTGCAGATCTTTCAAGCCAATAAGAAAAGACTTCATCAATAGCAATACGAAAGACACCATTCAGTATACCTTTCTGTACTAGCGTTACAAAAAACCAGCAATTTCATATCTGCTATTGTTGTACAAATTGAATGTTATTGTTCTCACAATAAATCAAAACTTCCAAACTCTTTATCTTCTTTCCTTATTCAAGAAATTTACAGCTCTACCCATAAAAATATAGATATACTTTTCATAAACTAGATGGAGTTTAATAAAAACTTATATTTTTTAAATCACCCTTGTATCTTTCTTATTTATAAATTTATTGCTAGCCTAATCAATCACCTTACACTAAACTCTTCCTACAGTTCATCTGAAAAGTCTATATTCCAACAGCAAATCTACACATTATAATATTTTTACTGCATTACATCTTTTAATTACTAGAAACCTTATAATGAAATTTTAAATAGGATTTTCTAATTGTCACTCTGCAAAACTTACCTCTATAGCTATCCTCAAACCCCTTCCCAACTACCTTAAAGCAGGTTTTCATTCAGAAAAATATAACTTTTAAGTAATTTTATACTTTAACAAATTAAAATTTATAAGCTAAACCAACACGAAAATCATTAGTTTTATAGTATTTTAGGTTTATTTTGTTGAATTTCTTTTCACCAAAATCGGAGTAACGATACTCTGAGCGTAGCAAAATATGATCAGTCACCGCAAAATCAAAACCACCCCCAAGAGTATAACCAATCATTGTTTCTGCACTATCGAACAAACTCGAAGAAGTATTTTCCTCGTCTATTCCCTTAATTGACTTCGAAAAAGTACCTTGAATCTTTGTATAAGCAATACCACCAGCAATATAAGGCATAACACGACCATTAGACAAACCTAAACGTATCCGCGTAGTACCGATCCATTCCTGTTTTAAAGTATGAGTATATCTTTCAACAAGATTAGGCTGTCTTAACATTGGGTTCGGTGAACTTACACTTCCCGAAGCAGGAAGCGGTGATATACCCTCAGGAGAAACACCTTTTACCACGACAGGCTTGGATTGAATACTAGATGAATCAACACCTCCTGTTGATCGTTTCTTTCTTACAGAAAATGAGGTATCAACATCTCCTCTGGCAGCTGAAGATCTCAATTTTCTTGTATCGCTAGCAACATATGTTTGCACATCGCGTGCCTGAATAACGCTGTTATTAGGATTTGTTATTGTATAAGTAATGACTTGAGGATAACTTGAAGTTGAAGGAGAAGGTGGATAGGCAATTACCATTTCCTTTCCCGAAGAAGTACTTACGCGCTCCTCACCCGATGGTGTCAAAATCGACATTGAACGTGCAGGCGCTCTTGACGGCGCTCCGCGCTCTGCTGGTTTTTGTGGCGGAACAAAATTTTCAAATTTGTTTTTAACAAAAACTTTTGTATCCTTTTTATTAGAGAAAACGATATCTGTATCAACACCTAGAACAACACGATTACCCAAATCAAAGTTAAAACCAGCGTAGAAACCGCCCGTAATACCAGAAAACTCAGATGAAAAATCTTCATCAATCGAATTCCATTTTTTAGTTTTATCTATATCATTATATTGTAAAATAGCAGAACTAGAAAAGCTGCCCATCTGTCCCCCAAGATAAAAACCTTCCCAAGAATAAACAGGAGCAGAAATTGATTTTAAATTTGAAGGAACTACGATATCAGCCGCCTGTATTTTAGAAGTTAAACTAATAACTAAAATGGATACCATCATAAATACTTTAATATTCATCTTTTAAAAACCTAAATTAAATACAAAACATTTCGTTAAAAAAAAACATAAACAAAATAATATTACGACAAAATGTCCTCTTTTTTCCAAAGACTCTCTTATCTAACATAAATTCTATAAAAAACAAATTGATAATTATTCATATGAATAAATTAATTTTAATTACTGATAATGTATATTGCTTAAAGTGCTCTTGATTTCAAAAGTAAGCGCTCTATTTACTTATATCATTAAACATAAAATCTAAAGAAGATTTTGTTTAGAGTACTTTATTGGGGAAAAAACGTTTCATGAAAAAGGAATATGTTTTGTTTACCTCAAGAGCAGCAGTATGGTCTCCTCGTTTTAGTGGATTGGCATTTCTGATTTTATTATTATCAACACTTTTACAACGCTATTCTATGCTTCGTATCAGTGATTTTATCGTTTTAGTAATCCTTTCTGCCTGCTGTATTTTTCTCTCTCTTTTTCTTGCTATCAAAGCACTCTATAGTTTATGGACATACGGTACTAGAGGTGGAATGAAAGCACTGAAAGGTATCATTTTTTCGTTAATCACTGCCACACCACTGGTACTATCTACTGGATGGTGGTTTGCCTTACCAGCTATTTATGATGTTTCTACTGATACACAGAAACCACCAGTTTTTTTCCGTACTCTGCGTCCTAATGATTCTTTACCTTTCAAAAATGATTTAATTAAACAAGCGACAGTACAAATGTCACAATGGCCAGAAATGTCAGGACGTCGTTATGACGGCTCACCTGATTATATTCGTAAATCAGTTTTTAATGTCTTAGCAGCCCGCGGCTGGCCTGTGCTAGCTCAACAAAGTATCAAAAGCGAAGATAATGAATTTTATATTGCAACAATAGCAAAAACTATTTGCCTAGGTTTTATTTCCGATATTGTAATTCGCTTAACAGATGAAGGAAATACAACTTTTGTTGATATGCGTGCTACTTCGCGTCATTTGCCAAGAGATTTTGGTACAAATGCTGCTTTCATCATTGCTTTTATGGATGCACTTGATACCGAAATAGCTTCTATTCCTTTTTCTTCAAGCAATGAATAAAAATTATAAAATATGATTACATTTTCAAAGTAAATAATTATTTTATTTTGATATAAGAAAAAGATAGATAATTAAAATATTTTCTACAATTTTAAATTAATGCCCCAATAAATTATTTTATAAGCTTTGTAATTGAATAATTTCTGTAATTACATTTGCCAAAACGGTATTTTTATAGATTATTATGATGCTTCAATTTTTGAAAAAATACAATATTTTTTTTTGATTTGTATACGCTCATAAACGTAGATATTTATGAATTTTATATTATAAATAATAGATATTGAATGTTAGAATAATTACTGTAAGGAAAATGTGATATTTGATTGATATACATCAAATTAATTTTTTAGTGTAATTTTCTTAGAAGCTAGTAATGTATTTTTATGATATCATGATAGAAATAAGCTTTTATAAGAAGAAAAAATGAGCACTTCTGCTTTCACATATTGCGTACAGTTGTAAAAATCGTTATAAGGCGCGATCACTAGCGTGATTATGTTGTCTTTGGGGTATAGCCAAGCGGTAAGGCACCGGTTTTTGGTACCGGCATTCCCTGGTTCGAATCCAGGTACCCCAGCCAGTTTTTCCTAAATCACAAGTTTAGGTGTTGATTCTTTATAATTCTACCATGAGGTTCTGCTGAATTGTTTTTACAATCTGTAGTTGATTGCATCATCGCATACTATATAAATATGATTATAACAACTAATCAATAAGATTCTTTAATAAGCCTAGTGTGCTTTATTTTAAAGAATATGTGCTTGCTAATAACAAAGCTAATATTCTAATATTTTATAGTTATATCTTTATATTAAAAGAAAGTTTATGATATTTAATCAATAATTTAGAGTAAAATTTGTTCCGGTTAATTTATAAAACTCATATCTATTCTAGATTAAATTATTGAAGGTAGTAGCTCTATTACTAAAGGGCAAGATCGAAAAGAGTAGAACTTATTTATGTAAATAATTAATTTGAACAAATTTTTAATAGTATAAATTTATATTCCCTTATTAACCGTTTATAAAAAAATCTGCTAGCTTTTAGAATTAAAGCAGTTTTTTAATCTATAAAGATACTATCGAAAATATCGATAAAACATACAAAATAAAAAATGAATATCAAAAATTGTAATAAAAGCAATTTTATACAATGGAAACATCAACTTTACTCGATGATTGATTGTATCACTTCAATAAAAAGTTTTTTTGGCAATTGCTGACTGTGCTGCTGCTAAACGTGCAACCGGTACCCGAAAAGGCGAGCATGAAATATAATCTAGACCATTTTCTTCATAAAAAGCGATAGAATGAGGATCGCCTCCATGTTCACCACAAATACCCAGTTTAATTTTCGCACGTTGAGAACGCCCACGTTCTGAAGCAATAGCGATAAGTTCTCCTACTCCATCTTGATCAATCGATACAAAAGGATCTTTTTCCAAAAGTCCTTTTTGCAAATAAGTTGTCAAAAACGGTGCTGCATCATCACGCGAAATACCAAAAGTAGTTTGTGTCAAGTCATTTGTTCCAAATGAAAAAAATTCTGCAGTTTCTGCAATTTCACCCGCTCGAAGAGCAGCTCTTGGCAATTCAATCATTGTCCCAACTATATATTGAATATTAACATTCTTTTCCTTCATCACTTCACCAGCAACATAATCAATACGCGCTTTAACAAAATCCAATTCAGACTTAAGAGCCACGAGTGGTACCATAATTTCTGGAATGACAGGAGATCCTGTTTTCTTAGCTGATTCTACTACCGCTTCAAAAACTGCTCGCGCTTGCATTTCAGCAATTTCAGGATAAGTAATGATTAAACGGCATCCCCGTAATCCAAGCATGGGATTAAATTCATGCAATTGGTGCACACGTTCTACAAGTAGTTCAGAAGGAATTCCCATTGCCATTGCAACACTAAGAATTTCTTTTTCTGTTTTTGGCAAAAACTCATGTAAAGGCGGATCTAAAAAACGGATAGTCACAGGTAAACCAGACATAATTTCAAACAATTCAATGAAATCTGATCGTTGCATTGGCAAAAGCTTATCCAACGCTTTGCGACGTCCATCTTCATCATTACTTAAAATCATTTCACGCATAGCAACGATACGCTCACCAGTAAAGAACATATGCTCAGTACGACAAAGACCAATACCTTCAGCTCCAAAAGAACGCCCCATATGTGCATCAGTCACCGTTTCAGCATTAGCGCGAACTTTCATTCGGCGCATTCCATCAGCCCATTCCATTAATTGAACAAAATCCCCACAAAGTTCGGGCTGCAGCATTGCAACCTTTCCTTCTAAAACTTCCCCCACTCCACCATCTATTGTAATAATATCGCCTTTTTGAAAGCTCTTACCTGAAGCAATCATTGTATTTGTCTTATAATCAATCCGCACACTGCTAGCACCAGAAACACAGGGTTTTCCCATACCGCGAGCGACAACAGCAGCATGACTCGTCATCCCACCACGTGTCGTTAAAATTCCTTCTGCAGCGTGCATACCATGAAGATCTTCTGGACTTGTCTCTACACGTACTAAAATAACTTTCCGTCCTTCTATTGATGCTCTTTCTGCTTCTTCAGATGTAAAAACAATTTCACCAGTTGCAGCTCCTGGGGAAGCAGGGAGACCACGCGCTATAACACATCGCTTTGCTTTAGGATCAAGCATGGGATGTAAAAGTTGATCAAGTGATTTTGGTTCAATCCGCATCACTGCTTCTTCACAACTTATCAACCCCTCCGCAACCATCTCAACCGCTATCTTTAAAGCTGCACGTGCTGTTCGCTTTCCTGAACGAGTCTGCAACATCCACAATTTACCCTTTTCAATTGTAAACTCTAAATCTTGTATATCTCGATAATGCTGTTCAAGCTTATGCGCAATCTGGCATAATTGTGAAAAAGCTTCTGGCATAATTTTTTCTAATGATGGCTTATTTGAACCAGCAGCAACACGAGCAACTTCGGTAATATTCTGAGGTGTACGAATACCTGCTACAACATCTTCACCCTGTGCATTAACTAAAAATTCACCATAGAGTTCTTTTTTCCCTGTTGATGGATTACGTGTAAAAGCAACACCTGTTGCTGAATCTTCACCCATATTGCCAAACACCATAGCTTGCACATTAACTGCTGTTCCCCAACTTTCAGGAATATTATGTAAACGACGATAAGTAATTGCACGCGCTGTCATCCAACTTGAAAAAACTGCTCCAATTGCACCCCATAATTGTTTTTCAGGATCTTGTGGAAAAGGTTCTCCTAACTTTTCTTCAATACATGCTTTGTAAAGAATAATAATGTTTTTCCAATCAGTTGCTGTCATTTCTGTATCAACACCGTAACCATTACGTGCTTTTACTTCATCAAGAATCTCCTCAAAATGCGAATGATCTACCCCCAAAACAACACTGGAATACATTTGAATAAAACGACGATAACTATCATAAGCAAAGCACTCATTATCGGCTTGTATAGCAATTGCTTTTACAGTATCGTCATTCATACCAAGGTTAAGGACTGTATCCATCATGCCTGGCATAGAATTCCGAGCTCCTGAACGAACAGAAAGCAAAAGCGGCATTTGTTTATGAGCAAATTCCCGTCCTGTCTGTTCTCCAATACGTTGGAGTGCTTTTCTAACATCCTCCTGCAATTCTTCTGGATATGTACCATCATGAGTATAATAAAAGTTGCAAACTTCTGTTGTAAGAGTAAATCCAGGAGGAACAGGTAAACCAAGATTACTCATTTCTGCTAAATTAGCTCCCTTACCACCAAGAAGATTACACTCACTCGCACTTCCTTCTGCTTGACCATTACCAAAACTATAAACCCATTTTGCCATCGTATAAATCCGCTCAATTATCAGTATCACAATATTACTTGACTCAAGCTAATCATTAAAAATAGTCTTTCGATTATAAAATTAATGAAGCCAAATAAAATACTGCCTTATAGTAAGGTATGAAAAGTACTCCCCTCCAATAAGAAGACCAACAATCATAATTACCAATCTTCATTTTTGGAAACAATGTATATTGTTAAAGAAAACTATCAATTACTGAAAAGAAATTTTCCATTGACATAGCACCTTCATACTTTTTACCGTTAATAAAGAAGGTTGGTGTTGCTGTAACACCGAGCTTTTTTCCACGTTCAAAAGATGCGTTCACTTCGTTCAAAATAGATTGATTTTTTAGGCACGCATTAAAACTTTCATCAGTAAAACCAGCCATAAAGGCAATTTTTTTCAATGGCTCCAAAGCATCTGGTACCATAGCCCACTCATTTTGTTTTTGAAACAAAACTTCTATCAAAGGAAAATAACGATCTTCTGGAGCACACCTAGCCAACATAAAACCCGCTGTTGCCCGAGGATCATAAGCAAAATCCCGAAAAATAAGTTTCACTTTACCTGTTTTGATGTACTTTTTACGAAGTTGAGGAAGTATTACATTGTAAAAATCAGCACAAAAAGCACATGAAAGTGAAGCATATTCAATAATAATCACAGGAGCATTGTCTTCACCCTCAAATTTATCCTTAACTTTACCTGATTTAAGGAGTTCAGCCATATCAATGGTTGCTACTGGCTCAGTTTTACTTACTAAAGTTGTAGTTGCATGAACCTGTGCAGTTACACCCCAAATAAAAATTACTACGAAAGATACAATGAAACGATAATTAATCATAAATAACACTTTTCTGTTCGACTTAAACAAATAAAAATCTAATACCTCTTCATTAAGAGAAAGAAATATAAAATAGTTTTCCTTCTTTATTATTTTTTTTCCACAAAAATGCAATATCCAAGTTTATAAAGTGAGTGGTGTAAACTTTTATCTTCAATCTCTTCAAGCATTTTTTTTAAGCGTTGTTTATTTTTTTCATCTGGGAATAATTCTACTTCCGAACGATCCGTGAAAACTGATACCTGCTTTTGTTCAACTTTGATTCGGTCAATAGCGATATACCCAAAAAAACTATTAATTCTTTGAATCAATTCACCTGTTTCATGTATTAACTTTAACGTAGTGAAGCCTTCACATGCTACCACGAGTGTCGCAGGATGAAATGTTTCATTTTGATTTGCACGACCCTTCCAAATAATTTTGATCGGCATTGTACGTTCGCCAATATCCTGACCTACAATCTGTGACCAATTTTCTATGAGCGCTATATTAAGTCCTGTCCTTTTGCGTAAAATCGGATCAAGCATTTCGGATACCATTTCAGCAATAGAATAAAAATGATATTTTTGTGTTTTTTTGCTCATTCCATCCTAAACTGTTATTAAATCATAATTGTTTTCTTTTCGATATTTAAAGCCACTGCTTTGAAAATTAATAATAAATATAACTTAAGAAACTGCGTTGACTGAACTAGAATTTTTATAATTAATTATTAAAAGCAAACTATAAATTGCAAAATATATGCTTTTTTGTATTTTAGACTTGTTTATGATTAAAAACAACGATGTATAAAATTTCTTCACTTCTCCTTTCTTGGTATGATCAAAATTACCGCCATTTACCATGGCGTATGCCCCCTACAAAACAAATAAAAGGCATTTATCCTGATCCTTATCAAATTTGGTTATCCGAAGTTATGCTACAACAAACAACAGTTGAAACTGTTAAACCTTACTTTAAAAAATTTCTAAAACTTTGGCCCGATCTTTTTTCTTTATCACAAGCATCACAAGATGATATCATGAAAGCATGGGCGGGCCTTGGTTATTATTCACGTGCACGTAATCTTAAAAACTGTGCTATTCAACTCGTTAAAAATCATAGAGGTAAATTTCCACAATCGGTAAAAATATTACGCACTTTACCGGGTATTGGAGACTATACTGCAGCAGCTATTGCTGCAATTGCCTTTGGTCATCCTGTAGCCGTTGTTGATGGTAATGTCGAACGTGTTATAACGCGCTTATTTGCTATTACTTCAACATTACCTAAAGCAAAATCTGAGATCAAAGAAAAAACACTTGAAATTACTGATGTGAAACGTCCTGGTGATTTTGCTCAAGCTATGATGGATTTAGGTGCAACAATTTGCACCCCCCGTAAGCCATCTTGTTTACTCTGCCCTCTTCAAAATTTGTGCACAGCAATGAAAATGCAGACAACAGAATCTTTTCCAGTAAAAGCTCCTAAAAAAGAACGTCCTTTAAAAACTGGCGCTGCTTTTGTAATACTCAATGAAAATAAACAAATTTACTTAGAAAAACGACAGCATACAAAATTACTCAACGGCATGACCCAAATTCCTAATAACATTGGGATAAATGAAGAAAATGGACTACAAAATGCTCCCTGTTCTGCTAATTGGAAACTTAAGGGACAAATTACACATATTTTTACTCACTTTTCTTTAAAACTTAATGTCTACTGTGCAGATAATATTCAGGGAATAAAGCTTAAAAATGGTTGGTGGTGCGATATTCATCATCTTACCAAAGAGGCACTCCCTACTGTTATGAAAAAAGCCATTGCTATAGCTATTTCTTCTCCTTTTAAATTCAAATAACTTCCCACCTATACAAAATAAAAATTGACTATAATAATGCTTTATCAGCAATTAAAATCAGTGCAACTCATATAATATTAGCTTTCAACATCTGTGAACGTATCATCATTCTTAAATCATCTATCGATTTTAATAGACCATTTTCTTCGTAATACCAAAATGTCCAACCGTTACAACTTTGCGAAGCCTGAGCCTTTCTTCCTATCATATGAATAGATCCCGCCTCACCATCATACATAATAGTCCCATCAGCTCTAACAATAGCAGATATTTCTTTCTTCTTGTCATAAAGAATGCTTCCGGGATAAAGCAATCCTGCATCAAGCAAGCTAGAAAATGCTATACGTGGTTCTGTCCTTTTTGTTTTTAAAATTTCTAATTCTGATTTAGCTAAAGGTTTAACTACAGCAATTCTTTCGCAGGCTGCATCAATATAATGTTGCTCGCGTTCAATCCCTACAAAATCACGACCTAAAAGTTTGGCAACAGCACCTGTCGTTCCTGAACCAAAAAATGGATCAAGAATAACATCACCAGGTTTGCTAGAAGCCATAATAATACGTGCTAGTAAGGATTGAGGCTTTTGCGTTGGATGTAATTTACGTCCTATTTTATCTTTTAAACGTTCAGCACCTGTACAGAGAGGAAACAGCCAATCTGAACGCATTTGTCTATCTTCATTGGCGGCTTTTAAAGCATCATAATTAAATGTATATTTTTTATCCTTTTGATCTCGAACAGCCCAAATAAGCGTTTCGTGAGCATTTTGAAAACGACGCCCTCGAAAATTCGGCATAGGATTATTTTTTCGCCAAATGATATCATTAAGCATCCAAAAACCTAAATCCTGTAGCGCCGTACCAACTCGAAAAATATTATGGTAAGATCCAATAACCCAAATTGTCCCATTAGGTTTTAATACACGACGACACGCAAGCAACCATGCGCGTGTAAAAGCATCATAAGCAGAAAAACTTTCAAACTGATCCCACGCGTCATCAACTGCATCAACGCGCGAGTAATCTGGACGATACAATACGCCTTCTAATTGCAAATTATAAGGAGGATCTGCAAAAATTACATCAACAGAATGTTTAGGAAGTTTTTCTAATACTGCAACACAATCTCCTTTAAAGATTTTATTACGCCACTGCGTCTGTGAAGAAGTGCAAACCTGATTTTTTTGTAGCTGAACAATTGTCATAAAAAACTCAACAACACGAACCGAAATAACTCTATAATTAAAATGATTAATTAATCTAATTGTCCACTATCTTCACAAAATAGAGTAAATGTATCGTTAAGCTAATTCAAATTTATTTTATTCGATGTAAGCAAAATAATTTCATATTGATAAATCTTTATTTTACTCCTTTGTAGCATATTGTTCATATTATCAAACTAATGAGAAAAATCTTTCAAGTTATATCTTTATCAAACCAGAGCTTTTCAATATCATTTTATGAAAATTCTTAAACCCGTTATAATAAGGAATGTCTTATGCTACAAATTGATCTTATTATTTTTGATTGTGATGGAGTTTTAGTAGATTCCGAATATCTTATAGCAAAAATTGGATCACAATTACTTAAAGAGATAGGATATAAAATATCGCCCAAAGAATTAAGCGAACGCTATTCAGGACTTATTTTTCAAGATACTCTTAAAAAAATTGAACAAGAAATTAAAAAACCAATTTCTGCTAATTTCATCGATCAAATGGCACATCTGTTTCGCACACAAATGAAAACTGAATTACATATTATTAACGGTGTAAAAGAAGCAATAGAAATTATTAAATCTCATTATCCCTATTGTATTTGCTCTAATGCAACAAGCACAGATATAAAAGATATGCTTAACACTGTTAAACTCTATCACCTTTTTGACAATAAAATATTTTCAGCACCTGAAGTTGGAACTAAAAAACCAAAACCTGCACCTGATGTTTTTCTCTTTGCTGCACAAGAATTACGTGTACGACCAGAAAATACTATTGTTATAGAAGATTCTATTCATGGTGTACATGCTGCTGCTGCTGCAGGAATGCGCGTTATCGGCTTTACTGGAGGCTCCCACAGTTATCTTGGCCACTCTAATGCTCTTATAGAAGCCGGTGCTGAAACGGTTATTACAAAACACGCTCATTTACCTGAAACCTTAAACGCAATGAAAATATGGAAAGATTCGCAATAAAAAGATACCTCTAACATATATTAGCTCATATACTCTCTCAGTAATTTTTGACTAAAAAATTCAACAATTACTACTAAAAACTAGAATATATCCGTAAAATTTAATAGCATTCTATCATAAGCAAAGAGTAAATTATATATGCTAAAAAAATGAAATATATCGAAATAAAAAACAAATTTATACGAATAACTCATAGAGTAATTAATCATTATAATGAACGATATTAACATCCTTATTATATATGAATATTGATCAGTGGTACTTATGCAATATACCTGTAAGCAATATAATATTATTTTTTATATCTATGAAAATGAATTTTTCTAATTTGGACATCTATTAACTCGAAAACAATAAATTCAAATTAATTTAGACTTTCAATATTATTGAAATCCTGAATCCAGTTGTTTCAAAATTGATGAAAAATAACTCAAAATATTTTTATTTTATCCTTTAACAGAACAAATTATATTCATAAAATGATATGATAGTTAATAGCATGTATCAAGACATAAACTATCTCACTAAATCTATATACAAAAATTGCACTCAAAATTACCCGCAACAATAAACAATCATACATCTTTAATGACGATTACTCTTACTGCCGCTTACATTACTTCAATTAATATTAGTTGTTAATATTACTCATCTACCATGACTAATGTATTTAAAAAATCTCATAGATTATAGAGAGCACTTTACAAACCATTGCTAATGATAGAAAAAATAGTAAAAGACTATTTTCTTTAGAATCGTGTGCATCTTATTATAATTAGCTGCATTTATTTAAATAAGAAATATTCCAATGCCGTTATAATGGTGCATTTGGTTGATTAAACGGAGTAATGATACATGGGTGTGGATATCAGCCGCCTTAGTAATGGTTTGACTATCGCCACACATAAAATGCCACAAATTGAAAGTGTAGCGCTTGGAATATGGGTTAAAGTTGGCTCACGTAACGAAACCTTTATACAACATGGTATTGCTCATCTACTTGAACACATGGCTTTTAAAGGAACAGAAAACCGTACAGCTTTTAAAATCGCAACTGATATTGAAGATGTTGGTGGAGAAATCAATGCTACTACAAGTATTGAAACAACCGCTTATTTTGCACGTGTTCTTAAAAAAGACATTCCTCTTGCTATTGATATTCTAGCCGATATTATGACAAGTTCAAAATTTGACGAAGATGAATTAGAACGTGAAAAACAAGTTATTTTCCAAGAAATTGGCGCTACTTGTGATGTTCCTGATGATATCGTTTTTGACCATTTTACTGAAACCGCCTTTCGTCATCAATCTCTCGGCCGTTCTATTTTAGGAACACAGAAAACAGTCCAATCGTTCACATCTGCTGATCTTCACAATTTTATGAATCAACAATATAGTGCAGACCGCATGATTGTAGTTGCTGCAGGATCTGTAGAACATGAAAGTTTTCTGCGCCAAGTAGAAAGTTGTCTTGGCACTTTCCGCCCCCATTCAACAGCTCCTTTAGTCAATCCTGCTAATTATATTGGTGGTGACTTTCGCGAATATCGTGATCTAATGGATACACAAATTGTACTTGGTTTTGAAGGACGTCCATATCATGCGCATGACTTTTATACTGCTCAGATTCTTTCAATCATTCTTGGAGGAGGTATGTCATCACGCTTATTCCAAGAAATAAGAGAAAAACGTGGGTTATGCTATTCTATTTATGCTTTCCATTGGGGATTTTCAGATACTGGGCTCTTCGGTCTTCACGCTGCTACAGGACAAGAAGGATTAGAAATACTTTTACCTGTTATTCTTGATGAGCTCTATAAAATAAGTAAAAATATTCATACAAATGAACTTCAACGAGCACAAGCACAATATCGCGCTAATCTTACAATGTCACAAGAAAATCCGTCTAGTCAAGCACATCTTATCGCTCGCCAAATACTCCTTTATGGTAGACCAATTCCAATTTCTGAAATGACTAAATGTTTAGAACTTATTACCTTAGAACAGCTAACTGATCTAGCTAAAAATCTTTTTATCAATTCTAGCCCAACACTAGCAGCTGTTGGCCCTATTGGTCCGCTCATGAATTTTGACGATTTAGTATCAACTCTTTCACCTAATATGAACTGTCTTCTCTAAAAGAAATGAAGAGAACTCCCTAATACTTCAATGAGATAAAATTGTAATTGGATATGCATAAATTACTCTAAAACCCGATCCCTCCCCAAATATGCACACATCTTTAATGAAAATTATCATAAAAACTTTTCTTTATTAAATTAAATAAATTTGAAAAATTTTTATCAAAAAAACGAGCAAATCTGCCTAATTAACACTCCATATGAAAAAATATGACAAATAATTTAATCAACAAGAATACATTGCGTAAAATCTAACAATAAATGATTGATATTTTTCCTTTTAAAAAGAACAAAATTCCGTTAATTTTGAGACTCATTAGTGTGAGCAGATATCTGATCTATTTTTGTATAAAATTCGTGTGATTTTTTCAAAAGAAAATGACAACCGCTCTTTATAAAAATAATAACTAATAAAGTGGAAGAATTTCCTCGAAAATCTCGTTTAAGATTCAATAGCTTCAAATACTGAGAGTGAGGCAGCGTGAAGAGTTTTGGTAAAATAATCAATGTCGTTCTTGTCATAATAATTAGTCTTTTTGTATACCTTTCATCAGCACAAGCAATCGAACCAATCAAAATTTCTCCTCAGGATATAGCTCTTGATTTATCCAAAGCTATTGAAATTCATCACACCAATAACCCTATCTTCCAAACCAGTACAGCACCAGGACCGGATGGTATTATATGGCGTATTGAAGTACAGGCAAAAAGTGCAAATTTTTCTGGAAACTGGGCAGTATTTTCCCTCGCAAATCCAACAGATGAACAAATTGATCGCCTCATTGTTGTGCCCCATTATCGTATGGCTCATTCGGGTCTTCTATGGCCAGATCTTGGATCAGCACGTATCGAATCCATCACTCCAAGTGCAGGTTTTTCCCTTGATCGTCAAACTAATGCAAATGCAGATATTTTTCGTATCACTCTCAACCCTGGTACTGTGATTACATTTGTTGCAGAATTAAGCTCTAAAAATCTACCACAAATCTACTTATGGCAACCTGAAGCTTACAAAGATACAATTAATTCTTATACACTTTATCATGGTATTCTTCTTGGCATATCAGGACTTTTGGCACTCCTATTAACTATTTTATTTGTCGTTCGTGGGACAAGTCTCTTCCCTGCAACAGCTGCTGTTGCTTGGGCTGTTCTTTTTTACATTGGTATTGATTTTAACTTTTGGAATAAGCTCTTTGCAATTACACCAATAACAGAACCAATTTGGCGTGCTGGTACAGAAGTTGCACTTGCTGCAACACTCTTCATTTTTCTATTTACTTATCTTTGTCTTAACCGTTGGCATTATCACTTTAGCTATGGTGCAATTATATGGATTATATCTCTCTGCGGTCTAGGAGCATTTGCTATTTATGATCCTACTAGAGCAGCTGGAATCGCTCGCTTATCATTTGGGCTTACAGCTATACTCGGAATTATATTGATCAGCTATTTTTCAATCCGTAGATATGACCGTGCAATCATGCTTATTCCAACATGGTTATTAATTAGCTTTTGGTCTCTTGAAGCTTATGCCTGCATAATAGGATATTTAGATAATGATATTGTTCAACCAGCTCTAGCAGGAGGATTGGTGCTCATTGTTCTCCTTATCAGCTTTCTTGTCATGCAACAAACGTTTTCTAATGATGCTTTCTATGAGGGGATTTTTTCTGATCTCGAACGACAAGTTCTGGCAGCAAGAGGAGCTGGAAGTATTATTTGGGACTGGAATGTCGAACGTGACCGCATTGTTGTTCACCCAGATATGACAGCCCTTTTTGGCGCCAACACCTGCAAACTCAACGGTACTATGAGCGACTGGATTTCAGCCTTGCATTATGATGATCGTGAGCGCTTTCAAGCTGTTTTAAATATCATTCTCGCACATAAAAAAGGACGTATTGATCAAATCTTTCGGCTCTCCTCCGGTGGTGGCCATTATCATTGGTTTTCTCTGCGTGCACGCCCAGCTATCCAAAAAGACGGAAAAATTACTCGCGTTATCGGAAGTATTGTCAATATCACTAATCACAAAAAGGCCGAAGAACGTTTACTATACGATGCAATTCATGATAGCTTGACCGGCCTTCCTAACCAACAAATTTTTTTCGATAGATTACAAAATTATAGCTCTTTAGCTAAAGCAAATATAAAAATTAAACCAACAATTTTTATGATTGATTTTGATAACTTTCGTCAAATTAATCGTAAACTAGGTATAGCGGTTGGGGACACTGTCCTCTTGATAATTGCGCGTCGTTTGAGCCGCCTTATTAATCTACAAGACACCTTATCACGCCTTTCTGCAGATCGTTTTGCAATTATTTTACTCAGCGAAACAGAACCAAAAAAAATTGCACTGTTCGCAAATCATCTGCACAAAACAATTTCAGCTCCTATTACTCTTGAAGAAAAAACTATAACGCTTTCTTCATCCATTGGATTGGTGACATGGAGTGATAACAGATCAACTGCTCAAAATATTTTCAATGACAGTGAGCTAGCAATGATCCATGCAAAACAAATGGGTGGTAATCACATTGAACCTTTCCGTCCCAATTTTCGTACTTTAAACCTCGAGCATAATAATATCAACAAAGATATTCATCATGCTATCAAGCGTAATGAAATAAAAATTCTCTATCATCCTATTCTTAATTTATCAGATGGACAAATTATTGGTTTTGAAACAATCGTGGAATGGCACCATCCAAATCATGGAAATTTAAATGTCCATGATTTTATCAAAATCGTAGAAAGCGAACAGCTCGTTATGGATTTAGTACAATTCATCGTTGATCGCGCTATAGTAGATCTTATAAATATACAAGAAAAATGTGCTAAACATCCTTTCTTTATTTCTATCAACTTACCAAGTGCAGAAATGATTCATCCTGACTTTATAAGTCAACTACGCTCTGCTCTTCTTCGCAATCCGGTTAGTAAAGGACGATTGATGATAGAAATATCTGAGCTTGTTTTAAGAAAAAATCCTGAACAATCAGCTCATTTTTTTGAACAGATTAAAGCACTGGGAATGAATCTGGCATTAGATAATTTTGGAACAGGTTATTCATCACTTACATATCTTGTCCGTTATCCATTCGACATGGTCAAATTAGATCGTTCACTTATCTCTATTGATTCACATAAGAAAAAACTTGTACTTAAATCAATTATCAGAATGGCTACTGATCTTAATTTACAAATCATAGCAGAAGGCGTAGAAAATGAAAAAGAAGCTATCTTTTTACGACAAGAAGGTTGTAAATATGTTCAAAGTACAACCGTCACTAAACCAATTGCCGTCGAGGAATTAATTGCTCTTGTTCAAAATCACTTCTCTCATACCTATAATTAAGTAACGTTATAAAACGAATAATTTATGCATGACCGACTTCAGAAATAAGAGAAGTTGGATTAATTCCCATGCGAATGAGGCTTTCATCATACTTACTACTGATATCGCTTTCAAAAAGAAAATTAGGAGATGTAGGACTAATTAACCAACCATTTGTATAAATCTCTGTTTCAAGCTGTCCTGCTTTCCACCCAGCATAGCCCAAAGCTATAAGGGCATGTTGAGGACCCCTCTCACAACTCATAGCTTTTAATATATCAAGGGTTGTAGTAAGACAAATTTCGTCTGTAACAGATATGGTTGCTTCACAAGCATAATCATCTGAATGCAGTACAAAACCACGAGACGTATCAATAGGCCCACCACAGCGTATTGGAAACTTTTTTATTGGCTCAGAAAGATAATTTTTTTGATTTTGGTTAATCACTCCTAACTGAAGCAAAAGTTCAGGAAAATTAATATTGTGTAACTGATTGAGAATAATTCCCATAGCACCAGCATTAGAATGGGCACAAATATAGATAACAGAACGAACAAAGCGCTTGTCATTCATTCCAGGCATTGCTATCAGCAACTGTCCATTCAAAAATCCTTCATGCTGTTTCATAATTTGATAGTCTCCACAATCTAATTTTTGACTTCAACTAAATCAGTATCAGTAAAGAATAAAGATCAAATGAAAAAATTGCAAATATTTCAAAATTTACAAAAAATTACAAATACTTTTCAAAAAAATCTCTTAGTAACTTTGAAAATAATACTCATATTTTTAGGATTTTTCTATTTTCTTGCTAATGCTCAAGCAAAACAAAAACCATATCTTATTGCAACACCTTGGTATGAATCAGAAGGTGGCTATGCTAGATTAGCTATAACTTCATCTTCCCTCTCTGGAATAAAAAGTGGCATTATTGAAATTACGTTAAGACCAAAATGGAAAACTTATTGGCGAAATCCAGGGAATTCCGGTATGGCACCATTTTTTAATTTCAACCAACAAGTGTCTTATGAAATTTTTTATCCTACACCACAGCTCTATAAAACGGAAAATGATTGGTCACTAGGTTATAAAAATAAAGTCGTACTCCCCTTTAATATCTCTGGTTCAGACGAAAATCTAAGTGGTTCTTTAACCCTCGGAATGTGTAATGAAATTTGTATCCCCTTTACTATCAATTTTAATTTTTCCTCACCTACTCAAAATAATACTTCTCTTTCTCTATCCTTATTAAAAAAAGCTCAAGATGCTTTACCCCGTACAGCCCATAATGCATTAAAAATACATGCTGAAAAAAATGAAAACACCCTCTTAATAAAGATAAAAAATAACAAAATAATCACAACTTCTGCTCTCTTTTTAGATGGAGGAACAATGCAAATTGGACCAACAAAAAAGATAAGTGATTACGAAGGATATGCGGTCTTTAACGCACCGATATATTACGATTCAGATGAATTAAACAAAACAGTTTTTTATACTGTTTCTTATCAAGACCATGCCTTCAGTGGAACATTTACAATAAATACACAATCAAGCCATACTATCATTCCATGAAATAAAAAATTATGTTTAAAAATGCCCATTCTCACGATATTCAGTAATTGCTTTACGTGCGAGTGCATCTGCGCGCTCATTATCTGGATGACCCGCATGTCCTTTTATCCAGTACCATCTGATACTATGGTGAGAACAGGCATCATCAAGGGCTTGCCATAACTCCATATTTTTAACAGGACTTTTCGATGCAGTACGCCAATTATTTTTTTTCCATCCCTCAATCCACGTAGAAATCCCATTACGTACGTAAGCTGAATCAGTATAGAGATCAACCAAACATGATTCCTTCAAAGCATTTAACGCGTGAATTGCTGCCATAAGTTCCATTTGATTATTGGTCGTATATACTTCTCCACCATAAAGCTCACGTTCATGACCATTCCAGCGTAAAACCGCTCCCCATCCTCCTAAACCAGGATTTCCCGAACAAGCACCATCTGTATAAATTTCAACAACTTTTTTTCGATCTAACATAACATACACACAACTCTACCTCAGCCAATAAGTTCACATTACTGCAAAAATAAAGTTCATACCAATATTTCAATAATTTTTTCGCATAACAAAACTATATTCCCTGTCCAATACAACAAATTATGATATAATTATTCTTTGAAACACTGATTATAATAAGAAAAACTATATCGGACGTAAATGTCGTATAGGGATACATAAAAGATAAATTATTTTTTTAAAAAACACTTTACATAAACATTAAAGTGAATAATTATTCTATTTTATACAACTCTAGACTTCGAGCATCCTTTCTTTTTCCTCGTTTTTAAAAGCAAACTTACTGATTCACATGCTAAAATGCCTTAGACTATAATATCCTATATAACTACTACTATTCTTCTTTTATTTTATGAACACTATTATCATTACTTTTGTTTTTTAATACTTCTGCTCGTCCCTTAATAAATGCTATATCTTGAGAGGATAGACTAATATCACGCAATTCACGATTTACTAGAAATGTTTCCGTTTCGACTATAGTTTCAGCCAATTCTATTTTGACATCATAACGTGTACGAAACGCTGTAATGATTTCATCAACAATAATTTCAGGAGCTGATGCTCCCGCTGAAAGGCTGATGACTGAAAGGACACCTAGATTATCAAAATCAATTTCATCAGCACGCTGAATTAAAATAGATTGACGCGCACCAAATCTCTCAGCAACTTCCACCAAACGTTTAGAATTAGATGAATTCGGTGAACCAACAATTAAAAATAAATCACTTCCTAACGCTGCTGCCTTAACAGCATCTTGTCGATTAGTAGTAGCGTAACAAATTGATTCAGCTGCTGGAGCTGCTAACGCAGGAAAACGCTGTTGTAATACATTAAGAATCTGTGCTGTATCTTCAACAGAGAGTGTTGTTTGTGTTACAAAACCTAATTTATTTGGATTATTTGGTTGATAATATAAAGCATCTTCTACTGTTTCAATCAATGTAACATTCTCTTCTTCAAGCTGCCCGATAGTTCCAATTACTTCAGGATGGCCTGCATGACCAATCAATATAACATGACGACCATGACGTTGATGACGAATTGCTTGCTTATGGACTTTAGAAACTAACGGACATGTCGCATCAAGATAAAATAAATTGTAACGAATAGCTTCTTCTTGTACAGATTTTGGCACACCATGAGCAGAAAACACAACAGGTCGACTACGATGGACTTCAGGTATCTCACAAAGTTCTTCAACAAAAATGGCTCCTCGTTGCTGCAACCCCTCAACGACATAGCGGTTATGGACAATTTCATGACGGACATACACAGGAGAGCCATATTTTTTCAATGCAAGAATAACAATCTGGATAGCACGATCAACACCAGCACAAAACCCGCGTGGCCCACAAAGGCGAATGATTAAAGGGGGAAGTATAGACAAAATTTATCCTTAATATCCATAAACTTTTACCCAAACTGCAATATATCATTGTTACTTTATATACAAATAGTATAAAGATAGAAACTAGATGAATCCTCTTAAGACTACTAATCATCATTTATCTAAAAAACGATGCACTAAACATTAGTTACAACTTCTCTTTTCGCAAAATGAAAAAGAGCAGATTACCATTCTTGCTAAGATCAGAAAAATAACTTTATACACCATATAAATCCTTGATTAGTAATATCTAATTAAGAACTTTTATATCATTATTTTTTCACACCAGGAATAGATTAATGGAATTAATACCTACAAAATCCCTCATGTTTGAATAAAGATATTTATTTTATTAGGGGAACGTGGGCCCGGAGGGACTCGAACCCCCAACCAAGCGGTTATGAGCCGCTGGCTCTAACCAATTGAGCTACAGGCCCCACGAAGATTTTCTCTAAACTAAAATATCCTATTATACAAGAGCTTGCTTTAATTATAATTCGTCTTTTTTTCCTTGCTTTTTGTTTTTTTCTTTCAACACTCTAATTCCTTTACAATGAATACCAAAAATGGGAAAGTAATAGAATACATATATTATAAGGAATAAACATGACTAAAATAATTTTTCAACTGTTGAATGTCTACCGAATTCAGTTGTCGATATTGACCGTATTATCTCTACTCACTACTTCACTCATTGTACATGCGGAAGAAATAATCAAAGATACATCAACAATTACAGTTACAGCAACTGGTGAAAACCAAGCAACACCAGATATGGCGATTATCAATCTAGCCGTTGTTACTCATGACATAACTGCTCAAAAAGCATTAGCCGCGAATAACAAATTTATGAATGATATTATGAATACTTTAAAAAATAATGGCATTCACACAAATGACTTGCAAACATCAGGCTTATCTATTTACCAAATGACTTCAGATAAAAAACAAGAAAAAAAGAACAATGAAATAACTTACCGTGTTTCAAATTCTTTAACAGTAAATATCCGTGATCTAGCCAATGCTGGTAAAATATTTGATCAAGCAATGGCACTTGGTGTTAATTCTGTTAATGGAATTACCTTTACCAATGCCAATACAAAGCCATTATATAAAGAAGCACGTAAAAAAGCTGTTACTGAAGCTATTGCAAAAGCAGAAACTTTAGCTCAAGCAGCCAATGTGAAATTAGGAAAGATTATTGCAATTAATGAAAGTAATAACGAACGTTATCCAACACCACGGCTCATGAGTAGAGCGCAAACTGCAGACTATGCAGATACAAATTTTTCAGGAGGTGAATTGAATTATAATGTTAGTGTCACCATAACATTTGCTATCGACGAATAATCATCAATCACTTAGTAAAATAATTATATCATCGGTTTTTGTAGAGAACTCCGGTGATATATTGACAATAAGATTCTATTGATGATAGTTCATCATCATGAATTTTAATCTGTTCACGTGCAGAACATTGAGTTTGATGTACCGTTTGAAAATCTTTTGAGATTAATGGATGCCACCACGGAAGATCTTTATCCTCATTCACCAGCCTATAAGCACAACTTTCTGGCAACCAGCGAGCTGTTTTAATTGTATCAATATCTAATAATATACAATCTGGAATAATTGATTTACGGTGATTATAATTTTTACATTGACACGTATCTTTATCCAAAAGACGACATGCAACACTAGTTGCATAGATATCACCCGTATCCTCATCTTCTAATTTATGCAAGCAACAACACCCACAACCATCACAAAGATTTTCCCATTCAGTAATAGACATTTCCTCTAATTTTTTACTTTTCCAAAAGGGAAGTTCTTTACTCATAAACAGGATCTACTCTTTTCATAAGACAATTCTTTAAAGAATAAAATAAATAAAATTCAATCTATTATTCATATCATATTTTTTATTTATCTTTAAAAATGTGCTATTCTTTTTAATTAAGAATCAAGAAAACTCCGTAATTTGCGTGAACGGCTAGGATGTTTCAACTTACGAAGTGCTTTTGCTTCGATTTGACGAATACGCTCGCGGGTAACTGAAAACTGTTGACCAACTTCCTCTAATGTATGATCAGTATTCATTCCAATACCAAAACGCATTCGCAAAACACGCTCTTCACGTGGCGTTAATGAAGCAAGAACACGTGTTGTTGTATCTCGTAAATTAGCCTGAATAGCTGCATCAATTGGTAATAATGCGTTTCTATCCTCAATAAAATCACCTAAATGAGAAGCATCTTCATCACCGACAGGTGTTTCAAGTGAGATAGGTTCTTTTGCAATCTTAAGCACTTTTCGCACTTTTTCTAATGGCATAGAAAGTTTGCTAGAGAGTTCTTCTGGTGTTGGTTCACGTCCAATTTCATGTAAAATTTGGCGCGATGTACGAACAATTTTATTAATTGTCTCAATCATATGAACAGGAATACGAATGGTACGCGCCTGATCAGCAATAGACCGCGTAATTGCTTGACGTATCCACCATGTCGCATAAGTTGAAAATTTATATCCACGCCGATATTCGAATTTATCAACAGCTTTCATCAAACCGATATTGCCTTCCTGAATAAGATCAAGAAATTGTAAACCACGATTAGTGTATTTTTTGGCAATTGAAATCACAAGACGCAAATTAGCTTCCACCATTTCCTTTTTAGCGATATTCGCTTCACGCTCCCCTTTCTGTACTTGCGTAACAATTCGACGAAATTCACTAATTGAAATAGCAGTTTCTTGCGCAAGATTTTGTATTTCACTACGCAAACTTTGAATGGCTTTAGCTTCACAAGTTGAAAATTCTTTCCAACCACGCCCTGATAAAGTCGCAATATAATTAACCCAATCCGCATCCAACTCACGACCTTGATATTCTCTTAAAAAATCTTCATGCCCAATGCCATAGTTACTAGCAAGCCTCTTCAATCTACCTTCGCTATGTATTAATCGCTTATTAATATCGTATAATTGCTCAACTAATGCCTCAATACGGTTTTGATTTAAAGAAAGAGATTTTACTGCTTGGATTAAAGCATCTTTCAATTGAGTATATTGTTTCTTTTGTGCAGATGAAAGAAGTTCTTCTTTACGATATGATAAGCTGCTTTCAACTTGTTTATCTTGTAGCTCGCGTAATTTTACATAAGTTTCAGCAATAAAATCTAAAGTTTCCACAACCTGAGGACACAACTCATGTTCCATTGCCGCAAGCGATAGATTAACTTCATCATCTTCTTCGTCATCATCTTCGCCCCCTATATCTTCCTCAAGATCATTCGTATCATGCACGCTATAAGATGGTGTTTCTTCTTTTATTTTTTTGACTTCACTTCCATCAATAATGGGAGCCTGCTTCGCTTCTGGACCAGAATAAGTCATCTCAAGATCAATAATTTCACGAAGAAGAATACGCTGCTCTTGCAACTCTTCACGCCAAATAATTAAAGCTTGAAATGTTAAAGGGCTCTCACAAAGGCCGGAAATCATCGTTTCACGTCCAGCCTCAATACGTTTAGCAATAGCAATTTCACCCTCACGCGAGAGTAATTCAACAGCTCCCATTTCACGTAAATACATACGAACTGGATCATCAGTTCGGTCGGCTACTTCACGTTTAGATGTTGTTGCAACCGCATAATTTGTGGCTTCTACTAAATCGCCACCTTCTATTGTGATTTCTTCTTCATATTGTTCAGCTTCAATTTCATCTTCATCATCTATAACACTAATACCCATTTCAGAGAACATTGCCAATATATCTTCAATTTGCTCAGATGTGAATTCTTCAGAAGAAAGAACTGCATTCAACTCATCCATCATCACGTAGCCATTTTTCTTGGCAAGTTTAATCATTTTTTTGATAGCATCATCGGAAAAATCAAGAAGAGGACCATCCGAGCTCACTTTGCCCATTTCTTCCACATTATCTTTTTGTTTAACCTTTGTTGCCATACTGTTAACTCCACTTGATCACTCTGTAAGATTCATGTGATCAGCTTATTTATTCTTACTTAGCGCATTAAAATTTTTTATATGCACTGTTTACAGGATTAATCTTCTATTCAAAAAGACACACTCTTGTATACACCTTTTCACGCAAAGACACGGTAACATTACAGAAACCACCCCAATATATCTCAGTCTTTCTGAGATAATATCTGCATACATAATAAGAACCAATTTCCCGCTTTTCCTAAAATTTAATCATCATTCTTCACAAAAACGTCATTTCAATAATAGGGCTTTTATACCAGACTTCGTGACTGATTCGCTTTTAAAAAGCGAATCATTTTATTCTATTTTGGCTTACCCTCATCTATTTTTTCGAAAAACCAGGATCCGAATCCCTCAATTAAAGCTTCTATTGCTTTCGTTCGTTCCAATTCAGCTTTCACCTCACGAAGTAGATTGAAAACTTCATCTCTAGGATTTTTTATGAGTTGCTCTTCGATATCTTGCAGTCTCTTATGTAGGTGGTGTTCTTGGAGATGCAAGTAGATAGCTTGTTTTAATACAGCGCGAGCATCTTCTATAGAAGCTCCTCCCAAAGTAATCCGCATACCAACTCTTTGCACAAGGTTATCTATATGCTCTAAAATAGTTTTTTTTCCTTTTTTTTCTAAAAGTGCAAACATTGTTTCTTTATCACATAACTGTTGATTTCCAAGAATTTCCAACATGGATTGATGTAAGCTTATTAATTGAGCATTTTTTAATTCTAATTCTGCAAAAACATCAAAATCCTCGTACCATAGCTCAGGATAGTGAGCTAAAATCAGCAAAATAACTGCTTCACGTAAAGGAATAAAATGTTTTGAACTACGAACTATATTAGAATTTTCTAATGCAGAAAAAGATTGATCTTTGAACATTCCATCTTTTTGATTTTGAATATATTCGCGTTGATTCTTTTGCTGTAAAAAAGATGAACGAAAAAAATCAAAGAGTCGTCTTTTTATATCTTGAAAATAATAGCGACGTATATCTTGATCCTTAATTGTTGATATCTGCTGTTTTAGTTCTCGCTCCAATGCAGCACGTGCTTCTGGAGTTGTAAAATGTTTTCCAAAAGTAGCACGCCACCATAAAAGCTCAATCAATGGAATTGATTTTTGAACAAAAGAAGAAAAAAGATGTGCATCTCCTGCACGAATAATTTCATCTGGATCTTTCCCATTTGGCAATAAAACAAAACGCACAGACTTTCCTGCTTTTAAAAGAGGAAGTACACGATCCGCAACACGAGAAGCAGCTTTTAAACCAGCACTATCTCCATCAAAACACAAAATCGGATCAGATTCCATTTGCCATAAAAGTCCAATTTGCGTTTCTGTTAATGCTGTTCCTAAAGGAGCAACTACTTTTTCAAAACCAGCCTTAGTTAAAGCAATTACATCCATATAGCCTTCAACAACAAGAACAGAATGTGCTTCTCCTTTTTCTGAGGCACGGCTATTTTTACGGACAGATGCTGCATTATAAAGCATATTACCCTTATGAAAAAGAACCGTTTCAGGACTGTTTAAGTATTTTGCTCGTGCATTTTCATCTAACGAGCGCCCTCCAAAAGCGACCACACGGCCACGTAAATCTTCAATAGGAAATATAATGCGATTTCTAAATCGATCATAAGGAGTAGAAATATCTTCACCAGATATAAGTAGACCACAATCCTCCATTTGCTTTAGCGAAATACCACGCACACTCAATGCATCTTTCAAAGTTGTACGCCCTACCGGAGCAAAACCAATCTGAAAGCGCTTTGCGAGTTCTAATGTAACACCACGTTCATAAAGATAATGACGTGCTTGGGCTCCAATTTGATGATGTAAATTATTTTGAAAAAAATCCGTGGCGATTTTCATGACATCATAAAGATCATTTTTTTTCATTTCATCTTTATGATTTTGTAAATCAAAGATAGGTAATTTCATACCTGCAAAATTAGCCAAACGCTCTACAGATTCCGAAAAGCGCAATCCATCAAGTTCGCAAAGAAAGGTAAAAATATCACCGCTTGTATTACAGCCGAAACAATAATAACGACCCTGACGATCATCACAATGGAAACTTGGAGTCTTTTCACCATGAAATGGGCAACAACACCAAAAATCACCACGCGAAGGCTTACTTTTTTTTTGATCAAATGTCACCCTTTGACCAATAACCACTGAAATTGGCAACCTGGCACGAATCTCATCAAGGAAATCAGGCGGAATACGCATTATCTCTCACAGAGTTTGAAAATTCTTTATTTGCATTTTAATTACTTTAAAGCATAATTCCAATACTTCCTCTTAAATAATAAATGAATTTCTAAACGAATAACCACATATGATTCAAAAATGGAGACAACAAAAGTGCCTAAATTTCTTGTTCAATATCCATCACTAGAAATGATCTCTTGGTTAATTTTTCTAGTTCTCATTGCACTTTTAGTTAATTTTTTAACACGTATCTTACTTATTCGCGGAAAAAAACAACTCGCTACTTTTCTCCATCAAAATACAACTACCGACATTGAAAATATTACTAAATACATAGCTCATATTGCGTCGGCTTTTATTCTTTCAACGGGTATCAATTTTATATCTACATTGCCCAATATACTCAGTACAATTATCCGAAATGTTTCTAATGCCTTTATCATTTTTATCGTTGCTTTAACAATTTCTGCTCTTTTCAATATCATTAATACCTTTTACGAGCAAAGACCTGCAGCGAGGTTAAAGCCAATAAAAGGATACATTCAAATAGCTAAAATTGCGCTTTTTACTCTTACTGCTATTTTTATATTGGCCACATTAATAGACCGATCACCTCTTATCCTTTTTTCTGGTCTTGGTGCAATGGCAGCTGTTTTGATTTTGATCTTTCAAGATACATTACTTTCTCTTGTTGCAGGAATTCAAATTTCATCTACCGATATGGTACGTGTCGGAGATTGGATTGAAATTCCTAATCTTGGCGCGGATGGTGATGTCATTGAAATTGCTCTCCATACTGTGAAAGTTCAAAACTTTGATAAAACAATTACCACAGTTCCTATCCGTAAACTGGTAACTGATCCTTTTAAAAACTGGCGTGGTATGCAAGAATCAGGTGGGCGACGTATCAAACGATCCTTATTTATTGATCAAGCAAGTATCCGCTTTCATACAAAAAAAGAAGAGGAATATTTGGCGCGATTTAATCTACTAGAAAACTACTTTGCACAAAAAATACCAGAAATTAACGAATGGAATACTCGCTTAGAAAAAAATCACAACATACCAGCCAATACTCGCCGTTTAACTAATATCGGGACTTTCCGAGCTTATGTGTTATCTTATCTAAGAGAGCATTTAAATATCAAAAAAAATACACCTTTAATGACACGGCAATTACCTCCTACGCCGAATGGCTTACCTTTAGAAATTTATTGCTTTACGAATACCACCATTTGGGAAGAATATGAACAAATTCAAGCTGATATTTTTGATCACCTTTATTCTGTTCTTCCTGATTTTGGTCTCAAAATTTTTCAAAATCCATGTGGCTATGACTTAACACGTGCAAGCTATAATCTAAAAAATACACTGAAAACAAAATAAAATAATAAACTTTAATCAAGTTTATTCTTTAAAAGAACTTAGAGTCATAAAATAACAATTTATTCAATTTAGAAGAACGAAGAATACTGCAAAATTCTTATCTAAGAGATCTTTTTGTGCAAATAAACAGCTAATCCTTACTTTCTTTGAAAGAATGATTATTTTTTCAGTATAGATTGAATTCAGTCATTGCGTAAGAAAATCAGTACAAAAAAACCATCATAAACTTCTAAACAACAAGCTCTCTTTAAATTAAGACAACAAATAAGTCTTGACCTTGAAACAACTTACTCTAATTTCTACTTCAGTTAAAGATAATAGTTTAAGTTTAGACATAGGAGAGTGGAATGGAAAATACGTATATCAGCTGGATCTTAGCTATTATTATTGGTGGACTTTCAGGTTGGATTGCACAATATTTTATGAAAAGTAGAACAGGGATATTTTTAAATATTATCTTAGGTATTGTTGGTTCTGCATTAGCCAGTTTCCTTCTAAGCTTTTTAGAAATTAATCTTGCTGGTTGGCTTGGTTATTTAATTTCCGGCTTTATCGGAGCCTGCATCCTTATATGGATTGGCAAAAAAGTTCGATCATAAAATACTTACTCATTTTTTTAAGAGTGTTCTCTACTGCCTTTTAAAGCAAATTAGGCCCTATTTTTGTTGTTGAACTATAGCGATAACAAATTCGGGGTGTAATTGCGTTATTTATAACTCTTTTACAACATTACCTAGTAAAAAAATAATACCTCGCATAGCATTTCTTTACGGTATTTCGATTTTCCATATCGTATATTTAGTTTTCCTTCAAACCGAACAAAATCCTATGCAATGTTTTCCCCATCAATTCAATGAAGAAAAGTTCACAACTCATAACCCCTCACTGTTTTTTTGCTTCATTCTTTTTTGCTTTATTCTAAGTAATTAATTTCTCTATAAATAATATAGAATAAAAAATAATTCATAATACAGTTTTAGAAAACCCAAAACTGGATCTTTACCTCCTTATAGAATATACTTATACTTTAAATCTAAGTGAAAATTACAATATACAGCATTTATTATAGTTGCGCGATTTTTGCATGACTTTGAGTATTATGCATTCAAATAGCAAATTGTGAGCCCAAACGATGACACAAACCATCTCGCTTCCCAGTCCTTGGAGCACAAATAAACCTACAGCTCTTTTGGTTTTAGCTGATGGTACAGTGATCGAAGGTAAAGGTGCAGGTGCTACAGGAATTGTTGAAGCCGAAGTATGTTTTAATACCGCCATAACAGGCTATGAAGAAATCCTCACAGATCCATCATATACAGGACAAATCATTAATTTCACTTTTCCTCACATTGGTAATGTAGGAGCTAATCGAGAAGATATTGAAGACCTTACACCCCTCAATTATCATGGCGCAGTTGGTGCTATTTTCAAAGCAGATATTACGGGTCCTTCTAATTACCGTGCACATGAAAATCTAAATCAGTGGCTTAAAGAACGAAAAATTATTGCACTTTACGATATTGATACACGAGCATTAACTACTCTTATCCGCGAAAAAGGTGTACCAAATGCCATCATTGCTCATGATCTAAATGGAAATTTTGATATTAATGCTTTAAAGAAGCGTGCACAAAAATGGTCTGGT
Organism: Bartonella bilalgolemi; assembly: GCF_023500045.1. Taxonomy (GTDB): domain Bacteria; phylum Pseudomonadota; class Alphaproteobacteria; order Rhizobiales; family Rhizobiaceae; genus Bartonella; species Bartonella bilalgolemii. Next base: position 94,781 of record NZ_JAMCOF010000002.1, on the reverse strand, counting down.
CTTATCAATCTTGATCTCGCAAAAGAAGTAACATCAAAGCAATTGATAGAATGGAACGAAAAACCGTGGAAATGGAATAAAGGTTATAGTTTAAATAGCAAACGTAATTTTCACATTGTCGCAATTGACTATGGTATTAAACGCAATATTCTCCGCCTTATATCGGCTTTGGGTGCACATATAACTATTGTGCCAGCATCCACAAATGCAAGTAAAATTCTATCTATGAATCCTGATGGTATTTTTCTTTCTAATGGTCCTGGAGACCCAACTGCTACAGCCAAATACGCTGTTCCAACCATCAAAACGCTCATCGATCGTAACATACCACTTTTTGGCATATGCCTTGGTCATCAACTGCTTTCTCTTGCCGTGGGAGCTAAAACCATAAAAATGCATCAAGGGCATCATGGCGCCAATCATCCTGTTAAAGACTTTACTACCGGCAAAGTCGAAATTGTATCAATGAATCATGGTTTCACTGTAGATAAAACATCGCTACCACAACATGTTGAAGAGACACATATCTCCCTATTTGATGGTTCAAATTGCGGTATTCGAATTATTGAAAAACCGATCTTTTCTGTTCAATATCATCCTGAAGCCTCGCCTGGGCCTCAAGATAGTCATTATCTCTTTCAACATTTTCGCAATTTGATTATGGATTATAAAAAATAACCTAATCGCATAGCTTTAGTATCTAGATTCTGCTTATAACTTATATAAAACTTGTATTTTCTGCGAACTGGTATGAGTAATTCCTGACCATTTACCAAAGATACTTTATTAGGCATAATGATCATAAAAGATAATTTACTATAAACTCCTATACTGCTAGAAACAGTGTTATGGTTACTCTTGAACCTGTCTAATACAAAATCTGCCTTCAACAGTATTATAGCCAAAACCAGCTCCATAATCATATTTAGATATAAGTTATGTTTGAAATATCACAATGATTACCATTATAGCCATTTAAAAAATTATTTACTGATATACAATATAATAATGTTTCAACATATTTTTATAATACATGTTAGATTAGCAAAAATATAATGCTTTAAATATCTTCTATTTCAGCTAACATTGCTGAAATCTACTTATACTTTGACCTTTTGATTTTAAAATCAGTTAACCATTATTTATAAAAGCATACTATTCTCAAACATTATCCGCAAAGAAAAAGTATAAAAAAGATATTTTATGGATTACTTTCTTTGTCTATTAACCTATAAAGTGAGTTTAGCCAAAATTCTAATATTTCTGCCTACTACAACTGCGCATAGATGTTTGCCATAGGAAAAAGCCATGCCAAAACGTACAGATATAAAGTCTATTCTTATCATTGGAGCAGGACCTATTATTATTGGTCAAGCATGTGAATTTGATTATTCAGGCACACAAGCCTGTAAAGCCTTAAAAGAAGAAGGCTACCGAATTATCCTGGTGAATTCTAATCCTGCTACTATTATGACTGATCCGGATTTGGCAGATGCAACCTACATTGAGCCCATTACTCCAGAAATAGTTGCTAAAATTATTGCTCATGAACGCCCAGATGCACTTTTACCAACAATGGGAGGACAAACAGCACTTAATACTGCTTTATCTTTAAAGCGAATGGGAATTTTAAACCGCTATAATGTTGAAATGATCGGCGCCAATGCTGACGCTATTGATAAGGCAGAAGATCGTGCTCTATTTCGTAAAGCAATGGCAAAAATTGGTTTAGAAACACCGCGTTCTATATTAGCGAATGCAACTGAGCTCAAAGAAGAAGATCGCCGATTATATGAAAAATCATATAATAAACTTAAAAATGAACTTTCCGGTGATGCATTTGATCAAGCGTTAGAAAAGCTTGAACAAAATTGGTGTAATACAGAAGCTAATCGCAAGCAACATTATATAGCTCATGCCACTGCAAAAGCGGTTCAAGCTCTTGATATTATTGGACTTCCAGCCATTATCCGTCCCTCATTCACACTTGGTGGCACAGGTGGTGGCATTGCTTACAACCGCTCTGAATTTTACGAAATTATCGAACGTGGACTTGAAGCTTCACCAACAACAGAAGTTTTGATTGAAGAAAGTATTTTGGGATGGAAAGAATACGAAATGGAAGTTGTTCGTGATCAAAAGGATAACTGTATTATTATCTGTTCCATTGAAAACATTGATCCCATGGGTGTTCATACCGGTGACTCTATCACTGTTGCCCCTGCTCTTACTTTAACCGATAAAGAATACCAAATTATGCGGAATGCCTCAATTGCTGTACTTCGTGAAATTGGTGTTGAAACTGGTGGATCTAATGTACAGTTTGCCGTCAATCCTGAAAATGGCCGCTTAATTGTTATTGAAATGAATCCACGTGTTTCTCGTTCTTCAGCGCTTGCTTCAAAAGCCACTGGTTTTCCAATTGCAAAGATAGCAGCTAAATTAGCAGTTGGTTATACGCTTGACGAATTAAAAAATGACATTACAGGCGGTGCAACACCAGCATCATTTGAGCCTGCTATTGACTATATTGTCATCAAAATCCCTCGTTTTGCCTTTGAAAAATTTCCTGGTTCATCGCCTGTCTTAACTACCGCGATGAAATCTGTTGGAGAAGTTATGGCAATCGGTCGTACTTTCCAAGAATCTTTACAGAAAGCACTCCGTGGACTTGAAACAGGTCTTACGGGTCTTGATGAAATCATACTCCCTGAACACGCTGAAGGTGATGAAAAAAATTCTATCCGTTCGGCTATTGCCATCCCAAGTCCCGACCGTTTACGTTATATAGCGCAAGCGATACGTATGGGCTTATCCTTGAACGAGATTCACCAAATAAGCAAAATTGACCCATGGTTTTTGGAACAAATAGCGTCTATCATCGAAGCAGAACAGCGTATTCGTATCTATGGACTTCCCCATGATGCAGATAATTTACGCATGTTAAAAGCTATGGGTTTTTCAGATGCACGCTTAGCAAATCTTGCTGGAAAAACGCCAGATGATATTTTTGCCTTACGACAATCCCTAAATATCAAAAGTGCTTTCAAACGAATTGATACCTGTGCAGCCGAATTTTCTTCACCTACAGCGTATATGTACTCAACATATGAAAGACCCTTTGCAGGTACGGAGTGCTCAGAAGCAAACATTTCTGAACGCAAAAAAGTTGCTATTTTAGGTGGCGGTCCAAACCGAATTGGTCAGGGCATTGAATTTGACTATTGTTGTTGCCATGCAGCCTTTGCTTTGCGAGATGCAGGCTTCGAGGCTATCATGATTAACTGTAATCCTGAAACTGTCTCAACAGACTATGATACCTCTGATCGTCTTTATTTTGAACCTTTAACAACTGAAGATGTTTTAGCAATTTTAAAAACAGAGCAAGAAAAAGGTGAATTAGTCGGAGTTATCGTTCAATTCGGTGGACAAACACCATTGAAATTGGCAAGCGCACTCGAAAAAAATAATATTCCTATTTTAGGCACCTCACCTGATGCTATTGATCTTGCAGAAGATAGAGATCGTTTTCAAAAATTGTTGTGCCAACTTAATTTAACACAACCCCAAAATGGTATTGCTTATTCAGTTGAACAAGCACAACTCATAGCCGACGAACTAAATTTTCCATTAGTTGTACGCCCCTCTTATGTTTTAGGTGGGCGTGCTATGCAAATTATTCGAGATAAGCGTGACTTGCAGAATTATTTGTTCGAAATAGTTCCTGAATTAGTACCAGAAAATATTAAAGCTTGTTATCCTCACAACAAAACAGATCAGGTCAACACATTGCTTTGTAAAAATCCGCTTCTATTTGATACCTATCTAACAGAAGCTATAGAAGTTGATGTTGATTGTTTGTGTGATGGAGAAAAAACACTAGTTGTTGGTATTATGGAGCACATTGAAGAAGCAGGTATCCATTCTGGTGATTCAGCGTGTTCTTTACCAGTCCGCACACTTTCACATAAATTGGTTAATGAATTAGAGAATCAAACAAAAGCTTTAGCAAAAGCACTACGCGTTTGCGGCTTAATGAATGTACAATATGCTATCAAAAACGAAACAATTTATGTCTTAGAAGTCAATCCTCGTGCTTCGCGCACTGTTCCATTTGTTGCAAAAACTATTGGTCGACCAATTGCTAAAATCGCAACACGTATTATGATCGGAGAAAATCTCCAAAGTGCACTTAAAGCTTATGGTGGAGTACCGTCTACGCCACAAAAACCACATATTGCTGTTAAAGAAGCAGTCTTTCCTTTTTCCCGTTTTTCAGATGTAGATACACTACTTGGCCCTGAAATGCGTTCAACAGGTGAAGTAATGGGACTTGATTATGATTTTGCTCTTGCTTTTGCTAAAGCACAGCTTGGAGCTGGTGTTGATCTTCCTAAAGAAGGCACTTTATTTGTTTCTGTGAGAGATGAAGATAAAGAACGTATCTTAAAACCTGTCAAATGTTTAATCGAGCTTGGTTTTTCTGTTTTAGCAACAATTGGAACACAAAAATTTCTTGCTGAAAACGGTATTAAAGCAGAAAAAATTAATAAAGTTCTAGAAGGCCACCCTCATATTGAAGATGCTATTCGTAATCTAAAAGTTCAATTAATTTTTAATACAACTAATACTGCTAGTGCCATTTCAGATTCCAAATCATTGCGCCATGCAGCACTTATGCAAAAAGTTCCTTACTACACAACAGTAGCCGGAGCTGAATCAGCAGCACAGGCCATTCGAGCACTCAAAACTAGTAATCTTGAAGTGCGTTCTTTGCAAAACTATTTTACTTAAAGTTTTCCCTACTCACCCACAAAATATAATATCTTTTATTTTCTTTATCAATCTTTGATTAATGTAACAAAAAATTAATAGGGCTTGCTTTATATCAAAAAACTTTTTATAGTCTTCTCTATCGTATTTTTGGTTACGCGATTCTTTCTTTTCTGTGCAATCGCACTTCTGATGAAATCTCTCCCGCCTAATTTCGATTTAAACTCGTAGTGAGAATTTTAAATCTCAGTACATAATATTATATATACTAAGGAATTTCCTATGTCTACAGGAACAGTTAAATGGTTCAATACAAACAAAGGTTTTGGTTTCATTCAGCCTAATGATGGAAGTGCAGATGTATTTGTACATATTTCCGCTGTTGAACGCTCTGGTTTAAATGACCTTAATGAAGGACAAAAAATCTCTTATGATGTTCTTCAAGATCGTCGTTCAGGAAAATTTTCTGCTGGAAATCTTTCTGCTCTTTAAAATTTGAGTATCTCATAAAATATCTCGCCTTCATAGGCGAGTTTTTTAATTATCATAAAATATTGATTATTTTTTCTTCCAATTATTTAAGTTGTTTCTTTCTTTTATTTAAATTAATCATCACTAATTTAAATAAAAATATGACACATAAACCAGTAACTATAAAAAACTTTATTATTGAATAATAACAAAAAAAACCAAGCAAATAAGAAATTTAATAAAATCACACTGTTCTACAAAACAAAAAATTTTAATATATTTTATTCTTCAATCAACCAGTCATCTTCACCTTCTCAATCAACTTTATCTGCTTAATCTCATCCACCAAATTATACGCTATCAATCAGGTTGCTTATATAATTTGATGTGTCTTTTAGAAATAAAGTCAAATAAATGCCTCATTATCAGCATAAAAGAAGATTTATTCTTGAATTGATTTTTCAAAATTTCCTCAGTATAAAAAATTAAAGTCACTAAATCTGAATTTACAATAAAATTTGCTGGCAGTTTTCTTGCAGTTTTATGTTTTCTACGACATAATCTTTTATGTATTTTATAATTAAGAGTTTCCTGCCTAATATTATAAGGAATTGAAACGATGGTTTTCATTGCTGATAAGCTTTCTTCCATCAAGCCCTCTGCAACAATTGCTGTAGCTCAAAAAGTACGTTCTCTAAAAGCTTTAGGTCGTAATATCATCTCTTTAAGTACTGGAGAACCAGATTTTGATACACCAGATAATATCAAAAATGCTGCTATTGAAGCTATTCGACGTGGAGAAACAAAATATACGCCCATATCTGGTATTCCAGAATTGCGTCAAGCTATTTCTGTAAAGTTTAAAAGAGAAAATAATCTTACTTATACACCAGAACAAATCATTGTTGGCACAGGTGGCAAACAAATTCTCTTTAATGCATTAATGGCAACTTTAAACAAAGGTGATGAAGTTATTATTCCATCTCCTTATTGGGTTAGTTATCCTGAAATGGTTGCTCTTAACGGTGGTAAATCTGTTTTCGTAGAAACAAAAGCTGAATTTTTTTATAAACTTCAACCACAAGATCTAGAAGCTGCCATCACCCCAAAAACTAAATGGTTTATTTTTAACTCTCCCTCGAATCCATCAGGTGCTGCGTACACAAACGATGAATTAAAAAAATTAACCGATGTTTTAATGAAATACCCTCATATTTATATTCTCACCGATGATATATATGAGCATCTAACATATGGAGATTTTACTTTTGTCACTCCAGCTCAAGTAGAACCGCAACTCTATGACCGTACACTGACAATGAATGGTCTTTCAAAAGCCTATTCCATGACAGGGTGGAGAATTGGTTATGCGGGTGGTCCACGTGAATTAATTAAAGTTATGGATATTATTCAAGGTCAACAAACATCTGGTACAAGTTCCATTTCACAATGGGCAGGTGTCGAAGCACTTAATGGTCCACAAGACTTTATCGCTAAAAATAAAAATATCTTTCAAACACGCCGAGATCTTGTCGTTTCTATGCTCAATCAAGCCTATGGTATTGATTGCCCAACACCTGAAGGTGCATTTTATGTCTATCCGTCCTGTGCAAAGCTTATTGGTAAAAAAACACCTCAAAACAAAATCATTACAAATGATGAAGATTTCGTAACAGCTCTTTTGGAAACAGAGTCCGTTGCTGTAGTTCATGGATCTGCTTTTGGACTTGGACCAGCATTTCGTATTTCCTACGCAACATCAGATGAAATACTTGAAGAAGCCTGTTTTCGTATTCAGCGCTTTTGTAACAGTTTGTCCTGAAATTATGATCATCATCTATCCAGGTAGTATTAATGAATTTAAAATAAATGATAGCTCTAATTATTGAATGTATTTTAATAAAAGAAAAAAAGAATGTTTTATTATTCAAGATGAACGATAAATTAGCTTAATAATACAACATAAACATTAAATGATATAAGTTCATAACGGAAATAATACTTTTTTATATTCTCGAAATTTCTCAAAACGATATTAAAAAAGATAGCAGATAGATTATATATATATTAGGTATTATTGCACATCAACAAGAGATAACAGAAATTCTTAATAGGATAAGATTACTCGCACGCCTTTTGATTATTCCCTAATAAAAAAGATGATCTATAAACTGTCTACTCTCTTTAGTGTTTTAAATTTTTCAGGTTTGTAAATAAGTGTACGATTAAACCCTAACAAACATAAAAAATAAAAGTAGCTATAAAAAAGTTCAAAAAGATTTTTTTAGAAATGAAAAACCGGGCTAAAACCAGCAAATTCAGAAGATCTTGAGAGATAAATTAACCCTATAGATCCTCAAAGAAACCACTCAAGAAAACTTAATAGGACGAAATATAACTAAGAGATAATATTTTCTTCCATTTTACAAAAATAAACACATAGCTCATTAGATTATTCACCTCTACCCTTCAATAATCTATAAAATATTATTTAAAAGGACCATTTGCGTGCTTTTAAAAAGATATAATCTCTAAAAACATTCAATTTTGCTGAATTCTTCAAAGCAACAGGATAACAAAAAAAAGTATCAAAAGAAGGAATATCACTCATATCAGGAAAAAGACGTATAAGTTTCTCATCATTATTCACAATATAATCAGGAAGTACAGCAATACCAAGATCGTGCATAAGTGCATTTTTGATTGAAATAATGTTATTAATTTGCAAAATTGAAACACGCACGGAATCATCACTTTTCCCAGCTCTTTGCAACCAATTCAAGCCAACCAAATAAGGTGGCACAGGCTCACCAAATGAAATAATGCGATGCTGATCCAATTCAGATAATTTTTCTGGCTTACCATAATTTGCAATATAATTTTCTGAAGCATAAACATGCATATGAACTGTAAATAATTTTCTTTGTATAAGATCAGGCTGTTGAGGCTGATGTAAACGAATAGCGCAGTCTGCATAACGCATTGTCAAATCAAGCTCTTCATCATCAAACAAAAGCTGAATTTGCATATCAGAATACAGACTCAAAAATTCAGGTATATGCTCCGCAAGCCACCCTGCTCCTATTCCAAAAGTCGACGTTACACGTAAATGTCCTGTTGGTTTTTCACAGCTTTCACTTAATTGCAGACGCGTATTTTCAAGCTTCATCAAAATATCATGGGCTGTACGATAAAGTATTTCGCCCTGCTCTGTTAAAATTAAACCGCGTGCATGACGCTGAAATAAAGGCACTCGAACATCTTGCTCTAAAGCTGAAACTTGTCTCGAAATTGCCGATTGAGATAAATGAAGCCTTTGAGCTGCATGTGTAAACGAACCTGCTTCTGCCGCAGCATGAAAAACTCTTAATTTATTCCAATCTAATGGCAATGACACAATTTTCCTCCTAATTTTTAAACGTTATTTATAAAAACTACCTTTTTGAGATGTACATCTATGAATCCAAAAACCGTTCCACCTCTAACGCTGCCATACATCCTCTCCCTGCTGCAGTTACAGCTTGACGAAATAAATTATCAGCGACATCCCCTGCAGCAAAAACGCCAGGGATACTTGTTGCTGTTGAATCAGGTGCAGTCCATAAGTATCCCCCTGTTTTTTGTTTTAATTGCCCCTCAAATAAAGAAACAGCAGGATCATGACCAATGGCAATAAATATTCCATCCACATCCATTTGCATTTTTTGACCTGTTTTTGTATTTTTTAGACGCGCACCTGTTACAACAGCCCCCATTGGAGACTGAACAGGCAAACCAATAATTTCTTCCACTATATGATCCCAAATAACGCGAACATTATCACGAGAAAATAGCCTATTTTGCAAGATTTTTTCTGCTCGAAAATGATCGCGCCTATGAACCACACATACACTTTTAGCCAAATGAGATAAATAAAGAGCTTCTTCAACAGCTGTATTGCCACCACCTACCACAATTACATCTTTACCACGATAAAAAAAACCATCACAAGTAGCACAAGCAGAAACACCACCCCCCATAAAGGTTTGTTCACTTTCCAAACCAAGCCAACGTGCCTTTGCTCCTGTTGCAATAATTAGCGCATCACAACCATACTGCGCTCCTGAATCCCCAGATAAAATAAAAGGACGCTTAGATAAATCAGCCTTTACAATATTATCATAAACAATTTTTGCACCCATATTTTCTGTTTGCTTTGCCATTTGCTCCATCAACCATGGCCCCTGAATTGGATCAACAAAACCTGGATAATTTTCAACCTCAGTTGTAATTGTCAACTGCCCCCCTTGCTGCGTTCCAGTAATTAACACTGGTTTAAGCATTGCTCTAGCAGCATAGATAGCCGCTGTATAACCAGCAGGTCCGGAGCCAATAATAAGAACACGACTATGCAATTGCACCATAAAATTCCTTTTTTCGGCCTTTGATTAAAGTTTATAAGTTTATAACAAAATACGTCTTTAAAAATACATTTTTTAAGAACTCGAATTATGGCAAAGTTATATTTTTTCAAGATCGATTAAAAGTGCATTGCCAATTTATCATAGTTTGCTTAATATAAGCATATAAATTCTAATTAGGGAAACATTATAATAAAAACAATTAGAGACAAGGAGCGATTATTTTTCAGTTTATTATTAACATTTGCGCACGGTTTGCATTAATCATGGGAGGAACCATGCTTTTGCCAGCTCTTGCAGATTTACGAGATAACAATCACAATTGGACAATTTTTCTTTATCCTTGTGCTATTACAACTGTATTAGCAACACTTATTCTCTTAGCAACTAGAGGAGCTACCTGCCGTTTTTCAACACGACTTAGCTTTACACTAACCCTTTGTCTATGGCTAACAGGAAGTATAGTGGCAGCTCTCCCTTTTTATCTTTCTTCACTCCCAATTTCCTTAGCAGGAGCAATTTTTGAATCCATCTCTGGAATTACAACGACAGGCTCTACAGTTATTACTGGCCTTGACCATTTATCACGAAGCATTTTATTATGGCGCTCCATCATATGCTGGATTGGAGGGATTGGTTTTATCGGCTTAGCTTTATTACTTTTACCCTCATTACGGGTTGGCGGTATACAACTTTTCCACATGGAATCATCTGATAAATCGGAAAAAATATTACCCCGTATCCACCAAATCGCCAATGGAATTATTATTGCCTATATTGGATTAACACTAGCTTGCATGCTTTCTTATTTTGCTGCTGGCATGACATTATTTGATGCTATCAACCACGCAATGACAACGATAGCAACAGCTGGGTTCTCAACCCATGATACCTCCTTTGGTTATTTTTCTGATAAACCAGCTATTTTAATTGTTGCTACAATCTTTATGTTGCTCTCTGCATTACCTTTTGTTCTTTATATTAAACTGTTACTTCCTGGATACTCTAAACGTTCCATAGACCCACAAGTTATCGTTTTTCTTAGTGTTGTTTTTCTCTTTAGCTTTGCACTTGCAACCTGGTTGCGATTTCATAATCATCTTCCCTTCCACAAAATTTTTCTTGATGTCATTTTTCATCTTACATCTGTCATTAGCACTACCGGTTATAGTGCTGAAGACTACCAACTTTGGGGACCTTTTGCACTTGGTATTTTCTTTATTGTTTCTTTTATGGGTGGCTGTGCTGGTTCCACTTCTGGTGGTATAAAGGTTAATCGTTTAATTATCTTATGGCGTATTGCACAAACAAATATGACACAACTTCTTTCCCCTAATGCGATTGTAAAAGTGCGCTATGATCACTCAAATGTCTCTAATGATATTACTAAAGCAGTTTTACTTTTTCTGTGCCTTTATATGTTCTGTCTTCTTATTGGTACTGCACTTTTACTCACTACTGGACTTGATTTTACTTCTGCTTGCACAGGCGCTTTAACAGCGCTTTCAAATATTGGTCCAGGTCTTGGAAGCATTATTGGCCCTGTTGGAAATTTCTCAACCATTAATGATCACGCCTTATGGATTTTGAGTGCTCTAATGCTCGCCGGCCGTCTTGAAATTATAACTATCTTTATACTTTTTACCCGTTCTTTTTGGAACGAACAATTCTAACGTACAGTTTTCTATATTTATAATATGAAAATTCATAGAATACAGCATTATAGATGACATAAATTTTAAAACCAATTTTAATGTAATGAATATAAAATGCCAAAAGAGCTCTTAGTAAATCAGTACATCAAAAATTTTGAAGGAGTATAAATTAGAATCTTAGCACTATATTTATGAACGCGTGCATCTTGCTTTTAAAATATTATTTCATCTCTATTTAAAAAATAGACTACAATATATTTAAAATACTTTCTCTGCAAACATTTCTTTATAAACATGCCCAATTGCTATTGCTTCCTTTTCTAAAGGAAAATGTGTCTGAACATGAGTTAACGCTTTTTTCCCTGCCATTATTGTTTTTTCTAAATCAGAAAAATATAATTCAATCGCTCCTGTTAAAGCTACTCGATCTCCTGCAGAAACAACTGTTCCTGTTCCTTCTCTTATTAATTCTTCATACATCCCTGCATTACTAGCCACTACAGCAGTCTGAGATGCCATTGCCTCCAATGGTGTTAAACCAAAGCCTTCTCTACGAGAGGGAGCAACATAAAGCGAAAGACGACGATACCACAAAGGTGTATCCTGGATCTCACCAAGAAAAATAATACGATCACTTAAACCAGCAGTAGCAACTTTCTGACGTAATTGTTTTTCAAAGTTATAATGTTTTACTGTAGTACGACCAGCAATAATCGCTGTCCAATCTGGATAACTGGGCAATAATTCTAACATTGCATCCACAAATAAATCAGTGCCCTTCAAATAGCGTACACGTCCAAAGCATCCTATTGCATATTTTCCAGATAATCCGGAAGCTGAAAAATAATCATCAATGGTTTTCGGTGGTGAAAAACGCTCAAGATCCACACCATGCATAATAACTTGATGAGGAACTTCAAGATACTTTCCAGTGCGTTCACTTGTAGCAATCACTTTATCCATGCGACGAATTAACCATTTTGTAAAGGGCTTATGATGACGTTGAGATGCCGATGTAAAAATGAGTTTAAGCTTCATTTTTAAAACATCCCGTAAGAAAATCCCACAAAGCATCTCAATATTGCGTCGTGCATGCCAAATTCGAAATGATTTTCCTACTGGACTTTTCCATAAACCGAAAAGATCTTTAAAAGAAAGAGCAGGTAAATTTTTTGGCAACCCTATCCCTAAAGTGGATATATAAATACCCTGTTTTCGTTGCAATGGAACAAGATGAATAATCGTCGTTGTTACTCCTGATAAACGTTTCTTAAAATGCGGAACAATAATGTCAGTTTCTTTCAAAGATGCACGCATAACAATTTAGATATATTGAACCTTAATAATTTCATAATTATGCGCACCGCCTGGTGCATTTACTTCAATTACATCACCTTCTTGCTTACCAATAAGTGCACGTGCAATAGGAGAAGAAATAGAAATTTTACCAGTTTTTACGTCAGCTTCTTGATCACCAACAATCTGATAAACTTTTTTCTCTTCAGTGTCTTCATCCAAAAGATTAATAGTAGCTCCAAATTTAATTTTATCACCTGAAAGACGTGAAACATTAATAACTTCTGCTCGCGCAATATAATCTTCAAGCTCATTTATACGCCCCTCATTATGACTTTGTGCTTCTTTAGCAGCGTGATACTCTGCATTTTCTGACAGATCACCATGTGCGCGTGCCTCAGAAATTGCTTCAATAATCCGTCGACGCTCTTGTTGTTGGCGCCACCGTAACTCTTCTTTGAGACTTTCAAAACCGGCTGTAGTCATCGGAACTTTTTCCATGATCCGTCCCTTTCTTGTACACGAAAGACCTTATAAAGATATAAAAATCGGCCTCCAAGATGACTCTTGGAACCCGAAAATTACAGTTGTCTTTATTATATAATACAGAAATTCTGTTTTCCATATAAAAAATAAAAAGAGCACAGAGGACTCTTTAGTTACTTTGAAAGTGAATTTATATTTTAGATTTTAAATGTTTAGCAATATCTCTGTTATTATCGATATATTAAAGGATATAATTATCTGTTTTCTGTTTTATTATATTGAATAAAAGGATGTTGTGTAAAAATGAAAAATTTGCTTAATTTTTTTATAGCTGGCTCTCTCATTTTAGTAATAACACCAGCCGATGCTACAAATGCCATCGTAATAAAGAATTTGAATTTCAGAATAGGTCCGAGCACACAACACCCGCTTCTCGGCTGGATTCCGATAAACCAATCAGTTTCGATCCGAAAATGCAAAGGCAACTGGTGCCAAATTGATTATAATTCACGAACAGGTTGGGTATCATCCCGTTACCTTTCATTCAAAAATGGAAATGATCTTTACCAAATGTATATAAAGCGATCGATTACAGTACACACTCCCAATATCAAAAAATAATAGCCAAAAACATTACGAAGATTGCTTTACCGAACGTTATTAGCACTAGTCTCAACCTTTCTAGTACAAAAAGCATGACTTTGACCTTAGCTATCCCTTCACTTTACTTATAGAGAGGTATAACTCTCTAGGATCAATATTACAAAATGGTTACACTCCCCTCTGCCATATCACGGAAAATATTTTAACTAATTATCAAATGATAAAAAAGAAATTTCTTTCAAAAACAAATGCAACCAAAAACTTTTAATTTTTTTCTAAATTATATTAAAATAACTGTATAAAATGTTCTTATCATGTCACATAAAAAGTCAAAAACAACTCAAAAACAATTCAATCAAGGATCAATAGATCCGTCTGTAGTTATGAAACAATGCTCTAATACCAAACTTCATACGATCAAAAAACATAACGTTTCATCTGAAACCACAAATACTATATCACCTAAAAACATAACAACAAACGGCGTTACAGCAACAGTTGAAACTCTTTCTGCACTCATTACTTCAGGTAATCCCCTTTTTAAAAATGGTGCCTTATGGACACCTCATCGTCCTATTCGTCCTGAAAAATCTGAAGGTGGAATTCAATTTCAAATTAAAACATCCTTTCAGCCTGCCGGTGATCAACCCATTGCCATCAAATCTTTAGTCGAGGGAATTAAGAAGAATGAACGCACTCAAGTGCTTTTGGGCGTTACCGGTTCAGGTAAAACATATACAATGGCCAAAATCATTGAAAAAACGCAACGCCCCGCTCTTATTTTAGCACCAAACAAAACTCTAGCTGCACAGCTCTATGGAGAATTCAAAAACTTTTTTCCCAATAATGCTGTCGAATATTTTGTTTCTTATTATGATTATTATCAACCCGAAGCTTATGTTGCACGATCTGATACTTATATTGAAAAAGAATCCTCTATTAATGAACAAATTGACCGCATGCGCCACGCTGCAACACGAGCTGTACTAGAACGTGATGATGTCATTATCATCGCATCTGTATCTTGTATCTATGGAATTGGTTCAGTAGAAACTTATACAGCAATGACTTTCCAAATGCAAAAAGGCGACAAACTCGATCAGCAGAAATTATTGACTGATTTAGTTGCTCAACAATATCAGCGACAAGATATAAATTTTGTTCGTGGCTCTTTTCGTGTTCGAGGCGATACAATTGAGATTTTCCCTGCCCACCTTGAAGACCGTGCTTGGCGTATTTCGCTGTTTGGTGATGAAATTGAAACAATTACTGAGTTTGACCCTTTAACAGGACAAAAAACAGGAGATCTTCAATCCATTAAAATTTATGCTAATTCACATTATGTAATACCGCGACCCACATTAAATCAAGCGATAAAATTAATCAAAATAGAATTAGCAAAACGCCTCGATGAATTAAATGCAGCTGGTCGTCTTTTGGAAGCGCAACGTTTAGAACAACGTACAATATTTGATTTAGAAATGCTAGAAACTACTGGATCCTGTCCAGGAATTGAAAACTATTCCCGCTATCTGACTGGAAGAAAACCAGGCGAACCACCTCCAACTCTGTTTGAATATATTCCTAACCACGCTCTTGTTTTTATTGACGAGAGTCATGTAACAATTCCTCAAATCGGTGGTATGTATCGAGGTGATTTTCGACGGAAGGCTACTCTAGCAGAATATGGTTTCCGCTTGCCCTCTTGCATGGACAATCGTCCTTTACGCTTTGAAGAATGGGATGCAATGCGCCCACAAACTATCGCCGTTTCAGCTACACCTGGATGCTGGGAAATAGAACAATCACGTGGCATCTTTGTAGAGCAAATCATTCGTCCCACAGGGCTGATTGATCCACCAACAGAAATACGCCCAGTCAAAACACAGGTTGATGATGTCATCAACGAAATTCACCAAACAATCAAAAAGGGTTACCGTACATTAATAACTGTTCTTACCAAACGCATGGCAGAAGACCTGACCGAGTATCTCCATGAACAAAATATTCGTGTGCGTTACATGCATTCTGATATTAATACACTAGAGCGTATTGAAATCCTTCGAGATCTACGCCTTGGTACTTTTGATGTTTTAATCGGTATTAACTTACTTCGAGAAGGCTTAGATATTCCAGAATGTGGTTTTGTTGCTATCTTCGATGCTGATAAAGAGGGTTTTTTACGTTCAGAAACTTCACTTATCCAAATGATTGGACGAGCTGCACGTAATGTAGAAAGTCGAGTTATCCTTTATGCTGATAAAATTACTGGTTCTATAGAACGTGCTTTGCAAGAAACGAAACGACGTCGAAAAAAACAAATAGCCTATAATGAAGAGCATCAAATTACACCGACTAGTATTAAAAAGAATATCGATGATATTCTTAGTTCGGTTCACGAAAACGATCATAATGTCAAGATTTCTCATTTTATCACGCAAAATAATAAAGTTGGCAACAATTTAACCAACCATATTCAGCATCTCAAAAAACTAATGCGTAAAGCAGCTGATGATCTCAACTTTGAAGAAGCCGCTCAATTTCGTGATGAAATCAAACGATTACAAGAAATAGAATTAACTATCGCCAGCGATTCTTTAGTATATAATAATAAATATTCCCTTGATAAATCCATAAAACATTCAAGTCTTTTCACTAAACCAAATCTTGATCAAATGGGCCCTAATACTATGGATGTTGGTTTATTAGCAAAACGCAAAAAAGAAAGAAAATAATCAAAAAATACTTTAAATGAGATTTTAAAAAGAAATTCTTACAATAAACAGTCTAAAATCTACAAATTGCTACAAAATAATTAGCTCTTATAGAAAACCCTACCAATAGGTCCACAAAATAGTACCATATCATAAAAAATTGGAATAAAATATTTCTCTTTTCCATCTATTATCTAAGATAAATTAATAAGCCGCTATACTTACTATGAACTAAAAAAATAACATAAGAAAACCGATTCTATAAAGAAAACTCTTGTCAAATATTCTATTTTCAAGCAATCTTGTTTTTTTAGATAAATTGCGAACATTGGAAGGTGATATAAAAAGTCTTCTAGAAATGATTCTAGATTCTGAGTTGATAAAAAACAATAAAAAACATTTTCTAGATATCGTAACTTGCCTAAATATACCGTTTACGTAAGGTGCGTAATACGGGTGTTGACTATCTGCCTTACAAAGGCAATCAAATAAGGAAATATTCTATGGCTCAAACGGGCGAAGTAAAATTTTTTAACAATAACAAGGGCTTTGGTTTCATTAAACCTGATAATGGGAGTACTGATATCTTTGTTCATATTTCTGATGTCCAAGCCTCAGGCCTCACTGGATTAAATGACGCGCAAAAAGTATCATTTGACATAGAGCCTGACCGCCGTGGTAAAGGACCAAAAGCTATAAATATTAATGTTATGAGTTAATTTAAGCAAAGTCCGTTTTGTGAAATCGGGTTTAAAACCCGGTTTCATTTTACTATATTTAATTTTATATAATAAACTCTTTCTTTATTCGTTCTAGTGGAATAAAATCGAGCATTGTTCAGATTACATTCAGCTTAGAACATTTAAAGTGCAGACCAAGGTAAATTTGTATAAGGAGTATTGCTATGATAAAATTAACTAAATTAATAGCGTTATCAGCAATGTTGACAACAGCCATTTCAGCGCCGTTAGAGACAGTACTTGCTGCTGCACAAACACAATCATACCAACAGACAATTACGCGCACAACAGGTGGAACTGGACGTACTCCTCTCCAGTTTTCCAGTCAGACTTTTACAGCACAAAGAAATTTCGAATATACAGAACAAAATATTCACGAACGTCATGTAAGTCGTAGTAGTAGTAGTAGTGGTAATGTAGGTGGTGTTATTGCTGCAGGTCTTCTAGCCTTAACAGCAGGTATAATTATAAAAAATGCTTTAAAAGAACCTGAACAACCACAAGTTGTTTATCAAACCCCACCACCAAATCAAACGGTCTATCAAGTGCAGCCAACAGTAACATATCAACCTGCCCAGCCGTTAAATACAACAAGTTGGTATCAATATTGTAAAAAAACATACCGTTCCTTTAATCCAAAAACAGGAACTTTTCGAGGTCATGATGGCTTAGATCATGTTTGTTATGCTCCACTACAGTAATTTTCAACACCGCCACAAAAAAAACCGCTTTAAAGCGGTTTTTTTGAGTATAACTAAACCATTAAATCCCCTGAAGAAAAGGATTGTATTGGCGTTCATAACCTATTTCGCTTCCTGGCCCATGCCCGCAAATAAAGCTGACATTATCACCTAATGGCAAAACTTTTTCTTTAATTGATTTAATTAACTCTTCATGAGAACATAACGGAAAATCAGTGCGTCCAATAGCGCCACGAAAAAGCACATCCCCTAATAAAGCGAAACGCCTTTTTTCATTAAAATAAATAACATGACCAGGGGAATGGCCAGGTGTATGGAAGACATTGAACACATGTCCAGCACAATTAACACTATCGCCATCTTCTAACCATTGATCAGGAATACAAACACGCGCATCAGGCATGTGATAGATTTTTGCTCTTTCACTTACATCGTCCATTACTAGTTTGTCATTACGATGTGAACCAATAATTTGAATATCCAACGCTTCTTTAGCCTGCATGGCTGCTCCCACATGATCAATATGACCATGTGTTATCCAAATAGCTTCAACAATAACCCCTTTTTCTTGAATTGTTTGTTGTATCTTAGGCCAATCACCACCCGGATCAACTAAAACACCTCTTTTACTTTCATTATCAAAAAGTAAAGTGCAATTTTGTTGAAAAGGCGTAACCGGAATAATATACACACTGAAATCGCTCATTAGAACCCTTTTCAAAATTTAATATTTTAAAATCTTTTAGTTTATAGATAACATTTCTTCTGTCTTTATAAAGCAAAAAATTGTTCGCTCGACAGCTTTATATAACTTATGTAAAGTACAATTTATGTAAACTGAATTTTTTTTAAGGGTTTGAATCATGACTGATCACATTCAGACTTTATGTGATAATGCACCCCACCTTCTCGTGATTGATGATGATACCCGCATTCGCAACCTTTTATCCCAATTTCTCATTAAAAATGGATTTCGTGTTTCAGTCTCCGCTAACTCTGATGAAGCTAAACGTCAACTTAAAAGCTTAGATTTTGATCTTCTTATTGTTGATATCATGATGCCTGGTGAAAACGGTATTGATCTAACCTATTCACTCCGTCAAACAAAAAATGTTCCTATTTTAATGTTAACAGCTTTATCAGAAATAGATAATCGTATTCATGGATTAGAAGCAGGGGCAGACGATTATCTTGCCAAACCCTTTGATCCTCGTGAGCTTTTACTCCGCATTAATGCCATTTTGCGACGTGGCTCATTTTCTACCCAACCAAAAATTGAACAGATTATTTTTGGACCTTATATTTTTTCAATTTCACGACGTGAACTCAAAAAAGAAGGAGAAATTATTAAACTGACAGATAAAGAACAGGAAATGATGGTCATTTTTTCTGAACATGTAGGAGATACTATTCCACGCCACAAATTCGCAATGGATGATAACAATAGTGCACGTTCTATTGATGTGCAAATCAACCGTCTTCGTCGTAAAATCGAAAGCAACCCAACAACTCCTATATGGATCCAAACCGTGAGAGGAATTGGTTATAAACTTTCAATTGAATAGGCCTGAGATGATCGAACCTGCAAAAAAAATTGCGCGATGGTTATCTAAGAAAATGCCTAAACGGCTTTATGCTCGTTCTTTGATCATCATCATTGCTCCTATGGTACTCTTACAAACAGTAATTGGCTATGTTTTCATGGAACGCCATTGGCAAATGGTAACAGAACGTCTTTCAACCACTGTTGTCCATGATATTGCAGCTATTATCGATATAATTGAAACATATCCGCAACAGCATAATTATGAAGAAATTAAGCGTATTGCACAACAACGCATGGGACTAAACATCTCTCTCCTCCCACCTGATCCTCTTCCTCCTCCAGGACCCAAACCGTTTTTTGCCATACTTGATTACTTTTTAAGTGAAGAAATCACTCGCCAAATTAACCGTCCTTTCTGGATTGATACAGTTGGCGATTCTAATCTTGTCGAAATTCGTATCCGCCTTGATCACAATATCTTGCGCGTTTTTGCCATGCGCAGCCAAGCCTATGCCTCTAATACCAGTATTTTTTTAAGCTGGATGGTAGGAACAGCCCTTGTTTTACTGTTAATAGCTATTTACTTTTTACGTAATCAAATCAAACCAATTCAACAATTAGCCAAAGCAGCAGAAAGTTTTGGACGTGGGCATCCTTTACCAGAAGGATTTCAACCACAAGGAGCTGATGAAATACGCCGTGCTGGCATTGCTTTTTTACGTATGCGTGAACGAATTGAACGCCAAATCGAACAGCGCACTATGATGCTCTCAGGTGTAAGCCATGATCTAAGAACCATCCTCACACGTTTCAAGCTTCAACTCGCATTAGTAAGTAATGATTTTGATATTAACCCGCTTGAGCAAGATGTCAGCGATATGCAAAATATGTTAGAGGGTTATCTCGCTTTTGCACGTGGTGAAGGCAGTGAAAATATTAGCACCCTTGATTTAAATGTCTTGATGCAAAAGTTCTCCACTAATGCTCACCTTCATCAACGTAACTTCTCCTATACTATTGAAGGCTCCCCACAGATACAAGTACGCCCATATGCTTTTACCCGTTTGATTAGTAATCTTCTATCAAATGCATTTTATTATGCAAATACCATCCAACTCACAGCTAAACCCCAACAAGAATCTTTTATCATTACTATTGATGATGATGGGCCAGGTATTCAAAAAGACATGCATACAGAAGTTTTTAAACCATTTTTTCGGCTTGATCAATCACGGAATCAAGATGCAAGTGGAACAGGTCTTGGTCTTTCTATTGCCCAAGACATCGCACGCAGCCACGGAGGTAACATTCAATTAGATGATAGTCCATTAGGAGGTTTGCGCGCTATTATAGATATTCCTCTATAAAACATATTCAAAAACTTTTTTAAAGAATAATAAGAACAATATATTGAAGACTTTAAGCATTTCCTACGGTTTCAAATAAAGCATACTGTAGTGCTTTATGAGCGCTTTCACCAGCCCAAGCAACCATTTGAAAAGCAGCATAATGACTTTCACAAATTTTAAGTGCATAGATCAATAATGTTTCTACTTGTATATGTGATGGGTGTACACCACCTGCTAAAAGAAGACCCTGCCGATAAATAACCGTATTATCTCCTTGCCAATAATCAAAATGTCCTAGTAACAATTTCTCATTAATTGCCAACAACAAACGCTGTATCTCTGCTATACGAGTATTTTCAATAAAAAAATCAAATGCACAAGCTAAATGAAGAGCCTCTTGCTCCTCCATCCATGAAAAAGAAAGACGATAACAAGCTCGTTTTCCTTCTACGCAAACGCTAATTTCATCTTGTGCATTCCGCTCAAAAGACCAATCATACTTAAAAGCAATTTGTTCGATAAAATCAACCGGATGCTCTTCTCGCTCTGTGGCTCCAATGGCAAGCCTCATCATGAACCCTCAATAATTAAGAATATTACCAATACAATGGAAAAAAACTATCATCGTAACAATACTCGCCACAATCAAAGCCTTTACACCAAACAAATACACACTAAAACGTAGCCAACACACAACACCAGGAAATAAATGATAATATTTCCTATAATAATATGGCTTGATAAAGAAAAAACGAATCATCAAGCAAACTCAGTGTATTGATACAATTTCGTAGCGCTAGTCCCTTAATTTAAAAAAAATAATTTTTTGTAAAAAATGAACTAAGAATAAATTGCTCATTTGCTCTAACAGACTCATGATTAAGGATTTTTCAGTTTCATACACAGTATGGAAAAATTGGGGATTATTTTTTCTAAGACTATTTGTTGCTTAAACTGTATCTTTTTTAACTTTTTTTCTGTTGTGTTTTTCTAAATCATCAAGACGTTTTTTCAAATCAGCATTTTCGGCATAAAGTTTAAGAACCATTTCCTTAATAACTTCAAATTCTTCGCGTGAAACAAGATCAAGTTTATTAATCATCCTTTCAGCCTGTGAGCGAACAGCTGTTTCAGCTTCACGCCGTACACCTTGTGCAATACCTGCTGCATCCGTTGCTAATTTTGCCAGTTCATCAAGAATACGGTTTGATCCATTATACATAAGCTTTCCTTTAATTTTCATTATTTATATACACACTGTAATGCATTTTATAATATTGAAAGATGTACTTGTTTTCCTAATAGATATTACTTTAATCTATCAGTATTCTTTCACCTCCACCAATAACAGCAACTAACCTCTGACCCAACTTGACCATTTTGTATTCATCTGTCATGGTTTGATAATCATATAACTTCATAAATGTAAAGCTTTCACTCATGAATGATTTCCCTTTTTGCCAAGCTATTGCTTTTCCTCTCTTTCTTGATCCAGTGATCATCCGTTTAGGACCGATAGCATTCCATTGGTACGGATTTGGTTATGTTGTAGGCATTTTGTTTGCCTGGTGGTATGCACAAAAATTACTTAAAAAAAAGTCCCTGTGGCCTAAAAATAAAGCGCCTATGCACCCCCAAAAAATGAGTGATTTTGTTACCTTAGGTACTCTTGGGATTGTGGTTGGCGGCCGCTTAGGACAGGTACTTGTGTGGGATCCTATTTATTATTTCAAGCATCCGGTCGATATCATTGCCGTATGGAATGGTGGTATGTCATTTCACGGAGGACTTATAGGTATAATCATTGCTATGATTTGGTTTTCTTATAAAAACAATATTAACGTATGGGGAATGTTTGATACAATCGCTGCAGGCGTTCCCATTGGCATTGGTATTGTACGGATATGCAATTTCATTAATCAAGAATTATGGGGGAATGTGACTACTGTTCCTTGGGCAGTTTGTTTTTATAACGATCCTCAATATCTTCCACGCCATCCTAGTCAACTTTATGAAGCATTTATGGAAGGATTTCTTCTCTTTATCATTTTAGCCATTGCCATTTTTTCTTTTAAAGCATTAAAACGTCCTGGAATAATAACTGGAATATTTAATATAAGCTATGGAATAGCACGCAGCATTTCAGAAATTTTCCGTGCCCCTCAAGAGGATCCAGAATGGTTTGCGTCTCTCTTCCACTCTACTGGAGTTACCTATGGTATGGCTTTATCTTTGCCGATGATTCTTTTTGGTTTTTATGCACTTCTTCAAAATTTTAAATATAAGCTTACAAAATAATGTCTAATCTAAAAGAGAGAATTAAAGAAATTATTATTCTCAATGGACCAATCTCTGTTAGCCAATATATGGCATTAGCACTTACGGATCCTCAATTTGGCTATTATCAAAAACAAAAACCCTTTGGACATGATGGTGACTTCATCACAGCACCTGAAATAAGTCAATTATTTGGAGAGATAATTGGCATTTGGGCCATTATGAGCTGGCAAGCTCAAGGTTACCCTAATCCTTTTATCCTAGCTGAAATAGGTCCAGGACGCGGAACTCTTATGGATGATGTTTTACGTACTATTCGTAAAATTTGTATAACAGCATTCAACGCTGCTGACATCTTTCTTATTGAGATAAGCCAACGCCTTGCAGCAGAACAAAAAAAACGTCTTCTCTCTTACCAAAAACAAATTTATAGTATTGAAAACTTTGAACAAATTCCTTTAAAACCTCTTATTATAATTGCAAATGAGCTTTTCGATGCACTCCCAATTAACCAATATATAAAAGTCAATGGAGAATGGAGAGAACGTCGCATTACACTTAATCAAGAGGGTGGTTTTACATTTACCATTGATGTACATAAGTTTCCTTCTACTTTCTTACCACCCCACTGTGCTCAAATGTCCAATGGAACAATTTTAGAATACGCGCCCTTACGAAACCAATTAGCACAAAAAATTAGTAGCCGTTTAATGCAAACACAAGGCTCTGCTTTACTCATCGATTATGGTGCATCCGATTTTGCATTTGGAGACACGCTGCAGGCTATATCAAAACATAAATTCTGCGATATTTTTTCTGCTCCTGGTGAACATGATTTAACATCACATGTTGATTTTTTTTCTTTGAAAACAATCGCCATTCAACAGGGTTGTTTTGCTGAAATTCTAGAACAAAGAGATTTTCTTTTCAAAATGGGAGTGCTGGAACGTGCCCAAAAGCTTAGTATCAACAAAAGCACAGCAATGAAGAAAAAAATTCACCAAGACATCGAACGATTAACTGGTCCAAAACAAATGGGTAAACTTTTTAAAGTTCTTCACATCAGTGATAAAAACATACAAATACCTTATTTTTAACCACAAACAATAACAAATCATTTCAGATACCATTTTCGTTTCAAATAATCATAAGGGAGCCTTTATGGAACCTATTCTTGCACAAGATTTTTGCAATTTACACTTACATAATATCAAACATGGCTTTTTTACACGCCAAGGAGGTGTATCAAAAAGCTTTTATCAAAGCCTCAATGTCGGACAAAACTCCAACGATTCTCCTGAACATATTATGCAAAATCGTACCTTAATCGCTAATTATTTTGATATTGAAGTGCAAAATTTAATTACTGTTAACCAAATACACTCTTGTGAAGTTATCGTCGTTGATCAAGCTTTTATCGGAGAACTTCCAAAAGCAGATGCTCTGGTTACAACAAAAAGAGGATTAGCAATTGGTGTTCTGACAGCAGACTGTGGACCAATTCTTTTTTCTGATCCACAAGCGGGTGTTATTGGTGCTGCACATGCTGGTTGGCGAGGGAGCTTGAACGGAATTTTAGAAAAAACAATCTCAGTAATGGAAGAACAAGGAGCCAAACGGCAATCAATAACAGCAGTACTTGGACCATGCATTGGTCCATGTCATTATGAAGTAACAAGTGAATTTTATAACCAATTTATCGAGCACAATAACGAGTTTGAAAAATATTTTTCAAAAACAGATAAAGTACACCACTTTAATTTTAATCTATGGACATTTATTATAAACAAACTCGAGCAAGCGGGGATCCGTATTTCTTGTCTAAAACTTTGTACTTATCAAGATGAAAAGCGTTTTTTCTCCTATCGACGTGCAATACATCGTAATGAACCCGATTATGGACGACAAATTTCCGCCATTATGCTAAAAAATAGAGAGTAAAGTTGCTTTTTACTTCAAAGAATAAGAAAAAAATTCCTATTCAAATAAATTGTGGAAATTTTTATTATTGGTTATTTTCTTCTCAAATAAACTGTTTGTACGCAAATTCTAACAGCTTTGCAAATAGCCTTTGCTATATTCCACAAAAACAACTCTTCAATGTTAATAATTATTAATTTATATTAAATCAAATCTCTTGATACAATTATATCTTCTTGTTTTAACAACTCTTAGTAAATAACTTTCAACCTCAAAACGCCGTATAATATTAGTTTCATAAAATCCTGATATGCTATAAGTACATCTTGTGAACTCGATCATTTTTAGAATCCTTGACATTGTTACAAATCTTGGTTCTGCAATAAACATTGGAGCTACCCCAAATCATGGTATTACCAGAAACAGTGTTTTTACCACAAATTTTAACGTTTCTAAAAACTCTTGCTTCATCGTAAATTGCAGCATTTTCAGTAACTTTAGCATTATCATAAATCATAGCATTACCAAAAACTTTAGCATTATCATAAATCATAGCATTACCAAAAACTTTAGCATTATCATAAATCATAGCATTACCAAAAACTTTGGCATTATCATAAACCCAACAATTTCCCTGATGTGATAAATTCTTTTCATCCTCAATAAAACTACCAAGATCATCTGTTTTTACGTCTCCAAAGTCTTTAAGAGCTCTAATACGATAAAGTGTATGAGAACCAATTATTATTTTTTCATCTGTAAATTCATATTTTTTTAGCATAAATAATCTACTTATTTTATATTCAAAAATTTTTAAACTAAATATCTAGAGTATCTTTCTAACACTTATCATTCATACTATCTAAAACTATCTTACTCAATTGAAAATTCACATCGCCAGTGTAAGCTCATAGCCTTTCATAAATTTTTATTACCTCATCAAGCAATCTCTCTCATAAAAGATTAAGATTTATGCAAAATTTTACGAAGAAACATAAACGCATATTTGGAAAATTAGAAAAGCTGGATATCTAAATTATTTTTGGTATTCTCCTTACTTCATGAAATAAATGAATAAAAACGAGACGGTATAAAAACTAAGAAAATTCTTTATAAAACAGTATTTTTTCTCATAACACTGACTACTTCTAAACAATTTATCTCTTGTTAGCTGTTTTTTCATAATTTTTTAAACATTCTACAAACAGTAAGTATTTGACATAAATCAACGAACTACATTCATTTTGAAATAATGATAGTTAATTTTTCATTCTTTTATAATTGTTGACTTGCAATCTAATAGTAAAAAGTTAAAAATCGTTTCATATTCAATCGTAATTACTTAGAGGTTCTATTATGAAACTTTTTTGCGGCAATTCTAATCCATGTCTTGCTGAAGATGTTGCAAACTATTTAAGTATTCCTCTAGGCAAAGCAACTGTAAAACGTTTTGCTGATCAAGAGATTTTTGTAGAATTGCATGAGAACGTACGTGGGCAAGATGTATTTGTTTTGCAATCTTCATCCTATCCAGCGAATGATCATTTAATGGAACTACTCATTATGATTGATGCACTTCGTCGGTCTTCAGCACGTCGTATTACAGCTGTCGTGCCTTATTTTGGTTATGCTCGCCAAGATCGTAAACCTGGACCACGCACTCCTATTTCGGCAAAACTTGTTGCTAATCTCATTACTCAAGCAGGTGCTCATCGCGTTTTGACATTAGATCTTCATGCAGGACAAATCCAAGGCTTCTTTGATATCCCAACAGATAATCTTTATGCTGTTCCTGTTATTGCTCGTGATATTAAGATGCATTATTCTCTCGAAAATGTTATTGTTGTTTCACCTGATGTTGGTGGTGTGGTGCGTGCACGCTCCTTAGCCAAGCGCTTAAATAGTCTACTTGCTATTGTTGATAAACGCCGTGAACGCCCAGGTGAATCAGAAGTAATGAACATCATTGGTGATGTAACTGAAAAAGATTGTCTCTTACTGGATGATATTGTTGATTCAGGTGGTACTCTATGTAACGCAGCGAGCGCCCTTTTGCAACATGGCGCAAGAAGCGTCACTGCTTATATTACACATGGTGTGCTTTCCGGCAATGCTATAGAACGCATTACCAATTCAGAAATGAAAGAATTAGTGATTACTGATTCAATCATGCCAACCAAAGCAATTAAACAAGCCCATAATATGCGTATCTTGCCAATTGCTGATTTAATCGGAGAAGCTATTGCAAGAACAGCAGCAGAGCAGTCTGTTTCAAGTTTATTTGGTTAAATTGGTGCCTTTAGATCTCCTGGTGCTGTTTCTAAATTAAGATCAGGAAAAGTTACCACGCACTTACCACTAAAATCAGTATGAATAACAATAAGCCCACACTCTTCAAAATAAATTAAAAGACAGCGTGCACAACTTAAAGAATGAGTTCTATAAAGACGCACTAAAACTGCATCTGATGGGCAAGGCTTCCCCTTTACTGCTGCCTGCACGACACGCAAAAATACACCTTGAACATTATTTTCTAAACTTTTTGATAGATGTAAGGCGCGCTTCTACTCTTCTCTTACAACACCTTTTTCATCAATAGAGGCCTGAGAGATAGCCAATTTACGACGAAATTGTGAAATATTAGGCAGAAACTCTGTTACACCATGAATACGACAACGTATCAAAAAATCTTGATAAAGTACTACTTTTGAACAATACGCAACTTCAGGATCATTCATCATTTTACGAATAATATGTTCTACCTGCATTTTGTAATCAATTGCTGAAATCTTTAGAGAGGAATGTTTATCTTCCTTTATTAATCTTTGTTTTTGCGCACAACCTTTTCTAATATTTCATGAATTTTTTATTTTTTTACAAGCTCTAGTGAATGATGACATGGTGTCGTTTTTTTTCAGATAAAGCAGTAAAAACAAGTTTTTTGCATCTGTTCTTTCCGTTGGAAGCGGTATTAGTTTCGGACCAGCAGAACATGTTGATGTTTCAACAGGACCAACAATAACCGATAAAGAACGCCATGATAAAGCAGGTCCTAAAACAATAAAGTGACCGCGCTCAAGATTTCGAAAAATTTCTGCTTGACGACGCTTCATTCCTAAAAGATCAGCAGCACGTATCATATCAATATCTAAAAAGTGCGTTCTATTAAAAAATTTGATGCTTCCGCAGCCACGTTTTTTGCAAGCTTAGTTAAACGTTGTGTAGCAATAACACCAGCAAGACCACGTTTATGTCCTCGACACATTAAATTGATCATAGCACTAAACGAAATCTTACGTACTTCATCAGAAACCTCCTCTGCTGTAGTTGGAGCAAATAATTGCGCTTCATCAACCACAACTAACATAGGATACCAATAATCACGCTCAATATCAAAAAGTACTCCAAGGAAAAACACCAACAGCGCGCATCTGTTGTGGAGTATCTAGTTTTTCAAGATTGAACACAGCTGAAACTCGATGTTGGCGAATCCAATGAGCAATTTGTATCAACTCTTTTTCGTTCCGTTGAATTTCAATAACAATATGGCCAAATTTATCAGCCAAAGTCATAAAATCGCCTTCTGGACCAATAACATACTGTTGTAGCCATGAAAAACTCTGTTCAAGAAGACACCAAAAAAGATGTGATTTTCCTGAACCAGAATTACCTTGTACGAGAAGACGTGTTGCTAATAATTCTTCGAAATCAACGAGCGCTGGAACTGATTTACGCAACGGGCCATATTCTGATACTTCACCTAAGGCAATCTCAACTTTCATAAGATCTCCACTATTCAATCTTTGAAAATTGATATTGATTCTACATTTTTCAGCATACTTGTAACATTTCCTCTTCCATAAGGATAGAAACCAAGGATTTTTCCTACAACTCTTGCATCTCCTAATGGTTTGAATTATAGAACAAGCTTCTGTGTAGACACCCTTGGAGGCAACATAGAATAGGGTAATCGCCGTTGTGCAGCGTATATCTTCGTATTCATGCAAAACCACTACTGGTTTTCATGATTCTCCAATTATATAAAAAGGACTTTAGTTATGAGCAAAAGCTACACTTTTAAAGCCGAGATACGCGAGCGGGTTGGTAAGGGGTCCTCCCGCAAACTTCGTCGTAATGGTTTCATTCCAGCTGTTATTTATGGCGATAAACAAACTCCTTTAGCAATTTCAGTTCCCTATAAAGATATTTTCTATAAAATTCATGCTGGTGGATTTCGTACTACTGTTGCAACTATTGAAATTGATCAACAAAAAATTCAAGTTTTACCAAAAGATTATCAACTTGATCCTGTCCGTGACTTTCCTATACACGTAGATTTCTTACGCATTTCAGCAAAATCTGTCGTTCATGTGCACATTCCTGTACACTTCCTTAATGAAGATATAGCTCCAGGAATTAAACGAGGTGGTGTCTTAAATATTGTGCGCCACGAAATTGAATGTACTGCACTAGCGCATGCCATCCCTGAAGCAATTGAGATTGATCTTTCCAGTTATTCCATTGGTGATTCTATTCATATTTCCGCAGTACAATTACCAAAAGGTGTTACACCAGTCATTCAGGAACGAGACTTTACCGTTGCTACCATTGCTGCCCCTGCTAACACAAGTGTGAGTGATGATCCTTCAGAAAAAGAGAACAATGAAAACAATGTAAAAAACTAAAAAATTTTATTAGATGAAACTTCATCTTTTTAACGCTTTTTGTTTTCTTATACTTTACCGGAGGTGCACATGTTGCTCATTGCTGGTCTTGGCAATCCCGGTTTTCACTATAAAAATAACCGCCATAATATTGGTTTCATGGCTGTCAATGTTATTCACCAAATCTTTTCTTTTTCTCCATGGTCAAAAAAATTTCAGGCTGAAATCTCAAACGGTTTTATAAACAATGAAAAAATTATTCTTATAAAACCGCAAACTTTTATGAATTTGTCTGGTCAATCAATTGGCGAAGCCTTGCGATTTTATAAATTAGACTTGAATAATCTTATTGTCATTTACGATGAGCTAGATTTACCACCCGGTAAAATAAGAATAAAAATTGGAGGAGGAAGTAATGGACATAATGGCATCAAATCTATTGATAGTCATTGCGGCACTAACTACTGCCGTATACGCTTAGGTATTGGACACCCTGGTCCCAAAGAGTTGGTTAATCAGTATGTTTTGGGAAATTTTACCAAATCTGATCAAGAGTGGCTAACCCCTTTACTAGACGCAATTGCAAATAATATGGAACTCTTAATAAAAAGAAATAATAATTGTTTTATGAATAAAATTACATTGGCAATGGAAAGATTTACAATAAAGCACCATCTCACTTGAATACATAAGATACACACGCCCCTTGATATCTTTATCTGAAGGAAATATCAAAGTTAAGTGAGATATAAAACTCAGTTAATAAATCCTATAACTTATTACG
The DNA here is from genome assembly GCF_023500045.1 of Bartonella bilalgolemi. Taxonomy (GTDB): domain Bacteria; phylum Pseudomonadota; class Alphaproteobacteria; order Rhizobiales; family Rhizobiaceae; genus Bartonella; species Bartonella bilalgolemii. Next base: position 64,402 of record NZ_JAMCOF010000002.1, on the reverse strand, counting down.
ATTAAATAAGCCCGTTTAATGTATTTTCGTTATTTTGCAATACCACTACACGTGAGCCATCAGGAACGCGATTATAAAGATCAATAATATCTTGATTGAGTAGACGAATACATCCACTAGAAATAGCGCGACCAATTGACCAAGCTTCATGTGAACCATGAATACGGAAGAGGGTATCTTTCCCATTTTTAAAAAGATAAAATGCTCGTGCCCCTAATGGATTCTCAGGACCAGGAGGCATACCCTGCCCTAAATGACCATAACGTTCTGGTTCACGCTCCATCATTGCCTGAGTAGGAGCCCAACGCGGCCATCGGCGCTTATATTGTATAATCCCAACACCTGTAAATGCCAACCCTTCTCTGCCAACACCAATACCATAACGTAAAGCTTTGCCATTTTCACCAACAAGATAAAGAAAACATGCTTGAGTATCTACAACTAATGTACCAGCAGAATAATCTGTCTGATAATTGACTTGTTGACGCCAAAATTTTGGGTCAATTGTTGAAAGATTAACCGCAGGTAAAAAATAAGGTTCATTTGTTACAGGCCCATATAAGTCCTGTATTTCGGGTGGAACATACTGGCCCTGTTGAGAAAAAATAGGTATATTTGATTGACGTGTAAGACATCCAGCCAAAGCTAAAGGCGTTGCGATTAAAAAAGCTCGACGAGATAACAATCTCATATTTTCTCCGATTATTTATTTTCGAAAATTTTGCATACTACGAAAAACTTACTGCACTATTAATATTTATTAGTAAAATCATTATTTAAAGTAATGTAATAATAAAAAAATTATAGTAATTATTCATTATATTTTTCACACTATCACAATAACTACAGACTAGAACTCTTTTCAAAACATGCTATAGAAATACCAATAAAGCTTTATTTTGACCACAAGAAATAAATTACAATCAACAAAGAAAGAGAATCTATGGGCTTTAAATGCGGTATTGTCGGATTACCCAATGTTGGTAAATCCACTCTCTTTAATGCATTAACAAAAACAGCTACAGCACAAGCTGCCAACTATCCTTTTTGCACAATTGAGCCTAATACCGGTGAAGTTGCTGTCCCAGATCTACGGATGAAAAAAATCGCCTCTATTGCCGGATCAAAAGAAATAATTCCTACACGTATTAGTTTTGTTGATATTGCAGGACTTGTACGTGGTGCTTCAAAAGGTGAAGGTTTAGGAAATAAATTTTTAGCGAATATTCGTGAAGTTGATGCCATTATCCATGTTTTACGGTGTTTTCAAGATGAAAATATTACACATGTAGAAGGACGAATTGATCCTATTTCTGACGCCACAACCGTTGAAACAGAACTCATGCTCTCAGATCTTGAAAGTCTTGAACGACGAATCATACAAATTCGTAAACGTGCAACCGGAAAAGATAAAGAAGCCCTTGCTATTCTCCCTATCATGGAATCTGCATTAAAATTGTTGCAAAAAGGATACCCTGTACGGTTAATGCTCAAAGATATTTCTGCAGATGAACGATGCATTCTTAATGCTTTGAATCTTTTAACATCAAAACCCGTGCTCTACGTTTGCAATGTAAGTGAAAATGAAGCCGCTCATGGTAATAACTTTACTCAAGCAGTTGAGAAAATGGCAACAGAACAGAATGCACAAACTATTATCATTGCCGCTTCTATCGAAGCTGAAATTGCCCAACTTACTGACGAAGAAGCTTTAGAATATCTTAAGGCTTTAGGGCTTTTTGAACCTGGCCTCAATCGACTCATTCGCACTGGTTATGATTTACTTAACCTAATTACTTACTTTACTTGTGGCCCTAAAGAAACGCGCGCATGGACAATTGTGCGTGGAGTAAAAGCACCGCAAGCTGCAGGTGTTATTCATTCAGATTTTGAACGTGGCTTTATTCGTGCACAAACTATTAGCTATGAAGATTATATTGCTTTGGGTGGAGAAAATGGAGCAAAAGAAGCAGGAAAAGCTCGCGATGAAGGTAAAGAATATATTGTGCAAGATGGTGACATCATATTGTTTAAACACAATACTTAATATGCATTTCTTTTAAAGTCTTAAATCTCTTAACCCTTTAAAATTCTTCTTTATATCGAATACTTCTGTGTTCTTAAAAAAACTTTCAAATAAAATAGCCGCATTATAAACGGCTATTTTATTTTTGATAAGACAAAATTAACGATTCCAGTGACCTTCATATTTAAATTCTGGAGCGCTTTTTAAGGAATCCTTTGTTGCATTGATAATAAATTTCCATTTACCATAATCATTTGTTTTCTGAATTGTATCAGGAGAAACAACTATATAACGTTCTCCTATACCAAGAAAACCGCCAATACCAATGACAATTCCTTCGACACTATTTTCACGTAAAATAATATCTTTTACTTCACCAATACTTTCATCTTCCATATTGTATACATTAGCACCAATAAGGCTTGAAGCAACAAAATCAGCTGCTGAAGGCGTAATATAACGCGCGGCCATATCTGAACCAACCCGTACAATACCTGTTGATGAAATCACCTCAGTTTCAAAAGGTGTTGTCGTTGTAAAAGACTGAGCATACGCACCAGAAACCATAAAAATTGACACGAAAGCAGTGCAAACAATTTTTTTCATTTTATAATTCTCCGTTTTTACTTTATAAACTCTCAATGCATCATTATAAAATTTGTTCCCTACACGCTTTTAAGATAGCTTATTCTATGTGTTTATTTTTTTCATTTTTTGTTTTTCTTTATCTAAATTATACCAAATTCTTCTTTTCATACTATAAACAAGCACTCCCAAAATAATTAAAAATAAGATAACACAAAAGCCAGTCCTCTTACTAAAATCCATATGAGGATTAACTATACACATTAAAATAGACAAAACATCACCTACAATAAAATAAGGATCATACCAGTAACCTTCAGCAATTCTTTATCCTTTGGAGCCCTCTGATGTCCTGTTAAAAGAGCTGTAATATAATCAAGACTAGCAGTGTTATCATTGGTCAAAACATCAATAATCAAAAGCAGGGAATAGTAAAGAAATAGAACGCATACATTCCATTAACGATAAATCAGGAGGTTCAGCACCATTATGTATAAATTTGGCTTCTTCAATATTAGCAAAAGAGAAAGGAAAATAATCTAATACAATACCAGAACCAAATCTCTTTAAAAACTTTTCTTCCCGATTAGGACTATCGCTTACTTCATATTGCACAGCAAAAGCTTTAATTTGTTCCTGGTTATCACCCAGTACCTTTAAATCACGAAAAGATACATATTTTAACCTATGACAACTAGCACATTTTTTTATAAACCTTCAACCTACGTCGTAATTGCGCTTTATCATAAATACCGAATGGTCCCGAAAAATTCCAATCTTGTCTTTGAGGCACATACAAGGAAAAAACATATCCTCTCTTATCAACAATATTTTTGGCAATGCTTTGAAAAGAAAACGTCATAACTCCTATGAAGATCAATCCAACAAAGGCCCTTATCATAGTCGATTTGTTCTCTATTTTAGATCTTCCATAATTGAAGCAGGCATAGAGCTTCTCTTTTCAACAGAGAGTATAATTGGTAGAATAATCAAAAAAATATCTTTGATAAGTGCATAAGGAGAAAAAGGAACACTTTCCTCATCGATTGCACTTCAATTCCTGTTAGATTGCTCTGTCCAACTTGGTAAATTGCCCAAATATGAAGGTCTATAAGAAAAAATAAAAAACGACAGCACATAATGAAAAACATAAAAATGGTTAAGCGTCGGCTGCCCCATACTACCACCAAGAAGAGTTTCATAGCACTATGTTTCAAAGAAAGGAATAACTTTAAAAAAACCAGTAATTACCAATGCTGGAAAAGTGGACATCACCGCCCTCATCAACACATAACCCAAAATGCAACCATCATCATAATGATATAAACGAAGATACCTATCATCCAAATCATTTCTCGCATATTTGTATAAGAACCATAATAAAGCCTTCGTGCTAAATGGATGTAGACAGCAATAAAAAAAGAAGATACCATAGAATACCTAGGACTAAAAAGCTAACCAAACTGCCCTTCACGCCTCTATCATTCACCTATTTCAAGGACTAAATAAACATTTGATACATAGTGCATAGCTAATACAATACCTGTCAAAAGCTATAATGGTTTAAATAGCACCAAATGTATCAAAATAATTAAGGTTATATGGAACAGGAAAAACTATAAACATATTTTATAAAAAATGAGAAAGAGGCAAACGCTTATAAAACCAACGAGCAAGAGCGCTTTCAGGAAGATAAGGAAAAAATTTCCTCATTACATTATCCTATTCTCAGTAAAGCACCAGAAAGAAATTGATAAGTGAAATGGCTAAATTGTAATTAGCTGATTTTGCTCATATCCTTCCAGATGTATCATAAACAGATCAATGACAAGGACACAACCATTCATAAAATTGACCTGATCGGTCAAGTGTTACACAGCTCAGATAAGTACATAAATTGATTATAATCAACCAATTTCCACGTCTCTTTCCTGCTGAACACGCAAAATCCGTTGTTTTTTTATTATTAAGGTCAAGATTGCGTACTTGACAGGCTTTAAGATCACTCAATTTAATCACTTGAGATTCAGCTATTTCTTTTGCAGTACGATTACGAATGACCACACGCTCTATCCACGTCATTTTACCGTCACTGACATGCCTTCTTCAATACTCGATAGATCAAACTTCAATAGAATCAGTAGATTAAACAGCTTGATCAGGATGCAATTGACTAATAAAAGACATGTAACTGCACCAACCTTCACCATACCAGCAACACCTGTTGCTAAAAATAAAAAAATCTATGAATCATTTTATTTTCATCTCACATACATCTTACTGATTTCAATTCTTTATTTCCTATCTTTTTGCACCATAAAAGTGACCTTCAAAAAAATATTTTCGCATATTCTAATTGTGTTCTATTGTATAGCTAAATAAAAACTATCTCTTTGATATCACTATCGCTATAAATAACTTCTTTATAAATCAATCTACAAATACTAAATATGACACTTCACATAGCTCTTTTTCAACCTGATATTGCTGGTAACACAGGAACAATCTTACGTCTTAGTGCTTGTTTTGGTCTGCATGTACACATTATTGAACCTGCAGGCTTTGATCTATCCGATCGCAATCTTAAACGTGCAGGTATGGATTATCTTGAACGAGCCTCCTTAGAACGCCATCTTGATTGGCAGAATTTTATTGATACCATGCAGCGCTTTAACCGTCGTCTTTTGCTCTTAAGTACAAAAGCAAAAACGTATTATACAGAAATATGTTATCAGAAAAACGATGTTTTACTTTTTGGCCGTGAATCAGCAGGTGTCCCTGATTATGTTTATAAAGCAGCTGATTATGCCTTAACAATTCCTATGCTGCCAAACGCACGCTCTTTAAATCTTGCAATAAGTGTTGCTATGACAACAGGGGAAGCACTTCGTCAAATTGGTTATAATGAAATAAGACAAACCTTATAATAAAAACTAAACTTCATAGCCCTGCCAATCTTCATCACAGAAGCTATTTTATCAAACGATAAAGTTTTTAATAGGTGCTAGAAATTGCATTGGAAAAATGAAAATTATTAAGTTTGATTGTCCTATTTGTTACAACAACTTTATAAAATGATTTTAGTAACAAATAGCGTGAGGGAAAGCATCATATTTTTAATGCGAATACATTTTACAGTACGCTTGAATTTTTACTCAATTATTGCTTGAAGGTAGCTATCAAATTAAATGGTGAGCATATGAACTCTATCGAAAAGATCCGCCCAAGAGTTATATAATTTGAGCTGAATATGAAAATTGCGAATTAGCAAAAACATATTTTTACACCGCAAATAATTACAGAACAATAAAATTGCATAATCACACACCAAATAAAAAAATCTATAAGTAAGACAATCTTTAAAAGAAAATTTCAAAGAACTCCTAACAAAAAAAATAATATTACTGCTCAATTTTTTCTAATAATTTATTACGGTCAATCAAAAAGCCGCTTTCAATCCATAATGTTTCCAACTCTTTGAGTTTTTTTCCTAAAAACATCCCTTTTACCAAACCTCTTTCCAATAAATCCTTGCCACTAATAGGAAAAGTTGGAATTTGCCATTTTCGAGCAAGTTGATAAAGCCTGATATAACATTCTTCTTTTTTAACCACTTTACTATCCTTTAAAGTCTGGTCACGTGCGGCTGCTAAAGACAAAGCTAATTGATCTAAAACTGGTTGCCGACCATAAAAATAAATCAGTCTTTGCATAAAAATATCTGAACAGTCATGATTAATCAGTTCTAATTCCGCCCATTCCTTTAACCGTATTTTCTCTTTATTCGATAAACGTAAACGATGAGCCATATCGTGAAGACGCGTAACATCAGGAGGAATAAGACTTTCTAACCGCAAAAACGGATCAACCTTCCAACCAAAAGCCTGCTCTGTTTTAATAAGTGAGTGGATTGCATCAATACCCCATCTTTCTGTCTCAGGTAAAATGAGCGTCAAAATTCCACTTTGACGCATCCATAAAAGAGCACGTGTTGGATCTAAAGCAGTGAGAAGTTTTTTCATTTCTCCCCAAACACGCTCTGGTGAAAGTTTTTGTAAACCATGTTTTAAACGAGTACATGCTTTCAACCCTTCTGCATCAGGACGCCCTATTCCATACCAAGCAAAAAAGCGAAAAAAACGCAAAATACGTAAATAATCTTCACAAATACGCTGTTCTGCAACACCAATAAAACGAACCGTCCGGGTTGCAATATCGTTTAAACCTCCTACTTCATCATAAATTTCACCAGCTGCATTACAATAGAGTGCATTGATAGTAAAATCTCGACGTTCAGCATCTTTTTTCCAATCGCGACTGAAAATAACTTTCGCATGACGGCCATCCGTCTCAATATCAGAGCGAAGGGTTGTAACCTCATAAGAACACGATTTACCAACTACTGTTACTGTACCAAAATTAATCCCTGTAGGAATAGTTTTAAATCCTACTTCTTCTACACGCTTTATAATCTGTTGTGGCAAACAGGTTGTTGCAATATCAATATCACTAATAGGCTGTTGCAAAAGCTGATTACGCACAGCACCACCAACAATACGAGCTTCCTCACCATCCAGCGACAAAACACGAAGAAGTGTTTGAATATTGCTAGACTGCAACCATGCAACCTGTTTGAAATTGTATTTTATACTCACCCTTTAACCTTTCAAACAAATTTTTATTATTTGCCTCCAAACTTGTAAATTTCAATAAATACAACGCATAATATATTTCTTATAAACCACAATCTTTCTCCGTAAAAATATTCTTAATTTGCGCGAAGAATACAAAAAACAGCTTATTACACTTCTTTTCTTGTTATTTTCTGTTACAAACCATAAAAAGATTTATAATCATAAAGAAGAAATTATTATTTTATGACACATGATTTTAAGGAAAAAATATGAGTCAACATGATACATTATCCCATTCTACTGAAAAGGCGAGTATCAATAACGATGCCTCATTAATTATTAAAGATATTGATGAAGCACACAAAGAACTCGATATTCTACAAAAAGCAATTGACAAAGTTATTTTTGGACAAAGCCATGTAATTGAACACACCTTAACAGCTATTTTAGCAAGTGGACACGCTCTTCTCGTTGGTGTTCCAGGACTTGCTAAGACGCGTCTTGTTGAAACACTCGGAATCGTCTTGGGACTTGATGCAAAACGCATTCAATTTACACCAGATTTAATGCCATCAGATATTATTGGTTCTGAGATAATGGATTCAGATAAAAATGGTCAACGTTCTTTCCGTTATATTCAAGGTCCTATCTTTACTCAACTTCTCATGGCCGACGAAATTAACCGCGCTTCGCCTCGCACTCAATCAGCCCTTTTACAAGCCATGCAAGAATACCATGTCACTATTGCTGGAACACGTTACGATCTACCACAGCCCTTTCATGTGCTTGCAACTCAAAATCCTGTTGAACAAGAAGGTACTTACCCTCTTCCTGAAGCTCAACTCGACCGCTTTTTGATGCAAATTGACATTGACTATCCCGATCTAGCGACAGAACGACGCATTATCTTAGAAACAACAGGTAAAAAAAGCCAAATTGCAAAACCTGTTTTATCCATCAGAAAATTACAAAAAATCCAAAAAATTGTCCGCCAAATGCCAATTTCTGAAAGTGTTGTCGAAGCTATTTTGAAGTTAGTGCGTTCAGCTCGTCCTCATAAAGACAATTCCCTTGCAAACACTTATATTTCTTGGGGTCCTGGTCCCCGGGCATCACAAGCACTTTCACTGTGCGTTCGTGCTCGTGCCCTTTACTACGGACGTTTATCCCCTTCACTTGATGATGTTCAAGCACTCGCCCAACCTGTTTTACAACACCGTATGGCACTTAATTTTTCTGCACATGCTGAAAATATAACTATAAAAGAAATTGTTGCTAATCTCGTGAAAGATTCTCTCTAATGGCTATTGGCACAAAAACTTTTAAAGAAAACCCACAATCACTTGCTGCAACACTACAGAAAGGTGCAGCTAATATGCCGTATTTCCTTTTACAAGCAAACCGTCTTGCCAATACATTAATAACCGGAAGACATGGTCAACGTAAACGCGGCAATGGAGAAAATTTCTGGCAATTTCGTCCTTATGTGCAAGGCGAATCCATTACACATATTGACTGGCGTCGTTCAGCACGTGATGAACATACCTACCTACGTGAACGTGAATTAGAAAGGATGCAAACCGTTTGGATTTGGCCTGATCAAAGTGCTTCTATGCAATATTGTTCATGCTTTTCAAAAATCTCTAAAGGCAATCATGCTATCATTCTCTCCCTTGCATTGGCAAAGTTTCTTGCAAAAAGTGGCGAACATATTGCTATTCCTGGCTTGATGGCTCCAACTATGGCCTCTAATGTAATGGAGCGTATGGCTTTAGCTCTAACGAATCATCAAGTTGAAAATTCATTTCCAAATTTCTCAACTGTAACTCGTTTTTCACAAGCCATAATAATGAGTGACTTTCTTGATCACCCCGAAAAAATTATTGATCAACTGAAAGTGTTAATGACAAAACAAGTCAATGCATATCTCATTGAAGTTACCGATCCAGCAGAAGAACATTTCCCTTACACAGGCCATACAGAATTTTTTGATCCTGAAACAAGAGAAAAACTCCTAGTGAAAAAAGCAGAAAACTTGCGTAAGAATTATCACCAGCTCTACCAAGAAAGACGACAAAAATTAATAGAATTTTGCTTACATCAAGGATGGACTTACCAGGTTAGCTTAACGGATCGTCCCCTGACAGAAGTTATTGTACACCTCGCAAACAAAATGAAATCTTCTAAATCTTACCTAAGGAGATCACTTTGAGTTTTGATGCTCCTTTACTTTTGCTTGGACTTTTGGCCTTACCAGTTATTTGGTGGTTGTTAAGAACGACACCTCCAAGCCCTCATAAAGAACTTTTCCCCCCTTTGCGCCTTCTGCTTAAAAAAACTAATCAACAGGAAACTATCAATCATACACCCTGGTGGTTATTATTGTTACGACTAACCATAGCCGCACTGATCATAATAGCATTAGCACGTCCTACTTGGATTCAAAAACCAATTGTATTTTCTGATTCCCATCCTCTTGCACTTATCATTGATAATGGATGGGCATCCGCTAAAGAATGGGAAAAACGCATTGCAGTTGCCAAATCTTTAATTACACAAGCGGAAAAACAACAAAAAATTATTTATTTTCTCGCAACAGCTGAAAACAATACTCACGATATCGGCCCTTTTTCTGCAGAAACCATAAAACGACATTTACTGCATTTGCGTGCTCGTCCCTGGCCTGTTAACCGCGTCCAATCCTTTCAAAAACTCATAGAACAGATTGGTGAACAACCTCTTGATATTGCATACTTAAGTGATGGTTTGCAAACAAACGAAGATAGTCAGGCTTTTACCCTTATGAAACAGTTAAAGCTTAAAGCATTCTTATGGTATGCGAATGATGTTTCCAACATAACTGGTATAACAAACATAGAAAATAATAATGGAAATATGGCAGCACGTGTCATTCGCACAACTACTTATGGCAAGACTCCAATAACACTCAGCCTTTATGATTTAAAAAATCAACTCCTTGCTCGTTTTACGACAAACTTTCATGAAGGAGAAACGACAGCACTTGTTCCTTTTAATCTACCACTTGAATTACGTAATCACATCGCTTGGATTAAAATTGATGACCAGGACCAAGCTGCTGCGACCTTTTTAATCGATAACCGTAGCCGAATAAACCGCGTTGCCCTTTTATCACCCAACATCAATGAAATGGTGCAGCCTTTACTTTCTCCAATGTACTACGTTATCAAAGCATTACAAGGTCACACACAACTTATAACGAGTGGAGGAGGAGAGCTTTCAAGTGATATTGATCGTTTACTTACCCAAAATCCATCTGTTTTCATTATGGGTGACATAGTTAATATATCAAAAGAAGCAGAAAAAAAGCTATCTCATTTTGTAAATAAAGGAGGGATACTTATCCGTTTTGCTGGAGAGAATCTGAGTGCTACAAAACATTATGATAGCTTATTACCTGTATCATTACGTTCTGGTGAACGGTCACTTGGCAGTATTATGTCGTGGACAAAACCGCAAAAATTAGCACCTTTTGCAAAAAATAGCTTCTTTTTTGACCTTCCTTTTCCAGAAAATATCACTGTCTCGCGCCAAATTCTCGCAGAACCAAATTCAGATCTTTTTGAAAAAACATGGCTTAGTCTTGAAGACGGAACTCCTCTTATTACTGCTGCCAACCAAGATAAAGGTATGCTCATTCTTATTCATACCGCACCTGATCCTACATGGTCAAATCTTCCTCTTTCTGGTTTTTTTACACAAATGTTACAAAAACTTATTACGCTTAGTACACAGGCAAAAGAAACTCAAACGCAAATAAAAAAAATACACAATCCTTGGCAAACACTCAATGCTAACGGTCAATTACAAACAGCTCCCTCTCATGTTATTCCACTCATTACTGATGAACAAAAAGCTCCTCTTCCATCATACCATACCCCACCTGGACTCTATGGTGCTCAAAACAATTTCTATGCTCTTAATTTACTCAATCATGCATCACGCTTAACGACACAATCACCATCGCCTTACTTCTTGGGTGATAAATCTCTACCTTATAATACACAAGAAAAACATTTCACTGGATTTCTGTTAGGAATAACTAGTTTATTATTAGCCCTCGATAGTTTTTTAGTTCTATGGACGGGCAGAGCTTTCCTTTTTAAGAGACAAAGCAATATGCTACTTCTCCTCCCGTTCATAACAGTTTTTCTTGATTCTTTTCCGTATCCATCAACTGTACAGGCACAAATTGTAGAAAACTATGATAACACTATCATACAAGCAGCAGGAGCTACTCATCTCGCTTATGTCGTGACCAACAATCATGAAATCGATGCAACAAGTAAAAGCGGACTAGAAGCACTCAGCCAATTTATAGCAGAACGTACAATGCTTTCACCTGGTCCTGTTGTAGGACTTGACCTTGATAAGGATGAGCTCGCTTTCTATCCTCTTATTTACTGGCCAATTGATACGAACAGCCCTATGCCAACACAAAAAAGTCTTGAAAAAATCAATGCCTTCATGAAAAATGGTGGTGCAGTTTTATTTGACACTCGTGATCAAATAAATGCTAATCTTACCCTTGAAGAAACAGCTACCCCAGCCATACAAAGATTGCGTACTATATTAAGCGGATTAAATATTCCAACAATGGAACCAGTATCAACTGAGCATGTTATTGCCCGCTCTTTTTATATTATGCCTGATTTTCCAGGACTCTATCGTGGTTCCCCTTTATGGGTTGAATCATCCTCAACAAACAAAAAAAACAAAAACTCTATCACTGCAGGTGATAATGTTAGCTCTCTTTTCATTACCGCAAATAACTTTGCTGCTGCTTGGGCGCTAAACGAAAAAGGGACGTGGAAATATCCTCTTATTCCTAATGATCCTATGCAACGTCTGTGGGCATTTCGCGCAGGACTGAATATTGTTATCTATATACTTACGGGAAACTATAAAGCCGACCAGATTCATGTTCCTGCGTTATTAGAGCTTTTTAATAGAGAAAGAAGGCAATGATACAATCTCTCACCTTTCAGCCTTTTTTACCTAGCATTTGGCTTCTTTTTTTAGGAGGTCTTCCCGCTTTTTTTATAATCATTGGCCTTATTACAAGACGTCGCGGAGCTTTTTTACGCTTTCTCGCATTAATCTCTCTTATCCTTGCACTACTTAATCCAATGATCACAAAAGAACAACGTGAACCTGTTAAAAGTATTGTAGGTATTGTTCTTGACCATAGCGAAAGCCAAACATTTGGAACACGTGAAGAAGATAGCAATAAAGCACATACGCAACTAATAAATGCGCTAGCACGTTACCCACAATTCGAACCACGCTTTATTGAAGCTGGAAAGCTTTCTGACAATCATTATGCACCATCAACGAATTTGTTTCACGCTTTAACACAGGCTATATCCAGTATACCACCCTCTCGCTATGCAGGAACGATTTTGATCACGGATGGACAAGTGCATGATATCCCACAGCTATCAAAACTGAACCATGATGCACCAATTAATGCTTTGATAACGGGTAAAGCAGATGAATTTGACCGCCAAATTAAATTTATTGCTCCACCCCGTTTTGCTCTTGTCAACAAGCCACTTATGCTCTCCATTTTAGTAGAAGATAAAGGACAACCTAAAAAACCCATACCAGCACAAGCAAATATTACCGTAAGCATTAACGGTCAAGAAGTCAGTCATCATTCTATAACACCTGGTGTTATCTTTCAAACTGAAGTCACCTTATCTCATGCAGAAAAAAATATCATTCAAGTTACAACTGACACACATGAAGGTGAACTAAGTCTTGATAATAATCGTGCCATAACTGTTATTGAAGGCATTAGAGAAAACCTGCGAGTTCTTCTGATTTCAGGTGCACCCTATAATGGCGAACGTGCATGGCGTGACCTTTTAAAAAGTGATTCTAATATTGATCTTGTTCATTTCACTATTTTGCGTCCCCCTGAAAAAGCAGACAATACACCTATCAATCAATTATCACTTGTAGTCTTCCCTACTACAAAATTATTTGTTGAAGAAATCAATAATTTTGATCTTGTTATTCTTGATGGCTACCAATATTCTAACGTTCTTCCATTGATTTACTACGATTATATTGCCCAATATGTACAAAAAGGTGGAGCATTGCTGATAGTAACAGGGCCTGAATTTACTACAGAATTTTCACTAGCTAAAACACCTCTAATAAGCGTTCTACCAGCACTGCCAAATGGTACTATTATTCAAAAACCTTTTCGCCCTACCCTGACTAAAGAAGGTGAACGTCATCCCGTTACGCGAGGTCTCGCAACACCCACCAATCCCGCTCAGCAATGGGGACGATGGTTACGACAAATTGTAGTCCAAAATACAGGAAAAGCTATTACTATCATGAAAGGAGCTGATGAACAACCACTTTTGCTTCTTTCCCATGTTGATAAAGGTCGTGTAGGAATGTTACTTTCCGATGAAAGCTGGCTTTGGGCGCGAGGTTTTGAAGGTGGAGGTCCCTATGCAGCTCTTTATCGTAGAATTGCTCATTGGCTTATGAAAGAGCCAGAACTTGAAGAAGAAAAATTAAGTGCTTTGAGTGATCATCATCATTTAACAATTCGTCGACAAACGCTCCAAAATCATCCAGAATCAGTCGAAGTAATTTTTCCCTCTGGCAAAAAAAAGAATATCACTCTCACTAAAGAACAAGAAGGTGTATTCACAGGAAATATTCAGACCGATGAAACAGGAATTTTTACTATTCGCAATGGTGATCAAACAGTGCTTTCTACTGTAGGATCAGTCAATAATCCTGAATTATCTGATTTAATTTCAACAGAAGAAAAATTGACTCCTATCAGTAAACAAACTGGCGGTCATGTTGTGCGTTTATGGAATAGAGAAAAAAATGATATTCATCTTCCTCCCATTAAACTAATTCAATCGCAAACAGGAAAAGTATCATCTTCTCCTCATTCAATTGTTCTGAAAGAAGCAACAGAAACTCGTTTGATTAATATCTCTCACTTTCCTATTTTTTCTGGATTTTTAGCATTACTTACCTGTGTTTTATTGTTGAGCAGTGTATGGTATCGTGAAAATCATTAAAAATTCTGAGCGACTTTATAACTACTTGAACGTAATTTATATTTATTAAACGCGTATAATAATATAGTTTACCCTATATCTTTCTAATACACCTTCTTGTAACTCCAAAGCTGACAATCGCTTTTGTTTATGGATGCAAGCATTTGTATTGACCCATGCTTTATCTATTGAATTTTATCTGTTGAAATTCAAAACGACTATAATATTTTTCATCTCCAATCAAAATCACCAAAACAACAGCACAATTTTCCGCTGTTTTTAATATTAAATGTATTAAGCTATTTCCCACGCCAATATTTGTATAATCAGAGTGCAACAGGAAGCCCAACAAATAAGCAATTTGTTGATGTATTTTTATAGGCGTCATCCTTACTGAATCAATAACATAATCTCCAATGCAAATAAGAAAGAAAGTCGATAATCATGCTTTCCACCTTCTCTTAGCAAATAACTTGCACGCATAAAACAATCCGGTCTCAAAACGTCTGACTAATTTTTTCAATCTGAACCTCATGCTTCATTGTTGCAGACCAATAACTAATTATATCACCAGTTGCAGAAAAAGAAAAAAGATTGAGAAACAAATGATGTATCCATCATGAAGAATAGTGAGAAAAATGCATATGTAACAAAAATACCAAATGGTTTCATTTTAAATGCTTTGATTTGCTATCACTTGTTCTTCATAAAACATTGCCCCCTTGCAACAATTTATTTTGCATATTTTGTTCTATCAAAATCAATATCAAAAAACCTATCTAATATCTTTAGCAAACTGTTTTGCATTTTACAATTTTCCATTATCTGTAACAATCAACTGGCTTGCCTTGCTCATTTTTATTGCCTAAATTATTTTCAACGCTATGCTAGCATTCATGTTTTATCTTGCTCATATATCAGATGTACATCTCTCACCCCTGCCACAACCTTCTTTATTTGAACTTTGTGGGAAACGTCTAACTGGGTATCTCAATTGGAAAAAAAAACGCAATAATCAAATGAAACCAGATGCTTTAGAAACGTTAATGCACACATTGAAACAAAAAAAGCCTGACCATATTGTTATTTCTGGTGACCTCGTTAATCTTGCTTTGGAAAAAGAATTTACGCAAGCTCGCAACTGGTTAATTGCTCAAAATAATCCTCAAAATATTTCCCTAACATTTGGAAATCACGATGCTTATGTGCGCGGAGCATTCCAAAAAGCCTGTACTTACTTCCAACCTTGGATTAAAAGTGATTTCCCACAAAAAAATCCTTTTCCCTATATGCGTATTCGCGATAATATAGCGATTATAGGCGCATCTTCAGCTATTGCCACACCACTTTTTCAAGCTTCTGGCTACTTTGATAAACAACAAGCAAAAATTTTATCACAATTCTTAACTAAAGCAGAAACACGTGGTTTGTTCCGTGTTGTGATAATTCATCATCCTCCTTTTCACCATGCCACTTCTTGGCATAAAAAGTTATGGGGTATAGAGCATTTTCTAAAAGTAGTTAAGCACCATGGTTGCGAACTTATTCTCCATGGTCATACTCATTTACCTACGTTGAATATCATTGAAGGAGAAACGAGTAAGATTCCTATTGTTGGCGTTTCTTCGGCATCACAATCTTTCGGAAGCAAAAAGCCCCCTGCAAGTTTTAACTTATTTGCTATTGAATATTTGCATCATCAATGGCACTGCCAATTGCAACGTTATGGTATTATTAATCACAATAATGAAATAGCATGTATTGAAAAAATTGATCTTTAATATTTCGAAAAATAAAATGTTTTCTACTCAAATGTGCTATTTTATAATAATTAGTTATTGTATTAAAATTCCTCTTGAGCAAATTATGGATAAAGAGAATAATAAAAAATATAACTAAACATTAAGCAATAGAAACACATAAACATACCTAGCTTAATCTACTAATTGATATAGGTTATGATCAGTGATACTGTTTACCTGGATGAAGAAATATCAAAAACAATATATCTATATACGAACAAAAAGGCAATTTAAAATCGGCATTTTTCTGCCTATCTTGCTTGGAATTATTAATAACAATTTAAAATATTTCCTTTCTAAAAGAAAAAATTCATACTCTCTTTAGTACAAACTGTTATTGATGCCGAATAATAATAAATCTGAAGTTTAGTATCATTATAAAAACATCAGTAATAATTTTCTTTTATGTGTTTCTGCAACTCACTCTTAAAATCACAAAAAAACAATATCAACAAACATAGCATATATTTACCTTATCTTTGAGAACTGCTCTGTTTATAAAACAAAAAAATTTTTACACAAAAGGAACAACCGCTGTGCCAAGAGGCAATTTAGCCTCATTTTCAGGTTCTACATGAATAGTAACACGCGCATTCTTAAATTCCGCTTCAAGTGCACTCTCAATATTGTTGCAAATCTGGTGCGCCTCTCCTACTTGCATTACAGTTGGTACAACTAAATGAAACTCTATAAAAGTAACCCTACCAGCAACACGCGTTCTTAAATCATGGACTTCAATTGCACCGCGTGCACTAACTGAAATAAGATCACGAATCCGAACAGTTTCATTTAATTCAACTCCAACATCCATGAGCCCCTGAATAGCATTATAAATCACCTTGCCTCCCTGCAAAAGAATATTAATAGCGACAATTATTGCCAAAATTGGATCTAAAACAGCCCACTCAATTATAAACGCAGAAACCAGCCCAATTAAAATGCCAAATGAAGTTAAAACATCTGTCATTAAATGTACTCCATCAGCTTTAAGAGCAGGAGAACGATGAACTTTTCCTTGCCGAATAAGAAGCCATCCCCAAAAAAAATTTATAATAGATGCTACTAAATAAGGACCAAGCCATATCCCAGGTTTTTTGGGTGCTTCAACTGTTATGAATGCTAGCCATGCTTCTCTTAAAATCAAAATTGCCGCAATAATAATAAACACACCTTCAAGAAGAGCAGAAAAATACTCTACCTTATGATGTCCAAAGGGGTGATCTTGATCAGCTGGCTTCATACTTATTTTAACCGCCCACCAAGCCGCTAAGGCCGCAAGAATATTTACAATAGATTCTAGTACATCAGAATAAAGAGCGACTGAGCTAGTGATATAATAAGCCCAATATTTCAAAAAAAATACAATACAAGCCGCCCAAATAGATAATATAGTCAATCTCTGTATCTGTATTTTTTTATCCATAACTCAATGATCTTTTTGATTATAATCAGCGACAATATTTTCAATATATCTTCCAAAACTCTCTGAAAACAAGAAGAAATATAAGAAAAAACAAAACCAATTTTTATAATTGGTCATAACCTCTTACCACAATCCTGGTATATATTGTCTTATAAAAGAATGATTCAGATATTTACTCAACAAAAGTTGATTTCCTACAGATATCAAATACAATTACCCTAACTATTAATAGCTTCTACACAGCTTCTTCTCTATTATCTTTGACTGAAACTAACAACTTTTATACTTAAATACGCTATCCTGACGGATCGCCTACTACTCTTATGATATGAATAGACATAAAAACCAAAATACATAAAACAACTAAGAGTTTCGCTACAACTTTTCTCTTATATTTTAAAAACAACAACCACTATAAACAATTTCACAGAAAAAATAATCACCAAAACCATCTCTGAAATAAAAGAAAATAAGTTCTATAAACATCTCCTAATATAAAAAAAGAACCTGGGTATTGGGAACCCAGGTTCTTTTTCCTTTTAAATAAGGATTTACAGGCTTAGGAAATAGCGGGGACCTAAGATCCTGTACCCGATATGAAAACAATATATTTGCCGCATTCGGTATGGGCTATATATATTTTTGGTTGTATTTTGTCAATAAAAATTCTACTTTAAAGTTTAGAAATAATGTTTTTATCTTCATCTGGTGATTTAAAAAAAATAATGTTAAAGATCCTATATGACTCTGAATATCACTACAATTCATGAAGCCGATGATCCATGTTTGGAAGCTTACCGTAATATTCGTGAAAAAGATCTCGTTGGAAGACAGCATCAATTTGTTGCTGAAGGAAAAGTGATATTATTATCATTGCTGCGTTCAAAAGAGTTTTCTACTTTATCATTGCTTGTTGTTGCAGCACGCCTTCTAAGTATTATGCCCATTTTAAAAGAAACAAAACCAACATGCCCTATTTATTGCGTTCCGCAAAAAATCATGGATGATATTGCTGGTTTTCATGTTCATCGTGGTATGCTTGGCATTGGGCAACGTAAAAAATTGCCATTATTAAAAGAGTTTTTACAAAATCTTCCAGAAAAAGCTCTAATTTCAGTTTTATGTGGCATCTCTAATCATGATAATATGGGAGCTATTTTTCGTAATGCAGCTGCTTTTGCTAGTACCGGTATTATCATTGATAAAACTTCATGTGATCCTCTTTATAGAAAATCAATCAGAGTTTCTGCTGGCGCAACTCTAAACGTACCCTATACACAAGGAGATGATATTGATAGCATTGTAACAGCTTTAAGTAATGCGAATTTTCATCTTTACGCGCTTTCCCCTTCTGCTCCCCGCTATCTTAAAGATGCAAAAGCAACAAAACACACAGCACTTATTTTTGGAACAGAAGGTAATGGTTTGCCAGCACATATTCTACAAAAATCAGAGACTTTGCGGATTCCTATGGCTTATGGATTTGATAGCCTCAACGTTGCCACAGCATCAGGTCTTGCCCTGGCACATTTTGCTGATTTTGATAAACTGAATTAAGACGTTAACATTTCAAATTATCAAATGATATTCTGTTTATCTTATACATTTACTTACGTATATTTATGTAAAAAGGCCGTTTCATCTTTGAAAAAGGGAGAAGTTTTCCTTTTCAAATTGCATAAAATTTTTTTCAACATTTTTTCAGTGTCAGCTGCACGTTCTGCACATGTAATAAATCCACCTCCAAGAACACGTGCTGCATGACTATTATCATTATAAAGAACGCAAGCTTGACCCGGTGCTACACCACTCTCACTTTCCAATAAATCCACAAAAAATAATCCTTGTTTATAATGTAAACGCGCTGAGCGTGGAGGACACGTCGAACGAACCTTTACTGCGACATCAATACCATCAAGAGGAAAATTATCTAACTGTTCATCACCAAGCCAATTCACATCACGTAAAAAAAGTTTACGTGTTTCCAACATCTCACGCGGACCAACAATAACGCAAGCATTTTCTACATCAAGATAAATTACGTAAAGTGCTTCACCAGTTGCAACACCAATTCCACGACGCTGGCCAATAGTATAATTAACAATTCCTGAATGTTCTCCCAAAATCTGTCCATCAATATGCACAATAACTCCAGGATTTGCAGCCTCTGGGCGTAACTTTGTAATAACGTCAGAATATTTTCCTTGTGGAACGAAACAAATATCCTGACTATCATGTTTATTGGCAACAACTAAACCCATTTCGGTTGCTATTTCACGCACATGCTCTTTTGAAAGATCACCTAATGGAAAGCGTAAATAATCGATTTGCTCTTGCGTCGTAGCAAATAAAAAATAACTCTGATCACGATCAGTATCAAGAGAACGAAATAACGCCCGATGTGCCCCATGAGGACGACTTCGAATATAATGACCTGTCGCTAAAGCATCTGCACCTAACTCATACGCAGTTGTTAACAAATCAGCAAATTTAACAGTTTGATTGCAAGAGACACATGGAATAGGTGTTTCTCCATGCGCATAACTTTCTGCAAACGGATTAATCACAGCCTCGCGAAACCGTTCTTCATAATCAAGAATATAATGAGGCACACCCAAAGTTTCTGCTACACGACGCGCATCTTCAATATCTTGTCCTGCACAGCAAGCACCTACACGATGGGTTGCAGCACCGTGATCATACAACTGCAACGTGATCCCCACTACATCATAACCTTCTTTTTTTAAGAGGCCTGCAACAACTGACGAATCAACCCCTCCAGACATCGCAACAACAATACGAGAATTTTCAGGATGCCCTGGCAAATCAAGACTATTTAAACACATACATTTACTCTCTATTTTTTAAAATGCCTGCTCAATATTATGCATTACGCTTTATTTATATTATTTTTTTGTCTTTCCTACAACTAACGAGTGATATCAGATTGTCACAGAAGGAGTTTAAATTAAAAAGCAATCAATTAGAATAAAGATTCTTTCATCAAAAATGACTATAAAGATTATAGCATATTGTTTTATTTATAATATCTACAATTGATTTTATTAATTTTCTTTTTTAACAAGTTTAGTTCTTTTTTAAAACTCATGTATTATATTAAAGCATCTAAATCTTGAATATTACAGTAGAAAATATAATGACTGATTTAATAAAACCACGAATAAAATATGTTATTGGCCCAGATGGAAATCCACTAACAATCACTGACTTACCACCCACAACAACAAAGCGTTGGGTTATCCGTCGCAAAGCTGAAGTTGTTGCAGCTGTGAGAGGTGGATTATTAAGTCTGGATGAAGCATGTCAACGTTATACTTTAACCGTAGAAGAATTTCTTTCATGGCAAAGTTCGATTGATGAACACGGTTTAGCTGGATTACGGACAACTAAAACCCAACAATATAGATATTAAATAATGATGTCGGTTCAAAATTTTATTTCAAAATAAGCCAAGCTTTTTTAAGCTTGGCTTATTTTTTTTCAGCATATAAAATTTAAAGATCTACATAGAATCTTTAGTTTTAACTATCCAACCATCGAGTGGAGTTGAGGAAAAGTGTGATGATCATCTGTTACTATCCTATCACCATTCTTTTCAATCATTTGCGCACGTTGAAGCTCTAGATCAATTTCTTTTAAGGTAATTTTAGCATTTGTTTTCTGCAACTTTAAATCACGAATCGAATCTGTGAGATTATCACGCCTCTGCCGTGCTGCACGAGCAAAAGCTGAATAAGCGAAATGATGAACGTCATCATTTCCAGATCTACGCTCTTCACTAACAATTTGCTCTTCAAGTTCTAATACTATTCGTTCAAATTCTGTGATCATCATCTCAAGCTGTGCAATTTCACGGCGCTTCTCTCGCACTTGAAACATCTTTAATTGCACCATATTCTGCCGCGATTTCATGCCTAAATACTCCTTAACTATACCAAAACTCAAATTAGCGCTCACATATACCCTCTATACTCTCATTTTCATTATTTTCATTGAAAACAAAAAGTAGTTTTTAATTTAAATTTCTTTAGCATTTTTAAAATACTCGGAACAGAGCCTTATTTTAAAAACACTAACTATTCTTTCACATTATGCTCTTCCTAAATCAAAGAGACTTAAATCTCGGTAAATAAATATAAAAATTTTAAAATAATTTCATTAACCTCTTTCAAAAATAAAAATATTTTGTTAACCACTATCTAGGATAGTGGGGGAAACAGCGGCAATTGTTACGCGTACTGCTGAATTATTCATCAGGACTTCAGTATTAGGTATCTGATTTTATGAATTATTTTTTTTATGAACAGTAATTTTACTAACTGTTATGAAGTAAGAAAAGCTCCACTTGATTCGGGAGGAGCTAGATGAGGGAATGAAATGCGCGTATTATTAATTGAAGATGATAAAACAACCACTAAAAGCATCGAATTGATGCTAAAATCAGAAAACTTTAATGTTTACATTACTGATCTAGGTGAAGAAGGTATCGATCTAGGTAAACTTTATGATTACGATATCATTTTGCTTGATCTGAATCTTCCTGATATATCAGGCTATGATGTCTTACGAACCTTAAGACTAGAAAAAATAAAGACTCCCGTGCTCATTCTTTCTGGTATGGGGGATATTAAAGATAAAGTTCGTGGTTTTGGCTTTGGTGCTGATGATTACATGACTAAACCTTTCCATAAAGATGAATTAATTGCACGTATTCATGCTGTTGTACGCCGCTCTAAAGGTCATGCACAATCAGTTATCACTACTGGCGATCTTACTGTTAATCTTGATGCTAAAACAGTTGAAGTTGCAGGTCGTCCTGTCCATCTAACAGGGAAAGAATACCAAATGCTAGAACTTCTATCTCTACGCAAAGGAACTACACTAACCAAAGAAATGTTTCTCAATCATCTCTACGGTGGCATGGACGAACCTGAACTCAAAATTATTGATGTCTTTATCTGCAAACTGCGGAAAAAACTAGATGCAGTATCTTCTGGCGTTAATTATATCGATACAGTTTGGGGACGTGGCTACGTATTACGTGATCCAATTAAAGAAAACATACGAAAAACTGCTTAAGTGACTAAGACTTATAACTATTAAAATCTCGGATATCAGATGCTGAGATTTTTTTGTTGTCTATCAAGAAAAATCCTATAATTATCATTCATCAAGCAGCATCTCAGCTGTCTTATTCTAATTTTAGTATAGTGAAAAATTTCATTCTATTCAGAATTTCTTTATACTTTCTAAAATAATGCAGTCATTGGTTTCATGTATGCTTATTTTCATAGCTGTTATCTCAGCAAGTAATACCGTATAATATAACTGAGCAATACGTGCATCAATTAGCTCTTCCGGCATTGTTCCGTTATATAATTCAATAAAATGAGAAGGAACACGTAATATTTTACCACAAATTTCGAAGCGAAATAAACGTTGATCTGTATTTTCTAAAATTACAACACCTATTTCACCACCTTGAGCAACCGTTGCATTTGCAATCAATAATAAATTTAGCAAAAGTTTAGCTTCATCTTTTGGTAGAAGAAAAGAAGCGGCCTTCCATTTCAAAACTGCTTTTTCTTCTTTCATATATTGTTGAGACACCTGTTCAGCAAAACTCGTATCTATTTTTCCTTCTATCCCTCCTACAGATCCAAAAGCCATCCGCGCAAATTGTAAACGAGCAGAAGCATTTGCAACAGATAGACGCACTAATTGCAAAGCATCTTCATCAGCATTTCCTTCATCATAAAGTTCCATAGCATTTTGAATAACACTAATAGGAGAAATTAAATCGTGACAAATACGACTACAAAGCAAAGCAGCCAGATCAGTCGACTTCAAAGAAACAGCTAACGTCATATTTATTATAACTCCTCAATTCTGAATTTTTTCAACTACAACTTTTAACACCTAACGCATGTATAGAAATTTAACAATCACATTAAAATCTTCTTTTTAGGAATAAATTTAAGAATTTAAATAATTTTATGCCTTATTTTCTATTTATTGGATAAGTATTATAATTCTATCCTCTTGTGTATAATTAATAAAAATTAAAAGAGACAAATCCCATGACACGCTCTTCCTTATCACGTTGGTATATGAATATTGTATTTTTTACGTCCCTTTTATTCATAATAACAAATATCGCAAATGCCCAGCTCACACCAATAGAAGAGAATGATCAAAATTTCTCGTTACAAGAAATTATTGCTTCTGGTCATAATTTTTTTGGTAAAACAGCAGGGAGCATAGCCACTGCAATTGAAAATATTTTTTCACGATATGGGCATCCAAATGCTTATATTCTAGGAGAAGAAGCATCTGGAGCTTTTTTTGCTGGATTAACTTATGGTGAAGGAAAAATCTTCACAAAAAATTATGGCCAACATAAAATTTTTTGGCAAGGTCCATCTTTAGGGTGGGATTTCGGCGGTCAAGGATCCCGTTTAATGATCTTAGTTTATGATCTTGATAAGATAAATAATTTATGGGGACGCTATGGAGGTATTTCGGGTTCGGCCTATTTAATTGCAGGAGTTGGCTTTCATGTTCTTAAAAGGAACAATACTCTGTTAATTCCGATACGCACAGGTGTTGGAGCACGCCTTGGCATCAATATGGGATATTTAAAATTAACACCCGCGCCAACGTGGAACCCGTTTTAAAACTCTTACTGAAAAGAGGTATTATGTTTATCCAATCAATTCTTTTTTTCATTCTCGGAATTGCAACCATTTCTTGGTTGTTAATCCTTGTTTCCCCTCTTATTTGGCGTAAAATTCTTCATTTTGCATACCAGTCTGTTTCTGCAAAAATTCCGTTATCACTTATTGAAATACAAGCAAATTACAACTTTCTTTGTGCCCAGCATGCTGTAGAATTAGCACGTCATACACAAAGATATGATTCTTTACAAAAAAAATATGCTCAACTAAAAATACAACTTAGTCCCCAACAAGAACAGCTTTGCCCTTCATATTTTTCTGAGCAATGTACTCCCCTTCTCTCTACTAAAACAGAATCAGTAGAGAAAAAAAACAACATTCTTGCAACAAATACTTTTATAAAGGAAATTAAAGCTATGCACGAAAAAATAGCACATTATAAACAACGTCTAAAAAATATTCAAATCGATGAGCTTGATATTTCTGCTAAAGATCAATTATTGCATGAATTATGTGAAGAAACAAAAGAATTAGCAGCCACTTTAGCGGCTCATATCGCCGTGAAAGAAGGTAAACACTCATCTATTAATAAGTTAACTAAAGATTCTAAAAACAAAAACGATCTTGCATCTTATATTCGCAAAAAAATCGCTAATACTGAAAAAACTCCTCTCTCTGAAAATTAAATCACAGCTAAATAATAAAAGATATTCTTGATAAGCCGATGACTGAAAGATCAACGACTAACATAATTAATTAATATAAATGCCATGAAAACTTTGTCATTATGAACTCGCACTATCAACAATAGCCAATTTGCAAATGATAAACTCTTATTATGCAAATTTTATCTGCAAAGCAGTGTATTTCTTTTATAATTTTTTCTTATTTTAAAATTTTTTTCAGCCCTTCAGAATATACAATTTTATCAAAATATTAGTAATAATAATAAGATGTTTATGTTTTTCTTCATACTGACATAGATATTTGCAGTTTCTTTTTCTATGAATAGTACTAATCTCTCACTTCCGTAATCCCGCTTGATGTCAGCCTCATAAGTGGAAGCATGTATAAAATCATTAATAGATATATAAAACATGAAAAACGATATAGGCTAAATTAATTAAGACCTCATAATATATCATATTATATAAATAGAGCGATTCTCCTACAAATTTTACGCACTATAAAAATCCCTTATACATTGAATAATTTTATCTTGATCGCTTTGAGATAAATAAGGATACATAGGTAAACTTAAGACACAACTTCCCAAATATTCAGAAACAGAAAGAGAATCCTTTACATAGGAGAAATTTTTATAAGCTGGTTGTAAATGTAATGGAGTATTATAATAAATCATTGTAGGAACGCTATTTTTTTGTAAATATGCTTTTAACTGATCACGATTTTTTACCTTAATAGTGTATTGTGCATAAGCACAACGAACATCTTCTTTCACTTCTGGAACTGCCACAATATCTTTTAAATTCTCAGAATAACGTTGTGCAATTGCTGCACGTTTTTCTATCTCATCTTCAAAAATAACAAGCTTTTCCAACAAAATTGCGGCTTGAATTGTATCTAATCGCGAATTTATACCGATACGTACATTATCATATTGCGTTTTACCTTTACCATGAAACAGTATTGAACGTAAAAGGGTTGCCATATCATCATCATTGGTCATCATAGCGCCCCCGTCGCCATAACAACCTAAAGGTTTTGCTGGATAAAAACTAGTTGCTGCAACGTCACCAAAAGCCCCACACATAACATCGCCACTTTTACCACCTATCGATTGAGCAGTATCTTCAATAACAAAAAGATTTTCCTTTTTAGCTACTAGAGAAATTTGATCATAATCAGCAGGAAGTCCAAATAAATCAACAGCAATAATAGCCTTTGGTTTAAGACGTCCCTCTTGCTTAACCATTTCGATTGTTTCACAAAGTTTATCAACATCAATATTGAATGTATCAGATTTTACATCAACAAACACAGGCTCTGCTCCCACCAAAGCCGCAACCTCTGCAGTTGCAGAAAAAGTAAAGCTAGGACAAAAGACAGCATCACCTGGACCAATATTTTTAGCCATAAGAGGCATCATCAATGCATCTGTTCCATTAGCACAAGCAATAACATGTTTAACGCCAAGATAGTCTGCTAACTTCTCTTCAAATTCTGTTACTTTTGGTCCTAAAATATATTGACCACTAGCTATAACATGCGCAATTGCAGCATTAATTTTATCTTTGATGCGCGCACGTTGCGCTCCAAGGTCAATGAATTGCATATTAACTCCATTGATAATCACAATAATATGAAAGTATACTTTATTTTTTATTCATAATGATCAATACTAGCTGCAGTTAAAACTTTCAAAATAGCGATAGCATCTTTTCCATTTGTACGAGGCGATTGACGTGCCTCAATACAATTTAGAAAATGCTGCAATTCGTAGGTAAGCGGTAAACCTTCACAAATATCAATATAATTTATCTTATCAGCCTTAGAAATCCATTCTTTATTCTCCTGCCAAACAGAAAAACGGTGAAATGCTAATTTGCGATTCCACGGTTCCATATCATCAAATACAAGCATAGCCTTTGTACCAACAACTGTTAAGCGCCTTTCACAATAAGGACTAAGACGTGAAGTAAAAAGGTGACTGCGTATACCATTTGGAAATGTCATATGAATATGCGCAAAATCAGAAAGCTGGTTAATTATGGCAGATCCTTCTCCATGCACCTGAGAAGGTTCACATTTTGTTAAAGTTAAAATCATTGAAAGATCATGGGGAGCAAGGTCCCATAAAGCACTACTTTGTGTATGAAATTTACCGAAACCTAACCGATGAGAATAAATATAACGAATATCCCCTAATGCTTCTTGCTCTATTAACTCACATAATTTTTCAAAGGCAGGGTGAAAACACAAAATATGACCTACCATAAAAATCCGCCCATATTCATTAGCAATCTGAACTTGAAGTTCGGCATCAGCTACATTCAAAGCAATTGGTTTTTCAACCAAAACATCTTTACCATTCTTAAGAGCCCGTAGTGCATTTTCTGTATGAAATTGTGGGGGTAAAGCTAAAACAAGAGCATCAATCTCTTTATGAGTAAAAAGCTTATCGGGTGTAATAGCTACAACACCATACGTACTTGCAAAATGCGCAGCGCGATTGGAATCAGCATCAGAAACCGCTACTAAAACTCCAAGATTTTGAAGGGTCTGTATATGATTTTTACCCCAATAACCGCACCCTAAAACCGCTACACGTGGCGCCATTTTTTATGCCTTATTCTGTCAATAATATAAAATTCATACTTTCACTCATTCCATATCCGGGATGAAACAGAATAACAAGAGAAAAGCTTAAAAACGATGCTTGACATCTCACTATTCTACCTTCTAGTATCCGCCAAAGATAAAATAACTTATAAGATTTATCTATTTTGGCGGAGTAGCTCAGTAGGTTAGAGCAGAGGAATCATAATCCTTGTGTCGGGGGTTCGAATCCCTCCTCCGCTACCGATGTTTATTTTATGACATTTTTTAGAAAATTTTTCATTATATAATTCCATTAATTCTACTGAATTATTATAAATAACTTTTTATAATCGATGAATAGAAATCAAGAAAAAATATATAAACTCTTCTCAAAAAAAAATTATTAAGAAAAATTCTATAGCAATACTATCCTTTAATCACTCAAGGACTTAATATAATTATATTGGAGAAAAGATAACGACAAAAACACAATCATAGAAAAATAAATCATTATTTTTTGCATTTTTTTATTTTCAATTTTAATAAGAAAATTGTTAAAAGCAGTATCACCACAACAATAATACTAGTTATTCAGAATTGATTGTTTGAATTTATAATGAAGCCATGTGTAATCCTATATACAGAACCTAACCCTATCATTAAAATTTTATCTTCTTACCCTATATTTTTTAAATACCAAGCTTTGGGAAGAGCTATCTAAAAAAGAAAGTTGGCCTCCTCATAATACTTATAATGTTCTCTCTTCTTTATGAACAATAGCCTCAATACTGGATTTAAAAAACATTTTTGTATAGTCATTTTTTGAATGTAAACGACGTAAATCGTCGTTGCTTAACTCTTCAATAATCATACCTTTGTGCATAATCCCAGCACGTTCACATATATGTGCAATAACAGCAAGATCATGAGAAACCATTAAATAAGTCAAGCGTTTTTCTTTTCGTAATGATTTTAATAAATTTAAAATTTCAGCCTGCACTGATACATCCAATGCAGATGTTGGTTCATCAAGTAACAAAACTGCCGGTTCAATAATCAAAGCACGAGCAAGAGCAACACGCTGACGTTGACCTCCAGATAACTCGTGTGGATAACGATAAAAAAATGAAGAGCCTAAACCAACAGAATTCAAAACATCATTTATCCGTTCTTTTTTATTGTCCATGTTATGGATCGAAAGAGCCTCAGAAAGAGCAGTATAAATCATTTTTCTTGGATGAAGTGACGCATAAGGATCTTGAAAGACCATTTGAATACGACGTAGAAAAGCCTTGTCTTTTTTCTGTGAGACTTCTTTTCCATCAAAAATGAAACGTCCACTAGAACAGGGAACCAATCCAACTAATGCATTCAAAATAGTTGATTTACCGCATCCTGATTCACCAATCAAACCATAAGCTTCACCACGCTTAATATAAAAATTGACATTTTTTACAACCGGCTCTGCTCGATAACTACGTCCAAAAGTCACAGATAAATCAGAAACGTCAACAATATTTTCACAATTGGTCATACTAACCTCTTTCAACACCATTAACAATCGTAGGTCCATTTAACCAACTAGGATCCCGCTCAGGAACAGCTAAAACATCAACTGGATTATCAAGCCGTGGCAAACTTGCCAACAAAGCTTTTGTGTAGGGATGGCATGCACGAGACAAATCAGATGCTGACAATTCTTCCAATATACGACCAGCATACATTACCAAAACACGATCACAAAAATTAGCAATCATATTCAAATCATGACTAATGAAAATAAGACCCATTCCAGATTTTGTCACAAGCTCATCCAACACCGTTAAAACCTGAGATCTAACTGTTATATCAAGTGCAGATGTTGGCTCATCAGCAATGATTAAATCAGGCTTTGAAATAAGCATCATAGCAATCATAACCCGCTGTCCCATTCCACCTGATATTTCATGAGGAAATAATCGCATAACATGTTCAGGATTACGAATATGAACAGATTCTAACATAGAAATTGTCTGTTCCCATGCATCTATTTTTGAAACACGATAATGAACGCGGTAAGCTTCTATGATCTGATCCCCAATTCGTATTAACGGATTAAGTGAATATTTTGGATCTTGTAAAATCATTGCAATACGTTTTCCGCGAATAGCACGCATCTGAGATTCATTCGCAGATAATAAGTCTATATCATCAAAACGCATTTTTTTAGCTTTAACGATTGCTGACTTCGGATTTAGTTTTAAAATCGCACGTCCAGTTATTGATTTTCCGGATCCAGATTCTCCAACAATTCCAATTTTTTCTTTCCCAGCAGAAAAGCTAACACCACGCACAACATCTGAAATACCACCTGTTATAGGAAATGAAATGCGTAAATCTTCTATCTCTAATAATTTTTTATTCATTGCGCGGGTCCAATATATCACGAAGTCCATCGCCTAAAAGATTAAAAGCAAGGCTTGTAAGCAATATTGCACAACCGGGAACTGCTGCCAACCACCAACTTGTCATCATAAATTCACGACCGGTTGAAAGCATAGCCCCCCATTCAGGACTGGGTGGCTGAGCACCTAATCCTAAAAAACCAAGACCTGCAGCCGTTAAAATAATCGCAGACATATTCAATGTTAACCGTACAATTACCGAGGGAATACACATCGGTGCGATATGGAATAGAATAATTCGACAAGAAGATGCTCCTTGTAGACGAACAGCAGAAACATAATCAGATGAGCGTATTGTCAGAGTTTCAGCACGCGCTAAACGTGCAATTGGTGGCCATGCTGCAATTGAAATCGCAATTGCAGCATTTTCAATACCTGGTCCTAAAGCAGCTGAAAAAGCAAGTGCTAAAATCAAACTTGGAAAAGCAAGAAAAACATCAACAATACGCATCAAAATTGTATCAACCCATCCTCCTACATATCCAGCTGTCGTCCCTACAATAAGCCCTATAGGTGCCACAATAATCGTAGTTAGAAAAACAATATAAAGGGTAATACGCATACCAAAAATTAAGCGACTAAAAATATCACGTCCTAACTCATCTGTTCCTAAATAATGCGATGTAGATGGTGGCAGAAGTCGATGAGCAAGGTCATTGCTTACAATATCATGGGTAGCAATCCAAGGTGCAAAAATCGCACACAAAATAACAAAAAAAATAATAACAAAACCCAATAAAGCAGAAATATTATGAAAAAATCTGATGAACGAATGATAAAATTTCTGTGTATTCGCCTGAATAACTGACTGTGGAGCAGGCGCATTTAACCAATGTCTTAATTGTGATTTATTCTCGTGCAATATTGCCATAATTTAACGTGTCCTTGGATCGAAGATATTGTAAAATAAATCAGAAAGTAAATTAATAACAATAAAGAAGCTCCCTATAAGCAATGTACAGGCTACAACCGCATTCATATCACCTGCTAAAAGGGCATTAGTTAAATAACGTCCAAATCCAGGCCAAGCAAAAACGGTTTCTGTTAACACAGCACCTTCTAATAAAAAAGCATAAGAAAGTCCAACAACAGTAATAATTTGAACAGCAGCGTTGCGGAAAGCATGCTTCCAGACTGTTTGTCGCCATGATAATCCTTTAACACGTGCAGTAATAATATATTCTTGATTTAGTTGTTCAATCATAAATCCACGAGTCATACGACTAATATAAGCCATAGCACCAAAAGCTAGAATTAAAGCAGGCATAATAATATGGCTGAAAACGTTGCCAAAAGCCTCCCATTGCCCTTGTATTGCAGTATCCAAAAGAAAAAATCCCGTCTTAACTTCAAAAGAGTATTCATAAATAAAATCAATACGTCCTGGACCACCAATCCAATCGAGCTTAGTATAAAATACCAATAATGCCATCAACCCAAGCCAAAAAGTTGGCGTTGAATAAACACACAATGTAAAAAGACGGACAAAATAATCAGTGGGTGAATTACGATACATTGCTGCAATAATACCAAATGGAATACCAAAGCTTGTACCAATAATAATAGCAACTGTTGCTAATTCCAGCGTTGGAGGAAATACATGCATGATATCTTCTAAAATAGGGCGCCCTGAAATCAAAGAATCTCCAAAATCAAACAGAAAAATATTTTGAAGATAGGTCCAATATTGGATAATCAATGGCTGATCAAGGCCCAAGCGATAGAACATTTTATCATAAGCTTCTTGACTGATATTATCTCCAAGAATAGCAATAACAGGATCTAAAGGAAGAATGCGACCAATAAAAAAAGTAATTGTTATTAAACCAATTAACGTAATAAATACCGAAATCAAAAGCTTAAAAACTTTTACAAAAAAAACCCATATATAAAAATTTTTCTGATTTGATAATACCGCTATATCGGTTTTTGACAATGATGAAGTTATCATAATATTTCCCTACCCACTTATGAGACATAAGTCTGGTGATATTTCCCGCCACACAGTCAAACAAATTTTAACCATACATCACATATGACTTCATTCATCATTTGATTGCATATATTTTTCAGCTTTATTATAATAAAGTCTGAAACTATTCCAGACCCATTTTTTCACTGCAGGTCCTATTCCAATAGTATAATATGTCTGGAATAAATAAGCCATAGGACCGTGATTTAAAATATAATTTTGTAGTTCCCGATACTGCTCAAAGCGTTTACTTTTATCTTTTTCGAATAAAGCATCCATCGTCATCTTATTTGCCTTTGCATCATAATATCCAACCCGCCAAGCCAAATGCATATTATACGGTTTAGTGAATGTTGGATCAGGGTTAAAAACATGATTCCATGAAGATGCATGTCCATCAGGATCAGCTGTATTCCAACTCATAATAGCAACATCATAATTTCCACTACGAACGCGGCTTAATAATTGGGCCTGTGACATTTTTTCAATGGTGAGTTCAATACCAATTTTATTTGCATTTTCTTGAATAATCTGCGCAACAGATGACATATAGGACAAACTGCCAATTAAGAGATTAGCCTTAAAGCCATTTACATAGCCCGCCTCATTAATTAACTGTTTTGCTTTTTTCAAATCCAACTTAAATGGCACACCCTCTTTTTTATCTAAAGCGCCTGGTACCCCTAAGGGCATATAACTTGCACGAGGGATAGCAATCCCTTTTAAAACAGTTTTACCAAGAATATCATAATCGACTAGATAACGAAATGCCAAACGTACTTTTTCATCGGCAAAAATTACATTCTTGTTATTCAATGAAAGGTAAACAGACTGTGGACGCAAAACACGATGAATTGCAAGAGGCCCTTCTTGTTTCTCAATATCCAATATATCCTCTGAAGAGAGATCACGGGATATATCTACAACACCCTTTTCCAAAAGAAATCTCTGACTCGCTGAGTCAGCTACATGAAATATTAAAATCCGCTCAATTTTTGGCTTTTCTCCCCAATAATGTTGTGTTGCCTGTAAAACAACCCGCTCTCCAGGAGACCAACGCACTAATTTATAGGGACCAACACAAGCCGAATGAGTAGCTAAGTATTTATTTCCCATATCATCATTAACAGCGTGCATTTCAAGTTTCTGCCGATCAAGCAAAGCAGAAGCATAAGATTGCCCAATTACAGTCAATATAAGACGCAGAGGATAAAGTTTATCAAATTGCATTTGTAAAGTTTTATCATCGAGAGCTTGAATATTTGTTTCAACATTATCTTTAGTAAATCCATAATCTTTTAAAGATTGAGCATAACCCAATCCTAATTTAACAACCCGTTGCATTGACCAAGCAAGATCTTGTGCAGTAGCTAATCTTCCATCATCAAATTTTAAATCATCACGAAGATGAAAAATGATTTTTCTCCCATCATCTGAAACATCCCAAGATTTGGCCATGGCAGGCTGAATTTCTGTGAAGTTATGTGGATCATACTGTACTAACGCACTGCAAATATTAGTTAATAATTCACTCGTTACTACTTCCACAGATTGCGCTGGATCAAAACTGGTAATTGAATCAATATTCCATGCCATTGTTAATGTGTTTTTAAGTGACGCATGCAGCACTATTGGCATTAATCCACTAAAAAAAACAATTGATCCTAATAAAGCATAAATTCTTTGAAAAATTTTCCTATACAACCATTTTGTTTCCATTTTGTATATTTACTTCACCCTTTCAAACAAAACTCAATGATGACTTTTCAATATAATACAGCATCTTATTCTTATTATCCTGTGTATAGAGAAATATACTTTTACTCCATTTCCCTAATTACTTGTCCTTTATATTTCACATAATTACAATATGCATTTACTTTTCAATTGCGTGATAGAAAACGCGCGGGGCACCATTCCAAACCCATTTTTTAATAACGGGAGAGATGGCTACTACATTATATTTCTGATATAGAAAAGCATAAGGTCCTTTTTGCATAAATTCGTTTTGTAAATCAACATATCTTTGTATTCGTTTTGCTTCATCTTTTTCAAACAAAGCGTCTTGAACTTGTTGATTCATCTCTTCATCAAAATATCCATGTTGCCAACTAGGATAAGCTGTATTTTTAGTTTCAAACCGATTATCAGGATTATAAATAATCCGTGAAGCTGTCGTATGAGGATCTAGAGATTCGCTATTCCATCCCAGTATAACTGTTTCAAAAGCACGTGCAGAAACTTTTGAAAAAAGCTGTGTTCCTGCAAGACGTTGAATTTTAAGATGGATACCAACCTTTGCTGCATTATCTTGAATGGCTTGAATAATCTGCAAAGAATTAGAAGCCCCTATAAGAACACTTATTTGAAATCCATTTGGATAACCTGCTTCAGTTAAAAGCTGTTTAGCCTTCT
Organism: Bartonella bilalgolemi; assembly: GCF_023500045.1. Classification (GTDB taxonomy): domain Bacteria; phylum Pseudomonadota; class Alphaproteobacteria; order Rhizobiales; family Rhizobiaceae; genus Bartonella; species Bartonella bilalgolemii. The sequence goes on along the minus strand of NZ_JAMCOF010000002.1, from coordinate 30,042 downwards.
TAAGATCAAGCTTAAAAGGCAACCCTTCTTTTTCATTTAAAGCCCCTAAACTTCCGATAGGCATAAAACTAGCACGAGGAATACCAACACCCTTCAACACTGTTTTGCCAAGCCCTTCATAATCGATGAGATAACGCATAGCCAAACGCACTTTTTCATGGGCTAAAATAGGATGTGTCATATTAAATCCCCAATAAAACATGCCTGGCTGTAATTTTTTTTCAATCCTAACATCTGTTTTTTCTTCAAGATCTTCTAAAATCTCTACTGTCAAATCACGTGCTACATCGATATCTTTTTTTTCTAGTAACAAACGTTGTGTACTTGGCTCAGCAACATGACGGATCAGAACTTTTTTGAGCTTCGGTTTTTCTGCCCAATAATGAGGATTAACACCCAACAACACTGCTTCCCCTGCACGCCATTTTATTAACTGATAGGGTCCAACACAAGCAGAATGAGTCGTTAGATATTGGCTTCCCATATCACCATTCTTCTCGTGTTTTATAATTGTTTCACGATCAAGTAAAAGAGCAACACGATTAGCGGCAATACTATTAAGAATGAGCTCTGCTGGATATGGCTTATCAAATTTCATCACAACAGTTTTTTCATCTAGCGCTTGAATAGCAGCATCAACTGTTTCTTCGGTAATACCATACTCTTTAAATGCTGCTGCACCTGCCATATCCAATTTAACAATCCGTTTCATACTCCAAACAAGATCACTAGCATTAGCAGATCGACCATCAGCAAACTTCAAATCATCGCGCAAATGAAAAGTAATTACTGTATTATTCTTGCCAGAAACATCCCAACTCTTTGCTAAACTAGGGACAATTTTAGTTGCATTATCGGGAGAAGAATCAACCAAGCTAGAGCAAATATTGAGAATAATTTCATGACTATAAACATCATTTATTTGTGCTGGATCAAACGTCTTGATTGCATCAAGATTCCACGCCATTACGAGCGTATCACCAGGTGCTTTTGCTAGTGTTTTTTGCCAAAACATGTTCATAAACATAAGAGTAGAAATAAAAAAACAGCTCGCTTTAAACACACTCTTTTTCATATTCATGGACTTTCCTTCCAGAATTTCATTATATAGATCAGCTACTTACATGTAAATCAGTGAATTCACATCAGAAAATTTCGATTAAAAGCTATTTAACTTTTAAAGACCAAACTAAAAAAAGCAAGCCCTCTTTGCATTTAAAGTTTTCAAAACTCTATAAAAATACAGAATACCAATCCCTCCAATCACTGTTGAAGACTAATATAATCAAAAGATAACATACAACTCAATGCATTTTATTCATTTTAAAATAGATCCATCATTAAGATCTAATACACCCTGCATAAACAGCCAAATATTAGTTTCTCCATATTATTTCGTATTATAAAAATTTTACAATAGTGCTTAAATATTTTACAAATTTATCGACAAAAACATCCTTCCAGATGATCATTAACGATCCCTACTGCCTGCATAAAAGCGTAACAAGTAATAGGACCAACAAATGTCCAACCACGCTTTTTTAAATCTTTAGAAAGACGAATAGAAGCAGGAGTTACAGAATTAGTTTTCCATATCTGAAAATCTGTCTTCTCATATCTTTCAGACTGTAGTAACTGAAAAGACCAAAAATAACGAGATAAACTGCTCCATTCTGCTATAATTTCCTGGGCTTTAAGAGCATTATTGACAACCGATCTAATCTTACCTGGATGGCGAATAATCCCTTTATCTTGCATTAATATTTCTATCTTTTCTTCATCATACTGTGCAATCTTTTCAAAATCAAAATAATCAAAAGCATGATGAAAATTGGATATTTTTCTTAAAACTGTTAACCAAGAAAGCCCTGCTTGAAAACCTTCAAGACATATTTGTGCAAACAAACGATGATCATCAAAAACAGGTTTTCCCCATATATCATCATGATAAGCGCAATAAAGTGGATCAGTCCCTGCCCATGAACAACGAATTTTTCCATCCTTCCCCATAAGAAGACCTTCATCAAGCATGAACATTCACCATATCAAAAAAGCGTTCCTTGATCATCTTTCTGCCGCTTTAAACACTTAGACTTTGGAAAATTTTTAGAAACAGAATTACAGGTTGAAACATTAACTTCACCATCAAAAAATCGTAAGCTTATCTGTCCTGTTCTAGGAAACTGCACTAATCGTTTAATTGGTTTATTTTCTTGCCCTAAAGCTAAAACAAAACCACGCTCTAAAATACTTTGATAAGATGTACTTTTTAAAAGTCTAAATGCCATTTCTATTTGGACACGTTGTTTTTCAACATTACGTAAAAAAGCGTGATGAAGACGTACTGTATACTCTTTTGTATTTTGTTGGGCTTTTTTAGTATTCAACAAACGTGGAGAAAGCCGAATAACAAGTGTATAAAAACAAAAACGTTTTTTATCATAGTTAACACAAAGAGCACGTTGCAACCGGCTTGAAATTTCATCAAAGCTACGCCGCGGCAAAGCAAATAACTGATCAACAGTAGGAAGGCCTCGTACAACAATAGATAATTTTTGTTTATAAAAACTAAAATAACGCGCTGATCCCACACGAAAGCGTAAACTAAGTGAGGCTAATTGCGTTTCAAGATCGAATTTAACTGGTACAGCTCTTTCTGCTGCTCCTGTAGGAGTGGGTGCTCGCCAATCTGCAACATAATCAATGAGTGTCCAATCTGTTTCATGTCCAACTGCAGAAATAATTGGAATAGCAGATGCACTAACGGCACGGACAACTGCTTCATCATTAAATCCCCATAAATCTTCTAAACTCCCCCCACCACGCGCCACAATAATAAGATCAGGTTTAGATAGAGCACTCTCTAAAGGCAACGCATTAAACCCAGCAATAGCAGCAGCCACCTCTTGACCACTGGTCTCTCCCTGAACTCGTACAGGCCAAACCAAAATATGTAAAGGAAAACGATCTGATATACGATGAATAATATCACGGATAACAGCTCCTGTTGGTGATGTCACGACTCCTATAATTCGAGGCATATAAGGCAACTTTTTCTTTTTTGCATTATCAAATAAGCCTTCATCTGCAAATTTTTTCTTACGATTTTCTAAAAGAGTCATCAAAGCGCCAACCCCTGTTGGCTCAAGAGTGTCAATAATAATTTGATATTTTGATGATCCCTGATAAGTTGTTAACTTACCTACAGCAACCACTTCCATTCCTTCCTCAGGAGGAAATTGGAGCTTTTCTATTACACCTCGCCAAATAACAGCTTCTAATCGAGCTTTATCGTCTTTTAAAGCAAAATAGGCATGTCCTGAAGCGTGTACACCGCGATAACCTGATATCTCCCCACGCACTCGTACATAACCAAACTTTTCTTCAACAATACGCTTTAAAGCTCCTGCTATTTCAGAAACACTAAACTCTGCCACATTTGTTGCTACTGATTTTTCAAGAAACAAATCCATCGTATTATTCAATTCGCTTATATTGATGATAGACTAAAGTGCAGTGATAAGATTACTATGTTGTCATTATTTTTTGTATATAGCACATCTTCTTGAAGATAAACCTATTCACCTTATTCTAGAATAAGATAAACTTTTTAATCTTTACCGACAACAGGAATTATAATCTTTTTAAATCTTTTCCATGTTATTTTAGCATCAATATCGCATTCACTCTTATCGCATATAAATATTTATTTATTGAATAATTTTTCAGAAAAAGAAGTTTATATTTAGGCAGTACAACAATATTATTTCTCTTTTTTATATAATCGTTCAACAAAAAAATTAAACACCTTAGAGTTTTTTTATTCTAGTCTTTCCGAAAAGCAAAACGGCATAAAAATCCTGTAGCCATAGCAACAAGCACTGCAACTATTCCATACCAAAAACTATGTTTGCGCGCTTCATGAAAAATTGTATAGACAATATGTGCTTTAACGATTTCAAGAGTAGTTGTCGCACTACTTATATACTGCCCATCACGGAAAAGGTAAGCATTCACATGATAACGTCCAACAGGAATATTTGCAGGTAATTGAAAATGTGCCGTAAATAATGAACCAGAACCAAAATAAACACCACCCACTTCTTCATGATAGAGATTTTTAGCTTTCTGTAAATTTATCAACTCATTACGGAAACTTTGTATTTTTTCCTGATCTTTTTCATCAGTTGAAAGAAAAAAATAAGATAACCCTAAACCTAAACGTTTACAACTCTCAGTATCAGTGACATTCTCAATTTCACGCGTCGTTACCACTGAGTAAAATAGAGGAGCATTTTTAAAAGTTACGCAATCTGCATTAATCCATATTCCTGCCTTACGTTTCTTTTTTCGCACAATCATCGATCGAGTTTGCCCTTCTAAACTAACAATGACATCGTAACGATCTTGTTGACGAAATAACGGATTCATATTTTCTAAAACACCAGCAATATAAAGATCATGACCAGAAAAATTTGCACCAACTGTGATCGTATTTGTTGTAACAATAATTTGAACAACTTCCTTCTCTCCTGATATAATTCCTTCACTGCCCTGTGCCTTTATAGAAAAAGAAACGACACAAAACCAACTTACCATGATAAATAAGAGGAATAATTTATCCATTATCATCTCATAAGAATAACAAGAGAAAAAAGATTATCAGGACGTATAAATAATTGGAAAGCTAAACGCATACATACAATTATGACAAGAAACGCAAGTGCCAAACGTAATTGTTCTGCTTTTAACTTTTGTCCAGCCCTTACTCCGTATTGAGCTCCAATCCCTCCTCCAATTGTAAGTAAAAAAGCTAAAACAATATCAACTGACTGGTTACTTACACTTTGCAAAACAGTAGTAAAAGCTGATACGAATGTCATCTGAAAAAGTGAAGTTCCAACCACCACAGTAGTTGGAACACGTAAAAGATAAATCAGTGCTGGCACTGTAATAAATCCCCCACCAACGCCCATAATAGAAGATAATAGCCCCACAACAAAACCAATTCCTAAAACTGGAATAATACTTACACAAATCATCGATGCTTGAAAATAAACTTTAAACGGCAATCGATCGATCCAATTATAATAACTAGGAGAGTGAGGAGTGATTTCTTTTTTTTTGTGCTGTCGCATCAGAGCACATAGACTTTCAACCATCATCAAACTCCCAATACTTCCAAGAAGGAAGACATAAAGAAGTGAAATGATAAAGTCTAACTGCCCTAGTTGCCTAAGAAGAGAAAAAACTTGAATACCGATAAAAGATCCAATTCCCCCTCCAATTACCAAAAGAATACCAAGTTTAATATCAAGAGTACGTTTTTTAAAATGCGTAATTGCTCCCGTTACAGATGACGCGATTACCTGATTAGCTCCTGTTCCAACAGCAATGGTAGGAGGGATATTATAAAAAATCAATAAAGGCGTAATTAAAAAACCACCACCAATTCCAAAAAGGCCTGAAAAAAAACCAACGACTGCCCCCATGCCAATTAAAATTAGCATACTCAATGACAATTCAGCAATTGGTAAATAAATGCTCACTAATTCAAAATATTCAAAAATTTAAGATTTGTTTTTAATTTCTTCTTTCAATATTCTTTATTTTTATAATACAATATCAATATTGTACATATTTCCTTTCCGTAAAGCTATGAATTAGTATTCATAACACACCTCTCATATCCTTTATATAACTGAATAGCAACATACCAAAACTAATAATAGATAAGACTACATAATAACGTAAAAGTATATTATAAAAACTATTCTTTGAAAGAAAATGCACGCCGAACTCCTGTAAAGAAACCACTTAAGAATTGAACGTCGGGTGAATTTTTATTTGTTAGAGAATTTTTCAATGGTTTCGCAAAATCCGTTGATAAGGAGCTTATATTCTCTTGTTCTAATGTACCCCTGTTATTTGTTTGTACTGGCTGCATCTTATCTTTTTTCAAAATATTGGATGTTTCATAAGATTGAGAATTCTTATTTTCTTCACAAACCATATGTGCAAGATAGTGCACAGCTGAATTAATTGATTTTGAAGAAGGCTTGCACTTTTTTATTATTGTTTTTTGTGAACTTTCTTTTTCATAAAGAAGAGCCTGAACCAGTGTTTTAATCTGTTCTAAATTCTCAAAAAGTTTTTTTTCTTTCTGATTCCGAGCGTAATGCTCAGCCAAAATTGCCCGACTAATTTCATTTAAATAAGATTTTATACTATCATCTACAGGGCGCTGCTTAGCCGACTGATTATGCGTTTTTTTTATCTGCATTTTTTCATAAACATAACGTAACTTAGCAGAAATATCTGACATCCTTATTTCAGAAGGTGCCTGTATTTCCTGAATTTGATTAACAGTAGAAGTAAAAGAATGTTTTTGTTGAACTGGCTTCAGAACATCATGTTTAATATTCACAGATTCTACCTCTTACTTATATCTAATATGAATCACATTAATTAATGAAAAATGTGACCTATTTTAGTAAATAGAGCTTTAAGAATAATAAAAAATTGAAAATAATTGTATAAGATTAAGGAGACTAAACGTATTTTTACAATCAAATATAATAAAAATTGAGATTAAACAAAAACTATGCGTTAAAAATAAAAAGAGAAAAATACAAATAAATATAAAGAAGCTTATATAACTAAAAATAACTATGATAAAATTCAATTTTAAATGATTTGGTTTCTCATAATTATTACTATAAACTCGTAGACACATAAACAAAGAGGATCGTCATGAAAATAATTGTCGCTGTCAAACGTGTTATTGATCATAATATCAAAATACGTGTTAAATCTGATAGCACAGGTGTTGATTTATCCCATGTTAAAATGTCTATGAACCCTTTTGATGAAATCGCTGTAGAAGAAGCAATTCGACAAAAAGAAGCTGGAAAAATTTCAGAAGTTATTCTTGTCTCAATTGGGCCAGAAGCAGCACAAGAAACCTTACGAACAGGACTTGCAATGGGAGCAGATCGCGCTATCCTTGTAAAAACTGATGAAATACTCGAACCCTTAGCAATTGCTAAAACCTTAAAAGTTATTATTCTTGAAGAAAAACCAGATATGGTCTTTTTAGGGAAACAAGCCATTGATGATGAATGCAATCAAACTGGCCAAATGCTCGCAGGTCTTCTTGGTTGGGGACAAGCCACTTTTGCTTCATGTTTAAATATAGAAAATGGACGAGCTCAAGTCACCCGAGAAGTAGATAATGGCACACAAACTATTTGTCTTCCTCTTCCCATGATTATGACTGTTGATTTGCGGCTTAATGAACCACGATATACCTCTCTTCCTAATATTATAAAAGCTAAAAAGAAACCCATTGAGCAAAAGGATATTGCTAATCTTTGCGTTGATACGCAAAAACGCCTCACAATGCTTAGCATTGAAGAACCCAAACCCCGTCAAACTGGTACAAAAGTAGCAAATGTCACTGAGCTTATTAATGTACTCAAAAAAATAAATTGCATTTAAAGTATGCTAACAAATAATCAAAAGTAATAACGCATAAAAGGGCAATAACTTATGGCAATTCTTTTATTAGCTGAACACAATAACCATTCCTTAGCACAAGAAACAGCGAAAGCTCTCACTGCGGCTCAATTAATTGGTAGCGATATAGACATTCTCGTTTGTGGAATGAAGGTTCATGCTATTGCTGAAAACTGTGCTCAATTGATTGGCGTTCGGCAGGTACTTGTTGCCGAAGCTGATTATTTAGCACATCAATTAGCTGAGCCCATAGCAGCCACAATTGTTGAACAAGCGAACACTTATGATGTGATCATAGCAGCTTCAACAACAACTGGAAAAAATGTCATGCCACGCGTCGCTGCTCTTCTTGATCTCATGCAAATTTCAGACATTATTGCTGTTGTCGCCTCTGATACCTTCAAACGACCAATATATGCTGGTAATGCTATTGAAACCGTACGCACAAATGATCGTCAAAAAATTATAACAGTACGTACGGCTTCTTTCCCGCCAACATCCAAAGGAAATGCTGCCCCTATTAAAACAATAACGCCAGCTCCTAACCCAAATCTTTCTTTCTTCGTCAAGGAAGAAATAAACAAAAGTGATCGTCCAGATCTTACTTCAGCACACATTATTGTATCAGGTGGACGAGGTCTCGGTTCGGAAGAGCAGTTTAAAGCACTACTTTTGCCGCTTGCAACCAAGCTCGGAGCTGCCTTAGGAGCAAGCCGAGCAGCAGTCGATGCAGGCTATGCCCCTAATGATTGGCAAATCGGACAAACAGGAAAAGTCGTTGCTCCTAAACTTTATATTGCTATTGGAATCTCCGGAGCCATCCAACATCTGGCTGGAATAATGGATGCACAAACCATCGTTGCTATTAATAATGACAAGGAGGCTCCCATTATGCATATTGCTGATTACGCTCTCGTAGGTGATCTTCATCATATTATTCCTGAACTGGAAAAAGCCTTGTAAAAACATGAGTACAGAGATACATCCCCAGCATGAAACTATAGAATGCGATATCGTCATTGTAGGTGGTGGGCCAGCAGGACTTTCTGCTGCTATCCGTTTAAAACAGATCAATCCTGAACTTTCTATTATAATGCTTGAAAAAAGTATAGAAATTGGAGCTCATATTCTGTCAGGAGCAGTCATTGACCCTATTGGTATCGATACACTTTTGCCAGAATGGAGAAATGAGCAAAACCACCCCTTTACAACGCCTGTTAGTAGCGATCAACTTTTTCTGCTCACACCCCACAATGAGCAAATTTTTCCTAATATTCTCCGCCCTTCAATTTTATCAAATAATGGTTGCTATATTGTTTCACTTGGAAACGTCTGTCGTTGGCTAAGCAAAAAAGCTGAAGAATTGGGTGTTGCAATTTATCCTGGCTTTCCAGTATCCGATATCCTCTGCAATGATCACGGAGCTGTTATTGGTGTCCTTACAGGAGATATGGGTGTTAAAAAAGATGGAACTCCCGGAACAAATTATGTACCAGGAACAGCTTTATTGGCTAAATATACCCTGATTGCAGAAGGAGCACGTGGCTCCATTGCTAAACAACTCATACAAAAATTTAATCTTAGCAAAGATAGGGAACCACAAAAATTTGCTCTCGGACTTAAAGAACTATGGGAAATTGATCCTAAAAAACACCAGCTCGGTTTAATTCAACATTTCGTTGGTTGGCCATTGGATAATTATACTGGTGGTGGAGGTTTTCTCTATCACCAAGCAGAAAATTTAATTTCCGTTGGTTTTGTCGTGCATTTAGACTATAAAAACCCTTATCTCTCTCCTTTTGAAGAGTTTCAACGTTTTAAAACGCATCCTAAACTCTACGAGCTCTTTAAAGGCGCAAAACGTCTTGCTTATGGTGCACGCACCATCAGTGAAGGAGGATGGCAATCTGTTCCAAAACTTACTTTTCCTGGTGGAGCGCTTATTGGCTGTTCTGCCGGTTTTGTCAATGTACCTCGTATCAAAGGTTCACATAATGCTATGTTATCTGGCATATTAGCGGCTGAAAGAATCGCCACAGCTCTTACCCAAGGTCGTGCCCATGATGAAGTTACAGAAATTGAAGACCACTGGCGCAAAGGTCCTATTGGCAAAGATCTTTATACAGTACGAAATGTTAAACCACTCTGGGCAAAATACGGTACCAAATACGGTATCATGCTAGCGGGTTTTGATTTATGGTGGCAACAATTTTTCCATTTCTCTTTGTTTAGAACACTTCCTCATGAAAAAGAAGACTATGCATGTCTTGAACCAGAGGAAAAATTTTACCCCATTGCTTATCCTAAACCAGATGGTGTTGTAACCTTTGATCGTCTTTCTAGTGTAGCTCTTTCAAATACACACCACGAAAAGAACCAACCTTGCCATCTCAAAGTAATTTCCATAGAAAAACAAAAAAACTCTGAATATGCAGTCTATGGAGGTCCTTCGACACGCTACTGTCCTGCCGCTGTCTATGAATGGATAAAACATGATGATCATGAAACTTATATGATCAATGCTTCAAATTGTATACATTGCAAAACTTGTGATATAAAGGATCCTAATCAAAACATTCATTGGATCTGTCCACAGGGAAATGAAGGACCCGTTTATCAAAATATGTAACGAAGTATCTTTACTACAAAATTGGATATTACAAATTCAATCAAGAATGCATTTTATTCAAAACAATTCTTAATATTTTTAATATTGCATAATTGATGTAATCAGTGCCTAAAATAAAAAGAACAGCATTGTACATTATATCTTCAAACATAAGCTTTGGATAATTACAGTAAAATCTCCCATTTAACTCACTTCATCACTTACTTTATTTGCAACACCAAAAAAAAGGCTATGCAGTGCATAGCCTTTCTACTCTACTACTAATCTACTACTAAAACTATACTCAAATTAATTACGAAACAAAGCTAAAATATTCTGACTTCCTTGATTAGCTATAGAAAGAGCCTGAATGCCAAGCTGTTGTTGAACTTGCAGAGCAGCCAACTTAGCAGATTCTGCATTCATATCAGCATCAACAAGCGCACCAATACCCACTTCAATATTATCTAGCAACTTTTTAACAAAGTTTAGCTGAATATTTACCAAGTTAACAGCAGCTCCAATTTTAGAACCTGCAGTCAAAGTCACATTAACTGCATCACGTACTGTATTCTGAACACTTGTCACGATCATACGTTGTATATCTGTATGCAGCTCGCCAACACCTTTTAATTCAGTAAAATCAGTTAAAGTCATACCATTAAGCACACCTTGGAATTCACCTTTTGCTTTATCGTACTCTTTTTTGCCTTCTTCTACAGCCTTGTCAGCCTCTTCTACAGCCTTTTTAGCTGTCTCTACAGCTGTTTTAGCAGCCTCATCCTCAGGATTGGCGGCAAGCGCAGCTTCTGCCTTAGCAAGATCAGCCTTTGCCTTCGTTGCAGTATCTTCTAATGCCTTATACGTAGCATGCGCAGCACTGAATTCTTCAACTCCCTTCGCAACGACATCTTCTCCACCCTCTCCTTTACTAGTTCCAAAAATATCTCCCAAGACACCTTGAGACATATCAATCGTACCATCAGGACCAATAACACCAAAATTCAATTCTGCACCACCAACATCAATCATATCAACATAAACAGCTGTGCCTTCACGTCGATACCCTGCTGCCATACCAACAGTCTGACCTCCATTGGAGAGAATATTTTTTCCACCAAAAGAAGCTGATTGAACTGCGTTAGAAATATTTTTCATATTTCCTAAAATGGAATCCTGAATCTTGGCAATATCATCACTTCCTTTTTCACGAGCGGAAACCATTGATTTCTGAATATCATCAAGAGCTTCTTTAGTAAGACCAATTGCCGTATCAGCAATACCAACCTGTTCTTTACCCAAGTTAATTGCATCTACAATAGCACTCATCGTGTTACTGTCATGTCTCATCATTGATGAAATCGACCAATATGCAGTATTTTCAGAAGCATTATTAATACGCAAACCTGTCGAAACGCGATCTTTCGACCGATCTAAATTAGCATCAATGTTACGTAAAGTTTGCAATGCAGTCATTGCAGATTTATTTGTAAGTAAACTTGTACCCATAATATCGTCCCTATAACGAAAAATAAAAAAAGGGACATGCTGTTCTACGCAGCGAGTGATAGAGCGACATCATGCCTATTGAATAATAAAATAGAATTCAACCTATCACTGTGTGCACGGTATCAAATAAAAAATGATTAATCAAGTTTTTATTCAGTCTGTGGATAAACTTTTATTTTTTGCAAAGTTTTCTCAAGAGCCATTGTTAAAGCACGTTGCCCACCTTGATGAGAAAAGCAATCTGATAAAAACTCATTGGTTCCTCCTTTCGTTGAAAATTCCCTTTCAAAGGAGGAAAAATTAACAGCTGTTGAATGACTGGCTTTTGTCTCCTTGCACATTTCATTAGAAAGATTACCAAACATCACGCTAAGAAAATTTCTTGAATAAATAGGATCTAATCCCTTGTTTACCAACCACTGATGTGCTGTTTCTATAAAATTAAAATAAACCCCCATCAATGAACCCGCCGTCATGAAAAGATTAAACTGATCTTCTTCATCAAGGATGAGTGCCCCCCCTAATGCATTAAACATCGTGCATAAAAATGGATGATCCGGATAGATTGGTGTTATATTTTTGCATTCTGCAATAAAAGGCAGTGGAACAGCGCGATAAACTTTATGGTTGATCCATCCCTCAATTTCTACCGTTGGTGCCATTGCAAGAACAGAAACAACAAGCTGATCCGAACGAAAAGAAAGAGAACACAATACCTCTTCTGCAATTTGATTGGGCAAACACAGAAAAACACAATCACTTACGTCCAATAATTTTTGGTTATTTTCCGCAATGGTGACCTTCTTATATACACGCGCAAGATGCTCTGCTCTCTGTGCATTACGTGGAGAAATGATAATTGACTGTACATCAAAAGCGCTTGCCATTAAACCATCCACCATTGCAGCACTAATTTTACCTGTCCCAAGAAAACCAATTCTCATTTCTATTTCTCATCCCCATAAATAAAGCTCATTACGACTAAAGATTAACACAAAGTGCTTTCTAATAAAAAGAAATCATTTCTTTAAAAACAAACTTTGTGCTGTCAAAACCTCTATAGCTTAATCCTAACATTATAGCCATAGCGTAATAAAACCCTTTTTCTGTCCTTATCTTTAAAAATCTTTTATCTTCATATACAATTTCATGTCCAATATGGATAGCGCGCGCCTATCAGATAGGCACGCATATAAATAAAAACACTTTAACTCACTCTGTTTCACTTAATATAAGTGCTAATAGAAGCAGCGACAGATAAAATGGCAAGAATAATCATTCCTAAATAAATTTTAGGTTTATCTAATAAAATTGAAAAAGCAGAAAACCAACCAATAATAGCAGCTAATAATGCAAACAAAAAACCGGGTTTATTCATAGTTACAATATGCACTGCCATTAAACCACTAATAATCAGCATTCCAAAAACAATTAGTAATCCTGTTGCAAACTTTTCATAATCATCCATGTTTTTTCCTCATCTTGATGAAATATCTCTTCTTCTCTCTCAGTCTATGCGCATACAAGACAGAATATCTTTAGCGACTAGGGTGCAATATGTTTATTGATAAGGCTTAAAAAATGCTGGAATATGCTGAGGCCAACACCATGGCAAAATTGCAATCAAATCAAACCGCACACATAAAAGGGAACGATCCTTTTGTTGAGCAAGCCAAATATCAGCTGTTGCCTCAATACGTTTTTCACTTGTTCGACAAACAGCAGTCATTGCTTCAGCCAATGTTGAACGCGCTTTTACTTCAACAATTAAAACAAGATTTCCACGTCTTGCTATTAAATCAATTTCACCACATTTTGTTTTAAAACGCCTTTTAACAATACGAAATCCTTTCAAACGCAACCACCAAGCTGCCCATTTTTCCGCACGAATACCCTGATAAAAAGAGACTTGCTTACGTTTTTTTTGCTTCATCTCTTCTTCCCTTTAAAAGAGTTAAACGCTGGAAAAGTTCCTGTTTTTTACACCCTGTTCTCTTTGCAGCTAAAGCAGCTGCTTTAGCTGCAGGATAAATACTTGCTAACTCTAGCAATATCTTATCAACCTCATGAGTGCTTATTGTCTCGAAAGAATTAGTTTCTTCTCCGACTAGTACAACAATTTCCCCACGAATACGGTCTTTTTTTTGATAATTTTCAACTAAACTTCCTAAAGTAGAAACATCCACTGTTTCAAACTTTTTAGTTAATTCGCGACATATTGCCGCTGGACGATCAGCTGTAAAAATAGTAACCATATCTTGTAAAGCTTCTACAAGACGATGAGGAGATTCATAAAAAACTAAAGTTGCAGGAACAGCTTTTAATTGTTCTAACTGCTTCTGACGTTGCGTTTTTTTCGCGCTCAAGAAACCTGCAAAGAAAAAACTGTCCGTAGGAAGACCTGTTGTCACAATAGCTGATAAAAAAGCTGATGCACCAGGAATCGGGATAATTTTATGACCTGCTTTCCGTGCTTCTTCTACCAATCTAAACCCAGGATCAGAAATGAGAGGAGTTCCAGCATCTGATACAAGTGCCACTGTTTTATTTTCTGCCAACGCTGCTAACAACATCAATCGTGCTTTTTGTGCATTATGCTCATGATAAAGAAAAAGTTTTCTCCGAATACCATAATGATCCAATAAAACACGCGTTACTCGCGTGTCCTCACAAGCTAAAATATCAACTCCTGCAAGCACTTGTAAAGCACGAATGGTTATATCTGCTAGATTGCCAATAGGTGTTGCTACCAAATAAAGCCCTAGCTCTATAATAGGTGCGGAATAAGCGTGAGCACCTATAAAATACGTTTTTTCACTCATGCTCTTCCTTTATCCGAGGTGTTCTCTTTTTCTACAAAATTACATCCATAATTTTCACTGATGATGATCAGCCATTTCTGCCAAAATCGCTTTTGCTGCAGCTAAGGAATTGATCGCTTGAATAATCGGTCGCGCTACTACCAGATGGCTTGCACCAGCATCTAATGCTTCCTTTGGAGTCATCACTCGTTTTTGATCACCTCTATCACTTCCTGCAGGACGAATCCCTGGCGTTACTAAGGCCATATCAGTTCCAATAATCTTCCGCAAATTAGCTGCTTCACGGGCTGATGCAACAATTCCACCCATTCCTGCTTCTCGAGCTTGTTCAGCTCTTTTAACTGTTAAATCTGCTAAATTTTCTCTATAACCGGCATTTTTCAGATCAACTTCATCCATTGATGTCAATACCGTCACCCCCAACAAACATAAGTCGCTTCCTTGAGCAGCTGAAACAGCTGCTTGCATAGCTGTTGGATAAGCATGGATCGTGAGCATTGAAACACCCAATTTTGCAATATTCTCTACAGCTCTCGCAATCGTATGATCAATATCTAATAGTTTCATATCAAAAAATACTTTTTTTCGCGCTTGAATAAGATCTCTAATGAATTCCATTCCTCCAGAAAAAACAAATTGATAACCAATTTTATAAAAACTGATATCATCACCTAATTGTGTAACTATTTTTTCTGCTTGCTTTATATCTGGAACATCTAACCCAACAATAAGACGTTCACTCATTGTCGCTCCCATAAAAATACTCCCTTAAATTTCATGATCATTTGGTCTCAATGAACCACACGAGAAAAATAAAAACTCAAGAAAGTTTATTTTTCATCTTGTGAATCATTGTACGATAAAGGTTGGCATACTCCCCTTCAGGATTAGCAACAAAAATTGGTACACCATCATCTGAAGAAGACCGTAAAATTGCATCAAGTGGCATTTCTGCTAAGAAAGGAATTCCCCGACTTTCTGCTTCTGATCGAGCTCCACCATAACCAAAAATATTATAGCGCCTTCCAGTATCAGGAGCAATAAAATAACTCATATTCTCAATAAGCCCCAAAATAGGAACTTCAACTTTCATAAACATTTCTATTGCCTTGCGCGCATCAACCAAAGCAAGATCTTGTGGTGTCGAAACAATCAATGCACCTGTTAACTGAACCTGCTGAACAAGTGTTAATTGCGTATCTCCTGTCCCTGGAGGCATATCAACCACCAAAACATCAAGAGGTCCCCATAAAACATCTCTAAGTAATTGAGTTACCGCAGCCATTACCATAGGACCACGCCACACTATTGGTTTTTCCTCTTCAATCAAAAAACCCATCGACATTAATTTGAGACCAAATTTTTCAATAGGTTGTAGCTTTTTACCATTAACTATTTTTGTTTTTTGATTAATAAGTCCTATCAAACGTGGCAGAGATGGACCGTAAATATCTGCATCCATTAAACCCGTTTTAAAACCAGCGTCTTGTAGAGCTAATGCAATATTGATCGCCATTATAGATTTACCAACGCCCCCTTTTCCAGAAGCAACTGCAAGAACATGTCGCACACCTTCTACTGGTGTCTTCATGAGTAAAGCACCGCCTCCTTTACGTTTTGGTGTATAAACAGTTGCATTTTTATTTAGCTGAGAAGAAAATGCCCTCGATTTTTTTTCTGCCGTAAGCGTAACCATAACGGCTTTAACTCCTTCTATGGCAGACACAACTTCTTCAGCAGCACAACGCAATGGTTCAAATTCCTGCATACATCCATCAGGAACAGTAATTGAAAAGAAAACCTTTCCATCAGCAATAAATATTTCCGAAAGAAGTCCTAGTGATACAATATCATTCTCAAAACTAGGACTTTTAACTTTATGTAATTCTTTACGGATAGCCTCGCGTGTAATAGAGTCCACGCTCTTTCCTCTCTATACAAATACTAGATAATGCAGCAATAAGGATGAAAAACATTCAAGTCAACCGCTTATCTAATTTTCTCCTGTGAAAGCAAGGATACTGTATCCAAAAGCACAATGAATCCGATAATTCGAAATAAAACAATTTTAAAATACAAAACTATAAAAAATGGAAGCCTCTCTCTTATGTAAAAGCAATGCAGAATTTATCTTCCATCTCAATTTTTTGAATATTTACTATAATACAAAAAACGAAAATAAATTAACTATATAGTAAATTATCATTTTTTCTCAATAAAGCGACAAATTAAATGCATATTAAATGACTTAAATGTACATTAACAACAATTTATTTTCACATTGCTGACAAATACTCTACAATTGACTTTTTTCATGTTTTCTTTTATTGAAAATAGTGTTCACTTTAAAAATTTTTGATAAATAAATTTTTTTATCAAGCATATAATAGAACCAAGAAGGGCCGTACACCGCGGTTTTAAATAAATGAAACGTACTTACCAACCCTCTAAACTTATTCGTAAACGTCGTCATGGTTTCCGTGCTCGTATGGCAACTGCTGGTGGACGTAAAGTTATTGCAGCTCGACGCGCTCGTGGTCGCAAGCGGTTATCTGCCTAACTGTAAATTTCACAATAAACTGAAATATTTGCTTTTGTCCATAAAGATTAGGTATATAAATTATAGAATAAGCATTTAGCAAAACTACAAAGAATCTTTTATATGAAACAAAAGTACCCTTGTCGCATTCGCAAGAGAGTGGATTTTTTGGCTGTACACACGGGAGAAAAGCGGCGTGGTCCTTTTTTTTTACTTGAAATAAAGCGCCGTGAACAGACAATAAAAACCAAATATCCTCTTACCGCACGTGTAGGCTTTACTGTAACACGAAAAAATGGCAATGCTGTTCAACGTAATCGTATTAAAAGGCGTTTGCGTGAAGCTGTTCGGGTTGGACTAATAAATGAAATGGAAGCAGGAACTGATTACGTTATTATTGCCCACCGTAATGTTCTCCATGCGCCTTTTAAACTTCTTATTAGCGAATTAAGCCGACGAATAAAGCCAAAAACGAGAAAAACAACGGTAGTAGGATAATATATAATGGAATATAACCGCAATTTTTTTATCGCCATTGGACTATCTCTTGTGGTTTTCGTTGCATGGCACTTTTTGTACATTGTTCCCCAACAAGCAAAATTGCAAGAATCAAAAATAATCACACAAAAATTATCAAACCATAATGTAGCACTTCCTACAAATGATACGCATTTTTCTAATAATGCAACGACAGATGATACAGTGCCTGTAGCTAATTTCCCTATAACACCTGAAATTCGTCAAGCGGAATTAGCCAAAACAGACCGTGTTTTAATTAAAACCAATGAACTCGAGGGTTCTATTAATCTTGTTGGTGGAAAATTTGACGATCTTCTGCTCAAAAAATATCGCCTAAAAGTAGATAAGCAATCACCAGAAATTACTTTGTTGAATCCTAACGGACTTCCAACAGCCTATTTTGCCGAATTCGGTTTTACGAGTTCATCCTTACCAGCAAAAGCCTTACCACAATCCAATACAAAATGGCAACTTGAAGGTCACAATACAACATTAACACCCTCAACACCCATCATCTTAGTCTATAATAATGGACAGGGACAAATTTTTCGCCGTACTTTTTCAGTCGATGACCATTACATGTTTACCATTAAAGATTCTATTAGCAATGAAAGTAGTAGCCCTATATATCTTTCGTCTTATGCTCGAATTGCACGCGCCGCTCCACCAGAAGATACAAATGCAACCTACTTACTCCATGAAGGGATGATTGGTATCGCAGGTGATTCGCTTAAAACTGAAAAATACACAACCTTAGCAGAACTTAGCCCTAATCCTAAAAATGGTCAGAAAAGCGTGATTTTTCCTAACATTACAGGAGGATGGGTTGGTATAACCGATAAATATTGGGCTGTAGCAGTTATTCCTCCACAAGATAAAGAATATACAAGTCGTTTTGTTTATTTTGATCGATTGAATACCCATTATCAATCCGATCTGCAAAGTGCGCTCTTAACAGTTCCACCCCATGAAACAAAAACCATCGTCAACCGTTTTTTTGCTGGTGCAAAACGAGTTGAAATCATTAATCACTATCAAAATCAATTAAAAATTAATAAATTTAGTCTTCTCATTGATTGGGGTTGGTTCGATTTTATTACCAAGCCGATGTTCGCTCTTATTGACATGCTTTATAAATATACAGGAAATTTTGGTATTGCTATCCTTCTTATCACAGTGCTCTTGAAAATACTTTTATTTCCACTTGCTCATAAATCTTATAAATCTATGGCGCGTATAAAACTTATACAACCGATAATGCTAGAAATTAAAGAAAAGTATGCAAATGATCGGAATAAACAACAACAAGCAATCATAGAATTATATAAAACAAAAAAAATTAATCCTTTTGCAGGTTGCTGGCCGATACTCGTTCAATTCCCTATATTTTTTGCCCTCTATAAAGTTCTTTATATTACCATTGAAATGCGACATGCGCCTTTCTTTGGTTGGATTCAAGACTTAGCAGCACCTGACCCAACTTCTATTTTTAATTTATTTGGCTTATTACCTTATGCAGTACCAACATTTCTTATTCTAGGAGTATGGCCTTTAATCATGGGGATAACAATGTTCCTACAAATGCAGATGAATCCGCTTCCTCAAGATCCAACACAAGTTATCGTTTTTAGATGGATGCCGGTTATCTTCACCGTTATGCTAGCCTCTTTCCCAGCTGGCCTTGTAATCTATTGGGCATGGAACAATATATTATCAATTATTCAGCAAAGCATTATAATGAAATGTCAAGGTGTAAAAATTGAGTTTTTTGATAATCTGAAAGCTATTGTGCAAAAAAAATCTAAAAAAGAAATACACAAATGATGCAAGATCCTAAGCTTTCTGGGCTTTTTGTCCGCAATTGGATTTTCATTCGCAGTGTACCTACAATGCAATTTCTACCACCCGAAGGACCACCAGAAATTGCTTTTGCAGGACGCTCTAATGTTGGAAAATCTTCTCTTATCAATGCGTTAGTTCAACAAAAAAATTTGGCACGTACTTCTAATACACCAGGACGTACCCAAGAATTAAATTATTTCATACCCGATGGTTTTAATGAACAAACACACAATCTTCCTCCTGTAGCACTTGTAGATATGCCAGGTTATGGTTTTGCTGAAGCTCCAAAAAATTTGATTAATGCGTGGACACAGTTAATTTTTGACTATTTACGGGGTCGTACAACGCTCAAACGTGTTTATGTTTTGATTGATTCACGTCATGGAATTAAAAAGAACGATACTGACACCCTTAATCTTCTTGACAAAGCAGCAGTCTCTTATCAAATTGTTTTAACCAAAAGTGATAAAATTAAATTAAATACGCTTGAAGCTTTAATAATGATGACAAAAACCAAACTTCTTAAACATTCAGCAGCCTATCCCGAGATTCTAGTTACCTCCGCGGAAAAAGCTTCTGGTTTAGAAGAATTACGCACAGCCATTATACAAGCCATTACATAACAAATACGTCTTTAATTAATGTGTTATAAACATAGCCAGTAATTGTTAATAGTCTTGTGCTTATAGCAAAGCGCTTTTATAAAAGCGTTTTATTGTTTGAAAGAATCCATCGACTTTATTTGATCGTATAAATTATGCTAACACTTTTTCATTATCCTCTCTCTTCTGCTTCCCGTTTTATACGCATTATTCTTGAAGAATATTGTGTAGCTACTCAACTAATTGAAGAACATGAGTGGGCAAGGAGGAATGAGTTTCTTACGCTTAATCCAGCAGGACATTTACCCGTCCTTCTTGCTGAACGTGAAGTTCCATTATCAGGTGCCATTGTGATCTACGAGTATTTAGACGAAACACGTGGTAGTTTACGGCAAGAAAAGAGATTTTTTCCTGAAACTTCTTTAGAGCGAGCCGAAGTACGCCGCCTTATTGATTGGTTTTTAAATAAATTTGAAAATGAAGCTACACGTCATATTGTACGAGAACGAATCTATAAACGTGAAATGCCGTTAGCTATTGGTGGTGGCGCACCCAATTCGCAAATTTTACGGAATGCTCGAGCTAATATTGCACCACATATGAATTACCTAGATTGGCTTTGTGCATCCCGCGACTGGCTAGCTGGATCGGAACTATCTTATGCTGATTTAGCAGCTGCAGCTTCTATTTCTGTACTTGACTTTTTAGCAGAAATTGAATGGAAACTTTTTCCTGCTGCCTGTGAATGGTATATGCGAATTAAATCTCGTCCTTCTTTTCGGCCTCTTTTAATGGATCGCGTTCGGGGAATTGCGCCTAGTTCTCACTATACTGATCTCGACTTCTAACTAGAAGCGTATAGCTCAATCTTTTATTTTAAAAGCGATATCTATTTAACAATTGCATAATACGATTAAAAACTGCCTTTCATATAAATAAAATTTTTCTTCAATCTCCCAATAAAAGCTGCTGTGAAAGCAGTAATATGAACCAAATAAAGAGTTGAAAAATATATATTAATTATTAAACTAGATATTACTTTCCTGCTTAGATTAATTTGAATACATAAATATTCTGCCCGATTGAAAGTATCCTATACCTTTTATGCAAATGCTTATATCTGATAATCTAATCATTGTTTCGCACTCATTCTTTCTAGAAAGATTGAGCGCTTCTATCTCTTTAATATCAAATGCAGATTCCTCTTCTTCAACGGAGGAGATAATCTTTCAAAAGCAAATTTAGGACGTCATTATAACGACTAAAATGACGAAATAAGAGAACAAACAACTCAGTAATTTATAATAAAACAATGCATTAAAGATTGTTTCCTTATCCTTATATAAATTAAAGAACAGTTGGAAAAAAAAAGAAAATTTGCCTATAATTAAAAAGAGAATTTCATAAGGAGAAAAACATGCGCCTTGCAGTCGTTGGTGCTAATGGGAAAATGGGAAGAGAACTAATTACAGCTCTCCAATATAGGCAAGACGTAAAACTGAGTGCTGCAATTGTACGTAAAGGTTCATCTTTTGTAGGAAAAGATGCTAGCATATTGATTGGTTCAAACCCACTGAAAATTCGCATCACTGATGATTTTGAAGATGCCTTTTCTAAGGCAGAATGTATTTTAGATTTTTCTCAACCCCAAGCTAGTATCATTTATGCAGATTATGCAGCCCAAAAAGGTCTTATCCACATTATTGGAACGACTGGATTTAGTAAAAAAGAAGAAAGGCAAATTGCTACTTTTGCGAAATACACAACTATTGTCAAATCTGGAAATATGAGTCTTGGTATTAATCTTTTAGCTAATCTTGTAAAGAAAGCAGCTACAGCGTTAGAGGCTGATGATTTTGATATTGAAATTTATGAAATGCATCATGCTGGAAAAGTTGATGCTCCTTCTGGTACAGCCATTCTTCTTGGCAATGCAGCAGCTAAAGGGCGCAATATTACACTTAAAGATATCAATATTAGCAAACGCAATGGCTACACAGGTAAACGTAAAAAAGGCACCATTGGCTTTATCTGCTCACGAGGTGGAACAGTTATTGGCGATCACAGTGTTACTTTTGCAGGTTTAAATGAACGCATCGTTCTTTCACACTTAGCGCAAAAACGTTCTATTTTTGCTAATGGTGCATTAAAAGCAGCATTATGGGCAAAAGAACAAAAAAATGGCCTTTATTCGATGCTTGATGTTCTAGGATTAAAAGATTAACTTTCATAATCAACAATGATCATAGGAATTTCAACGTGGGACGCACACTTGTATTAATTCGTCATGGACAAAGTGAATGGAACCTAGCTAATCGCTTCACTGGCTGGAAAAATCCAGCTTTAACAGAAAAAGGTCATAAAGAAGCAATAACAGCAGGGAAAAATTTAAAAGCAGCCGGATTTAAATTTGATATCGCTTATACATCTGTCTTACAGCGTGCTCAAAAAACTGCAGAGCACATTTTAGAACAGTTAGGGCAATCAAATCTTCGCTTAGTGAAAAATATAGCATTGAATGAACGGGATTACGGTGATTTATCTGGTTTAAATAAAGATGAAGCGCGTCAAAAATGGGGAGACAAACAAGTGCATATCTGGCGTCGCTCTTACGCAATTGCTCCCCCTAATGGAGAAAGCTTGCGCGATACTGGTGCGCGTGTTTGGCCCTATTATCTTTATCATATTCAACCTTATATTTTACGTTCTCAGACTGTTCTTGTCGTAGCGCATGGTAATTCCCTTCGCGCTCTTAGTATGGCACTTGAAGGTTTAAATAATGAAGAAATTATGTCTCAAGAAATAGAAACCGGAATTCCTATTATTTATGAATTCAACACTGATTCAACAATTAAATCAAAAAAAATCATTGCGCCTTAAACTACTAAATGAATATAGAAACAATTATTTTAAACGAATATGTCCAATAACGGCTCTCTCCATGAATATAAAAAATGTAAAACCTTACTTTTAAAAATCATAGCCATCATTTTCGAATAATGAACTCTGAGTATTTTTTCCTTCTGGTATACTTCTTTGGCTTTCTTAATAATTTTCGTAATTTCTTTTGCTTTATCTAATGATATGCTCATATTTTGAGTAAGTCTCTATAATGATTACCATTAATTGCTTTAGGCTTACTTAGTGAAAGATAAATTCTATTTAAATAACAAATCTTGGAGGTGTTTATAAAACAAAGGATTAAAACTTAAAATTTTTATATCAATATTTTCTGATATATGAAGAATATCTTGTAGTGATTACAAGGCATTTCTATCATTCTTCTGCACAGATTCATTCTCCCTGCTACCCTTAAGCAATTTGATTTCTGCAACAAAAACGGACCCCTATTTATAATTAGTTAAATACTTATTTTCAGTTAATTTTTACAAGAACATACAAGATGTAAATATCTCAAAAGATATATAAAGTTACATCAAGAGACTGAAAATGAAACTATTTTGAAGATTTGACAAAAATTTAAGTGTCATTACATTAACAGAAGTATTACATAACCTTAGATGAATTTTATTGCCCAAATGGCGGAATTGGTAGACGCGCAGGTTTCAGGTACCTGTGCCGTAAGGCGTGGAGGTTCGAATCCTCTTTTGGGCACCATTTTGTGTCTTTAATACATTGAAATATATAGATTTTTTCTTAAAGCAACAATTTTTAGACCACCTTTTAGACCACCTTCTATAGTTTGTACAATTTTACCTAATTTGTTCTTATTTGCTCCTTATTTTTCTTTGGAGTGAATGCTAAAATCTCTTTTTTTCTCCACCTCACTGCTCTCCCTAACTTATAGGGCTCCGGAAACAACCCCTGAAGCACCCAATTGCGAATCGTTGTTGTTGATACACTAAAAAGCTGTGCACACTCACGTGTCGTTACATATCTATCTCCATCATCAAATATCATCTCATTCCCTTTCTCTTTTTTATATGAATTAAATGGGTGGGGACGCTAGGGGGGATGATGGCAGAAGCGTCCCCTAACTTTAAGCAGCTTGAGCTGTAATCTGTTGTATGTCCTGTTCGATTTCTTCTAAAAAGGTTTCAACCGCTTGATTGATGGATTCTATCTGTTCATCATTGCGATGAATACGCTGAACCTTAAGACGCAAGTGAGCGGATTGTCCTGCAAACCGCGGATCATAGCTCACAAAATCACACCACTGACGTCCTGTACAAGCCATTTGAAAGTGCATTTGTGCTAAATATTCTGGTTTGATTGTTTCTGTCATCCAGAAACGAAGGTGGTTTGCAGACTGGGGACATTTAATCTCAACTAATCCATTCTCACCAATGAGCCCATCAGGACTTGCTCCGGCCATTTGAATTGTAGGATGTTGGATGAAACCACATTGGGTGACCTCTGTATCGTAAATGAAGGCATATTCTTTCAATGCATTCTCTTCATGCTCAATCCCCCATTGCATCGCTGCTGTTGTATAAGATTGGCTTATTTCACCGACTAAACGTTCTGTCATGAGTTTGATTTTGTATTCTTCATATTTGCTTGTGGGCAAGTTTTTAGTGGTTCGACTAAGGACGTTGTAAATATTTGAAGAGGTGACCTTCCCTAAACGTGCTTGAAACCATTCTGCAGTTCTTTGCTTCATTTCAAACCGCCGTTTGTTCTTGGTGATGAACACTGTCTTGTCTGTAAGTCTCATCATAGTCATAGACAATTTCAACCGGCTGTTGTTCTTGAGGAGTTTGTTTTTCTCTTTTTTTCTGTAAGAGATGCAAAACAGTCTGTCCTTCTTGAAGAGAAAGATCTGTTATATTTCTGACATTTGCAAAGCTCAAAACTTTTGTTTCATCTGTTTGTGTTTCATGCATGAGGCTTTGGATTTCCATGATCATTTCATCGGAGACAGGCTGCCTTTGTGAACGGGCGCCCTGATTAATCCGTTCCGCTTCATCTTCATCATAAATACCGGAAAATCCGAAAGCATAACGGGCACATTGGATGACGGCTTTATGACGCAACATGCGTGCAGGATATTTCTGCCACGGGTCAGTTTTTTGTTTACATTCGTTAAGATATTCAGTGACTTCAATAGGATCTTTAATTTCTTTCAAACGAATAGCACATTTGATCGCTATCAGATTCCCGTCCTTGTCAAGTTGATCTTGAAAGGTCATCCCATCAAATTTAGGATTTGATTTGATAATCTTGATCCATCCGTCAATAGAGACAACAGGAATAATACCGCCACCTCTTTTAGGAAGAGCGTAAATCTCTTTTGTGAGTGGATTGAGTCCATAAGTATTAGCGACGGAAATAAAAGCAGCAAATTCTTCATCAGAGAAGTTATGACTGATACAGGTTTTAATAATGGTTTTACGAAACTCTTGTTCTGAGAAGCCATATTTTTGCGAAATAAGGCTTAAAGGAGAATGTGTCATGTTAAAGATTCCTCTTTAAATCACATCAGAGAGTCTGAGGCGGTGCTGCTCTTCATAAGTGCCATAGATCTCATCATCAATTTTTTGATCTTCGAGATCTTTTTTTAAAACTTCATAGGCATCGCTGTATTCTACAAAAGGAGGAATATCGCTATCTTCATCAAGCATCCAGCTACTTTGATCTAAATATGCTTCAGCAATTTCTTCGGAAATATCTTCCCATCGATTTGTTGAGAGCTCGATGCGAATAATTCTTTCCACATCATCGATGTCAGATAAAAAGTTCAATACTTCTGTTTCATCATAAAAAGGTCCAGAATGTGCAGTGTTTTCATTTTCATTACTGCACATTGCTAAAAGAATTTCATTTGGATTAATAAAAATCGGCTTTTTCATAATTTCCCCTCCCCAACGCCTCTTGGCAATTGTTTGTGTTGATTTATAAACATATTAGTACATTATGTGCGAATTATAGTCAAGTACATAATGTACTATTTTTTTAGAAAAATAAAAAATGACGAATCATCGCCTAATTTGAGAATCAATAAGCATGCAGTTTCTTGATAGGAATCAAGAATCCGCTATGATTTGTTAATGTCATCTAGTTGATAATTTAAATGAAAACTGTATTGAGCTTACATGTCAAGGATAGTACGTCGTACACGACCTATTATAGAGATGGCGCCTTCAAGTTTTGGAGCTGTTATTGTTTTGTCGTATGAAGCAGGCTGAAAAGGAGGATCATCATTAGGTCTGTATCGTTTATATGTTGCTTGCCCAGTTTCATCTGCAATTACATAACAGGCATTAGGTACAAGTTTTTTGTCTCGCATATTTACAAATATTACAGAATCTGGAGGACTAATTTTATTCATAGATGCACCATCCACACGCAAAGCAATCCATTCACCAGCAGGAAGATTAACAGCTTCTGTCATAGGATAATCTGAAAAATCCATTATTCTATCTTGCTCACTTAATTCTCCAGCACTAATCCACGAAATAAGAGGAATACTTATATTGAGGCTAGGATTCTCTTGAGGAGATTCACCATATAAAATCCATCCCGGATCAACATTAAATACTTGTCCATAGAGCTCGGCTTTTTGACGTGAAACAGGACGATTCCCATTTTCGTGACTAATGAGAGTATTTTGATTAAGAGCTGGTATAGCGCGTGCCGCCTCACTTGGTGTTGCGTACCCAGCGTTTTTACGTGCTATTTTAAGTCTATCTTTTGGCAAATAAGTCATTCGTACATTATCCACTATTTTTTTCATTCATTGTGTACTATTTTATCTTGATTTAAAATTGTACGTAATGTACTGTTTATTTCATGGTTAATAATTTTTATGTCAAAAATTTGATTGAATCTTGGGAATCTATACGCCAGTTTGCAGAAGAAATTGGATGTAGCTATGAAGCTGCTCGTAAAATGCGCGACCGCAACAGTATTTCTCCAAAATACTGGAACACAATTATCCAGTTGTCTAAATCCAAAGATCTATCTTGGGTTACATTAGATTGGTTTCTCCATAATTATAGGAATAAATACTATAGGGATATTCATCCAATGACAAAATCCAAAAAAGATATAGAGCATTCACACTCTTAAAGAAGAAAGATCATGAAAAACGGGATATTGAAGAAACTCTACACACGGATTTGTAGATTAATGGGCTGCAATACGAAAATCGAGGATGGAGATAGAAGGATGGAAGAATTTAGGCGGATACCAGATCGTGAACGCAGCATAGAAGATCTTATGAAACGACATACAACTCATACAAAAATTCTTGCAAAACAAGAAGAATGGCATAAGTCAAAATTTGATAGTTGGATGAGATGGCATGAAGCCACTCTTGCAGAGCGAGATAAGTCAATTGAACAACAGCAAGTAGTACTTGAAAACCTATCCACTTTAATTAAGCAAAAAAATAAGACACTGTATGAACAAAGATTAAAGTTGGCTTCACAGATGAAAATTATTGATGATTTAAATAATCAAATCAATGATTTAATTAACCAAAAAGAAGAACCTAGATTGATCGATTTTGTTTTTTCAGGAGAATGCTTTTAATTTTGGCATCAAAAAAACCACAAATGAGGATTATCAGCCAAAAAGGAATATTCAGGGCCAAATTCATCATATGTATCTTTTGAGCGTGGATATGAGGCCCAAAAATGAACAGTGAATGTTTCCTCTGGGTTAACAATCGAAGTGTGGTCAAGTGTAAAATTTGCAATGTTACGGGAATTAGGCTTACGGCAGCTAATTATGAAATCTAAAAAAGTGCAGTGTCTAGCACGTATAATAAAAAAGTTCAAAGCGAACTCTGATGAAGCATTTGATTTTATATTTTGGGGACTTAAAGCAATGAGTTTTGGAGTTGTTCTTTTAATGACGAGGTGTTCACCTGAAGTTTTAGATGGCCATCCAACGAAAGGGCAAGCATTTTTAACAAACTTAAAGGGACTTTTTTTCGATATGCGTATATTCCTTATCATTATATCTTCTCTAGTAAGATTTTTAATGCACAATTTCACCGTAACGCGTGAAGTGCCTTCATATTTTTGTGGGAAGAATACTGCCTTCAATTCCAAATATGGTCCCAAATCCCGTGCTTTTTTATCTTCTAATAGAATAGCTGTCTGGGTTTCTGATGCTATAGTTTGTCGTTGGAAGATTTTAAGTTGTTTTTTTAAGCTTCGTTGTTGCACAAAAAGTGTCACCATTCCAGTAACTATCGTAGCAATGATAGGAGCAATCGTAAGATTATCACTTATCCAGTGCAGCAAAAATACAGCACTATCATTTATCCGATGCAATAAGAATACAACCTTATCAACTATCCATTCTTGCATCATAACTCCCCCCAATTTTTTAGAATCACCGAGAGGCTACTTTTTCAAAAACATTTTTGCAAGACAAGCAATTACAACACGCTCTGTGATAGCACACATATAAATACGTAGAGCCTTAAGGGGGGGGATTATGATCACTAACGCAACCATTTTATGCCTTGATTTAGGCACCAAGACTGGGTGGGCAATATGCGGTGCAGATGGTCATATAATAAGTGATACAGAATATTTTCCATCACGCCGCTTTGAAGGCGGTGGGATGCGTTATTTGCGTTTTAAGCAGTGGCTTTCTGAACTAAATAGGTCCGTTGATGGAATTGAAGCGGTGTACTTTGAAGAGGTGAGGCGTCATGTAGGTACCGATGCAGCACATGTTTATGGCGGCTTTTTAGCAACGTTAACAGCGTGGTGTGAACATCATCAGATCCCGTATGAAGGTATCCCTGTTGGTACGATAAAGAAGGCAACAACAGGAAAAGGAAATGCTTCGAAAGAAGAGATGATAGAGGCAATGTTTTCCAAAGGGCACTGTCCTTGTGATGATAATGAGGCAGATGCTTTGGCAATTGTATATTTAGTTCTAGAAAGGGAGATCAGTGATGTCCATTAGTAGAGTTCCTTGCGTAAGATTTTATTCCACTCAGTTTTTAAAAGAGCTCATGGGTTTGCAAGCAACGGAGAAAGGTATTTACACAACATTAATGTTGCTTATGACAGAAAAGCAAGCGCCTCTTTTAAATAATGCTGCTTATTTAGCAGGCTGGTGTGGCTGTTCAGTAAGAAAGTTTCAAAAGGCATTAGATGTTTTAATAAGCACGGGTCATATCACGCGTTTAGAGAATAGCGATTTATGGCATGGATCAGCGGCATTTAATCAAGAGTATAATAAATTTTCAGAGCGAGCTTCAAAAGCAGCGATAGCAAGATGGCATAAGCACAAAAGAGGAGAAATGCATGTCAACTAAGTTGCCATGGACGAGGCTGTTTTCATCACAATGGATTGTAGATGTTAGTGGCATGAGTATAGTAGAAAAAGGTCTTTATATGACTCTTATCTTATACATGTGCGAAGAGCGCAGACCTATTGTTGAAGATGCTCCTAAATTAGCACGGTGGGCTGGTTGTTCAGTTAGAGTTCTAAAAAATACATTAGATATCTTGTTACGTGATGAGAAGATCATACGTTTAGAAGATGGTCGTTTATGGAGTTTAAAAGTTGAAGAAGAACTTAACAACTGTAATGAGAATTTAGATAAAGCTTCGGAAAAGGCTTCAAAAGCAGCAAAAGCTAGGTGGGATAAAAATAGAGATAAAAGTAATAATGATGCACGTGCAATGCGTGAGCAATGCACAAGCAATGCATATGCAATGCTTAATGATGCCATTAACAATAACAATAACAGTTATAATAAAAAAACTAATACTATCGTATTAGCAAAAAAAGAAATTTGTTCTGAAAGTTTAGAACCTATCGATTTGATTGAAGAGCCAACAGAGGTTGATGCTGTTGAGAACCAACCAGAGCCAATTGCGACGGATTTAGAAAACCAACCTCCCATTCACGAGCAAGAGAACATTTCCAAAAAAGCTAAACGGTCGAGAAGTGATCGAGGCTGTCGATTGCCTGAGGATTTCAAACCTAATTTGCAATATGCAATCGATAAAGGCTTAGCGCATGATGAGGCGCTGTTAGAATTTGAGCGGTTCACAAATTACTGGTTAGCAAATCCAAGTAAAAATGCAAACAAACGGGATTGGCAAAGGACATGGTACAGTTGGGTTACAAATCCCGATTATGGAA
>NZ_JAMCOF010000029.1:1122-1240 GCF_023500045.1 Bartonella bilalgolemi | reverse complement strand
TTCGACAGAGCTATTTTTCGTACTGTCTGCCACAACTTCTTTCTCAAATGTGGAATTAGGAACTAAGTTTCTTCTCATGAATAAACTCTTAATTGTTTTCGGACCTTCGACAGAGCTA
>NZ_JAMCOF010000029.1:219-1022 GCF_023500045.1 Bartonella bilalgolemi | reverse complement strand
TTTTTTGTACTGTCTGCCACAACTTCTTTCTCAAATGTGGAATTAGGAACTAAGTTTCTTCTCATGAATAAATTCTTAATTGTTTTCGGACCTTCGACAGAGCTATTTTTTGTACTGTCTGCCACAACTTCTTTCTCAAATGTGGAATTAGGAACTAAGTTTCTTCTCATGAATAAATTCTTAATTGTTTTCGGACCTTCGACAGAGCTATTTTTTGTACTGTCTGCCACAATTGCTTTTTCACTATGCTCTTGTCTAACAACACTTACGTAATTATCAATTTCTTTTAAAAGATCGGAATCATTTTCAAGATGATACTCTTCTTTTAATCGAACCTTCAAACGTTTCACAATATAATCCATATAACGTTTATTTTCATCACTATCACCAAGAGCTAAACTTCTATGTATCATATCTAGATCCATGTCTAATACTTTAGGATTTCCAGAAATACGTTTTAATAAACTCTCAATTTTTTTCCGACTTTCGACAGAGCTATTTTTCGTACTGTCTGCCACAACTTCTTTCTCAAATGTGGAATTAGGAACTAAGTTTCTTCTCATGAATAAACTCTTAATTGTTTTCGGACCTTCGACAGAGCTATTTTTTGTACTGTCTGCCACAACTTCTTTCTCAAATGTGGAATTAGGAACTAAGTTTCTTCTCATGAATAAATTCTTAATTGTTTTCGGACCTTCGACAGAGCTATTTTTTGTACTGTCTGCCACAACTTCTTTCTCAAATGTGGAATTAGGAACTAAGTTTCTTCTCATGAATAAATTCTTAATTGTTTTCGGACCTTC
>NZ_JAMCOF010000029.1:0-119 GCF_023500045.1 Bartonella bilalgolemi | reverse complement strand
GACAGAGCTATTTTTTGTACTGTCTGCCACAATTGCTTTTTCACTATGCTCTTGTCTAACAACACTTACGTAATTATCAATTTCTTTTAAAAGATCGGAATCATTTTCAAGATGATACT
>NZ_JAMCOF010000028.1 GCF_023500045.1 Bartonella bilalgolemi | reverse complement strand
ACTAATACTCCAAAAGCCTTTAAGCCTGAAGATTTAAGTCCAAAAATTGATGCAATATTAGCAATAGACTGCTTAATGAATTGTTTTCTATTAACATGCTCATAGAGCGTAATTTGCGTCCCCTGTATCGAATCCGTAAAATGATTTAATTGTGAGATATTCATCCGTTGGTCTTTAATAGGTAGTGTAGTTCCTTTTTGGAAAGGATTACCTTCATACCTTACAGTTTGATTTCTTTGTTGTGCTGATATACAAATGGTCATTTTTGATAATATTATTGTCAATTAGGTAGCAATTTTGAGCAATAGTAAATCATATTACTTAAAAGTCAATTATATTTTTCTTTTAAAGAATAAAAATATTCTGTAATTGATGTTTTATTGTATCAGCTGCCTCAAAGACCAATGGACAGTTAGATGAACAAAATAAATTTGCGAAAGTTAGAGTATTCACCGTTCGAAAATCCTTTTCTGAATAAATCTGAATTTTCTACTGATGACAGAATTATTAAAACGCAAATTACACAACAAAAATTAGTTGATCATAATACTGGTCAAATTACTGACATATCAATGATTCACGTTATCGAAAAAAAATCTGAAGAGCATTTTTTAGAAACATTTGCTGATGGTGTAAAATCAATTTTTAATCTATCACGTACTGCATATCGCGCTTTTGTGATAGCTTTGCAAGCATATCAAGATAATCAAAATAACGATACCGATAGTGTTACCTTGATTTGGAAAGGTGAAGGTGTAAATGGCAAAAAACTTGATATGGTCGATAAAACATTTCACAATGGTATACGAGAATTAATCAACAAAGGAATTTTACAACCAAAATTACCTAATCAATATTGGGTCAATCCTGTGTTTTTTTTCAAAAAAGAAGATTTTTCTCTTATGAACCGTTGTTCTTTTTTACTAGAACGGAAATTTTCTGATTATTTACCTTCCTCAACCAATCCAACTGATATAGTGCTAAAGCCAGATCTTTTAGATGATGGACATTAAACTGATATCGAAGATTTCACACTGTAAGTTTTATACATAATATACATCGACATATGCTTAACATACATACTGTTTAAGTTTTATGTATGCCTTACATATACTGTACATATGTCTTACATATATACAACGTATGTTATACATATGGTATATGTTTTATTTTTATGCTGAAAGATAGCGACCGTTAGAAAAACAATATAGGTGTTTTTGCATTAAAGATCTCGCCTTTCATTCATGATTTCGGAGCCGCGTAAGAAGGAGATAATAAGCCGTTTAGTTCTG
>NZ_JAMCOF010000027.1 GCF_023500045.1 Bartonella bilalgolemi | reverse complement strand
ACGTCTTAAGGTTCAGCGTATTCATCGCAATGATGAGCAGATTGAATCCATCAATCAAGCGGTTGAAACCTTTTTAGAAGAAATCGAACAGGATATCAAACAGATTACAGCTCAAGCTGCTTAAAGTTATGGGGTGCTCTCTCCTCCCAGCACCCCCACCCTTTCCTCAAAACTTTTAAATACAAGCGTGCTTCATGCCACGGGTAAGCTGCATCTCAATGTAAGGAGAAAAAACATGGCACATCGCCTTCCTACTATAACACAACCAGCTATTGCTCGTGCCTTACGAGAAGCAAAAAAACAAGGATGCGAACTCATAGAAATCAAACCTACGGGGGAACTCCTCATCTATCTCAAACCAGGAATAGGCATACCCAATACAGTAACAAATCCAGACAAATTATTCGATATGTCAAAGGATGAATATTACGAAACTTTGCTCTCTAAAATATAATGCTGCCATGCCCAAACCACGTCCTCCTCATCTTGTGAAGCAAATTACTCAGCATGGTCAAATTGTATGGTATGTGCGTATTAATCACGGTCCACGCATCAGAGTGCGCGGAACCTATGGAACGCAAGAGTTTGTTGATAACTATAAAAGTGCGCTTGCTGAATTACACGGTATAATACCTCCTAAACCTAAAATCGGTAAACTGATTGAAGGGTCATTCGCATGGCTCCTCAAACAGTATTTTAACAGTATTCATTGGCATAGCCTCGCTAAAAGTACGAAAAGACAAAGAGAACTCATTTTTATGAAGGTATGTGATACTATAGGAAATATTCCATACAAAGCTATCGGAAAGAAACATATTATAGCTGGTGTTGAACGCCGCAAAGAAAAAATAACAACTGCTCACAATTTTCTAAAAGCACTTAATGGCCTTTTTAATTGGGCAATTGATCAAAGTCTTTTAGAAAACAATCCAACAGTAGGGGTAAAAAGACCAACTTACAACAACAAAGACGGATTTGCTGTTTGGACAGAAAAAGATGTTGAGAAATATTATCACACATGGCCTCATGGTACGCATGAGCGTGTTTGGATTGATGTTCTTCTTTACACGGGTTTGCGTCGTGGTGATGCGGTACGAGTTGGTTGGAAAGATGTGAAAGATAACATCATTCATCTTAAAACAGAGAAAAGCAAATTCCAAACAGATGTTTTTCTCCCTATTTTACCAGAGCTCGCAGAAACTCTTAAAATTGGCCCCATAGGTAATGAAACATTCATTTGTGGGAAAGGTGGAAATAAGCTTGTCAAAGAAAGTTTTGGCAACCTCTTTCGTGAATCCTGTAATGCGGCGGCTATTAAAAAATCAGCGCACGGTTTGAGAAAATTAGCAGCAACACGCGCAGCAAATTCAGGTGCAACAGTTTCACAACTTAAGGCAATTTTTGGGTGGACAGAAGATAAAATGGCATCTCTTTATACAAGAAGTGCTGATCGTAAAAAGCTAGCTCTTGAAGCAATTAAAAAGCTCCAAAAAAATGAGGGATAAGAACCAAAAAAACTCAACAAAATCAATAACCACACAATTCCCTCACTTTTATATAACGTATTGATTTTATTAAAATAAGCTAGTCCGCGTCTGGGCACCATTTTCTTCTTTAACTATCTGTTTTTAAACTACCTTCTATAGTTTGTACAATTTTACCTAATTTGTTCTTATTTGCTCCTTATTTTTCTTTGAAGTAAATGCTAAAATCTCTTTTTTTCTCCATTTCACTGCTCTACCTAACTTATAGGGTTCAGGGAACAACCCTTGAAGCACCCAATTGCGAATCATTGTTGTGGATATGCTAAAAAGCTGTGCACATTCACGCGTTGTTACATATCTATCGCCATCATCAAATATCATATCATTCCCTTTCTCTTTTTTATATGGATTAAATGGGCGGGGACGCTGGGAGATAATAGCAGGAGCGTCCCCATAACTTTAAGCCGCTTGAGCTGTAATCTGTTTTATCTCTTGTTCTATTTCCTCTAAAAAAGTTTCAACCGCTTGATTGATGGATTCAATCTGTTCATCATTGCGATGAATACGCTGAACCTTAAGACGC
>NZ_JAMCOF010000026.1 GCF_023500045.1 Bartonella bilalgolemi | reverse complement strand
CGGAAATATTCGCTCTAATATCTCTGTAACAACCTCAGGTAGTCACTTCGGAGTAGGTGGAGGTATACAGTTCACTCTTAACTAATTACCTATTAATACTACCCAATCAAAAAACTCTCATTTCCACCCGAAAAGCTCTCATTTCTTCTCCAAAAGATCAGAAGTGAGAGTTTTTTTTCGTATAAATTAACACCCTTTTAGTAAAATATATTTAAAAAACGAAAAAAACTTAAATTCCAACCTTTCGTGTTTTATATTAGCAGCCCACTCTTAAAATACACCACATTAAGGATATTAAAAAATAAGCAAACACCCTCTCCACGAACTTTATTATATATAATAAAATACTTATTTAATTAGACCGCAAACTCATACCTCATAAAAAAGATCACATACAATCATGATATAACCTATTAAAATAAAATTATGTCCTTTTAATGGCATACACTCTCACTAAAAAACCTCAAAACGATAGAAACTACTGCTAAATACAAACAACAACCTAAAACAATTTAAATAAAAAGACCAAAACCTCATTAATTGAAGAATTCTTAATATGATCACGACCTTATCTTAACCACCCCTAATAATCTCTAAATGTGTCTTTTTAATGTCTAAAATTTATTTTTTATTTCTACTGGAGGACTAATTATGAAAAGATTATATCTTAGCTTAAAAAGCGCTGATTTAAGGGGTTGTTCTTTATTGAAAGCCGCTTCATTAGGTACTGTTATGACAGTGCTCTTATCGAGTGTTTCACCTGTCATTGCATCTACTTTTTCTCCAGTAGAAATTATGTCTCAAGGTCCTGATTTAGCTTTTTTAAATATAAAAGCTTCTGATCATGATGAGGATAATGCTTCGTCGTCTGCTCTATTAGCAGCTACAAAAGAGCAATATGAGAAGTTGCTCATGGAGGCTTTGCCTAATGTTGGAGGTGATTATAATTTTTATGTGTCTGGAGATTATCCAATAAATTTTACTGTTAATAGCACGGTAAGAAGCTCTGCCGATAATCCAAGGTGTATTAAACAACCTGGGCTGATAGGTTGTTATACAGATGGTCTAGCTTTGGGAGATGCTATTCAGTCAGATGAAGGATCAATTACAATAGGCTCAGGTGTCGCTATTGGTGGAACTGGTGCAGATATTGTAATAAGTGGCCACTATGTTTTGGGTGAAAAGGCGAGTGCTATTTCGAATGCGATTGCAATAGGGCGAGAGCTAGTAGGTGAGAGACTTGGGGAGCCAGGGACGCAAGCCATAAGTGAGGCTGCGTTAGCAGATTCCCCTTGGTCTGTGGCTATAGGCACAAACACTAAGGTGTCCGCTGGTACCGATAATTCTGTTGCGCTGGGTATGAATGCTAAAATAGGGATCGGGTCTAGTGACTCTGTAGCGCTGGGTCATAGCACTAATGTAGGGGCCGGGTCTCGTAACTCTGTAGCGCTGGGTTCTAGCGCTAAGGTAGGTAACAATAGCGTTGGGGGGATTGCTATAGGAAACAGTGCTCAAGCGAATGTTGTAAACGGGGTTGCTTTAGGTGCTGAATCTGTGGCTGATGTTAAAAAAGGTGTTGTAGGCTATAAACCTGGTAGTACTGCTTCTAAGGATGATTTTATATGGACCGGCACTTCTGCGGCAGTTAGTGTTGGTAATGTTGTGAAAAAGATAACACGACAAATTGTGGGAGTAGCGGCTGGAACTCAAGATACTGATGCTGTGAATGTTGCACAGTTGAAATCATTACAGGAATTGGTAACAGAGAATACGGGAGGAAAAGGTTGGAAGCTTTCTGTTGGAGGACAAAATACGACAGATGTTGAAGCAGGGGGTACTGTGGATTTTTCATCTACTGGCAATCTTCAAATTTCAAAGGATGAAAAGAATAAAGTAACATTTGATCTTGCGAAGAGTATCACCGTTGATAAGCTAACAGTAGCAGGACATATCTTAGATAAAGGTGGCTTAATTCTTAAAGATGGTCCAAGTATGACAGTTATGGGGATCAATGCGGCCGACAAGAAGATTACAGGTGTCGCTGATGGTATGGTGGATAGTGATGCTGCTAATATAAAGCAGCTGAATGCAGTTGAAAATTTAGCGAAAAACGGTTGGAAGCTGCTTGTTCCAGGTGGTAAATCTATAAATGTTGGAGCAGGTTCCGAACTTGGTTTTTTTACGGGAAGTGAGAATCTCTCAATTGTGGTTAGTGATCAAGGTGCTATAACATTTGATCTTGCGAAGAAGATTACTGCTGATGCTATCACAGTAGGAAAAAATATTTTAAATGAAAATGGCCTACAGATTAAAGATAAGGGCGATGTGCTTGGCCCAGCGATATTGGTTAGTGGGATCAGTGCAGGCAATAAAAAGATTACAGGCGTATTAGTTGGGACAGAAGATACTGATGCAGTTAATTTTTCGCAATTGAAAGCAGTAAAAAATGAATTAGAAAAGAATAATTGGATTCAGCAAGATTCTGCGACGGGTGTTATTACAATAGGTGCGCAAGCAGGTGGTGAGGCAATTAATCTTGCGAACAAAGAGAAAAAAGGTCGGACTCTTTCCGGCTTGAAGGATGGAGAAGTTTCAACAACTTCGACTGCAGCAATTACTGGTGGACAGCTTTATGCATTAAATCAGCAACTTGCTGACTATTTTGGAGGTGGTGCAGGATATGGAGCTAACGGATGGACTGATCCAAAGTTTGAAGTTGTTCAATTTAATTTTGGCGGTAAAGCTGGTGAGAAGACATATGATACCTATAATAATGTAGCTGATGCTTTTGGTGGTGTTAACAAAAGTATGGAAAACCTAAATAATCGTATTGATAGTGTCGAGAAGCAAACAGAACAGAATGGTTTAAACTGGGATGAAGATAAAGGTGCTTATGACGCAAGACGTAAGGATGAAAAAGGAAATCTTGCCACTAGTACGATTACCGGTGTTAAAGATGGAGAAATATCAAAAGGCTCT
>NZ_JAMCOF010000025.1 GCF_023500045.1 Bartonella bilalgolemi | reverse complement strand
TTCAAGTTTATGTAAATAATAATTGTGCGCATAATAAATAGTAATTATTTACTATTTACGTACAAAATATTTAGTAAACATTTAAAGAGTATTTAAATATTAAATTGTTATCCGTTGTGCCATAAAAGTTCGTTTTTTAGATTAGGATGGACGTTCATTATACATCAATAGCAGATTTCTATAAAGGATAGACTAACCACGATTACTTTTTCGTAAATCTTGTTCAATCAGATGCCTAACATAGCGTGTGTAAGGAATAGCTTGATTTTTAGCTTTTTCCTTTAAAGCCTTCATAAGCGCTTGAGGCAATCGAATGTTGATAGACGCCTCTTTAGGTAAAAATTCAAAATGAACAGGCTTAAAACCAGTTAAGTCATAATCTGTAAGATCAGCAGTATCAACAAAGTTTTCTGCTTCTTCATCTGTCTTAAAAACGGGCATTTGTTTTAATTTAGAGGTTTTCATAAAAATCAATCTCCTTTTGGTGCATATAACGAGCGCTAATAGGGCGTACAAATAGTTTGTTCTTTATTGTTCTTAAGGTAAAAACTAAAAAAATATATCGTTCATTATAGGTTCTTCCAATGGCTCTGAAACGTTCTTCTTTAACGTTTGGGTCGTTCTTTTGCGTGAAACGATAACGGCAAGGAGTGTAGTTTTTATACTTGGTTTGTTTGTATTTTTAGTATATAGAATTGTACAGTAAATACTGGAATTTTATGGGGATGGAAAATTGGGGGGCCAGTCTACACACGCATCAAAAAGCGCTTCTCGGATAATATTTGTATTTTTATTTTCTTTATATTTTGTTGTTCTTAATCAGTGTTGTACACAGTATTTAGCACATGTTTTTCATTATAATCCTTCTCTTGGTTCTCATTTTTTTAGATTTTATTTATCTTTTTCTTGGTTTTTTTGGATTTTTAAATTTTATGATTATGCACCTCATCAATGTAATTTGACATTTGTTTTATTCTGTATTGGCATTTTGATTGGTCTTACAGGTTTTTCTCTTTGGGCAGGTTTTCGGTCAAGAAGTAATAAAAGTACAAACGATCTTCATGGGACAGCGCATTTTGCGACTTTTAATGAAGTTCAAGAGACGGGTCTTCTGCCTCGAAAGAAGCAAAAAGGGCGGGGTGTTTATTGTGGAGCATTTAAAGATCATAAAACAGGTGTTTTACATTATTTACGTCATGATGGTCCCGAGCATATTATAGCTTTAGCGCCTACGCGTTCTGGAAAAGGTGTTGGTCTCGTGGTTCCTACTCTTTTGAGTTGGCCGCATAGTCTTTTTGTGCTTGATGCAAAAGGTGAGAATTACGCTATGACAGCAGGATGGCGGAAACAATATGCTGGGAATAAGATTTTAAGATTTGATCCAGCAGAACCAGATGTTGGATGCTCATGGAATCCGTTAGGAGAAATTCGCTTTAGAACTCGTCATCAGGTGGCCGATACTCAAAATATAGCGTTAATGGTTATTGATGATGATGGTAAAGGGATTGCTGGAGATCATTTTAGATCTGCAGCTTTTGAACTCTTAAATGGTCTTATTCTTCATGCTCTTTACAAATCAGAAGAGATTGGCCGCTTACCTTGTTTGCAAGATTGTGCCCACATGCTAACGGGAGTAGGAGATTTTTCAACTGTTCTTCAAGGCGATGATAATTTTGATTATGATGGGGATCCTAAAGCACTTTCTTCTTTATTCCGTGAAATGGAATCTCTTGAGATAAAAAGTGAAAATCCTCTTTTCAAACAAGCCGATCAGGAAGCAAAACTTGTTATTAATGGTGTTGGTCGGCGTATGGCTGGAACACCAGCACGTGAATTAGGATCAATTATTTCAACGGCCAATAATGCTTTATCTCTTTATAGAGATCCCATTGTGGGCGAGAATACAAAATATTGCGACTTTTACGTCAGCGATTTGATGGATTCAGAAGATCCTGTATCCCTGTATTTTATTACTACACCCCGTAATTTAGATCGTATGAAGCCATTGGCACGATTACTTTTAACACAAATGGTTCTCTCTCTTTCAGATCGAATGGAATTCGATGATGGAAGATCAAAGACAATTCATAAACATCGGTTACTTTTGATGCTTGATGAGTTCCCAATTTTGGGTAAGTTGGAAGTGTTTGAAAAAGCCCTTGCTTATATTGCTGGATATGGACTGAAAGCTTACATTATTACCCAAGATGTACAGCAACTTTACAAGATTTACACAACGAATGAAAGCATCATTTCTAATTGTCATATTCGTGTTGCTTATGCCCCTAATAAGGTTGAAACAGCGGAGTGGATGAGCAAAATGGCAGGGGAGACAACCATTGTTAGGGAAAAAATTTCTACTTCTGGAAAACGTTTTGGTATGGCGCTTGAGCAAGTTTCAACCTCTTATGAAGAAACACGTCGTTCTTTAATGACTCCTGATGAAATTATGCGCTTGCCGGGTGCTAAAAAAGATCATTCAGGAAATATTATTGAACCAGGTGAAATACTTATTTTTGTTGCTGGGAATAGCGTGATTAGAGGCACTCAGATTCTTTATTTTTTGGATCCATTTTTTTCAAGCGCTTCAAAGATTCCTCCCCCTGTTACGGATTATTTACATCAGAGAAATGAAGTAAAAAAAGACAAGGAAGGATTTGTTTTTTGATTAAGCAATTTGTTGTCGGCTTTACTTTGTGTTTTCTTGCAAGTGCGTGCTGTATCCTTTTTGCTCTTTCACAAGGATTTAGAGTCAACTATTCACATTCTGCGCCTAGAGGACTTTGGAAGGTTAATTATTTTCAAAAAGATTTGAAAAAGGGGAGGTTTATGGAAGTCTGTCCTCCAGATGTGCCTCTTGTCAAGATGTTTGTTGACAAAGGTTATCTTCACTCTGGTGTTTGTCCTAGTGGTTCTATTCCTTTTTTAAAACCTTTAGTGGCTGTTTCGGTACAGGGGACGCAAATTACGCTCTATGAGCATGTTAATAGAAAACAATTCATTAAGCAGTCTATTGCTAATATTGCATCAATTTTTGGACTTAAATCTTCAGGCTTAAAGGCTTTTGGAGTATTAGT
>NZ_JAMCOF010000024.1:1815-3142 GCF_023500045.1 Bartonella bilalgolemi | reverse complement strand
ATCAGCCACCAACACAAACTTCAAAAAGCAGGTATATCAGCAACCTCTTTTTCAGGTGGGATACGTTATCGTTTCTAAAACAATACTGATATTAACTTAGATAAAAAGGGCAGTATAAGATACTGCCTTTTATTTTTTCCTTCCCTTAAAGAGATACAAAAATATTAAATCTTCTCTATATCTTATTTCTTTGATTGGCTCTTCTCCACCATTTCATCATTTTTATAAAAATAAAATACTTATCAGTATTTTAAATTTTAGCTCATAATAATTCTATATCTTATCAAGATTATATCTTATTAAAGATAATCTTGAGCTATGATATTAGCGCTTTATTTTAAATATAAATATGAAGAAATTATTTTTTATTAAAAATAATAATTTAATACATTATGTATTATTAGTAAAAACGACATTTAATACATTATGTATATAAGTAATAAATATATTTATCTTTATATAAAATGATTTTTGTCTTTACATATAAGAAAAAATAATTTACTTCAATCAATGAAAATTATCTATTCGATATCCTTCTTATAAGCGAGGGGGGATATTGTGGGCTTTATGAGTTAGGACAATCCTTATGTGTAAAAATTATCTTTTATCGTGTACAGCTATAGCTGCTATAGTTTTATTTGGCACTCATTTTAATGTTGCTGTTGCTAAGAATTTATCTGAAACTAACGGCGGTAAACACAACCTTGAAAACGAAATTTATCAAGCTGAGTCTGCTGATACAAGTGCTCTTTATGTAGGTGAAGAGGCAGAAGGTGGTTTAGCTGCAGCTGTTAAAGATGGCGATGGAAAAGGTGGTACAATCACAGGTAAAGATTTAACACTAATCGGTACTAAGGATAATAAAGGAAAAGGTGCAACAGTTAATGGGTCGAATAGCACAATTACTCTAAACAGCAAGACAACTATTAAAGATCTCCAAATTGGTCTTTCTGCAAGTAAGGGTGGTACAATCACAATAGAAAGTGGTGTGATTGATGTCAGTGATACTGCCGTAAAAGCTGAGGGTAAAGATACAAAAATTACACTCGGTAATGTAAACATTATTTCAAAAGATAAAGGTCTTGAAATAGCAAATGGTGCTAATTTTGCGATGGAAAGCGGCTCTATTACAACTGAAAAACTTGCCGTAAAAGCTGATGGTAAAGATACAAAAATTACACTCGGTAATGTAAACATTACTTCAAAAGATAAAGGTCTTGAAATAGCAAATGGTGCTAATTTTGCGATGGAAAGCGGCTCTATTACAACTGAAAAACTTGCCGTAAAAGCTGATGGTAAAGATACAAAAATTACACTCGGTAATGTA
>NZ_JAMCOF010000024.1:0-1715 GCF_023500045.1 Bartonella bilalgolemi | reverse complement strand
AAAAATTACACTCGGTAATGTAAACATTACTTCAAAAGATAAAGGTCTTGAAATAGCAAATGGTGCTAATTTTGCGATGGAAAGCGGCTCTATTGAAACTGAAAAACTTGCCGTAAAAGCTGATGGTAAAGATACAAAAATTACACTCGGTAATGTAAACATTACTTCAAAAGATAAAGGTCTTGAAATAGCAAATGGTGCTAATTTTGCGATGGAAAGCGGCTCTATTGAAACTGAAAAACTTGCCGTAAAAGCTGATGGTGAAGATACAAAAATTACACTCGGTAATGTAAACATTACTTCAAAAGGTGAAGGTATTCATATAGAAAATGGTGCTCAAATTGTAGCAAATGGTGGCTCTATTACAGTAAATAATGATAACGCTGATGATAATAATGCGGTAGCGATTACTGCTTGCGGAAAAGAAGTTAGCGTTACATTAAATGATGTAAAAATTTTTTCAAATAAAAATGGTATCGAGATAGGTAACAGCGCAATATTAAATATGACTGGCGGTTCCATTGAAGCTGAAGGAAACGGTGTTACTTTTACAAGCGGTGCGGGTGCAGATGATAAAAGCAAACTAAAAGATACAAAAATTACCGTTACCAAAGGAGATGGATTAAATATTACAGACCGCAAAGTCTCTTTAGAAAATGTCTCCATTCAATCTAAAGAAGGCCGTGGTCTTTATGCGTCTGGTGCGGAAACAGATGTTACAATGAAAGGTGGTACAATTAATGCAAGCAAGGCTGCATTCGTTGTAGAAGACAGTGCAAAAATTAATATCTCCAATGTTTCTGCAACAGCTTCTAAAAATGGTCTAGTGCTTACAAATGGTGCAGCACCAGATGATAAAGTAAATAATGTTAATTTCACGAATACAAAGCTTACTGTTGAAAAGGGCGTAGGTATTTTTAGAGAAGTATCTGGAAAAGATGTTGTCACCCTCAAAAATTCAGAAATACGTGGTGATCTTTTATTAAAGTACACTCCCAAAGAAGACAAAGAGGCAGCTCTTACACTCAACGCAGATCATTCAGTTTTAGAAGGTCGTGCTGAAACTGGAAAAAAGGCTGAAACAGTCTTCAATTTGAGTAATGGTACAATATGGACACTCAAAATCAGTAAAGAAGAAAGAGAACCAGGTGAAGAGGGAAAACCGGGAGAACTGCTTGATATTTCTACTAGATCACGCTCCACTGTTTCTGTGCTTAATCTTGATAACAGTACCATTGTTTTTGACAAACCAACAGACGATCAATATCAGGTATTACATGTAGGACCTGCAATAGAAAAAGCAGAAGGACCTGCAATAGTTGCAAATGACCCAAACAACCCAGCAACAGTCTATAATGCAAAAGGTGATGCAAAAATTTACTTCAATACTGAATGGAGTAACGGACTTAAAACAAAAGAGCAAAAAACAGATCGACTTGTAATTAATGGTGATGCTTTAGGTACAACGACGGTTTATGTTAACGGTATCAAGGGAAAGAATAAAGCAGAAAAAAATACTTCTGTTCCTGCAAATGAAAGTGGTGTCTCACTCATCCAAGTTTCTGGGGAAGCAAATGAAGACTCCTTCAAATTGGCAAATGGTTACACCACAATAAATAATTCTCCTTATAAATATACTCTTAACGCCTACGGTCCTCAAGCTTCCTCTCACGGTGAAGATCAAAGTATGTTTGGTGAAAATCAAACATATTGGG
>NZ_JAMCOF010000023.1 GCF_023500045.1 Bartonella bilalgolemi | reverse complement strand
TTTGGTGAGCGGTCCAGAGAGTTTGAGAGGCGGATAGCCTCTCATCTTACAAGCGAAGTTGACGTATAGGGAAGGGAACGCGCCACCATATAGCGCTGTAGTGACCAACCTATACGGAAAAAAGCTTGTTAATTTTATATAAAGATGAATGTATAAATTAATAAAAAGTTTTT
Organism: Bartonella bilalgolemi; assembly: GCF_023500045.1. Taxonomy (GTDB): domain Bacteria; phylum Pseudomonadota; class Alphaproteobacteria; order Rhizobiales; family Rhizobiaceae; genus Bartonella; species Bartonella bilalgolemii. Next base: position 3,693 of record NZ_JAMCOF010000023.1, on the reverse strand, counting down.
TATGCTTACCTTATTGGATTATAGATCTATACCAATAGCTTTGGCTTGCACCTTCTCGTACACTAAATATTTCATGAGCTATATGTGTTATATAAGTGTTAAATGATTTTGGAAAAAATTTATCTATTTTAAAGAAAAAATAAAATAATTATTTGCAATTATACCTATATGGGTATATAAATAATTATGAATAAAATAAAACGTATCATATGGCTTGGATCTTCACTCAAAGATATAAAAAGTCTTCCTGATATTATTCAACAAAAGATTGGTTATGCTCTTTATCTTGCTCAGATAGGAGATAAAGGAGAAAATGTTAAGATTCTCAAGGGCTTTGGATCTGCCAATGTTCTAGAAATTATTGAACGTGATATACAAGGAACTTATCGCGCCGTTTATACAATACAATATGAAAAGGCTCTTTATGTATTGCATTGTTTTCAGAAAAAATCGACCCATGGCATTGCAACTCCCAAACCAGACATCAATCTTATTAAAGAACGTCTCAAATTAGCAGAACAATTAGAAAGGAATTAGAATGATAAATGTTTTTCACGGTAGTTCTAATGTTTACGCAGATCTTGGTTTTGCAGATTCTAGAGAAATGCTTCTTAAAGCACAACTTGCTCAAAAAATTAGTCAAATTCTTAAAGAAAAAAAATTAACACAAAAACAAGCTGGTCAACTTTTGAAAATGCCTCAATCTAAATTGTCTAAACTTTTAAACGGAGAATTCAGAGGAATAAGTGAGATGAAAATGCTTGAGTGTTTAACTAAATTAGGGAACGATGTTAGGATTGTTGTTAGTCCTGAAAAAGTTAAAACACCTGAAGGACAGTTTGAAGTTATTTTTGCTTCTTAAATATTTTTTCTCAAAAACACTATAATAGTAGCTCAGATACACTTACATCTTTAAAAAGACTTGGTGTGTCTCGTGTTGCATTTTATACAATACAATATGAAACGGCTACAATGATAGTACTTGTCTATTTTGAGATAGTTTTATATTTGATTTTCTTAGATAGAATGATGTTATGCTTATAACTTCATTTACTCATTTATAATCTTTACACTTTTACTCATTTGCATTTTTACTCTTATTGCCATGCGAAAGATCTATACCAATAGCTTTGGCTTGCATTTTCTCGTAGAGTTTTTGCATTACTTTTATATTCTCTCTTCGCACGTCAATAATTGATTTTTCAATGTCTGTTAAACGAGATTTATCGAGATTTCCTAATCGTGTATAATGCGACGCCATAGCTTGGCGGGCTTCATCATAAGGTAAACCACCTTTACGATTGTTTGGCAAACTATAACCTCTATTGATCACGTCATATGTCTCAGAATTAGAAACGATTTTTATGTGATCTTTAACAACATCTATTTCAGCTATTGCCTTTTTAAGACTACTTATCATTCCTTGACTATTAGCATAACGAAGCAAATCATTTTTTACAATACCACGTTCCGTATCAAGCAGTAATGACAGATCATCACTCTTTCCAACATTACGAACATAATCAAATAAATTATCCCGTGCACTATGTAATTTCCTAGTAATCAATACTTTTTCAAGACTTTGCACATAGCTATTTTCTTGTAATAATATCCAATGTAATTTTTCATATTCCTTAGAAATGTTGACCTCCTATAACAACGCCTTTATCTAACCAATCGGGACCATATTCTTCATCAGCATTTTTAGTAATAAACCCCATATCACGAATGAATTGTGCACCACGCTGACTTTTAAGAAACAGAAGTGAATAAGCTGGTAGTTCCACCATTGCTAACCATCCCCACACTGCTTGCCTGTCATTTGCTTTAGCAGCTGCCTCTGATTCAGCAGTATAGATAGAGTTCTGGTCAAATCCACCTGCACGCAATTCCTCGCGTTCAGCATCAGTCATATAACTTTTGGGCAATTTCTTTTTCATAGGAAATTCCTTTCTGTAATATCCTTTTTTGGTTTAGGTATTTTAAAAGTTTTCAGGACTTTGTTCAACCTGATTTGAACGCATGAAATTTTTCATTTTTTGTTTTTTTAAGAACTTTCCTTTATTAGAGCATAGAGGGAACGTTCCAGATATAATTCACTACGATTTTCTTTAGCAATCATGCCGCGGAGATATCCACCAGGTGAATTTATGATCTGTCTGCAATGTTTTTCTACGATAATAGCAATAGCGAGCGCTGCTTTTTTAAATCCCATAGTTTTTTTAGCTTCTTCGACGGCATGGGAAGAAATGCCAGACATTTTAGCTAAGAACTCCATAGAACCAGTTAAATCGCGTTCAGATTGCAGTTCATGTTTGAGAAACATGATTGTATTTGGCAATGCTTTAGCTAGTATCTCTGGGTGAATTTGAGGCAATGTATTGCCTTTTGAAGGAAGTGAAGTTTCGTTTTTGCCGTTCACTCTTTTTTCATAAGCCATTTTATTGTGACCGAAGGTCACATTAGTTATTTGAGTGTGTTCAGAGTTATCTGAACACTCATTTCTGTTACACTTACAATTTAAGTTAAGGGTTGTATGTTCTATGTGTATGTCACTGGCGACATACCTGTATGTCGTTTTTGATATTTTTTGTTTAAAACAACGCTCTAAAATCCATTCAAAAAGACGGATTGCTTTTTGTAATTTTTCAAAAGACGCTTTGGTTGGTTTGCCAATAATATCAATAATTTTTTGCATTCTAGAAAAAAGCAGTGTTGTAAAAGAGGTAGTTTTCATTAACGCATAAGAGCCTTTAATTTGACGCACCAAACCACGAAAATAATGCACAGCATCTTTCTGCTTATCATAAGCTTCCAGAGCTTCATCTGCTTTTTGCTTAAGTTCAGGATAGCGAGCAATAAGAATACGTAAATCAATACCGCAAGCTGTTATAATTCCATAACTACGGCTTCGTACTGAATAACGTTTAAAATTCCCAGAATCACGCATGACAATAAAACCACAATCATAGAGAGATGATAGTAATCGACTGACGCGTCCTTCACTACGACTAATGTCATAACCAAGTTGTTTATTGCTTTTGAAAACAATAGGAACTCCGCCTTTTTCAAATGAATCTCTTGGAGCTGTATCCAGTAACTCAAGCAGAAGTTCACCTTCTGATTTTTTAATTAAACCAGCCTTTTTCATGTTTTTAGCCAACCCAATTAATTGACCACGGCTTACTGAACCAATCTCAGCGCTTTCTGCTAATTTCCTAAATTCTATATGATGCGCATCTATCCGTCTTCCAGATGTTTTATTAACCATAATTCTTTAAACCTCTCCATTAGAGGCAAAAAAATGTCAAAATATCACCTTTTTTGCAAAATTCCTCTTGCAAAACACAACGCGATAAATTAAATTGGAAATATGGTTTTTAAATTTAATTTATCGTAAGATATTTAGAAACCCTTCTGTTCTAACAGTTGGGTTTTTATTTTTTTGCCATTATATTATCCTCTATTTTAAACGACTCATATCTTTACATAACGAGTCAATGTGAAACTATATTGAAAAGAAAATCTCTTTTCAATATAGCAAAATTTCTACTCCATCATTCTAAATCATCATCTTCTTTATACTCAAGCTCGTTTATAAAAATAACATGTGTGCCGTTAAATATAAAATTTGGATTGATAAAATACCAACTTTTGCGGATATGTTTAGCAATTATTTTAGCCTCTTCCAAT
>NZ_JAMCOF010000022.1 GCF_023500045.1 Bartonella bilalgolemi | reverse complement strand
AGAGAAAGATCTGTTATATTTCTGACATTTGCAAAGCTCAAAACTTTTGTTTCATCTGTTTGTGTTTCATGCATGAGGCTTTGGATTTCCATGATCATTTCATCGGAGACAGGCTGCCTTTGTGAACTGGCGCCCTGATTAATCCGTTCCGCTTCATCTTCATCATAAATACCGGAAAATCCGAAAGCATAACGGGCACATTGGATGACGGCTTTATGACGCAACATGCGTGCAGGATATTTCTGCCATGGGTCTGTTTTTTGTTTACACTCATTAAGATATTCAGTGACCTCAATAGGATCTTTAATTTCTTTCAAACGAATAGCACATTTGATGGCGATCAGATTTCCGTCCTTATCGAGTTGATCTTGAAAGGTCATCCCATCAAATTTAGGATTTGATTTGATAATCTTGATCCATCCGTCAATAGAGACAACAGGAATAATACCGCCGCCTCTTTTAGGAAGAGCGTAAATCTCTTTTGTGAGCGGATTGAGTCCATAAGTATTAGCGACGGAAATAAAAGCAGCAAACTCTTCATCAGAGAAGTTATGGCTGATACAGGTTTTAATAATGGTTTTACGAAACTCTTGTTCTGAGAAGCCATATTTTTGCGAAATAAGGCTTAAAGGAGAATGTGTCATGTTAAAGATTCCTCTTTTAAATCACATCAGAGAGTCTGAGACGGTGCTGCTCTTCATAAGTGCCATAGATCTCATCATCAATTTTTTGATCTTCGAGATCTTTTTTAAAAGCTTCATAGGCATCGCTGTATTCTACAAAAGGAGGAATATCGCTATCTTCATCAAGCATCCAGCTGCTTTGATCTAAATATTCTTCAGCAATTTCTTCAGAAATATCTTCCCATCGATTTGTTGAGAGCTCGATGCGAATAATTCTTTCCACATCATCGATGTCAGATAAAAAGTTCAATACTTCTGTTTCATCATAAAAAGGTCCAGAACGTGCAGTGTTTTCATTTTCATTACTGCACATTGCTAAAAGAATTTCATTTGGATTAATAAAAATCGGCTTTTTCATTTCTACCCCCTCTAATGCCTTGCGACTGTTCTTGGTGTTTGGTTTGTATAATCACATATACGCAAACGTATAAATAAAAGCAAGAAAAAAGTTACGGATATTTTATTTTTTTTGTATTTTTACTTAAATATCGCTTTTAAAATTAAGGAATCAAAAAGTTTTAATAAAATTATTTTGTAAATCGACGATAAGCTTTACGAGGTAATATTGCAAATATTTCGCCAACCCATTTTATCTTAGCATTTTTAATGGGTAACGCATTCCATGATTTGAGTACAATACCCTCTGAAGAACGAGTAATTTGTTTGACAAATCGCCTATTGTCTTCTGTTAAAACAACAACTTCATCACCGTAGTAATCGCTCACTGGTTTTGTTTGTAGATGTTTAACTACGATAAAATCACCATCTTTATATACAGGATACATAGAATCTCCACGAACCATGAATCCTATTGCTTCAAAAGGCAAATCAAATGGTATTTCAATTGTTTCAAGTCCGTCTTCTGGAATTTGCTCAATATCTGTGTCAATCTCTAACCCTGCTCCTACGTATCCCATAATAGGAACAAGTGTAGTAACTTGGTTATAACCCTTTAAGCTTTTATAAAGTTCTAAAATTGCATCTCTGTGTGAACCTCTAGGATCTGACTCACTCCCCAACCATCTTGACACGGTTGCCTGAGTTACATTTAGTCTATCTGCAAGATCTTTTTGACTGAGACCGAATTCAGATTGCAATATTTGCAATGTAGCAATGATATTTTTTGTCATAATTAATTATTTATGATTTTAAAATTTAAAAAATCTATTGTTTTTTTTCTAAAACTGTATACAATTGCGTATATGGTTAAAATTTGAAGGGCTTAACTCAAATGAGCACAGAGGAAAAATTAGAAATTAAGTCTATCAGAAAATGTTTTTCGCTAACACAAAAAGAATTAGCAGATATTTTAGGTGTTAAACAAGCCTCTGTTTGTCGTTGGGAACAAGGAAAAGGGTTATCCTTAAGAAATTATCTAAAGCTTCAACAATTTAGAAATAGCTCATCCCGTCCACTCTCATTTTGTGATGATGTTTCTGGTTGCAGAGGTGGTTATGATCGGACTGATATACAGCAATCTTAATATAAAGAAAGGAAATAAAGATGGATTACGGTTTGGCAATATCATTACTATCCATATCGGTTATTATTTTGAATGTTATTGTATTTTTTCACTGGTACAATAATAGAGATTAATAAAAGCCTTAGATCTTAATGCTTATTTTTTAGTGTATAGCTCTTTTATTTATCGTGAATGATGGAATTATATATTAGCAGGTTCATCGTTGAACTTAGCCCAAAAATTCAATCTTTGCCTCTCTGAAAAACGAAAAAAGCCAATGCAATGAAAAATTTTAAGTGTTTTATAGGGATAGTTAGAGGACGTATGTTCTAAAATAATATTTATAGGATTTACTATCTCTGATTGCATAGCTTGAATGGTCAGTGAAATTGTAAGTTGTTCCTCACTCTCTACATTAAACAGATCAAATATGCACTCTGGTTCCGATTTGAATTCAGGATGTATTAAGTTGATGTGTTTAGGTTTTACAGGGATATTGATGCCTGGTTCTTTAGTAACTCTGGAATTTGGATTGGGATAGAAGGCTTTGACAAATTGAAACGGACTTTGGGAATCTAGCCAGATATTATTTATCTTAATTTCTTGTTTTGTAGGATTATAGGTGGTTAAATTTATTTTGAATGTGATTTTTTCATTTAGATGGTAAGGTATATTTGTTAGCGTTCTTTTACAACTAATTTGTAATTTAGGTCCTAGAGCTTGTTCTTTTGCTTTTTTGTATCCTATCCAAATTGAAATACCAGCATGAATAGCAGCTATAGTGAGAGAAAGTGTAGAAAAGAATTCAAATATCGTTAACATTTTTCCCCCTCATTTCAAAAAATAATAATCGTCGAATGGCTTTATAAAAATAATGTTTAATGGAATTTCAAATGACTAACACGATTCTCTGTTTTGACCTAGGGACAAAGACCGGTTGGGCGATTTGTGGTGCTGATGGTCACATTATCAGTGGTGTTATGAATTTCCAGCCCCGTCGTTTTGAAGGGGGTGGGATGCGTTATTTGCGTTTTAAGCAATGGCTTAATGAAATTAAGCTGATAGCAGGGAGAATTGATGCGGTGTATTTTGAAGAAGTCCGCCGTCATATAGGGACGGATGCCGCACATGTTTACGGTGGCTTGTTAGCAACCTTAACAGCATGGTGTGAGTATTATCAGATCCCGTATGAAGGTATCCCTGTTGGTACGATAAAGAAGGCAACAACAGGAAAAGGAAATGCTTCGAAAGAAGAGATGATAGAGGCAATGTGTTCCAAAGGACACTCACCTTGTGATGATAATGAGGCAGATGCTTTGGCAATTTTATATTTAAAGAAAGAAGGGGAAATCTATGTCCAGTAAATTACCTTGGACGAGACTTTTTGCAGACAAGTGGCTTCTTGATCTTGCTTGTTTACCTGCAATTGAAGGCAATGTTTATATGCGGTTGCGATTGCAAATGTTGCGCACAAGAGAGTCTCTTGTAAACGATACACAAATATTATCTCATTTTACGTGTTGTTCAGTAAAAAGATTTGAAAAGGCGTTAGATTATTTATTTAGGTCTGGACATGTCATTTGCTTAGAAAATGGTCGTTTGTGGATTTCAGATGTTGAAGAAGAATTAAACAATTCAGATGAAACTTTAAATAAGTTTGCAGAAAGAGCTGCAAAAGCTGCAACCACTAGGAAAAATAAACATCAAGAAGATTCTTCAAGAAAGCCTCAAGATTCTTTAAGAAGTCTTCAAGATTCTTCAAGATGTCTTCAAGATTCTTCAAGATGTCTTGAAGATTCTTCAAGAGGGTACAATAACAATAACAATAACAGTTATAATAAAAAAACTAATACTATCGTATTATCAAAAAAAGAAATTGGTTCTGAAATTTTAGAACCTATCGATTTGATTGAAGAGCCAACAGAGGTTGATGCTGTTGAGAACCAACCAGAGCCAATTGCGACGGATTTAGAAAACCAACCTCCCATTCACGAGCAAGAAAACGTTCCCCAAAAAGCAAAACGAGCGAAAACTAATCGAGGCTATCGATTGCCTGAGGATTTCAAACCTAATTTGCAATATGCAATCGATAAAGGCTTAGCACATGATGAGGCGCTGTTAGAATTTGAGCGGTTCACAAATTACTGGTTAGCAAATCCAAGTAAAAATGCAAACAAACGGGATTGGCAAAGGACATGGTACAGTTGGGTTACAAATCCCGATTATGGAA
>NZ_JAMCOF010000021.1:3226-4954 GCF_023500045.1 Bartonella bilalgolemi | reverse complement strand
AGAGCCTTTTGATATTTCTCCATCTTTAACACCGGTAATCGTACTAGTGGCAAGATTTCCTTTTTCATCCTTACGTCTTGCGTCATAAGCACCTTTATCTTCATCCCAGTTTAAACCATTCTGTTCTATCTGCTCTGTTTGTTTTTTAACCTCGTTCAGACGATCGTTCAAATCTTCCATATTGTCATTAACACCACCAAAAGCCTCAGCTACAGTACGATATTCCTTATGCTTCTTTCCATCGCTTTTACTATCAGAATTGAGTTGAATAATCTGAAATGTTGGAGCAGTCCAAACACCATCAACATATCCTGCATCGCCACCGAAATATTTAGCAAGCTTGTCCTTCGTCTCATAAAGCTGTCCACCAGTAATCGCTTCTGTGGACATTTTTGAAACCTCTCCGTCCTTCAAGCCAGAAAGGATCCGGCCTTCACCATCTTTGTTCACAAAATTGATTTCCCCGCCATCTACTTGCGAACCTATCGTGATGCGGTTACTGCCATTCTCACCTTTCTCTTGTTGAACTAAATTATTCTCTACAGCCATCGTAAAGGAGCTACTAACGTTCTCTAAAGCTGCCGCTACATTCGTATATGTTTCATCTTCGAGAGTTCCATCTTCTTTGAGAACCTTAATCTTGAAAATAGGAGCCGTCCATTTGCCATTTTCATAGCTCGCCTTACCGCCTAAATACTCAGCTAGTTTACTATTCGTTTTATATAACTGATTACCTGTGATCGCTTCTGTCGAACCCTCTACTATATCTCCATCAATAAGAAACTTAAGTTTATTCGCAACTTTCTCTTTCTTATTTTCACCATGAAGGGCAACAAACGCTCCCTCCTTTTCATCCCATAACAAACTATTTTGAAGATTTTCAATCGTGTTATTTTTAAGCTGTGTCAATGTTGTATCAACGCTAGAAAATGCAGATCCTACATTATTATGCGATGTACCTTGAATGCTATACGTCGGTTTCACCCAAACACCATCATTATATTTTGCTTCACCGCCTAAATACTCAGCTAGTTTATTATTCGTTTTATATAACTGATTACCTGTGATCGCTTCTGTCGAACCCTCTACTATATCTCCATCAATAAGAAACTTAAGTTTATTCGCAGCTTTCTCTTTCTTATTTTCACCATGAAGGGCAACAAACGCTCCCTCCTTTTCATCCCATAACAAACTATTTTGAAGATTTTCAGTCGTGTTATTTTTAAGCTGTGTCAATGTTGTATCAACGCTAGAAAATGCAGATCCTACATTATTATGCGATGTACCTTGAATGCTATACGTCGGTTTCTGCCAAACACCATCATTATAGCTTGCCCCTCCTCCTAAATAAGAAGAAAGCTTAGTGTTCGTCTCGAAAAGCTGTTTTCCTGTAATTGCTGCAGTGGAAGTTTTTGAAACTTCTCCATCATTCAAGCCGGAAAGGGTCCGGCCTTTACTATCCTTGTTCGCAAAACTGATTTCCTCACCACCTACTTTTGAACCTATCGTGATAAGACTACTGCCATCTTCACTGTTATCTTGTTGCACAAGGCTCTTACTTCCAACACCTGAAAGTTCTTTATAAATTTCTGATAGAGAATCATCAACACCGGCAAAGGCTGCTCCGATATTCCCGTAATCTGTATTCTGAATCTTATAAGTTGGAGCTATCCCCTTAAGAATATCCGCTTTACCTCCCAAATAATTAGAAGCATTCTCGGCAATTCT
>NZ_JAMCOF010000021.1:2913-3126 GCF_023500045.1 Bartonella bilalgolemi | reverse complement strand
AAAGTTCTTTATAAATTTCTGTAAGTGAACCATCAACACCGGCAAAGGCTGCTCCGACATTGCTGTAATCTGTCTTCTGAATCGTATAAGTTGGAGCTGTCCCCTTAAGAATATCCGCTTTACCTCCCAAATACTTAGAAGTATTTCCAGCAATGGTCGATACATCACTTTTAACTTCAAAAAGCTGTTTTCCTGTAATTGCCTGAGTAGAAC
>NZ_JAMCOF010000021.1:0-2813 GCF_023500045.1 Bartonella bilalgolemi | reverse complement strand
TTTGTATACTGTAAGTTGGAGCTGTCCCCTTAAGAATATCCGCTTTACCTCCCAAATACTTAGAAGTATTTCCAGCAATGGTCGATACATCACTTTTAACTTCAAAAAGCTGTTTTCCTGTAATTGCCTGAGTAGAACCTGCTGAAACTTCTCCATCCTTCAAGCCGGAAAGGGTCCGACCTTTTTTCTCTTTGTTCGCAAGACTGATTTCCTCGCCGCCTACTTTTGAACCTATCGTGATAAGGCCACTGCCAGTCTCACCATTCTCACCATTCTCTTGTTGAACAAGACTACCCCCGGCTACATTGGCAATTTTATCATAAATTTCTGTAAGTGAACCATCAACACCTATAAAGGCTGCTTCGACATCATGAAAGGATTTTTTTTGTATACTGTAAGTTGGAGCTGTCCCCTTAAGAATATCCGCTTTACCTCCCAAATACTTAGAAGTATTTCCAGCAATGGTCGATACATCACTTTTAACTTCAAAAAGCTGTTTTCCTGTAATTGCTTCAGTGGAAGTTTTTGAAACTTCTCCATCATTCAAGCCGGAAAGAGTCCGACCTTTTTTCTCTTTGTTCAAAAAATTAACTTTTGTTCCTTCTGCTTGCGCACCTATTGTAATAACACCCGTTCCAGAATCTTGCTGAATCCAATTATTCTTCTCTAATTCATTTTTTACCGCTTGCAATTGCGAAAAATTAACTGCATCCGTATCTTCTGTACCCGCTAACACGCCTGTAATCTTTTTATTGCCCGCACTGATCCCACTAACCAATATCGCTGGGCCAAGCACAGTGTCCTCACCTTTAATCTGTAGGCCATTTTCATCTAAAATATTTTTTCCTACCGTGATATCATCAACAGTAATCTTCTTCGCAAGATCAAATGTTACGTTTGTTACTTTATCATTTACACTCTTTGAAATTTGAAGATTGCCAGTAGATGAAAAATCCACAGTACCCCCTGCTTCAACATCTGTCGTATTTTGTCCTCCAACAGAAAGCTTCCAACCTTTTCCTCCCGCATTATTTGTTACCCATTGCTGTAATGATTTCAGCTGCGCAACATTCACAGCATCAGTGTCTTGAGTTCCAGCAGCTACTCCCACAATTTGTCGTGTTAGCTTTTTCGCAACATCACCAACACTAACTGCCGCAGAAGTGCTGGTCCATATAAAATCATCCTTAGCAGCAGTACTACCAGGTTTATAGCCTACAACACCTTCTTTAATATTAGCCACAGATTCAGCACCTAAAGCAACCCCGTTTGCAACATTCGCTTCAGCTGTGTATCCTATAGCAATAGCCTTAATGCTCTTGTCACCTACCTTAGCGACAGAACCCAGTGCTATAGACTGAGAAGACAGAGTCCCTATCTTAGCCTGAGAACCCAGCGCTGTAGAGTCACGAGAACCGGACTCTATTTTAGCATGAAAACCCATCGCAACAGAATTGCTGGAATTACCGGACACCTGAGCGTCTGTGCCTATAGCCACAGACCAAGGGGAATCTGCTGATGCAGCCGGCCACGCGCCTATCACCGACTCCCCCGCTCTCTCACCTACTACCTTTTGCCCTATTGCAATCGCACTCGCTTCAGCACTCGCCTTTTCACCCAAAACATAGTGGCCACTTATTACAATATCTGCACCAGTTCCACCAATAGCGACACCTGAGCCTATTATAATTGACGCTTCATCTGACTGAATAGCATCCCCCAAAGTTAGACCATCTACATAACAACCTATCAGCCCAGGTTGTTTAATACAACTTGGATTATTCGCAGAGCTTCTTACCGTGCTATTAACAGTAAAATTTATTGGATAATCTCCAGAAACATAAAAATTATAATCACCTCCAACATTAGGCAAAGGCTCCATGAGCAACTTCTCATATTGCTCTTTTGCAGCTGCTAATAGAGCAGACGACGAAGCATTATCCTCCGACGAAGCATTATCCTCATCATGATCAGAAGCTTTTATATTAAAAAAAGCTAAATCAGGACCTTGAGACATAATTTCTGCTGGAGAAAAAGTAGATGCAATGACAGGTGAAACACTCGATAAGAGCACTGTCATAACAGTACCTAATGAAGCGGCTTTCAATAAAGAACAGCCCCTTAAATCAGCGCTTTTTAAGCTAAGATATGACTTTTTCATAATAATTCCTCCAGTAAAAATAAAAAATAAATTTTAGACATTAAAAAGACACATTTAGAGATTATTAGGGGTGGCTGAGATAAGGTAGTAGTCATGTTAAGAATTCTTTAATTAATGAGGTTTTGGTCTTTTTATTTAAATTGTTTTGGGTTGTTGTTTGTATTTAGCAGTTGTTTCTATCGTTTTGAGGTTTTTTAGTAAGAATATATGCCATTAAAAAGACATAATTTTATTTTAGTAGGTTATATCATGGTTATATGTGATCTTTATTTTGTTGAGGTATGAGCTTTTGCGATTTAAGATTTAAAATACGAGTATTTTACTTATAAAAAGTTTATAGAGGGGTTGTTTTGTTTATTTTTTAATATCCTTAACGTGTTGTATTTTTAGGAATGGGTTGCTTGTATAAAACATGAAAGGCTATAATTCAAGTTTTTTTTCGTTTTTTAAATATTAAAATGTTTTTTATTAAAATTTAGAGTGTTAATTTGTATGAAAAAAAACTCTCACTTCTGATCTTTTAGCGTGGAAATGAGAGTTTTTTGATTGGGTAGTATTAATAGGTAATTAGTTAAGAGTGAACTGTATACCTCCACCTACTCCGAAGTGACTACCTGAGGTTGTTACAGAGATATTAGAGCGAATATTTCCG
>NZ_JAMCOF010000020.1 GCF_023500045.1 Bartonella bilalgolemi | reverse complement strand
CAAACAATGTAGACAATAATAATCGGTTTAAATCGCATTCACCCAATCCTTATTGTTTTTATATCCTATAAATTTTTTATGCATCTCTGCTTTTCTCCTAATTCTCAAGAGAAAGTTTCAACAGTATTTGTTGTAAATTAAACACATTTTGCAAAGAAAAACATTATTTTTGTATTTTTAATATTGTCATTTTGATAAAATAACAATACTCATGCTTGCTTCTTTTGATTATTTCTGTTTCTGGTTCTAATTTTTTAATAGCTTGATAGAGTGCTTACGATTAAAGAAGCTTAAAGTTGTGAACCTGAGTATTATTTGTAGAAATAAAAGGATGTTACTGTGTAAACAATCTTCTTTTGAAGAGAGGCCAAATGATAAACAATCTACCGAAGAATATTTACTGTATCGCCTTTACACTACTTTTAACAATGTTCGTTTTATTAAGCCCTGCCTATGCTAATGCTACTGCTGGCGGTATGGGGAATCTTGATACGGTTTTGCGGAATATTGTTACTATGATGACAGGTACAACAGCGAAGCTGATTGCAACCATATGTGTTGCAGCTGTGGGAATTGGTTGGATGTATGGTGTTATTGATTTACGCAAAGCAGCATATTGTGTCCTTGGTATTGGTATTGTTTTTGGTGCTTCGGCTCTTGTTAATTTATTAATGGGTGGTACATCATAAATGAACGAAGATACTCTTTTTCTTGCCTGTACACGACCAGCCATGTTTGCGGGTGTTACTGTAGAAGCAATGGCATTAAATGTCATAGCAACCTCTACTCTTTTTATCATTACCAGTAGCTTTTCAATGATCGGTCTTGGTGTTGGTTTGCACTTTATCTTACGCGAAATCACAAAACGTGACCATAACCAATTTCGTGTTCTATTTGCTTGGCTCAACACTCGAGGCAAACAAAAGAACATGACGAGATGGGGAGGAGGATCTACATCTCCTTTACGCCTTATCCGTACTTACAAGGAGCTAAAATAAAGGAGACAAATGCAGTGATGAAGCGGGAATCGAGGCGGGAATCTCTACCCGAAGAATATATTCCCTATGTTCGTCATGTCAATCATCACGTGATTGCATTGGATTCGCGTTGCTTAATGACAGTGATTGCTATTGAAGGCGTAAATTTTGATACTGCAGATATCAGCCAATTAAATTCTTTACATACCCAATTAAATACGCTTTTGAAAAATATAGCAGATGAACGCGTTGCTTTATATTCTCACGTTATCCGTCGACGTGAAACGATTTATCCAGAGAGCCAATTTTCTTCATCTTTTGCAACAGTTTTAGATCAACAATATAAACAAAAAATGGTTTCGCAAGATCTTTATCGAAATGATCTATTTCTTTCGGTTCTCTGGAACCCTGCAGCAGATAAAACTGAACAGCTCGCTTCTTTTTTTCATCGTTTAACACAAGCAAAGAAAACGCAATCGGAACCAGACTTTGAATCTATTCGGAAAATCGAAGAGTTAAGTCAAGATCTTATACAAGGTCTGGAATGCTATGAAGCACGACTTTTATCCACTTACGAGTACAATGACATTTTATTTTCTGAGCAGAGTGAATTTCTTCATCAATTGGTGGGAGGAAGGCGTGAACGCATACCCCTTACATTTGGTACTATTGCCTCAACGATTTATTCAGATCGTGTTATCTTCGGCAAAGAAATTATCGAAATTCGTCATGAAAGCAATGAGCGCTTTGTTGGTATGTTTGGATGGAAAGAATATCCTTCTAAAACACGTCCTGGCATGACAGATGGCTTGTTGACGGCGCCCTTTGAATTTATTTTAACGCAATCCTTTGTTTTTAAAAGTAAAGCAGTTGCAAGTGCTATTATGAGCCGTAAACAAAATCAAATGATTAATGTGGCGGATCGTGCCAGCTCACAAATTGGAGCTCTTGATGAGGCACTTGATGATTTAGAGTCCAATCGTTTTGTTTTGGGAGAACATCATCTCTCTTTAGCCGTTTTTGCTGATCGTCCACAAGAATTGGCAGAACATCTCTCCAAAGCGCGTTCATATCTTACTAATGGTGGTGCTGTTATAGCCAGAGAAGATCTAGGATTAGAAGCAGCCTGGTGGGCACAGCTTCCTGGAAACTTTAGCTATCGAGCGCGCTCTGGAGCTATTAGCAGCAGAAATTTTGCAGCATTATCCCCCTTCCATTCATTCCCGGTTGGCAAACTAAAAGGTAATGTTTGGGGCTCTGCCATCGCCTTATTACAAACGCAAGCTGGCTCTCCTTATTACTTTAATTTTCATTTTGGTGATGTTGGTAATACCTTTATTTGCGGTCCGTCAGGATCTGGAAAAACAGTCATTGTTAATTTTCTGCTTGCACAATCGCAAAAACACAACCCAACAATAGTCTTTTTTGATAAAGACCAAGGAGCAGAGATTTTTGTTCGTGCTGGAGGTGGCAAATATAAGCCTTTGAAAAATGGTAAACCTACCGGTATTGCACCATTAAAAGGCATGGAATACACAGAAAAAAACAAACTCTTTCTTCAGCACTGGGTTTTAAAGTTAGTTACTACGGACGGCCAAACAGTGACAGAACAAGAGCGACAAGATGTCGCTAGAGCGATCAATTCCTTAGAAAGTCTTCCTCTAGAACAACGCTCGCTCGGTGCACTTCAACTGTTTTTTGATAATACCTCCACAGAAGGTATTGCGATACGTTTAAAACGTTGGATCAAAGGCAATCCTTTAGGGTGGGTCTTTGATAATGATCACGATGACCTCAATTTAGATGCTCAATTCATAGGTTATGATATGACCGATTTCTTAGATAATGAAGAAATTCGTCGCCCTTTGATGATGTATCTGTTTAACCGCATTCTCGATCTTATTGATGGGCGGCGTATCATTATTGTTATTGATGAATTCTGGAAAGCCCTTGAAGATGATTCATTTAAAGCTTTTACTCAAGATCGTCTCAAAACAATTCGTAAACAAAATGGCATGATGCTCTTTGCAACACAAAGCCCCAGAGATGCTTTGAATTCAACAATCGCTCATACAATCATTGAACAATGCCCGACCCAAATGTTTTTTCCAAATCAAAAAGCCAATTATAACGATTATGTTGAAAACTTTAAACTAACTGAACGTGAATTTGAACTAATCCAATCAGAATTAAGCAGAGAATCTCGCCGCTTTCTCATTAAACAAGGTCAAAATTCTGTTGTTGCAGAACTCAACTTACGTGGAATGGATAATGAAATTGCTGTCTTAAGCGGAACAACCAGAAATATCGAACTCGTGAATCAAATTATAAGTGAACACGGAACAAATCCCAATGTATGGTTACCCATATTTTATCAAAGGAGACAAACTCAATGAGACCATTGTATCTGATTATGCTTTTATCATTATGTTCTATCTCTTATGCAGTATCGCAAACAGATACTGAGACATATTATCAAAATGCTATACAAACTTCATCAGAATCAGAAATCTCAGATTTAGACACAGCTAAATCTGTTTATGCTTCAGCAGTTGCAAATCAAGAAAAGATTAAAGAAATAAATAATAAATTATCACAGAATCTTACGCCAGAACAAAAAGCAGCTCTTCAAACAGAGTTGGCTATTCTTCAAGCTAATCTTCAAGCGGATATTCTAAAACTTCAGGCTTCTGCTATTATAAAATCGGAAAGTGCTCAATCAAAAGAAAACGAGCGTGAAAAAGAGCAACAGAAAAATCATGAAGCTGTTCAACAAACACTCCAAGAACAGTTGGATCAAGCTAAAACTAAGCTCAAGTTATAAACTTACTCCAGTTAGTAAAAAAGAAGAAAGGGAAAGCTCTTCAAATACAGTTGGCTAGTTTTCAAATAAATCCTCTCATTCAGGCTTCTTCTATGATTCAATGGAAATACTCAATCACAAGAAGAGCGTGAAGAGGTGCAAGAAAAATCATAAATTCATATTATCAAACATTACAGGCAAAATTAGAAGATAAAACTGATGTCAGATTTTAAATTTACTCCGTTTGAAACTGTTTCTTCGTATATTTTAGCACCACTCAACGATGTAGTGGATACAACAGTCAGTAGCTTGTCTTCTGCTATTGCAGCGCCCTTAAATCTTGCTGCAATCATTTTCATCTTTTTATATGGCTATAATGTTATGACTGGCCATGTCGCTCTTTCAATGCATAGTCTCCTTAATAATGTCATTAAAATCGTTGTTGTGACAACAATGGCAACAAATGCAGATGTATTTAATACTTACATCAAAGATATATTTTTCGGTAATTTAGCCAATGCTATTGGGAATGCATTCAATAGCAGTCCCGTCGACTCTAATGTTTTCGATTATCTCTTGTTAATTACGAATACGCGCTATCAAGATTTTGTGGGTAGGGCTGGTTTTTTTGAAAAGATTGTGGTGGGATTGATTGGTGGTTTAATGTTTTTAGCGGTTATCTTTTTTTGTACAGTTGGTTTTATTATCCAAATGTTTGCAAAAATTACATTAATCATGGTGATAGGTCTTGGTCCTCTTTTCATTAGTTTATATTTATTCAATGTAACTCGCAGATACGCCGATGCGTGGATTTCAACATTAGTTAATTTTACGGTTTTGCAAGTTCTTGTAATGATGCTTGGAACGATGATGTGTAAAATTATGCTGTATGTTTTTGAGGGCTCATATACTTCAATCTATTTCTTGCTGCCTCCTGTCCTTGTAGTCTCAATAGTGGGAATTGTTCTCTTCCAATCACTTCCTACCATTGCTTCTGCCCTCTCTAGTGGAGGACCATATCATCATGCTGGTGTCTCATCAGGATCACAAATAATCTCAATGGCTTCTGGCGCCTTTAACCTCGCTGGAAGAGGCTTTACAGTCGGTAGCAGTGCAGCAAGAGGTGCATCTATAGGAGGTTCTCGTGCTGCGCAGCACGCTGCACAAACTGCGGAAATGATGCGTGGAGGTGGTCGTGGCGCATTCTAATATCAACTGTCTCTCCAATACGGCTATAGTCAGACCCTTAACCCAAAAGGTATTAACCGTGTGCACAGCCGATGAAAAGCTCTCTTCACTTTTTCAAAAAATCAGTTCTCATGCTTTGCTCCATGTTTTGGTAAAATCACGCACTGCAAAACACCAATATTTTATTTTTGAAAATATTTGCGAGTTCAAATAATGAAACTAAAAATAACTATTATTTTGATTCTTTTGATAGCACTTACGGGTTGCGCTTCTTTTAAAAATGGCCCCAAAAAACTTCCACGCTGTAGCGGACAGAATATCCGTATGCTCAATCAAGGGAAATGGAACTGGAACAATAATAACACCTTCCTTCACAATACGGCAATCAAGCCAATCACAACTCCTATTATTCTCAACACACAAGAAAATGAAGCACCAAAAGCTCATGTCGAACTCCCTGCGCCTTCTGTGAATACAATAAACCATCCAACGCCCTCTTATAAAAATGCGGAGATCACACATGAAAAGTGATGAATTTAAGGAATATATAAGAGAAGCACGATCATTCGATATTGATCGTATGCGTAGTACGCGACTTCAAATGAAAATTGCCATAGCTTTGACCGTGCTTTTTGGGTTGATGACAATCGCTTTGGCTTTAGCCGTGGTGACCTTAATACCCTTAAAAACTATAGAGCCTTTCATTATCCGCGTAGATAATTCTACAGGTATTGTCGATGTCGTCAGTGTTCTAAAAGATGAACCCCAAAATTATGATGAAGCAATAACACGCTACTTCGCGAGCAAATATATTCGTGCACGCGAAAGTTTCCAATTATCAGAGACAGAAAATAACTTTCGTATTACTTCTCTTTTATCTTCCGTAGAAGAACAAAATCGCTTTGCCAAATGGTATTCGGGAAATAATCCAGACAGTCCGCAAAATATCTATAAAAACATGTCCGTGACAATCACAATAAAATCCATTTCTTTTTTAAGTAAAGAGCTCATTCAAGTGCGTTACTATAAAACGATTAGAGACGCTAATGGAAAAGAAGATATTTTCCATTGGGTTTCGGTCTTAAACTTTTCCTACGTTAATACACGCATTTCAGCGGAAAATCGCTTAATTAACCCGCTTGGTTTCCAAGTGTCAGAATATAGATCTGATCCAGAGGTAGTTCAATGATTGGAGTAGTAAAAATATTCTTTTTAACTCTCATCGTTGCAATAAGCTGTCATGCATCTTTAGCATGGGCAGAAATTTCTCCCGTGGGTGCACAAAAAGATAATCGGATCAGATTTATTAATTATGACCCATACAATGTCACAAAAATCATTGGATCTATTCGCTCTTCAGTGCAGATTGAATTCGCTAACGATGAAAATATTGCCTATATTGGAATTGGCAATTCCATTGCTTGGCAAGTCGCACCAGCTGGTCACTTTGTCTTTCTCAAACCCCGTGAAGTTCAGCCTATCACCAATCTACAAATTGTCACAACCCGCCAAGATGGGACAAAACGATCTTATCAATTTGAACTTCAAGTGCGTGAAGGCGATGTTTCTATCGGTAATGACACATATTTCCTTGTAAAATTTCGTTATCCAGAAGATGAAGCTTTGCGTAAACAATTAGCTCAAGAAGCTAAAGCACAAAAGAATGAAGAAGAATTTGTCGATAATATTCTAAATATGCATGAACATTTTGGACCGCGCAATTGGGCTTATGTTGCTCAAGGTTCTCCCCTTATTGAACCAAGCTCAGTCTATGATAACGGTAAAACAACAACATTTACCTTTTTAGGAAATAATGAAATCCCTGCCATTTATCTTGTCTCACTTGATGGACAAGAAACTATCGTTCCAAAATCAATTAAAGGAAACCAGGTCATTGTTCATGCCATAGCCATGCAATTCACTTTGCGACGTGGTAACGAAGTCCTGTGTATCTTTAATAAAGGTTTCTTACCAAGAGGAATTAATCCCGGAACCGGTACAACATCACCTTCTGTCCAACGTGAAATAAACGTAGAGAAACAGCCATGAATAATGATGAAGTGGATGAAATAAATCTTAATAAGTACGATACGATAAAGGATCGTGATACAATAAAGGATGGTCAAGAAAAAAAAGAGGGCTTTAATTTAGGAAAAGCCATTGCTCTTCTTATTCTCTTTGGTGTCTGTATTTATTTAATATATGCAATCCTTTCATCTTCAAAAGACACAAAAAAACAGACCATAGAATTACCTAAAGAAGCAAACAGAAGACAAACAGAGCTGTTCCAATCGTTAAAACCCACGATGGCTCCTTTAGAGCTAGCTGATAAAAATAATCCCCTGTTGCCTAAGGTCGAATTACCAACGCCAACAATCAATCAGCCAAAATTTGATCATAAATTATTAGAAGCAGCACAACGTGCTCCCGTTTTAGCCTATGTTAATCCAAATCAGCAACAAGTTACTCCAGAAAATAATAATAATACCGTTTCTCTTAACCAAAATAACAATAGCTCAAATAAAACAGCGCAATCCTTTAATCACCTCCTCGAAGCAACAAAGTTAGACGGCGTTCACGCATCAACACTCGGTAACCGAAATTACATCATCGCAATGGGAGCTTCTATTCCATGTATCTTAGAAACAGCAATCAGCAGTGAACAACAAGGATTTGTTAGTTGTATCGTTTCCAGAGATATCTTGTCAGACAATGGTCGTATCGTCTTGCTCGATAAAGGAACACAAATCATCGGTGAATATCGTGGCGGTTTAAAAAAAGGCCAATCGCGTCTCTTCATATTATGGAATAGAGCTAAAACACCAGAGGGTATCATTATAACATTGTCCTCACCAGCAACAGATACCTTAGGCCGATCAGGCGTTGATGGTGATATTGATAATCATTGGTTTGAACGACTTGGTTCTGCACTTCTTGTTTCAATCGTCAGAGATACAACAAATTACGCACATAACCGGCTAAATTTACTAAAAACACCAACACAACAAGAACAAATAACAGACCCCTTGTCTTCAGGAACACATAGCCTTTATGCAGGAACAGATATGGCAAAAATTATCACAGAAAATTACGTCCATATCCCTCCAACCTTGACCAAAAATCAAGGTGAAATGGTTAATGTTTTTGTTGCCCGCGACCTAGATTTCTCAACTGTATATAAATTGAAAATTGTCGAAAATAACAAACAGGTTATTCATCGCGCCTTTTCGGGAGACTTTCATAAAAACTCTACGGTGACATTGAAATGAAACAAAACTTCCAAAATATAAATGATGAAACCATTGCTATCGTTTTAACAAAACTCAAACCAATTCATAAATTTCTCAAAGATGAAAATCTTTTCGAAATCGTTATTAACCGTCCTTATCAGGTCATGATCGAAGGAACTACAGGATGGAAAACAATAGAAGTACCAGAGCTCTCCTTTAATGAACTCATGGGTATGGCTAAAGTGATCGCTGCTTATTCTAAGCAAAGTATTTCCGATAAAAATCCAATACTATCCGCTACCTTGCCAAATAATGAGCGTATTCAAATTGTCATTCCTCCAGCTGTAGAAAAA
>NZ_JAMCOF010000001.1:269160-309471 GCF_023500045.1 Bartonella bilalgolemi | reverse complement strand
AAATAGCTAATAAATGCCCCTGTCACATTAATGATATATAAAACTCTTCTAACTAAAGAGTCAACATAATTTTTGAAATTTAAAAAATATAATGCTCAATCAATAAAAAAACAGGGATAATATTTTATAAAATTACAGAACAAAAAAGTATTCATTTTCTTCTTATAATTAAGATTTTTGCTTTTTAAAGATGATCGTACTCTTGTAGAAAGTAGCTAAGCCATGTTAGCTTTTTATATCAAATGTTTTTCTAAGAAAATGATGAAACCTTATGTGGGATAATAACCAATATCAAAAAAATGATCCCGGGCAAGACCCTGCCCTTGTGATACAACGCTCTAAGCCTGCACGTCGACAGGTTTCTGTGCGCTGGCTTACGGGCACAATTCTCACTGGAGTAACCTCTTGTATTCTTATGGGAATCGCGCTTTTTGCTGCTTTAGAAGGAAAACACACTTTAATTACTCCTGCACAATGGTTCTTATTAGAAGATCACTCTCTTGAAGACTATGATAAAAAAGGGGATCGTATTGCTCCCACACATGCCCGTCAAAGCTTTGATAAAAAAAGACAATTTGAATTATCTACGCTTCAAAAAAAGGGAGATGAAAAAGTCGTTGAAGCTCAGAATTTTGAATGGATCCGAATGGCCTTAGCCGAAGAACGCCATAATAAATATACCTATCCACCTTTTGATGCTTTAAGCATTTTTTCCCATGATTCGAACAATCAAATTTCTCAAACTATCGAAAGAGGACAAATTTATGGAGCAAAAATTGAAACAAAAATGACTTTACGCAACCGTGATTTCATTATTGAGCAGACGCACTTTGATGAAACTGATATACTTACTGCTGATGAAGTACAAAAAGAAGTACAAAAATCCGGATTTGCTTTGGATAAAAATAATGAAAAGCTTTCACTTCTTCCTTTTTTAGACCCTGCACAACTCGATATTTCAACATCTTCTCTTAAAATGCCGAAGCTTCCTAATGTGCGCCTTGTCCAAGAAAATGTCACTATTACAGCACACAACCATCGAATTGATCTGTCCAAAAACTATGCTGAAGATATTATTCCCATTCATAAAAAGCAAACAATCTTAGAAGTACTTCAAAAATCCGACTATCCACAAGAACAAGTGGAGAAAATTGCACAAATATTAGCTGAATTGAACCATTCAAATACACTCAAAGCAGGAAGTCTTTTACGTATCGGAATTGTCACACAACACGGTGAAGAAGATCATCTTGTTCGGGTAAGTATTTACCAAAAAATGAATCATATTCTAACAATCGCGCTTAATGATGACAACCAATTTGTCGCAAGTACAGAACCAGAAATGTCATATGCGCTTAAAACTGCATTTCAAAATGGTCAACCTCATTCTTATGTTAATACGGCACAATTACCAACGGTTTATGATGCAATCTATCAAGCTGTTCTCAGTCATAATATGTCGCAGTCTCTTTCACAGCACCTTATTCATTTGCTCGCAATGAATATTGATATGAAAAACCGCGTCACACCAACAGATCAGCTCGAAATATTTTATGCTCTTCCTAAACAACATACTGAAAAAAACAGTAAGAACATAAAAAATAGCACGCAACTGAAAACTGCCCCTTCTTCTACCAATGGAGATCCTGAAATCCGTTATATAAGCGCGACCTTTGGAAATGTTACTTATAAATATTACCATTATCAATCCACAGATGGGAATGCCGATTATTATGACTCAGAAGGCAAAAGTTCAAAACCTTTTTTGCTTAGAAAGCCAATCCCTAATGGCATTTTCGGTTCGCCTTTTGGTCTACGAAAGCACCCTATTTTAGGCTATGTGCGCATGCATACAGGTGTTGATTGGGTAGCACCAAAAGGATCGCCTATTATTGCTGTTGGAGATGGTGTGGTAACAAAAGTTGGAGTCGTAAGCGGTTATGGTAACCATACAGAAATTAAACATGCCAATGGCTATGTCAGTAGTTATTCACATCAAAATAGTTATGCTCCTGATATTAAGCCAGGTGTCAAAATAAGACAAGGACAAATTATTGGATATGTTGGATCGACGGGTCTTGCAACCGGACCTCACTGTCACTTTGAAATTATTGTTAATGGTAAAAAAGTTGATCCTATGCGTATTCGTTTTCCTGATAGCAAATCTTTAAAAGACAAAGATCTACAAGCATTTCTGAAAGAAAAGAAAAATATTGATTCCTTAATACAGAGCGTAACACAGCCAGAAAATGCATCTTAATTTATCCATATATCAAGCAAGCTGGTGCTTTTCTACCAGAGGAAATCTCTTAATCATTTAAATCAAAGATGAAGTTTAAAAATATCGAACAAAGAAAATATTATAGGGATATTCCTTTAAAGGATCTCAGTTCATCTTTTACTATAAAGATCCAAGAATTCATCACAAGCCTATCGATCATGGTGAATTCTCCTGCACTATCCCAATGAAGTAAGAAATTTAAGTGCTTTTATGAATGAATAATTATGGCATGCTTCTCTTAAGATATTGTTTTTAAAAGAGAGTATTAAAAACACTTTGAACGATTTTCTATGATTTTTGGCAAAGGAATTATAACTTTCGTCCCTCCTAAATCTGATGTTTCGAACAATGCTTTCTCACCAAATTGCATACAAAGCTGTTCTATAACTAAACGACCGAGTCCTGTTTTTAGCTCTGCATTTTGACTGCACATCCCTATGCCGTCATCTTCAACGACCAGTGCCATTTTTCCATTATTTTGAGGCCCACAAAAAATATAAATATTCCCACGACGTTTATCAGGAAAAGCATGCTTTAAAGCATTTGTAAGCAATTCACCAAGAATGATTCCAAGCGTTGTAGCATCTCTTGAAGATAATCGACAATCTTTGAAATCCGTATGAATAGTGATATTTTCGCGTAATTCAAATGGTATAGCCAATTCAACATCATGCACAACTAAATTGAGAAAATCTGCCAATAATGTTGTTTCCATATCATCACTCAAACGCAAACGACGATGCGCTGCTGATATTGTTTGGATACGATCTCGTGCTGCTCCCAAAACAGAACGAACTTCTTCATTCTTGCTTCGATTTAATTGCAAGCCAAGCAAAGAAGAAACCGTACCAAGAGAATTGCCAATGCGGTGACTAGCATCCTGTAACAACATTTCAACACGGCAGCGTTCTTTTTCAGCATAATTACGAGCCTTTTCCAATTCCTGTGTCCGTTCCTTCACACGAGCTTCAAGAGCTGCATTCTCGCTATGAAGAAGTAACTGATAGGTTTTTAAAGACCGAATATCGTATCGAAAACGGTTAATCACAAAATAGGCAGAAATAAAAGTGCTCACAACAGAAACAATTGCGGCTAAAGTTAAAGCAGCACGCATGAGTGCTATATCTTCACGTTTTTTTTGTCGTTCAATATCATCGCCATCGATAAAATTGGTCATTAATTGAACCAAACTCGCAACTTGATCCGTCTTAATTTCAGGAAAATCTGAGAAATGAACAGACTGATCAGAAGATGCATCAAGAGCAATCATATGTTCTTTCATGATTGCTATACGCGCTTTAATCTCTTTTTTAAAAGCTGTAAACCACGTATACCATTGCAAATGAGAATGAGTAAGAAGGGCAATATAATTGAGAATATCATCGAGATGAAGAACTGCTTTCTCAAAGCGGATTTTATCTTCTGCCCGATGGCTTTTTTCATAGCTTCGGTTTGCTGCAGCCATATCGATTAAACTAATAAGTGCTAAATCTGCTTGTTCACGCAATTCTGAGCTTGTATCCAACTGTGAGATTTCCTGATCAACAGCGTTAGATAACAAAATAATAAAGGTCGAAGCCAAAAGAGCCATAAAAAGAGAAACAATAATTGCTCCCCACCGCCAACGTGATGTTGTTGAACCAGAAATGGGTATTTTAGAAGACAAATTTGCCTTTGTTATCATATACTTACCATCAATGAACCAAAAAATCAGAACTCTTCAGTTTAAAGAAAAATTATTTTATTTCTTTAAGAGTGAAGAAAGATAATTATTTTCCATATCCTCGTTTTTTCTCTTGTCCCTAAAAGACTAGACAAAAGGCTCTGTACATTCCCATAATTTTGATTCCTCTATAGCTATAACAAGAATAAAACTATGTTCTCACCCATCATTATTCGTTCTCCTAATCACTAAAAGAACATAAGATACTTCCAGCCGAATAAAGATCCGGACCATAATCAGTATCACCATCAACTTCGAGGAGCTTCTGCAAACGATTGCGTGCACGACTTACACGGCTTTTAACTGTTCCAACAGCGCAATTACAAATAGCTGCTGCATCTTCATAAGAAAAACCAGATGCACCAATTAAAATGATTGCTTCTCTTTGTTCAGCTGATAATGTGTTTAAGGCTTTTTTAAAGTCATGCAAATCGAGCATCCCGTATTGGGAAGGATGAACAGCCATATTTTGAGTGAAAACACCATCACTATCTTGCACTTCTCTTCCTCTTTTCCGCATTTGACTATAAAATTCATTGCGCAAAATCGTAAAAAGCCACGCCTTTATATTGGTTCCCATTTCAAAACTGTCTTGCTTAGCCCATGCCTTCATAAGGGTATCTTGTACCAAATCCTCGGCTTTATCATGCTTGCCACTTAAAGAAACAGCAAAAGCACGCAAAGCTGGTAAAACGAAAAGCAATTCTTGTTTAAAATCTTTTGAGCTATGTGTCATAAGAGATCAAACCTTTTTTCTTCCGAATGAAGACTATTTTTTTCTGCCTGTTCTAATTTGTCCAAAAGCTCCAGCAAATGTAAAGGAAGTGGTTCTTCTTGAATTTGCATATAAAATTGACGCAATTTCAGCGCTATTTCACTATTTGCGCCAAGAAGATCATCTTCAAGCGTAAAATAATCGGTGAGATTTTTTTCACCAAAGTTGTTCATTTTTTAGCCTCTTAACCCATATAGTAGTAAAAGAATGTTTTTCTCTTTAAAGTTGTAAATATAGTCCCTCCTAAAAAGTTCCATACTGAAAGCAGGAACTTTTTTATCCAAAAGGGATTTTGAAAAATAAAGTGCTTTCACAAGCTGCAGGAGTTATAAATCATGTCCCTATCACAACGCATCGCCCCTCACCTTCCTTATCTTAGACGTTTTGCCCGATCCATCACAGGGAGCCAAACTTCTGGTGATGCCTATGTTGCTGCTATGTTAGAAGCACTCATTGTTGATTTTTCGATTTTCCCCCAAACCTCCAGTGATCGCATTGGAACTTATCAACTCTTCTGTCATCTTTTTGATCAAACTACACCCAATATTGCTGAACCATTGCCACAATTTGGTTTTGAACAAAAAGCCAGCGCTCAATTATCCTATCTCACTCCTCGTGCACGACAAGCTTTCTTGCTCATCGCTGTTGAAGGATTTAATGAAAGTGAAGCAGGAGAAATTATGAAAATTAATACACAAAAGTTTCATGAGCTCCTCAACCAAGCCTCCTTTGATATTTCTCAACAAATTGCAACACAAGTAATGATTATTGAGGATGAACCTCTGATTGCCATGGATATTGAGCAAATGGTGGAAGGCCTTGGACATAAAGTGATAGGAATTGCAAGAACACATGATGAAGCTATTGTCATGTATCATCAGAAAAAACCACGCCTCATTTTAGCTGATATTCAATTAGCTGATAACAGTTCTGGTATTGATGCAGTCAACGATATTTTAAAAAATGATTGTATCCCAGTAATCTTTATTACAGCTTTTCCTGAAAGATTGCTCACTGGAGAGCGTCCGGAACCAACTTTTTTGGTCACCAAACCCTTTAATCCTGATATGGTCAAAGCCCTTATCTCACAAGCTCTATTTTTTCAAGAGAATGCATCTAAAGCCGCCTAACAGAAGGTAATGATTATGTTCGTTCCCCCTGTTTCTACCACATCCATAGATAGATCACATCTTAGCGCTTTAATGCAAGCAATCCGTGGCGCTGATATTTGCGTTTTATATCAAACAACAAATCTGATCTATTTATGGGCAGAAAACCTGCCTCAACTTTTGCAAGCAAAATGGCGAGTTGGATGTCGTGACAGCGATTTTTTCTCAATCGATCTTGCGGATAATATGGAAACCATCAAACTGCAAGTTTTATCAACAGGCAAAACACAAACTATTGAAGCACGATTTGAAGATATGTCCAAACAAACCATTTGGTATAAATTTTCTATTGACTGTCATCGGAATGAAAACGGAAAAATCATCGGTATCATCACCACGGGCGTCGATATTTCAGGTCTACGCCGTCGCGAACAAGTGCTTAAAATATTACTGCGGGAAGTAAGCCATCGCTCTAAAAATCTTTTAGCAATCATCCAAAGTATTGCAACCCAAACTGCCCGTTATACAGAATCACTGCAAACCTTCTTACGAAAATTTCAGGGACGTCTTCATTCTCTTTCCCATTCTCAAGATCTGATTACCGACTCTGACTGGCGTGGTGCTCAATTTCATGAATTGGTACAAACACAAATTTTAAACTATTTAGTGAAAGAAAAAGAGCGTTTTTCCATCAAGGGTATAGATCCTTATCTTTTCCCAAACGCAGTTTTGCATATTGGATTAGCTTTTCATGAATTAATTATTAATTCTCTCTCTTTTGGTGCTTTATCACAAGAAGAAGGGACTATTTCTATTACTTGCACAGTCAACGCAATAACCCAAGGAAAAACACAACTTTTTATCACATGGAGTGAAGAATTTAAAAAGAAAATCTTTCTTCCTGCACATAAGAAAGCCTGTTTTGGAAATACCGTTTTAGACAAAATTGTTCCCATTGCAGTTGATGGTTCAGCTTTTTTAAAATTAACAGAAGAAAAAATGATCTATTGTTTATCCGTTTCTAACAATTATTTCGATATTTTGTCTTAGACAAGAACAAAGCGATCCGAGCATCGCGACTAAAAACAAAGCGATCCGAGCATCGCGACTAAAAACAAAGCGATCCGAGCATCGCAGCTAAAAACAAAGCGATCCGAATAATAGGAGATTTACATCCCTAGATTATCGAAGCTTGATGCTTTTAGCTTTTCTTTTCCTCCTACGACAGCAAGATAGAGTATTCTTCTGGAACGAAAATTCTTTGAAATTATTTAGAATCTAGAGGAGCCACCTCTCAGATAACTTCTTAACAATCTATATTTTTTAGGATAAGTATAATATGAATCCTGTCATTGCTGTTCTTCTACTGGTTGCATGCACAGATGATTTTAACAGTTGTTATTCCAATAATACCATGGTTAAAATTTATCCCACAACACAAACATGTGAGCAAAAAATTATTCCTTTAATTAAAAAATTTACCTCTTATGGAGAACAAATCTTCGCTCAATGCACAAATGTCCCTGCCAACAAACGACAGCAAGAAGTAACGCTTATCTGGTCTGTAACAAACAAAGGCAATTTTTTCCTGAAAAAACAAAATACTGATGATACCGTGCGCACAGCATTATAACTAAAATGTGCAAAACTATTCTCTCCTACAAGCATCTTCCCATTGAACGAAAATAATTAAAAGTATACATTTGGTTTGACTGCAAAAAATCAATAACAGCACTCAATAATAGTGAGGCATAAACCAATGTATGATTCCGAAGCTCAGTACAGTGAGCCCTGCGTTCTTCCACAAAACATACCATTAGATCCTGCCGTGGAAAAGGTGAGAAAAAAATTGATGCGTTTGATGATCATTTCCATTGCTATCACGCTTTTGTTAATTCTTGCTGTCTTTGCTGGAGTAATTTATAAAATCATCAAACCTGAAATAACACAAAAATTGACCCAGCCCTTATCTTCTTCAGTGCCTCATCATATTTTGTCTTTGCCGCCAAAAACGCAAATTTTATCGCAAAGCCTCTCTCAACAGAATATTGTCTTGAGACTCTTAACCCCAGAAGGACAAACAAAATTGATGATTTATAATTACCATACCGGTGAACTTCTTTCAGTTTTTTCTATCAACATTACAGAAAAAAACAACGGCTCTTAGCACTTTTTTATCCTCAAGCAAAGAATAATAATAAAAATATAACCTTTTAAAACGAATAAAATACCTTAAATGTTTAAGTATTTTCTTCCGCTGAAGAAGACATTATCCGACGCCGACGTGTTTTTTTTTGCTCCTTTTCGTTTAACAAAGGCAGAGGCACAATTTTTTCTGCTGATGTCATAATTTCTTCAGCAACGTCTGAAACAACTGTTGATTGTTTAGGGGATAATGTTTCTGAAACATGTACCTTACGACGACGTGAAAGACGACGTGATTGTTTGAGAGATTCAGCTTCTTCTTCAACAGTTTGTTGCTCTTGCTGTTCAGCTTTATCAGCTTGAAAATTCTCCTCTAATGCATCAGATGTATACTTCTTTCTTCCTTGATTTTTTCGCTCAACACCATTTTTTGATGACTGTTCTTGCAACGATGATCTCTCATTATTATTGTCTTCTCTTGCATTTTCTTCAGCGCTTGTTTCTTCACATTCCTGCTCGTTATTTTCATCACGCTTATGAGAGTAAGACATTTGATCAGTAGCCGCTAAAATAATACGCAAATAATGTTCAGCATGCTGCAAATAATTCTCAGACATAACACGATCACCTGCTCCTTGCGCATCACGTGCAAGACTTATGTATTTATCAGCGACCTGCTGAGCATTTCCACGAATTTTAATATCTGGCCCGTTGCTTTCATAATTACGAGACAACGGATTAGGACCGCGACGATTGTTATTATTGCCATTGTTATTGCGACTGCGTACGCGTCTATTCTGCTGTGGCCTCATATTTATCCCTTTTGGATTGTATTTCTCTTTAAATTCTCTCTCATTGCATTATTTTTATAATGCTGATCACTTCCAAAATTTAGTTATTGAACCATCCCCGTTTCACTTAACTTAAACGACATCCCTTGGTTTCTTAATAAAAAGCATATATTTTGAAATATCACAAAAAAAATAGTACGGAATACTTAACCCAAAAATTCCCTATCTCTCCGCTGACAAGCAGAAACCTAGAGGTGTTCACAGAAAATGCCAAGTGTTTTTTTCAAATAAATCATAATTTCATTAAAAAAAATCATTATATTGTCGAAAAACAACACAAAAGTGCAAAGATACACACATTTATTGTGGATTTAAAAGAATATCTCCTCTTTTTAAATCCATTTTTCACCTATGAACGCTGCTTCATTCTTTCATATCATGAAACACACATAGATAAAAAGATATTCTTCCCCTCCGAAAGATACTCCATTTTTCATACTTTCGAGTTAATTAATCTCGTTCAAAAAGTTTGTACTGACAATCCTAAAAATAGAAAAAAGTTCCATTTCCCACAGAAAAATAAATTAAAGTGATTTTAAAAATGGTAATCGTAAGCTTTTTATAAGTAAAGAGAAGGTTATAAGTAAAATACAAAAGAGGGACATCACATGCTACACCAAAAAGATTCAGACATTTCTTCTACAATGCACACCCCATTTATTATAAAATTTCCTGACAGTGAAGCTTTGTTTACAAAACGCGCTCAGCGCTTTACATCTTTAGCTGCCACTCACTCTGCTAAAGACACTCTTCTCTTTTTAGCTCATTTTTGCACAATCCAACAACAATCCGTCAAACGATTTAAAGATTTTTCTAGTGCACTTGCTCGTTTTAGCACCATTTCCACTCCTTTTATTGATCGATCAAAGATATTAGAATTGGGCTTTTATGAAAGCATTGTGCATGATTTTTTAAACAATATGTCAACTGATATACTTCCTACAAAACAAAAAGAAGCTTTAAGCACAATGCGTCTTCAAGAAGATCAATGGCGCCTCTGGGGAAGCAATATACTCAATTGTGAAATTCCGCCGCAACAAATGGGAGAACATCTCTTTATCACTGCTGTTTTACAAATTATTTATTCCCTGGCTGCTTCACAGCTTAATACTCAAATCATAAAGATACAACAACAAAATCTATGCCCTGCCTGTAGAGGAACACATACAGCCAGTATTGTTGTTGATAAAGGATTAAAAGAAGAAGGCACACGATTTTGCTCTTGTCTTTATTGCGGCACCTTGTGGCAGTATCCACTTCTTCAATGCACCTTTTGCGAATCAACTCAAAGCATTTCTTCTTCTAATCTTAACAAAAGTTCAGGGGATATTCTTGTTGAAACATGCCAAATATGTCAGCGTTCTTGCAACCAACTTGATCAACACAAAAACCCATCTTTGGACGTTTTTGCAGATGATATTGCCTATACACTCGATCACCTTTCACAATCCTCTCTACCTTTAAAATTGGGATCTTTTAATCCTTTTCTAGCAGAATACATAGTAAGTACTAAAAACGAATAGCACACTATAAACAAAGCAGAAAGATTATAGAAATGAATAAAGATCTGAGAGAGAGCATAACAATATCAATTGAGCGATTTCAGTAAAAATCTTATTCCCTACAATTCTTCTCTCTGTGAGAAGAGGGTCACATCATTGGAAGAAACATTCTAATACGGGGAAATATCCGATACTTTTGAGTGAAGTTTCTGTTTCACATAAATGTCAAGAAATTTAAAAGGGGAGATCTTAAAAATGATGATGCTCTTGACTATTCCTCTCACTTTTTTCTTGCTCACCTAGAAGACAATCACGAAGCAAAAAATAATTTCCATCTCCTGGACGAATAATTTTTATACATTTTTTCTTAGCATCATCGGAAGAGTCTTCCCACATTTTGCGAATCGTAAAAAAAGCCTCACTTTCTAGACTAAAACAACGCTGATAAACTTGCCGCACCATATCAGGCACAGCTAAAGCAGCAATTTCTTTACAATAAACACGAAAATCAAATGTTGGGATAACTAATTTAACAGGCTCTTCTTGTACGATCTCTTGTGTGAAAAAAAAGTGACTAATAATTGTTCTCACCACAAAATAAAAAGTCAATACACAAAAAAGAACGATACAAAAAAAAGTAATTTTTTTATATAATTTTTTACGATAGGATTTTCGCCTTGCGCGGAGTCTTTTTTCCATGAACAGCGTATCCTTTACTCTACCAAGAATAAATCATGCTTAAAAAGAAAAGTTGAATAGGACCAAAAAGCTATTATCAATTGTCTTACATCAAAAAGCAATCTTTCATTCGTTTTAAGAAATCAATCTTGCTGTTTTTCCAAGGCTAAAATCTTTCTTTACGATAAGCTCATCTTGCTTTTTTATCTTTTTTTTCTTCATTACATTTGCAAAATTTTTCATGAATATCATCAATGAAGAACACACACCGTCATACTTAATCCCAGTGAGATCAATAAAATAGGGAATAGAGTGTCAATCTTTGTACGGTATACACGCGTCTCTTTTTCATTCTAACCATTCAGCTTTCTTTTGAAGATCAGCTTTTCTTCATTTTGTGTTCACCAGCATTTCTGCTTTTTTCCAAAGCGATCTGTTTCCACAATCCAACGGGATAACAAAGGTTCTGTTTGAACTAAATGCGCCGGTTTGTTAATGATTGGAGGCTTTTTCCATCCTATGCAAGAGAACGGCACATTCTTTTGGCATCCCTCCAAGAGCACGACAGAGGCTAAAAGGGGAAAGAGCAAAAGTTTCAGCATTAATTTTCTCACGATTTTGCAAAGCTGATATCGCTTGCATCAAGGATCTTGTCCGTTCAAAAGAACGTCCATAAAAAAAACTACTCAAAGCAATGACAATGACTAAAAGGATTACAAAACCCCATCGAAATAAAAAAACCACTATTGTTCTTTCCTTACCGTATCAATATACAAAATAACACCGACAATCACGACCACAATCATAATACCGGCCAGAGCCCACTGTACCGGCCCATGTCCTGTAACAAATCCTGTAAGACCTGAAAAAGATGCAATCAATGGTGCAAAAACTTCTGCTTTGAAAAAAGGCATGCTCTTCATTGTTTCCACCTTTTGATAATTAGAAGAAACATACGCCCCTTTAGCCCATAAACCAGCCTCAGCTGCACGTCGATGCACCAGCCCCTGCACACGTCTTCCTCCTGCTCTTATCCATTTTTGCAATTCGGCTGGTACGGCTTCATAGTCTCCTTTATTCAGCTTTTTTAAGAGCGTAGAATTACAAAATGCCTCTGTTCCTATATTATAACAAAATGATACAAGAGCTGCGAACTGTTCATCGGTTAAGGACTGAGTAACTTCCCGTTCCACAGTTTGCTCAAATTGTTTTAAATCTTGCCGAAGTATAGTGTCTGCTTCAACATGTGTAATCTCCATGCCATCTTGCACAACAGGCTTTCCTGCTTGTTCTGTATGACCATATCCAATTGTCCACACACCAATAACATCTTGATAAGCCTTTAAGCGTAGCCCTTCCCATTGTTTAATGAGTGCAAGTCCCTCTTTTGATATTTTCCGCATTTTCCTGATTCCATAAACCGCCTATAGGGTGATTAAAATCAATGATTTCCCCCAATCATACACTCTTCAGCAGACAATTAAGTGCTCATTTAACTCTCTTCACTTTTGAAAATCACCCCGCTTTTTCTAGCGAAAAGCTATGATCTTTTATTCCTGTTGTCAATTTTTCTTCCAAAGCTGTAATACGCTGTAAAAGTTGTATGTAGTTTTTTTGGTGTTTTTTATCTTCACGCTTTCCTTCTTGAAGGATTTGCTTCAACAATGCATTTAAAGGAGCATGTCCCATTCTTCCACTCGCATAGAGAACAACACGAATATGACTAGGATCATCAATATCAGCAATCGAAAATGGAAATAGTGCCATTTTATTTTCTCCTTTATTCTTGTATTTATCAATATGCTATGAAAAAATTTTCCTCTATTTTCACCAATAAATTACCCTATCTTGCTCCCATTATTGAACAACCATAAGAGCTTCTCTGTTCAAGAATTTTATAAACAAAACGCTTCTGATGAAATCCTCGTTATTCTTGCAATAATTCATTGGAAGCATAGAAAATATAGGATGAAAAATTATTTTTTATCGATGGAAAACATTTTATCCCCGCAAATTATCTTTGCAAAAGCATTCTCTTCATGAAAGAAAAAACCAAGCCAACTCCTTATTTAAAAAGGCAAGATCTCTTAATCTTGTGCACAATTTTCCCTTCTGCCTCCACGATAATGATTGTAGAAACAGTGATGCTTCTCTCTTATCCTACGAAGAAAAAATAACAAAAAAGAGAGCCCTTATGAAAAGAGCCTTTGGCAGGAAGAAAACCTTTATAGAAAGGGCCTCTTTTTTCTTCTTCCATTGTGGTATTTTTCAAGCAACTGCAACCAACGTTTCCTCTTCCTCAGAGGAGAACAGAGATCCTCTACTGTTTTTAGCACAGAAAGATTTTATACCTTAATAGCATAAATAACAGCCATATTCTTAGGACGTGTTTCATCTCCTCCTGTTTTATCGAGGGTTATTTTGTGAGTATGCTCTCCTGAATCGGTTGTATAGTGTGTTCTGTTATGTCTATGTCTGATAAGTCCTCCCCCTCCTTTTGCATCATTGAGCGATTCTAGTCCTGTATATGCGTGATCATGTTTTCCTGCTTTGTCTGTTTTTCCTGTATGGGTATGGGATTCAAAAGAGTCTTTTTGCTCGCTTCCTAAAACACGATCTTTATCAATTCCTTTTCCACTATCCAATCCCCGTAAAAACATGCCACGAAAATCGGGAACATTAAAGGTTGTCGTGCCATCTCCTTTTCCCCATACTTCTCCAATAGCTTCAAAAAGGCTTGCATATTCCTCCCGTGCATAGGCTTGACCATCACACAATAGCCATCCGTCCGCAATTTTTTCCATTGCAAAACAAGCAATAAAGCCTGAAGGAAAAACATTGACTTTAGGGAGAATGACGGCTGGATTTGTTAAATACCACCCTTCTTCTTTTTTTTCCCCGATCTCCGAATAATAGATAAGTTCATAAAGCCCTTCCTTTTGCATCTCGCCACCGGTCAAAGGCTGGAGTCCCTCCTGTGTTCCCTTATAAATTGACTGAGAAGGCAATTGATTTAAGACAACACTTGTTGGCCCAACATTCGTTTCTTGAGCTTTAAACCGGAGCACAATCCCATTTTGATAAGCTGCATAAGGAGCCTTAGTTGTCAAATGAATAGAGGTTTTTTTCTCACTTGCTTCTTTCTCTTCGGCAGTGATAGTGAATTTAACCTCAACTGTTCCCCCGATATCGGATAAATACTCTTTGACACGTTGCATCATTGCGCGAGCACTATCATTCACTGAGCTTGGAGGCTGCCCTTCAGCCCAGTTGATTATTTCATCGGCACGAGCATTCTCAGCTGCGATAAGTGACCAATCATAAATTGAGCTCATAGGATTTATCCTTTTTTGCAAACCACACCCAAGAAAAGAAAGAAGAAAGAAAGGCAAAGAATTTTTTCTTTGGTTTTTTGATTTTTTCCAATCCAAAACCAAGCTTGTTATAATTCACATGTAATAAATGTGTTTTTATATTCATATAAACGGCATCAGGATTCAAACGAATGAGATCTTGAGCAAGAACCCCGCGATAGCGTTGCGAATTTCCTTTATAATTAAATTCATAAAGAGGATAGCCTTTTTTTTCCCCCACAAGGACGATATTTTCTTTAACGTTTACATCGGAAAGACCGATAATGCCCTTCAACAAGCCAAGCACGCGCTGTGCATCACGCAAGGGATCCTTTGTGATTGCAGGCATAGTCGTGGCTTCTCCTGTTTTTGTTCCATAATTACCGGCTGCTTTGGTTCCAATTTGCAACAATCTTTCCAATTGATTCCAGGCTTGATTATCCTGTTCAAACCATTTTTCTTGTTCTACATCCAAAGCATGCTGCTTATTTGCATCTTGTACCATTCCCCCTTTCAAAGCATTACTTTGAGCATTGCTTTGACCTTGATAGAAATTATTAGCCGCATTCACCTGATTTTGCATTGAACGATCAATCATCTGATTAGCGTTGAGCATATGATTAACATCTTGATTATATTGTTGTGCAGTTGCCTGAGTTGCCAATGCTCCCAATTCATCGGTGAGAACACCGGTATGGGCTCCAGAGCCATAACGTCCTGCTCCTGCCATAGACTGATTAACAACATCGGATGTTGTATTCAGTGCCCTACTAAGGGCATCATTAAATTTGCTATTATTGCCCATCCAATTTCCAGCTGCCATACTAGAGAGATTTTGTGTACTTTTTGTGGGCTCTTTGAGCCACTCATTAAGTGCTGAATTATTATATTGATTGGCTGCATTTTCTAAACCCTTGAGAGCATTTTGTGTTGTCTCACTTAAATCGGCATGTCGTTCTCCTTGATAGACATTTTGATAACCATTTCCCTCAATGCCTTTATTATACAAATTGAGAGCTTCAGAAGTTGCCTGTTTTAAAATATCTTCTGCCCACGAGGGTGGAGCATTCGTCTGTGTCGTTGTTTGAACTTGAGGACTTGTCCGTCTGCTCATGCGTTAAAACCTTTCTATAATGAATAAGATTGATAGCGTATCCGTGATGAACAAGCATTTTCGCCCACCCAGATCTTCCCAGTGTTAAAATTTCATCAACCTTGATAGTCCGTGCCCATTGTTCGAGTTGATCAATCAACGGAACCAGTTTGATCCCTCCCTGACCAGCAAGATCTAAAATAACAACACGTTTTTTTCCATCATGCGTTTTTTCAATTTTGGTTATCCCAAAAGCACTAAATTCAGTTCTATTTTTTAAGATCAGCCACAGCTGCACCTGCCCACCAATAATCTCTTCAGCCACATGCTTTAAACATACATCATGAGGAAACCGTTGAGCATATTTCCGCATAGCCGCATTAATAGCCTCTCGATAGAGAGCCATTTTTTCCCAAGGCCACTGATGCGTACAATGAAGAGAATACAAACTTTCATGATCTGAGCCTTCATTATCTGAATCTGAGCCTTCATTATCTGAACGTTGTGTTACGATTTTAGTTTTTTTCTTCCAAGGTACAGCATCCCAGCTTCTTGACTTTGCTCCCGCCAAAAGTCTCTTTGCTGCTATACTCAACACATATCTTATCCCCATAAAATATCTCGCCGTTTATCTATAGCATCCTCTTGTGCACAAGAGCATAATCCTGTCATTAAATCTGCCCTACTACACTCCACACATCACCACAAAACAGCAGGGAGAATCCTATTATCAGGCTCCATTGCTCTTCTTCACACTTATGATCTTGATAAATGACCCAACTGAATCAACCTCTTGCCCAGCATACTCACCCGCATTAATCTTTATCCTAGGCATTCTCAGAGCACTCTAGTTTTGTGTCTTAGCACACTCCACGCATGAGCTATGCCTTTGGCATACTCAACGCATTGCATTAATCTTATGGTTTGGCATGCTCAACACATCAGGATTAACCTTATGCTAACGCATGCCGGCAGGCTTCAACTCGACATTGAAGCCAGTCACGTGAGACCAATTGATCCCTTCCGGTATCCGAAGCTTAAAACGATAAAACCGCGCTCTAGCACGGGAATGAATTTGTCCCGTATGTGTAGAAGGTTGTCTTTCTGGCAACCAAACAGTTTCTTCCTCAAAGGCTTGACGAAAGCGCATACCAATTGACAAATAAAATGTTTTACTATTCACCTGAGGCATAATATTTCTCACCCTGGTGACCATACCATTTGTCTGCCCCATTTCTTGTGAGGTTATCACACAAGCCATAGGGGATCCAGAAAATGATCCAAGCCTTCCTTCATGATCGAAAGCTCCCAGAATTGGTGTTTCATTTTGCCACACTTTACTATCGAGAGAAAAAGGTAAATCATCGAGACTTTCTGAGACCCTATCAAGCCCTTCTAAGGTATATCCAGCCAAAAAAATGGGCAAAATCATTTTGATATTGACGGTTGCTTTCGTCCACTTTTGCAATCCCCAATCATAGATCAGCAAAATCCGTTCTTGGATCGTTTCATCGGCATCGATAATCCAATAAACACGGTTATACACGCCATCGATTGCGGCACTCAGAGTAGACAATTGATTTTCTGAGATTTTTGCCACCATGGTTCGATCTACTTTTTCGAAGCCGATCGGAGAGATCCGCCCATCGGTAGTGATTTGGTAAAAACCTCCCTCATCGGCAAAGAAAGCCAGATCCCCCCGGCAAACAATTGATTCAGCGTTTTTTGCACCGCGTTTATCGTGTATTTTCTGGAAACTGAAGATGATTTTAGATCCAGGGATAAAAGAGCCAGCATAAATTGCAGAACGCATAAAGATCAATGGATTCGTTGTTTCTGTTGCTCCTTGAACATATCCTCCATCGGGAAAATCTTGATAATCGCAGCTTTTTTTCCCCACGGTCCAGAACTCCGCATTATTCAAGCCAGACCAATGGACACGTCGTGGATGTTCGGATAATTTCATGAGACAAACGAAATCGCCCCAAACGCGGACAATTCCTGCTTGTGGAGGATTCCCACCTAAATCTCTAAAATTTTCATCTTGATTAATATCAATCACTTGAGGCTTATCATTCGCATTAACAGCAATGACATAATCGCCAAACAAAGCAAAAGACCAAGGTGCGTCGACATTAGCAAAATAAGATTTATCTTTATGCGTAATATCTTTCCACTGCAAAGTTGTATTATTGAGCTGATAGATTTTTTTCTCTGTTCCAGCAATAATCGATACACCATTTTTTGTTTTGACAGCGATGGCCCCTAAAATAGCCCCCGGACAAGGCTCTGAAAATGGGCTAAAACTGGGCATTGGAATATAAGATCCATCCGCAGGAAGCACATTGACAAGCTCATCGGTAAAAAGACTATTGATATGAGCAACATCGGGACGATAATCCGCAAGAGGAAAAAAAGCCATTTAAAACCCCGTTGAAAGAATATTGGAGCATCCTTCGCGACGCGATGTTTCGTAACGCAAGAGTTGGAGCTGTTCTTGAAAATCATTAAACGCGATAGCGGCATATTCAGTATCTTTGAGAATATTTTTATAGAGTTCATATTTTGCACGTGCTTTAATCAGATCGAAAGCATAAACAAACCAGGGATTCTCATCTTGCAGAGTGAGAATATCGGAAAAGTGTGCTGATCTCCAAAAAAGGCGAACAGTTTCAACAGTCTCAGGTGTCGGAAAGAGTCCGATCTGTTGATCCAAAAAAGTATAGAATACGGGTGTTCCCTGAACTGAATGATTTTTATATTCTTTTTGGGCTTTTTTCACTGATTTATAAAGAAGGGGTATTGGCCTCGCTTCTTTTTGCTCAAGAACTAAAGACTCAATCACCATTTCTGTCTCAAGAAAAGCGGTATCTTCGTATCCATACCATGTCTTTCCGCTTTGTGTTTTAAAGCGCATTTCCCCCATTTTATTGAAGAAAAAGGGCTCCTGTTCACACAAGCGAAGAGCAGTTAAAATAGAATCTTGAATTTGAACAGAATATTCGCCTGTTGTATCATCGATTTCATCTTGAATCAGCGCCATCATCTGCCCAAATGTTTTGGCATAATCGGAGAATTTTGAAACAAATGAATAAGATTTAGCAGAAGATTTTGTTAAAGAAGATCCAGGAATAGGCATGAGTGCTTCCTTTTATTTTGTTCCCTCCCAAAGATCTAA
The DNA here is from genome assembly GCF_023500045.1 of Bartonella bilalgolemi. Lineage (GTDB taxonomy): Bacteria > Pseudomonadota > Alphaproteobacteria > Rhizobiales > Rhizobiaceae > Bartonella > Bartonella bilalgolemii. Next base: position 290,783 of record NZ_JAMCOF010000001.1, on the reverse strand, counting down.
AAACCGGGAGGGAATTTTATAATTTTTTTAAGAAGATACAGCATATGTTGAAATCACGATGGTTCCGAAATCCTGAGCTCCTTTAGAATCATTTCCCGAACTGAAGCGTGTTTTTTTCATGCCAATAATTGTTTTTGCAGCAACGCCAAATTCACGCTCATAGTCAAAGAGCTCTTCTACCAATTTATAGCGTGTAGCGCCCCGATCTTTACCGAAAGCGATAACAGCACTTTGTGCCCCTAGCAAAACGGCACGACGCACATGAGGAACCATAGCTATAGTCTCAGCATTTTCAGTCGACGCGCCTACACCTTCTGTAACATGCTCTGCTTCTCGTAAAATGACCCCATTATACATGCCCAATGATCCATTATAGATGGGATTTTTCACACGGCTTCCACTATAAACTGCCTTAGTGATATCAAGCCATTGCCCTGGCTCTGTATTGGTTCTTAATTGTGTTACTTGTGTTGGATGAAGATAAAGTACATAAACATTTTCTCCATCGACACGCACAGGTCTAATTTTTGGATTAGCAAGTTTAGCGCGTTCAACAGCTTTATCAATCAACTGAAGAGTAAAGGTATCCGCTGCTTTAAGATCTGAATCTTTTGTTTTGCCATTAGGGCGCAGTATCCGTTTATCGCTTGGTTCAGTTGGTTTATTAAATCCGTAATGCACAGGTCTCAGCGTTATGGTCCGTCCTTCAAAATTGATGCTACTGGCTGTAAACCCACACACATGAAGAAAGAACATCAAGCTCAAACGATCCGCATACCAATCGACAAGAGCATTTTTGGCTTCTGTCCGTAAATTATGTAAAGTTCTCTGTTGATCGATTGTGCCTTCATTTTTAACACGAACAGCATGAGAGAGTTCATTAATGACCAAGCGATCATTAAGGAATTGCAAATCTTCTTCTTTTCCTGCAAGTTCTTCTCCTTCGGTCACTCCTTCACCAAACAATTGGACGCGTAAACCAAAGCTAATAGAATCTCCATGAGCTTTATTGGTTTCATCTTTCAATTGGATAATACTATTGGAATCTCTTCCAATAAGTGGTGCAATAGAAATTGCTTTTGAGACTTCTTGATTAAGTAATTTCGACCATGTGCGTACAGCCAGTGGATTATTAAGTCCGATGCGAGTTACAGCCATTTTTCCCCCCTCACAATTTTTGATATAAAAAAACCGGTATGATACCGGGTGTTTATTTTTCCTATTCTAATGCTCAAAACAGAAAGTTCTTTTTTAGTTTTAGTATCTTATTTGTTTAGTATTTTTCCTCTTTTTAAAGCCCTCCCCCACTCATTAAATGGTTAAAAGCGGCTTTATTTTTTGGATTATCGATCCAAACATTAAATTCCCCCTCAGACATCTTATCAAGAAAATCCAAAGAAATTGGCCCATTGGGGCTCAAACCATTATAAGCTGAAAGGGTACGAGCAGAATTTTGCCTTTCTTGAATATCTTTATCCCCCCATACACTTTCTTGTAAGCTTTTTGCTCCCTTAGTTCCCTCCATCCCCTCAGTCTCTTGTATAGTTTCATCCTGATGATCTTTTATAGTTGCACCTTGATGATTTTGTGGTGTTGTATAGCCAATAGTCTGTGCGATTGTATAAATCACCTCGGCAGGATTTTTATTCTTTTCGCTACAATCTTGCACGATCTTTTTCAATTCATCCCCGATCATGGCATCAATAACTTTCGGATCTGTTAGTTCAGGATAAAGAGAAGCACAAGCAGCCAATTGTTTTGCACGCATTTCATAAACAAAATCAGCAGCTTGATTAAAATCGCTATGTGTTTTTTTGACAGTTTCCACAGACTGATGAAAAAAAGACTGCAACCGCTCTGCTTCTGAAGGCTCCTGCACCTGCGAAACAGTCTGTTGAACCTCCGACGTCTCCTGTTTATTTTGAAGCACCTGTCCAAGCCATTGGAGATAGCCCATAAAGTCTTTTTGTGGATCTGGTGGTGCTTGCATTTGCTCTCCATTCTGAGACTGTGCCCTTTGATCACCTCCACTCTCCTGCTCTAGCGAAACTGTTTCATTTTCATCGTCCTCTTCTGCAAGGACATTGCCTCCTTCTTCTCTCCCAGAGTCCCCTTCCTCACTATCATCTGTCTTTTGCAAAGAATGCTTTTCCCATATGTGCTGTTCTTCTAATGTTAAAGTTTCTTCGTTCATTGTGCTTTCCTTCTTTGCCTAAAACAATAAAACGCCCCTCTCTCATGCAGAGAACGCATACAGTAAAATCTTCCTAAAAACCTACAGAGCAGGCTCGACTTCTCGATCCTCAAATCTCACACTCACCTATCATTTCTTAAAAAGAATATTCCTTCTGAGATCAAAATCTCTTCATCTTCCCTTGGATAAATCCCTTATATCCCAAGCAAGAAGGGCATAACTCTGAACATTCTTCCCTCGTATATATTATGTCCCTCTCTCACACAAAGAACGCATATAATAAAATCACCCCACAAGGTCTTGTAGAACTTGTGCAACTCGTACACCTTCTGCTCCTTCTGGGAGTTGTTGGAGCCCTTGTTGCTCATTGAGCACTTGACTGTTCTGCTGTGCTTTGAGCGCAATTTTATGGATAAGCGACGCAGGTAAAGGTGAATAGTGCAGAAAATCAAGTATAATCTCTGGTGTTGCAAATTGTTGCATAAGCGGCAGCAATTGCATAATCACAGAAAATGTCCGTTCTTTTTCATTCGTGCTTGTTGGCGCATCGTCTACTACAATATCATATTCTAAACTTGTGACCATTTCCCGTGTAAGGGGTACATATTTAGCATTGTCTTCTCCAGCAATACGGATCAAGCGGCCATCAGAAAGATAATTTTGGATAAGATAGAGAATTATTTTCCCCTGTCGTTGTCGATAGCGACGCAACCCATCAAAGAAGGCGGCCAAAAGATTGAGTGAAGATTGCCGGCGTTGTTCTTCGAGTATACCTGGTTGATTGACGGAGCGTGTTCCAATAAATTCAGGAGACAATCCTGTCACCTGAGAAATAGCTCCTTTTGCTTCATTAAAGAGTTGAAAAAAGCCATTTGGAAACTGTGCAACGGGTTTTGGTTGTATTCTTCCAGCGGCTACAGCACCATTTTTTAGCCAGGTAATACTATCGGCCCTTGCCCAGCTTTCTGTGGCTTGTCGATCATCATCGAACGCATCCCGCTCTGCCATGACTCCGCCTTTAGATTGACTGTTGAGCAAGTGCATAACTTGACTAAAATATTTATTAGCCCAACGTTGAGGATCTTTGGTTGGACGGACAATTCCATAAAATTGTCGACTTAATTTATCGAATGTCCCAGTAATACATTCCCATCCCAATTGGTTAGAAGGTACCAATGGTCTATCAGGTGCCTCGAGCAATTTTTTCCCCAAGAAAGCGCGTTTAACAACTTTTTTTGTCATTCTTGTTGCGGGAAATGGTAGAAATTCTCTTTTGATCTGTTGAAAATCCTGTTCAGAATACTCAGTAAACCGGCCTGTTTGAGGATTAAGAACCTTATAGATGACTTCGCGTTCGAACCACCGACATTCAGCCAGTGTGACCATTTTAGGGCTTTGCAGAATGCTCTCACCACCATCGAGACTTTCACTTTGATAATCGTCACCATGGCTATGAACACCCACTCCCGTTTGCTGTTGCACCCAATCTGCATTCAGCTCACTCCAATGCACATTGGGGAACATTTCTTGCGCTACTTCCAGTGGTTTTTCATCGATATACCAAATCCGCTGAGCATCAATAAGATTAGGCTTGACAGCGCTTGTATCCCAAACCATCTTCATAGGATCGAGCCGAGCAATGACGGGTTTTCCCCTAGGATCTTCTTCATAATCGAGCCGAGTATCGGTCCATCCCATCCCACAAATAACAGTATCTTGAAAAGCATCGGAGTCTTCATATTCACCATGAGCCTCATCGCGAAACCATTCTGCCGCTCCAGTGAGGATTTGATTAGCGATAGCGGCACCTTCTTGTCGCGGAATAAATTGAACATGGCGTTTATTGTTGCGTTCGGTTCCGACGACGGCATTAATCAAAGGCGCAACACGATTAAATGTCATGACGGGTCTGTTTTGTTCCTGCAAGACAGCAAGATCTTGTTCATTCCACTGTCGTCCATTGTAAAAATCGTAATCTTCTTGAGCATTTTTTCGCCATTGCTCAACATGAACAATATCCTCTTGATACCACTTAACAAGCTTTTGAAAGAGCGCCTGATGTTCGAGGGTTTCAATTGAATGAAGAGAAGCAGTCTGCATATTCATTAAAAAGCCATCCATGATGTTGTAGAAGAAGAAGAACGCGACCGATAAATATCTCGTTTTTTTTGAGCACTGGGTTGTTCATAGGCCACGCATAACAGTCCAAAGCTATCGGCCCCATGACTTGCCCAATCGTGTTCAGCTCCCAAACCGATATTACGTTGTTCATCGCGTTTTTCGTGATACCAGGCAAGGGCTTTTCGCCCAGCCATTGTTGTTTCTCGATTAAACCATATAGCGGGGAATAATCGTCTTACAGCTTCGATGCGCATTTTGACAGCACCGACACCTTGATTAGGAATAATTTGGGTACGAAAACCAGCCTGTTGGAGTGCACTTTCAAAACTGACATTATAAACACGATCTTTTGTAGCGCCATCATGGGGCAAAACCATCAGTGCCTTTTCATAACCTTTGTGACAGATCCAGCCGATATGCTCTGACAAGGGTTGTCCTTGTGCTTCATAATAATCGAGAACACGAATCTCGCGTCCAACAAATTGAGCTACCCATAGAGCCGTTGCATCAGCTTTAGCGCCCGTTCCACCGATATCCCAAAAGATTTTAACCTGAATCAGAGGATCACGTGGCACTATAGTAATACGCCCTTCTTGTTCTGCTTCAAGCAGCAATCTTTGGTAATAAGCCCCTTGCATTGCCTGCAGATACTCCCCTTCCCAAATATGTTGATATTGTTCAGGTCTTTGTTCTAAATCAGCTGTTCGATCGCGATTAAGTTTTGCAGGAAATTTTGGATTATCACGCCAATTAATTTCAACGCCTTTGATATTAGGATCCTTGGTAAAACGGAATCGTTTTTCAACGGCAGCATTTTCTCGGCAGGGGTTCCATGTCACCCATAACTCGGAATGCCACTCTTTTCCCTCTTCTCTTAGCGTTGGAATCAAGACTTGCCAAGCGGCATCGGTCACAGGTTCTGCCTCATCCACCCAACAGAGCAGAATACGCCCCATAGATTTAACGCTAGCAATATTGCGGTCAAGACCAGCAAAAGCATATACGATACAGCCATCTTTTGATCTAATATATTTATCGCCAATTTCATAATAGTCGCTTAAAAAGGAATAGGATTCGATAGCACGTTTAATTTCTTCGAGAGAACTTTCAGCCAATGAATTTTGGAATTGCCTCGCACAGAGGATAATACCTCGTTCTCCAGCTTTTCCGTGATGATAACCGATCACAGCTGTCATCAAAGCAAAGGAGCGTGTTTTTCCTGATCCCCTTCCTCCCCAAGCAGCACGAACATCAGCTTTTCCGGTAAAAATAGGAATGAGTTTTGGAATCAAGGCAATCTGAGCGGTTGTCATTGTGCACTCTCATTCTTGATAAACCCTTGTTAACCGACAGAAATCTCTCTCATTATGGAACACTCTATGATCCTCTTCAAAGAGTACACTTTTCAAAAAGTGATATCTGCTCTCTGCGAAATCCTTATCCATAAGACTCTTAATCCAAAAATCATAAAACATCATTCATAATAATAGTTACCCTTAAGAGTAAAATTTCATTCCTTAACACAAAGAGTTAAGATCAAATAACATCTTGGACACATCGGAAGTATTTTGACACACTCAATCGTTCCTTACAAAAACAATGATAAACGCAAGCTGAAGAAGCAGATAAAAAATAAAGAACGCAAGCAAATGGAAAGCAAACAGCTGATAAATGACGATTTAAAAATTACCTAAGCCATACCCTAAAATATAAATCACTCACGGTTTTTTAAAAAATTTTGCATTTATGCGTTTCTTATGGATATATTCAAGCATAAAAGACCTGAAACATACACCACCTTCATCAATCACTGAAAAAAAGAATTTCATATATTCTTTAAAAATCAGGGAATAGAGTATGGCTTAGGTAATTTTTAAATCGTCATTTATCAGCTGTTTGCTTTCCATTTGCTTGCGTTCTTTATTTTTTATCTGCTCCTTCAGCTTGCGTTTATCATTGTTTTTGTAAGGAACGATTGAGTGTGTCAAAATACTCCCGATGTGTCCAAGATGTTATTTGATTATTTAGATTTACCGATATTAGAAACCATCGATACAATCTCAACGAAGCTCGATCCTCTTACAAAAAGGATAGATTACACAAAAAAAACAGTGCTAGACCCCCTCCCTGTCTTTACAACTATCAATCCATAAATCCTCTATAGCATGGAAAAAAGCCACTCTTAAGAGGATAATTCCATTGCTCAACACAATCAGGAAGATAAAATTAAAACCTCCATAGTGGTGCTGGCATAATCAGATGCAGTAATCGAAGACGGTATCAATATTAGTGGCAGAAGGAAAAGAAAGGATACCGGCCACAACAACTGAAAGCCAATGAAAAAGTAAGCCAATGGTACAACATTCAATGAAAGACTAAACTAAAAACAACGCAAAAATTACCTAAGCCATTCTCTAAATAGAGAATTCGTTTATGGTCTCTCGAAAAACTCTCTGCGCTCTTTTACTCATTTTGATTAATGCATTCATTCTGTCCAGAGATGAAAATCTTTTTTTAACACATATCCAAAGGATCAAAACACAGAGCATCTCATAGCCATCCTCTAAAGAGAAGAATTTTCATTCACTTCTCCCAAAATTATTAAAAGAGAATGGTTTAGATAATCTTTGCATTATTTTTAGTTTCGTCTTTCATTAAATGTTGAATTCTTCTTCGGCTTTTTCATTAGCTTTTTGCTCTTTTTGTCAAACGTCTCGCTTTTTCTGTTAACATTAATACTTATACCATCTTCGATTACTGCAATTGATTATGCCAAAATATTGTCTTACAGCGTTTTGAATAATCCTTCTCTCATATCTTTATGTCTCATTCTCATGAGAACCTTCATAAAGCTTATCACTCATTATCTCATTAGGAACCATCGGTACAATCTCAACACGCGAAACGACCTTAGTCTTTCCCTCATCTTCTCCTGTCACGTGCAAAGGCAAAACTTTTGCTAACAAAGAAAAGAAAGGAACAGGATTATTGATCGCATGATAACAAAGATAAGAGACCAATCCATCATGACCATACTGATTACCCGCCTGTTCAGCAGCGGTAAGAAGCGCTTTTTTGAAAATCTTTGTTGTCTTATTCACCGTTCCTTTTGGTCGGCCTCTTCCCTTCAAATAGAGAGAATTATCCTGTATCATCAGATAGTCCCTTATTCATATGCAAAACCTTAATCGGTTGAAAAAACGTTTTCATCATAGGCCATCACTTCCTCAATATCCTGGAAGGCAGTGTGGAAAATTGTGTTGCTCTGCAGAAGCTAAGCAGGAAAAAGAGTCATTAAACAGATTTTAGCCTTTTCATAAAGTTCAATATGACAGAAGATGCCAATAGAACAGAGCTTTGTCTTAAGAAAAGCAGACTTGTTTTATGAGGCGAAGATTGTTCTTAAGAGAAGAAAATTTGCCTTGTGCATGAAAAAATTGTTTTTTCTTTAAAGAAGGCCATAGGACAATGGGAGATTTTCTTTCTGTTTTTTAAAATACCTTGGGGCTTCTGCGTGTTGTTCGTTATTGTTTGTAGAAATTTATGGGTCGTGTCGGAACTAAAGCATGGATGATTGAGGCTCTTGCTTCGCATTGAGGAGCAGAGCCATAATTTGAAGAGATCATGCATTAAATTAAATGATGATAGCGAATAACCAAAACGCTTTTTTCAACAAATTTTAAAGTTTTGTATACAAAAAAGGAAACATCCGAAACAGCACAATCTCTTCAAATTATGGCTCTGCTCCTCAACAGAAAAATGAAGCAAGAGCCTCAATCATCCATGCTTTAGTTCCGACACGACCCATAAATCCCTACAAACAATAACGAACAACACGCAGAAGCCTCTTCTTTTCTAAAAAGAATGAAGAAAACCTCCCACTGTCCAATGGAATCCTTTAATCAGCTTAAATTGTCAGAAGAAATTATAAACCCGCAAAAAAACCTCTGCTGATTTCATACAACCAACATGGAACACTTAAATAAACACGAAATTCTGATTATGTCTCTATGATAGCTATTGAGATTCACCTTGTCAAGTTTTATTTGATTTCTCTGTCATTTCCCCTTTCAAGTGTTTATTTTTCATTTTCTGTTTCAGAGGAAAAAATCAATTGTTCTCCTTCTTTTGTAATTGTCACGATTGTGTTGTCATGAATTGTCCCCTTTAAAATGCTTTCCGCGAGGGGATCTTGAATTTCTCTTTGCATCATTCGTTTTAACGGCCGCGCCCCATAGAGGGGATCATAGCCTTTATGGGCAAGCAATGTTCGCGCTTCTGGTGTGATCTGCAAGGTAATTTTGCGTTCACTCAGTAAATTTTGTAAGTGTTGGATTTGAAGATCGACGATTGCTTCGATATCTTTCCGCTGTAATCTTTGAAAGAGAATAATCTCATCGACGCGATTAAGAAATTCTGGTCGGAAAGCAGCTTTTACTACTTGCATCACTTCATCTCTTGCTTGATGTGTTATTTGCCCTTCTGGCAATGCGGTCAAAATTTCAGCGCCGAGATTAGAAGTCATAATGAGAACGGTATTTCGAAAATCGACGGTTCGTCCTTGACTATCTGTCAAGCGCCCTTCATCAAGCACTTGAAGAAGCAGATTAAAAATATCGGGATGCGCTTTTTCAATTTCGTCAAAGAGAATAACCTGGTAGGGTCTTCGTCTGACAGCTTCAGTGAGAAGACCTCCCTCTTCATATCCAATATATCCTGGGGGGGCACCGATCAAGCGTGCTCCAGCATGTTTTTCCATATATTCGGACATATCAATCCGCAACATAGCCTGAGCATCTTGAAACAGAAAAGCAGCGAGTGCTTTTGTGAGTTCAGTTTTTCCCACACCTGTTGGCCCTAAGAACATAAAAGACCCGATAGGACGATGAGGATCTTGCAATCCAGCGCGTGCGCGTCGTACAGCGCGTGCAATAGCATGGACAGCTTCAGCCTGACCTACTACTCGTTTTCCGATTTCGTCTTCCATGCGTAATAATTTTTCTCGTTCACCTTCGAGCATTCGATCGACAGGGATTCCTGTCCATCGTGAAACGATTTGTGCAATATGTTCGGCCGTAACGATTTCTTCGACGAGATTATTTTTTTGGTCATCATTTTCGGCAACATTGAGTTGTTTTTCGAGTTCAGGGATGACACTATAGGCGAGTTCACCAGCGCGTTGAAACTGTCCATTTCGTTGTGCAATAGCCAAAGCATTTCGTGCTTCTTCGAGTTGTCTTTTCAGATCAGCAGCATAACCTAATTTTTGTTTTTCGGCCTGCCAAGCTTGTGTCATTTCTGCTGAGTTTTTTTCCAATGTTTCGAGTTCAGCTTGAACGATTTTCAAGCGTTCTTTTGCTGCGGGATCGACTTCTGTTTTTAAAGCTTCCTGTTCGATTTTCAACTGCATGATACGTCGATCGATTGCATCAAGTTCTTCTGGTTTTGAATCGACCTGCATTCTCAAACGTGCGGCTGCTTCATCGATCAAATCGATTGCTTTATCGGGCAAAAAACGATCTGCAATATAGCGATGAGACAATCGTGCAGCAGCAATCAAAGCACTATCGGCCAAGCGCACTTTGTGATGTTGTTCGTATTTTTCTTTGATTCCGCGCAAGATAGAGATACTGTCCTCTACAGTTGGCTCAGGAACAAAGACAGGTTGAAAACGTCGTGCTAAAGCGGCATCTTTTTCGACGTATTTTCGATATTCATCGAGCGTTGTTGCTCCCACACAATGAAGCTCACCGCGAGCAAGAGCGGGTTTGAGCAAATTGGAAGCATCCATAGGCCCATCCGATTTCCCGGCTCCTACGAGATTATGCAATTCATCAATGAAAAGAATAATTTGTCCATTTTCGGCTTGAATGTCTGTGAGCACAGCTTTCAAACGCTCTTCAAACTCGCCTCGATATTTTGCCCCGGCGATAAGCGCTCCCATATCGAGGGCATAGAGTTGTTTATCCCGCAATGTTTCTGGAACATCACCATTGACAATGCGGAGCGCTAACCCTTCAACAATAGCGGTCTTTCCAACTCCTGGTTCTCCTATTAACACGGGATTATTTTTGGTCCGTCGCGATAAAACTTGAACAGTTCTTCTAATTTCTTCTTCTCGTCCAATGACAGGATCGAGTTTTCCCTCTCGTGCTTCTTTTGTCAAATCACGTGCATATTTTTCCAATGCTTCATATTGGCTTTCAGCATGACGACTTGTTGCCACCTTTCCTTTTCGCATTGTCTTGATGGCTTGATCAAGAGCCTGAGCTGTTACTCCTCCTGTTGCCAAAATATCGGCTGTTTTTGCATTTTTTTCGAGGAGCAAAGCTTGTAGAGCACGCTCTACTGTTACAAATTGATCACCTTCTTTTTGGGCGATTTCTTCTGCTTTTGTAAAAACTTTTGCTAAAGGCTGAGACATATAGAGCTGTCCATTTCCGCCTTGTACTTTTGGCAAAGCATCGAGAGCTTCTTTGAGCTCTTTTTGAATAGCCGGCAAATTGCCTCCTGCCTTTTGGATTAAAGAAACTGCCAACCCTTGACTATCTTCTAAAAGCACTTTCAAGAAATGTTCAGGCATAAATTGTTGATGATCAGAAGAAAGAGCACTGCTTTGCGCTGCTTGTAAAAAACCTTGAAGCCGTTCGCTATATTTTTCCAAATTCATTTTTTTTCTTTCTCTTTGCCGTTACAGACTCCCGTTACAGACTCTTTGTCTTCACGAGCTTACATTTTACCGCTGAGCACTTCTTTTCAAGCGCCTTAACGATCTTCTACACACCCATAAACAATCATTTATTTTAATATAAAGAAATATGGGAACATCCTCTTGCTATAGCAAGAGGAAAACAAAATCTCTTCTGAAAAGAAAATCCTTTTCTCCTTCACAGCTCTCCTCCCATAGCTTCTCTCAACAATCCCCCTCACATTCTTTCCCTTTCCCGCAGAGCCTCCCTCATCACTCTTCTTCCCTACAGCTCACCCTTTCACAGCTCTCCTCCCATAGCTTCTCTCAACAATCCTCCCCACATTCTTTTCCTTTCCTACAGAGCCTCCCTCATACGTGCTCTTACGATTATTTTTCAAGAGCACCATAACACTCGATTAAAGAAAAAATTATACTGGAACATTTCCTTTTCTCTCTTACTGTTTTACTCTGAATATATATCGCGGACATAAGACTTGTTTCACTGACATCCAAGCTTGACATAACAAGCATATAAAAGCGCATTATGTAATAGTTTAAACGTTTTTACCCGATACTCTAAGCCTGATATCAAGCGCGTTTGTACCATTGTTGTTTTAGTACGGATAAAGAAAGAAAATAAAAGAACAGAATACTGACTCATATTTTTGAGAAAATTAATGTAAAGAGCGCTTATATAAAGCATTCACGCTCTGGTAAGAGTATAAGCCATCCGTTAAAAATTCCAAAAGCATTTAATCTTAGCCACAAATATAGTGGGAACACAAGAGTAGCATCAGGGTAGCAGTTTTCCTTTTTGAAATATTCTTATTTTCGTTCACTCTTCCTCATCAGTTTTTTGAGGTGGTGGAGGCAAAATATATGCCCCAGAAAGCCAACGGTTTAGATCGATTGCACGACACCGTGATGAACAAAAAGGATAAGAATCCTGCTGAGACATTTTTCCACATTCTGGACAAGGGCGTGATGGACGCAGATTATTTTTTTGTAATGGCAGTTGATATATTTCTGCTTTTTTTCCGTCTTTTTTGCGCTGTTTCATTGTTTTTCAAGGCGCCTTTTTTCTGCAAATTTTTGTTTTCTTTTGCCTTTACCCATTAAATTTTCGCCCATTTTGTCTTATCCACAACAATTTTTGCTCCAATGATTAAGCAATGGATACTGATAAGCCATTAAGAGATCCATTGTTTCAGCTAAAGGGAGTCCCACGACATTGGAGTAAGACCCCGTTATATTTGTCACGAAAGCCTCTGCTTTTCCTTGAATAGCGTATCCCCCGGCTTTTCCTTCCCATTCTCCAGAAGCCATATAGGCCTCCATCATTATTTTAGTTAACCGTTTAAACCGCACAGAACTTTCAACCAATTTGCTCTTTATTTTTCCACGTTCATTCAAAAGACACACAGCACTATACACCTTATGGGCTCTCCCTGAAAGGAAACGCAAACATTCGTATGCTTCCTCTTCTCCCTCTGCTTTAGGAAAAATGACACGCCCCACTGCCACCACTGTATCTGCGGCTAAAATTAAATATTTTTTTGGATTATTTTTCTGATCTCTTAACCAATTTTCCTGTGCTGCGAGGGCTTTTGTTTTTGCTAAACGCTTTGCCAAATTTGCCGGATGCTCTCTTGATTTTGGCGTTTCATCAATATTGGTTGCATAAACAAATTCCGGATCAATTCCTATTTGTGCAAGAAGCATTAAACGCCGCGGAGAAGCAGAAGCAAGAACCAAATTGATATCCATGATAGAACCCCTTTCACCAATCTTGAGCGCATGCACTTTTGTCCCAACATCCCCGCTTTATTTAAATTTTTACTTTTCACCCCTCTCTATTTTTTATTTTGTGCCTCATCACTTGATTACTTGAAGAATTTCATATTCCTTGATTTAAATTTTTTTACAGAATTTCATTGTGCAGCAAAGTTGGCTAATGTGAGGAATATTGATTGATTTTTGCTACAGAATTTTCCTTTTGATGATTATTTATAACGATATGTAATTCGTCCTTTTGATAAATCATAAGGGGTCATTTCCACCATAATTTTATCACCGACTAAAACACGAATACGATTTTTGCGCATTCTTCCAGCGGTATGAGCAATAATTTCATGATCATTTTCTAATTTTACGCGAAACATTGCGTTTGGTAAAAGTTCTGTAACAATTCCAGAAAACTCCAGCACTTCTTCTTTAGACATAAAGATTGATTTCCTTTTATAGCGTATGTCGTTGATTTTATATAATAAGTTATTGTTGTTTTTCCATATCTTATTTTTTTGATTTTGTGAACAGGGATTTAAGAAAGAAAGAGAGATTTTCTTTATATATTGTTTGTGAGAGCATTTTTATTTTTCTTGTCCTCATTTTCACTTAATTTCATATGATCGCTTTTCATGACAAAATAAAAGCCAGTCCTGAGACAATAACTGTGCTTTAACGTAACTTCTGTTCTTCACTTTTCTTCTTAATAAGACCATTATTCCATGCTTTTTTATTGATGGTCTTCTTTCTCTATCTTTTTTTTCTTAACAATTGAACTCAAAAATTTATTTTCCCTTCTTAAAGGGAATAAAAATCTATTAATTCACTTTGCAAAAAAGCGATAAAACTTTTAAAAGCGATTGAATCGCCCTTTGACAATATACAAAGTGCCCATTGCTAGAGAACTAAGCCTCTTGCAAAATGAAAAAGGAGATTAAATGGCTGAAAAATTGTATGACGTAGCACTTTTGATGGGCAGCCAATCTGATTGGCATACCATGCGCCATAGCTCAGATATTTTAACTCACCTTGGCATTTCTCATCTCACACAGATCATTTCGGCGCATCGCACACCTGAACGACTTTACCAATTTGCAAAAGACGCAAAAGCTTCTGGTTTTAAAGTTTTGATTGCTGGCGCTGGAGGAGCAGCGCATCTTCCTGGGATGTTGGCCTCTCTTACACCTTTACCTGTTTTTGGCGTTCCGATTCACTCTGAAGCTTTATCGGGTCAAGATTCTTTGCTTTCGATAGTACAAATGCCGGCAGGCGTACCGGTTGGCACTTTAGCAATCGGTAAAGCAGGGGCAATTAATGCAGCTCTTTTATCGGCAGCAGTTCTTGCGGTTTACGATGATGTTTTATCCGAACGTTTACAACACTGGCGCGCAGAACAAACAGCCAACGTAGCAATAACTCCAACGATGGCCAATGAAGATATCTTATAATGATAGTGTTTTATCCAAATGTTTTACAGCATTTACAGCAGCAGCATAAAAAAAACACCTCACGTAGCAACAACTCCAATGATGGAAAATAAAGATGTCTTATTCTTTTGAAGACTTATATTCTGACAAAACTATTGGCCTTCTTGGAGGCGGTCAATTAGCGCGAATGTTAGGGCTTGCAGCAGCGGAATTTGGTTTTAAGACAGTTGTTCTGAGTCCTGAGATTGATTGTCCTGCCTCTCAAATTAGCATGGAGCATATTCTTGCTTCGTATGAAGATCAAGCGGCGCTAACGCATCTTCTTTCTGTTTGTAATGTGATAACCTATGAGTTTGAACATCTACCTTTGCAAACAGCAGAGTATATTGAACAAAAAAGTTATCTTTATCCTTCTTCTGAGATTTTGAAAATTTCACAAGATCGCGTCCTTGAGAAAAAATTTTTGAACGATCATGGGATTCGAACGGCTAAATGGTATGCGGTTCATGACCGAAATTCTCTTATTGAGGGTTTATCGGCCTTGGGAGGAAGTGGTCTTTTGAAGACGCGCTGTTTTGGTTATGATGGCAAACATCAAATTGGTCTTCACCATCCGAGTGAAGAAATCATCGATAAAGCTTTAATTGCCCTTGATCATCAACCTCTCATTTTAGAAGAGATTGTCCCCTTTTTGTTTGAAATATCTGTTATATCGGCATCAAATCCTCAAAAAGAGCATGCTTTTTATGATTGCTGTGAAAATCAGCATAAGAGCGGCATTCTTTATAAAACATTTGTGCCTTCACACGCTTCACCATTGCTCCAAAAAACAGCACAAGAGATTAACGCTCAGATTATGGATATTCTTGATTATGTTGGTGTTCTTTGTGTCGAATTTTTTGTTTTAGCCGATGGCAGTCTTTTGGTTAACGAATTAGCACCTCGTGTGCATAATTCGGGTCATTGGACGCAAAAAGCCTGCATTACTTCACAATTTGAACAGCATATCCGTGCTATTTGTGCTCTTCCTTTAGGGGATACCTCGCGCCATAGCAATTGTGAGATGACAAATCTTCTTGGTATGAATTTGAAAGATTACCAAAATTTTTTACAGCAACAATCAACATCCGTCCATTTATATGGCAAAACTCTTGTCGAACCAAAACGCAAAATGGGCCATGTCATTCAATTAACAGGACCAGCAACAAAATCTTCCCAAGCAAAAGAATAAAGTCCAAAGTCCTCAGCAGATTTTCTTAAATAGAGGAAGAAAGCACTTCTTCACCTTCCCTCTCTTCTCCTACAGAAACGCTCTCTTGCTCCAAAGTGCTCTCTTCTGCACTTCCTCACCACAAAACTGCATAATCAATATTGGCTTCATTCCACTCTATTTTTCAAAAAAAATCACTCGGTAGCTCTCATACAAAAATATAAAATCAAACCATTTTCTGACAAAGCAGATATTTTATCCAATGAATACTAAACAGATATCGAAGATTTTATAAAAAATGACTTGTGTCCTTTCTCATTTTTTGTATACCTTAAAACAATCAAACATAAAAAATTTAAAAGGGGAAGTCAGTGACCAAAATACAAATAGGCAAAAAAACATTGGTCCCTTTTCTTTTATGGCTGCGTATTCCATTCAGGATAATACTAAGCATTACAGCTGCTATAAGCTTTCTCGCTCTCGTAACAATACCTCTTACAGTATCAATATTTGAAAGGGCAGTATCAATATTTGAAAGGGATTGGATACAAGAACTTGTATATCTTATGATTTGGGCATTTGTCCTTAGTTTTGGTTCTTTTCTTTTAATTTTCTTTTATAACAGACTCATACGATCTCTGTCTTGAATTCTTCTTATTCTATTCCACTAACAATGCTAACCAAAATCCCATTTGGGGAAAAACATGATATTTAAAGAGGGGAAAAATGAAAAAATTTATTTTGTTCTGTATGGCCACATTATTCATATCTGCCACATTATTCATATCTGGTTGTGAAAAAATCTACAGCGTTGAAGAATTCAAGAAAAACGATAAATTGAGGGAAGAGTGGGAGTTGAAATGCTACCCTTCAGGAATAACCACTCAACCATCTTTGTCATCTAAAAATTGTCAAAATGTACTACAAGCAGAAAATGAAAGATTTTTCGGAACACCACCTGTTTCTACAGATGAAGAAGAGGATTTTAAGAGATAATCTAAAATGCAAGCTAAGGAAAAAAGAGACAATAGCCTCGAAATAACTCCGTGGTCATTAAAGTGTAAAACAAAAAAGGAAATTAATCATGAATAAAATCATTATCACAGCACTCATTCTTTGCGCTGGAATTCTCGTTGCTGGTTGCGAAAAAACCTATAGCGTAGAAGATTTTAAGGAAGATGAGAAATTATTACAAGAATGGATTGCTAAGTGTGGCTCCACAGAGAGTTCTAAGAATTGTCAAAATGCACGATTAGCAGATGATGAGCTTAATACAGAACGTAGAAAAAAAAATGAAGAGGAAGCTGTAACCAAAGAAGAGGAAGCTGTAACCAAAGAAGAGGAAGCTGTAACCAAAGAAGAGGAAGCTGTAACCAAAGAAGAGGAAGCTGCAACCAAAGAAGAGGAAGCTGTAACTAAAGAAGAGGAAGCTGCAACCAAAGAAGAGGAAGCTGCAACTAAAGAAGAGGAAGCTGCAACCAAAGAAGAGGAAGCTGTAACTAAAGAAGAGGAAGCTGCAACTAAAGAAGAGGAAGCTGTAACTAAAGAAGAGGAAGCTGCAACTAAAGAAGAGGAAGCTGTAACCAAAGAAGAGGAAGCTGTAACTAAAGAAGAGGAAGCTGCAACCGAAGCTAGAATAAGAGCTATACTTAAAAAACAACAAGAAAGAGTAGATAATGATTTGGAAAATCAACTAGAGCAGAAATGATCATATTTATAGATATTTGATAAAACGAACACACAATGGCACGAGAAGATCTACAGGTACTCACCGGTATCGATAATGATTTGATAGAACCCATTGTAACAATAATGGATAAAGCTAATGACTAATCTTTCAAAAGCTTTATCCACCTCCATTATCCTTATCTTATACAATCGACAGTGCATTTATTGGTTATAATGTTATCTATGGGCGCTCTTCTTTTCTTTGATCTTTATGGAAATTTATAGCGACAGCAGTTAAACTGGCCATTATTGTTACACTCACGACACAGGCTGCTAACTATAACATTTGGGTCAAAAATATATTTTTCCATGATTTACCTAATGCTATTGCAAATATTATACTAGAAACGACTTTCTATCAAAACATATGGGATAATATAATCAAACATACTTCGGCATATGTTTTTGAAACTGCCGAGAGGCATAAAGGTTTTTGATATCATCAGTTGGCAAATTTGGAACTTGTCGCAAATTTGGAACTTGTCGCAAATTTGGAACTTGTCGCAAATTTGGAACTTGTCCATGTGGATATAAAGCGAGAGTTCCAGCACAATCTCCACCAACAACTTTAAGTAAGGCAAAAGAATTTTGTTCAGAAAGACCTAAGTAAGTTGCTAGACGCTGTCTTACACTTTCATCAGGTAAGAGACCAGAAAAAAAAGCTTTTACTGGTTGACCTTTATAAGCTTCAACACGTGGAGGAAGAGAGACAGAAATACCTTGTAAGTCTTGTTGCAAATAGTCGCTATCGTAGAGAAAAATGAGATCTCCACTGTTTTCTTGATGCAATTGACCGATGCGTTTTGTATGCAAATAAACATCAAGTGTGCGGGTCATAATTTTTCATTTCCAATTTTAATGTCAAGACCTAGCATTGCAAGCACATGTATGGCTTTTCCAATTTGACAAGATTCTTTTTCTAAATCACGGATAAATCGTATACCAAACCCCTAATGTAGCGGCTAATTGCTTTTGCGTTAATCCTTGTTTTTTGCGTGTACTTCTAACAATCAAACCCAATATTTTTATTTTGGTCTTCATCATAATCATCCCGAAAGGGATGATTTTATCATTTTCTGTTTTTATTGCAGTAAAATAAACCCGTACGGGACGTTTTTATTCTGTATCCTCTAAAATCTCGTTTTTTAAGATGGATATAAGACCTCGTTTTTTACAGGTGGAGAAAAGGTCAAACGTTAAAAAAAGCTTTGTATTTTTCTTTTGATGATGAAAAAGATTTTCAAAAAAGAGCGCATGTATTTTCAATTAAGTTAAGTGACCTCTCGCTTTCCCTATTTTTAGGACCTTCTTCTTCTATCAACAATCCTAAAAGACGACTCTTTCGCCGTATAGAGCATACAGATAAAGGAAAGTATACTTGACAAAAAAAGGACTTCCTGTTACAAATTAACAGTCTTCACTTACCCATTATGTTGAGAAGTTTCAGTGTTTTTTACAATAAGGAACATTTTTTACAACAAAGGTGAAGAATATTTTTGTAGTGTCTTATGTCTCAAGAGCATAGTCTTTTTCTCTTAAGAAAAGAATATTTTGCTCAGAGTATATGTAAACGGTGATGATGATGAAAATTAAGAATTCGCTCAAAGCACTCAAAGAACGTCACCGTAATAATCGGTTGGTTCGCCGTAAGGGTCGTATTTATATTTTGAATAAAACGAATCCGCGCTTTAGAGCCCGTCAGGGATAATGGGTTTAAAGGACAGATTTTTAGTTTCTGCTATTTTTGTGTGGACATTGATTTGTTCTGTTCGTTTAAGGTTTTTCATTTTTTTTAAAGATGTTTTTTTCTTTTCAAGATCTTTAAGACGGCAGAGTGTTTTTATTTTATTTTTCAGCAGTCTTTTTTTTCTTTCTCCTAGCTATGGACAAAGCCCCCCTTCTATACCGTTTGAAGAATCACCTTCTCCACAATCTCTTTTGCCTCTAGAGGATCTCATTCCTGATTTTCCTTCGACTCAGCCTGACAGTTCTGCCTCATCGAGCTCTCGCTCAGGTGCAATTCTACTTGACGATTATGCATTACAGCCTCACTCACATCAATCTCTTGCGAGTGACCGCAAAGAGCAAGAGATTGTACGCCTTCTCAAAGAATTGAAACACTGTTCTAATGTTAAAGAAGCGAAAAATCTTAGTCGTCAACTTCAGCGTTTATGGTCAAGCTCGGGCAGTGAAACTATTGACCTTTTAATGACATGGGCAGAACAAAGCATTATAGCATTGGATTATGGTCCTGCTCTTGATAGGATTGATTCTATTATCTCTCTTGATCCGAACTACGCTGAACCTTGGGTAAAACGGGCTTGGATTCATATTCAATTGAGTGATTTTAAGCTTGCGATGTTTGATTTATCCCATGCACTCAAGCTTGAACCTCGGCATTACATAGCCTTTCTTGAGCTTGGCATTATTATGGAAGAGACGGATCGCCCACATCTTGCGATAAAAGCTTATGAAACAGCTCTCTCTTTTTATCCGCAAATGCAGTTTCTTCATCAGCGTCTTGATTTTCTTGTATCCCAACAATTAGATCAAAAAGTTTAAAATCATCATAAATAATTTTTTATCTAGCCGAGAAGTTGAAATTATTCTATAATGCCTGAAGGTGTTCTGCGCTTCTTGACAGGAAATAAAACATTCCTGAGGCCTTATTGATTTCCAAGGGAGCTGTCCCTGAAAGAGCTCGTGGGCTTTTTCACACGGTGCCCACCTAGTAGACTAGGCACTCGGAATCAACCTTTTCCATCGGTTGTTGTGGTTCACCTTTTCGTATTTGTTTATGCTTTGGATATTGTTTGGTCTGATTTATGCACTTATTGCCCCCCCCTGATTAATGATGACACACTCCTCCCAAAGCACCTCTTCCTCTTTATTGGTTCGCAATTCTTTGCGCCAGTGGGGTTTATCACAACGAGACCATTTGTCATTACAGGACCGCCATATTTTTTCGCATCGAGCCTGTTCTCATGCCGCGGATTATCTTGACAAGAACGTGAGTGATTTTTCAGGGATTATTTTTGCTGGTTATTGGCCCATTCGTTCGGAGATTGACCCTCGTCCTTTGTTTGATTTTATCACATCACGAGGGGGGCGCTTAGCTTTACCAGCAGTTTTTGATTATACAACAATGGTTTTTCGTCGTTTTTCGCATGAAAGTGAATTAGAGCGGATGCATTTTGGCATTCTTTGCCCTGGTTCTAAACAGGCTGTTGTTTTACCGCATTTTATTTTTGTTCCTCTTTCTGCTTTTGACCGTCAAGGTCATCGACTTGGATATGGATCAGGTTACTATGACCGGATAGTTGAAAACTTTCGCGCCCAAGGTCATTCTGTACACTTACTTGGTTTTGGTTTTTCGTGCCAAGAAGTTGACTTCATTCCTCCGAGAACAGATGATCTTCTTTTAGAGGGTATTTTTACAGAAAAGGGTTTTCTTGCCCTTTAAATTATGATTAAAACGCTTATGCGCTTTTTATTTTTAGGTGATATTGTTGGGCAAACGGGATGTAGAGTTGTGTCGCAGCTTCTTCCTTGTTTAATTGAACATTGGCACCTTGATTTTGTTGTTGTTAACGGTGAAAATGCCTCCAATGGCTTTGGTATTACGCAGACAGTTTATCAAGATCTTTTAGCAGTGGGTGCTGATGTTGTCACAACGGGCAATCACGCATTTAAATGTAAAGAGGCTTTGAGCTATGCCTCTTATAGTGATCGTTTTTTACGTCCAGCGAATTTTGTTGAAAGCACTCCTGGGAAAGGTTCTGGTATATGGACAGCGAAGAATGGTGCTCGTGTTCTTATTGCGAATGTAATGGGCACTGTTTTTATGCCCTGCACAGTTGATGACCCTTTTCACACTGCTGATAAGATTATCGCTGCGTGTCCTCTGCGTGAACAAGCGGACGCCATTATTTTTGACTTTCATGCGGAAGCGACAAGTGAGAAACAGTGTTTTGGTCACTTTCTTGATGGACGTGTTAGTGTTATTGTCGGCACCCATACACATATCCCGACGGCTGATGCACAAATTTTAGAGGGAGGAAGCGCTTACTTATCAGATGCAGGAATGTGCGGTGATTATAATTCCTCTTTAGGCATGGATAAAGAAGAACCCCTTTACCGTTTTCTTTACAAGAAAAAGTTTAAATTTTATGAGCCTGCAAAAGGACCAGCAACACTTTGTGGTTTAGCAGTTGAGCTTTCTGACCGTACTGGCCTTGCTGAAAAAGTTTCAGCTGTCCGCATTGGCCCTCATTTAAAGCCTGAAACTCCAGATTTTTGGAGCCCTTTGCCCCTTTCGGAGCTTAGCTTCTCGAATCCTTCCCGCTCATAACCACTTCCCTCGGATCCTTCCCGCTCATAACCACTTCCCTCGAAGCCTGCCCGCTCATAACCACTTCCCTCGAAGCCTGCCCGCTCATAACCACTTCCCTCGAAGCCTGCCCGCTC
>NZ_JAMCOF010000001.1:233791-269060 GCF_023500045.1 Bartonella bilalgolemi | reverse complement strand
CACTTCCCTCGAAGCCTGCCCGCTCATAACCACTTCCCTCGGATCCTTCCCGCTCATAACCACTTCCCTCGAAGCCTGCCCGCTCATAACCACTTCCCTCGAAGCCTGCCCGCTCATAACCACTTCCTTCGGATCCTTCCCGCTCATAACCACTTCCCTCGAAGCCACCCTGCTCTTGGTAAACCTCTGCAAGACGGGCATCCCTTCAGAGTTCATGAATGTCACCTCACCCTTTCCTCATCCTTTCTCTTTTTCCACCTATTCACTTTTCGCTTAAAATCATGAAAGAACCTTGGTTTTAGAAGTGATCTACTGTTTCAGTTCTCTTCAGCTTTTCCAAAGCATTGTGACAAAAGATTTCTCTTTGTGAAATGCCCGCCCCCATACTCCATTGTTTTTGGCACACTAGATGCCATTTGCTCTCCCTTTTATCCCTTAAGAGCTTTTCTCTTTTAAGGGGCCTTTAGGGGCCATTCTTTAGAAATTTTCTCAAGATCTATTTTAAAGGAACAATTTTCAATAAACAGTGGCGTATTTTCTCATCCTGTTACGCGTTGAATGTTTGCACCACATTGCGCTAACTTTTCTTCCAGCCGTTCAAAGCCTCGATCGAGGTGATAGACGCGACTAACGATTGTCTTTCCCTGTGCAGCAAGTGCAGCAATAACAAGAGAGACGGAAGCGCGCAAATCCGTTGCCATTACTTGTGCCCCTTGCAAATACTCTGTCCCATGGACAAGAGCTGTCTGTCCATTGAGCGTAATTTGTGCTCCCAAACGGATTAATTCCTGTACATGCATAAAACGATTTTCGAAAATTGTCTCGGTAATATGGGCATTTCCCTGTGCTCGTGTCATAAGAGCCATGAATTGTGCTTGTAGATCTGTTGGAAAAGCTGGAAAAGGACCTGTTTTGATATCCACTGGGATAATTTTCTGCTCTGGACTTCGTCTTACAGTGATCCCATCTGGTTTAATTTCGATTTCGAGACCTGTTTTTTTGAGGCATTCGAGAACTTCGGTAAGATGATGAGGATTTGCATTTTTCAGAAAGACTTCTCCCCCGCTCATTGCAACAGCCATGGCATAAGTTCCTGCTTCGATTCGATCTGCAATCACTTGAATTTTTGCGCCATGAAGTTTTTCCACTCCGTGAATAGTAAGGGTTTGTGTTCCTTCTCCAGAAATGCGCGCTCCCATAGTTTTTAACGCTTGAATAAGATTTATAACTTCTGGTTCACAAGCAACATTATCAAGAATAGTTGTTCCTTTTGCCATGACGGCTGCCATCAAGAGCACGTGTGTTCCCCCAACAGTTACTTTAGGGAATCGATACCGCCCTCCTTGAAGACCTTCTGGTGCTTTCGCATGAACATATCCCTGTTCGATAACGATTTGGGCACCTAGACTTTTGAGACCTTCGAGAATAAAATCAACAGGCCTTGTTCCAATGGCGCATCCTCCAGGTAACGAAACATAAGCTTCTCGACATCGTGCGAGCAGCGGACCGATGACCCAAAAGCTTGCGCGCATTTTTGTCACCAGTTCGTAAGGAGCGTGTATTGTTGTTATTTTTTTTGCTGTAAAGTGAATTGTCCTTGAATATTGGCTTTCCTGATGTGATTTTCGTCCCTCTACGGCATAACCAACCCCATGATGATTGAGAATTCTCAATAAGAGTTCAACATCAACGAGATGCGGAATATTATTCAAAGTAAGTGCCTCTTCAGTGAGCAATGTCGCGACCATAAGAGGAAGTGCAGCATTTTTAGCTCCTGAAATAGAAATAACACCATTAAGAGGATTTCCACCAATAATGTGAATAGAATCCATAATGTTTGACCCTTTTTACCCACGTCCAGAGTCTCCCCTAAAAAGGATCCTTTGCAAAGTTTCCTTTCGAAATAGATGAACACCTTGAGACGTCTTTTTCTATGACTTTGAAACGAATCATTCAGAGATTTGGTTGCAAAAATGCCGTAAAAATACCTTAATCGGAAGTCTTTTTTTTAAGAATTATCCTGAAATCGTTTTCGATTCTGCTCTTTTCGACGTTTTAAATTAGCGCGCAACTGCTGAGCGAGCCTTTCTTGGCGTTGCTTTTTTTTCTCATCTTTGCATTTTTTATTATTGTCTTGTTTT
Source organism: Bartonella bilalgolemi (assembly GCF_023500045.1). GTDB lineage: Bacteria > Pseudomonadota > Alphaproteobacteria > Rhizobiales > Rhizobiaceae > Bartonella > Bartonella bilalgolemii. Next base: position 266,919 of record NZ_JAMCOF010000001.1, on the reverse strand, counting down.
TGTTGATCCATTTGTGTCATGACACATTTTTTTGAACAATTTCACCTTTTTGATAACTCGAAGCGCATTAAGCTCACACTTTACCCGCCCCTTTATCTTTTTTCTTATCTCACCTTCTTTTTATATCATCTTCTTTGTCATGACATAAGATAGACCGACTTGCAAGAATAGATCAATGCTCTCTTGCCTATTTTGTAACAATATGGCACAAGGCGGCACAAAGACTTAAAGTACTGGGATTCAAAGTACTGCGACTCAAAGTGCTGGGATTCAAAGTACTGTGCCCTCAAAGTGCTGCGGTAGCTCAGTGGCAGAGCACTCCCTTGGTAAGGGAGAGGTCGAGAGTTCAATCCTCTCTCGCAGCACCATATTTGCAAGAACACCTCCTTTTCACAGCACTTTCTTTATTTACGCAGAAGTTCTTCTTTTTATTTTTATGCCTGCAGACTCATTTCTTTTGTTTTTTCTGCCTTTTTCCTCACGTTTGCACCTTATGTCTTCGCCGAGATTTTCTTTGGAACTCATTGCTTTTCCTTTTCCAGCTCTTTTGATTTTGCATCCCCCTTACCCTTCTTTTTTACAAAGAGATTGTTTGAAGACGATGTACCATCACTGCCAAAGCCTCATTAAATCGGTTAATTTCTATTTCGAGCCTTCGAATATAAGCCTCATCACGATAAGCACGTTTAATCAAAGGGGGCATATCTGGCCAATAGAACATTAAATCAATCCACTCACGTTGTGCAATCCATAATCCTCCTTGACATTGTGCTTTATGTTCAAGAGGAAAATCCCTTTGCGTATAATAAGGGATTAAAATTTCAGGTTTTTTTGTTTTGATTTCCAACATCCCATTTGTCCCAATCAAAGCATCTGGAGAAGCTCCTTTCAAACGATCCTCTGCCAAAATGAAACCAACGCATTCAGGTTCTGTCTGTGTAAGAGTTCCATACAGCTGACGTGCCTGTGGTTCTAATTCTATTCCGCGCCGCATAGGTAAGGTTATTCCCTCTTCGACAGACTTTCCCGTTATTCTTTCTCCAGCAAGCCTCATCATTACAGAGGTATATTTTTGGGTTTTTTTTCCATCTTGTTTTTGTGCGAGAACCATCTCAAACAAAGAAGCAGTAATCAACCCATTACGTGCTTGGCGCCATTCATCTGTTCCTTGAACACAATCAATAATGGTTGGCATTTTAATATTCTCCCCTTTTTATCACTCTTGCCTCTCTTTGAAGATCTTTCTTTTGTACACTCAGCCTTACACACTGATCTCCCCAACAAAAACGACACTCCAGTCCTTCGCCCAACCACAAGCGCAGTTGGACTCATACAGCAAACAAACCTCACACACTGATCTCCCCAACAAAAACGACACTCCAGTCCTTCGCCCAACCACAAGCGCAGTTGGACTCATACAGCAAACAAACCTCACATACTGATCTCCCCAACAAAAACGACACTCCAGTCCTTCGCCCAACCACAAGTGCAGTTGGACTCATACAGCAAACAAACCTCACATACTGATCTCCCCAACAAAAACGACACTCCAGTCCTTCGCCCAACCACAAGTGCAGTTGGACTCATACAGCGAAAAAGCATTCACTTTTTTTGCTTACAGTTTTCTATTTCCTGAAATTAATTTTGTACGATCATGAAAATGAGGAAATGAGGAAACACACCCCTATCTTTGCGCGACATAAAAATCATAACGCTGATACTGAAGCGCTAATTTCTGTGCCACGGACTCTGCTTCATATTGTGAAGTAAAAGAACAGGCGTCTTTTTGTTGTGGTTCCAATTTGATGATATTTTGTGCGCTTTCAACATAATAAAGTGGCAATCCATAAGAAAGTGTTTTGAGATAACTCTTCATTATTTTCCCCTTAATATCCATTCAACACATCAGACCAGCGCAAACGGTGCTGTTTTTCATAAGACCCATAGAGATTGTCTTCGTATTCTTGAGCAATTTTTTGATCTAAATAAGCATGATAAGCATCGCTATTAAAAATGAGAGGCGACACTTGTTCATCCTGATCATAGCGGTCGTCCATCTTCATCTCCACGTATAATTCGGCGATTTGTTCGCTTACATCATCGGCATGCAATGACCTTAAATCGAGCCGTAAAAGTCGGATCACATCATCATATTTATTGATCAGCTCAAGCACTTCTTCTTGTTCAAGAGGACCATCATAAGCACCACTGATTTCATCTTCACAAAGAATAATAAGAATTTCGTCCTCTTTAACGAATGGAATATTTTTCATGAATATTTCTCCCTTAGGCAGTTGATAAAGCTAACCTCTGTCTTGACATGATCAAATATAGCGTTAGTCTTATATCCTCTATGGAAGATATGTCAATGATTTTATCTCTAATAAAAGATATATTATGACTTTTGACAATGCTCAAATGAAAACAAGAACGAAAATTATTGTTATCTTGTTCCCATTTTGCTCTGCATTGTTTCTGTTTATTCTGAATCGATATATTTTCAACAGACGGGGGGCTGAAATGAGTGATTTTGATTTTAAACTACTACAATCTTGGAAAAAACTTGACCGAAAAACACAACAAGCTATTTTGTTTTATCTTCGTCAAGTGATCGACGCAAAAGAGTCAAAATGGCCTTCCGCTCCTCAGGAGAAACCTTCAAAACGAGATCAATAAATTCTTGATCTTCAGGCGTTGTGCCTTGACCATAGAGAATATAACTCATACTGACATTAATTGCGTGACAGACATGATAAAGAGACTCGATCGTTGGCTCTTTTCCTTCAGAAAGAATTGAATGTAAATACCCAGCTCCTTTCCCTGCAGCGATTGAGATAGACCGTTTTGACCGTCCACTTTTTTCAAGTGCTTCCTGCAATCTTTGACGCCAACCATCAATATTCATAGCCTCACCCTATAGCCTACCTTTAAAAAAAATCTGTTTGTAATAAAATTGACTTGCTTTATCTTCTAAAGAGGATAAAATTAACAAAAATTTTCACTTATTGGAGGATTCATCATTTTTTTATCCAAAAACAATGCATCACCCCAGAGTGAGAGAATTAAACAGTCATTTTTCAAAAACCCACAATTGTTATTTTTCCCTCTTAAATTTCTATTCTTTATACAACCTCAAATTGCAAAATTGCAACTCTCTAAATCCTGCATAATTGATGAGTCAATTTTAAGGAAATACACAAAAAAATGATCCTCTACCAGAACAAAGCGAAACAAAACAAAAACGAAATAGGAACACTTTACAAAATAGTAAATTTGACCGACGCACTTTTGGAGAGACATAAAAATATATTTTTTGCTTTTTATCGCTTCATATCAGACTGAAAAGAAGAAAGTTTATTGCATCATGAAACAAGCTCTACACTCAGAAACGCCTCATTATGAGTCATCAATACTTCCTTATGTTTGTTGGTACCAGAATGATTTCCTTGGTGGAGTCCGTGGAATGCGAGCGCATGAAATCGGTATTTACACAATTCTACTGAATGAAATGTATGCGCGAGGGCGTCCCTTAGACTTATCAATCGAACGTTTAGCGCGTCTTTGTGGTTGTGACAAGAGAACTTTTGAAGGCGTTTTAGAGATGTTAATAATGGAGGGGAAAATATTACACTTAGCCAATGGGCTTTGGAACACACGTTGTGAAATTGTTTTTTATGAACGGGCAAAATTGCTTGAGCAAAAATCTTTCGCGGGACGCTCTTCAGCAAAAAAACGCAAGAAAATCAAAGAACAATTTCAACATCTGCTCAACGCTTCTCCTTTAGACGCTGAACGTAACTCAGAAGCTCAGAAGTCAGAAGAAAAAGAAACACCTCACGGTGTTTCACAAAAGAAATCTTCTTCGGTTGTTTCTTCTGCCTCTTTTTGTGCCGTTTCTTCCCCCAAAGAAGAAATCAAGGGGTCTCGTCTTCCTTCTGAGTGGCGCGCTGACATTACAACAGCAATTTCAGAAGGTCTCAGCGAAGAACAAGCACTTTGGCAAGAAAAAAAGTTTCGTGATTATTGGCAAGCGAAGAGTGGCAAAGAGGCGAAAAAAGTTGATTGGTCAGCCACCTGGCGTAATTGGTACCGCCGTGAAATTGAGCGTTTACAAGAAAATGATAAACGCCTTTCCGTTTTATCTTCTGTCGCTCTTTCAGCGCGCTCTACAACTGCCTTAAGCAATGCCCAGGAAGAAACCCTTTATAGCAGCCTTATCAATTATCAAGTTTCTTAACAAGTCTATTAAAATGAGCACACTTTTTGAAATTAAACAAAGGCTTACCGCCCAAGCAAGCTCTATAGCAGAAATGCTTCTTCCACAAGGAAAAAAACGAGGCAATTCTTGGGTTGTTGGCAATATTCGTGGTGAAGCGGGACAAAGCCTATCGATCAGCTTAAGCGGCAATAAAGCAGGGCTTTGGTATGATTTTGCTGAAGGGAACGGTGGAGATCTTCTTGACCTGTGGTGTAGCGTTAAAGGGATCAGTCTTTCTGAAGCACTTGATGAAGCACGCGCTTATCTCAATCTTTCCCGTCCAAAGCCTTTTATGGCGCCCCGCCATCACTATCGCGCTCCTCCTCTTCCGAAAGCTAATATTCCGCAACAACGGGTTAAAACATATTTGCACGAAGAGCGTCGCATTCCACTTGAGATTTTACAACGTTACCGAATTGGAGAAGAGGGCAATAAGATTATTTTTCCTTTTTACAAGCTGGATGGCACTCTTGCCTTAGTGAAAGAGCGCTTAGCCGAAGATGGTGCAACAGCAAAACCAACGGCCTCTCAGTGTGAACCGATTTTATTCGGCTGGCAAGCTTTGTCTTTCAAAGACTGTCCTTCGACGGACCGAACACTTGTTATCACCGAAGGAGAGATTGATGCGCTTTCTTTAGCATCCTATGGATATCCAGCTGTCTCGGTTCCCTTTGGCGGTGGGAAAGGAGGAAAACAAAATTGGATTGAGAATGAATTTGATCATTTAGAATCTTTTGAAACCATTTTTCTAGCCACGGATATGGATACACCGGGAGAAGAAGCAGCTTTTGAGATTGCTCATCGCCTTGGTCGCCATCGCTGTTATCGCGTCCACCTTCCTGGCAAAGATGCGAATGCCTGTTTACAAGCAGGGATTGACGCTTCCGTCATCCACGAAGCTTTTTTACAAGCTCAAAGTTTTACACCCAAAGGATTACGTCATGTTTTGGATTATAAGGAACAAGTTGTAAACTTATTTTATCCTCCTGAAAAACAGCATCTTGGCTATACAGTTCCCTATTCGAAGCTGAATGGTAAACTTTATTTCCGCCCTGCAGAATTGACACTTTGGAGTGGAGCGAGTGGCGCTGGCAAAAGCCAACTTTTATCGGATTGCATTCCCCATTGGATTGCGCAAAAAAGCCGTCTTTGCTTAGCTTCTCTTGAAATGAAAGGCGAGCAATCTTTGCGTCGCTTAACGAAACAAACTGGGGGAACGGAGCAACCAACGAAAGAAATGATTGAACGCGTTCTTCGTTTTTTAGATACAGGTCTCATTTTGTACGAGCATGTAGGGAAATCGAGCGTTGATGTCCTCTTAGATATTTTTGACTATTGCCGTGCCAAATATGGCTGTGACCAGTTTATTATTGACAGTTTGATGCGCCTTGGGATCTCCTCCGATGACTATGCAAAACAAGAACAGGCTGTTTATAAAATAGTTGATTGGGCAGTTTTAAACGCTGTCCACATTCATCTTGTAGCGCATACCCGCAAAAGTGGTTTAGAAAAGGATGTTCCGAGCACAGAAGACATTAAAGGCGCCTCAGAAATTGGTGCCAATGCTTTTAACATCATCACCATTTGGCGGAATCGTTCTTTAGAAGATAAAATTTTTTCGACCCATCAACCAGAAGAAAAAGCGCACTTAGCACAACGCCCAGGTGTTATTATCAATATCGCCAAACAGCGCTCTGGCGATTTTGAAGGAAAAATTGGGCTCTGGTTTGACCCTAAAACTTACCGTTATCGTTGTTCTTCTTCTGCTTCATTAACGCCCCGACGCTATATTGAACAGGACCAAAATGGCGCTTTGGAATCAAATCATCCCCTCCTTATCGCTCCCACAATGCACCGTTTTTCTCCTCCTCCTCTTCCACAAGAATTTCCTTCTTTTTCCCCTCCATATCCTCCCTCTGCCCAGAGAGACCCTTCAATACAAAAGAGAGACCCTTCAATACAAAAGAATAATTCTCTTTAAACAAACCCTCAACCAGCGCGCATTCCTTCAATCCTCCAACATCGCCACTGCTTAGAAGCCTTTATCAGTCCTTTTCCTCTCAAGAATAAAACCCACCCTTTTCATAAGGAAACATCATGACCCATTCACAAAAAAAAAATCCCACACTCACCTCCACCAAAAGACACAAATCTTCCTCCCCCTCTCTTTCCATATCCTCCCTCTGCCCAGAGAAACCCATTGGTCACTTAAAAACCCGAGAAGTGATCATTGAAACGAGTAATCCTTCTTTTCAACCCACATCTCCAATTAGCGCACAAAACCCACGCACCACTCTTGCTCTTATCGATGCGCATAGCCGTCCCATTGCCCTTTTATATAAGAAAGGACACATCAACCAAGCACAATACAAAGCAGCGGAACGCTTTTATGTTTATTGGCGTCAATGCCAAGGTGATACACAAATGAGTCTTGATTTGACCGTTCAAAAAGTGGATAATAATCAGAAATATATCCACCCAATAGAAGCCCAAACAAATGCCCTCAAACAATTACAAACAGTCAAAATCCACTTAGGCATTCTTGGGTACCGACTGGTTGAACAAGTGGTTGGTTATGATCAAGCATTTAAAGAATTAAGCCCCTCCAAACGCAAACAAAATTCTCTTGCTGATCATTTACGCGACTGTTTAGACCTGCTTGCTGTCCACTGGGGCTATGCAAATCGCACAAAGATATCTTAACTTCTTAAAAAAGCATACGTCATATCTTTTATCACCATTCCATAAAACACACCTTCGATTTCCCCATTTATTCTTCCTCCTTTGCCCTTGCCCTTGCGCCTGCCCTTATCCTTGCGCTTGCGCCTGCCCTTATCCTTGGCCCTTGCGCCTGCCCTTATCCTTGCGCTTGCGCCTGCCCTTATCCTTGGCCCTTGCGCCTGCCTTTGCCCTTGCCCTTGCGCCTGCCCTTATCCTTGGCCCTTGCGCCTGCCCTTATCCTTGCGCTTGCACCTGCCTTTGCCCTTGCCCTTGCACCTGCCCTTATCCTTGCCCTTGCGCCTGCCCTTATCCTTGCGCTTGCACCTGCCTTTGCCCTTGCCCTTGCGCCTGCCTTTGCCCTTGCCCTTGCGCCTGCCCTTATCCTTGGCCCTTGCGCCTGCCCTTATCCTTGGCCCTTGCGCCTGCCCTTATCCTTGCGCTTGCGCCTGCCCTTATCCTTGCGCTTGCGCCTGCCTTTGCCCTTGCCCTTGCGCCTGCCCTTATCCTTGCGCTTGCGCCTGCCCTTATCCTTGCGCTTGCGCCTGCCCTTATCCTTGCGCGTGCACCTGCCCTTATCCTTGGCCCTTGCGCCTGCCCTTATCCTTGCGCTTGCGCCTGCCCTTATCCTTGCGCTTGCGCCTGCCTTTGCCCTTGCCCTTGCGCCTGCCCTTATCCTTGGCCCTTGCGCCTGCCCTTATCCTTGCGCTTGCACCTGCCTTTGCCCTTGCCCTTGCGCCTGCCCTTATCCTTGGCCCTTGCGCCTGCCTTTGTCCGTCTTCTTATTCCTTCTTTCTGCTTTTTGTTTTTTCTATCCTTACTTTCTGTGTATAGGAGAGCACTCTCTTTTTTACAAAAACTCTTTTGGACGCATTTTTTTGGCCTATCTTTGCATTGACCTGTCTCCAAAGAGACTTTTCCTCAAAGAGGCTTTCTCCAAAAATCTTTCCAAGAGGATGTGCATAACTCAAAAGAGTAAGGAAAATATTCTCTCTTCACAAACTGTGTTGCTGTGTTGAGAAATAAAAAGATCTTATAATTAAAAAAAGAGAATATGAAATAAAATGGTGCGGGTGGTCGGACTCGAACCGACACTCCTCTCGGAACCAGATTTTGAGTCTGGCGCGTCTACCAATTCCACCACACCCGCACGACATCTGATAAGGAACATACTTGTCCCCTCTTTTTTTGCACTATATAAAGAATAGAAGATTCGTCAACACTAGACTTTTTTTTTGCAAGAATTGACTGTTTTTTGTCTCATTCAGGCTTTCTGAGATCTTCTTGATCTTCTTTGCCTCTTTGAATTGTCGGAAGAAATAATGATCTTGAACACGGTAAAGCTTTGGACAATTTCACTGGCAAAGCGCCGTACAGCACCTTATTGGCTTGGTTTTATCGCTTTTATTGAAAGCTTTATTTTTTTTATCCCAGCGGATGTTTTGTATATTCCCATCGCGCTTATTCGTCCTCAAAAGGCGTATTTCTATGCTTTTATTGCCACATTTTTTTCTGTTTTTGGGGGGATTGTTGGGTGGTGTCTTGGTTATTTCGCCTCTGACGCAATTGTCAAACCTCTTTTAGAATTTACCAATCAATATGAAAATTTTCAAATATTATACAATGATACGACTCAAGAATTTTTAGCAGTTTTACTGACTGTTTCGGGTCTCACCCATCTTCCTCCCATCAAGATTACCACCCTTCTTGCAGGCGTTACCCATTTTAATCTTTGGCTTTTTATTCTTCTCTGTATCCTTTCCCGTGGAACACGTTTTTATCTTTTTGCTTGGCTTATTCAACGTTTTGGCTCTCAAGCAACCCACTGGCTTTCTCATCACTTTAAATGGTTTATGCCGCTTAGTTTTCTTTTACTTTTATTCATTTATGGATTATACGCTTTTTTTCTCAAATCATATTTTTTTCTTTAAGACACGCACGCAATGACCTTTTCACGCTTTCTTTTGACCCGACATCTTGACTGTACACTAAGCAATAAAGAGCAAAAATTATGGATTTTTATTCTCGCCATATTTTCATTGATTCCAATTAGTATTGCTCTTGCCTTTGAATATATTAGTGGCATTTTTCCCTGTAAGTTGTGCGTGATTGAACGCTTGCCTTATTATGGCTCTCTTATATTTTTAAGTATTGCTGGCTTATCAACACGATTTTTCCCCTTCTCTGCTTGGATACGCTCTTTATTCTGGGGTATTTTTATATTCATGGTTATCAGCTTTATCTTAGCAATCTACCACGCAGGTGCTGAATATCGCTTTTGGGATGCTCCGAACAATTGTACTTCCTCCTCTATCATGATCATAAAAGAAGCCTCTCAACTTTTAAATCAATTAAATGCTTTTCAATCTCCCTCTTGTAATCAAGCACCCGGATATTTTTTGTTTCTTTCCTTTGCTGGATGGAATGCTGTTGCTAGTTTGTTTTTAATATTTATCAGCCTCTTTGTTGCTTCAAAAGGAATCCTCACGAAACATCAAAAACCATAAAGAATACAAAGGGAAAAGCACCTCATACAAACAAAATCCTCCCCTTTTATTCGTTCTTCTGTTTATCACCCGAGAAAATTTCTCCTTAGAATAATCTTTTCTCCAAAAGACGATGTCTTCTCTTTTTTCTTTCTTCACAGAGTGATGAGAAGCCTTTTCCCCTTCGTGTTATTTTCTTGCACCTTATCCATTATTTTAACAATTTCTTTCCAGCAAAAAGAATGATACGCTTTTCACAAATTTTTCATATGAAATCACTTTCTCAAAGAGTTCTCTCTTTTTTTTCAGAGGCAATAGAACACCTCTTTCTTTTTGTGCGCCCCCTAATAGAATGCCTCTCACTGTACCGAAGCCCTTCAGCTCTTCATTATCCTACATCACCACGATCAATAAGAAAGCAAAGGGCTATAGATGACACTTCCTTCATGCATTTTTTGCCCCCTTTTTCATCAAAAAATATATCAGATAGAAAATGCTCTGCCTTCGATGCTCATCCTCGATGCTCGTCCTTGCACGTTTTGAGAATCCACTTTTCCTCCAACAGAAAGCGTCCCCAAGAGTATCCATTCCCCCAAAAGGATTTTCATTCTCTATAGGATACTTATTGGGTTTCTCTACCAATTTATCCTCGTTTTTTTCCACAAAGAAAATTCTCCTCTACAAAAATTTTACTTCAATAACAAAGTTTTTGAATTGACTTTCATCATTTTCCTTTTATATTTTAGAATAATTCTAAAATTAATCATATGAGTCCAATGCCTAAGCATTTTTTTTCATCTACACCTCAAAAGATCTGTTCTTCTTGCACAGCACAAGAAATTGTTGCTCATGCTACCCAATTAAAAAAAGATCATGCCGCATTGTATTTAAAGTATGCAAAAGCGTTAAAATCGTCTTGTCCCACTCAAGCTTTAATTCTTGCTACCATGAGTCACAATGAGCTCCAGCACCACCAACAATTACTTAACCTTTCATGCCATATCAATGCAGGAACCTTAGGTTCATCGCCTGAAAGCCCTGCTTTTTCATCCTTTTCTCCTGCTCAGTCTCCTTCTCAACCTTCTGTAGAAACAGATCAATCTCCCCTTACTCCTCATCAAAAGAAAACTCTTTTAACGTGGATTCAACCCGGCCTTGCTGGGTTAATGGATGGTTCGATTTCCACCCTTGCCCCTATTTTTGCAGCCGCTTTTGCGACGGGTGATACATACAAAACTTTTTTAGTGGGTCTTTCGGCTTCTATTGGTGCTGGTCTTTCGATGGGACTTACAGAAGCTCTTCACGATGATGGTAAATTATCCGGCCGTGGCTCGCCTATAAAAAGAGGGATTGCCTGTGGTCTGATGACAATGCTTGGTGGTTTAGGACATACGATTCCTTATTTAATTGACTCTTTTTTCTTAGCGACATTTATTGCGTTTATTATTGTATTTTTTGAGTTAGGGGCTATTGTTTGGATCCAAAATAAATTCATGTCCATTCCCTTACGACGTGCTTCTCTTCAGATTATCCTCGGTGGCATTTTAGTTTTTGCGACAGGGGTTTTTATTGGCACAATCTGATCAAAAAACAGGGGATCTCTTTATTTAAGAAAACCATATTTGCTTGTTTTGTAAAAAGGCTTTTGTTAGGATATGAACTTGATTTATTTTTTGGAAATTCCTTGCCATGCCTCATTCTTCAAGCACCCCTCCTCGGACTCCTCAAAAAGACACTTTTTCTCACCTTGTACAAAAACTTCCTCTTCGGATTCAACGCCTTGATCACGGACAAGGGCTTGACCTTCCCCATTATGCAACGGCAGGATCCGTAGGTCTTGATTTGCGGGCTGCTCTTGCTCCAGAAGAAATTGTGAATCTCATCCCAGGACAGCGTATTCTCATACCAACAGGTTTTATCTTTCACCTTCTTCCAGGGTACGAAGCACAAATCCGTCCACGCTCTGGCCTTGCTTTAAAGCATGGCATCACTTGCCTAAACACTCCCGGAACGATTGATAGTGATTACCGTGGTGAAGTTAAAGTCCTGCTGATTAATTTAGGGCAAGAAAACTTCCCCATCCATCGTGGGATGCGCATCGCACAAACGGTCATTGCCCCAGTTATCCAGGTTAATGTTTGTGAATTTAATCCTACTCAAGAAGAGCTCCTCTCTGCTTCTTTCCAAACCATGCCGAACGATCGCGGCACGGGAGGTTTTGGCTCAACAGGACAAGAATAACACGCTCGCTCCTCTTTTTTTCAAGGCAGCACTCTTGCCCTCACACGCCTCTACAAAAGAGACTGATACAAAAACTCCCTCTGCTTTAGATCCCCCAGAATCCTCTAAACATAGGCTCCTCACTCCCAAACATCCCAGCGCAGTGCCGAACACACATTCTAGAACAAACAAATATCCTAGAATGCATTCAATCATCCTCTTCGATAGACTCATTTATCCCATGATGAGCAGCAGTTGTTGGAGCTTTATGGAGCCCTACAAGACCGATTTTGGTATATCCAGCCATTCGGATTTGATTAAGGAGATCTACAACAACTCCATAATCGATTTCGCTATCTGCTCGAATTAAGATCTTTGTTTCGAAATTACGCTGCGTTTTCTGCAACAAAAGATGAATCAACTCTGTTTTGCTGGTGCGATTTTCCCCAACATAAAGAGCATGATCCTTTTGTAAGGTAATATAAATGGGCTCATTAGTCTGAGGCACAACAGGGACTTGAGACAAAGTAGGCAACTGAACAGGAAGAACCGATGTTGCCAAAGGCGCAGCAACCATAAACACAATCAACAGCACTAATATTACATCAATGAAAGGCGTTACATTAATCTCACTATAGATGCCTTCTTCATTGTTTTCCCAATTATCATACTGATCTGTTTTCATAGCTAAACTGATAATTTTTGTTCTGTTGTTGCCTATCGAATTCACGACTTACAAGCCTTTCGATCGCTGCTGCGATATCGGCTAAATCATTTCGATATCCATTGAGAACACGTATAAAACCATTATAGATAATAACAGCAGGAATTGCTACAAAAAGCCCTATAGCTGTTGCCAGCAAAGCTTCAGCAATTCCGGGTGCGACCACATCCAACCGTGTTGTTTGAGACTTTGCGATTCCAATAAAGGAATTCATAATTCCCCAAACGGTTGCAAAAAGACCAACAAAGGGTGCCACAGATCCAATCGTTGCAAGAATAGCACTCCCGCAAGCAATACGCCGCGTTGCAGCAAACAAATAGCGTGATAAAAGTGAATGAATACGTTCTTTCACTCCATCGACCTGTCCACAAGAAAGGATATCATAAGAAAAAACTTCACCTTGATTTTTGTGTAAATCTTCAGATTTCATAAGATGAGGCTGTTGTGACGACAGACGTATTTCTTTGAGTGTTTCTTCCAAAAAGAAGACAGAAGTTCCTTTAATCTTTTTAAAGTTTGCTATGAGTTCTGCAAGTGTTTGAGCATTATTCGTTAATTGAAGAGCGCGCCGTGCTTTATATTTTGCAACAGTGAGTTCAACAATCTTGACAAAAGCAATTGTCCAGGAAAGAAGAGAAGCCAACAATAGAAATATAATAACAGCTTTTACAACCCAATCAGCAGCCATAAACATTGAAAAAGGAGAAAAATCATGCATTGATAATGCACTGGTATCGTTTTCTAAAGGAACTGTAGGAGATGTCATATTATATTCCCAACCCTTACTATTTAAATTTTTTATTTCCCCTTTTATACTTCTTGACTGCTCTTTATACTCTTTGACTAATTTTTATACTCTTTTTTAAATGTATAAATCCGAAAAAAACAAGTCATTATTTTTTTACTACTTACGATTAATCTTTTTTATTATCAAGAAGATTTTTAGATATCATTTATATTTCTTTTTTGCTCCCTTATAAAGAAAATCTCGCATTATTATTCCCGCTGGCATCATTCCCACTGGCATCATTCCCACTGGCATCATTCCCGCTGGCATCATTCCCACTGGCATCATTCCCACTGGCATCATTCCCACTGGCATCATTCCCACTGGCATCATTCCCACTGGCATCATTCCCACTGGCATCATTCCCGCTGGCATCATTCCCACTGGCATCATTCCCACTGGCATCATTCCCGCTAGCATCATTCCCGCTAGCATCATTCCCGCTAGCATCATTCCCGCTAGCATCATTCCATGTATCGAAGATATATCTTGTTTTTGCAGAGAACTCTTCTTTAAAGTTTTTAAGAAATACCTCCCCCCCCCATTTTCTTAGAATGATGCCTAAAAAGACTCTTCCTCAATAGACCAGGGAACCAAGAAGATTTTATGACGTTACAAAACATGACTATTAGATTTTTATTTCAGTCAAATAATATCAATACTCTGTACAATATAAGTCAAGAGAAAGAACAATGATTATGGCAAATAATAAAACAAACAACAAAACAGATACAGAAAAAAAATTAAAAAAACAGCTGGATCAATTACGTAATGAAATCGCAAGCATCACCTCAACCGTGAGTGACTTTGGTTCCAACAAAATGAATGAAGCAAAAAACAAAGCCGAACAACTTTACAGTTCAGCAAAGGAAAATAGTGAAGAACTCCTATCACAAGCGAAAAGCAAGTATAATGATCTAGAAAAAACGGTCAACCAACATGTTCGTGAGCATCCTGGCAAAGCTCTTCTCATTGCGACAGGAATTGGTTTTATTCTTTCTCACTTGTTGCGCCGTTAACCAATGTATAAAGTGATCGCACCCCTTTTGAACCACCTTGTTGGTGGAGGGATCCAAAGCACTGTCAAGAAAATCCAAATCCAAACATTTTGCTATGGGATTATTGGCATTGCATTATTTATAGCCCTGATCTTTTTATGCATCATAGGTTTTCTCGCATTATGTTTGGTGATGTCTCCTCTTACAGCCGCAAGTATATTATTTTTTATATGGCTTTTTGTTGCAGGACTCAGCGCTGTTCTTTGCAAGCTTTTAAAATCGTCTCACCGTCAAAATCACCAAAAGCAGTGGGAAAAACATCGTCATGAGCTTATAACAACTTCGGCCCTTTCCAGCCTTACGCTCTTAAACAAACATTTTCCTCTTGTTAAATTAGGGGGGCCTCTTCTCGGGCTTATGACTTATTTTCTTTGGAAAAAAAAATAAAAAAGACCTCTCTCTTTCTAAGGGAGGTCGCTTTTCGCATATCCCAAAAATACTTGCTCTTCACCCCAAATCCTCTTCGAAAGGAATTCTTTTCAAGCTAAATCCTTTTTGACAAAAGGACGTTTTGCTTTCAGAAATACTAAACCTGTCATCACTTTAATATTTTCTGTAACTAGAATGAGTTCCGTCCAACAAATATCACATTTTCTTCAGGATCACTGATAGCTTCTCTTCTACTTGGTATCATGCAACGAACTTTGCCCACAAGCACATCACTGTTTTTGATAGATCATTTTTTAAAGACAACAAGAAAATAATCTTTCATCACAAAATATCTGTTTCTCCAATGGATTATTCTAAAATTCTTTCTCATATTCAATGCCCATAACAATAAAGCATTTTTATTGCATGATTTTATATTTTCATCTCGTTCTTTACTCATCATAAGAATAGGATTGATAGGATAACTATAGCCTCTCTTACTCACGTAAAAAGAATGAGAGATTTCTCTCTGCAAAAGATAAACACACAAGCAAAAGAATAAGTTTTTATCCCACCTCTCACATAAATTGACGGCATTATGCATAGGGATTTACAGCAATAAACATGACAAAGCACACTCTTTTCTCAAAAGTTTTCCGCTCTTTTCACTGCACTGCTTTAGTGCCATCATGCTGCACAAGAACATCGCTGATCTCTGCAACAATCTCTTCAATTATTTTTTGATTGTCGCCTTCAGCCATTATGCGAATTAAGGGTTCAGTTCCCGAGGAACGAACCACCAATCGTGCATCTTTTCCTAGACGTTTCTGTGCGAGATCGATTGCAGTTTTGACCTTAGATTTCTGCAATATATTTTTATTTTTAATTGCTATATTTTTTAAAATTTGTGGGACAACTTCAAAACGCTGACATAAGTGGCTCATAGAAACCTGATTTTGCTGCATACAAGCGAGAATTTGCAAGGCAGCAACCAATCCATCGCCGGTTGTTCCAAAATCACTTAAGACGATATGCCCAGAAGACTCTCCACCCACATTGTATCCTTTTTGACACATAGCATCTACAACGTAGCGATCTCCCACATTTGTACGAATGAGATCCAATCCTTTGCTGTTTAAGAAACGCTCAAGCCCCAGATTTGACATAATGGTTGTAACCACTCCATTGCTCTGCAACCGTTCCGTTTTATACCAATGCTCAGCAATAACAGCAATGATTTGATCCCCATCGATAGTTTGAGCTTTTTCATCAACCATGATCACCCGATCACCATCACCATCAAGAGCAATTCCAACATCGGCACGCACTTCATGCACTTTTCTTTTTAAAGACGTGAGATCGGTTGATCCGCATTTCTGATTAATATTAAAGCCCGTTGGCTCATTATTAATCGCAAAAACTTCTGCTCCTAATTCCCATAATGCACGCGGCGCTGCTTTATAAGTAGCACCATTGGCACAATCCACAACGATACGTAAAGAATCCAATCGTACATCGCGTGGCAAAGTTCGTTTAGCATATTCGATATAACGATAAATATCCCCTTCCACACGTTTAGCACGACCAATTTCTGAAGATTCTGCTAAAGAGTGTAAAAGATCTGTCTCAATCAATTGTTCAATTTTGATTTCTATTTCATCGGAAAGTTTAAAACCATTGGGACCAAAAAGTTTAATACCATTATCATAAAAGGGATTATGTGAAGCGGAAATCATCACACCCAAATCAGCACGTAATGAACGGCACAACATAGCAACAGCAGGGGTTGGCACCGGTCCTAATAAGAAAGCATCCATTCCAGCAGCAGTCAATCCTGAAACCAAAGCATTTTCTAACATATAACCAGATAAACGGGTGTCTTTTCCAATGACCACGCGATGCGACTGTTCTTTTGCGCGAAAGAGAACACCCACTGCCATTCCTATTTTCATGGCAAAATCTGGTGTCATAGGAAAAAGATTGGCTTTCCCTCGAATTCCATCTGTACCGAAATATTTTCGTGCCATTTTTTTCCTTTTACATATTACATAGATACTTCTCTTACAGCTCCCACATACTGCAATTTTTTACGTTTTGATTATTTTTAAAATGAAGCAGAAAATCTCTTATCAAGAGACCCCTTTCCCATTCTACTGAAAATATATCATCATGAATGAGCTCTTAAGAGTTTTATACTCTCCGTCAACAATTTTATCTCTCAAAAATCTTAATTTTCTTCCAGCTTTTACTGCACCCTCCTTCGCAAAGCTTCTCTTTGTTCCTCGCTGACTTTCTTAAACCCAATCTCACACCTTTTATTCTCCTAGACAATATTCTTCCTGCCTTTAAAATTCTCTGAAGAGTTTGAATAGATTTTTATGATTATGATGCATAGAGCTTTAATAATGATGTGTTTTGACTAAGCATCATTAGCAGGAGTTTGTTTTTTCTTCCGCTCAGAAGTATGAGACTTTTCTGTAGTTTTTTCTTTATTTGCAGAGATATTTCCTGTTTCAGCTTTATCAGATTTATTTGCTTCAGTTTTATTTTTTTTGCTTTGTGATTTTGTTTCAGCATCACTGGTCTCACCCTTGTGAGTCTGATTGTCTTTTTCAAGACTGAGAGTATTTTGTCTTCCTTTTTTCCCTACTTTAGGCACAACTGAAGATCGCGAGCTTTGATTCTCACTTGCTTGTGAGCGAATAGGAGGTTTTCCTTTAATGATATCATTAATTTCTGGACCTGTTAATGTTTCATATTCCAACAAACCTTGAGCAATAGCCCACCACTGTTTCTTTTTTTCTTTCAAAATTTTTGTTGCACTTTTGTAAGCATCGTCAATCAGCTTACGCACTTCAGCATCGATCATACGGGCCGTCTCTTCAGAGATATTTTGTGTTCTTGCGACAGAATGCCCTAAAAAAACCTCATCTTGATTATCGCCATAAGCAACATTTCCGAGAATATCGGAAAATCCCCATCGTGTGATCATTGCTCGTGCTAACTTTGTTGCTTGTTCAATATCTGATGCTGCTCCAGAGGTGATATTTTCTTTTCCAAATTTCAACTCTTCGGCAACTCGTCCCCCCATCATGATAGCCAAACGTGAAATCATCCAACGATAACTCATAGAATAACGGTCCCCTTCTGGCAATTGCATGACCATGCCCAAAGCTCTTCCCCTTGGCACAATTGTTGCTTTATGAACGGGGTCAGCAATGGGAACACTCAAAGCTACAATCGCATGTCCTGCTTCATGATAGGCTGTGAGTTCTTTTTCCTCTTGTGTCATAGCAGTTGAACGACGTTCAGCTCCCATCATTACTTTATCTTTGGCATCTTCGAACTCTTGCATTGTCACCACTCTTTTATTACGGCTTGCAGCCATTAAAGCGGCTTCATTGACAAGATTCATCAAATCAGCTCCGGAAAATCCTGGTGTTCCCCTTGCTAATATTTTCAGATCAACATTAGGAGCCAAAGGCACATTCCGCACATGCACTTTTAAAATTTGTTCCCGTCCGGATACATCAGGATTTGGAACAACGACCTGTCTATCGAACCGCCCAGGTCTTAACAAAGCAGGATCAAGTACATCAGGACGGTTTGTTGCAGCAATTAAAATAATGCTTTCATTGGGTTCAAACCCATCCATTTCAACCAGTAGCTGATTTAATGTTTGCTCGCGTTCATCATTTCCTCCGCCTAATCCTGCACCACGATGACGCCCTACAGCATCAATTTCATCGATAAAGATAATACAAGGGGCATTTTTTTTGGCTTGTTCAAACATATCACGAACACGGCTTGCTCCAACCCCCACGAACATTTCCACAAAATCCGACCCAGAAATAGTAAAGAAAGGCACATTAGCTTCCCCTGCAACAGAACGGGCAAGCAAAGTTTTCCCTGTCCCTGGAGGCCCTACAAGTAAAACACCCCGTGGAATACGTCCACCTAAACGCTGAAACTTTTGTGGCTCCCGCAAGAAATCGACAATTTCTTGTAAATCCTGCTTAGCCTCTTCAACACCAGCAACATCTTGAAAGGTGACTCTTCCATGCGCTTCTGTAAGCAATTTTGCTTTTGACTTCCCAAAACCCATAGCGCCGCGTGATCCATTTTGCATCTGTCGCATAAAGAAAATCCACGCCCCAACAATAATAATAACGGGAAGCAACGAAAAGAGTAAATTAAGAAAGATGTTATTTCCAGAACTTTCTGGAATAGCTTTAACATTGACTTTTTTGTTTTCCAATTTTTGCACCAACCCTGGATCTCTTGGTGCATACGTTGAGATCGCTCTCTGATCTACAGTCTTTCCTATTAACTTTTGCCCTTGAATAGTTACAGCTTTAAGCTCACCATTCTCAACTTTCTGTAAAAACTCAGAATAGGATATTTCGGTATTTCCAGAGCGCTGGCTATCTCCATTAAAAAGAGAAAATAACACAATTAAAACAACAGCGATGATCCCCCAAATCAAAAGGGAGCGATAATTGGAATTCATATTAAGCCCATTTATTTAAATAGAGATTCTTAAGAGTCGCGTTCAACATATAATCTTGTTTCTTCCTTGCCAAGATATAAGAACTATTTATTATCCTTTAAAATGATTTTTCTTCGTCTTTTCCCCTTTTTTCTTTAAATCTTAATTTTTTACTCAATTAAAATTGAAGAAAGATCCTATAACATCGACAATCGGTGCATCTTCTTGTGACACCAACCAATGAAACGGTGCCATAATGCGTTTGATTATAATATTACGTTGACAGCAAAAATGATGTGTCAATTCTGGAATATCAACTCCTTTTTCATTAGAAATCATCACCAACGATTGCAAAGAGGGAAAATGAGGAGCTTCGAGATCACCTTTACCTTGATTGAGATAATCTTTCAAGTGAAGTAAATCCGCAGGCCCCACGCATATGGCTGTTGTATCATGATTAATAATTTGATAGCGCTGATCCCATATAAAAGTTTCTCCCGGAACAATAATTGCTTTTTGAATATGACGTGCTTCGCGCCATATAGCAAGTCCTTTTCGACTATATTCAATAACTGCCCCTGCCAGAGTAAAACGTTTTTTTTCTAGATCATGTAAACATAATTTTTGGTCCAGAGCGGCCAATTTTTGAGAAGACAGCAAATATGAGCTTCCCCCCATTAAAACAATAAAAAGCCCAACAACAAAAGGAAAAGCACGATGTTGCTGTAAAAAGGAAGGGGGCTTTCCGATAAAACAGTGCCCATACTCCACAGTGATATCCAAGGCTAAGATCAAATCTGCAACCTTTTGCGCTTGTACCCGACGTTGTACTGCAGCTTTATGAACTTTTTGAGCGATTTCAGTAAGCTTTTTTTGATGAAGCAAATGACGCACACGCACACGTTCAAATTTTAAATCTTCATTTGTTGGATCATCAATCCACGTTGATCCCCGCAAAGACAAATAAGCACGCAACGTCTTACGCCTAACCCCAAGTAACGGCCGAATCAAACGCACTTTGCCGTACAACAAAGCTTCCCTTGGCATACAAGATAAACCGCGCTCATATCTTTCTTCGTCCTTTTGGACCAACCTTTTGTGATTATTTTCTTTTGATATCTCCATTTCTTCATTTGTAAGCGCCTTATCCTTTTCCCTCTCTGTCCATGGCATTTCTGGAGTTTCGTATTGAACCGCTTCCGTTTTCTTTTGACTCCGTTGAACACGCATTTGATAAGTTTCAGCCTGATCATTGAGCGTATGCCCTGTCATAATCAGTGTTGCACCTTGTTTTTGTGCTTCTTTGAACAGCAAATCATACCGCGCAATCCGCGCTTTTTCGCTTATTTTTGTCTTTGTTTTTTTGCCTTCCCATCGTACAATGATATGTTTTATCTGAAAGGCATGGCAAATTTTTGCAACATTTTCTGCTTCAGACGCTGATTCTTCACGTAATTGATGATCAATTGTTACAACAATCAGCTCCGGGGCAATGGGCAACGTTTTTAAATGCTCTTTGACCAAAAACAATAAAGCTAATGAATCACCCCCTCCAGAAACGCCTAAAATCAATTTCTGACAATGAGCAAAGTCTGTTTTTTTAAAAAGATTTTTTGCTAATTTAATGGACACTGAGAACGCCTTCATTCCTCATTGAAAGCACTGACATAAACACCTCCAATATTTTAGTCTCTTGTGACTTATCTCCAAGGTATCACGAACTTTACCCCTTTGATCAATCTATTATACACCTCGTTAAGATCAGTAAAATCTCAGAATCATAAAATATTTTGACCTCTCAACTTTACATGAAAGAGAATAGCGTTTCGTAAAACTCTTTTTATCACTTCATAGCTTCAACAGAATACCCAAAGAGCTATAATAGAATACCTAAAATTGCTACAACAGAACACTCAAGTCGCATCTCTTAAAGAATTGAATTCAGAACACTTCCTTCAATGGCGTATAAATGAATGGCGTAAAAATTCTTCTATCCTCAAGATAAAAACGAAAATCTTCGGTCACAACGATTATTATATAGCATATGGAACAGAAACCCTCCACAGCATTGTAAAAAAAAATACACCTCTTTGCCTTAGGGTTGTCTCCAATGATTTCCCGTATTATTTATGATTGCTTTTTGATTATTTTCCTGGAAAATCATTCCGTGGATCATTATCTGACCATCACATCCTCTTTAATCCCCTCCCATATCGACTTTCTTTACAGTTTTAAAACTAACACACCTCCCGAGAAGCCTCATACATAAGGAATTATGGATACAATAAAGGACTTTCTTGTTGATAAAAAATGCTTTTTTCCTTTTTATTATGCTGTTATGCGCAAACACGCTTGTAGACTTTTTGCACACTTGTAGACTTTTTACTTTGAAAAAAGCATAAAATATCTTTTTATCTGAAGGAAAAGGGAAGAAAAGAATTTTTTAAATATTGTACAAAAAAGCGCATCAATGGAACTTAAATGAAGAGAAAACTTTCCACTCCGTTGTTCCCTTTCTGTTTTTGCCTATATTTACTTCTCTCTTATATTCCTCCTCGGCACTTTATTCCTTTACTCACCCCCACTTACTGGTCTCTTTTAGCCCTTTATCTGTCTTTTAATGACTTCCCGTATTATTAACAACCAAAACGGCACGTCGATTTTGATTCCAACAAGAGATATTATCACAAACCGCTACAGGTCTTTCTTTTCCGTAAGAGATCGTACTCATTCGTTGGGAAGATACACCCAAAGAAATAAGATAATCACGCACCGCAACAGCACGGCGTTGTCCAAGAGCTAGATTGTACTCACGCGTTCCGCGTTCATCGGCATGGCCTTCAATCGTAACAAAATAGTGCGGATAACGAAGCAACCACTCTGCTTGACGTGCTAAAACATATTCAGCATCGGATTCAATAGAAGAGGAATCCAAACTAAAAAAAACGCGATCCCCAACATTAACAGTAAAGTCTTGTGACGAGCCCGCCTGTACATTATTGAAACCAGAATTACTAAGAGAGTTTGTTGTATCTATATTCTTTTTGCCACAACCGATCAAAGTTAACAACAAACAAAAAACTATCCCGAGTGGATAGTGGATAACATTTCGAAGAGAATTCATAAATCAGTTCTCCTTATTTTACTATTATCATAAATATCATGCCTTACTTTTTATAATCTTTCCAAAATAAAAGCTTACCTTCTTTTATTTTCTCTACCTTCTTCCATCTTTTGCATACTTTTTACTGAGCTTTTCGCTCATTTTTCTTTCCAGTCTCTTTCTTCAGCTTTTCTGCTTTCTTTTTACAGCTTTGCTCATTTTTTATTCTTGTCCCTCGTCTTGAGATTTTTTTTGCAAAGCATTGAGTTTAGCAAACACCGTATCAGCATCGAGATTCTTATCAAAAGTTTTTTCAAATTCACTCTCATCAAGAGTGACATTCTCTGTCACTGATGTCGGGAGTAAAGTTTTGTCTCCCTCCATAGGCAAAGGAAGATTCTTTACTGCCCGTCGCAATTCAAAATCCAAATCAATTTGCGAACATAACCCTAAGCCTACGGGATCGAGAGGAACTAAATTATTACTATTCCAATGAGTTCTGTTACGAATTTGCTCAATAGTTCCTTTAGTTGTACCAATCAATCGTGCGATTTGCACATCCTTTAATTCAGGATGATTGAGAATCAACCATAAGATCCCATTGGGACGATCTTGACGCCGAGACAAAGGAATATAGCGTGCGCCTTTGCGCTTCGTTTGAGGAACCTGTACTTTTGATGTGGAAATTTTTAATCGCGCTGTTGGATCTGCTTCGACACGTGCGATTTCACTCCGTGTTAACTGACCAGAACTAATAGGATCCAAACCTCTAATTCCGTTTGCCGCTTCACCATCAGCAATTGCTTTGACCTCTAACACATGCAATTGACAAAACTCGGCAATCTGATCAAAAGAAAGTGCTGTATTATCGACTAACCAAACAGCTGTTGCTTTGGGCATCAAAAGTTGCGTTGACATATTTATTATATCCTTTTATCGACCTCTTTTTGAGGCAGGTTACTGCCTACTCTGAAACTTTGGAGCGCTATAACCTTCATTATAGAAGATTTTCATCCCTTCTAACAAGATGACACACAAAACAAATCACTTAATGACTATGAAATCATGATCTTTATATCCTGATTTTTGACTCACGACAAGAGATCTCTCTCATACATAGCAATCATGATCAGAATGTCTTTACCTTTGAGAAGAATTTTTTTATAAGGGTTTTCTTTAATCTCTTTGTTCTTTTTTATGGTAGATTTATCCCACAAAAAGAAAGTGTTTGATCATCCAACAAAAAGGTAAGCCATGGCAGGCCATTCACAATTTAAAAATATTATGCACCGTAAAGGACGTCAAGATGCGATGCGTTCAAAAATATTTTCCAAACTTGCACGTGAAATCACAGTCGCAGCCAAACAGGGCTCTCCTGACCCAACAATGAATCCGCGTTTAAGACTCGCAGTGCAAAATGCAAAAGCTCAATCAATGCCAAAAGATAATATTGAGCGAGCGATTAAAAAAGCTTCAGGGGGTGATGCCGAAAATTATGATGAAGTGCGCTATGAGGGATATGGCCCTGGCGGTGTAGCTGTTATTGTTGAAGCCTTAACCGATAACCGCAATCGTACTGCTTCAAATGTCCGTGCTGCTTTTACAAAATCAGGAGGTGCTTTAGGAGAAACAGGTTCCGTTGGCTTTATGTTTAATCGCATTGGTGAAATTATCTATAAATTTGAATCTGGAACCGCTGACACCATTATGGAAGCAGCCATTGAAGCAGGGGCTGATGACGTACAATCGGAAGAAACAGGTCACCATATTTTTTGTGCCTTTGAAGATATTGGTGAAGTTTCGAAAATTCTTGAAAACACACTTGGTGAAGCAGAATCCATTAAAACCATTTGGAAAGCAACGACCCTCGCACCAATTGATGAAGAAAAAGCGCTTTCTGTTTTACGTTTGATCTCAACCTTAGAAGAAGATGATGATGTGCAGAATGTTTATGCCAATTTTGATGTCAGTGATGAAATTTTAGCAAAACTGTCGGCATAACTCTTTATTCTGCTCTTTATTGACAAAAATTTCATAAGCAAAAGAAAAAGTAAAGACATTGCAAACGCCCTGTTTTAAAAAGAAGCTTGACCGTTAAAAGAGAATTTTATTTGATCTCGTTAAGTGCAGAAAGGCTTTTCTGCTTTATTGCTTGAAAACAACACTGCTTTTTTACATTCATTTTTCATACAGAGAATTTTTTAGCAATTTTTGCTTTAATCTAGGACTTTTCTTTAATCCAGGATGAAGACTCTTTGTCTTTTTCTTATTTTTGCGATTTTTCAAAGACCTTTTATGCTTCTCTTTTCATCATAGAGCTTTTTCCATCATAAAGCCTTCCCTTTTGACTTCAGAGATTAAGCGCTTCCTTTTCCTTTGCAAACAAAAACAGAGCTCTATTGAAAAGCTCTTGAAAAATTCATGCCTCTTTATACCTCAGATCATTGGAAATTTTAAAAGCCAAGGCCCCCAAAGCGATTCTTAAACTTAGAAACACGCCCACCACGATCAACAAATGTCTGCGATCCTCCAGTCCATGCTGGATGGCTTATTGGATCGATATCCAAATTCAGGGTATCCCCTTCTTTGCCCCATGTTGAACGGGTTGTATACTGGGTTCCATCAGTCATCACAACATTAATCATGTGATAATCAGGGTGAATATTAGCTTTCATACGACAAACTTTCTACTTCCACGCAACGAAACAGCACTTTATGTATTTTTTAAGTGCGCTCTCTTTGTCTTTTTGATACACTTGTTAAATTAAAATTTCAATAGCTGAGAATGTACCAAAAAACAAGTGTCCAAAATATTTGAATCTATTTAAATTTTATCATCAACACAATAAAGACACAAAACCCTATGAAATTCCTGAATCTCTCAGAAAAATCCAAGCATCCTTTCAAAGTGAAACATTCTTTTTCTGCTTTTAGCCCTTATATAAAACGTTACAATTGGCTTATAATTTGCGCTGTTCTCTCTTTATTGGTTGCGGCTTGTGTCACTCTTGCTTTGCCTATTGCCATTCGTCAAATGCTTGATCACAGTTTTTCTGCTTCAAGCCATGGAAAAATGAATTTCTATTTTGGTATTTTATTTATCTTAGCTTTACTGCTTGCTCTGGCTTCAGCCATCCGTTACTACTGTGTCATCACATTGGGTGAACGATTCATTGCTGATTTACGGCGTGATGTTTTTGAACATATTCTGCACCTTTCTCCTGATTTTTTTGATTATTCCCATTCAGGAGAAATTATTTCACGTCTTTTAACGGATACAACCCAAATAAAATTAGCGGTAGGATCGACAGCCTCTACAGCGTTGCGTCATCTTATTGTTGTGATTGGGGCCATTGTCATGATGGTCATCACAAATACTAAGCTCTCCTTATTGGTTTTGCTTTCCATTCCCTTTATTGCCATTCCCTTGATTATTTTTGGACGCAAAGTGCGCACACGCACACGCACAACGCAAGACCGCCTAGCAGAAGCCAATGCGTTAGCCTCAGAACAAGTGAGTGCCATTCGCACGGTCCAAGCTTTTACAGCTGAAAAAGATATCTCTGAGCGTTTTTCAATGCTGATTGAACGTGTTTTTCAAACAGCTCGCACTTCTGTGATTCTTCGTTCTTGTTTCACTGGTTTTGCGATTTTTCTGGTTTTTAGTAGCGTTGTCGCGATTTTGTGGATTGGGTCACAAGATGTTTTACACGGAACCATGACAGGGGGAACGCTTGGCCAATTTGTTCTCTATGCGGTTTTTGCAGCAACAACATTTGCACAATTATCGGAAATTGGCGCGGAATTAGTGCAAGCAGCAGGAGCAGCAGAACGTCTTGTTGAATTATTGCAAAAGAAACCAACTATTACAACGCCTGCATCCCCTTTATCACGCACCCTTCCCATTCAAGGATCTCTTATTTTTGATCGTGTTCATTTCACCTATCCTTCCAGACCAGAAAAAAAGATTTTGCATGATTTATCTTTTTCCATCAAAGCAGGAGAAACTGTTGCCTTTGTTGGCCCTTCGGGTGCAGGGAAAAGTACCCTTTTTTCTCTTATTCTTCGTTTTTATGATCCTATCAGTGGTCATATCCAGTTTGACGGCATTGATATTAACCGCCTCTCCCTTCACGACTTACGTTCTTCGATTTCCTATGTTCCTCAAGAAATCGATATTTTTGAGGGAACAGTTCGCGAGAATATAACCTTTGGCTCTCACAATCCTAATGAAGAACAAATCATTGCTGCAGCCCAAGCAGCCAACGCATCTGAATTCATCGACTCCTTACCAAAGGGCTTTGAAACCCAAGTAGGAGAAGGAGGCATCATGCTTTCAGGAGGACAAAAACAACGCATTGCTCTTGCGCGAGCGATCTTGAAAAATGCCCCTCTCCTGTTATTGGATGAAGCAACATCAGCCTTAGATGCAACGAATGAAAAGTTGGTGCAAAAAGCCTTAGACGAACTCATGAAAAATCGCACAACTTTAGTCATTGCTCACCGTTTGGCAACAGTGTTAAAAGCAGATCGTATTCTTGTAATGGATCAAGGCTCTATTATTGAAGAAGGAACTCACGCGCAACTGATTGAGCAAAATGGAATTTATACGCGTTTAGCTAAACTCCAATTTTCACCTGAACAAACTTCACCAAAAATTAAACCGAACGAATCTCATAAAAATAAAAAAAGAAAACCCTCAAAAAAAGAAAACCCAAAGCATTAAATCTGAAAAATATGTGCCAACTGATTTTTCTTCCCATCAAATACTGTTGATCGACACTTAAACGAAGAAAGCAAACCACCGCCATTTTTCTCGCCAGACACTTACTTTTACCAGAGTCCCGCTTCTCTTTTCTGGGTAAAAACTGCTTTTTCTGTAAAAAGTTTGTGCTTTAAATCACACTTCTTTTTTGAGAATTTTTCGTAATTCAGTGTGAATAATTTCATTACCAGCAATAATATTTTTTTTATCAAAAATATCTTGTCCCCCGTCTTTATCGCTGACAAATCCACCTGCTTCACGAACCATCAAAAGTCCAGCGGCCATATCCCAAATTTGGAGATTATCTTCCCAAAAGCCATCGACTCTTCCAGTAGCGACATAAGCTAAATCAAGAGAAGCAGCTCCGAAACGCCGAATTCCAGAAACTTCAGCCATTACATTGCGTAATTCTCCCAAGTAGTCTCTGTGATTTGAACACCCAAAATGGGGTAATCCTGTCGCAATGATACAATGTTCCAATTGGCGCCGTGCTGCCACACGACAACGCCGATCATTAAGAAAAGCCCCACAGCCACGTTCAGCAGTAAAGAGCTCATCAAGAATAGGATTATAAATAACACCAGCGACGATCTGCGCTTGACGTTCTAAAGCAATTGAAACAGCAAAAAAAGGAAGGCCATGCAAAAAATTTGTTGTTCCATCTAAAGGATCAACAATGAAACGATGCTGAGAATCTTCTCCGATAATTTCCTGAGACTCTTCCATCAGAAACCCAAATTTTGGTCTTGCTTTGCTCAATTCAGTAAAAATGATTTTCTCAGCTTTATAATCTGCTCGGCTGACATAATCTCCTGGGCCTTTCAAAGAAACTTGTAGATTTTGAACCTCACCATAATCACGCACCAAAGAACGGCCTGCTTTTATAGCGGCCTGCACCATAATGTGCATGATTGCAGAATGAGCCATCTCTTATCCTTTTATTTTTTATCCCTTTTCATTTGCACGACGCAAATAAATCAACTCATTTGTATCCACAACGATACGCTCTCCTGAATTAATGAAAGGAGGAACAAGAATACGAATCCCATTTTCAAGAATGGCAGGCTTATAAGAAGACGTCACTGTTTGCCCTTTGATTGCAGGATCAGCTTCAGCAATGGTTATAGTGACCTGATCAGGCAGTGATATCCCAATTGGTTTTTCTTGATAGAGCTCAACAGTTACAGTCATACCATCCTTTAAAAAAGCAGCGCGGTCACCCACAAAATCTTTTTGCAATTCGAGCTGCTCATAGGAAAGTGAATCCATAAAGACCAAAACATCCCCCTGCTGATAAAGGAAAGTAAAATCTTTTTGTTCGAGTCGGACTCTTTCAACGGTTTCAGCGGCACGAAATCGTTCATTTAGCTTTGTACCATCGATCACATTTTTCATTTCAACCTGATTAAATGCGCCCCCTTTTCCTGGCTTAACGGCATTACATTTCACAACTACCCATAAACCTCCTTGATGTTCAATCACATTTCCAGGCCGAATTTCATTCCCATTGATTTTCATTATTCATCTCCAATTTAATGATTACAGAGGAGACCTCTTATTTTACTTTTTTAAAAAATCAAAACCATTGTATTTTTTCAAAAAAACAAACAACCAAAGCTATTGTGTTATTGAATCTATTAATATTTTATACCACTATTAAACTTTAAATTTTGGTTTAAATGCCTTCTAAAGCCTATAGACCAGTTTTTTTGCTTTCTGCATTGCTCTCTGCAACTGAGTCTCATCCATACCTTCGATCATCGTTTCAAGATCGGAAATTTCTGCTTTTTGACTTTTTGCAATCAAATACCACGCAGCAGCCGTAATGGGATCCTCGGATGTCCCCACTCCATCGCGATAAAGTCGCGCCAAACTAACCTGTGCGACCACAATATTTTTATATGCATTGTCTAAAAACAAATCAAAAGCACGTTGAAAATCGCTTTCTCCTCCACGTCCCTGCAGCAACCATTGTGCCAAAATAACCTGAGCCATTAAATGTTTATTTTGTGCTGCAGCTTCCAAAAGTCTGCGCGCATTACCATCATTTTTTGGCATTGTTAAAGTTCCTACAGAAAGAACTTTTGCAGCAGCAAAAGCCGCTTCAGGATCTCCAAGAGAGGCCCCTTTTAAGAACCATATTAAAGCCTGTTCTATACTCTCATTTTCTTTATTTTTTACATCAACCTCTTCTACACCATCCTTGCCAGATTCTTCTTGTTCGTGCATTGCTTTATAAAGGTGAATTTGCCCAGAATAAAAATAAGCCTCTCTCACGCCAGAATTCATCGCTTTTCGAATGAATTCTTCGGCAAGACTTATATTTTTTTCAATGAAAGTTCCTTCAAACAACATCAAACCATAGCGGAGCTGTGCTTGTGGATCTCCTTGATTTGCAGCGTTTTTAAACCACAAAACGGCTTGTTTACCATCAACAGGCCCGACATGTCCTTCCATATACATTCGCCCTATCAAAGTTTGAGCAATCGGATCATTTTGTTCGGCACGCCTGAGCGCTGCACGAAAAGCTTTTACATAATACCCTTGGGTGTAATAATCATAGGCTTCATCATATTGGCCGACTTCTAAGGGCGATACATTTTTTTGAGTCTCTTGAGTATTTTCAACATTTTGAGAAATATCTACAATCGGCTCTCCTTGTTGAGCTTGTGTAGCGCTTACAAAAGACATCACAAACGCGATCGTGCCCAAAATTAATGCCCCGTAAAATTTACTCATAACTTTCACCTTTCCGTACATAGAGAAGTGTTGTGACATTTTTCTTTCATCATATCAAGCATCCTCAAAGGATCCTCATGGATAAAAATCATTTCTTCCACGGCAATAAATTCACAAGCTGTTTCCAAAGCTTCATCAAAAAATGCATATTCACTCCCCGCTTGAATAATGGCGGGAGTTTTCATAATCTCTGCCCACCATTGTGCCAATTGAATATTTCGAGGATGTGAACGAGGTTTTTTATCAGCACCTAATTTTCCAAAGAGAAGATAATCAACCCCTGCTTCAGCGATAACCATCGCAGAATGACGATTTTGAAAATTTCCACAACCAATTATTTTCTGTTCTTTTTTCAAGTTTTCAACAATTTTGGAAATATTGAAATGGTCTTCTACATGCAAACCATCAGCCCCAATCCGGCCAACGACTCGGCTTTGCTCTGCAATAATCAAAGCTGCACCATTGTGCTGAATATCATGAACGTAGAGCTGTGCACTCTTTTGCAAATGCTCTTCCCCCATTTTTTCCCCTTGCGAATCATACAAAATAACGCAAGCAAAAGATTGTGTTTGCAAAATCTGACGAAATAAAACAGGATTGAGTGTGCGACGGACATCAACTGTTAAAATCAACTGAGGGCAAAGACATTGCGCAATTGGTTTACTTTTTTGTTTTGTCATCCTGCATCTTTCAACATTGCATTATACAACTCAAGATTAAAAACCATTTTATGGTCATACTCTTTTAAAAACAGACTATTTTTTTAAAATAGACATTTTATGATATCTTAAGGGCCCCTTCATGACATGTTCTAGAGCTTCCTCTCATCATAGTTCGCATACTTTCCGTGATACGCGGATTGATGTTTGCCGTTCTTTAGCGCTGTTAACGATTTTCATCAACCATATTCCTGGTACATTCTATGAACATCTCACCCATAAAAACTTTGGTTTTTCTGATTCAGCAGAAATATTTGTCCTTCTTTCAGGAGTTTCACTTGGACTTAGTTTTCACGCGCGTTGGTATAAACTGCCTTTTTCTGCTCTAATTGGCAAACTTTGGCGGAAAGCTTTTCGTCTTTATAAAGCATATCTCTTTACTACTTTTGTCACCTTAGGTCTTTTTGGAGGAGCTTTTTCCCTGTGGAATTTAGAAAAATTCACCTCTATGAATAACGTAGAATTATTTTTTACAGAGCCTTTTCTGGCATTTTTTAGTATTTTGAGCTTTGGTCATCAACTTGGCTATAATAACATTCTTTCACTTTACGTCGTTTTAATGATTTTCGCGCCTTTTGCACTTTATTTGAGCTGTCGACACAAGGGTCTTCTGCTTTTCATCTCCTTCATTCTTTATGTTCTCTGTGGCCTTTATAGAATTGGCCCCCCTTCTTATCCTCTTAAAGGGCAGTGGTTTTTAAATCCTCTTTCATGGCAATTTCTCTTTGTCATTGGCCTCACAACGACTCTCTTTCTTAAAGAGAAGAAATCGCTGCCCCTTCGCCGTCTTCTCTTGACATTCTCTGTAATCTATCTTGTTCTTTCCCTGTTATGGGTACGCTTACACTGGTGGGGAAGTTTCAGTTGGCTTAGTTGGTCTTCCCCTTTGATTGATTTCAATAAAACTTTTTTAAGCCTTCCACGTCTGTTGCATATTCTTTCCTTATCTTCTTTGCTCGTTTGTTTTCCTTGGTTGCACCGAAAGCTTCACGTCTCAACACAACATCCCTTAGCGATTTTAGGGAAACAGAGCTTACCGGTTTTTGTAACTGGAACTCTCTTTGCTATGTGTGGACAGATTTTAAAAACGGCAATGAACAGTACATTTATATTGGACACTTTTTTGATCATGAGTGGTATCAGTCTTCAATTTATTATTGCTTATTATTATGAAAACAAAAGTGGGCATTCCACTTCACCGTAAAGAAAAAATATGGAAGTCCTTCTCCTGCAAGCTCATTAACCTTAGCATAAAAAGAACATTGCACAATAATGCTAAAAAAGGTATTCATTGTTCTTGAAGGAGCACTTTAAAAAAGAAATTTCTATCTTGTTATTTTTTTTAAATGTTCCCAAGATTGTTTTGGTTTTGGAGTATAGTGGTGGTGAACGTACATGAGCGTCCACACAATCAGGCCATTGTTATGATTGAGCACAATGCCTTTGATAATGTGTTTAATCGTCTTTATGAAGAAACAATGACCCTGATTGAAGAGACAGCAAATTATATTGATACAGAAGGCCGCTTAGCTACACATGACCTTTCAATAGAACTCTCTGAAATTTATGGGAAAGAAGCAATGTATTTGAGTACGCGTTTGATGCAAATTGCTTCTCAGCTTTTATTGATTCGAGCTGAGCGTGAAGGAGAAATGTCACCAGAACAAATTCAAAAAGAGATTACAAAAGTTTCCCTGCACACCCCATCACTTGAATCCAAATCTGCACACTGGAAAGAATTACCAGAAGTTTTTCGTCACTTTGTCCATCGCTCGCTTCGATTAGAAAAAAGAATACGGCATATGAACTATGATAAAAAACACACTTCTTTACAGACTGTATCTCAAAACAATCCAGTAAACAAACAGCTTCAATTGCTCAAAATGGCTTTTCAGCGTCTCTAAGCACTTTTGCCTTAATTTATCTATGAGACTTTTCCCTTCCACTTTTTTCTCTACAAAAGCATTTAAGAAGAGAAAACTATTTTTTTCTTTTTCAAGGTATATTTTTATCTTTATTTTCAGATATCTTTGAGCTTTCTTTACTTTATATTTTCTTCTTTTGTTCTATTCATTGAATCCATCTATTAAAATACTGAGAAATCAAATAAACTGAATTTTATGGTAGAGACGATTCGCATTATAGGGATTGATCCTGGACTTCGGCGTACAGGATGGGGAGTTATTGACCTATGTGGCAATCATCTCCATTTTGTAGCGTCGGGAACACTTCACTCTAATGCTCAAAATGACCTCGCTTCTAGATTATGCCAACTTTATGAAGGGCTCGCAAAAGTTGTACATCAATTTATGCCCCATGAAGCAGCTGTTGAGCATGTTTTTGTCAATAAAGATGCGTCTGCCACTTTAAAACTTGGTCAAGCCCGTGCTATTGCACTCCTTGTTCCTGCTCAAGAAGGTCTGCCCATTTCCGAATACGCCCCTAATAAAGTCAAAAAATCAGTTATTGGTGTTGGACATGGAGAGAAAGAGCAAATTCACATGATGGTGAAAATTCTTCTCCCCCGCGCTGAATTTGACAGCAGTGATGCAGCAGATGCTCTAGCCCTTGCAATTTGCCATAGCGCTCACCGTACGAGTTCCTCTTACCGTCTAAAGGCAAGCGCATGATTGGAAAACTCAAAGACATTCTTGAACATATTTTTAATCATTACATGATACGCGCTGAATTTG
>NZ_JAMCOF010000001.1:125325-233691 GCF_023500045.1 Bartonella bilalgolemi | reverse complement strand
ACAGCAGTGATGCAGCAGATGCTCTAGCCTTTGCAATTTGCCATAGCGCTCACCGTACGAGTTCCTCTTACCGTCTAAAGGCAAGCGCATGATTGGAAAACTCAAAGGCATTCTTGAACATGTTTTTAATCATTACATGATACGCGCTGAATTTGACAGCAGTGATGCAGCAGATGCTCTAGCCTTTGCAATTTGCCATAGCGCTCACCGTACGAGTTCCTCTTACCGTCTAAAGGCAAGCGCATGATTGGAAAACTCAAAGGCATTCTTGAACATGTTTTTGATGATCACATTATTCTCGATGTGCAGGGTGTTGGATATATTATTTTTATCCCTAACCGCCTTCATTCTTCTTTACCAGCCATAGGTGAAAGTCTTAGCTTATTCATCGAAACCCATGTACGTGAAGAAGCGATTCGTCTTTTTGGCTTTGCAACAAAGTCTGAACAAGAATGGTTTTGCCTTTTGCAGAATGTTCCAGGTGTTGGTGCAAAAGTTGCATTGGCAATTTTAGGATCCTTATCAGTTAGTGACCTCAGCCAAGCAATTACCCTCAACGATATTGCGATGATCAGTCGTGCTCCAGGTGTTGGCAAAAAAGTCAGCGAAAGAATTGTAAGCGAACTCAAAAGCAAAACTCTTCTTTCTAAAGAAGATAATAAGAATCCTGCTTTGTCCTCTTCTTTGAATTTTTCTTCAGAAAAGAAGCATCAACCAACTCACGATGCTCTTTTAGCTCTCATCAAGCTTGGTTTTGATCATGACAAAGCAGCCACTGCTTTGGCTTCAGCCCTTTCTGCCCTTAAAGGAGAAACGGTTTCCTCAGCACTCCTTGTTCGCCATAGTCTCAGGCTTCTTTCCTCACACAATCAAGGAAACAATGGATAATGCATAAAGATGATCCTCAGCGCCTTCTTGGAGCTATTCCCCTTCCTAACGATCCGGATCGTTCCTTAAGACCTCAAACCCTAGATGACTTTATTGGTCAAGAAGCTGCCCGTGCGAATTTAAAAATCTTTATTGAAGCAGCACGGACACGACATGAAGCCTTAGATCATGTCCTCTTTGTTGGACCTCCTGGTTTAGGAAAAACAACACTTTCGCAAATTATGGCAAAGGAATTAGGCGTTAATTTTCGTTCAACCTCAGGACCTGTCATTGCCAAAGCGGGTGATTTAGCTGCTCTTTTAACCAATCTGGAAGAGCGAGATGTTCTTTTTATTGATGAAATTCATCGTTTAAATCCGGCTATCGAAGAGATTCTGTATCCGGCCATGGAAGATTATCAACTTGATCTTATCATTGGTGAAGGTCCTGCGGCTCGTTCAGTCAAAATTGACTTAGCCAAATTCACCTTAGTTGCAGCGACAACGCGTTTAGGATTACTGACCACTCCTTTACGGGATCGTTTTGGCATTCCCATCCGGTTAAATTTTTATACCATAGAAGAATTAGAATACATTGTTCAGCGCAACGCCCGTCTTTTTTCAGTTCAAATCAATGATGATGGCGCTCATGAAATTGCGCGCCGTTCCCGTGGAACCCCCAGAATTGCAGGGCGTCTTTTACGACGTGTCTGTGATTTTGCTTTAGTTAAAAAGGCTGAGAAAATTGATCATACAATTGCTGATGAAGCTCTTTCACGTCTTGAAGTTGATCATCTTGGCCTTGATCCTTTAGACCGCCGTTATCTTATCCTCATTGCTCAAACTTTTTTAGGAGGACCCGTCGGTATTGAAACAATTGCTGCTGCTCTTTCAGAACCCCGTGATGCAATTGAAGATATTATTGAACCTTATTTGCTTCAACAAGGTTTTATTCAACGAACAGCGCGTGGGAGGATTTTAACAGAAAAAGCTTGGACACATTTAAAACTTTGTCCCCCTACAACGGCAGAGTCAATAAAAAAGGTTTCTTCATCGGCGGGGACTGATTCTCAGTCTTCTTTCTGGGAGCTAGAAAATGAATAAAACCACACCCTTTACTCAATCACCTTCTTCCTTTTCTCATGATCTTCAAGCACGCATTTATGTGGCTGATACTGATTTTTCTGGTGTTGTCTACCACGCACGTTATCTTGAATTTTTAGAAAGAGGACGTTCAGAATTTCTCCGTGATATGGGATTGAGCAACAATGAACTAATCTCGGATAGCCAAGGTGAGAAATTATTTTTCGTTGTCCGTCATATGGACATTACCTTTTCCAAACCAGCCACCCTTGATGATCTTTTAACCATCAAAACATCCTTGCAACATGTTCAAGGAGCACGCTTTTTCATGAACCAGATCATTTTGCGCGATGAAATTATCTTAATTAAAGCAAAAGTTGAAATTGCTCTCATTAATCAAGAAGCAAAACCGCGCCGTTTACCGAAGAATCTCTTCTCCTCTGCTCTTTTAAAAAGCGATATTGGATCAGAAGTGCTTAAAGGATAAAATGCTCTTAAAAGAGAATAATAAAGAAACCTTTGGGACATTTTGTAAAAAAACTCAACTTTGTTTTGTCAAATTTAGAAACTATAAAACAATATGCTGTAATGGACTGTAAAAGAATGAATCTTTCATTGAAGAGGTTAAAAGATCATGGCACAAATAGAATTTGCAAGTCCAGAAATGATAGGAATATTAAGCCTATTTATGCAAGCCAATTGGATTGTAAAGGCTGTTATGATTGGGTTGATTTTTGCTTCTATATGGAGCTGGGCTATTATTTTTGATAAGCTCATTTCTTATCGTCGAATACGGCGTAATATCCACCATTTTGAGCGAAATTTTTGGTCAGGACAATCTTTAGAAGATCTTTATGCCACCTATAATAGTCAACGAAGCAACAGTATATCAATTGTTTTCCTTGCCGCAATGGCGGAATGGAAAAAATCACTCTCAAAAGGATCGCCCACACCCTTAAACCTCCAATCTAGAATTGATAAAGCGATGGACTTAACCTTAGGGCGTGAAAGTGTAAAAATAGAATCACGATTAGGTTTTTTAGCAACTCTTGGATCTGCAGGGCCCTTTATTGGTTTATTTGGAACTGTTGTTGGAATTATGAATTCATTTCTTTCTATTTCTGCCTCTCAAAATACCTCGCTAGCGATCGTAGCTCCGGGCATTGCAGAAGCACTTTTAGCCACTGCGATTGGTTTATTTGCAGCCATTCCCGCTGTTATTGCTTACAACAAATTGACAAGTGAAAGTGCGCAGATTATAGCCAAAATAGAAAATTTTGCTGATGAATTTTCGACAATTTTGTCACGACGAATTGATGAAACAACATCCAGCAATTCATCCTTATAAAGAGGTGTGCTATGGGATTATCTGTTGCTTCTTCTGCTCACAAAAGTACGCGTAGACAACGCCGTTCGCGCACTCCTTTAATGAGCGAAATTAACGTCACACCTTTTGTAGATGTTATTTTAGTTTTGTTGATTATTTTTATGGTATCCGCTCCTCTTTTGGTCAATGGTGTTCCCCTTGATCTTCCCCATAGTCAAGCAGGACCAGTGCAAACAGACAGTACACCCTTAACCGTTTCACTTGATGCCCAAGGGCGTTTAGCCATCAATCAAAACTACTATGACACAAAAGAAGCTTTGATTGACCATCTCAAGGCCCTCTTAACCGAGGATCCTACGCAGAAGAACAAACGCATTTTTGTCCGTGCCGCCAAAACTGTTGAATATCAACAAGTTTTGCAACTTTTAGCGCATATTCAAAAAGCAGGTTTTTCGCAGGTTGCTTTAGCCAGTCTAGGACAATAAATTCTCCATAAACTGTTACAGCATATATCTCAAAACTCTCTGCAAGAGTAAAAAACAAAACAGCAAGGCATACAAATGGAAAAAGGCCCTCATCACAGCATGAAGAAAAGTTTGGCTTTATCATTTGCACTGCATTTCATTCTTTTCAGCTGGGGAATAATGCACTTCACTCCCTCTTCTTCTTTCATGCAACAGCCCTTAGAAATCGCTCCGATTACTTTATCTTCTCTTGATCAAGAGCTTGCTTTCCAAGAAGGATCATCAAATGCTCCCCCTCTTGAAGACTCTGCTCCCAAACCAACGACACAACCACAAGAAAAAGAAGATGCTCGTCATTTTGGTGAAGGAACGATGGATCTTCAAGCTCCCTTTCAGCCAAAAGAAAAATTGCAACATATGGATGTAACACCTTCTTCTTTTGGACAACAAGAGGCATCGGACATCCCTGAATCATCCCTGAAAACACAAAAATTTACAAAAACAGAAACAGAAGCCCTCCTCCACACAGAGTCAGAACTCACAAAAAATGAAATGAAAACACCGCCAAAAAAACCAGAATTAACAGACCAAACAGTTCCTCTGACAGCTTTAGAACAAATAGAACCCGAAGATCCTCTTCAGAAAACGCTAGAAGAACTTACTCAAGAAAAACCTAACGAATCGACACCAACAATGACGCTTCCAGACAAGATTCCTTTCCCATCTTTCAAACCAAAGGAAAAGCCAGTTAAATCTTCTAATTTTGAAAAGACACAAAAATCTCCTTCCAAAGGAGAACAAACGATTGAAGATATTTTGGCAATGGAAGAAACACATCTTATTAATCGTGCACGCACCCAAGGGGGTGGTGCAAAACGTTCCAACAAACCAGAAGCTCTAGGTGCGCGAAAAAATATTGGTGACTCCGCAAAAAAAGCGCAAACACTGGTTAATATCGTAGGAACCTGTATTCAACAAAAGCTCAAACTTGTTGCTATTGGAGGTAATTTGAGCAACCGCCCTGTTGTGCGTTTACAATTTCGTTTAAATAATAACGGAAATGTGATAGGTGAGCCAAAGATTGATCCTCTGAAAGGTGAAGAAAGTCAGCTTGCCATCATGACACAACAAGTTTATGCTGCTGTTTTTTCATGCCAACCCTATGAAAATCTTCCCCGTGATCAATATAATTTATGGGGGCAAGGTTTTGATTTTAATGTTGATCCTTTTCAAGAAACAGCACCATAAAACAACAGTTTTTTCTATATAAAAGAAAGGATGAATACCACATGACTGTGATAAAACGTACAATTTCTTCCTTGTTTTTTTTCATTGTATATTTATGGTTTTTCGGTTTTTCATCCTCATATGCACAACTGAAAGGAACGATTGCAAAAGCTGATTTTAACCCCATCCCTATTGCCGTTGCGGATTTTCTTTCTCACGATTCATTAGGCATAAAAATTGCTGCCGTCATTGCAGCAGATCTGGAAAGATCAGGACTTTTCTTTCCCTTACAGAAATCTTCTTTTCCTGAAATATCTCCTAATCCCGATAAACAACCAAACTTTTCTGATTGGAAAAAAATAAACGCTCAAGGGTTAGTCACAGGAAAAGTTTACAGAGAAACAGATGGACGGCTTAAAGTTGATTTCCGTTTATGGGATGTTGTAGGGAAGCGACAAATCAAAGGACAACGCTTTTATACAGCAACGGAACGCTGGCGCCGTGTTGCACATATGATTGCAGATGAAATCTATAGCAAAATGACAGGTGAAAAAGGCTATTTTGATACCCGCATTGTATTTATTGATGAAACAGGACCACATAATGCGCGTATCAAACGTTTAGCGATTATGGATCAAGATGGAGCAAATTTAATCTATCTTTCTGATGGTAATGAACTTGTCCTTACGCCACGCTTTTCTCCTACGCGACAAGAAATCACTTATATGGCTTATGATAAAAACAAAACACCTCATGTTTACCTTCATCAAATGGAAGTAGGACAAAGAGAATTGATCGGAACCTTCGATAACATGACCATTGCCCCCCGCTTTTCTCCTAATGGACAAAAGGTTATTATGAGTTTGTTACAAAACGATGGAAGTGCCAATTTATATACGATGGATTTACGCACACGGCAAATGACCCGTTTAACCGCAACCAAGGCTATTGATACGTCAGCCTCTTATTCACCAGATGGCACTAAAATTGTTTTTTCCTCTGATCGTAGTGGAAAACCACAAATTTATACAATGAACGTAGATGGCAGTGATCTCCAACGTATTTCTTCTAATGAAGGAAGCTATTCTACTCCTATTTGGTCTCCGCGCGGGGATTATATCGCGTTCACAAAACAATTTCAGGGTCAATTTTCCATTGGTGTGATGCATCCTGATGGAAAAGGCGAGCGAATTTTAACAACAGGTTTCCATAATGAAGGTCCTACATGGGCACCCAATGGCCGAGTACTGATGTTCTTTCGTCAAAATCCAGGAGAAGGGTCAAAAATTTACACAATTGATATTACCGGACGCAATGAACGTCTCTTGCGCACCCCAAATGATGCCTCTGATCCGGCATGGTCTCCTCTCCTCAATACACAATAAAAAAGGATAAAGATACTCTTCTCTTTTAAACTCGCAAGATTCTTCTTATGGTCTGCAGCCTTCTCTTCATACTCAACAGGCTATATTAAGGTTGTTTCGGTCAAACAAATTCTCCCAATCAATACTGTCCAGATTACGAAGAACATTATTTGCTGAAGTATAAATCTCTTGAGAAAAAGAAAAAAGCTTTATGCATCTAAGGATCCCTGTCTATCATTTCCATCATAACAGACAGGAGTCGAAGAAAATGTACAATCTGTTTTTTTATTTTTGATTTATACACAAGACTGTTCTTGTTCTTTTGTCCACTGTCCTAAAGCCGCCAAATGGTTCATTCGCGCGCGATGATAAAAAGCTTTTTGTGCCGCAGCACTCTGTTCAGCTTTTCCACCCCATGCTTTCAAAGCTGCAGCTTGTAATGCACGTCCATAAGAAAAAGTCAATTTCCAAGGTAAGAAACCTAAACTATTCATGGCAGACAAATGCGCTGTTGCTTCTTCATCGGATTGCCCTCCAGAAAGAAAAGCAATCCCTGGAACAGCAGCAGGAACAGTCTGTTTAAGAACACAAACTGTCTTTTCAGCTACTTCATCAACAGAAGCCTTGCGTGCGTCTTTGCCATCAATAACCATATTAGGTTTTAAAATCATGCCTTCCAAAATAACACGTGCTTGAAATAATTCTTCAAAGACTCTTTTTAAAACTGTTTGTGTTACTTCAAAACAGCGAGCAATTGAATGCTGACGCGACTGACCATCCATCAAAACTTCAGGCTCCACAATTGGTACGAGACCAACTTCCTGACATAAAGCAGCATAGCGCGCCAAAGCTTGAGCATTTTGATTGATTGCACCTTTTGTTGGTAAAGAGTGT
Source organism: Bartonella bilalgolemi (assembly GCF_023500045.1). Lineage (GTDB taxonomy): Bacteria > Pseudomonadota > Alphaproteobacteria > Rhizobiales > Rhizobiaceae > Bartonella > Bartonella bilalgolemii. Next base: position 226,466 of record NZ_JAMCOF010000001.1, on the reverse strand, counting down.
GCATCAATTGCAATTACCGCACGCCACTTAGCAAAACGCGCACCCAAAGCATAATAATCCTTCAACCGCTCACGTAAACCATCCAATCCTTCTGTAATTGTCTCCTGAGGAAAAGCAGATAAAGGCTTAGCACCTGTATCAACTTTAATGCCTGGCACAGCACCAGTATTACGAATGAGATCTGTTAACATTTGCCCTGTTGATGCTTTTTGACGAATAGTTTCATCAAATAAAATCACACCAGAAATAGCCATTTCCATTGCTTCTTTTGCTGAAAACAACATTTCACGATAAGCCCGACGATTATCTTCGGTAGATTCTACACCAATGGTTTCGAACCGTTTTCCAATCGTTGCTGTACTTTCATCGGCTGCTAAAATGCCTTTTCCCGGACGAACTAGAGATACTGCAATATCTTCAAGACGCTCACTCATATAAAGCTCCTCTTTTTTCTACGCTCTAAAATCAATGACTGACTAGCACATTTGCCAAAGTCATTGGATGCTTTTTCCCTTCACACATGATGAAGAGCAAGAATCCCAGGAAGACCTTTCCCTTCCATCCATTCTAAAAACGCCCCACCTGCCGTTGAAAGATAGGTAAAATCATTGGCAACACCTGCATGATTCAACGCAAAAACTGTATCTCCGCCTCCAGCAATGGAGACCAATTGTCCCTGCTGACTGCGTTTTGCGACATACCGTGCTACCGCCACCGTTCCCTGATCAAAGGGAGACATTTCAAAAACGCCAAGCGGACCATTCCAGACAAGAGTTTTTGCCTTATCAATTGCTGCTTGAATATGCGCAAGAGAACGAGGACCAATATCCAAAATTATTCCTTCCTCAGGAATTTCCTCGAGAGCATAACACCGATGCGGTGTTTCTTTTTCAAAATGAAATCCAACAATGACATCCAAAGGTAAAAGGAGTGTACAGTGATTCTTCTGTGCTTTTTCAATGATTTCTTTTATTGTTGCCATCAGCGTTTTTTCGCACAATGATTTACCAACAGAAACACCTTGTGCTGCTAGAAAACTATTGGCCATACCACCGCCAATCACCAAATAATCAACCTTTTCAACCAAATGATTAAGAACAAAAAGCTTACTAGAAACCTTAGCCCCTCCAACAACTGCTATTACTGGATGCGTTGGACAATCAAGCCCCTTCTCTAAGGCTTGCAATTCTTTCTGTAATGCCCTCCCTGCGTAAGAAGGTAACAAATGTGTAATCCCTTCTATTGAAGCATGAGCACGATGAGAAACAGAAAAAGCGTCATTCACATAAAGGTCCCCATTGTGCGCTAAAGCTTTAGCAAAAGAATGATCATTTTTTTCTTCTCCCGGATAAAACCGCACATTTTCTAGCAAAAGAATTTGCCCCTCCTGTACTGTATTCACTGCTCTCTGAGCGACATCCCCTATACAATCACTTGCAAACAAAACCGGTTGCTCTATGATTTTTTCGAGGGCCTCAATGACAGGACGCACTGTAAATTCTGGAACAAATTGTCCTTTGGGACGACCACAATGAGACAGGATAATAACCTTAGCCCCACGCTTTTGAAGTTCGACAATTGTGTCTTTATTGCGTTCAATCCGTGTTGCATCGCACACTTTCCCCTTCAATATTGGAACATTAAAATCCACCCGCACTAATACGCGTTTTCCTGTTACATCAACATCATCGAGTGTCTGAAATTTCATCCCTATTTTCTCTTCTTCTTTATCCTTGAAAACACTCTTCTTCCCTACGACGGACACTTTTAGCTCACTGTCATCAGTCCTTTATATTTTCAAAACCTTCATAGCGCTTTTTCACTATTTTTCTTGCTTTAAAATATTTTTTGATGCTTTTAAAAAACATCAGATTTCTTTTTTCTAAAACACCCTCTTTATTTTATGGGACATAAAAAGGATCAAAAATCCTGCTTTTACAATGTCTTGGCAAAAGCTACAGCAGTATCACTCATCCGATTTGAAAACCCCCACTCATTGTCGTACCAAACCAAAATGCGACACAATTTCCCATCAATCACTTTGGTTTGATCATTCTGAAAAATTGCTGAATGTGGATCATGATTAAAGTCACTGCTGACAAGTTTTTCTTCTGTATAATCCAAAATCCCTTTTAGATACCCTTTAGCAGCCGCACGAATGGCCGTATTAATTTCTTCAACAGTCGTGGAACGCTTAGCAGTAAACGTCAAATCCACAACAGAAACATTCGGTGTTGGAACCCGAATCGACACTCCATCTAACAAACCATTTAATTCTGGCAAAACCAGTCCCACTGCTTTAGCAGCTCCTGTTGATGTGGGAATCATAGAAAGAGCTGCTGCACGCGCACGATAAAGATCCTTATGCATTGTATCTAAAACAGGTTGATCCCCGGTATAGGAATGAATCGTTGTCATAAACCCTTTTTCGATTCCAATTGCTTTATGAAGTACTTGTGCAACGGGAGCTAAGCAGTTCGTTGTACAAGAAGCATTAGAAACAACACGGTGCTCTTTGCTCAACGCCTGATGATTGACTCCGTATACCACGGTTAAATCAGCCCCTTCAGAAGGGGCAGAAACCAAAACACGCTTTGCTCCTGCTTCTAAATGAAGACATGCCTTATCACGCGCTGTAAAAAGCCCTGTACATTCGAGAACGATATCAATATCTAAAGACTTCCACGGTAATTGTGTCGGATCACGTTCAGCGATAACTTTAATCGCACCACACCCAACATCTAAACTATCCCCCACAACCTTAACAGGAGCAGGAAAACGCCCATGAACTGAATCGTAGCGCAATAAGTGAGCATTTGCTTCCACTGATCCTAAATCATTAAGTGCTACAATCTGAATATCTTGGCGTTTTTTTTCAACGATGGCTCGTAAAATATTACGTCCAATCCGTCCAAATCCATTAATTGCAACGCGAACACTCATATCATTACTTCCTTATTAATCTTTTCAAGCTTTTCTTTAACAATCGCCACAACAGCTTCATAGGTAATACCGAAATGACTATAGAGGGCATCACTTGGTCCACTTACTCCAAATCCCTTCATTCCAATAAATACTCCGTCACAACCAATAAAGCGCTCCCACCCTTGCTGAACAGCTGCTTCAACGGCAATTTTAATTGGAGCCTCACCAATTAACGCTTTTTGATATGCGGCAGATTGTTGTGCAAATAATTCAAAACAAGGGACAGAAACCACCCGTGTTGGAATCCCACTTTCTTCTAAAACAGAGTGTGCTTTGACAACAACATGCACCTCTGAACCAGAAGCAAATAGTGTAACTTGAGCATCATCACTGGCTGTTAATAATTCATATGCCCCAAACATACAGAGATTTTCTTTTATATATTCTTGACGTACAAGAGGTAAATTTTGCCGACTTAAAGCCAAAGTAGAAGGTGTCTTTTTTGCCTTTAAAGCTAATTGCCAACATTCGAGTGTTTCAACAGCATCTGCTGGCCGGAAAACAAAATGATTCGGAAGCGCACGTAATGTTGCTAAATGCTCTACCGGCTGATGGGTAGGACCATCCTCACCCAACCCAATTGAATCATGGGTCATTACATAAATAACCCGCACCCCCATAAGAGATGACAGACGCATCGCAGGACGCATATAGTCTGAAAAACATAAAAAGGTTCCACCATAAGGAATGAACCCACCATAAAGCGCAAGACCATTCATCATCGCACTCATAGCATGTTCACGAATTCCATAATGGAGGTAGCGGCCCGAAAAATCATCTGCAGAGATAGCCTTCATCTGACTTGTTTTTGTATTATTAGATCCCGTGAGATCAGCAGAACCGCCAATTGTTTCCTCAACAACCTCATTGATAACTTCCAACGCCATTTCAGAGGCTTTACGGGTTGCAACAGCAGGGCGATCAACAACCAATTTTTGTTTATAATCATCAACAACATTCTCAAAATTTCCGATTAGATCCCCCCGCATCAATCGATCAAACTCAGCCCGCTCTGCAACAGATAAAGCAAGCAATTTCTCTTCCCATTTTTTTCGTTTTTTTGCAGCATTCAAACCAGCCAAACGCCAACTATCAAGAATATCAGCCGGAACGACGAATGGTTCTTCTTCCCACTGCAAAGCTTTACGGGTTGCATCAATTTCTTTTGCCCCCAAAGGAGATCCATGAACCTTATTCGTTCCTCCTTTATTAGGAGCTCCAAAACCAATCGTTGTTTTACAGGCAATTAATGTTGGTTTATCAGAAACTTGTGCAGCCTCAATAGCTCGCATTAAAGCAGTTTGGTTATGCCCATTCACTTTGATAGTATTCCAGCCAGATGCTTTAAAACGTGCTATTTGATCTGTACTATCAGTTAATGAAATAGCCCCATCGATCGAAATATCGTTATCATCCCAAAACACAATCAGCTTATTGAGTTTTAAATGTCCTGCTAAGCTTATCGCCTCTTGAGAAATCCCTTCCATCAAACACCCATCTCCTACGAGAGCGTAAGTATAATGGCAAATCAACTCCCCAAAACGAGCATTAAGTAAGCGTTCTCCCAGTGCCATTCCCACAGCATTAGCAAGCCCTTGACCAAGAGGACCAGTCGTTGTTTCAACCCCAGCGACATGCCCATATTCTGGATGACCAGCGAGTTTAGATCCTATTTGGCGAAAATTGCGCAAATCATCACAAGAGATATCCTCATAACCAGAAAGATACAATAAAGCATACAGCAACATTGAACCATGCCCTGCTGATAAGACAAAGCGATCACGATTAGGCCAACGCGGATTTTTGGGATCATAGGCTAAAAATTTTGTGTAAAGAACAGTAACAATATCCGCAGCTCCCATTGGTAAACCCGGATGACCAGAATTGGCTGCTTCAATTGCATCAATAGCAAGAAAACGAATAGCATGAGCCATCTGATTTTGTTTTTCGTTATTTGTCATAAATGATAGACCACTTTTTTTAAAAATTTACTCTTATTTTAATCATTCTTTATGCCGTTCTTATGCTATTAATTATTAAAATACGCGTACACTCCACACATATACCTCATATAAACCAAAATATCATCTTTCTCTATAACCCTTATGCACACCACACTTCTGCCTATAATGTCAAATAATCCAGCTTTTAATTCACATCAATCTTCTGCTTTGCTTGCTAAAACAGCCTATATCTTTAAAAATGAAGAAGGTACAAAAAATATAAGTGATTCGTTTTTGCATAAATGACTGTTAAGGAATACACTCATTATGAACCAAGAGACTGTTATTTTACCACAAGCTCTAGAACAATTGGAAAAAGCACTCAGAAATTTAGAAGTCGCTGTTATCAATCACAGTACTATTATTGACAAAAATAACGAATGGGAAGAGGAAATTCAACGAATGAATGCTGATCGTAGTCGTCTTGCTCAAGAACTTGATAAAGCCGAAGCACAAACAGAACGGTTGATCCTAGTCAATAAAGATATTTCCAAACGACTGATTAAAGTTATGGAAACAATTCGTATTGTAGTTGATCGATAAAGGTGTAAACAAATGGAAACCGTTTCTGTCACAATTGATGGCAAAATTTATCGTATGGCCTGTGATGCAGGGCAAGAAGAGTACCTCACTCAGCTCGCTGCTAAATTGGACCAATATATTGTACATCTTAAAAAAAACTTTGGTGAAATTGGTGATCAGCGTCTCTCCCTTATGGCTGGTATTATGATCATGGATGAAATGGAAGAAATAAAACGAGAAAATAAAAAATTACAAGAAAGTTATAAAGCTCTTCTCCAAAAAAATGAAACAAGAGACCGCATGATGGATAAAATTGTCATAGAAACAACGAAAAGAATTGAAAAGATCACCCATCAATTGCTCAAAGAAAATAAAGATAAGACTTCTCTACAGGAATAAAGATAAATACAAGCTTGTCCTGATCCTTAAAGAACTGCGCCAGCACATAAACAAGGAACCCAGTGAAAACAAGGCAGATCCAGTGAACCTCCTCTCGACCAAAAGAAAAGTCTTTGCTTCCTTCAACACTTTCTTACATTAAGAATTAAGCTTTTTATCCCAGCTTTAAAAAATTTATCACTCATTAAGATTAAAAGTGCTCAAAATATCATCAAGAAGAAAAACGATTTCCACTTTATGCAATAATATATTTTACGATGACGATTTTGAAGGCACAAATATAGGAGCAGGATCAGAGTTAGGTAGAGAAAGAGGCTTAGCAGAAGGTGCTAATATGGGTGTAGATGTAACCTTAGATATAGAGGCGGATTTGGGTGCAGTTGAATCGTGCAATACAGGTTCATCGGTTAACTGCACCATCCAATTGGTTTGATCACCGGTATCAATTTCTTCAAACTCAACTCTTTGAAACCCTCTTACAAAACAATTATGAATTCCTTCAATCGTAAATTGACTATCTTGCACACACATCATAACTTTCCCTATCCTACCCCCTTTTTTTCGAGTGTTTTCGACATATAAATAATAAAATCGTGATTCAAGGGGACCATCGATTAAAGTTTTACACTCTGTTGTTGGAACAATCCACCACCCTTCACTCACCCAATTTGAAACCGTACGATAGCCAATAGCAATACCAACAGACTCTTGCGTTGTATTGCAAACTCGAAAATCAGCTTTTGCATACTCAAAAGCAGAGAACAAAAAAAGAATATTTAAGAATAAAATTCTAAGCTCTTTTAGCACAGCTCTTGCTCCTTGTAGTCATTTTAAAATTCAGAAGTTCAATTTCACAAGGTAAATATTTAAAATAAAATATCCATTTTTTCTCTTTTTTCACAATTATAGCGCCCTATATATCCTTTTCCATCTTTTTTCCACTTCCTGACATCTTTTCGTCAACGTAGACAGCTCGTTTATACAAAAAAATTAAAGTCAATGTGTAAAAAAAAAACGTAGAGCTTGACTCTCTCCCCCTTCTTAAGGCATCTCCAATAATGGTTTATTATCAAAAGTCCAACAAACAATATATTCATATTCGGAGAGAATGCGATGAGCGATGTGCTTGATACCACACAAGCTATATCCGTCAATCAACTGCGTAGTTTTATCGAACGGATTGAACGGTTAGAAGAAGAAAAAAAAACAATTTCTGATGACATCAAAGATGTGTATACGGAGCTTAAAGGATCTGGTTTCGATAGTAAAGCAGTCCGGAGCATCATAAGACTCCGCAAAAAAGAAGATCATGAACGCATTGAAGAAGAAGCAATAATCCAGCTTTATAAAAACGCCTTGGGAATGACTTAATCGGTGATACGCTTTTGTTCTATTTCTTCACGTAAAAGTTCAAGTTCTAGCCATTCTTCTTCTTTTTGCGCACAGAGTTTTTTCTTCTCTTCCAGTGCTATGGTTAAATCTTCAAAACGATTTTTATTATAACAATAAAGTGCTGGATCAGTGAGAGAATCTTCAATTTTCTTGATTTCATTTTGCAAAGCAGCAATCTGTTCTGGTAATTTTTCCAAAGCATATGTTTGCTTATAGGATAATTTACGTGGTGCTGTTTTTGTACGCAATGATGCTTGTTTTTTCTGTCCTAAAGTTGTTAGTTTTTGGGTCTCTTTACGCAAAGAAAGCGCAGCTTTTTTTATTTGCACCTCCATATCACTATACCCCCCAGCGTATAAAACCCAGTGACCATCTCCCTGAGGGGCCAATATATGAGATACAGTTCGATCTAAAAAATCTCTATCGTGACTTACTAACAAAACTGTTCCAGGAAAATCAGCAATAAATTCTTGCAAAAGATCAAGGGTTTCCATATCAAGATCATTGGTGGGTTCATCTAAAATTAAAAAATTTGCAGGCTGGGATAAAAGACGTGCCAACATTAAACGGGCTCTTTCACCGCCTGATAATTCCTTCAACGGTGTGCGTGCTTGTTCTGGTAAAAACAAAAAATCTTTCATATAAGAAACAACATGTTTCTCTTGCCCATTAATCAAAAGAGTATCCCCTCTGCCTCCCGTTAAATACTGCGCTAACGTTTCTTCTTCATTGACAGTACGCTGTTGATCAAGCAGAGCTATCGATAAATTATATCCCCGCTTTATGATTCCATGATCTGCAACCTCCTGCCCTATCAAAACAGAAAGCAATGTTGTTTTTCCAACACCATTTCGACCAACTAAGCCTACCCTATCCCCTCGTTGCAGGCGCCATGAAAAATCCTTAACGAGGATACGATCACCATAAGACTTTGAAATCTTCCTAGCTTCCAACACAAGTTGCCCAGATTCTTGATTTTTAGATGCCTCAAACGATGCATTTCCTAGAGGCCCTTTATAATTCTGAGAACGCTGACGCAATTCCTTTAACGCTCCCAACCGCCGCACATTGCGCTTGCGTCGTGCAGTAACTCCATAACGCAACCATTGTTCTTCTCGTTCAATCTGACGATTCAATTTATGCTGATCACGTGCTTCCTCCTCGAGCACTTTATCACGCCACTTTTCAAATTCAGAAAAAGGCTTTTCAACCCTTTTAGCAGTGCCTCTATCAATCCAAACTGTTGAGCGCGTCACCGTTTCCAAAAACCTCCGATCATGCGAAATAACTACAATCGCTGACCGTAAAGAACATAACATACCCTCCAGCCACTCAATCGTTGGTAAATCAAGATGATTGGTCGGTTCATCCAACAATAAAATATCTGGTTGCACTGCAATTGCTTGTAATAACGAGAGACGGCGTTTTTCTCCTCCAGAAAGCGTTTCTCCCTTTTCTGTACCCGAAAAACCAAAATTTCCCAAAAGAGTTTTCACCCATTGTCTATCGTGGGTATCATTTAAACCAGCTTGTATATAAGCATTAACATCATCAAATCCTGAAAAATCAGGATTTTGCGACACATAATGTAGTGTCGCCAGAGGGTGGCGAAAAACTTCGCCTCCACTCGGTTCTAATAATCCAGCAGCAATTTTTAAAAGTGTCGATTTTCCACACCCATTCCGGCCCACAAGAGCTATACGCTCACCTTGACCAACTGATAAACTCACCTGATTGAGTAAAGGATGTCCTCCAAAGGTTAAGAAAATACGATCAAGCCGCAGAAGTGGGATAGCCATTCAAATTATTAATGGCAAGGGGCCTGATAACGTTTCCCTCTTTGATCAGTATAAGTGCACAATTGTGGTGTCTGAGAAGCACAAGGTGCTTTATACACATAACCTTTTCCATCACTATAAGTGCATAAGCCAGACTGTTGAATTACTCTTTGCTGTATCATTTTCTTTTGATTTTTTCTCTGAACTGCAGCAGCACCTGTTACTGTTCCTGCAATAGCACCAACAGCTGCACCTGTCGTGACTGATCCAAGTGTTCCACCACCAATTGCTGAACCTGCTAAAGCACCTAATGCAGCACCACCAACACCATATTCTGAAATTTTTCGTTCAGAAACTGTACACGCTGTCGAACTTAACCCAACAACTGCAATAACTGCCATTGTTAAAACTGGTTTTAACATATTAAACCCTTTCTTTCTCTACTTTAAAGATTAAAATCACGTTATACTATTATATTAATCCTCTTGCTTTTCCTGTTCCTATCTTTTCATTTCATTTTATACACACAAAAAAACTCTATGATGCAGGTACAGACGCCAATAATATAGCTTTACCAGAACACAAATGACAACAAAAAGTTCCACAAATATGGTTAGAGAGTGTTAAAGAAGACCCAAAAGGCACATTTTTATCTAATAACGGCCATTTAACCCCTGACATTGTTAAACCCTGTAAATCAGAAAATCCAATAATACTGAAAAGACACCCATTCGGCAAATCACAAGAAAAGGATTGTGGTATAATTGGCCATCCTTCTTCATAACCACTGGTTAATAACACTGAAATACCTTTCTCTGCCATTGCAATTGCTTGAGTCATATGAGACAAAATATGATCACTTCTCTCTCCTCCAAAAGCACCACATAAAATAAGCCGTTGAGCGCCTTCCTGCAAAGCACGCTCACAAGCCAATGCGCTATCGGTTGCATCTTTATCAGGAGGGAAAAATTCCTGTGCAATATGACTATATTTCTGCAGTAAATCTTGATCAGAAGAATCAAAATCCCCTAACCATAATTCGGGCACAACGCATAATGCTTCAGCATGACGTATCCCACCATCAGCAGCAATTATGCGACTATTATGAATTTGGTCACACAAACGTTGAGTCACGCAAATGTCCCCATTTAATAATATTGTAAATGTTTTCATACTATATTATGCCTTTTATAAAACGCCCTTTAATATATTACTGCTATAGATTATAATCATGAAGACATCTAAAGAATCCTTTATAAAAATTCTTAAATATAAAATGCACACAAAATCTTAAAGCTAAAATAATAAAAAATGAGAAAAGCAATGATTCAAAGCTTTAGATCTTTTCAAAAAAATTTCTTTTCCTACCATATAATCTATAGAATATTTCTCGTAAGTTTCTTGCTTTTCCTTGTAGCATGCCAAACAGAATTTAAATGGAATAATCCCTTACATCCTTCAGACTTCCCTATAAAAACTGCTGATTCCAGCAACAACGATGTTTATGCTACATTAGGTGCTGCACAACATCCCCGCATCTTAAAAACCTATGGCAATGAATATAATAATCCCAAACTTGAGCGTATGTTAGCAAAAATTATAGGAAAACTCGTTGCCGTTTCACATAACCCTAATCAAACCTATCATGTTACAATTTTAAACTCAGCCCATGTGAATGCATTTGCTTTACCTGGTGGTTATATTTATGTAACCCGTGGAATGCTAGCACTCGCTAATGACTCTTCAGAAGTCGCGGCTGTGTTAGCGCATGAAATAGCGCATATTACAGCTAACCATGGTATCTTGCGCTTACAAAAAAAAGTAGAATTAAAACACATGAATAGCACTTCCTCACGTGTTAAATTATCCTCTGAAGGAGAATCGGACAACATTGTAAAAAATCAACAAACTCTAGCTCAATTTTCAAGGGATCAGGAACTTGAAGCTGACACCATTGGAATTGAAATGCTCCACCGTGCTGGATATGATTCATTTGCTTTTCCACGCTTTTTGCAATCAATGGAAGCCTATAAAGCTTTTCGCAACATTTCAGGAGCTACAAATGATTCATTAGACTTTTTAGCACATCATCCTACAACCCCGCAGCGAATTCGCCTTGCTATCAATAAAGCCCGTAAAATAAGCGCACCTGATCCTCAAATTGAAAATATTGATCGCGATACCTTTCTTAATGGCATCGATAACATGATCTTTGGCGGCAACTCTGATACAGGATATATCCGAGAAAATAAATTTGTTCATCCAAAATGGGGCATCACTTTCTCTGTCCCAACCAATTTTACCATAAACAATTCTTCCCCAGCTGTCATTGCAAGTGGTCCAGATAAAATTGCAATTCGTTTTGATGCCATCCCTTTTTCCATGAACATATCTGCAAGCGATTACTTGAAAAGCGGCTGGGTAGCTGGACTTGATGAAGCCTCTGTCCATCCTATAACAATTCAAGGCCTCCCTGCAGCCCATGCCTATGCAACTAACGAACAATGGCAGTTTTATATCGCTGTTATTCCCATCAAAAATCGTGTTTTCCGCTTTCTAACAGCAGCCCCTCATCATTCTAAAAATTTTGAAGCTATCGCCAAAAATACAGCCCAAAGTTTTCACTTCCTTTCTCCTCAAGAACTGAGAAATTTACCCCCTTTAAGAATCCGTATTGTCTCTGTTAAACAGAGAGACACAGTTTTAAGCCTTTCAGATAAAATGCAAGATACACCACACAAAGAAAAACTCTTTCGCCTGATTAATGGGCTTTCACCAACGCAAGCTCTTCTTGAAGGATCACGTGTTAAAATCATTTCTGAATGAATACATAAAAATATTTTTTGCCTCCTCATTAAACAATAATCATTTTGATTTCTTCAAAGAAGTATTCAATACCTATACTTGATAAACTTCTGCAGAATTCACTGTTAACAAAGCACAACGAAGCTTTTGCAAAGCCCGCGCTTCAATTTGGCGTACACGTTCTTTTGAAATCCCCAATTTTTCACCGAGTACTTCTAAGGTTGCACCCTCTTCATTTAAGCGGCGGAAACGAATAATTTCGAGTTCTCGTTCATTGAGGATTTTTAAAGCCTCATAAAGCCATTGTGTCCGCCGCTGCCCATCAATTACTTGTTCAATCACAGCATCGGGAAGAGGATGATCATCTATTAAAGAATCCATTTTAGTAATTGGAGTTTCACCACTCTCAGAAATAGAAACACTTAATGAATTATCCGTCCCAGAAAAACGAAAATCCATTTTTTCAACATCAGTCACTGAAACTCCAAGCTTTTCAGAAATAGCACAAAAAATTTCTTGTTTGGTCAAAGTATTATCATCTTGCGCTAATTTAGCGCGCAAACGCCGAAGATTAAAGAAGAGTGCTTTTTGCGAAGAACTCGTTCCTCCTCGAACAATTGACCAATTCCGTAAAATATAATCTTGAATAGAAGCCCTTATCCACCAAGTTGCATAGGTTGAAAAACGCACCTCACGATCAGGATCAAAACGTGCAGCCGCTTCTAAGAGCCCAACATATCCTTCTTGAACTAAATCCCCTAACGGCATTTTAAAACGTTTAAAACGACTAGCAATTGAAATAACCAAACGCATATGAGCAGCTGCAATCTGATGCATAGCATCATCATCACGTTTGTCTTTCCATCGCAGTGCTAAATCATGCTCTTTTTTTCGTTCAAGATACGGCGCCCGCATTGCAGAACGCATCATATTACGTCCTAAACTTGTATCAATATTATTAGAATTTTTACTGCTTTTATACACAACATGTGAATGACTACTCATAATAATCCCTTGCGATTAAAATTATTTTCCAAGTTGTTTTGACAACGACATCATTATTCGCTCTAACAAACTCTAAAGTTGTTTACTTTACAAATAACTACTTTAACGTGTATTTTTACAATCGCAATTGTTTTTTTACTTTGACCCCAAAACTTATTTAAAAAAAATAAAATTTATTTCTTTACACAGAGGCTTTCACATATAAAATGCCTGAAAATGCTTGTTTTTTTAACAACGCAATCAAATAAAAATAAAAAACCAAAAAGGATAAATGAAATAGATCAAAAAGGATAAATGAAATAGATCAAAAAGGATAAATGAAATAGAAATAAGTGTCTTCTATCTCTTACTTTAACTGTGAAATAAAAGTTTCACTTTAAATTTAACCCTATAATTACAATTAAAAGTTGTATGATATATTGATAAGAAAATTTCAAAAATGAAATAAAATCTCCAAAATTTGAATACCTGCAAAAAGACAATAAGAACACATTGAAGCAAGCACAATAAACGTGCTAAAATGCCCAAAAGAATGCGAAATAATGTTATCAAGAACAACCTTTACCCCATACTTTGAGAAAGAAGATGATCATGGAGAGCAAAATTATTCAAAAAGATGATGTTCTTATTGAAAAAAGTGGAAGTGGCAGATTTGAAGGGTTTCGTTTTTATATCAATAAAGGCAACACAGATAAAGAAACTGATGAACAAAATAGTATCGATAACGAAAGTTTGATTGCTGCCTTTACGAAACGTGCAACACGTTTTTGTGCTGCCGCTAATGGGGATTTTACACTCAGTTCTGATGGAATTATTCGCTGGATTGGTCAACCTGTCGGACAACTAGTTGCAACAACAGACATTTTAAAACCCAAAGTTCTTCTCTTAGCAGATGTACAATTAACAAGCGAATCTCGTGACCAAGTAATAGCTCGATTAGAGCGTTTTGTAATCTTTCATTTTGAAACAACTTTAAAACCCCTCTTAGATTTACATAATGCTGATAATTTGACAGATTCAACAGCTGAACTTGCTTCACAACTTGTCAATTCTTTAGGCATTTTACCCCGTCGTAGTGTCGCCCAAATAGTTAAAAATCTTGACCAAGAAGCACGGAGGAATCTTCGTCAGCTGGGCATTCGCTTCGGTGCTTTTAATATTTATGTTATGGGAATGCTCAAACCAGCACCAATTCAAGCACTCATACTTCTTTGGTGTCTCAAAAATAAAGACAGTGATCAAACCGGGTTAAATGAAATATTAGCTGCTTTGAACAATGGGCGAACCTCATTTGTTGCTGACCCGACTCATAACCCAACACTCTATCGTTTAGCGGGTTATCAAATTCTAGGAAAACGTGCTGTACGTATTGATATTCTAGAACGTCTTGCCAATCTTATTCGCCCTACACTGCATTGGAAACCAGGATTAGAACCAAAACCAGACGGCGCCTATGATGGTAAAAGTTTTTTTGTCACTCCAGCGATGATGTCTAATCTTGGTGCCAATGAGACTGATATGAACGAAATTCTTAAAGGACTTGGTTATCGGTCACATCGTCATGATAATTCTGTGCCTACAAAAAATCTTGCCTACGAACACTCTTCTCATAATACCTCAATAACAACGGCATTGTTTCCTGAAGCAGAATGTGTCGGTGATCTCTGGAAAACAATACAACAATTCAACACACCTCAAGCAGAAATAAAAACGACTTCTTCTCTTGAACAAACCCCCTGTGCCACAGATTGTTTACCAAAAGCTGAGCCTGTTGGGGATCTTGCCAAACACATGCAAAATACAGCAGAAAATAAAACTGTTTTATTGTGGCGTTATCATTCTCAACAAACACAACATTATCGGAACCGTGATAACTCCAAACAAAAACGGCAAGAGAAGTACAAAAAAACTTTCACACAAGGAAGCAATACACACTATAACACCTCTCAAGAAAAACCTTTAAAAGCTCAACATTCTTATAAGTATAATAAAAAGAAAACTGCTTCCTTACACAAGAAATCATTGCAAACACAAAATCATGATTCTAATTCACCTTTTGCCAAATTGGCTGTGCTCCGTGATCAACTTAAACGTGATAAGGATGCACGCTTATAAACCCTTTTAAGACCCTAAAATGGAAAATGGAGTTTGATCTTGACTTATGTTGTGACTGACAATTGCATTCAGTGCAAATATACTGATTGCGTTGAAGTTTGTCCTGTTGACTGTTTTTATGAAGGCGAGAATATGCTTGTTATTCACCCTGATGAATGTATCGATTGTGGTGTCTGTGAGCCAGAATGCCCAGCTGAAGCTATTAAACCAGATACTGAACCAGGACTAGAAAAATGGCTGGAGCTCAATCTAGACTATGCAAATAAGTGGCCTAATTTAACGACAAAAAAAGATCCACTCCCCCAAGCAAAAGAAATGGATGGTATTCCCAATAAATTAGAAAAGTATTTTTCAGAAAATCCAGGAAGTGGTGAATAATACCTCGTTTTATGAACAAGAGATCTTTCCAAAAGTTTAAATCATTTAATGTGCACACAAAATTCTTAAGAGAAATGATTGATTCTTTTGAATTTTTATGTTAACAAAGTTTTAACATGGCTATTTTGCTAAGTATTTTTTTTGCTTTTTTTACTAAAGTATTTTTGATTTAGTCTTAAAGTACTTAGCTTCAGTGTTCAGTTCAAAGATATTTAGCTTTAAAGCATTTAATTTGTTTGCCAATATCATTATTAGTCACAAAGGGAGTAAATTAAAATATGGCACCCCCGCGAAATACCTCTTCTAGTGCTAAAGATTTTGCAACCTCTGAGTATATCGTTTATCCTACCCATGGAGTAGGGCAAATTATGGCGATTGAAGAACAAGAAGTTGCAGGGCATAAATTAAAACTTTTTGTAATTCACTTTGCTAAAGATAAAATGGATGTAAAAGTGCCTATTGCAAAAGCCCTTTCTACTGGAATGCGCAAATTATCTACGGTTGATTCTGTGAATCGCGCTTTTAAAATCCTTCAAGGAAGAGCACGAATTAAACGCACTATGTGGTCACGGCGAGCTCAAGAATATGATACTAAAATTAATTCAGGAGATATCATTTCTATTGCTGAAGTAGTTCGCGATCTTTTCCGTTCAGATCTACAACCTGAACAATCTTATTCAGAGCGTCAACTCTACACCATTGCTCTCGATCGCATGGCCCGTGAAATTGCTGCTATCAATAACCTTACCGAAACGGAAGCGATAAACTTAATAGAAAAATACCTGACTAAAAAATCAAAATGCGAATTTAAAAATGAAATTGATGAAGGGAGTAATGCTGTTTACGCTGCGTAATTTACCGTAAAATTTTGCGTTATAACAGGATAAACGAGCAAAAATTAGTTTTTAATTATTAACTGACCTGTTCCTTAGGCTTTGTTTCCTTAGGTTTAGGAAAAAATCTTTATTGCGAGCCGAGGAACCTCTTTTAATATATCAATTTCGCATGCAGACAATCATCTCTTCTAAAAGAGAAAGATGATTGCTTTATAGAATAAATTATAAGTACAACAAAGGCTTTT
Organism: Bartonella bilalgolemi; assembly: GCF_023500045.1. Taxonomy (GTDB): domain Bacteria; phylum Pseudomonadota; class Alphaproteobacteria; order Rhizobiales; family Rhizobiaceae; genus Bartonella; species Bartonella bilalgolemii. Next base: position 210,003 of record NZ_JAMCOF010000001.1, on the reverse strand, counting down.
ATCATAAAAACAGTTAATCGTATAAATTGTGAAAAAGCCTCCCACTTATTTAATCCAAATTCCAGAATTTGTAATCAATTTGATTATTGGCGTCTGATAAACAATTTATTTTTTTAACAGGTAAAATTGGACGCGCACGATATATGCCTATTTCAAAATAATATGATGAGAGTAACGCAATTCACCGGAATTTTTATTAAGTTATAATTGCTCCAACAATAAAAAGCCTTCCCCTAAAGCCCTCCTTGTCAAAAGAAAAAGCAACCAACTATAAGAGTATAGCAAAGTTTTTTTGCCTACTAAATCCAAATCTGCAGCAATAAACTGTTTGATATCTGGTAGATAGCTCATTCTTTAGCGGGCAAAACTGAACGCCCACGATACATCCCTGTTTTCAAATCAATATGATGAGGGCGACGCAACTCGCCGGAACTTTTATCCTCAATATAAGTAGGGGCTTTAAGGGCATCAGCCGAACGGCGCATACCTCGTTTCGATGGAGAGGTTTTTCGTTTAGGTACAGCCATAAAAGGATACTCCACACTCATCAACACAGAAGCACTAACGCCCAAAATGACAACTTCTGTCAACAATTAGAATAAAATTTCGTTTCTTTATACACTGATTATAATCTTTTGACTAGACTTTCGTATAATTTTTTGTTTTTCTTTTCAATAATTCTAGCTATTCTTCAATGAATACAGTGTGTATAAGCACGTGAAAAATGAATTCGTTTTTCAATAAGACGGGTTAAAGCTATAAAATTATCGGCTGGTTGATATGGATTGCGCCAATAAGGATTGGGTAAACTTGCCACAAGAGCTGCAGCTTGTTGCACAGATAAATTTCGTGCAGGCTTCTGAAAATAATAAAAAGCGGCAGCTTCTATTCCATAAATTCCAGGACCCCATTCTGCAATATTCAAATAAATTTCTATAATCCGTTTTTTTGATAAAATAATATCAGCCATAATAGAATAAGGAATTTCAATAATCTTGCGGATATAAGATCTATTAGGCCATAAGAAAAGATTTTTGATCATTTGCATATTGATTGTTGATCCTCCTCGCAAAGATTTTGAATCCGTTCTTAAGATATCGATCAACATAGCCCAATCAACACCAGAATGATGACAAAATCGCCCATCTTCGGACATAATAACTCCAGTCGGCACTGAAAATGCAATATCAGGCAGTGCAACCCATTCACGTTTATATCTTTTGTCACTCACCCAATCACGCATCATTAAAGTAGAAACAGGGCGAACAAAATCCAAACGATAAATCAATAACAAAATAATTGGACACAAAAATAAAAACACGAGACAACTGATCACATAACGCATTACCCTTATCGCCACCTTTTCCTCTCTTTTTATTTTTTTACAAAATTTAAGAGCATGAAAATAACCGTTTTATTCTTCATCTTTTTATCATAAAAAGAACCTTACCATTTTGCAAAGAAGAAAGGAAGAAATGATGCATGAATTCACGACTCTTCTTGCAAAACACGCTCATAATGTTGAGAAGCGACTTGACATACTTCTAAGTCATAAAGCCCAAAATAATGAAATTACCCGACCTGAAATCCTCATCAATGCTATGCGCCATGGTGTTTTGAATGGTGGCAAACGCTTACGTCCTTTCCTGGTTATTCAAAGTGCGGCTCTTTTTGATATCCCTCCTGAACACTCTCTTGATATTGGCGTAGCACTGGAATGTCTTCACTGTTATTCACTCATTCATGATGATCTTCCTGCTCTAGATAATGATACACTCCGACGTGGCAAGCCCACTGTTCACATAGCCTTTGATGAAGGCACTGCAATTTTAGCAGGTAATGCACTTCTCACTTTTGCCTTTGAAATCATTGCCCACAAAGCCTGTTTCTTTTCTCCAAAAACAAAAATTGATCTGATTACAGCTCTCACGCAAGCTGCAGGCCTTGGTGGCATGATCGGTGGACAAATGCTCGATTTAGAAGCTGAAAAAAAATCACAAAATGAAAGTGCGACGATCACTTTACAACAGATGAAAACAGCTGCTCTTATACGTTTTGCCTGTCAAGCAGGTGCTATTATGGGTCAAGCCTCCAAAACATTAACCGACAAACTTGCCTCCTTTGGTACACAGATCGGCTTAGCTTTTCAATTGACAGATGACCTTCTTGACCTTACTTCTCATACAAAAATTCTTGGAAAAACTGTAGGGAAAGATCAAATAGCTAATAAAGCAACACTCATCAATCTTTATGGTCTTGACGAAGTTAAAAAAAAACGAGATGAACTCATCACAAAAGCAGAAGAACTTCTTCTTCCTTTCGGGGCTAAAGCGATCCCATTGAAACAAGCAGCACACTTTATTGCAACACGTAAAAATTAAAACTTCCCATTCTTTTGGGGCATAAATAAAATAAAAGCAGGTAGAATGAAATAATTCTTTTGTATCACCCACACAAAATGGGCATAAATATATTCTTCTACAATTTCCTTAAGTATCTTAGCAACATAGAGAACAAAGAAGAGAGAACAACATAACCCTCTTGTATCAATTATGTCCCAAAACGTGTGTGAATATACTCTCCTAAAATTGCTTCAAACTCTTCGGCAATGTGAGGACCGCGCAAAGTCTTTACTTTCTTCCCATCAATAAAAACAGGAGCTGCTGGATTTTCCCCCACCCCAGGTAATGAAATTCCAATATCAGCATGTTTTGATTCCCCTGGTCCATTGACAATACACCCCATGACAGCAACTTTTAAACCTTCAACACCAGGATATTTATTACGCCAAACTGGCATATTTTTGCACAAATCTGCTTCGATTTTTTGCGCTAACTGTTGAAAAAACGTCGAAGTTGTCCGACCACATCCTGGACACGCAGCAACCACAGGAACAAATTGCCGAAACCCCATAACTTGCAAAAGTTCTTGACATACTTTTACTTCTCGCGTTCGATCACCGCCGGGTTCAGGTGTTAATGAAATACGAATTGTATCACCAATTCCTTGCTGTAATAAAATTCCCAAAGCCACAGAAGAAGCAACAATTCCCTTTGTCCCCATACCTGCCTCTGTCAATCCGAGATGAAGAGCATAATTACACCGTTTTGCCAACATGGTATAAACAGAAATGAGATCTTGTACATCACTCATTTTAACAGAGAGAATAATGTATTCCCGTCCTAAACCAGTTTCTTCAGCCAAAAGAGCTGAATGAAGTGCCGATTGAACTACAGCCTCCCGAATAACTTCAGTAACAGATAAAGGCTTTTCCTGCTGAGCATTTTCATCCATAAGCCGTGTTAATAACACATGATCTAGTGATCCCCAATTCACCCCAATCCGTATAGGTTTACGATAATGGCATGCCATCTGAATAATTTGAATAAATTGCTTATCCTTTTTTGCACCAAAACCAACATTGCCAGGATTAATGCGATATTTTGAAAGCGCTTCTGCACATGCAGGATAATCAGCCAAAAGCGTATGACCAATATAATGAAAATCCCCTACCAATGGCACAAAAATACCCAACCGTTCCAACCGCTCTCGTATCTTAGGAACAGCCGCTGCTGCTTCATTCCGATCAACAGTTATTCGAACCAATTGAGATCCTGCACGCCAAAGAGCAGCAACTTGAGCGACCGTCGCATCAACATCAGCCGTATCCGTATTCGTCATAGACTGAATAACAATTGGATTCTCGCCCCCAATCATAACATCACCAACTGCAACAGCAACAGACCGGTGACGCTCTAAAGGTTTAGATAAATAATGTGCTACATCCATCAGCTCCTCAAAACTTTCAAAACCTGAGCTTATTTAGCCTTATGGTAATATTCACCATAGCACAATTCAAAAGAATGAATTGATTAGAAAATTTTTTCAAGAGTCTCTATTTTTAAACATCAAAAATCAATGATAAACAGAAGTTAAGAAAGAAAAATGCAACCTTTCAATTTTCAATCCATTATACCAAACTCCACAGACAATTCCCATCTTGCACATTTACTATAAAACATTAAAAATAAGAAGGAGTAAACCCATGTATATATTTCAAAGCCCTTGCAAAAAAAATGATAACATCAAAAAACGCATTGCGCAATTACAAGAAGAGCTCACAACTATCAACCGTCAGCCCCTTCAGAACCATCATTTTGATAGCATCTCCAAAATGCTGAAAAAATGGAAACTAAAAGGACACCGGGCTCTTTACCACATCAACAACCATGCCGAAGAGCTAAAAAAGAAAGCAAAAGACAACCCTAAAACAACTCTCTTATTAACTGCTGGACTCGTTTTAACCAGCTATTTTCTAATGCGCAAAAACTAACAACGCACCAATATCGCTTTTGGCATGATTCATTGAATCATTTTTACCGCCCACCCAAAATCAGCATTCTGTCATCTTCTCTTGAAATAAGATAAGAATCCTACACCATTCTTGAAAACAAAAAACCATAAGAATGAAAAAATAAACCCAACAAAATCCTCTAAACTAAAAATCCGCTGATCGCAAAATAAAGAGAACATTTCAATCCCTAGAATGGTGCGATGCTGTATCAACATACGTCACTACCGACATTCCAGGAATAAGTTTCTTAACTCCTTCCTGCCCTTGATCTATGGCAATACGAATAGAGATACGTTGCGCAATTTTGATAAAATTACCATTTGCAGTTTCTGTCCCTAATAATGAAAATTCTGATCTCGTCGCAGGAGCAAAACGTACCACACGGCCTGTTAATTTTTGATTGTTTAAAGCATCAGCGTAAAAAATAACAGGTTGTCCAATACGCATATCAGCAATCTGTGTTTCCTTATAATGAGCAATAATCCAAATATCCTCAGGAACAACAGCAACCAACCGCATACCAGGCACTACATATTGGCCTATTTGTACGCCAACCGATCCAATATGTCCTACAGTAGGAGAGATAATTTTAGTGTGCGCTAAATTCAGCTCAGCTACTTCAACACCCGCCTTTGCTCCCGCAATATCCGATTGCAAACCTTGTCGTTCAAATTCCAATTTCTTCTGCAACTGGCTTTTTGTTTCAAATGTTTCTGATAAATGTGGAGAAGCAGAAGATGAAGATAATGGCAAAGCTTCTTGAGAATTTAAATTCTTAGAGTGAGACAATTCATTCTTAGATAATTTCTGAGAATGAACCATTTCAGTTCTTAACGTATCAATTTCCTTTTCTAAAAGTTGAATCTGTAACAAAACGCTCGCGAGTTTCGCCTTTTTTGCCTCAAGAATTGCTTGCGCCTGCACAAGCTGGTGCCGGAAAAGGGTGTCATCCAGTTCAAATAAAACCGTTCCCTTTTCAACTTTTTGATAATCTTGAACATAAACCCGTGTCACTATACCAGAAATTTGCGGGCTTATCAGAGTAATATTTCCCTTAATTAAAGCATTATCGGTTTTTTGAAGGGTGCTCATAAATGGCGGCAATTGCCAAGCCCATAAAATCAATACAATGCCCATTATACCGGATAAGAATGCAACAATTGTTGATTTTGATCGCAAAAATTTGATCATTGCTTTTTACTCACCCTTACTGATCATACTTTACTTTTGAAAAGCATCATAGAATTCTTATAAAAATATGATTTATAAAATATTTTGAGAAGAAAAATAATTAAAACAACCATTGACATATAACAATAAAGCCGAAAAACATCGTTATAAGCCAAAATATTTGCTGTCAATTTCAACTGATCTGTTAGACTTAGTATCGTTTTCTCACCCTTCAAATTATCAGATACTAAAGCACTATAAGGAGAAGATAAGTTACTTATCTTATCGAAAACAAGTGTGCTTGTCGTTGTAATTTCTTGTGTTAAATCTTCAAAATGATGACATGCGAAAAAAAATTGTAAACTGCCAAAAAGAGCTGCACTCACAAGCCCTCCTGTAACTTGTGCCAATAAAAAAATCGCAATAAAACTTAAAATATAATTAGGTCCTCGTGCACTCGCTTTAACAAAACCATTACATAAAGCAGGAGGCAAAAAAAGAGCATAACCAAAACCGATCAACCCTTGACTTATAATCATATCCACCGGACGGGTTAACTGGCTCACATGACTATCTAAATAAGATCCCAGTGCTAAACAGCCCAAAGATAAAAGATAAAAATAATCTTCACGACCCATTCGTAAAAAAAATACACAAATACCACCCCCTAAAAAGGTACCGAAAGTAACTGCAAGATACATAGGAGCCATATCACGATTCAACAAACCAAAAAGATTAAAGAAGTCTGCAGCTAAAATTGATTGCTCTAACAAGAGAATTCGAAATACCAATAAAACCAAAACAACCTGGATCATTTCTTTGCTAAAAAGCCAACGTAAATCAACCAACGGAGTTGCTCTATTCAGCTCAATTATAATGGCAATCGTCAAAGAAAAAACCGCAAGTGTAAGTCCCCAACCAATCCATAACGTTTCAGTCCACCAATACCATTTGCCAATAGACATCACGATAGCATTTAAACCAAGTCCAAGCGCAATCAAACTATAGCTTACCCAATCTAATTTCTTAATCACCTTGTCGTAAACAATTGGCTTAAGTGGAAGAGAAAAAATACATCCTAAACCAATCAAAACAAGCCCCATTTCCATTGCTGAAAGGCTAGAAAATCCACCATTTTCAAGAAGATTTGGTGAAATCAAACGAGACAAAGGAACTGCTAAAGCCGCATTCATATAATTTAAACTGAGACCAATAGTATATTTCTTTGACGGTGCAAAAGCTTCCATCATATAAAGAAAGGCTAGAGAAGCCATTGGTGCAGCAGCGATACCAGCGAAAAAACGAATAATCAAAGCCGAACGTAAATCTGTAACAAACAAGTGCAAAACACACACTACAACAAATCCTAGAATCGATAGTTCAGCAAAATTCCGTAAGCCAAATTGATAACGAATCTTAATCAACATGATTGTAATACTTACATTGGGTGCCATATAAGCAGCGACCAACCATGTAGTTTCAATAAGCGTTGTGTTGAAATCTCCTGTGAGCTCGATAATATTGGATTGAACCATATTGGCACCTAAACCATAAGCCCATTGTAAAATAAAAGAAGCAAAAATATAAGTGAAGCACTTTGGCAAAGGTCCGGAAAAAATAGCATCCGTATGAGGGAAAGGCCCAACTTCTGCAGCAGATACCGCATCATTCCCTTCGTTACTCATCTTTTCTATTCCCGCATTTTTCATTATGCTACTGTTGAGGAACCATCCACAGATATTAGTTTCTGAAACAACTCTTCCATTTTATGATGAGTCTTACCGCTTGAATTTTCTTCCACCATGACTCGAACTTCTGCCATGCGCTGCTCAAGATCATGAAGAGATAAATGGTTAACGGCAACAACAGTTTCAGCCAAAAGAGAGCATCCCGAAGATGTGATGTCTGCAACACCTCCCAAAAGAGCAAATACCTTTTCTCCCGAGGAAGATATAACCCTAATAACACCTGGAGCGAGATTCACCACTAAAGGAGCATGATTAGCCATAACCGTTAAATATCCCGATACTGAAGGCAAAACAACAGATATCACTTTTTCTGAAAAGACAAGTTTTTCAGGTGATACAAGCTCAAACAAGAAAGATTCTGTTCTTTTATTTTCCACGGGAACCCCTTGTCTTTCTAAGACAAACATTCATTACAGAGCACCTTTTATGAAGAAGCTTCTACAATCAAACGTTTTCCTTTTTCAATTGCTTCATCAATCGAACCAACCATGTAAAAAGCTGCTTCTGGTAAATCATCATACTCGCCGGCGCACAACCCTTTAAATCCTTCAATAGTTTCTTCTAAAGAAACCAACTTTCCAGGAGCACCAGTAAAAGCTTCTGCTACATGGAAAGGTTGCGAAAGAAAACGTTCAATTTTACGCGCCCGCGCAACCAACAATTTATCTTCTTCAGATAATTCATCCATACCAAGAATAGCGATAATATCTTGCAAAGATTTATAACGTTGCAAAATATTTTGAACCTGACAAGCAACAGCATAATGCTCCTCACCCACGATCAATGGATCCAGCATTCGCGAAAAAGAATCGAGCGGATCCACTGCTGGATAAATTCCTTTTTCCGCAATTGAGCGAGAAAGAACCGTTGTTGCATCTAAATGCGCAAAAGACGTAGCAGGCGCTGGATCAGTTAAATCATCAGCGGGAACATAAATAGCTTGAACAGACGTAATAGAACCCGTTTTGGTACTTGTAATACGTTCTTGCAAAGCTCCCATATCCGTCGCCAAGGTTGGTTGATACCCCACGGCAGAAGGAATACGTCCCAAAAGAGCTGAAACTTCCGCACCAGCTTGTGTAAAACGAAAAATATTATCCACAAAGAAAAGCACATCTTGCCCTTCATCACGAAAACTTTCTGCAATCGTCAAACCTGAAAGCGCTACACGTGCACGTGCCCCTGGTGGCTCATTCATCTGTCCATAAACAAGTGCACATTTTGAACCTGCAGTTGAATCATGCTCTCTCGGATCTACATTCACACGACTTTCAATCATTTCATAATATAAATCATTGCCTTCACGTGTACGCTCTCCTACACCGGCAAACACTGAATAACCTCCATGTGCTTTTGCGATATTGTTGATAAGCTCCATAATTAAAACGGTCTTACCGACACCAGCTCCTCCAAACAACCCAACCTTTCCTCCCTTAGAATAAGGTGCGAGCAAATCAATCACTTTAATCCCTGTAACAAGAATTTCTGATTCGGTTGATTGTTCTATATATGTAGGAGCTTCTTGATGAATTGAACGTTTTTTAGTCGCCATAATTGGTCCAAATTCGTCAACGGGTTCCCCAATCACATTCATAATACGACCAAGAGTTGCTTCTCCAACAGGCACACAAATTTGCGCCCCCGTATCATAAACCTTTTGACCACGAACAAGACCCTCTGTTGTATCCATCGCAATGGTACGAACTGTATTTTCACCTAAATGTTGAGCTACTTCTAGAACAAGTCGATTTCCCAAATTTTCTGTTTCCAACGCATTAAGAATATTAGGTAATTCTCCTTCAAAATGCACATCAACAACAGCTCCTATAACCTGCCTAATTTCACCAACAGATCCCTTTGGACGGACAGTTTTAGAATCAACATCCGCAAAACTAGAAGATTTTTGTGTACCTTTCACCGACTTTGCTGAGGAAATCTTTTTTACGCCTGAACGAGCAACTGATTTTTTTTCTTCACCTTTTTCTGCTCTTTTTTTGGACGTTTCTGCTTTCATCATTAATCTTTACCTTCTCACTTTAAAGCGCTTCAGCGCCCGCAATAATTTCAATCAATTCCGTTGTAATCTGTGCCTGACGCTGACGATTATACCTTACAGTCAATTTATTAATCATTTCACCGGCATTACGTGATGCATTATCCATAGCGCTCATTTTTGCGCCCATTTCACCTGCAACATTTTCAAGCAAAGCATGGAAGACTTGTATAGAGAGATTACGCGAAACAAGTTCATCCACAAGAGAAACTGCATCCGGTTCATAATCATAAACAGCCGATTGTACAATCTCACTTTCTTTTTCTTTTCTAATACCACCAACCTCATCAGAAAACTCCTTTTGAGTATCTACTGGAATTAAATTGATAGCCTTTGGACACTGATTAACGACTGATACAAATTCAGAATAAAAAAGCGTACAAACATCAAACACCCCTTCATTGAAAAGATCAATAATACATTGACTCACTTTAGCTGCTTCTGCAAAACTGATCTGTTTTACAGAGCGCAAATCAATATGATCAATCATTAGAGCTTTAAAATCACGCAGTAAAATATCTGCTCCCTTTTTTCCAACAGTTAAAATTTTAACCGTTTTACCTGTAGAAAGAAGGTCATTAATATGCTCACGCGCACGACGAACAATCTGCGTATTAAAAGCACCACACAAACCACGTTCAGCTGTACACACAACCAAAAGATGCTTATCATCTCGCCCTGTACCGCACATTAAAGGTGGGGCATCCACTGGATCAAGATCAGCAGACACATGTGCTAAAAGAGTAGCCATATGCTGAGCATAAGGTCGCGCAGATTTAGCTGCTTCTTGCGCACGGTGCAACTTCGCTGCTGCAACCATTTGCATAGCTTTGGTAATCTTCTGCGTTGCCTTAACCGAGGCAATACGGTCTCTAAGATCCTTTAGCGACGCCATTTAAGCATTCCACCAATCAATTAAGAAAAATTCTTTGCATAATTATCAAGAATAACAACCATCTGAGTTTTAATTTGATCCGTTATTTGTTTCTGTTCAGCGATCGCATTTAAGAGCTCTTCATGATTACTGCGTAGGAGTGTTAAAAGCCCTTGTTCAAATCGCCCAACATCAGAAACAGCTAATGAATCAAGATAACCATTTACACCAGCAAAAATAACAACAACTTGTTCTTCTACTTTAAGTGGTGAGAATTGCAGCTGCTTTAAAAGCTCTGTCAAACGTGCCCCACGATTTAAAAGATGCTGCGTTGACGCATCTAAATCTGAACCAAATTGCGCAAAAGCTGCCATTTCTCGATATTGGGCTAATTCACCCTTGATAGAACCAGCAACTTGCTTCATTGCCTTAATTTGGGCAGCAGAACCAACACGTGAAACAGAAAGACCAACATTCACTGCAGGACGAATCCCTTGATAGAATAAATTTGTTTCCAGAAAAATCTGACCATCGGTAATCGAAATCACATTGGTTGGAATATAAGCAGAGACATCATTGGCTTGTGTTTCAATCACTGGCAGTGCTGTTAAAGATCCAGAACCATTATCAGCATTAAGCTTTGCAGCCCGCTCCAAAAGACGAGAGTGCAGATAAAAAACATCTCCTGGATAAGCTTCACGACCAGGAGGACGGCGCAACAAAAGAGACATCTGACGATAAGCAACAGCCTGTTTGGAAAGATCATCATAACCAATCAACGCATGTTGACCATTATCACGAAAATATTCTCCCATTGCACAACCAGCAAGGGGAGCAATAAATTGCATCGGAGCAGGATCAGACGCTGTAGCTGCAACAATAATTGAATAGTCAAGCGCTCCACGTTCTTCCAAAATTTTAACAAATTGCGCAACCGTTGAACGTTTTTGACCGATTGCCACATAGATACAATATATTTTGTCTTGATCTTGCCCAGTGCCATTTTCATGAAAACGCTTCTGATTTAAAAATGTATCGAGCAAAATCGCTGTTTTTCCTGTTTGACGATCACCGATCACCAATTCACGTTGTCCACGTCCAATGGGAATTAAGGCATCAATAACCTTTAATCCAGTTGACATTGGCTCATGCACAGACTGACGTGGGATGATACCAGGAGCCTTAACATCAACACGGCGACGCTCTTTTGTCTTAATAGGACCTTTTCCATCAATGGGATTACCTAGTGCATCTACAACACGACCAAGCAAAGCAGGTCCTACAGGGACATCCACAATAGCCCCGAGCCGTTTAACGGTATCGCCCTCACGAATATCACGATCTGATCCAAAAATCACAATCCCAACATTATCCGTTTCCAAATTCAGCGCCATCCCCTGCACACCATTGGGAAAAGCGACCATTTCACCTGCCTGGACATTATCCAAACCATAAACGCGAGCAATTCCATCACCCACAGATAAAACCCAACCAACTTCTGAAATTTCAGCTTTTTGATCAAAGTTTTTGATTTGTTCCTTTAGAATTTTTGAAATTTCAGACGGTCTAATATCCATCAGCTGACCTCTTTTTTCAATGCAAGCTTAAGTGAAGATAATTTTGTCATAAGGGACGCATCAATTTGACATGACCCTAAACGAATGATAAACCCACCAAGAATTATTGGATCAACGGAAAGTTGTAACATAATTTTTCCTCTGACAACACTCTCCAATGCCACACGCAACATTTCTTTCTGATAAGCATTTAACGGATGTGCAGAAATAATTTGCACAAAAAACTCTCTACGGAAAAGAGCAAGATGACGCTGAAAAGCACGCAAAATACTGGGCAATGCAAAAAGCCTACGATTAGCTGCAATAACACCTAAAAAATTGCGAAAAATGCGGCCTGCCTCTCCATGAACAAACTCTATACTTTCACAAAGAACATTTAACGCTTTCTTCTGCTCTTTTACTGAAAAAAACGGATTATGCACAAAGCACTTTAAATCCTCATTTCGCTCCAAAATATTCAAGAAAGATGCCACTTCCTTTTCAACATGTTCAATACAACCTGCTTCTTGAACCAAATCAAAAAATGCTTTTGCATAACGCTGGCTCACTAGCGGCAATGGGACAAGAGAAACTGAATCTGACACGAAATACCGCCTCTTTTCCTTAAGGGATCCTCTGATTTTGATCAGAAAAAATGGATCACATATTTCAAATTGCAAAAATCTTTTTCTTGAAACTCAGAACAAAAAATTTCCCAATCTCTAGCATAGACATAATCGACTCGCAACACCACAAAGCAATGCTTTTTGAAATTTTTTAGATAAAATAACTAAAATGGCTTTTCAATTGACGGATGAGGAACACAATTTTTTTTGAGTCCATTTTTGATATTAGCTGATACCTGATTTAATTTTTTCATATCGCCTTCATGAAATGTATCAAACACTGAAGAGGAAACTTCTTTTCCAACTCTAGATAATAAAATATCCATTTTAAAACTTTCATCCATCAAAAGAGCTGCCACAACATCTACCGAAAGATCCAATATACGTGCTTTTTCCATCAATTTGCGATGATTTTGTAAATGCTGCAAAATCTGTGCTGTCAATGGTCCAATGACAGTCCTATGATAAATATTCAATGCCTTATTAAAGGCCATAATATCTTGCAAAATTATATCATCATAAAAGACTGCATAAGCATAAACCAACTGGCGGGAATGCATAACTGGAAAACCACAAAGAGACCGCATTGCTTGTTGTGGAGAAGCAATGATTGGCTGAAAAAATTTTTCCACTTCTCTCATTAAGCGATAAGTAAAAATAAAAACAGTCGCATCGATGCTTTGCATTTCCTTTTTTTCATTGTTTTTAATCACATCAGAAATCGATGCTTGTGCTCCTGTCCCGATAAACCAAGTAAAAATAAAAATGATAAATCCAATCTTTTTCAAAACTACTCCCCTTTTAAAATATGCTTTTAACAAACAAATGTCTCTATTTGCCTTTTCATTGCCTTTTCAAAGAAAACTTTGCGGATCAATATCAATCTGAACCCGAACCGAACTAGGCTTCTTTGGTGCACGAGATAGGATGACACGAATAAATCCTTGCAAATCAAAAGAACGCTGCCCATGAAATAACAGCCGAAAACGATAACGACCCCGCACAAGTGCCAACTGTGCTTCTGCAGGTCCCATCACTGATACACCCTTCACCGATGGTGCAACTTGGCGCAATGCACGAGCATAATTTTCTGCAACTTGACGTTTTTCTGAAGAAACAATCAAAGCTGCAAATCGTCCATAAGGAGGCAAAACATCATGCTGACGCATTGCAATCTCACGTTCATAAAAATCCTCACGCTGTTGTGAAAGTAAAGCTTTTATAACCGGATGATCTGGTTGATAAGTTTGCAACAATCCTAAACTTTCTAATCCCATACGCCCGGCTCGCCCTGTGACTTGAGACAAAAGCTGAAAGGTGCGTTCACTTGCACGTAAATCACCATTGGCAAGACCCAAATCAGCATCAATCACCCCAACCAAAGACAATCTAGGGAAATGATGCCCCTTAGCAACTAACTGTGTTCCAATAATAATATCCACATCCCCCCTTGCAATTGCTTCTAATTCTCGTCGTAATTGACTAATTCTTCCTTTTAAATCAGTAGATAGAATAAGCAACCGTGCCTGTGGAAAAAGTATCTGTGTTTCCTCAGCAATTCTTTCCACCCCTGGCCCACAAGCCACTAAATGATCCAATGTCCCACATTCTGGACAAGCTTCTGGCAAAGGTTCATAATAACCACAATGATGACATTTAAGCTGTCCTCGCAAACGATGCTCAACCAACCAACTCGAACAATCCGTACAATGAAAGCGATATCCACACACCCGACAAAGTGTTAAAGGCGCATATCCACGCCGATTGAGAAACAAAAGCGCCTGCTCACCCTTTTCTAAATTTTTTTTCAAAGCGTGTTCAAGAACAGGAGAAATAAAGCGTCCTTTTTCTACGCCCCCTTTACGCATATCAATCACGTGCAAATGCGGCAACGCTACTGCTTGAAACCGTGAAGGCAAATGCACCCGCTGATAACGCCCCCATAGAACATTCACCTGACTTTCAATTGAAGGAGTCGCTGACGATAAAATAACAGGACAACACTCAAAAGATCCCCGCGCCACAGCCATATCCCGCGCATGATAAAAAATACGTTCTTCTTGTTTATAAGCACCATCATGCTCTTCATCAACAACGATTAAGCCAAGATCCAGAAAAGGTAAAAAAAGCGCTGAACGCGCTCCTGCAACAACCCGCACCTTTCCTTCTACAACTTGCCGCCACACACGTTCACGACAACGTGGTGTTAAATCAGAATGCCATTCAGCTGCTGAAGCTCCAAAACGTGCATGAAAACGGTCTAAAAATTGCTGTGTTAAAGCAATTTCTGGCAATAAAATCAAAACCTGTTTGTTGCCCCTTAGTGCTTGAGCAACTGCTTCAAAATAAACTTCTGTTTTTCCAGATCCCGTGACTCCATCAAGCAAAAAAACCTGAAATTGAGAAGACAAAACGCCTTCTCGCAACAAATTTGCTGCCGATTTCTGTGCTCCTTCTAAAACAGGTGGACAAAAATCAGGATCAGGCAGAGCAACCACTGCCTGGACTGGAACCAAAACCTCTTCAAAAACTCCAAGTGATTTTAAAAGATCTATCACTGAAGAAGAAGTTTTCGCAGCATGAGCAAGATCAGAACGAGTCCGAATAATTCCATCACGTGCCAAGTCTAAAACGCGCGATCGCGCTGGTGTTAATCGTTCTACGTTCCCTCCACAATAACGCAACCCCACCATCTTCTCTTCTGGATCTAAAGCTGTCGGCACACGTAAAACCAACCCTGCAACAAGACCGAAAGGCGTCATGGTATACTGACTGAAAAAACGCAAAAATGCGATCATCTCAGCTTTTAATGGCGGACAATCAAAAACATGCGTCACAAAGCGCAATTTATCACGCGCCACAGGAACAGCGGTTACTCTCTTTAAACTCTCTCTTTGTTCTTCCTCAGATATCGGCTCACCAATAGCGACCACAAAACCACAAATCTCGCGTCCTGCAACAGGAACACGTACAAAAGAACCAACTTTTATCTCTATATGCGGCTCTACCCCATAGCTATAAGCCTGAAAAACTGGGATCGGTACCACAACCGAAACAATTTGCATTTCTGTCACAATTGACGTCACCTTTTTATCGATAGTGCTTTGGTCTTATTGTTGCATTTTTCTATTCTTGTACCCCATTTTTCTCTGGCCTGTTCTTTATATAACCAATACAATAACTATCCCAGAATGAAACAATGCAATAATATACTTTTTTCATTTACTTGCCTTCTTCTCAAGACTTTTTGTACCATTCCTCTATCCATCAATTGGTCCCTTGCTTTTGCTATAAAGAATAGCGCATAACATATACAAGAAGAACCAAGAGAAGTATTAAAAAACAAACTTTTAGAAACCCAAGGAGATTTGAAATGAAATTTTTTGTGGATAGTGCGCATAAAAAAGATATCCAAGAATTACAAAATTTAGGATTGATCGATGGTGTCACAACCAATCCTTCTCTCATTCTCAAATCTGGACGTAATATTCTAGAAACCATCAAAGAAATTTGTGCTCTCGTCAACGGACCAGTGTCCGCTGAAGTTGTCGCAACTGACTTCAATAATATGATGAAAGAAGCGGCTGTTTTAGCAAAAATTGCTGACAATATTTGCATCAAGCTCCCCTTAACACTTGATGGATTAAAAGCTTGTAAAGCCCTCACTGAACAAGGACTAAAAACAAACCTTACCCTTTGTTTTTCAGCTAATCAAGCTTTGTTAGCTGCAAAAGCGCGTGCAACATTTATTTCACCTTTTATCGGAAGAATTGATGATTGTGGATACAATGGTATCGAACTGCTTCACGAAATTCGCACTCTTTATGACCAATATAATTTCAAGACTCAAATTTTGGCTGCCTCTATACGCTCTGTCAATCATGTTAAAGAAGCAGCATTGAGCGGTGCAGATGTTGCAACTGTTCCCCCAGAAATCTTAAAAAATCTGGTTAAACATCCTCTAACTGACCAAGGCTTAGAGACATTTGCGGCAGACTGGGCAAAAACGGGACAAAATATCGCTTAAAAAGTATTTCAAACCCTACAAATAGGGTACTTCTTCTTCAAACATCTCAACTAAGATGATTCTAAACAGACAAGAGATATAAATTTAATAAAATAAAATTTTACTCTCACTGGGCTATATCATATCCAAAACTTCTTCATAAAAATATGCAACTTATTTTAATATTCGAAGAATATGAGCTTTTAAAAAGGAGAATTTTTTGCAAGATCTTTTGCAAGCAGCATAAAAATGCGTTCAGCCAATTCTTCAGCAACGCGTTTTTGCGCATTTTTTTCAGCTTGCACTGTTGCATATTCTTGACGAAGTCGATCAAAAGAAGCACTCATTGTTCCTGTCCCTTTCGCAATAAGTTCATTTTTCATATTCTTTAAAATATAAGAAGCTTTACTCACGATTGTTCCAACAGAAGGGTATCCTATTCCATCCTCTTCCAGGTCACCGTCTATCTCGAAAGATGTTCGTGTAAAAACCGATGTTTGCAGTGACAATTGATAAATTGGCATAGAAGGCTTTCCTCCACGCCCATAAAGGAGAAACAATAAATGATTACGGACCATTTGACTGAAATGATCAGAGGGTTCTTCAATCACAATAGCTGCAAATTTCTCAGAAAGCCCTCTAGAAATCTTTTCTGATGTTCCTGTATGCAAAAGAGAAATCGTGGATGTCGATCCCTGTGAGACCTGACGATAAAGTGGTTCAATGGTACATCCACTAAGAAAAGCAAACAAACAAGAAAAAACAGTAGCAATAAATCCATTAAATAATGACATTAACAATCCTTTTTGGAACAATAATCATTTTCTTAATAGATTTTCCAGCCAAGTGTGCTTGCACAAAATCAAGAGCACAAACCGCTTCTTCAATTGCCACATTATCAGCGACCGCAGCAAGAGTTACATTACCCCGCTTTTTACCATTAATTTGCACCGGTAAAGTAATATATTCTTCAACCGTTAATGCAGAATCATAAGAAGGCCAAGGACACTGCGACATCAGTGTATTCCCGCCCAAAGCAGCATGACATTCTTCTGCTAAATGAGGCATCATAGGGGCAATCATTGCGATGAAAAAATCCACTGCTTGACGCAGTGCAGACTTCATTTCATCTTCAGCATTTTCTATATTATTTAGCGAGGAAGCTATCACATTCAATAATTCATAAAGGCGCGCAACAGCTCGATTAAAGGCAAGTTTTTCTAAATCATCTTCTACAGCACAAAGTGTGCGATGAGCTACTTTGGAAAGCTTTAAAGCAGCTCCTTGCTGTCCTGCACATGGCTTTACCTCCTTTAAAACTGGGGCACTTAAAGCCACTAAACGCCAAACACGCTGCACAAAACGGTGCGCACCTTCAATTCCAGATTCCGTCCAAATGACATCACGCTCAGGAGGAGAGTCTGACAACATAAACCAGCGTACAGTATCCGCTCCATAGGAAGCAATAATATCATCAGGATCAACGACATTCTTTTTTGATTTTGACATTTTTTCAATTGAACCAATCATCACTTCACTTTGATCGGTGAGCTTATAAGCGCAACGCTTTCCATCCTTTTCAACAATTACGACATCTGCTGGCGAAACCCACCCTTTTTCATCTTGATAAGTTTCATGAACAACCATACCCTGCGTAAATAAACCTTCGAAAGGCTCATCTACCGAAACATAGCCTATCATCTTCATCGCACGTGTGAAAAAACGTGCATATAAAAGATGCAAAATTGCATGCTCAATACCACCAATATATTGCTGAATAGGTAACCATTGTGCTGCTATTTTCTGATCTATTGGTTCTTGAGCATGAGGTGTAGTAAAGCGTGCATAATACCAAGAAGAATCAACAAAAGTGTCCATTGTATCGGTTTCACGTTTTGCCAATTGACCACAACAAGGACAAACTACTGTTTGCCACTCATCATGGCACGCAAGTGGATTACCAGGCTGATCAAAAGTAACATCATCGGGTAACACAACGGGCAAATCAGCACGTGGGACAGGCACAACACCACAATCCGTACAATGGATCATAGGGATCGGACAGCCCCAATAACGCTGACGCGAAATTCCCCAATCACGTAATCGAAATTGCACTGTTTTTTGTGCCTGAGGCTGATCCTTGAGCAATTGTTTCTCAAGCCGTTCAGCAACCATTTGAAAAGCTTCCTGCACTGTCAAACCATCTAAAAAGCCTGAATTAATCATCACGCCATCGCCCATATAAGCTGTTTCAGCAATGACAAAATTCTCAGCATCACTTTTTGTTGGTACAATTACTGGACGCACAGCAAGATTATATTTTCGAGCAAAATCCAAATCTCTCTGATCATGAGCAGGGCATCCAAAAATAGCCCCTGTGCCGTGATTCATGAGAACAAAATTAGCGATATAAACAGGAAGATGCAGTGTCGGATCAAAAGGATGAATAGCAAAAAGTGACGTACGAAATCCTTTTTTTTCCACTGTCTCAAACGCCGCTTCTGTAGTACCATTACACCGACAGCTTTCAATAAAAGTATCAAGAGCCTTATCTTTTTGTGCTAAAGCTTTCGCAATTGGATGATCAAAAGAAAGTGCTAAAAAAGAAGCACCAAAGAGAGTCTCAGGACGAGTCGAATAACAAACAATTTCATCAAATGCATCACGTACATCATCCTCCGTATTGGTTTTATGCAAAGACCAACGAATAAGAAGTCCTTGTGATTTGCCAATCCAATTTTTTTGCATAATGCGTACTTTTTCCGGCCACTGATCAAGCTTTTCAAGTCCTGCCAATAAGTCGTTACTAAAATCACTAATTTTAAAAAACCACTGTGTTAATTCGCGTTGTTCAACCAATGCACCAGAACGCCAACCACGACCATCAATAACCTGTTCATTAGCTAAAACTGTTTGATCAACAGGATCCCAATTGACCTTAGCCACCTGACGTGAAATAAGCCCCCTCTGATAGAAGTCCAGAAACAGCATTTGTTGACGATGATAATATTCTACATCACATGTGGCAAATTCACGGGACCAATCCAAAGAAAAACCCAGTTTTTGCAACTGCTTTCGCATTACCGTGATATTTTCATAGGTCCATACTTTAGGATGTACTTTACTTTGCATGGCAGCATTTTCAGCAGGCATTCCAAAAGCATCCCATCCCATTGGATGAAGAACATGAAATCCCTTTGCCCGCTTATATCGCGCAACAACATCCCCCATAGTATAATTGCGCACATGCCCCATATGAATGCGTCCAGAAGGATAGGGAAACATTTCTAAAACATAATATTTTTCCCGCTCACTATCATCAGCAGCTTGAAAAATTTTCTTTTCATCCCAAATCGCTTGCCATTTTTTTTCCTGTGTACGTGGATTATAGCGCTCGCTTATCATTCCCGTTATACTCTTTATAAAATTAACCTTAAAATTCTCATCAAGATTCACCACGGATTAACCTTATCGTCAACCTTTTCATGAATTATTTTAAAGCTTTTATAAAAAATTATCTAATTCCTGCATAAAAACAGAAAGCATAGCCCTATGAATACACCTAATATTTCCTCTATTGACGCATGGAGAAACCTTCAACAAGACATTGCCAAAACATGTCAGGATTATCATCGTCCCATGGAGAATATTCAACTCATTGCTGTTTCAAAAACTGTTTCCGCAAACAATATTGTCCCTCTTCTGCAGGCAGGACAATTCCTTTTTGCTGAAAATCGTGTGCAAGAAGCAGCCGAAAAATGGCCTTCCTTACGACAAAAATTTAACACAATCGAACTTCATCTCATTGGTCCCTTACAATCCAATAAAACAGCAGAAGCTGTTAAAATCTTCGATGTCATTCAAACTGTTGATCGAGAAAAAATAGCTAAAAACCTAGCAGAAGAAATGCACAAACAGAAAAAGCATCTTCCCTGCTATATCCAAGTCAATATAGGATTAGAACCACAAAAAAGTGGCATTTTTCCACAAGAAGTAAAAGCCTTTGTTACTCAATGCAAAAATAATTATGGACTTGATATCATTGGGCTGATGGCGATCCCCCCTATTCAAGAAAATCCTGGCCCTTATTTTGCTCTTTTAGCAAAACTTGCAAAAGAAACTGGTCTTCCAAAACTCTCTATGGGCATGTCCAATGACTTTAAAATTGCTCTCCAATTTGGCGCAAATGTTCTTCGTATTGGATCAGCTTTATTTGGCGCTCGCTCCTTTTAAGAATTGTCTTTTTTTAGCCTTTCCATCTTTTACGAACTTATATAAAAAAGCTTTTTTTGTGACATTCATTGCATAAAATTAACAATTCAAGCTTACGACTTAACCTACGTTGAACATAATACTTTCATTCTTATCAAAGTACTCATGAAAAAGTGGTCCCTAATAAAATAATAAGATAGCAATACAGCAACTTTTTTGACATCAATTAAAGAGGAGGAAAACAATGTCTGAAAAAATTTATCCCGTACCAATGCATCTCAAAAAAACAGCTTTCATTGATTATGAAGTCTACCAACAACAATACCAAGAAAGCATTAACAATCCAGAAGCTTTCTGGGCAAAACACGGTCAACGTATTGAATGGTTTAAACCCTATACAAAGGCAAAAAACGCTTCATTTAATGACTCTGTATCGATTAAATGGTATGAAGATGGAATTACAAATGTGGCCTATAATTGCATTGATCGTCATTTAAAAAATCGTGGTGATCAAATCGCACTCATTTGGGAAAGCGATGATCCCAATATTGATCAAAAAATAACTTATAACGCCCTTTATGAAAAAGTCTGTCGTTTTGCAAACATTTTAAAAAAATATGGAATTAAAAAAGGGGATAGAGTCACCATCTACCTCCCAATGATTCCTGAAGCAGCTTACGCTATGCTCGCATGTGCTCGTATTGGAGCTATTCATTCAGTTATCTTTGCTGGTTTTTCTGCTGAAGCTATTGCAGGACGTCTCATTGATTGTGAATCAACTTTTATCATTACTGCTGATCAGGCTTTACGTGGAGGAAAGACAATTAATTTAAAAGAGAATATTGATCAAGCCATTCATATAGCAGCGCACCACAATGTGCATGTCAACCATGTTATGGTTATACAACGCACAAATGAAAAAATTAGCTGGGTTACAGAACGTGACTTCTGGTATCATGAAGAGGCCCTTCATGCTTCAACTGATTGCCTCCCCGAAAAAATGAATGCAGAAGATCCTCTTTTTATTCTATATACCTCAGGATCAACAGGAAAGCCAAAAGGTGTTCTGCATACAACAGGCGGATATCTTGTCTATGTATCGATGACACACCAATATGTTTTCGATTACCATCCCCATGAAATTTATTGGTGTACAGCTGACATTGGCTGGATCACTGGCCATTCTTATCTGGTGTATGGGCCTTTATGTAATGGTGCAACCACCTTAATGTTCGAAGGCACACCAACTTTCCCTAATAAAGGCAGATTCTGGGATATTGTCGATAAACACAAAGTCAATACACTCTACACTGCACCAACGGCCATTCGTACTTTAATGGGAGCAGGAGATTCATATGTCACACGCTCTCAAAGAACATCTCTACGCCTTTTAGGAACAGTAGGCGAACCGATCAATCCGGAAGCATGGGAATGGTTCTATCATACTGTCGGAAACAGCCATTGTCCCATTATTGATACATGGTGGCAAACAGAAACAGGAGGACATATAATCACTCCTCTTCCCGGAGTTACAACACTCAAACCGGGATCGGTTACACATCCATTTTTTGGCATCCATTTACAAATCATTGATGCTCAAGGAAATGTTTTGGAAGGAGAAGCAGAAGGAAATCTTTGTATTGCTGATTCATGGCCTGGTCAAATGCGTACCCTTTATAATGATCATAAGCGCTTTATCCAAACATATTTTTCCACATATAAAGGAAAATATTTTACAGGCGATGGTTGTAAACGTGATAGCGATGGCTATTATTGGATTACAGGACGAATTGATGATATACTTAATGTTTCCGGTCATAGGCTAGGAACTGCTGAGCTTGAATCAGCCCTTGTTTCACATCCTTCTGTTTCAGAAGCGGCTATTGTAGGATATCCTCACTCTATTAAAGGACAAGGAATTTATAGTTTTGTAACTTTAATGGAAGGAATAACATCAAGTGAAAAGTTACACCAAAGTCTTATTCAACATGTAAGAAAAGAAATTGGAGCTATTGCGACAGTAGATAAACTTCAATTTACTGCCCAATTGCCCAAAACACGATCAGGAAAAATTATGAGACGTGTTTTGCGAAAAATTGCCGAAAATAATCTTGATGCCCTAGGAGATATTTCAACTCTTGCCGAGCCACAAGTCATCGATGACCTTATTGCCAATCGGCAAAATATAGAAAATAATTGAGATTATTCAATAGAACAATAATACTGAAAAAAAAAGTAAAAATATTATGTATTTAAGAGAGAATTTTTATCATATTCACTCCCAAAATAGAAGTGGTACTTAAAAGTGATTCGTTTTGAAAATGTTGGTTTGCGCTATGGAATGGGACCTGAAGTCCTCCACGATATCAGCTTTCACATTCCCGAAGGATCGTTCCAATTTATAACTGGAGCTTCTGGATCAGGAAAAACATCATTGATGCGTCTTATGTTTCTCGCAATCAAACCAACTCGTGGTCACATTGATTTATTTAGAAATGATACAGCATTACTTAAACGACAAGAACTTCCTGCTTTACGACGACGTATTGGGGTTGTTTTTCAAGATTTTCGACTGCTTGATCATATGACAACTTATGAAAATGTTTCTTTGCCTTTACGCATCAAGGGCCAAGAAGAAGCAACCTATCGCAGTGAAGTAGAAGATCTTTTGCGATGGGTTGGTCTTGGAAATTATATTCACGTTTTACCACCCGTACTCTCAGGTGGAGAAAAACAAAGAGTAGCAATTGCACGTGCTCTTATTGATCAACCCGAAATTCTTCTCGCAGATGAGCCTACAGGAAACGTTGATCCATCTTTAGCATCGCGTTTACTTCGTTTATTTATTGAATTAAATCGTTTTGGCACAGCTGTCATCATTGCCACCCACGATATCTCATTGATGGAGCAAGTTGCAGCGCGGCGTCTAATTCTTCACCAGGGACGGATGACAATTTATGAATAAATCTTCGCTCATGTTCTACATTCCAAAACGCATTTTTACAGTTAATCAAGAAAAAAGAACGCCTATTATTCCGAGTAATAATATCTCTGGGCAAGCATTAGTTGCAGTCATTGCTATCATGACATTCCTTTCAAGCTTAACATTAATCAGCGTTGATCTAGTACAACACGCTGCAAATAATTGGAGCAGCGAAATTAGCTATGAAGCAACAATTCAAATTCGTCCAATTGAAAATGTTGATATTGAAAAAGCTCTCTCTGATGCTGTTAAATTGGTGAAAACATTTCAAGGTGTACAAAACGCCAAAATTATTGATCAAATAGCCACTGAAAAATTACTTGAACCATGGCTTGGAACAGGTATATCCTTCAAAGAATTTCCCATTCCCCGACTCATCATTGTCACTTTGAAAGAAAATGAAAAAGCTGACTTTCAAGCAATCAGTCACGCTATTAAAACACAAATTCCAGGTGGTCAATTTGATGATCACAGCTTTTGGGTAAAGCGATTTATCACTATGGCACAAACAACCGTTTTTATTGGTTTTACAATTCTAGCCCTCATTCTTGGCTCACTGATCCTTACAATTATTTTTGCTACACGTAACGCACTAGCAGAAAATAGGCATATCATTAATGTCTTATATTTTCTCGGTACTGAAACCGTTTTCATTGCCCAACAGTTTGATTGGCATTTTTTTAAAACTGCATTCCGCGGTGCATTGTACGGCGGTGTGATAAGTACACTGCTCTTTAATGCTTTTATCCTTTGGACAAATTACAATTTAGGGTTAGAAAAAACGCGTCAAATTACCGCTTTATTTGGACACTTTTCCATTAGTTTCAGCACCTATGGAAAAATTCTCATTCTTATTTTTTGTGTCGCTATCGTCACGACGCTAACCAATCGAACTACTATTCTAGCACAACTTAAAAAAATCGATCAATGCGAAAACGGCCTATTCTAATTTTATGACCCAAAACACCCCTGATTCCAATTTTGCCCATGATAGGCAGCAAAACTCTCTTCTTGAGCACAAAATAAGTGTTACGAAAAAGCGTAAACGATTTTTTTACTATTTGCCACCAACAGTCCTCTTTATTTTGATCATCATTCTAATTTTTTGTTTTACTTTTGTTGCTTTTACTGAAAAAGTTGGGCAACTTATCCCTCCGCATCCCTTACCGAAAGTCGATGCAATTATTGTCCTTACAGGAGGGAAAAACAGAATAGAAACAGGATTAGAGCTTTTACAAAAAAAGCTTGGTTCGCGGCTATTAATCAGCGGAGTAAACACAACAACACATCCTCATAAACTGGTCCGTATAATGAATATCAATCCTCGACTCTTTTCTTGTTGTGTTGATATTGATCATCAAGCAGTCAACACTCAAGGGAATGCTAAAGAAAGTGCTCATTGGATCAACAAGCATCGCTATAAAACACTTTATATCGTTACTCATGATTATCATATGATCCGTTCTTTACTTGAGTTTAAATATTTAATGCCTAACGTCAATTTTATTGCCTATCCTATAAAACAAGATGTTGCGGATAGCTGGATAAAACAAGCCAATCAAATACGTCTTCTTGCCCTTGAATATGTCAAAAATATTAGTGTAAAAATAAGAATAATACTGTCTTCTTTGTAAAAAAATTTCAAATGTCTTTTGACTTTAGACAATTAATCTTTTTTCCATATTCCCCTGAATCATAGATATTGTTAACTCTTAACATCCCAAAAACTACTCAATAATCTGATCTTTCATTCTGAACGATATCGCCCTTTAGTCTCACAATCACGAAAAGAGACATCATCCTTTTGAATAAGGATTCTTAATCACGTGCAAGAGCAACAACAGGATCAAGGCGTGAAGCTTTTCGTGCTGGAAAAAAACCAAAACACACCCCAATAAAAGCTGCAAAAAGAACAGTCATTATGATTGAACGAACAGTATAAATCAATTGTATAGGAGAATTCCCCAATATAAATAAACCTCCAATGGCAAGTCCAAAGAGAACCCCTAAACTTCCACCAATCACACAAACCAAAATCGATTCAATTAAAAATTGTTGCAAAATATCACTCTGGCGTGCACCAATCGCCATACGTACTCCAATTTCATTAATCCGCTCAGAAACAGTGACTAACATAATATTCATCACTCCAATTCCGCCTACAATGAGCGAAATTGCCGCAATCGAAGTCACTAAAAGCGATAAAATTTCTGTACTATTCATAATTTTTGCACGAAACAATTCTGAATTTCTAATAAAAAAATCTTCTTGTCCATGCCGCATAATTAACAAACGCCGAATCATAGTTTCTGCCAATTGCGAATCGACATTATCAGCAACTTTAAGAATAATAGAACGAACATCTGTCCTACCAAGAAAGCGCATTTGCACCGCCGTATAAGGCAAATAAATCTGTATTGTATCTGATACGCCTCCGTTGTTTTGCGAATCCACAACACCAATAATACGAGCTGGCACATTACCCACACGCACAATTTTTCCAATGGGATCTTCTTGACTATGAGGAAAAAGAACAGAAAGTGCCTCTTTTTCTATTATCAAATCAACGGCTCGATCACGCACACTTGATTGATCAAATAACCTTCCTTTAATTACTTTTAGCCCTTGTATTTGAAAAAATTGTTCTCCTACACCAACAACAACAGCCTTTGTTTCAATTGCATTATAATACACCATCGAACTTACTGAAATCTGAGAAGTAACACCAGCAACATAAGGTAATTCAGATAGTGCTTCCGCATCTGCCTCCACTAAACTGGTTATTTTGCCTGACTGTGGATCAGAAAAGCTTTTACCTGGCATAATTGTTAATGTATTGACCCCTAAACTATTTAAATTTTCAAGAATCTTTTTCTGGGTACCATTTCCCAAAGCAATCATCGCAACAACTGAAGCAATACCGATAATTACCCCAAGCATTGTTAAAAAAGTTCTCATTCGATGGGCATTCATAGCCAATAAAGCCATAACAAACGCTTCACAAAAACGTCCTATAAAAGCACGGAAAATTCCCAACTGTTGAGTGCTTTTTAGATTATCTTCTTTGTGAAGAAATTTTTCCTTACTGTTTATTTTTTTAATTTTTGAAACGTTATCAGAAATAATCTCTCCATCACTGATTTCAATAATACGATCTGCCCTTTCGGCCACCTGCATATCATGAGTTACAATGATAATAGTCCTTCCCTCTTGATGAAGCTCATCTAAAATATGCAAAACTTCTTGACCACTTTTTTTGTCTAAAGCACCGGTTGGTTCATCTGCAAGAATAATATCAGCATCATTCATTAAAGCACGAGCAATTGAAACACGTTGCTGCTGCCCCCCCGAAAGCTGATTGGGATAATGTCCCATTCGATCACGCATCCCTAAACGTGTTAAAAGACTCTGTGCACGTTGTTTTCTTATTTCTACTGAACAGCCTGCATAAATAGCTGGAATTTCAACATTTCCGAGAGCTGTTAATTCTTTGAGCAAATGATAACGCTGGAAAATAAAACCAAAATGATTGCGTCGCAAAGCTGACAAATCATCTGCTGAAAGCAAAGCTGTTTCTTTACCAGAAATCCAATAACGCCCTGAACTTTGTCGATCAAGGCACCCTAAAATATTCATTAACGTAGATTTTCCTGAACCTGACGCTCCTACAATTGCCACCATCTCACCACGCTTAATGGTTAAATTGATGTTTTTTAAAACAGGGATCAATGTCTCACCTGCACGAAATTCACGAACTACATCTTCCAATACAAGAACAGTATCCTTCGATTCTGTTATCATGTTTTAAACCCTGTTTTCACTTTGTAAATTAGAAGATACTAGTAACCCATCTTGTGCACCAACCACCACCACATCACCCTCATTGAGCCCAGAAACAATCTCAGCCATTACTTTATTATTAAGTCCGACGGTTACTTGTTTTGCAATAACTTTGTCTCGACCAACCAAAAGCTGCACCCATGCTTTATGCTCTTTCGTCTCATTGCGTAAAGCATCACTTGGAACCAACAATACATTTCGAGCACGTCCTAATATAATATGCACTTGAGCTGTCATATAAGTGCGCAAAAAACGATCGTTATTGTTAACATGGATAAGCCCATTGTAATAGATAGCCGATGACGCTAAAGAACTCGATCCTGACATGTTAGGATTAATACTAATATCGCTACGAATATCTTCAGGAGCAGGTTCTAGTGCCTCTAATGATCCCTCATAACGGCGCTGTACATCTCCTAAAATTGTGAAATAAAGATCTTGTCCAGGATGAACTTTTAAAATATCTGCTTCTGAAATTTGCGCTTTAATTGTCATTTTTGACAAATCGCCTAAAATAACAATTGTTGGTGCTGACTGAGTTGCATTAATATTTTGTCCTTCTTCGACGACGGTTGCTAAAACTGTTCCTGAAGAAGGCGCTGTTATCCGCGTATAGCTTAAATTCACTTCTGCACTTTTCACATCAATTTGTGCTTGTACAATTTGTTCCTGAAGTTGAGCAATTTGAGCTTCACGTATTTTGACTTGAGTCACTGCATCATCAAAATTAGCACGTGAAACTGCTCGTGCTGCAATCATTTTATTTTGACGTGCTAAGTTTTGTTTAGCCAAAATGAGATAAGCTTCATGCTCTTTTAAACTCGCATAATAATAAGATAAAACTGCTTTTTTTCGTTTCAGATCATTTTCCTGATCCGTAGGATCAATTTCTGCTATAAGATCTCCTTCTTCTACAACATCTCCAGCTGAAACACGAACAGAAACCACACGCCCTGTTGCACGCGCGCCAACAGCCACCAATCGATAAGGACGTACAATTCCAGAAGCTAAAACCGTTTCTTCAATATCACCACGCGTAACCACTGCTGTCATATAATTTGGTGTATTTTTGCTCCCAAATAAGACAAAGAGCATCTTAAAGACAAAGATGATAAACACCACACTGCAAAATAAAAAAAGCTTTTTGCGTTTTATAGTTGAATATTTCTCCATAAAATATTTCATCATCGTTTCACCCTTACATGTGAACTGGTAATCTTCTCAACGACTTCTGGAAAAGAAACATCAACTACACCATCCCATCCCCCCCCTAATGCCTTCATCAAAGCAATATAATGCTTAGCTAGAATGATATGACTATCACTCAATGACATTTGTGAAGAATAATAAGAGCGATAAGCATTGAGTAATTCAAGAAAGCTGGTATTACCACTTTCAAAAAGGCCTTGCGAAAGTTGCAATGAATGTGAATAAGCTGCATTTGCAGCCAACAATTTTTTTAAACGCTGTTGTTCTTTATACAACCGCACCAATGCATTCTCTACTTCTTCTAAAGCTCCTAACACTGCCGCTCGATAAGCAATAAAAGCCTGATCACGCTGAGCACGTCCTACAGCAATAGAGGCAACTACCTGCCCTCCATTAAAAAAAGGAAAGCGAAAATTTGGTCCAAAGGACCAACCAATCGTTGAACCTTTTGCTAATTGACCAATGGATTCTGCTGTTGTAGAAATATTACCCGTTAAGCTTAATGAAGGATAACGTTCTGCTTCACGTTGACCAACTCGCGCTGTCGCTTGAGCATATTGACGCTCGGCACGTCGTAAATCTGGACGTGTTAACAAAATATCAGCAGGAATTCCCACAGAGATTGGCCATTTTGGCTTTGGAATCTGCTTCTTTTCAGCGCTTTTTTGCAAAAAATCCTGCAATGCTACAGGTACACGCCCAGTTAAAACGGAAAGACGATGAATACTCATCGATAAATTCACTTCCATCTGTATGATATCTGCCTCTGTATTGATCATTTGCGCTTGTGCATTTGAATTATCCAGCTCAGAGATATCACCGGCTTCCAATTTAGCCTTTATTAATTGGGCTGTTTTTCGCTGCAACGCAGCAATGGAGTGTGCAATCGACAGTTTTTTTTGCCAACCACGCATTTCAACATAATTCGTTGCAATATCCCCTAAAAGAGTAACCATTGTAGCCCGCAGATCCTCCACAGTCGCATCAAGACCATAACGTGCTGCTTCAACTGCTCTTTTATGTCCTCCAAAAAGATCAAGCTCCCAGCTTGCATCAAAACCACCACGATATTGTCTCAAAGAAGTATCCGACTGGCTAGAACTATGATTGCCCACAATTGAACTTGAAACACTTGGTAAAAGATGTCCAATCACCTGCCCTAAACTAGCCCGTGCTTCACGAACCCGTGCTTTAGCAACAGCAATACTGTTATTTGCAGCAATTGCATCATTAATTAACTCATCTAAAACCGGGTCATTAAAATTTCGCCACCAGCCCGCAAGTGCAACCGGATGTTCAGAAATTTGCGCAGAAGAATGTTGCCCCCAAATTGCTGGAACAGAAAAAGATGTTTTACGATAATCAGGGCCGACAACACACCCTGGCAGAACAAAAAAAAACAGAAAAAAAGGATACAAAAGTCCTTTTAATAAAACCTGTTTTACACTATTGGTCTCCATTCATTCCTCTGCATTTTCCGAAAATCAAGTCATTAGATTTCTTCATTCAATGCTTATTTTAAATTGCCTGAAAAATCAAATAAAGTTTGTACTGGAACATGATCTGAAGGCTGAGGCCATCCCCGTGCATCACGAAAAATTGAAAGTTCTTTAACGAAAGGCACTAAATTTGGTGAAGACCAGATATGATCAAGCCGCCGACCGCGATCAGCCAATGCCCAATCGCGTGCACGATAACTCCACCACGTATAAAGCTTGGTAGGAATTGGAAATTTCATCCGCATCAAATCAACCCATCCACCTTCACAACATAAAGCTTGTAAACGCTCTGTCTCAATCGGCGTATGGCTAACAACCTTCAATAATTGCTTATGAGACCAAACATCCTCTGGCAAAGGAGCAATATTAAGATCACCCAACAAAAGAGACGCTAAACCATCTCCCTGATCCGAACAAATAGAAGACATTTCTTCTAAAAAATCGAGTTTATAACGAAATTTTTCATTCTTGTTTACATCAGGTTCATCACCACCAGCAGGAACATAAAAATTATGAATCCGAATTCTTCTCCCATGAAGTTCAATAACAACTGAAAGGTGACGACAATCCTCCTTTTGACAAAAGAAACGCTTTTCAATACTGACAAAAGGCAAACGAGAAATAATCGCTACGCCATGATAAGATTTTTGACCGCTCAATGCGATATGCTGATAACCTGCCGCTTCAAAAAACTGACGTGGAAATAAATCGTCTGGACATTTTATTTCTTGTAAGCATAACATATCCACAGAAAAAATATCCAAATACTGAAGAACCTGAGAAAGGCGGAGACGAATAGAATTAATATTCCAAGTAGCAATATGAAAAAGCATTAATTGTTATTCCGATTTCGTAACAGTATTTTTATAAGGAGTTACGAACATTTCATCAGAAAATCTAACGTTTGTACGCACATTCATGATTTGAACAGTCGTTTCTAAATTTTGTTGATCAAGAATTGCCCATTGCCGCAACGCATAACTTTGAGCATCAAAGATTATCTTTATCTGTCCTTTTCCAATCGTTTTATCCTGTAAAATAATCATGATTGTTTTCGGATCTTCTCGAAATGCTAACAAATTGCTTGACGATAAATTAATCGTATTACCTAATAAAAATTTCATTGGTGTTTGAGACAGGTGATAAAAACTCCATGTATTTAAAGCACGATTATTAATTCCTACAGATTTACCATCTGCGATAATCTGCAACGGCACTCCTTTATAACTAAAACGAATTTTCCCTGGACGCTCTAAATAAAATGTTCCTTTAGTTATTTTTCCCTTTGGACTAAATTGAATAAAATCACCTGTCATTGTTTTGATAGCTACAAAATGATTAATAATATTCTGAGCCCGAGCTAACTGTTTCGCTGACTGCGAAAAAACAGGACTACTCAACAGAAAAAATAACAAAATAATACTAACTATTCTTCTCAACAAAAAAAAATAACCCCTCATACACAATGCTCCTCATATGCTTACTATACTCTATTGATTTTTACATAGGCAATAGATGACAAGAACTTTCTAAAATATGCTTTAAAAACTTTATTTAAATGGTTCTTCTGTAGCAGGAACCAAAATTTCTCGTTTTCCCGCATGATTAGCTGGGCTAATAATTCCTTCTTCTTCCATCCGCTCAATTAATGAAGCAGCACGATTATAGCCAATACTCAAACGACGCTGAATATAAGAAGTTGAAGCTTTACGATCACGCAGAACCACCATAACAGCCTTTCTATAAGGCTCATCTCCTAAGGAAGAAACAGATGAAACATCACTTTCATGATCTGAAACTTCTTGTGTAATAGCCTCTAAATAATCAGGCCTTGCTTGTTCTTTCAGGTGTGCAACAACCTGTTCAACTTCATCATCTGCTACAAAAGGCCCATGAATACGTTGAATACGTCCCCCTCCCATCATGAAAAGCATGTCCCCTTGCCCTAATAATTGTTCAGCTCCTTGTTCTCCCAAAATTGTCCGACTATCAATTTTTGAACTTACAGCAAAAGAAATGCGTGTAGGGAAATTAGCTTTAATTGTTCCTGTAATAACATCAACCGAGGGACGTTGTGTTGCCATAATAACATGAATACCAGCAGCACGTGCCATTTGTGCTAAACGTTGAACAGCTCCTTCAATTTCCTTACCAGCAACCATCATGAGATCTGCCATTTCATCAATAATAACAACAATATAAGGTAAAGGATTTAAATCGAGGGTTTCTGTTTCATACAACGGTTCGCCAGTCTTGTGATCAAATCCGATTTGAACCGTCCGTGTTAACACTTCACCCTGTTTTTGTGCTTCTTTTAAGCGAGCATTAAATCCATCAATATTGCGAACATTAACTTTTGACATTTTGGTGTAGCGCTCTTCCATTTCACGTACAGCCCATTTAAGAGCAATGACTGCTTTTTTAGGATCTGTCACCACAGGCGTCAATAAATGAGGAATACCATCATAAATCGAAAGCTCGAGCATTTTAGGATCGACCATGATTAATCGACATTGCTCAGGTGTTAAACGATAAAGAAGGGACAAAATCATTGTATTAATAGCAACAGATTTACCTGCTCCTGTCGTACCTGCCACTAAAAGATGAGGCATTTTCGTTAAATCTGCAACAACTGCTTCACCCCCTATTGTTTTACCCAATGCAAGACCTAATTTTGCTTCAGTATCAAAAAATTCCCGCGCCTGTAAAATTTCCCGCAAATAAACTATTTCACGAGATGCGTTAGGCAATTCTATTCCAATAACATTACGTCCTGGAACTACAGCAACACGTGCTGAAATAGAACGCATAGAGCGAGCGATATCATCTGCTAACCCAATAATACGAGAAGATTTAATACCAGCAGCCGGCTCAAATTCATACAAAGTTACAACTGGACCAGGACGTGCATCAATAATCTCTCCCTTAACCCCAAAATCTAATAAAATATTTTTAAGTTCCTGAGAATTGGCTTTTAAAGTAGCAGGAGAAAGTCGCATATTTTTTACTGTTGATGAAGGAATAGCAAGATAATCTAACAGCGGAAAGGTAAAACGATACTTTGAACGCGCTTTTGAAGTTTTTAAAACGGAGTTCTCAGAAGCAGAAACAGCTTTATTTTGGAACTCCTGAAAATTTGTTTTTTCATTAAAAAAAACCGGCTCAATTCGATTAAATGAATTTTCCGTTTTTCTAAACCAACTCATGAACGAAAAAAAACGCTCAAAACGAGCTTGTAAAAAATAAAGAAAATGCAAAACTGCTCCAAAAGCTGTAGAGAAAAAACCGCTATGGACTTCATTATTAGAATACTCTTCATTTTCTAATGTTTCAAAAATTGGATCCACACGCACTGGACCGCTTTCATTTTTAACGGTCTGACGTCGCCATACTACATTGCCAGAAAAAATAGCCATTACAAAACTAACAAACGCTAAAGCAACACCCCACAACACGCTCTCTACCGGCGAAGAAAAAGAAAATAAAAATAAAGAAACAACATTTAAAATTTTATCTCCCCAAACACCCCCAAGACCAATCGGCAATGGCCAATTTGTAAAAGATGCAAAAGGGGTCATTAAAGCAAACGCAATTGTAAACCAAATTATTGAAACCAACCATAAAAAAAGGCGAAAAACAAAATTATGGATGCTTTTTTGTGCAAGTAACAAAAGTGACCAAAATAATGGAGGCAACAAAATACCAAGACTTGCCAAACCAAAAAGTTGCATAGCAAGATCTGAAAAAACCGCACCAGGCCACCCCATAAGATTTGTGATCTCATTATTATTAGCATAAGTCAATGATGGATCTGCAAAATTCCATGTTGCTAAAGCTAAGATACAAAAAATCAAAAGCCCTAGAAGGCTAAGCCCAATCAAAACCCCTATTTGTTGTAAAAATATTTCAATAAAATGCGAATTTCGATATTCTGGCTTTTTTGGCAAATCATAAAGAGAAGAACCCTGATGCATTCATCAATCCCGAACGTAAAACTCTTAACGCAAGAGTTATATCTAAAATTTGTAACATAAAAAATATTAATACAGTTTAAACCTATATAAATACAACAATTTCTCTTTAAGACTGCACAAAAAGTGATAATAAGGTCAATGGCTATATCATTTAAGATTAAATAAACTGACCACAAGGGAAAGAAACAGAGTGACTTCCTACACCGATCAAACAATAAAACAATGTGATCTTATTATTGCAGGCGGTGCAGCTGTTGGCTTGGCTCTTGCCGTGGCTCTCAAACATGCCGCCCCTGAACTAAGAATAAATGTTGTTGATACCACTTCCCAAAGCAGCACATCTACAAAAAATACACAAGCATTTGCTCTTTCTGCCGCTTCTATTCGTATGCTTGAACAACTACAGTGCTGGAAACATATCAAACCTCACGCTCAACCTATTCATTCAATAATCATCACCGACTCACGCCTCAATGACCCAATCAAACAAACTCTTTTAACCTTTGAAGGAGATATAACACCTAACGAACCTTTTGCGAATATGGTTGAAAATAAAAGACTCATCAGTGCATTAAAACAACGTGCAAAAGATTTGCATATCTCTTTTATCGAAAAGACCACTGTCGTTCATTTTCATCAAGAAAACCAGCATACAACCGTCACCTTAAGTAATAAAGAAATTTGGCAAACAAAATTGCTGGTTGCAGCTAGTGGAGCACACTCTACACTAGGCGAAAAAGCAGGTCTTAAAAGCTTTTCTCATTCTTATACACAAACAGCAATTACATGCATTATCGAACATGAAAAATCACACTACGGTCAAGCAATCCAACATTTTTTCCCCGCTGGACCTTTTGCTCTCCTACCTCTCAAAGGTAACCGATTAGCTATCGTATGGAATGAAAAACACCACACCGCACAATATTATCTTAAAGCCGACACTTTAATCTTTGAAGCAGAAATTGAAAAACGTATTGGTCACCAATTTGGAAAACTTTCTTGGAATGGCGAACGCCAAGCATTTCCTCTAGTCCTTTCTTTAGCAAATCATTGCATCAAACCTCGTTTTGCTCTCGTAGGAGACGCCGCCCATACAATCCACCCCATTGCAGGACAAGGGCTTAATCTAGGACTACGTGATAGTGCCGCTTTAGCCGAAGTCATCATCGAAACAGCACGATTGGGTCTTGATATCGGATCAATGACAGCTCTCGAACGCTATCAAAGTTGGCGGCGTTTTGAAACTGTAGGAATGGCTCTCAGTAATGACTGGATCAATAGACTTTTTTCAAATGATATCTTACTTCTGCGCCTATTTCGCGATGTTGGCCTTGGACTTATTAATCAAATGCCAAAAATAAAAAAATATTTTATTCAAGAAGCTTCTGGACTCACCTCCAATGCACCACGTCTTCTCCGTGGGCTCCCACTCTAATAACTTAAAATAGACTCCTTAAATCCTCTATATAAATCATTTTTATACCATAATAGTCAAAACTTCAAAAGTTTTTGTACAAGCGTGAATAGACAAAATTTTAAAAAATGAAATTAACACAAATCAAAATGTATCTTCGTATCTATAATTATCGAAATTTTGATAAAAAAATTAAAAGATAATTTAAGAATGAGCTGTGATTATATTTAAATATGACTCACCATAATTCTTTTTAGCAAAGAAAATAAAAGAATATAATCCTCAAAATATGATCCCTAATAAATAAGGGAAATACGTGCTCAAATCGATACAAAACTGCTGAAACAAAGACAAGTGAAATGCACAGAGAAAAATCCTTAAAATTATCAATATGCATAAAATCAATATCACCGATCTTTTTTAAAAGAGCGCTATTTATAGAAACCTGGGATAATGAGTAGAAATTTTAGAATGAGCGAAGACAGAAACTAAAGCAAATGAAAGAATAGTGAGAAGTAATCACGCGCTTGAAAAATTAAAAATAAAATAAAAAGTACGCAATCCTCACAAAATGAGAGGATATAAATTGATACGAATAATCCAATTCCTTAGGATTGCTGTATAAAACACAGAGATGATTGCATCTCACCATCCAACCAAAGAGAAAAACATTCTACAATAAGAACGCTATTCTATAAATGTCAATATTATATACAACATTCGCATATAGAATGTTAATCTTCAAACCTGAAGATTTCATGGACTAGTGTATTATACTATAAACGTATTTCAATGCATAAGAATTATATCATAAATTGATACAACATCATTGTTTAGAGCGAAATGGTACAGCAAGCACAATCAGCAATACTTTCTTTCTCCAAAAAGAGAAACAATCTCAGAGAATATCAACAAACTAAATCAGATTTCACTACAAACACAGTTTCAAATAGAAATTAAGCTATAAAATCTAGAGCTTCAGCATATCATTTTTAACAAATGCAAAGCTTAACTAACAAGCAATGGTATAATGACAATCTTTTACAAACTACCTATAACCAATTTGCAAAGAATAAACTTACAGAAAAGACTTTACACTCAAGCCTCGTTTGCCTCATCTATTTTCAAAAATACACATATGCTAGTACTAGCATGCACTTATTTTTTATTTTAGCTGATAAACTTTCAAAGACGTCGTTCAACCATAAGCTTTTTAATTTCAGCAATCGCCTTAGCTGGATTTAAGCCTTTCGGACAAGTTTGTGCACAGTTCATAATCGTGTGACACCGATAAAGCCGAAAAGGATCTTCTAAATTATCAAGGCGCTCACCGCTCATTTCATCACGAGAATCAACAATCCAGCGATAAGCCTGCAGTAAAACAGCAGGCCCTAAATAACGATCGCCATTCCACCAATAACTTGGGCACGACGTCTGACAGCATGCACAAAGGATACACTCATAAAGACCATCAATTTTCTGACGATCAGCATAACTTTGTAGCCATTCTTTTGCAGGTTTAGGAGAAACAGTTTTCAGCCAAGGCTCAATAGTACGATGCTGTGCATAAAAATGCTTTAAATCAGGAACCAAATCTTTTATAATAGGCATAGAAGGAAGTGGATACACTTTAATTGGATGTTTAACATCATCCATTCCTTTAGTACAAGCTAATGTATTAGTTCCATCAATATTCATCGCACATGAACCGCAAATACCCTCACGGCATGATCGACGAAGTGTTAAAGTTGGATCAATATGATTTTTAATAAACAGAAGTCCGTCAAGAATCATCGGGCCACAAACTGAACGATCCACATAATAAGTATCAAGATGAGGATTATCCTCATCATCAGGTGACCAACGATAAATATGAAATTCTGTTAAGTGCGTAGCACCTTCAGGTTTAGGCCAAACTTTTCCAGCTTTAACTTGAGAATTTTTGGGAAGCCTAATTTGTACCATAACTCACTTTCCCCTTAATAAACGCGCTTCTTAGGCATAATACGCTTTAAATCTATACCACCATCCTCTTCAGGAGTTAATGGATCAACATGAACAGGACGATATGATAATGTCACCTTTCCATCCTGTGATAGATGCGAAAGTGTATGACGACGCCAATTGTTATCATCACGCTCTGGATAATCTTCTCGTGCATGAGCACCACGACTTTCCAAACGAGCAGCTGCAGAATAAACAGTCGTAATTGCATTTGCCATCAAATTTTCAAGCTCTAATGTTTCCACTAAATCAGAGTTCCAAATAAGTGAACGGTCTGTTACTTTAAGGTCAGAAAGTTCATCCCAAATTTTACTTATCCGTTGACACCCTTGTTCTAAAGAATCTGCCGTACGGAATACCGCAGCATCCTCTTGCATCGCACGCTGCATTTTTTCACGCAGCATAGCTGTTGGGACCTGTCCTTGAGCAAAACGTAAACGGTCAAAACGTGCTATAATTTCATCGACTGCGGCTTCATTAAGAGCTGGAATCTCTGCATTGCGATCTATAACTTCTCCTGCACGAATTGCAGCAGCACGTCCAAAAACCACTAAATCAATCAATGAATTTGATCCTAAACGATTAGCACCATGAACAGATGCACATCCTGCCTCACCAACGGCCATCAAACCCGGTTGAACACGATCAGGAGAATCAGTTGTTGGATTTAAAACTTCCCCATAGTAGTTAGTAGGAATACCACCCATATTATAATGAACTGTTGGCAAAACAGGAACTGGCTCTTTGGTCAAATCAACCCCTGCAAAAATTCGGGCTGATTCAGAAATCCCTGGTAAACGCTCATGCAATATAGCGGGATCAATATGATTGAGCACCAAATGAATATGATCTTTTTTCGCACCAACACCACGCCCTTCTCGAATTTCAAGTGTTATACAACGTGAAACCAAATCGCGTGAAGCTAAATCCTTAAAAGATGGTGCATAACGTTCCATAAAGCGCTCACCTTCAGAATTAACTAAATAGCCACCTTCACCACGTGCACCTTCTGTGATTAAACAACCCGAACCATAAATACCTGTAGGATGAAATTGAACAAATTCCATATCCTGAAGTGGTAACCCAGCCCGTGCAATCATCCCGCCACCATCACCTGTACATGTATGAGCTGATGTTGCTGAAAAATAAGCCCGCCCATAACCACCAGTTGCGAGAACAACCATCTTTGCAGAGAAACGATGAATTGTACCATCATCAAGATTCCAAGCCACAACACCTGTACACACACCATCTGTCATAATCAAATCAAGCGCGAAATATTCAATAAAAAACTGTGCGTTATGCTTAAGACTTTGCCCATAAAGCGTATGCAAAATCGCATGACCAGTACGATCAGCTGCCGCACAAGTGCGTTGGACTGGTGGGCCTTCACCAAACTCTGTGGTATGACCACCAAAAGGACGTTGATAAATTTTCCCTTCTTGCGTACGCGAAAAAGGAACCCCATAATGTTCTAATTCATAAACAGCCGCCGGTGCATTTCGCACTAAATATTCCATTGCATCAGTATCGCCAAGCCAATCAGATCCTTTCACCGTATCATATAAATGCCATTGCCAATTATCAGGTCCCATATTTGACAAAGATGCTGCAATACCGCCTTGTGCTGCAACTGTGTGTGATCGAGTTGGAAAAACTTTTGTGATACATGCTGTTCTTAATCCTTGCTCAGCCATACCAAGGGTTGCACGTAAACCAGCACCCCCAGCACCAATAACCACAACATCAAATTTATGATCTACATAGCTATACGCAGCATGCCCTACTCTAGCACCTAGAGATGATATTGCACTCACCATATTGTTAAGCCCCTAATGCAATTTTTAAAAGGGCAAACATCATTATACTGCCCAGAAGAAAACAAAATAAAATATTCAATACTAAAAAGAATATTCGCATACCTTCATTTGGAATATAATCTTCAATAACAACCTGCATGCCAAGTTTCATGTAATAAAGACTTGAAAAAATAATCAACCCCATCAAAATTGCAACTATAGGATGTGAAAATCTCGAATAAACAACACTATAATCCTTTCCCACGCATGACATAATAAGAATAATAAAAAATGTCCAAAGAAGCACATTGGCAAAACTTACCAGATTCTCTAACCAAAAATGCTCTGTTCCCGTATGTGCACTGCCGAAGCCACGCACTTTTCCAAGTTCTGTTCGCAAATCTTTTTCCATTTTTTCTACACCTAGCTAAACAACACCATACCCAATGATCCAAATTGCAATTGTTACAATAAGAGAAATAAAAACTGTAGCCCAAGCAGTTGAAGTTGCTTTTTCTTTGGCTAAACAACGAGGATTCATATTCCAAACAATATGGCGAATACATCCAACCATATGATGGACTCCAGCCAATGTATAGAAAAACAAAAGACAAAGTCCAGGAAAAGATCTATAAATCTGGTTAACCATTTTGAACGCATCAGCACCACAAGCAATTGAAACTAACCAAAGAGCCAAAAAACACATTCCAAAATACAGCACTATACCAGTGATACGATGTGCTATCGAAATTGCCATAGTAATTGACCAACGATAAACACTCAGATGAGGAGAACGAGGGCGATCTTTTGTTGTGGTTGTCTCTATCATAAAAACATCCTGACCTGGCTTTCACTGCAACCTTACTACTACGAGGAAATCCACGTAAAATTATTCAGTGCACGATTATTTCAACTTGTTCAGTCCTAAGGAACTAACATTACAGGTCGGTTATAAAATAACGGATTAAAGGTCGCGCATAAAAAAACCGATTTGTTATACAGCCATAAACCATAAAACTTTCTTCGTTTAATACAATTTTATCTTCACGTCAAAGGTTTAACATCATTTATTAAATATAAATATATTTTTTACATATATTTCACTCTACTCTTACTTAAGATCAGTAGGTATATTTTATAATAATTATGATTGTGACTTTTAAAAAATGCATTTTTAATTTTTTTAAGGTTCTATGACAAATCAGCCATTCTTTATAATCCAATATCGAACATTTATGTCCTTACCAACTTTATTGAATAAAAACTGATAGAGATCCTCAGCCTGCTATATGCATCATGCGCTCTTCTAAAATTTGAGCTTAAATTTGAATTATCGTCGCTGAAAATATTAAATTTTTTTTCCTATTTTAATATAATCTCTCATTAAAAATTCTTAAGTCTTTTATTTTCACAAAATATATTCTTCTGTAAATATTCTTTTTAATGAGAAAAAATCAATAATAAAAAACAAAAGAAGCAGTTTTATTCCTTTTTTATCTTAATTATTAAAATAAAAAAGCAGCCTTACAGCTGCATTTTTTAATAAATCTGATTTATATAAATTATAAGCAATTCACTCTGAGACATTTTTAACACTGTCTGCAACAACTATCTCTTCTGTTTTTTTGGCACTTTTTTCATCTTTTTTACGGTACTCTCTCTTTTCAGCAATACGTGCTGCTTTTCCTCTGAGACCACGTAGGTAGTAGAGCTTTGCACGACGAACTTTACCCCGACGAACAAGCTCAACGCCTTCAATTAAAGGAGAATAAACTGGGAACACACGTTCAACCCCTTCGCCATAAGAAATTTTGCGTACTGTAAAAGTCTCATTTAAACCACCCCCTGAACGAGCGATACAAATCCCTTCATAGGCCTGAATACGAGTCCGTGTACCTTCTGTCACACGAACCATCACACGCACTGTATCACCAACCTGAAATACAGGAAGTTGACGTTTTGCTTCAATTTTTGCGCACTGTTCAGCCTCAAGCTGTGCTATAATGTTCATCTTTTTATCCTTCGTGTTCTCTTCGAACAATTAGAGCGCTCAACCCTCACCAAAAAAATTTAAAATACTCTTTAGGCTATGTCGGATATAGAAAGCAAATACACCATTTCTTAATTTTGGAATACACACTTAAACTTAGAATATTATAGAAAATTTCTTTGAAGAAAATTATACTAACGGTATATTATTTTTTGAGATAAATCAAGCTTTCTGATGTTTTTTATTATAAAGAGCATAAAGATCAGGGCGACGTCGATGCGTAAGCAATTCAGCTTGTTCTCGCCGCCAATCAGCAATAGCTTTATGATGACCCGATGTTAGAACCGATGGAATGCCTCGTCCTTCAAAAACAAGAGGACGTGTATATTGTGGATATTCAAGTAAACCATTTTCAAAACTTTCACACTCTGCAGAAATCTTATTGCCTATCACACCGGGTAAAAGCCGTATAATTGCATCCAACAAAACAAGAGAAGCAACTTCTCCCCCTGAAAGAATATAATCACCAATAGAAATCTCTTCTAATTGCCGTGCCTCAATGATACGCTCATCTACCCCCTCAAAACGCCCACAAATCAGTGTTACCCCTGACCCAACAGCTAAAGAACGCGCATAAGCTTGATCAAAAGGTCGTCCACGTGGACTGAGTAACAATCTTGGTGTATCCAATGGACAACTATCAATTGCTGCCGCTAGTACATCAGCGCGCATTACCATCCCTGCACCACCACCAGCTGGTGTATCATCAACACTATGGTGTTTATCTAAAGTAAAATCTCGAATTTGTAATGTATTCAGTGACCATATTCCTTGCTTTAAAGCCCGTCCTGCTAAAGAATATCCTAAAATCCCCGGAAACATTTCAGGATAAAGTGTTAAAATACGTGCATGAAATCCCATATTGATAAACCTTCATCCCCTCTGTATCTATGCACATTACTCTTGACCATGAGACAAACCAGCAGCTATTGGATCCACAATAAGAAAACCAGAAGCAACACAAATTTTGGGTACAGCCGCCTTGCTAAAAGAAATAAGAACCTTTTTACCAGAAGTTAACTGTATTTCAATTAAATCACCAGCACCAAAATTAAAGAAACCACTCACTTTGCCTAGAAGTTGTTTTGCACAATTATAAACACAGAGGCCTATCAAATCTATTTGATAAAATTCATCTTCAACCAAATCATCAGCCAATTGACTTCTTTCAACATAAAGTTTGATTCCCCTTAAAGCTTCTGCAGCACTACGCTCTTCTATTCCCTTAAAATGTATAATTGCATTATTCTTTTGTACACGAAATGTAACAACTTCATAAGAACGCCCTGTTTCATCATAAAAAACACTATAACCTTTTAAACTATGAGGTTTAGTACTTAATACTTTAACAAAAACATCTCCCTTAATTCCATGCGCTGCAATAATAATGGCAAGATATACTTTATTTTTCATAATTTTTCCATTACATTTCCTATTATCAAACTTTTTTTCTTATTAAAAAAGAAAGAATCATTATAAACTCAAAAATCTCATTTATCCTGTAACTCGCATTCGATATTGTTGCCACATAAAATCTTCTAAAAAGGCTCATTTTGGTGACAAAATAGAAATTAATCATAAGGAGAATTATTATGGCAAAGGTTATGCTCTTTTACAAAAATGTTATTCCAGTTAATAAAGTCACTCATAAAAACCTCAAATTTATCCCATCAAGCGATATGTCTTTTGCACAGGGCACTCATTGGATTCCTTTAGCCAGTGCTGAATATTTTCAAGCCGCTATAGATTATCCTATACTCTTTATGAGTGCACAAGATGAACAGCAAAAACGTCATTATACATCCGTTGCACTCGTAGGCCTTTCTAATAACGACAACGATTACATTACTGCTGATAAAAAATGGAAAAAAGATACTTATATTCCTGCTTTCGTGCGCCGCTATCCTTTTGTTCTTGCAAAAATGCAAAATGAAAAAGAACTTTCTGTTTGCTTTGATCAACAATCAGGTATGTTTAATGAAGTCTCAGGAAAAGATCTCTTCAATTCAGATGGATCTATTTCACCCTTTATGGAAGAATGTATTAATTTCCTTGAAAGTTTTAAAATCAGTATGGAAAAAACCGCTGAATTTATCGATACTCTTGTAGAAATGGATCTTTTATGTCAAAAATCAATTAATGTAAAGAATGACAAAGGAGTATCAGCGCAATTAGAAGACTTTTGGATGATTGATGAAGAAAAATTCAACAAACTCTTTGCTCACCAACTTGCTAAATTGCACAAAAATGGCTTTCTAGGATGGATCTTTGCACATCTTATGTCAATGAATAACCTCTTAAAAATTCTTTCTGTGAAAAGCGAGAATCAACTCGCCAGTCAAGAAAGTGAAACAAAGGCTAAAAAAAAGAAAAGCGCCCTTAACTAAAAATGCTCCTCGAATGTGATAGTAAAAATGAAAAAATTCCTTTAATTCCAGCTGATCCTACTCTTCTCATTGTGAGGAAGAATTGGCTGGATCATCTTACACAAACACGCCGAATGGCTGTTCATACAGTCGTTGCTTATGAGCGTGATACAAGGCAGTTTTTATTTTTTCTTTGTAAACATTTAGGATATCAACCAACTCTCAACGATTTCGCTGATTTGCGTGTAGCTGATTTGCGCGCTTATTTAGCTTATCGTCGAACACAAAACATAAATGCTCGCTCTTTAAGTCGGAACATGGCGAGCTTACGTTCTTTTTTCAACTATTTATCCCGTGAAAAACTTGTCAATGTTCCTGCTGCAAAACTTGTACGAACACCAAAACATCCAAAATCATTACCAAAACCTTTGACCATAGAATCAGCACTCCGTATAGTCAAAGAAGAAAATCAACAAGAAACTGAACCCTGGATTATTGCTCGTAATACCGCTATCTTGATCCTTCTTTACGGTTGTGGAATGCGGATATCAGAAGCTTTAGCACTCACTCCAGAAAAATTTTCTGATCCTAATATAAAAAGCTTATCTATCACTGGGAAAGGAGGGAAAACGCGCCTTATCCCACTGATACCAATTGTTTATAAAGCGATAGAGAATTATCTTAAATGCTGTCCTTATCCTTTAGTAAACAATCAACCAATGTTCCGTGGTGTCCGAGGAAAACCTCTACAACCCGCTATTATTCAACGAACTGTTCAAAAATTACGAGCTCATCTTGACTTACCAGAAACAACTACACCACACGCATTACGCCATTCTTTTGCCACCCATCTTTTATCACGGGGAGGAGATTTGCGCACTATTCAAGAACTTCTCGGCCATGCCTGCTTATCCACAACACAAATCTACACCCATATTGATACAAATCATTTATTAGAAATTTACCAAAAAGCACATCCACGTGCCTAAAAACTTTTGAACTGAGAAAAAATATGTTAAATACTTTCAATCTCAAGCGCTAAAGCATGAATGTTTGTTGCCAACTCTTGCTGTAAAACTTTATAAATCGCCCGATGTATTTCTACACGCTTCATACCAGAAAAAGAAGAAGAAAGCATTTTCACACGGAAATGTGTTTCCCCCTTACCATCAAAAGCATATTCATCATGAGGATGACCTGCATGAAGATGGCTTTCATTAATTATTTCAAGCTTTTGCGGCAAGAAAGCATCAC
Organism: Bartonella bilalgolemi; assembly: GCF_023500045.1. Lineage (GTDB taxonomy): Bacteria > Pseudomonadota > Alphaproteobacteria > Rhizobiales > Rhizobiaceae > Bartonella > Bartonella bilalgolemii. The sequence continues at coordinate 165,012 of NZ_JAMCOF010000001.1, read as the reverse complement.
GCAGTTTTGTTTCAATTATTGTATAAACCGTACAAGACATTTTTTTCCCTTCACAAAAACGGATATTGCAGCTAATTTTTTTAGTACAAACTTTAAGAGAATTAAGTGTGAAAATAAATTTTTTATGAGTCAATTCTTATCAAAAAGATCGATCTTGCATAAGGCAAAAATATGACAACAACATCTAAATTATTCGACTCAATTCGTATTAGCTCGAACAAAAAAAAACAGAGTCAATTACAAATACAACAATGTCAATGGGAAGGATGTGAAAAAACAGGATCACACAAAGCACCAGCAGGACGAAACCACGAAGGTCAATATTTATATTTTTGTATTGAACATATTCGTGCTTATAATAAAAATTTTAATTATTTCTCAGGTCTCAGTGACAAAGACATTGCGAAATTTCAAAAAGATTCTCTTACAGGACATCGACCAACATGGTCTGCAAGCCTTAATAATAGCACGGCAAAAAAAACAGCTTCCGATTACGCAAAAATCCGATCTGGAACCGCTGCTTACCAAAATCGTATGCGTGATCCATTTAAACTTTTTACCCAACAACACTCAAAGAATACGGATACACGAAAACTAAAACCTTTGGAAGCCAAAGCTTTTGAGACTTTGGGATTACAAGAAAATGCTTCAGCTGAAGATATCAAAACAAAATATAAGGAGCTTGTTAAAAAACATCACCCTGATGCTAATGGTGGGAATCGTTCTTCAGAAGAACGCTTTCGTAATGTGCTCCATGCCTATAATTTACTGAAAAAATCTGGCAGATGCTAAAATCTATATTCAAATACTCCATTCTATTGTTCAATTATTAAATATTTAAGATTTTTGAAAAATATCATGCAACACAGCATCTCCTTCATAGCTAATCTCTTTTACCATTAGAGCATTTGCATAAGTGATCCATGTTCTATATTGTTTGACAACAAAATAATAAACAGCGGATATCTTCCCAAAAATGATGACAACAACAAATCTTACAGTCTCAAATATGCCTGACACAACAGTCTGGGCTCAGGATGTATTTAATATCGATACTGAAATGAAAGTTCCTGCTTTTAGTACAAAAAGCCTTCATGTTCCTGATTTAGATCCTGATTATCTTTTTGATCAACAAACAACTTTAGCACTTTTGGCAGGTTTCGCTTTTAACCGACGTGTTATGATATCTGGCTATCACGGTACAGGAAAATCAACGCATATTGAACAAGTTGCTGCACGTCTTAATTGGCCTTGTATTCGAATTAATCTTGATGGACATATTAGTCGCATTGATTTAATCGGAAAGGATGCTATCGTCCTGAAAGACGGTTTGCAAATCACCGAATTTAAAGATGGCATTTTGCCATGGGCTTATCAAAATAATATTGCTCTCATTTTCGACGAATATGATGCAGGACGACCAGATGTTATGTTTGTCATCCAGCGAGTGCTTGAATCTTCTGGACGCCTTAGTTTGCTTGATCAAAACCGCGTTATTATTCCTCATCCAGCATTTCGACTTTTTGCAACAGCAAATACTATTGGTCTTGGCGATACAACGGGGCTGTATCATGGTACCCAACAAATCAATCAAGCTCAAATGGATCGTTGGTCGATTGTAACAATATTAAATTATTTACCTCATGATAAAGAAGTTGATATCATTTGCTCGAAGGTAAAATATTTCCAAACTACTGAGGGTAAAAAAACTATCTCACAAATGGTACATGTTGCTGATATGGTGCGCAAAGCTTTTATGAATGGAGATATTTCTACAGTTATGAGCCCGCGTACCGTTATAACTTGGGCAGAAAATACTACAATTTTTCAAAATATTGGTTTTGCTTTCCGTTTAACTTTCCTCAATAAATGTGATGAACTTGAACGAGCAACTGTTGCGGAATTTTATCAACGTGCCTTTGGAAATGAACTTCCTGAATCACTTATTCATCAGGTCTTGCCTTAAGGAATGCGTCAATCATGACTGCAAAAGTAGGCGATAACAGCAAAAATTCAGCAAAACATTCTTCTAATAGCAACTTTGATATTGAAACTTTTAAAAGAGCCACTTCTACTTGTATTCGTGCTATTGCTAACATACGCGAACTTAACGTTATGTTTAGTCATAACAGGCCATCATTAAGCAATAATTGCGCGCGTTTACCAGAATTACCTCAACAAATAACAGATAATGATATCGCTGTTACTCGTGGATTAGGCGATTCTATGGCACTACGCAAAGCATGGCATGATAGCCATATTCATACCCAGTTTGCCCCGACAGAACCAGAAGCACGAGCTATCTTTGACACACTTGAACAAACACGTATTGAAGCAATTGGTACGTTAACAATGAAAGGAATCGCACAAAATCTTGAGATAATGCTCGCTGATAAATATAAAAAAGCCCGTTATCAAATGATAAGGAATCAAAATGAAGCTCCTTTTCAAGAAGCGATCGCGCTTTTATTGCGTGAAAAAATAACAAAACGCCTTCCCCCACGAGAAGCCGGGCTTGTCTTGGAGTTATGGCGTCAGTCAATAGAAAAAAAAGTTGCAAGAGAATTACATGAGCTAACAATTCATGTTTATAACCAAAGTGTTTTCGCACAAATAGCACGTCAAATGCTCGTTGTACTCGAAATGGCTAATCCATTAAAAGTAAACTCTGATAATCAAATTTCTAAAAAACAAAAAAACAACCACGATACGCAAAATCAAACAGAAGAAGAAAGTGCAAACGAAAAAAAATCTCAAAGTGACAAACAAAAAACAACCGAACAAAGTAACGATGCACAAAATAAAGGAAAAGAAAAAGCCATTCAGTCAAATAATCATGACATACCTAAAGACGAACAAGAGAATTCTCAACAAAACAAATCAGGAAAATCAAAATACTTTCTTAATGTTTCTCAGAAAATGGAAAATTTAGCGAATTATAAAATTTTTACCCATGAATTTGACACTATTTTGGATGAAACTCATTTTTATTCTGTAACAGAATTAGATCATTTACGTCATTATCTTGATCAACAATTAAATCATCTCCAAAGCATTGTTGGACGCTTAGCAAACCGACTCCAACGCCGCCTCATGGCACAACAAAACCGTGCTTGGAATTTCGATCTCGAAGAAGGTTATCTTGATACAACACGCCTTCCACGCCTCATTATTGATCCAATGCATCCTCCTTCTTTTAAAATGGAATGTGAAACACAATTTCGTGATACAGTTGTTTCTCTGCTTATTGATAATTCAGGATCTATGCGAGAACGCCCTATTACTGTTGCAGCAAGTTGTGCTGATATTTTAGCACAAACTCTTGAACGTTGTGGAGTCAAAGTAGAAATTTTAGGCTTCACCACAAAAACGTGGAAAGGAGGACAATCGCGCGAAAAGTGGATCAATCAAAATAAACCCTCTCATCCAGGGCGCTTGAATGACTTGTGCCATATCATTTATAAAAGTGCTGATACACCATGGCGCCGCGCTCGACGCAATTTGGGCTTAATGCTGCAAGAAGGACTACTGAAAGAAAATATCGATGGAGAAGCCCTCATTTGGGCGCATCAGCGCCTTATATCGCGCCATGAACATCGTCGAATCTTGATAGTTATTTCTGATGGTGCTCCTGTTGACGATTCAACTCTTTCTGTTAATCCCAGTAATTATCTGGACAAACATTTGCGTGCTGTAATTCAAGAAATTCAAGCAAACTCCCCTATAGAACTAATTGCTATCGGTATAGGCCATGATGTAACACGTTATTATCAACACGCTGTAACAATCATCAATGCTGAAGAGTTAGCGAATGCCATAACAAAACAGCTTATAGCACTCTTTAATAAGAATCCTTAATTTTTAGAACAGAATTTGAAAAGATAAAGACTCCAACCAACCATTGCATCCTGCATAAATACTATTACACGTCAGCTTTTGCCGAGAATAGAATAAAAAATTTTCTATTTTAGGAGCATAATATAATAACTATCATTATTTTGAATAAACAAAAGATATCTTTTCTTCTCAACGCCCTTGATAAAAAGGAGTCCGAAAACTCCTTAAAATTATCCCATAAGGCACAAGCATAAATAGGCTCATAATAATTTTTATTGAAAAATCACCAAAAGCAAGTGAAAACCAAACAGGAATTTTAATACCTATGACAATAACACTGTCAATAATAGAACTATCAGAATAATCAACCAATTTATCGATAAAGGAAAAACTGCTTGCAAAAGCAAGAGAAAAAAACAAAATTGTATCTAAAGCTGAACCAACTAACGCCGCTATTAAAGGTGCTTTCCACCATGTTTTACGACGCAAAGGTGTAAAGACTATTATATCAAGTAATTGCCCAAATAAAAACACTGTACTAGAAGCAATTGCAAGACGTGGTGTAGCTAATATCCAAGAAATAAAAGCAGCAGAAATAAAACCAACATACACAACACGCCTTGCTGCATCCGGACCATAAAAACGATTGGTCAAATCATTAATTAAAAAAGAAAAGGGATATGTAAAAGCTCCATAGGTTAATAGCGCATCCAAATCAAATAGACCAACAGGATATTGAACCAAAATATTGGAAGCAACTACCGCAACACACATTGCAAAGCTTGCAAAAAAAAGATAATTTCTCTCTTTTTGCGCAGCTAAAGATTTATATGTTGAAGACATTCTTTTAACCTAGGGAATAGAATCAAAATATTGGATCTAAATAGTCAAACATTTTCTTTCCCTAAACGAAAGTAAACATTCTGCAGCAAAACCAAAAAATAAAGAATTAAGTAGCTTTTTCAGCTTTTTTTTTCATAATCTGACGTTTTAATAAACGCCCACGCTGGGATAGTTCTTTATCATCAGCTTTAATCAAAAAATTATCAAGACCACCGCGATGCTCAACCGAACGTAAAGCATTTGCAGAAACACGCAAACGATAACTCTGCTGAAGCAATTCCGAGATCAATGTCACATTGCAAAGATTTGGTAAAAAACGACGGCGGGTTTTATTATTTGCATGGCTGACATTATTACCATACTGAACCGCTTTTCCTGTCAATTCGCAGGCACGAGACATAGATTTCACCTTTAAACTTAAGAAGTTCCAAACTCCAATACCAGAAAAATAAAATGGATGCAAACAACAAATCCACCCATCACTTTAAACGAGCATTATTGGAAAAGCGAGCTTTATAAGTTATTGGCTATAAAAGTCAAGCCTTTTAGAGATATTTTAACCCCTCTATCGGTTTATTTTATCATTTTTTTGATAAAAGCCTATAAAATACTTTCTTTTAGCTTCTTTCATGTTAAAAGACATTCTTATCATGGTTACAATGAATCATTCTAAAATAAACCTCCAACGCAAAAGCATCCGTCTTGTTTCTGTTCTATTTAGCATTTTATGGGTATTTCTTTTTGTTATCTTTAGTGCATTAGGCGTATGGCAACTACAACGACTAAAATGGAAAACAAATCTTATTACTAGTGCTAATCAACGTATCCATCTCACACCTATCAAAGCGCCACCTTACAACCAATGGCCGGATATTACTTTTAATAAAGATGAATATCGTCCCGTCACAATCACCGGGAAGCTTCTTACAAACAAAAATATTTTCGTAACCGCTGTTACACAAAATACCACTGGTTATTGGGTTTTAACTCCTTTAAAAACAACCGATGACACAGTAACTTTTGTCAATCGTGGTTTTATTCCTATGGAAGCACGTCATCAATTTGAACAAGAAGAAAAAAACGCTCCGCTTGATAACAATCAAGCACATACTCTGGATCAGATCACAATTACTGGCCTTTTACGGATGAGTGAAAAAAATGGGTTTTTTCCACGCAAAAACAAACCTGACCAAAATTTATGGCATACGCGCGAACTCCCCGCTATGGCCAAAAAACTAAACGTTTCTCCTGTTGCTCCCTACTTTATTGATGCTCAATCACAAACAGTTTCACAAGAAAATCTTCCCATTCCTGGCCTTACTGTTGTGCAATTTCACAACAACCACTTAACATATGCTATAACATGGTTTATTTTAGCTGCTGGTGTTTTAGGAACATCTCTTCTTCTGCTGCGATATAAAAACTGAAAAGAGCATAAAAACTCTCCTCCCTTATACACTTAAACGCAGATACCTAATTCTTATCTTCAAACCATGCCTAACATTTCTCGAGAGCAGAACAAATTACAGTTTATTTTTCTGTTTTTCCGTTATTCTTCCTCCCTAGAGGATAACATACTGCATCCTCTAGACCAGCAGAAAATAATGTCTTTCTCTAAAATTTACTGACAACACTATAAACAAAAACACCGCTCTTTAAAACGCTAGGCAATTTCATAAACTAGATTTTTATCAAACAATAATATTACAATGATTTATGGGAAGAACGCCATGCAACCGAATTAATATCAGCACGATTAATACCAAGATCACTAAGCTCATATATCGAAAGACTACTTAACGCATTAACCGTCCGACGATAACGACGCCATTGACTATAAGAACGGAAAATATTCATATTTTTCACCAAACCATTATATTAAATTCCTAAACAAATAAGATAAAACAAATTACAAAAATGAGGAGTGTTATAATTGCATAACTGATCTGCATTTATAACACAGAAGCATATTTTTCTTATCTTTGAGAATAAAAATAAAGAAAGAGCGCAAATTTAGTGGCGAAAATGTCTCACTCCTGTAAAAACCATTGCTAGACCATGTGCATTGGCTGCTGCGATAACTTCCTCATCGCGTATCGATCCACCTGGTTGAATAACCGCTGTTGCACCAGCTTCAATCACGGATAGCAATCCATCTGCAAAGGGGAAAAATGCATCTGATGCAACCACAGATCCCTTGGTTAAAGCTTCTGTTAAGTTCATTTTTTGCGCACTTTCCTCAGCCTTACGCGCTGCAATTCTTGCCGAATCGATACGACTCATTTGACCAGCGCCAATCCCAACTGTCGCGTTATTTTTTGCATAAACAATAGCATTTGATTTGACGTGTTTAACAACACGAAAAGCAAATTTAAGATCACGCATTTCATCTTGGCTTGGCGCTCGTTTTGTTACTATTTGCAACTCAAGATCATCAACAACCACATTATCGCGCGTTTGCACTAATAGTCCTCCTGAAAGTGTTTTAGCAACGAACCCGTTATCACGTGGATCAGGCATTCCTCCTGTTATTAATAAACGAAGATTTTTTTTCTGAGCAATGATTTCACGTGCAGGCCTGGTAGCATCAGGAGCAATAATTACTTCAGTGAAAATTTTAATAATCTCTTCTGCACAGGCTTCATCAAGAGGCCGATTTAAAGCAATAATACCACCAAATGCTGAAATATTATCACACGCCAAAGCTTTCAAATAAGCCTCTTTTAAATTCTGCCCTTCTGCAACACCACAGGGATTAGCATGTTTAATAATGGCAACGGCAGCGCTTTTTTGAGAATTAAATTCTGATATAAGTTCAAATGCCGTATCAGTATCATTTATATTATTATAAGAAAGTTCTTTTCCTTGCAAAAGTGTCGCAGTAGCAACACCAAAACGTTTATCACCAGAGAGATAAAATGCCGCTTTTTGATGTGGATTTTCTCCATAGCGTATCACACTTTCAAGATGACCAGAAAAACTCCGCCAAGACGGTGCTTGAATTTTTAAATCTTTTGCAAACCAAGCTGCTATCGCAGTGTCATAAGCAGCCGTACGCTCATAAGCACGTGTTGCTAATTGACGCCGCAATAAAAAGCTTAAACACCCATCATGCTGCTTTAATTCATCCATGACCAACGCATAATCACAAACTGCTGTCACAACACCAACATAAGCGTGATTCTTAGCCGCTGCACGGATCATTGCTGGTCCACCAATATCAATATTTTCAAGAATTGTCTGCGAATTTACCTCTAACCGGGAAGTTTCTTCAAAGGGATAAAGATTAACAACGAGAAGATCAATTTCATTAATACCGTGCTGTTCCATAGCAGCTCTATGGTTTGGATCGTCTCTTATTCCTAATAAAGAACCATGAACCAAAGGATGGAGTGTTTTAACGCGTCCATCCATTATTTCAGGAAACCCTGTAATATCAGAAACATCAATTACAGGTAATCCGGCAGCACTTAACTCTTTGGATGTTCCTCCCGTTGAAATTAACTCAATTCCATAAGCATGCAGTGTTTGCGCAAACTCAATCAAACCAGTTTTATCAGAGACAGAAAGAAGAGCACGACGAATGTGACGAAGATCGACCGTAGAAAATTGTTTTGCAATAACAACCATAATAGAAATCCTAAAATAAAATGGCTAAAATTCAAAAAAAGCCACTATGGATATAGCATAAGCTTTTGCCAAAACATACCCAAAGGACATCCAGCCAATGCTTCAACCCACAAATAATAGAATCATCTTGGTTGATATTCCCAAGCGAACATTATGCTAATCTATGACGCATAAAACGCCAATGAATTTTTCTTTGTAATGCAGGACGAAAATATAAAACAATTTGCCGTGTTCGTTGTGGACCTTTTAAATCAGCAAAATCAATTGAATCTTCGAGAAAAATTTCAGCATCAGATGATGTAAAATGCCACTCCTGGCCACTTTCTACAGCTAAGCGGACGCAATTGCCATCATAATGGGCCTCAACCTGCGGATTAAGATGAAATCGAACAGCAACACTATCTCCTTCACTATGATTTGCCTTATATTTATACCATCGATTTTTCTTCGGTGTAAAAAAGTGATCAAAACCTTCAATCATTTCCCCATTTCTAGCTAAAATGAGGCCACGTTCATGCATAAGATTAAAAGGCTTCACATAGCCATCATGACATGCAATAAAGCCAATTTTTTCTAAATCTTCTATGCGTTGTACTTGAACATCTGTTGGTCCTTCAAGCAAAAGAGAAACGCCATTGTTCTGTTTTTTACGAAAATTTCCCACTGAACAATCATTCACTGTTGCTGTTGAATGCGCTGCTGTCAAACGCCCAAAATGTTGATATTCTGCAGAACCATAAGGATCAATCCCTGTATTGATAATAAAGCGTTTTCCCTGCGAAGACATCTCAAATGATAAACATCCTGAACATGCATATCCTGCAACAGAAGGTGGCGGAAATTTTCCCGTATCTGCAAGAACTATCGTTTGATTAGCCTGTAAACGCTGAAAACCAGAATAACGGGCATGACTAAAAGGATGTCCAGCTGTTTCATCACAATTTAAAATAGCCGATAAACGTTCTGGTATAATAGGCCCAACGCCATTGAAACGGGCTAATGTTTGATCTTCATGAATAAAAAATCGCAAAGCAGGCAACATACGCTCAACAGAATCAATTAAAATACGCGGCGCTGTTTCATTACTGTACATATATAGATGACGCAAAGATAATAAATCCGATAATAAATCGAGCAAAATAGCAGGACTACGGGAAATATGGCCACCATCAATAAGAACTTGATGTGAAAGTTCATAAATGAGATAAGTTTGTACTTTTTTCTTCACTGCCGCAGAAACAGGCAAAGCTAAAGATGCAACTACTAAAGAAATTGCAGCTTGTAAACGCTGTTCATTTGCTTCCATACAACGAATCAAGATGCGCAAATAACGAAACTGAAAACCAAGTGAACGTAAAAAACGCTTTTTAAAGCCCTCACTCACCCCCTCTAATAGCATTTGTGAATGACAAATCCATGAAATGAGTCGTCTTGCCACAACGGCTCCACTCCAAGAAGGCCCTTTTATCTTCTTACTATGATGCTCCAACCAATCTTCCACCAAAGAACGCGCATAAGCTTTTGCCAACTCACTCCGTGCGGCTGTCATATGGCGTAACCAATGAAAATCATGCAGTGCTATTTCCCATTGCAACATTGGTGGCACTAATGAAAAAGGCGAAAGAGCGCCCGATTGTACTGTACAACCAAAAAAAGAAAAACGACCATGATAAAATTCATGCGCCATCATTGGATCAGCTAGATGCAAATCAATTGGATGCGCTAAAATCTTTTGTGGACGAAAACCAGAAAATCGCCAACGAAAGAGTGGTCCTGTCCGTAAACGTCTTAGAAATTGTTGTATTGCATATAAAACGGTTGATGCCTTTATCTGAGGAGCAATCTCTGTAATTACCACAACCATATCTCCGTCTACATTTATCAAATACAACTTCAACTATTTGAGTAAATGAAACGTTAATTAATGTACCTTTCGGAAGCGTGCTGCAAAAAAACCATCCATTCCCAAGAATAATTTTTCCTCTGTATTAAAATTTTCATCACAACAATCAGAAGGTATCGTTCGCAAGAAACCTTCCATTGACACCAAATGTGCCATAGCACCCATTTCTTCTGCTAAAATAGGCTCTAAGACAATATGATGACATGTTGATAAAATTTTCTTAACAAGATCTTCGCCCTCTTCTTTTGCCAATGAACAATTAGAAAAAACAATGCGTCCATTTTTTTTCACTAAAGCAATCGCTGCTAAAAGCAAATCATATTGCATCTCTGCTAATTTGGTGACATCCTCCATTGTTTTTGTCCACAAAATATCTGGATGACGGCGTATTGTCCCTGTAGAAGAACAAGGTGGATCAAGAAGAACAGCATCAAAAAGCTGATCAGGATGAAATTGTCTTAAATCACCATGCCAATAGTGCACTGAGAAATTGAGTCGATCCATATTTTCTCTTAAACGCTTTAATCGATTGGCTGAAATATCGATAGCCGTTACATCTGCCCCCTGCAAAGCCAATTGCGCTGTTTTACCTCCAGGACTTGCGCAAAGATCTGCTACCTTTTTGTCATGAATATTTCCCAACAAACAAACGGGTAAAGCAGCTGCAAAATCTTGAACCCACCAAGCTCCCTCTGCATAACCTGGTAAATCAGCGACAGAATAAGCCGAAGAAACAAGCCTAACTGAACCATTAGGCAAAACAATTCCTCCCAACCGCTTTGCCCAACCAACGCTATCAGATTTCACCGTCAAATCAAGAGGAGGCGTTATACTTTGAATGGCTAAAATTTGATCAGCTTTCTCTGCTCCATATGTTGATACTAAAAGTTGCCCGAACCACATTGGAATAGCTTTAATTGTAGGCGTTTGCATCCGCAAAATAGCCGCCTCACGTGCACAATTACGTAAAATAGCATTCACTAATCCCGAGAAACGGCGCAGACGTGGATCAATCTTTGCCACGCATACCGCTAAATCAATTGCTGCATGGTCGGGAATATCAAGATAAAGAATCTGAGTTATACTGATATGTAAAAGATGATGCAATGAAAATGCTTGTGCTGGCAAAGGTCGCACCAAAAAGTGTGATAAAGCCACTGTAATCTGACTTCGATGACGTAATGCCGCTCCCAAAATAGCCCGACATAATAAACGATCACGATATGAAAGCTTTAAATATTGTGGATGACCATACTCATTATCTGTCAAACCAGCAAGAGATGTACGCTTATCAAGCACAGCACCTAATAAACGAACGCAAACTTGCCGAACAACCAACCCAGGCATATTTATCTCAAACATATGCCCCGCTTTTTTATCTTTCAAAACAATGCCTTTATTCTACTTTTTTCTTTTTAATCTTTATGATGAAGACTTCTTGTTATTTTTACGACGAAGCCAAGCAGGACGATTTCTCACCCATGGCAAAACATTTGTCTCTTGAGAGCTCAACGTATTATTCTTATCCTTAAAACTTAGATTTTCAGAGTCCAAGATATTTATATTATTTAGCCCTTTCAATTCATCCCCCTCATAGTGCTTGATAATGCCTTGATCAATTGTTGATATATTCATTTCTACGGCTTGCCGTTGCAATGCCGCAATGCGATTTACTGTCGCTGGATGTGTAGAAAAAAGGCTATCCGCACCTTCACCACTCAAAGGATTAATAATAAACATATGAGCTGTCGCTGGATGATGTTCTGCCTTTTCATTATAGACCGTATGTCCACCTCCTGCAATCTTTCTCAAAGCTGAAGCTAACCATAAAGGATTACCACATATTTCAGCACCTCTCCGATCAGCAGCGTATTCACGGGTACGGCTAATAGCCATTTGCACTATCATAGCTGCTAAAGGCGCTATCAACATGGCAATAATACTGACAAATGTCCCTGCACCTTGAGAAGATCTTGAAGAATTACGCTGTCTTCCCATCAATAAAGCAAAGTTACCAAGCATTGAAATAGCTCCTGCAATTGTTGCTGTAAGAGTCATCGTTAATGTATCACGATGTTCAATATGCGCTAATTCATGAGCCATAACTCCAGAAATTTCTTCTGCACTTAATTTTTCCAACAATCCTGTACTAGCAGCAACAGCCGCATTTTGTGGATTACGCCCCGTAGCAAAAGCATTCGGCTGCGCACTATCAATGATGTAAACCTTCGGTTGAGGAAGAGAGGCTTTTTGAGCCAATTCGCTCACAATATTATAATAAACTGGTGCAGAATACTGATCAACCTCACGCGCTCCATACATACGCAAAACTATTTTATCTGAATTCCAATAGGAAAAAAAATTTAAGCCCCCTGCCATTAAAAACGCAATAAGAGTACCATTGCTTCCTCCAATGAGATAACCAACCCCCATAAAAAGAGCAGTCATAAAAGCTAAAAGCATTGCTGTACGCACTCTATTCATAATTAAAACTCCATGATAGAATATTATATTGTTATAGGATGGGGCTCTCTTGTTATTTCTTCAATGAAATTGAGGTACAAAATGAACAAAAAAGACAAAAAAATGAGTAAGAAAAATACCACTATTCCCCAACACACATGGTTTCCTCCTGAAGCACAACGTGCTCTTCAAGAAGCTGAAGAAAGACGTAAATGTGCAACAAATGAACACCAGCCATTAGAAAACGGTGGACGCGGCGGAAAAGATCCCGCGCGTTATGGAGACTGGGAAGTGAAAGGTCGAGCCATTGACTTTTAAAGTCTTTATTGACTTAAAAAAAAACCAAGTCATCTTCTAAAAGAAATAAACTTTTTACAACAAAACCAACAGTGAAATTTTACGTTGTGTAAGCTTTTAAGGTTCACACTGTTGATTTGTTTAATGTAATTATGCTTCTTCTTTTGAAATTTTTTCTGACGCTTCTTCAGTAGCTTGTTTTGCTGCAGCTATACGTTCTTGTGCTTTTTTACCAGGCTCACCTTTATGAGGATTATTACGTGCTGAACGCTTTTTTAAACCAGCAGCATCTAAAAACCGTAGAACACGATCTGTCGGTTGAGCTCCTTGACCAAGCCAATATTGGATACGCTCTTCATTAAGTTTCACACGTTTTCCATCTTTGGGCAACATTGGATCCCATGCACCAACACGTTCAAGAAAACGCCCGTCACGCGGACTACGCACATCCGCAATAACGATATGATAATAAGGACGCTTTTTTGAACCACCACGGGACAAACGAATTTTTAATGCCATATCTTTCTCCTGTTGTCATCTGTGACTTGTCGTTTAAATTAATTTGTTTCTTTGTGTTCTTTAGAAATCATTTTGTACTCATCAATTCACTTCTTGAGTAATGAACTATAAATTTCTCAGCAAGATTCCGAGTAAGATGACTGTCTAGCATTAATTGCTGCAAATGTACTACCTGACATTGCTCACGCGTACGATCAACTGTAGGCAAGCCATAACGCACTTTATCCCCTCTCACCCCTTGCGTACAACAAAACCTTTGTGCTAAAAAATTAATAAGTGCTGCATTAAAATTACCAATATATGCCCGCAAATGCCCTAAATTATTGGGTGCTTTTCCCTGCATTACACTTCCTTCTCTTTTTGTCTTTTTATTTCTTCTTAGAAAAAGGAGAATTTCTCTCCTTACCCTTTGAAAGATCATTTAAAAGACTAGGAAATGTTAATCCACGCTCTGGAAGTCCGGGTAATCCACTCCCTAAATGACCCTTTTCAATCTGCTTTTGCAGTTTTGAGAATTGAGTTGAATCAAGTTCTGATAAATCAGGTATAGCCCCAGGAGCATTCATACCACTAAATCTCATTTTGGAACCGACCCCCCCTAACATTTTCTCCAGAAAACCGCCTTTATTTTTGCCTCGCATAGCTTTTACCATATCAGCCATTTGGCGGTGCATTTTTAAAAGCTTATTAATATCTGCTGCACTTGTCCCCGACCCTTTAGCAATTCTTTGTTTACGGCTATGTTTTAAAATTTCAGGATTAGCACGCTCTGCATGCGTCATAGATGAAATAATTGCTAATTGTCGATTAAAAAGACGATCATCAAAACCTGCAGCTGCAATCTGATCCTTCACCTTGCTCAATCCTGGCATCATACCCATAATGCCACCCATTCCACCAAGTTTTTTCATTTTATGCAACTGTTCAGCCAAATCATTAAGATCAAATTTTCCAGCCTGCATTTTTTTCGCAAAAGCTGCTACTTTTTCACGATCAATTGTCTCAGCAGCCTTTTCGACCAAAGAAACAATATCACCCATACCGAGGATACGATCTGCAACACGACGGGGATGAAATTCTTCTAGAGCCTCCATTTTTTCACCGGTTCCAATTGCTTTAATCGGCTTACCCGTTACTGCGCGCATTGAAAGAGCAGCTCCACCACGACCATCGCTCTCCATACGTGTTAAAATAATTCCCGTAATCCCTATACGCTCATCAAAAGAACGTGCAAGATTAACCGCATCTTGACCAGTAAGACTATCAGCCACCAACATAATTTCGTAAGGTTGTGAAGATGCTTTGATTTCTTTTAATTCAAGCATAAGTGCTTCATCAATATGGTTACGTCCTGCTGTATCAAGAAGCACAACATCATACCCCCCTAATTTAGCAGCCTGCACTGCACGTGCAGAAATATCGACAGCAGATTGATCAGGAACAACCGGTAAACTCGCAATTTGCACTTGCTCTCCTAATTGACGGAGTTGCTCTTGCGCCGCAGGACGGCGCGTATCCAACGATGCCATTAAAACTTTTTTATTGTGCTTGTCTGTTAAACGCTTTGCAAGTTTTGCTGTTGTTGTTGTTTTACCTGATCCTTGTAAACCAACCAGCATAACAACAACGGGCGCTGGCGCATTGAGATCACTTAAAACACCCTCCCCCCCAAGCATATGAACCAGTTCATCATGAACAATTTTCACAACCATTTGACCAGGTTTAATTGATTTAACAATTGCAGCTCCAACAGCTTTCTTACGAACTCTATCAGTAAAAGAACGAACAACATCTAAAGCAACATCAGCCTCCAACAAAGCACGGCGAATTTCGCGCAATGCTGTTGTTATATCCTGATCTGATAAAACGCCACGTCCCGTCAAACTAGATAAAATGGAACCAAGACGTTCTTGCAAAGTTTCAAACATCACTTACCTCATTGCTTCATAACAAACAAATCAACATGGCACCCGAGGACGCAACGCGTTGTCGGATGTTGACCTCTGGGATCTTTTTATACCACAACGGGGTCCCAGGCGGTGGCTCCAAATTAATCTTGTCATTGAATGCTGTTTTCTTCAAACAACAAAAACCCTTCTTTGTCAAGATATATCACACAGCATCTTTTTATATGAAAACTAAAATAAAAATCACTTATACCTGCGCAAAAGTTCCACTCTCAACACGTATAAAATCACCTGTTTCCCGTTTCATACTCCATAATTCACCATTTGCAATGTCAAACCAAGCACCGTGTATTGTCAAAAGTCCTTGATCCTTACGTTTCTTTAACCATGGAAATGTTTCCAAATTCTGCAATGAATAACGAATAGAAAGTCGTTCTAACGCAGTCTGTCGCTCTAAAGGAGTGATTAATTTATTCTTGGTTACTGCTTCTCCAGCAGGAAACAAAAGACTCATCCATCGACCAATAAAATCATCTGATGATAAGTCTGATGATTCTGATGATAAAGATGTACATTTTCCATTAAGAACATTCCTAATTCCCCCACAATGCGCATGCCCCAAAATAACAATATGCTTAACTTTCAGCAATTGCACTGCAAATTCAATAGCCGCTGATGTTGCATGATATTGATGATCAGGAAAAAAAGGAGGAACTAAATTAGCGACATTACGCAACACAAACATTTCACCAGGACTCGCATCAAAAATAATTTCTGGCATCGCACGCGAATCACAACAGGCAATCACTAAAGTTTCAGGTTTCTGTCCTTCCACCGCTAATTGCCAATAACGTTCCACTTTATGTGTAAAATGATTCGTTATAAAAGAGTGATAACCGTTTAAAAGTTTTTCTGGTAAATATGTCATTACATATTTACTTTCATCATATACTTTAAAAATATGTTCTTACTCCACAAAAATAAAACTAATGAAAATATTCTTGCTAAACACATAATATACTTTCTTGAAACAACCAAACACTTCTTACAAAGTAGAAAATAATTTTATTATCAGCTACAATAAATAGCTATTCACTTCAAAAGGAAGATGTTACAGTGTAAAAATGGCATAAGGACCTGCTCTTAATATTAAAGGAAAGGTTGCCACAATAAACAAAGGGAGGATGATTGTGTCAACACAAACAGCATTAGATATAAAGAGCACTCAAAATAAAATAGAACAAATTCTTTTTGCTCATACCGATAAAGAAGATATTGCTTTCTATAAAAAAGATGAGCTTCACAAAGCCATAAATGCAGCCCTCGAAGCATTTAAATCCCACCAACCAGGTAAAAGTACAATTTATTTTGAACACACTTTAACGCGCAATGATAAATCTATAACCGTTATTACACTGGTTAATGACAACAAACCTTTCCTCCTTGATTCTATTTTACATGTTTTTAAACAACAAATAAATCACATCTATCTGATCGCGCACCCTGTTCTTGAATGTGCCTCTGGGCAACGTATCAGCTTGATGCAAATCCACATTGAACCATTAAACCAAGAAAAGACAAAAAAGCTTAAAGATGAAATCACTCTGGTTCTTGAACAAGTCAATGCGGCTGTACAAGACTGGAAACCCATGGTTGAAGAAGTCAAGAAGCATATTCATACCTATCAAACAAATCTTCCACCGAATTACCAAAGTGAAGGAGTAAAAGCCATTGAATTTCTCGAATGGCTTATGGACAATAATTTCATCTTCCTTGGAATGCGAACCTATAACTTTACCGAAGGTCAAGAACCCAAAAAAGCCTTTAAAAACGGTAGTATTGAACTAGGTATTCTTACTGATGCTTCTATTCGCATTATTGGTGATGCAAGCGTAGAAGAACGCCCCAAAGAAGTCTTATCTTTTATGGAAAGTGACAATTTGCTTATTGTTACAAAAGCCAATAGCCGCTCAAAAATCCACCGTCCTGTTTGGTTGGATTATATCGGTATTAAGATTTTTGATAAAGAAGGGTCTCTCTGTGGAGAATTACGTATTGTTGGGTTGTTTACATCCTCAGCCTATACGCACTCTATTCTGCAAATTCCGTTTTTAAAAGAAAAAGCTGAGACCATTATTCAACGCCTTGGATATAATCAGACCGACTATTCTGGAAAAGCATTGATGAGTGTCTTAGAAACCTATCCAAGAGATGAAATGTTTCGCTCTGATATAGATACATTGACAGAAAATGCAGAGCTTATCATGCAATTGGATGAACGTCCGCGCTTACGAGTACTCGCTCACACCGATCCTTTTGGACGCTTTGTTTCGATTCTTGTCTACGTACCACGTGACCAATATAGTAGTAATATCCGCGAAAAAATTGGAATATACCTTGTTGATACCTATAAAGGTGACTTCTTTGAATCGTATCCACTTTTCTTAGAAAGTACGCTTATCCGCGTCCATTACATTATCCATTGTACAGGAAATCACAGTGCTCCTGTGATTGAGCGGACCACACTGGAACATCATGTTCGCTCTATAACGCGAAATTGGGAAGACAGCGTCCAAACCGTAGCTCTTATTCATAAAGCAACAGATCAGCAAATATTTTTAGCCAGTCACTTTCCCAATAGTTACCGTGACTTATTTTCAGCCGAAGATGCCATTAAAGATGCTGACCGTATTTTAAGCCTTAATAACGAAAAAGCTCTTTTCGTTACTTTTTACCGCGCCCACAATAAAGAAAAACAAAATATTTCTCTGCGACTCTTTCATCGCAATGAAGCACTTGCCCTCTCCAAGCGTGTACCCCTTCTTGAAAATATGGGCTTTCGTGTTATTGCTGAACAGACATTGGAGCTCCCAGACGGCTATGGGCATTCTGTATATCTTCATGACATGCAATTGGAAAGTGCTTTCCAACTCGATATTGATCTTGATAAAAACGCACAAAAGCACGCTGAAACATTTGAAGCCGTTTGGAAACAAAATACTAACAATGATGCCTTTAATGCCTTAACACAAACAGCACAACTCGATTGGCGCGAAATTGTTATCTTGCGTCATTACGGGCGTTATCTCCAACAAACTGGAATTCCTTATTCACAAAAACGCGTTGCTCAAACTTTAAATGCTTATCCTGATATTACTCGAGATCTTTACGCTTTGTTTTATTTGAAATTTCATCAAAGCCATAAAGAAAAAGAACGACTCAACAATGAAGAAATCATTCAGCAACGTATTGAAGAAAAACTGCAGAAAGTGCCAAGTTTAGATGATGATCTTATTTTGCGTCGTTATCGTAATCTCATTGTTGCAAGCTTACGAACGAATGCCTATTCTCCTCTTCCTGATGGAAGCCCACGGCGCATCATAGCAACCAAATTAAATCCACGCCAAATTGAAGGTTTACCTGAACCACGTCCTTATCGAGAAATTTTTGTTTACGGACCTGAAGTTGAAGGTGTCCATTTACGCTTTGGTCCTATTGCTCGTGGTGGTATTCGTTGGTCTGACCGTGCATTGGATTATCGTACTGAAATATTAGATCTCGTTAAAGCTCAACAAGTCAAAAACGCCGTTATTGTTCCTGTGGGTGCGAAAGGTGGATTTTTCCCCCACAACCTTCCTCAAACAAATGATCGTGCCATTGTAACAGAAGCGGCACGACAAGCTTATACAGACTATATTGCAGCACTCCTTTCGATTACTGATAACTTAATCGATGGTAAAATATACCCGCCTCAAAATGTAATCTGTTATGACGACGATGATCCCTATTTTGTTGTTGCTGCCGATAAAGGTACTGCGACCTTTTCTGATACGGCTAACACTATTAGCCAAGCAAATAATTTTTGGCTTGACGATGCTTTTGCTTCCGGAGGATCAGCGGGATATGATCATAAAGCGATTGGTATTACAGCTAAAGGTGCATGGGAAGCTGTAAAAAGACATTTTCGAGAATCATTTAATCACGATATTCAAACAACACCTTTTACCTGCATTGGAGTTGGTGATATGTCGGGAGATGTTTTTGGGAATGGAATGTTACTTTCTCAACAAACAAAGCTGATTGCCGCTTTTGATCATCGCGATATTTTCATCGATCCCAAACCAAATATAGTAACAAGTTATGCAGAGCGTATGCGCCTCTTTCAACTTCCTCGTTCAAGCTGGCAAGATTATGATCAAACAAAACTCTCAAAAGGTGGTGGTATTTTCTCACGAAAAGCTAAAACAATCACCCTTTCTCCTGAAGCAGCACAAGCTATTGGTTTTGAAAAACAAACAGGAACACCTTTTGAAATTATTTCAGCCATTTTAACAGCCCCTGTAGATCTTTTATGGTTTGGCGGCATTGGAACCTATATTCGTGCAACAACCGAAACTGATACTCAAGTAGGCGATCGCACCAATGATTCCATCCGCATCACTGGTGAACAAGTTCGTGCAAAAGTTATTGGTGAAGGAGCCAACCTCGGTCTTACACAACGCGGTCGGATTGAATATGTTTTAAACGGTGGACGCTGTAATACCGATGCCATTGATAATTCCGCAGGTGTTAATTGTTCTGACCTTGAAGTTAATATTAAAATTGTTCTTGCCTCAGCTCTACGCGCCAAAAAACTTACTCGTGAAGCCCGTGATGAATTGTTGAAACAAATGACCCCACAAGTTGAACAATTAGTCTTGCGTAATAATTATTTGCAAACTCTTTCGCTTTCTTTAGCTGAAAACAGAAGTGTCATTGATTTACCTTATCAAATACGTTTTATGCACGACTTAGAACAGAGAAAACTTCTAGATCGTAAAGTTGAAGTTCTCCCTAATGAACAAACTTTACGCCAAAGAATGAGCCAAAATCAAGGACTTATACGCCAAGAGCTCGCGGTTATTTTAGCTTATGCTAAATTAACTCTGCAAGAAGAAATTGCAAATAATCCTATTGTTGATAATCGTTATTTCGACACAACCTTGTTGAATTATTTTCCAACCCAACTTCATCAAAATTTTAAAAATGAAATCATTGAACACCAATTACGTCGTGATATTATTGCAACCCTCATTGCTAATGATATTGTGAATCGTGGTGGACCTACTTTTGTTAATCACTTACAAGATATAACAGGTCAAAAAACTGAAAATATCATTCGTGTTTTCATTGTTATCCGAGATAGTTTTGAAATTCCTCAGCTTGCAAAACAAGTTGATAATCTCGATAATAAAATACCGGGATTGAATCAAAATAAATTTTATGCCGCAATCACTTCTATGCTTTTTGAAGCAACCAATTGGGGCTTGCGTAATATCGATCTCTCAGTGCCATTAGAGGAAATTGTGCAAACAATAAAAACAGCTCGTACCTTGATTGAAAAAAAGCTTATGCACACCAATAGTCAAGATATCAATCAAAAAATTGAGGAAAAATCAGCGCAATACAATGAAGAAGGAACACCAAAAACTTTGGCAACACAATTAGCTCTTTTAGACGTCGCTCCAATGATCTGTGATATTTCCTTGATTGCGAAACAAAGTAAAAGTGACCTTATGAAAACTGCAAAAATCTATTTCTCACTTGCTCAGATTATTCGTATAAATCGTATTAATGAAGCAAGCCAAGCAATTCCTATCCTTGATTATTATGATGGTATGGCCTTAAGTGAAGCTAAAGAAAGTATTGCTGAAAGCTTGCGACAAATCGTTATAAAAATCTTTAAAAATTATAATGAAAAAAGCGATCCTCTAGCAGCTTGGTTAAAATCTGGTGAAGACCAAATTTACAATATTATCAACCGCGTTAGTGCCTTGATTGAAGGTGATCTCAATGTTTCACGCTTTACTTTTACAGCAAGTATGATTGCCCAACTTAAAAATACTGCTTTCCAAACCTAAAGTCATTAAAACCAACTTTAGAAAATTTTATTTATCTTCTCACACATAATCTGCGAGAAAAAAAGCAGGATCGTCTGCTTTAAAGAAAAGAGAATTCAAAATTAAGAATAAAAGATTATTAGCATTATTCTTATCCATGCATATAACCAATATTAAATCATACTAAGAGTGGAATAAGCACAATAAGCAATTCGGCCAATCTTATTCTTTATTGCTCTCTTTTCTTCTACGAAAATAATAATGATCATGCCTGTTTGGATTTTTTGATATTACATTGTTCAACATAACTTATTAAATTAAAATTCTTTTTTAATAATAATTTTCAGAATCGGTATAATTCTCAATTCCCATATTACAAACAGTGGGAACACCGAAAATTTGTTGTAATGCATTGTCAAACCATTCGCGTAAACTTTGACCATAGAGTGAATAACCTTTTAAATGTGTAAAAGCAGACTGAGCACCTTTTTTAGTTAATTCTTGAGCTGAGTGTATTAACCAATCTTGTATCATTGTACGCGTTAATTCAGGATGAAATTGTAAACCCCATGCATTATTACCATAACAAAAAGCTTGTGTGGGATATGTCTGACCTCTTGCCAAAAGAATAGCTTCTTTAGGCAAATCATAGATTCCTTCATTATGTAAATGATAAACCATTTCTGGCCAATTCATAAGTGCCTTTCCTTGCAAAGTTGCTTCCAATGGATACCAACCGATTTCTACACTTTTATCGCTTTTTGCAGCAACACACCCACCTAAATTTTTTGCAAGCATCTGTGCTCCAAGGCAAATTCCTAAAAAAGGCTTATTGTCTTTCAAAGATAATGAAACCCAATCAATTTCCTCATGAATATAGACATCCTTATCATTCACACTCATCGGACCACCTAGAATGACAACACCAGCGTGATATTTCAATGTTTTAGGAAGTTTTTGCCCTAAAATAGGATAATAAAAATCAAGAACAAAACCATTTCTTTGTAAAAATTTCCCTAAAAAACCAGTCTGCGGAGATTGATGATGCAAAACTACCGCAATTTTTAGTTTACTGTTTCTTTGTTTTTTATCAAGACATGTTTTCGCGAAAAACATTCTTCAACCAATCATTTTTACAACCAGATTTAATTTAATTTTGTAATGAATAAGAGCGTTATTTTTATCAAAAATATCTACAACACCTCTAAAATAATTGAAATTTCTCTCTTGGTAAAGAAATCCTTTTTTCTTCTTCCTTACTCTCTAAATCTTCAGCATTTAAAGATATCTGATCAACTTTTTTTCTATTCTGTTTTTTTGTATGCGACTTTAATAAAAAATCAGGCCCTACCAATGACTTTTCTTCAAAGGATTTATCTTTAATAACTTTTTTTTCATTTACGATCCCTCTTTTGTCTTCTTTTTTCAGCACCATGTTATCAATTTCTAATGTTATAGGAGGACAACGGGGAGGTACTTTCCATTCACAACGACCTAATCGACCGCTGATTGGAGAAACTGCCGACCAAAAAGGAAAGAAAGAACCATCACAAGCCCATGCTGGATCACGTTCTGCACGTAATGCTAAAGACAACCATTGATGACTCCCTTGACCATTACCTTGTGCTTCTTCAATATCTGCCAACAATAAATAAACGCTTTCACGCGGATGATAAGTTAGTGCTCTTTGTGCGTGCTCTCTTGCTAATTCCAATTCCCCTGCATCCAGAGCAGCTTTTGCAACAATAAAAGCTGACTCAAATATATCTTTATTATAAGAAGCAAGTATTTTAGCTCTTTTCAAACGCCCAACTGCACTTTCTTCTCGCCTAAGATAAAGTGCACCAAAATCAGGATGAGGATTTTTCTGCCAAGCTTTAATAATCATTTTATCAGCTTTGCGAACTTCTTTTAATCGATAAAGGATATCTACCATAATCAACGTTATTGGTACAAAATCAGGCATCAATTTATGGGCCTTTAAAATAGCTTTACGTGCTTCCACGAGTTGTGTCTCAATAAGATGAAGTGCTAACCCACTTAATAAAAGAGCATGAGTATACTTACGTTCTGAAGTATAATGCTCAGAATGTGGCAAAACTCTTTGCGCTCGATGAAAAACATCAAGTGCTTTATTCCATTGCCCCTCAGCACTCAATCGATCGAGAACAAACTGTTGAGCCCATGAAAGAGCTGGCGACAAAGCTAGTGCCTCTTCTGCATAGTGCTGTGCTACATCATAAGCTTTTGTATTTATAGCTTCATGAAACAAACCATAAAGCCCAGCAAGCTTTGTCGGTTCTTCTTTTTGCATTTCTTCATAAAGAGCAATAGCTTTCATAGAATCTTTTTGCAAAGATAAGATTTGAGCTCTTAAAAGCTTTATCAACGGTTCATAATCTTTTACAAGGTATTTTAATGCGCGTATTTCCATTTTTTGTGCAGCTATATAATCACCTGCGGAAACTGCAAGCAAACCCTTTATAAGAGCTTTGCGTCCATATTCTTGGTAACATCCAGAAAAAAAGCTGTATAAAGTTCCAGGAATGGAAAAAATAATTCCAAAAAACTTCCATAAAAACACTAATATCGTCAACAGTATAACAAGCCCACTAATAATCGTAAGCAATGAGACAGTAAACCGCATCTGCAAAAATGTTATGACCAAAAAGTTATTATTATTGGCACCCCAGCTAAAAACTGCACCGATTGCACAAACGGCAAAAATATAAATAAAAATACGTATCATTTTTGATCCTATTTACATCTTTGCAGCTTCGGAAGATCTTTTTGGCCTAACAATCAACATCTGTTGAAGAACGTGGTGGACAGCAAGATGTTGTTTAAGCTGATCAATAAAATCTACCGAAATATCTTTAGCATTTTGAGGTAAAGTTTGCCATTCAGCTAAAGCTTTTTCATAATCTCCAGCTTGAATAGCAACTTCCATCCGAGCCACAACTGCAGGCACTGTTGTCCCTTCAACATATCCAATTGGACGCGAAACAATAAGACTTTTTATCCATACCTTAACCTTCTTTAAAAAATCAGCATTCGGTACAATACTATTTTGCGTACCAACAATTTTATCTGCAACATAAGCAAAATCAGCTGAAAGCTTTGCAGGACTTGGAAGACCCGTACTTGCTGTTTTCTGTAACAAATCAAATCCCGCAATAGAAGGTGAAAAATGTTGCACTGTTTCCAATTCACGCATATAAGATCCACCACGATCTATAGCGTTTTTTAATGCACTTACTGCAACAAACATCGCAGTATTTATTCCATCTTTTTTGTTATTTTGAGTGGCTATTTCCTTTTGTATATTATCTAACCGTTGTTTTAAGATGATAATATCATTTTTATTACTTTGCCCAACAAATAAAGCTGTCTTTATATCTTCTGATATTCCAGTCAAAGCTTGGACATACTTTTCGAAAGCATCTACTTTTTTCTCTAAGATTGTAAAAACTTTGCTTCTCTCCTTTTGAAAAGATTCATCTTCCTGAAAAGCTTCAACCCGTTGTGATGAAAAAGAAGAAAAATCTTTCTTCAATGTATCAAACTGTTGAAGCACATGATTCAACTGTTTTTCTGTTTCTTCTGCTTTTTCTTTTGCGCGTATAGTAATCTGAAGATTTTTTTCCTCCTCAAAACGATCAACTACTAAAAAAGAAGGAAGAAAACCTGCTTTTTGAATGCCTACCCAAAAACTTACAGTGATAAGACCACCAATAATCCCTGAAACCACTAAAGAAGTCAAAGCAATACCAACACCGCATATGTTTTTTCTCTCGACACTGCTTTGCTTTGTTGTTATTGGCTCTGCTAAATGTTGTGCTTCTTGCTCTGAGTCATGATCTATAATTTCAGATTGAACAACAGACGCCTTATGATTTTTTAATTTTTCTTTCGATCTTGAAGAATTTACCATAATGATCACTTTTCTTATCACATGCTTTTTTACAATACGATAACAAAATGAAAAAAACTTTAATTAAATGTTTTTCGAATAATACCCTTTGTCGCATAGTGTTTTTTGTGAACAATATATGATAAATGTAGAAAAATCTTTTAAAATTTTCCCTATTGAAGATCCTTTTTTAAAATAAGAATGATGAATATATTCAATCCTATAATATTTTACGAACAATCAGGAAATAGTTTAGAATGGAAACTCTTACAAGCCACAAAAATATAAACATCCAAACAGCCTTATTCCTCTAATTTTAATTTAAAGAATGCTCTCCATAGTGCATACGAGAAAATACTTGGGTTGAATGCTATCTAATATTTTTATGAGTATAGTTGAACAATATAAACTCTTTAAAACTTTCTTCATAACTTCATTACTTTTAAAATAATTCAGTTTCGTTTATGAATGTTTCTTATTATTAGAACCTTATCACGCTCTAAAATCGATTTTCCCCTTTTATTTTCGATATATTCCCCACAGTAAAAAATGTTCTAAAATAGAAGTATACAATCGTTGTTTCTAGCGTATACGAACATTCTGGTAAACAGTTCCTGTTGTGCAAATGTTTTCCATTTTTATATACCCCTAACGAGAAAACTGTGCTAATTGTGAAGATATTATCCAAAGGTATTTAAATTTGATAAAAAGGGCATTGTGGTATAGCTACAGTATTTTTTGTAATGCAGTAAGCCATTATTTACGTGATAATGGGAGTGCCTTTGCGAGCCATGTTGCACTTTCTGGACTTTTAGCATTTTTTCCTTTCTTTATTTTTGGGACATCTCTTGCTAGTTTTCTCGGAGCATTTACATATACGCCGCAAAAAATTGAAGCACTTGTGCAATTGTTGCCGGATGCAATTGCAGAACCTCTTTCTAAAGAAATCATTACTGTCCTAACCACACAACGAGGAGATTTATTAACGCTTTCAGTTATTGGAGCAGCTTATTTTGCTTCAAATGGTGTGAGCGCTTTGCGTACAGCATTAAATAAAGCTTACCGCGTTATTGATCAGCGCAGCTTGTTTTTTTGTCGTTTTCAAAGTTTGTTTTTCGTGATTATTGGGACAGTAGGTCTTGTTGTTATTAGTTTTTTATTGGTTTTAGCACCTTTGCTGATTAAAATTATGCAAAACTACCCTTCCCACATCACTGAATATATTAGTATGATTCGTTTATGGCGTTATGTAATTGCGATAATTGTTCTTTTTACGAGTCTTTTAATTGTTCACAAATGGTTGCCGGCAGGACAACGAAAAGTAATAGATATTTTACCAGGTATTTTAGTGACAATATTTGTTTGGTTTTTAGCCTCTATTGCCTTCGCACAATATTTAATAATGTTTAATTATACTTCTACTTATGCAGGATTAACCTCTATTATGGTTGCAATTATTTTTCTGTACATATTAAGTGCAATTTTTATTTTAGGAGGAGAAATAAATGCAGCAATTATATTTTACCGTAATCATTCAAAACGCATAGATAAATTAAAGTAATCTTCTATTGATTAAAAGTAAAAGAAAAACACAAAAAACTCATATCACTTTTGGAGATAGTATTGACGCTAAGTTTTTAAAAGTCTGAAATTGACCATAGTATAAAACTTTTATCAGTTCTAAATATTTATTGTACCTAATTGTTTGTTCTCTCCTAAAAATCCCTTATTATAGAAGCAACTGTTACTCTTGATATAGATAACAAAATTTAAATTATAATCATGAAACTAATTTCATTTTTACAAATGGGGTCTCTTTTTTAGTGTGAAATACAAGTTGCACAATCTAAGTGAATGTACCTTTTACCAATGAGATATTTTCTTCTGCGAAATTGTGATTGGTCAAGCTGTTAATAATGAACAATTTTAT
Organism: Bartonella bilalgolemi; assembly: GCF_023500045.1. Lineage (GTDB taxonomy): Bacteria > Pseudomonadota > Alphaproteobacteria > Rhizobiales > Rhizobiaceae > Bartonella > Bartonella bilalgolemii. The sequence goes on along the minus strand of NZ_JAMCOF010000001.1, from coordinate 137,891 downwards.
GAAAGATTTTTAGGAATAAAGCCATCTAACAGGTGAAGCTTATCTTTTTTATTGCAAAAATACACCTTTTTTTATTCATTATTATTAGATTTAATCGCACTATGTTTAAAAAATTATAAAGCTATAAATCCTCTTCAATAACGGCTTTTATAAGCGCTTTTGCATCATCATCAGCCCATGGAGCAGCTCCATTGAATGAAGCGATAAGATAACCATTTTTACCTATGAGAAATGTGATAGGCAAACCTAAAGCAAGTCCTTTTTTTCTAATATCCTGGAAAATATTCATTGTGTTATCCCGATAATAAACCAAATTATCAGCATGAGCATCACTTAAAAACTTTTTAATTTTTTCAGCAGAAGTATTTTTATCAATGTTAATAGCTATAACATCGAAATTATTTCCCCCCATATCACGTTTTAATTGTGCTAATTCTGGCATTTCTGCACGGCAAGGTGTACACCAAAAAGCCCATAAATTAACGAGTATTGGTTTTCCCATAAATTCAGACAATTTATGATCTTTTCCCTCAATATCTTTAAAAGAAAATTGATTCATATCATAGGAAGTATCAGCAAATCGTATATATGTAAAAAAGCCCTTTGCTGCTTTTTTAATTTTTTCTACTTTTTCCGTCTGTTTTTTATTAATATCTGTTGCTTGAGCTCTTGCCTCTGAAATAAAATTTGGAAAGAGTGCTCTTCTGTTGTTATTTTGATTGATGGTTATGTATAAACTTAAAACAATGGTAAAAAACACAAAGAAGTATTGTGTTTTTTTATTTTTATTTTTTCGGCTAATAAAAATTTGATGGATCATAATTTTTGTCCTTCTCAAGAAGTATTTTAAAGTATGACAGATAAGGAATAAAAAAACCAGATGTGGAGCGGCCAATTTAAAGCAGGATCTGCTGCAATTACGGAAGAAATTAACGTTTCAATTGATTTTGATCAAAAACTTTATAAACAAGATATTGAAGGTTCACTTTGTCATGTAGCAATGCTAGCGTAAACTAAGATCATTTCGCAATCGGACTATAAAGAAATTGCCCATGGCTTAAAGAAAATTTGTCAAGAAATTGAAATGGGTGCATTCACATTTTCACGAAAACTTGAAGATATATATATATATATGAATATTGAAGCACGACTGAATGAATTAATTGGCCCTATTGCAGAGCGTTTACACATAGAACGTTCACGAAATGATCAAGTCGCTGTTGATTTTTGTTTGTAGGTACGAGAAGAAATGCAAAAAATGGTATAAGCTTTAAAAAGGCTGATAAAACAATTACTGATTCGCGCAGAACAACATGTCGATACTTTTATGTCAGAGTTTACACATTTACAAAATGCACAGCCCGTCACATTTGGTCACTATATGATGGCCTACATTGAAATGTTTAGTCAAGATCTATCGCGTATGTGTAATGCGATTAAACGAATGGATGAATCCCCCTTATAGGCTGCTGCTTTAGCAGGTACAAGTTTTTCGATTGACCGTTTTATGACAGCAGAAGCATTGTGTTTGCGTGAGCCAACACGCAATTCAATTGATAGTGTTTCGGATCATGATTTTGCATTAGAATTTTTAAGCATTGGAACTCTTTGTGCCATGCATCTTTCGCACTTAGCAGAAGAAATTGTTCTTTGGTCGAGTACACAATTTCATTTTATTCATTTATCAGATGCTTTTTCAACGAATTCATCTATTATGCCCTATCATGCTACACAAGAGAAATCGCGATGCTGCTAAGCTTATACGTGCTAAAGCAGGCCAGTTAAATGCTGCCTTGATTGGACTATTAACGGTAATGAAAATTTACCCCTTGCTTATTCAAAAGATATGCAAGAAGATAAAGAATATGTGTTCGATGGGGCTTTGAGTTTGGAATTATCGCTAGCAGCAATGACAAGAATTATTGGTGATTTTAAAGTTAATAAAGAAGCCATGAAAGAAGCAACTCATTTTAGATATGTAACAGCGACTGATTTAGCTGATTGGCTTGTTCGTGAATTAGAACTTTCTTTCCGTGAGGCACACCATATCACTGGATGTATTATGGCATTAGCAGAAAAAAAACAGTGTACTCTTAATGAGTTATCATTAGTTGAACTTCAAACGATACATCCAAATATCAATACAGCTATTTTTTATATTTTGACAGTTGAGAAATCTGTTGAAAGCCGAAAAAATTTTGGTGGAACAGCACCTTCAAAAGTACTGCGTCAGATTGCTTATTGGAAAAAGCGCCTTATAGCCGCTCAAGTGATTTTATTTTTTAATGCAAAAAATAAAACAGAAACAATATCCATATAATAGGAAAAGATATATGATAACCATTGTGAAAAATTTAATAATTATTCTTTTCTGCAATGTTATCATAGTTGGGTGTGGACGTAGAGAAATACTAGATTTACCATCTTCAACGATAATAAATCCTTCGCAAGAAGCATTTATTTCTGAAAGCAAAGCAGATAAGCCTTTTATTCTCGATCAGCTGATACAATAGGTTTTTTTTATGCATTTCTTCTCTTATTATCAAGGTGAACTTCATGCTGAAGATCTTTCACTTTCTATGCTCGCGCAAGAGGTAGGAACACCTTTTTATTGTTATTCAGTTCGTACACTTATTACAAATTTTAAAAATTATCAGCAAGCATTTCAAGATATGCCTTATCTGATTGCTTATGCGGTTAAAGCTAATTCTAATCAAGCGATTTTACGGCTCTTAGCACAAAGCGGAGCAGGGGCTGATGTGGTATCAGAAGGTGAACTGCGACGTGCACTTGCAGCCGGTATCCCTACTCACCAAATTGTTTATTCTGGTGTTGGTAAAACAGTTAAAGAGATCGATTTTGCTCTTACACAAAATATTCATTGTTTTAATGTTGAGTCAGAACCAGAACTTGAACAATTATCCGCACGTGCTGTTGCACTTTCGACAACAGCACGCATTTCATTACGAATTAATCCAGATGTGGATGCAAAAACTCATAAAAAAATCACAACAGGCAAATCTGAAAATAAATTCGGGATTCCACTCTCATCAGCACGAGAAGTGTATAAAAAAGCCGCTCAGTTGCCTGGTTTACATGTTTGTGGTGTAGATATACATATTGGCAGTCAGATTTGTGATTTAACACCCTTTGAAGATGCCTTTCTTATTACAGCAGATTTTGTCCGTCAGTTGTGGGATGATGGTTATGCTATAACGCATGTTGATATTGGAGGAGGACTTGGCATTTCTTATGGTTCTGAACATTACTCCGTGCCTTCTCCTTTTGATTATGCTGCACTCGTTAGAAAACATATTGCTCCTTTAGGGATCAATATTATCCTAGAGCCTGGACGCAGTATTGTTGGTGAAGCTGGTATATTAGTCACATCTGTTATACATTTTAAAAGGGGAAAAGAGCGAAATTTTGTTATTGTTGATGCAGCAATGAATGATTTCATTCGCCCAACACTTTATGAAGCTTGGCAAAATGTGCTACTGGTACAAGAGAAACCAATAGATGCTTTACTTATCAATGCAGATATTGTTGGTCCTATTTGTGAAACGGGTGATTATTTAGGCTTGAATCGTTCTTTGCCTATATTGTCAACAGGAGATCTTTTAGTAATTACAGGAGCGGGGGCTTATGGCGCGGTAATGTCAAATACTTATAATAGTCGGCTTTTAATACCAGAGGTTTTAGTTCAAGACATGCATTATGCAGTTATTCGCCCACGTCTTGATTATGCACAATTAATAGGTCTCGATCAAATTCCAAATTGGATTGAGAATTTTTAAATATCTTGGTCTTATTTTCACTCAACTCTAATGAAACAATTTATTTTCTGATAATTATTTTGTATGAATCTTATGATTTTAACGCGCTGCTATAAAAAGAGGGTAAATGTTTATCTATGAAAAATAAAAACATCAAAAGTTTTTCAGAACTAAAGCTTTTGTTTGTGCGCATTCTTGTTTGGTGTATTCTGTTTTGTGAGCGAATATGGCCACGATTATTACCTTTTTTTCTTGCTCTAAGCCTTTTATTGTCGCTTAGTTGGTTTGGCATTTTCAATGCTCTTGGTTATTGGGCGCATTTATTTCTTCTGTGGCTAGTGCTTTTTATAGCAGCAGGGAGTCTTTCTCTGCTTTTCGGTTTCCGTTTGCCTAAAATTAAAGATATTAATGACCATATCGAACGAACAAATAATCTCAAACACCAACCTCTAAATGTTCAAACGGATCGTTTACACTTTGAAGATGAAGAAGATACAACTACAAATATTTGGCGCGAACATCAGCGTCGTATGGCGGAACAATTGCATCATTTGCGAATCGGATTAATTCACCTCAAAAGTGCTTCCTACGATCCTATGGCTCTTAGAGCTTTATTTGTTCTATTTTGTGCTTGTGCTTTCAGTTTTTCTTTTGGTTCATCAGGTGGACGTTTAGCAGATGCATTTGATTTTCGTCCTCCCGTTGATGAAACATCAATGCGAATTGATGCTTGGGTTACACCGCCTGCTTATACAGGAGTTGCACCCATTTATTTAACGCAAAATGAAACAACACAATTTACAGTTCCTGAAGGCAGTGAGGTTGTTGTACGTATTGTCAATGGTGCTGGTATTACAGTAACAGCAATCTCTGAAGAAGATGGACAGAAAATTCCACTTACTAAGAAGAATGAACAACCGACTTTAAATAATTCAATTATTCGTTTTGAAACACATTTAGAGCGTTCAATATATTTATCTTTATCGTCGCGCCATAAGCAACAACAATGGCATTTACACATGATTAAAGATCAATTACCGACGATTCATTGGTTAGAAAAACCAGAGAGAATTTTATCTGGATCATTAGAATTAAAGTATGAAATGGATGATGATTATGGAGTTACAAATGCTTTTGTTGAAATAGAACCTTTTTTTGATCAGAAAAAAAATAGCCCTCCCCTTTATAAAGCACCTGAAATAAAGCTTCTTTTAGCACGTGGTGGAAAAGGTAAAATGCGGACAGTGCAAGATTTATCAAGCCATCCATGGGCTGGTTCAGAAGTAAAAATCACTTTGGTAGTAAAAGATGGAGCTGGCCAACAGGGGCGCAGTAAAACTTTTATCATGACATTACCACAGCGTATTTTTGCGAATCCTGTTGCACGTGCCATCAATGAACAACGTCGTTTGTTGGCTCTTAACGCATCTAAACGCGAGTATGTGCTTGATATGCTTTCTGCTCTGCTTTTATGTCCAGAAAATGGTCTTCAAAATATAACTCATTTTCTTCTTTTACAGAGCGCATGGACAAGGCTTTCTATGGCACAAACAGAGGATCAATTGCGAAATGTCATTGATCATTTATGGGAAATTGCTTTAGGTATTGAAGATAATCAGTTCGAGTCTGCTCAACAGAGATTAAAACAAGCACAAGCTGCTCTCCGTGACGCGTTGCGGCATGGTGCTTCTACTACTGAAATCGAGCGACTTATGGCAGACTTACGACAAGCTGTAAGTGATTACATCAATGCTTTAGCTGAAAAAGCACCAGAAAATAACGATTCGAAAGAAGCTAATCTTTCTACAGATGTATTACAAAACAAACTGAATTCGATTGAGGAAATGGCTAAAATGGGCTCTTCTTCTGCAGCTGAACAGCTTTTAGCCGAAATTGAACAAACACTTGATCATTTGCAAATACGAAAAAATCATCAAACAAATGAGCAAAATAAGAACCAAACGACACAAATGAAAGAAAAAATAGATCAACTTGGTGATTTAATGCGCCGTCAGCAAGAAATTCTTAATGATACCCACAATTTAGAAACAGATCAGCGACATGGAAACATTACGCCCAAAGTACAGAGTGAAACCTTGAAAAAACGCCAAAATGAATTGCAATCTGAATTATCAATATTGAAAAAAGAATTGACAGCAGAAGGATTTGAACCAAGTGATGCCCTGAAAGAAGCAGAAGAGAAAATGAATTCTGCAAGAGATGCTCTTGATAAACAAGATCATGAGCTGTCAATACAAAATCAATCAGATGCTTTAGAAGCTTTACGACAAGGCGCACAAAATGTGTTAAAAAAGATGCGTGAAATTCTCAACAAAGCAGAAAATAATCAGAATGCCATTCATAATCGTAAAGATCCGTTAGGGCGTCCACTTTCCTCAGAAATTAACAAAAAACAAGAAGGTGTAATTGAACCAAAAGAAAATGATAAGATGCGCGCACGGCAAATTTTGGATGAAATTCGCAAACGCCTTAGCAATGAGCATATTTCAGAAGAAGAAAAGAATTATCTTGAAAGATTACTTCATTTTAATTGAAGAATAATTTATTCGCTACTCCTTTGAAAAATATATTGCAAATAATTATGGGAAGAAAAGCACTACAAATAATAATAAAGTGAATTATTTATAATGAAGGAGACTATAAAATAACTTTTTTCCTGTGCTTTTAAGATCATTCGCATGAAGAAAATTAAAGATTAAGATTTTTCTTCTTGAGACAAAAAAGCAGAATTCCATATAAATTTAAGTATGTAAAAACTTGCGATACTTGAAATTTGCTTCTAAACGGTATTTAAAATTGGACATAATTACATTAAAAGATTTTTATACTTCTACGCTTGGTATGCGTGTACAAACGACAGTTTGTGATCAATTAAATATCTTTTGGCCTGATCTTATAGATAAACGAGTTATGGGCCTTGGTTATGCACTTCCTTATCTTTCTGTATTGCGTAAACGTGCGAAGCAATGTTATGCTTTTATGCCTGCTAGTCAAGGAGCATCACCTTGGCCTTATCTTGATAAGGTCGCTACAGCGCTTGTTTTTGAAGAAGAATTGCCTCTTCCTGATGCTTCGATTGATTGCGTTTTATTGGTGCATGCACTTGAATATACAAAAAATTCACACGAAACACTAAACGAAATATGGCGTGTTTTGATTCCTAATGGCCGCCTTATTGTTATTGTTCCCAATCGTTGTGGATTATGGGCACGTAATGATCACACACCTTTTGGCTATGGAGAATCTTATAGTCGACAACAAGTAGTTCGTTTATTTAAAGAAGCCAATTTTATTAATGGACCAGTACAAGAAATTCTACATTATACGCCTTCTTTAAGCTATGTATCGCGGTTATTTTCATTCTTTTATGAATCATTAGCAAGTCATATTTTTCCTTATTTTGGTGGGCTTTTAGTGTGCTCAGCAGAAAAACATGTCTATCAAGGTTCTTTTGTGCAGCGTCGTCAGTCGCGACGCGTTTTTATTCCTACGTTAACACCACAAGCATGTGAAAGAGACAAATCACAATAATCTGATTTTTATTTTAGAGGAAATGTTCTCCAAACTGTATTTAAATAGTGCGCGTGTAGAACAATTAAAGATTCAAACGATATCCATTATGATCTGTAACAAGAATTTTTGCTTTAGAAGGATCTTTTTCAATTTTTTTACGCAAACGATAAATATGAGTTTCTAATGTATGAGTGATAATATCTGCGTTATAGCCCCAAATGTATTCCAATAATGTTTCACGATTTACAATTTTATTTCTGTTATCATAAAGATATTGAAGAATTGCTGTTTCTTTTTCTGTGAGGTGGATTTTATCGTTCTGTTTATCAATAAGGAATTTTTCCCTAGGTTTAAAAATGTAAGGGCCAATATAAAAAATTACATTTTCATTATATTCATATTGCCGTAATTGGGCGCGAATACGAGCTAACAACACTGAAAAACGAAAAGGTTTTGTCACGTAATCATTAACACCCATTTTAAAACCTAAAATAGTATCGCAATCTGTATCACAATTAGTAATCATAATAATAGGAGCGCGAAATCCTTGGAAACGTAATTTTTTTACGGCTTCACGACCGTCAAGGTCAGGAAGTTTTACATCAAAAATAGCTAGATCAACATTTTCTTTTTGAGCTACTGTAACCCCTATTTCAGCAGTTTCTGCTTGAAGCACTTCAAATTCTTTATGAATTTGCAATTGTTCTACAAGAATGGAACGAAGATCATTATCATCCTCAACGATTAAAAGGGTATAGTCCTTCATTTTTTTCCCTATAAGGTATATTTACAATAAAATTGGGTAGAGAATAATTTCATAAAAATAGGATTGCATGCAAGTGGCATTAAAAAAGAAAATATATATAAAACAAACTTCCGTTTCTTCTATTGTCATCCGTCGACAAACAGGTATGCAAACACGGGGTATTTTTTGTATCGGTCAGCATCGTTTTTTTTGTGCTTTAGGGCGAGCTGGTATTTCTGCTTTTAAACGTGAAGGCGACGGTGCTACTCCTTTAGCAAATATGCGTTGTTTAGGGGGATTTCGCAATAATTTTTACCGTTATTTCCCACGTTCAAATTTAGCAATCCGTCATATTCAAGCACACGATGGTTGGTGTGATGCAAGTGGAGATGCTAATTATAATCGTTTGGTACGTCTTCCTTATCCCAAAAGTGCTGAAAAGATGCAACGTGAAGATGGCCTTTATGATATGGGACTTATTCTGGATTGGAATATTAGAGAACGAAAGATGGCAAAAGGAAGTGCTATTTTTATACATTTAGCACGAAACAATTATATGCCAACAGAAGGATGTATTGCACTTTCATATCGTGATATGCAACGTATCTTGCCTTACATTAATCAGCAAACTAAAATTATCATTTTAGGTTAAAGATATGCTAGTTTCAATCCTCCCATAGAACAGATTTCTTTCCATTCATCTTCTGTAACTGCTTGTACCGATAAACGCATAGCCTTAACCAGCATCATATTTTTTAATCTTGGATTAGCTTTAATTTGTTTTAATGAAACGGGATTTGGTATATCACAAATAGCACGAATATCTACACATTCCCAGCGTGGATCTAAACTAGTAGAATCAGGATGTGCTTCAGCACATACTTCTACAATACCAACTATTTCTAATCCTTGATTTGAATGATAAAAAAAACCTTTATCACCACATTTCATAGCCCGCATATTATTGCGCGCTTGATAATTGCGCACACCATCCCATTGTTCACCATCACCTCCTTTTTGTTTTTGCATGTCCCATGACCATTTATGCGGTTCAGATTTGAAAAGCCAATAAGCCATGAAGTCTCCTTTTATAAATTTTAATGAGTTTACAGGTTTATACTTTTACTCCACGACGCCCTGTCCCGATTAAAGGAAGAGATTTTTCATCTAATGGCCAGCGTGAACGAGGTCCGACATCAAGAGAACTTACTTGTCCCCGTGCTAAACGTTCAGCGCCAGCAAAAGCAATCATTGCAGCATTATCTGTACATAAAGAAAGAGGTGGAGCAATAAATTCAAAGCCGTGTTTATGAGCAAGCTTTTGCAAACTGGAACGAATAGCCTGATTAGCAGCGACTCCTCCAGCAACTACTAAAGCAGGAAGAGTGGATGCTTCATGATGATAAAAAGGATAATGATAGATAAATTGTTGCAACGATAAACTAACCCGATCCTGCAATATATCGATAACAGCTGCTTGAAAACTTGCAGCAATGTCGGAAACATCACTCTCTGTCAAGGGTGCCATAGCTGTTGCAACTTGTCGAACAGCAGTTTTAAGGCCAGAGAAGGAAAAATCCAATCGCTTATCACCCTTCAAAGGTCGTGGAAGGGAAATACGATTTTTATCCCCCAATAAAGCAGCTTTTTCAAGTGCTGGACCACCAGGATAGGAAAGACCTAAGAGTTTTGCGGTTTTATCAAAGGCCTCTCCTAATGCATCATCAATAGTGCTTCCTAAACGCTGATAATGACCCACATTATGAACAAGAACTGTTTGGGTATGACCACCTGAAACTAAGAGTAATAAATAAGGAAAATTAACATTATGCGTTAACACAGCTGTCAAAGCATGTCCTTCTAAATGATTGACTGCAATAAAAGGCTTTTTGGTAGCAAAAGCTAATGCTTTTGCACTCATGAGTCCAACTAAAAGTCCTCCTATCAAACCAGGACCACTTGTTGCTGCAATGGCATCAATATCTTTAAGTTTTAGATTGGCTTCTGTAAGCGCTTGGAGAATCAAACCATCAAGAACTTCAACGTGAGCACGTGCAGCAATTTCAGGAACAACACCACCATAAGGTGCATGGTGATCAATTTGGCTCCAAATAATATTGGAAAGAATACGGCTTTTTCCTTCATTATTGCGCTCAATAACAGCGACGGCAGTTTCATCACAACTTGTTTCTATTCCCAACAAACGCATCTTAGGTCAAATCTTACATTATAGAATATCTTTAAAAGACACATGTATCATGAATAAACAAAGATGCAAAGAATTTCACTTTGCAAGTAGAAGCGTTAATGATTTTACTTATTATCCCATTGAAATAATTAGCAATACAACTTATGGGTTAAAACCATTTCAATGAATTACTATCAGTTTAGCAACAATAAAAACAAATAAATAATTCATGAAAATTATCTTCAACTTTGATTACAAATTATATCTAAAGTGTTATTTTATTGATTATGGACTATTAATCATTTATTATTACGTGTCTTAAATAACACAATAAGTAAAAATTAAAAAAAATTAATATACTCATTCTTGAAAAAATTCATTATTTAAATAACTTAGAATTTACCGCGGGGCATGGAGAATGAGATATGCCTAAGGATTTAAAGTATTTTTTTACAAATGAAGTTTTAAAACAATTGAAAAGTACAGTCCTTTCAAAAAGACAAAAAAATGAAATTTCTTTACCAGAACACCAAAAGAAGGTTCTCATACCAAAATTAACAAAGAATTTGCTACTACTAAAAGATCCCTCAAAATTGAAATATGTCTGTGTATTAACAGGAAAAAGTCCTGCACCTTATCGTATTAAAGCAATTAGATCCTTTGCAGATGTAACAGAAGGTGATTGGGGTGGTTTTGTTGAAAATGAAGAAAATTTATCGCAAGAGGGTGATTGTTGGATTTATGGTGCCGCTGAGGTTCTTGGAAACGCCAGAGTTTATGGGAATGCTAGGATTCAGGATAGTGTCAGGATTCACGGACATGCCCAAGTTTATGGCAAAGCTCTGGTTTCTGGAAGCGTTGAAATTTATAATCATGCTAAAGTTTATGGCAAGTGTCATATTAGTGGTAATGTTAAAGTTCGCGGTAGAGCAGAAGTGTGTGGATACGTCGATGTCTATGGAAATGCACAAATTTATGATAATGCAAAGGTTTATGGAAGAGCTCAGATTACTAGCAACGTCAAGATTTTTGGCAATGCTAGGATTTTTGGAAATGCTTATATTAATGGAAAAAGCAAAATTCATGAGCACGCTGTAGTTTATGGTAGTGCTAATATTAGTGGGAACAGTGACATTCGTGGCAAAAGCCGGGTTTATGATTCTGCCAGCGTTTATGATAATGCCAAGGTTTATGGAAATTGCAAGATTTACGGCAATTCTCATATTTACCAAAATGCTATAATTTCTGGTGGTAAGATTTACGGCAACGCAGAAATTATGGGTAATATAGAAATTCGTGATGACCCCAAGATTTATGGAAACGCCAAGATTTATGAAACTGCAACAATTTCGGGTAAAGCCAGCGTTTATGATAGTGCTCGGGTTTATGGAAACGCCAAAGTTAATGACAAAGCCAAGATTTTTCAAAATGCTCATATTAAAGGCAATGCGAAAATTTGGGGAAATGCCAAAGTTCATGGTTACAGTGTAGTTTTTGATGATGCCAAGATTTATAACCGTGCTCAAATTTGCAATCACGCTTTAATTTATAACGATGCTCGAATTTTTGGGAAATCTATAATTGGAGGAAACGCTGAAGTATATGATAGGGCTGAAGTTTATGGAAATGCTATAATTAATGAGCAAGTTAAATGTTTCGGAAATGCTAAAGTTTTCGATAATGCCAAAATTTCTGGTGCAGTCAAAGTTTATCAATATGCCAAAATTTATGAAGCTGCAGAAATTTGGGATGCTGCCCAAATTAGTGGAAATGCTTCTGTTTTTGGAAAAGCTCAGGTTTTCGGTAATAGTGAGATATCTAATGATGCAAAAGTTTATGAAATTGCTGCAGTGACTGAAAATGCTAAAATTTATGGTCATGCTACAATTCATGGATGTGCCCGAGTTTTCGGTGATGCAAAAATTTTAGGTAGCTCCATAATTGCTGGTCAAGTCAAAATCTTCGGTGATGCTGAAGTTAATAATACGCGGCTTTCTGGTTTTGAAACAATTTACACGACAGATGTTATTTTTGATCACAACATGGAAATTATTGATAAGAAACAAATTGAAATTTTTCATAAACAAGAAGAGAACGCTTTTCATGCAAAAAAGATTCGAGCTTTTAATAGAAGCATAACTAAAACTTTTAATGAAAGTGTACTTGAAGTTGAAGATCTTAATGATAGAAAGGTTGTAGTTTATAAGGTTGAAGCAGGCGGCGAGGTTCATACAGTTAAGGAGATTCATGTAGCTAATAATATTAATAATGATAACAAGGACCTTAGTGTGTCCAAAGTTTCTCCTCGTATTAAGCCTTCTCG
>NZ_JAMCOF010000001.1:0-125225 GCF_023500045.1 Bartonella bilalgolemi | reverse complement strand
TCCTAAGTCTCCAGTTCTTAAGTCTCCGGCTCCTAAGCCTCCAGCTGAGGAGATTCATGTAGCTAATAATATTAATAATGATAACAAGGACCTTAGTGTGTCCAAAGTTTCTCCTCGTATTAAGCCTTCTCGTCCTAAGTCTCCAGTTCTTAAGTCTCCGGCTCCTAAGCCTCCAGCTGAGGAGATTCATGTAGCTAATAATATTAATAATGATAACAAGGACCTTAGTGTGTCCAAAGTTTCTCCTCGTATTAAGCCTCGTATTAATCCTAGACGGCTTACTTTGTAAATATGAGGAAAAACGTTATATAAAGTTAACATCAAAAACTATAAAAACTGAATTAAAAAAGAAAAAATTGTTAAGTGTAGTTATTTAATTTTACAGAGAGACTATGACAAAAATAAAAAATAAGTATCAGAAAATTCCATATCTTTATATTTTATAGGATGTGTTTTATACAGTGTTTTAGTTTTTATTGAATTACTGCTTAGAAGCAGTTAGTAAATTAAGTATATGAATATATGCCGTAAAAAGGTATTGTATGATGAGGAAGGCGCTTATGTATTATTATAACTACACTAAACACGAAGAGTTGAAAATAAGTAATTTTAAGCTAAGATGCTGTTCTATACAAAACCAAATCAGAAGAAGCTATTAAAACCAATGATAGCTAATTAGTAAGGGTAACAACAAACTAGATCAGATTCTTAGCTTATGTGTTTCTAAGTCTTAGATATATCACAACGAATTATAATTTGCTTATGAGTAAGTTTTTCTAATAAAAATTTTGACAAAAATGTGAATCTAAGAAAATTTAGTAATAAGAAGTATCTATTTTTGATAAATATTATATGAGAAGATAATTATGTAAATATTCTTAATGATATTACCAACCAAGAATTCGCATGATATATAAAGTAATTTGTACAATCGTTTTTTGGTATTAGTAGAGTTAAGTGATTTATCATTAATTCTTAATATAGACAAACAAATTATGGCTAATAACTTGCTATATTGTACTATTAAACAAGTAATAATTATCAATCTTAATCAGATATCCTAAGAATTCTTTTGACGCTTTGCAATAATCGTCAATTTCAGTAACGCTTTATGAATGATTACTTCACTTAAAAGTGGATTTTTACGACTTTCTAAAATAGCCGACTGTATTGTTTTCATTGCATACAAAATTTTCTCTAAGTTCCAATATTTTAAAGCTTGTTCAACTATTTTTTTCCTTTGAAAAAAAATTGGTGGTTGTGCCTGAGAAATGACTACAAAAGAATTTTTACCTTCAATTTCTATTTGATAACGTAAAAGCTGTAATTGTTGAAAATGTCTTTGAGCCGTATTTAAAACAAAGAGAAATGTTTTGTTTACAGCTACACAACAGCTAAAATAAGTTTCAAAACCCACTAAATCTCCTAGTAAAACAGCATCAATTACTTCATCTTGAGAAAGGGTACTCACATCGCTAACAATAGCTTTTACATCTTCAAAAGCAACATGAGCCTTTTTTAGGGTATAAAGACAAAGCTTTTCCAATTCACTACGTGATGCAAGACGATCTTCTCCGATATTTTGGTGCAAACACTGACGCGCTTCCAAAGAGAGAGTTATATTGAATTCCCCTAAAATTTCGTCAATCAAGATGTCAAGAGAATGAGTATTATCCGCATAACAAGGCAAAGCAATCGCTGTTGGTGCCATTTCAATAATATTACGTAGTCCTACTCCTTTTTTTAAATCTCCCGCTTCAATTAAAATAAAACTTGCTTCTGGTGGTTCTGTTATTAAAAGTTTAAGCGCCTTAAGAAAACCTTGTTGGTTAGCACCGTTAGATACCCATATTAAACGATCACCACCAAAAAGGGATAAAGTGCGTGCTTCATCCCCTAATCGTGCAGGATCTTTATCAATTTCAGCCGCATCTAAACGAACAGTAGTAAAAGGATTTTCTATCGCCACCTGAGAGAGCTTAGCAAAACGTTGTGCACGCTCACAAACAAGACCCCGATCCGGTCCATAAATTAAAACGATAGGAAAAGAACGCGAAAAATGTTTTAAAAACTGATCAACTTCATGTGCTTTTTTCTGAGCCAAAATATTAATCCATTAAAAATCTATCATCAAAAACTTCATTACAAACCTTCTAAAATAGTTTAATTTTGTTGCCTACATCTAAACTTTTATACTCTTCTTAACAAAGATCCAAAATGACTTTGCACTACGCAACATTAGAATCTGATCCCTTAGAATCAAAAACCTAATTACACGGAATTCACCACTATAATAACAGTTTCCCCTTAATAATTCTTCAGTCAAAAATATCACAAAATCAGCTATCTCTAAACTAATACTAAAGAAATGACATCAAACAACAAAGCATTAGCTTAACATGAAGTAGCTAACTACAATTTCCTTAATAGTGTCTATTACAGCTATTATTTAGTGATTCTGAAGATATTTTTAAGGTTTCATTAAACACTCTTATTTTGCAAAATTACTGTTGCTAGTGCTTTACAATCCTCTATCAGAGCAATGTTAATTTGATTTTCTGCGTTTATCAAATTTCCATACCAAAAGGCAAAATAATAATAAATCAATATTTTATTATAAAGGTAAAGGAATTTGTATTTTTTTATCCTATCCCTTACTTTTTTGGAGCTTCTTATCATTTCGATAGTTAGCCTTTTGTAATCAACGCTTTTTATATAAAGAGCTGCCATGTTATCACTTGTCTAGCCAAAAATCGCTTTAAGTTGTAACACTGTTGCATTTGAGTTTACAGCTCTTGCTGTCACTAATTTTCCTTAAACCATGAGTTAATTTTTTATGCCGGCTCCATTACAAAACTTTCTAAATAAATTACCAAAGCCCTCTTTGGTTAATTTTTTTCTTCCCTTTTCCACAAATGAATGTTTTATCTCTGACTGGACCAATCTTAAGAGTTTTTGTTAATTCAGACAAAATAGACAAAAAGACACCTATTTAATGAACATTATCGTACTAGAAGAAAAAGACTCTATTGTTAATAAGCATTTATCGGTTTTGATCCTGAAATAGAAACAAGAAATCAAGATAAATATCAACCCATTAGAAGACATTATGCTCAAATGTTGTGATAAAAAAACACAGATTTAAAAAGGCGTTTAGTGAATATGATTGTTGTAAAAGCGCATTTAAGATTCTATTTTCGCATCTTAAAAAATAAATTAAAATCCACGGATTATGCAAAAGAAAAACCGCTGGTGTCCCAAAAAATAATTACAACAGCACACTATCTCACCATTTTCAACACGATCATATTACCATTGCGTGTAAAATAATTATAGAGCTTAAGTACTTTTAAAATTAATTTTAATTCTTACTTTTAAACAACAAAAAAATAAATCTACTGAAACGTTATTTTTTTGTTGCAATTCGGAAAAGCCTACGCCATACAGATAGCGTTTATGTGAAAAGTAGTTCAAATTCTTAAGCGGGTGTAGCTCAGGGGTAGAGCACAACCTTGCCAAGGTTGGGGTCGTGGGTTCGAATCCCATCGCCCGCTCCATTAGTTAATATAAGCTCATTTTCAGGCTAGAGATTTTTTTAAAGAGTCTTTCTTATCTATGATCCCAAAGTTCACAAAAATGGTGAAGTGGGCCCCGTCCTCTTCCTATGTTTAAAGTATTTGAAGCAGACAAAGCGCTATTTAAATAATTTTTAGCTCTTTTGACCGCACCAAACAAAGATTCTGTAGGTAAAAGTGCTGCAATTGCAGCGGAAATGGTACAACCTGTACCATGATTATTGGTTGTACTGAGACGAGAAGCTTCCAGCATCACACTCCCCTTGGAATCACAATAAATATCAGGACTAGAAAAATCGTAATGATTTGTAGTCTTGCAAGCAAGAATATCTAAATGCCCTCCTTTCAATAAAACAGCACCACAACCCAATGCCAAAAGTTGCGGACTTTGCTGATACATAGCATCTAATGACCATTGTATTTCACGATTCAATAATATTTTTGCCTCATGTAAATTTGGTGTAATCAATGTTGACATAGGAATAAGAACATTACGAATAACTTCAATCGCATCAGGTTTCAAAAGAACATCACCACTCTTTGCCACCATAACTGGATCAAAAACAATGAAACGGGCTTTATAATAAGCCAAACGCTCTGCAATGACTTGTGCAATCTGAGCATTCGCCACCATCCCAATTTTAACAGCATCCACACAAATATCTTCAAACACCGAATCAATTTGATCGGCAACAAAAGACGAATCCAACGCTTGAAAAGCACGTACACCCTGTGTATTCTGTGCAACAACAGCTGTAACTACACTCATACCATAAGCTTTCATTGCTGAAAAAACCTTTAAATCGGCTTGCATTCCAGCACCACCAGAAGGATCAGTACCAGCAATGGACAAAATTCGTGGAATAAACTTATCTTTACCAATCTGTAATGTCATATGGTTCTTTCCTTATAATTTTAAATACTTTAAAAGAAGTACTTGAAAAAGTTTTAATTAAAGATGTTTTCTCATATAAATTGCATTATAAATAGAATTTCTTGGTAGACATGAAATGGGAAATGTAGTGCTTATCTTTCGCTCTCTTCTTTTTACATTCGTTTTTTACATAACAACCTTTGTACAGATGATTCTTTACGCACCTTTTTATTTTTTAATGCCGCGCAAGCAAGCATGGATTGTACCTAAAATATGGGCGCGTATTACATTGTTTTTACAAAAACACATTGCTGGAACAAACTATGAAATTGAAGGCATAGAAAACCTCCCGAGTGGGGCTTACATCATTGCTCCAAAACATCAATCCGCATGGGAAACTTTTAGCCTTGTTCCCTACTTTAATGATCCCGCTCTCATTATCAAACGTGAATTAATGTGGATTCCCTTCTTCGGTTGGTACATGGCAAAAACACAAATCATTCCGATTAACCGGACAAGTCCTATTAAAGCTCTTAAAATTATTTTACACAATGCAAAACAAAAAGCGAAGCAAGGGCGTGAAATCCTCATTTTTCCCGAAGGGACGCGTAAACAACCTGGTCAAGATCCAGATTATAAACCAGGAATTACTGCTCTTTACAATGAACTTAAACTTCAAGTTGTACCCATTGCCCACAATGCTGGTTTATATTGGCCACGTAATAATTTTCGTCGCTATCCAGGAACAATTCGTGTCCGTATTCTTCCGCCTATTAAAGCCGGCTTAAATAAACGTGATTTTTGGGACCAACTCATTCAAAAAACAGAAAAAGCTTGTGATGAGTTACTTCTATTAGCTGCTCAAGATCCCAATCCTCCCCCTATGCCACCTTCTGCAGTTAAAAGACTTCAAACACTTGGTCATAATTGGAAAGGACCTGTGCGTGATTAAATATTCATCCTCTTTATGTATATACAAAAATCTTTATAATAAAATTAAAACAGTGCTGGATTACTTAAATCTAAAAATAATGGGGGAATTTACTTTATGCGCCAACTCTTCCACACACTTTTTTTCTCTTTCATTCTAAGTATAATAAGCTCTCTAACTCTAGCCCATCCTTTCATCTCTGTTGACGCTACAACTGGACGAATATTAAAGCATAATCAAGCTTTTGAACGTTGGTATCCTGCTTCTTTAACAAAATTAATGATGACTTATGTTATTTTCCGAGCTATGAGTACAGGAAAAATTTCACCCCACAAGCATATCACCATAAGCAAAAATGCAGCGCAAGCGCCTGCCATCAATTCAGGTTATAAAGCTGGTTCTGTTCTTACACTTGATACGGCTTTAAAAATTACTTTGGTTAAATCTACAAATGATTTAGCTATTGCTATAAGTGAAGCTATTTCAGGTTCACAAGAAGCTTTTGTAAAACAAATGAATGCAGAAGCTCAACGTCTAGGTATGTTTGGAACCAATTTTACAAATACAAGTGGATTGCCAAATCCAAATAATTACTCCACAGCACGGGATATTGCTCTTTTAGCGGTTCAAATCCGTCGAGAATTTCCTCAATATACTCATTATTTTTCTATTCCAGCCATTGATTTTGGCAATGGACAAAAAATTCAATCTAATTCAAATAATCTTATTGGTCGTTTTGATGGCATAGATGGCATGAAAACAGGATTTATTTGTTCTTCCGGTTTCAATCTTGTCGCTTCAGCAACCAGAAATAAGCGAACAATTATCGTTGTTATTTTGGGATCAGACAGTATCAATAAAAGAGAAGAAAAAGCAGCACAATTGCTCAATGCAGGATTTTCAGATAAAGGGTCTCCTCAATCAACATTAGCAACATTAGAACCTTATGGTATAAAAATGTCACAAATAACCGATATGAGACAACAAATATGTACACCTGAAGCTATAAAAATGCGTTTAGATTCTTATGATGAAAAAGGAAATATTATTCTCACCTCGCCTTTAATCACTGCTTTACCTCCTTTTATTCTTCCTTTGCAAGTAAAGCTCATTAGCGCGCCGAAAACATTGAAAATCAATGGAAAAATAGTACGAGAAATTCCCATTCCACATAAACGACCTCCCTATCACTATATGACAAAAGCAGTTAATCACATTTAATATTTCAAATGCAAACAACACGTATTCCTGTCACTCTTATTACCGGTTTTTTAGGTTCTGGTAAAACAACTTTGCTTAATTATTTGCTGCGAGATCCTCTCTTAGCTAACAGTGCTGTTATCGTTAACGAATTCGGTGAAGTAAACATTGACCATCTTCTTGTTGAAAAAGCAACAGAAGGAATTATTGAATTAACAAATGGTTGTTTATGCTGCAATTTGCGCAGCGATTTAGTCGATACATTAGTTGATTTAATTGATTACACTCAAACAAAATATCTCAAAAAATTGAATCGCATTATAATTGAAACAACAGGTTTAGCTGATCCTGCCCCTATCTTACAAATTCTTCTAAGCCATCCTATCTTAACTCAAGCATTAGATATTGATGCTGTTATTACAACATTTGATGTATTAAACTCTCCTCCCATTCTCGAATCTCATCCTGAAATACAAAAACAACTGGCTTTTGCTGACAAAATTATTCTTACAAAAACCGATCTTACTGACCATACAATTCCCCTAGATTTTCTTACCAACAAACTCAAGGCTCTTAATCCCACAGCGCAAATCATCACTTCCCATTCTGACCAATGCAGCCCACATGAATTAATAAATAAAATAATTTGGAATAAAAGAGAAGGTAACATAGAGCTAAAAAAATGGCTCCCCACTGTCTCACATGATCATTCTCATTATCAAAATTTTCGCGCTTTTTCATTAGACTGTAATGAACCACTTTATCCTGCTACGTTAAAAATTTTTCTAAATCTCTTAAAAGATCTTTATGGTGAAAAATTACTCCGTGTAAAAGCCATTATCGCATTGCAAGATAATCCGCATAGTCCACTTATTCTTCATGGAGTACAAACATTTTTTCATCCACCAATAAGACTTCCAGCATGGCCAAAAGGCATCACAAAGACTCGCTTTGTCATCATTACTCATAGTGTTGAAAAAGAGGCAATACAAAAACTGTTTGATGCTTGTTTAAATAAACCAGCAATAGATACTCCAGACAAAACTGCTATTTTAGATAATCCTTTAGTTATTCCAGGAGTAAAATTTTAATCCCCTTTGCACATCAAAAAATCAACTACTCACATACAATTTACTTTATATCACTCTTATAACTGAAGGATCGTACATTCTCAATATAGCTCATCCTTATAAAGCTACAGCAACTGAAGTTTCATCAATAAAATGATCAAAAACATAACGTTTATCATAAATAGTAATTTTGGGAGGTTTACGATTTGTTTCAAAAAAATCATAGCCTTCTTTGAGCATCATCCAGAATTCATAATGAGGACTCATATGATGGCGTTGCATATTAACATCGGTCATACGAAAGGGAAAAGCATGTAACTGAAATTCTTTTTGCCCACCTCTAAAAGCATCTCGCGCAAAGGCATAGATTTGAGCCATATTCCTGTCATTCATTGAATAACAGCCTACAGAAGTACAGGCTCCATGAACCATAAGATAACTTCCTGTACGACCATGAATCTGATCATAAAGATTAGGAAAACCTATATTAAAAGAAAGATAATACTTTGAATAAGGGTTCATTTGATTTTCCTGAACGGTATAAAAACCTTCTGGGGCTTGAAAATCGCCTTCTCGATATTTAGGCCCAAGCTGGCCTGACCATTTGCAAATGTCATAACTTACAACAAGAACGAATACTCCTGAACGATTTTGCTTCCAAATTTCAGCAATATTATCTTCCTTAAAAAATCGCATCATAATTGGTGCATATTGATCAATATCATGCATCACCATTTTATCGAGAATTTCTCGAGGCAACGACTGTTCAATTTTAGCTTTAAAAGAAGTAGGTAATCTCTCCTGACATGCCATCAACATTCCAGTTACAATAAAAAGTACGGCTGAAAACAATTTATTTAATTTCATTGAATAAAAAGTCTCCGACAGTAAATATATCAACTCAAAGAACGACCAATTTGAAGATATTTTTCCCAACGCTCTTTTTTAATAGTTTCTCCATCTTTCCCAGCCATAGACTTTAAAGCATCTGAAATCATATTACCTGTTGCTTCAATTACAATTTCTTTTCCCCGATGCGCTCCTCCCAAAGGCTCAGGAATAATACCATCAATAATCTGTAACTTATAAAGATCTTGAGCAGTAATGCGCATATTCGTTGCAGCATCCTTTGCACGAGCTGAATCACGCCATAAAATAGAAGCCGCACCTTCTGGTGAAATAACCGAATAAATCGAATGCTCCAACATATAAACTTTATTGGCTGCAGCAATTGCTATCGCCCCCCCAGAACCTCCTTCTCCAATAATAACAGAAACAACAGGAACCTGTAAGCGTAAAGTTGCAGCTGTTGATTGAGCAATCGCCTCTGCCTGTCCACGTTCTTCAGCACTCACTCCAGGATAAGCACCCGCCGTATCAACAAAAGTCAGTAATGGTAATTGAAAACGATCAGCCATTTCCATAATACGCGCAGCTTTGCGGTATCCTTCTGGACGTGCAGAACCAAAATTATAGTGCAAACGGGTTTGCGTATCATAACCTTTTTCTTGACCTATATAAGCAATTGCTTCACCTTTAAAGCGTGCAAAACCAGCTTGAATAGCTGCATCTTCAGCGAATTTACGATCACCTGCCAAAGGCGTAACATCAGTCAACAATTGCGCTGAATAATCCATAAAATGAGGTCGATCAGGATGACGAGCTACCTGTGTTTTTTGCCACGGTGATAATTTTTTATAGAGATCTCTCAAAGCTGTTTGAGAACGCATTTCAAGACGCGCAATCTCATCACTCATATTAAGGCTATCCTTTTCCTGAGCGATTTTCTTTAATTCAAGAATTTGCAGATCAAGATCAGCAACTGGTTTTTCAAAATCAAGATAATTATACATTGCTTCCAACTTATTTTGTATAATTTATACACTTATAATTTATTTTTAAAGTATTTTCCAAAAGATAATCTTTTCTTTACCCACTCTTACACTGATCAATAAGCGGATGATGTTCATTAACCAAACGATGCAGCCTAGCTTCTAATACATGTGTATAAATTTGAGTTGTAGAAATGTCACAGTGACCTAATAAATGTTGAACCGCACGCAAATCAGCACCATTTTGCAACAGATGGCTTGCAAAAGCATGGCGCAACACATGAGGAGAAAAGTTTTCACTTTGTATTCCTGCTCTTTTAGCGAGATCTTTTAATCCTCGAGCAACAAATTGGCGTGCAATATATCCGGTCGATGAACGAGCAGGAAAAAGGTAAAAACTTGTTGCATCTTTTCCCTGATCACGCAAAATTAACCATTGCGACAGAATTTGACGTGCCTTCTCTGATACAAGTACCACTCGCTCTTTTTCACCTTTACCGCGAACCAAAATAAATTGCTCTTTTCTTCGTACAGCTTGAACCGGAAGACTGACTAGCTCACTGATACGTAATCCTGTCGCATAAAGCATTTCAAGCAACACCTGAAGACGCAAAGCACGGTAATAATCCTGCGATCCATACTCCGCTTGATCTGTCTCCAACTGTGCAAAATCAAGTAATTTTGTCACCGCATCTTCACTGATAATTTTCGGCAAAGGGCGCCCTTGGCGCGGTGAATCAATATCGCTAGAAGGATCATCTTCTCTTAATCCTTCAGCATAAAGAAATTGAAAAAATTGACGTAAAGTGGATAACCGACGTGCTTGTGAAGTTGCAGCGCAACCAGCGATCTGCATGAGCGATAAAAGATTGATTAAATCTTCTCTTTGCGCCGAAAAAAATGAAATAGAGCGCGAAGATAATTTATTTTGTGCCCATTGTAAATCATGTTGATAAGCTAAAAGTGTACGAACAGAAGCTCCTCGTTCCGCACTCATCATTTCAAGAAAACGATCTATGACAGCATTATTTTTCATGTATTTTCTTTCGAAGATTCCTTTAATAAATCTAAAGGCACATCAAGGTTTATATCAACCATCACTGGTTGAACATAAACTACAAGTGCGATCATAATGCTAAAAAGAATAATAATTAAAATGGAAAATATTATTAAAAATCGGGTTAATGTTGGCATGAAACAAACTATTCTAAAAAAATCTTAATTTTCTATCATATCTGATAAAGATTAACAGGTATTGACTTTAAGATAGATAGATATCAAAATAAAATCATAAATAATAATTATTCTAAAAATATCCTCACAACACAAATAAAAAATCAACTGTTACTTTATATTAACCGATGAACACTCATATTCGTTTGTCTCATGGGCGCAGAAAAATCAGTCATTGAAAAACATGTTGTCATCATGCGTAATTTACTTTTTTATGATGCTAATAAAATAGAGTTTCACACTCTTGAGCAAAGCATCATTTAAATATCCTTTAAAAATTTCTCTCATTTTAGCAACAAGCAGAGGAGCTTATATACCAAAACCATATATTAAAACGAGATATATATATGGCTCAAAACAGATCTTAATATTCTCATTGAATGTGTTTTAAAGTATCCCACTCGAACTATTACTTCAAAAAAAGACTTAAAAAAATCATCAAGAATTCATAGAACAACACTACCCTATCCATTTAAAAGCAAACTTAATGATTAACAATCACAGGGAACGTAGAAGAGCACAAAATATTATACGATCCGCACAATGCTCCTTGCACAAAAAAATATATGAAACTGGAGCACACACTTCGCTAAATCTTGACAACACATTTGGACATGTGCTTAAAACAGCAACTTCTTACAATTCAGACCGCTTAATCCATGGTTGAAGTTTAGCTATTGGAATAATTTTGGCCCATCAATTTTCTGCTCAACTGAATTTAATCAGTCTTACAGCACAACGTATTAAAACACATTTGGTTTATCTATAAAATTACAGGATATTCCAGATACTGAAATGTTAATGACTTTTATAGCACAAGATAAGAAAATTTCAGAAAATAGTCTAACTATCATCCTAACATGCAAACTCCGTCAATTATTTATTGCAAAACATATTACACCGAATGTCATTCTAAATTTTTTAAAACAAAAATTAATGAAAACACATTAATAAATATTTATAATGATTGATTAACCTTAACGTTTTCGCTATAAAATTAATGTGATTGGGTCTGCGTAGCTCAGTAGGATAGAGCACAGGATTCCTAAAAAATTGGGCACTTTCAGAAGAAATTCTAAAAGTGAATCTGCTCAAATTCGGGGAAAACTTCACAAGAATTTGTATGTCAATCCCGAGCTAAGTCTCTTTTTAAATCAAAGAGAAAAGTGTAGAGACTGAACGGGCAGCACCTAAAAAGCATAAACTTTAAGGTGAAGAGACAGTCCAGACCACAAACAGTTTTTCTGATAAAGCTGGCGATGAAAATCGAAGTGGTATGAATCCTGGGGTCGTAGGTTCGAATCCTGCCGTAGACACCACTCCTTAAACTACAATTATTACTTTGAATAATTAAGGAAACATTATGAAAAAACTCTACTTAAGTTTATTATTGTTCAACCCAATTACTGCCTTCGCTGGCTCTTTGGTAATCAATGTACCAGATGTTCCGGAACCTATGATAAAAAATGTTGTTTATCAATGTGATACTGGAACAAATAAAGAAAAAGTTGAAGCAACTTATCTTAATGCTGATAATATTTCGTTAGTCGATTTTAAATGGAAAGGCGAGCGCATTATCGGAGCAAATGTTATCGCTGCTTCAGGATCAAAATATGCAGGAGCTCAGTATATTTGGTGGGAATCTAAAAATGGAGTTACACTTTTTGACCTTATCAATGATCCAGAAGAAAAGAAACCTATTTTTTGTACAATAGAAGATAAGCAATAAAATAAGCTTTTATCAATTAGTTTTACATTATTTTAAATTTTATGATTTTTTCTTTTTATGAAATAAAAGAGAAAGTGGTTTCTTTAAAGAATCCTCTGATTGATTTCGATAAGATGCTGTTTGTGACAACAACATAGAAGTTATTGGTGTTGTCATAAACAAAAAAATTATCAACAATATCTCGTGAACAACAAATTTATGATCCACAAGCATTGAATAAAAAAAGGAAGCAATAATAATACTACTCCCTCCCCAACTTGTACTCAATGAAGATGTATGCAAACGTTCATAAAAATTGGAAAAACGTACAAGTCCTATCGTTCCAATGAGAGTAAGACTAGATCCCAGTATTAAAAAAATGCTAATTATAATAGCACTCCAAAGTGAAATATCATCCTTCATTCAATAATTTCTCCACGCATTAAAAATTTTGCCAAAGCGATACTTGATATAGGACCTAAAAGGCTAATAATAAGAGCAGCTTCAAAATAAATAGTTGTCCCTGAGCGAATATCAAACGTCAGAAATAAAAGGATAGCTGTCATATAAAGAGCATCCAAACCAACAATTCGATCTTGTGCTCTTGGACCACGAATCAATCGAAAAAATGCTAGAATCATTGCCAAACTTAAAAAAAGCTGTGAAAGATAAAGTCCCCAATAAAGAATAACCATACTCATGAAAAAATCTCCAAAAGCAACTGCTCATATCGCTGTTTGATCAACTGTTCATAATCATTTCCATCTATTAAACTTAAGACATGAATTAAAAGTTCACTATTTTTGCTATTATAAGCAATCCAAACGGTACCTGGAGTTACTGCCAAGATGCATGCTAAAATAGCTAAAGCTATCTGGCTCTCAAGCACCAGAGGGATAACAACAAAACCAGATTTTTGTTTTTTACACCTTTTTGTTAAAATCAACCAAGCAACTGAAATATTTGAAGAAATAGAATCTATAAATACCCGAAATAATAATAGAAAAACCGCTTTCCAATTCTTAATGGTGGCTGTTTTCATCTCAATCAGCCGCATCATAAAATTACTTAACAAAGCAATAATAATGCCTAAAAGAAATTGACCTAAATTAAAACCGTTTAAAATCATCCACATTAAAACAATTGCACAACTAAAAAAAGGATAAGCAAAAAAACAATTCATTAATTTTTCTCCATATTTTGTAGAGAAAAATCAGTTAAAACACTACTGATATAATTTTTAGGATAATGTAAAACTTTAGCCGTTTCATACATATAATGGCTAACAGATCCAGCCATAATTGTTGTAACAAAACACAAAGCTAAAAGAGCAGCAATAGGCGTAAATTCAATTACTTGCACATGTGGAATTTTACCTTCAAGAGAAACCCAAAAAATCCGAATACCGGCTCTTGTCATTGAAATTAAAGTTGAAAAACCAGAAATAATAACAAAAATTATAAAAAGCCAATCTTGCACAACTGGTATATATGCAGCAGAATCCCCTTCTTTTGGATTAAAAATTGCCATAATCATCATAAATTTCGCAATAAAACCAGATAAGGGTGGTAATCCAATAATTAAAATAGCACAAATAGCAAAACAAGCACCAAGAATTGCTAAAGTTACCGGTAAATAAGTACCTACTTCATCCTCCTCTTCCTCTTCATCATCATTATACACTTCTGTTGTAACAGCTAAAACATCAGCAGCGACATCCTGATTACGCTCAACTAATTCTATCAAAAGAAAAAAAGCTCCCAGGGCTAAAGTTGAAGAAACAATATAAAAAAGTACCCCCGCTGTTAACACTATATTCCCTGTTCCAATTGCTGTTAACAATGTTCCAGAAGATACAAGAACACTATAAGCCGCTAAACGTCCCAAAGCTTGACTCGCCAATACTCCAATAAAACCAAAAGTTAAAGTCGCAAGTCCACCATAAAATAAAATCGTATAACCAAAACGGGTAAAATATCCACTTTCAGGACCAAACCATAACAACGTCAAACGTAAAATAACATAAATGCCCACCTTGCTCAAAATCACGAAAGAAGCACTCACAGGAGCTGCTGCTGCATCATAAGTTGGTACCAACCAAAAATTAAGTGGCCACATACCAACTTTAAGCAATAAAGCAACACCCAAAAGTGCTGCACCTATTTCAAATAAAATAATATCCGTAGAAGCTATATATTTTATTTTAATTGCCAAATCAGCCATATTAAGCGTGCCCACTACTCCATAAATTAGAGCCGTACCAATTAAAAACAAAAATGAAGCAAAAAGATTAATCACTATATAATGCATACCAGCACGAACTCGTGACTGCCCCGATCCATGTAAAGCAAGCCCATAAGAAGCGGTTAACATCACTTCAAAAAATACAAATAAATTGAATAAATCACCTGTCAAAAAAGCACCATTAATCCCTACTATTAAAAACTGCATCAATGACTGAAAATGAGGCCCTACCTTACACCAATAAGTTTGTGAGAAAACAAACGTAGCGGCAATCAATAAACTTGAAAGTAAAAGCATCAAAGCACTTAAACGGTCAAGAACCAAAATTATACCGAAAGGAGAAGGCCAATTACCAAGCCGATAAACATCTGAAGCCGGCGCTACCTCAAGAGTCCGTATACACAGCAAAATAGAAATAATAATCAATAAACCCGCAGAAGAAAGACTAATAAGCGACTTAAGCTTTGAATTACGTTCATCAAAAAAAAGAAGAAATGCTCCAGTACTTAATGGCAAAAGAATAGGCAAAATAAGTAAATGATGTAACCAAGCTTCCATCACTTTGCCTCATGTCCATCAACGTGATCCGAACCCGTTAAGCCACGTGATACCAAGAGAATAACCAGAAATAAAGCTGTCGTCGCAAAACTAATCACAATTGCTGTCAAAACCAAAGATTGTGGAAGAGGATCAGCATAATTTGCTGGATTGATCGTATGAGATGGATCAACAATAGGGGCTGCGTTGCTACGAGGTCTACTTACTGAAAAAATAAAAAGATTTATGCCATAAGAAATTAATGACAAACCAAGAATAACTTGAAAAGTTCGTGGACGTAAAAGAAGCCAAATACCTGATCCAACGAGAACACCAATACCTAAAGAAAGAACAACTTCCATTAATTTTCCTCTATTTTCAAATTAGGTTTTTTACTAATTCGATAAACTCGAATTGATTGATGCGCAATTGCAATTAAAATAAGAACAGTTGCGCCCATTACTAGAGAAAAAACACCTAAATCAAATAAAAAGGCAGATGCAGTAGGAACTTTTCCAATCCAAGGAAGATTCGTATATTGAAAAAAAGACGTTAAAAAAGGATATTTAAAAAACCAAGAACCTACCCCTGTTGCTACCGATAATAACAAACCGAAACCCATCCAACGCAAAGGCAAAACCCTTAAATGACTTTCCACCCAACGAATATTGGTAGCGAGATATTGTAAAATAAATCCTATTGCCAAAGTAACACCTCCAGCAAATCCACCTCCTGGAAGATCATGGCCACGCATAAATAGATAAATTGCAAAAGTAATAATAATAGGAAAAAGCCAATGCATAATAACAGAAGGAACAGCTAAATAATCGAACAAAGTATCCTCCTCTTGACGATTAAGTTGTTCTTTATTAAAAGCCATATGCGTATATTGTTGAAAAGGAGTTATGCTTTCAGGTGCAGGACGAAAACGCCGTAAAAGTGCAAAAACAGTAAGTGCAACAACGCCTAAAACTACTATTTCTCCCATTGTATCAAAACCACGGAAGTCAACTAACAAAACATTCACAACATTGCGCCCACCAGCATCAGAATAAGCTCGTGTTAGAAAAAAATCAGAAATTGTCATTCTTTGTGGACGTGTCATTACTGCAAATGATAACCATGCTATACCTGCACCACTGACAAATGCTATGATAAAATCACGAAAACGACGTAAGTACACTAAAGATCCAATAGATACAGAAGAGGTAGAATAATACAAACGCTTAGGTAACCAGCGCAAACCAAGAAGTAACAATACTGTTGTCACCACTTCAACAACCAATTGTGTTACCGCTAAATCAGGAGCAGAAAGCCACAAAAATGTTGCACAAGTCATTAAACCAGCACCTCCCAACAGCATTAATGACACAAAACGGTGAAACTTTGCCTGCCAAGCAACTAAAAATGCACAAAATCCACCAATCAACCAAATAACAATAAAAGGAAAATCAAGAGGAAAAAGCGGCACTGGTCCTGCTGAAATTAACCCGTCACGCCACAGTAAAAGACCAACAAACGCAAAGCACACGCAAAGTACCCAACATAATTGAACTTGTAAACGACGTGTTGATAAAAAAGATTCTGCTGCACATGCCCATTTCCAAGAAATAATCATAAAAATTCGCTCAAAAATACGCAATCTTCTTAAAGAACGAAAAAGAGGAACTCCCTCATCACATGATAAAAAATAGCGATGCCCTAAAATATAAAGCAATGTCCCTCCTGATAAGGCAACAAAACTCATAATTAATGGAGCATTAAAACCATGCCAAACAGCCAAATTATAAGAAAATGTTGTTGGTCCTAAAACAGCTACTATGGCATTATCTAAAATAGATCCCATTGTTAAATTAGGAAAAATACCCACTGCCAAACAAATAAAAACTAATAATTCTATTGGAAAACGCATAAAACGTGGTGGTTCATGCGGTTGTTTGGGTAAATGAATAGGACCAGGTCCAAAAAAAACACTATAAATAAAGCGTATAGAATAGGTTACACTAAACAAACTGGCTAACGTTGCTATATAAGGTGTGATCCGATTCAACCAAGATTCCATATGAATTTCAACTGTTTCAGCAAAAAACATTTCTTTTGATAAAAAACCGTTAAGTAAAGGAACGCCAGCCATTGCAGCACTCGCAACTAAAGCAAGAGTTCCTGTAATAGGCATATAACGAAAAAGGCCTGTCAGTTTACGCATATCACGCGTACCTGTTTCATGATCAATAATACCAGCTGCCATAAATAATGATGCTTTAAAAGTAGCATGATTAGCCATGTGAAAAATTGCTGCAACACAGGCAAGGGGACTGTCAAGACTCAAAAGCGTGGTAATTAAACCAAGATGGCTAAGCGTTGAGTAAGCAAGCAGACCTTTCAAATCTTGCTGAAACATTGAACAATAAGCACCAAGAATCAATGTTATCAATCCCGAAATCCCAATAAGCCAAAACCAAACTTCTGTTCCAGATAAAACAGGCCATAATCGAACAAGCAAAAATAAACCTGCTTTTACCATTGTCGCCGAATGTAAATAAGACGATGCGGGTGTTGGAGCAGCCATTGCGTTGGGTAACCAAAAATGAAATGGAAATTGTGCACTTTTTGTTAATGCTCCTAATAAAACACAAATAAGAACCGGAATATAAAGAGAACTCGACCGAATGAGATTTCCAGATTCTAACACCTTATCCAGATCAAAACTGCCAACAATATGGCCAATCAACAAAACTCCGATCAGCAGTGCAAAACCGCCTAAACCGGTAATTGTTAAAGCTATACGCGCACCATCACGTGCACTGGCATTATGATACCAGTAACCAATCAATAAAAAAGAAAAAATACTGGTAAGCTCCCAAAAAATCACCAAAAACACGAGATTTCCTGATAAAATTATTCCTGTCATTGATCCCATAAAGGCCAGAAAAAAGGAAAAAAATCGTGGAACTGGATCTGCTGGATTCATATAATAGCGCGCATAAACAACAACAAGAAATCCTATCCCTGTAATTAAAAGGCAAAAAAGCCACGATAAACCGTCTATACGAAGGGTTAGATTAACTCCCCATTCTGGAATCCAAGCAAGATCTAAACGTACCACACCGTTTCCACAAACTGTTGGATACAGCATAATTGTCAAAAGAAGGCTAAAAAGTGCAACAGCTCCAGCAAACCAGGCTTCATTATTTCTAGCAGTTGAACGAAAAAAACCAATGATAACACTACCACTAAAAGGAAGCAAAACAAGCAATATTAATATTGCTTCCCGTGTTGTCATTAGCTAAACTCCATTTTATTTTTAATATTCTATCATTGGTAAAATAAAAAATGTAAAATCATTTTTCCCTTCACACTTACAATAATAGATTTAAATAAAACTTAAAAATGTAAAAAATTCTTACAAAATGATCACTTCACGCATAAAACCCATATAAAATATTTCAAAGTTTTTATCTTTTATATTTTTTACCCTTTGAAAAAGCTAGAAAAGCATTGCTTACGGGGCCCATGAAAAGGTTGATAACTATTATCATTTTGAGTATAAGAACGATAATGAGCTTTACAATAAGCAATATGTTCCTTCACATTCCATAGCTCCTTTTTCTCTAAAGCAAAAGAAGTAATGAATTTATCTTTTTGGGTTGATATAATTTTTAGGGGCATATTTTTCACATCTGAAGATGTATACGCAACAAATGCTTTTTCAGGATACCACCAGCCATCGCTATATTTGCGATAACCATGCCGATAATGACGATAACCTTTAAAACCATTCAATTCCTTACGCCCAGTAACTTTCAAAAGAGGTGTGTCATTTTGAACAGAAAGCTCATCAACTGCTTTTGCCTTAGCACCATTCTTGTACACCACATTAGAAATATCGGTCGCTATAATGAAAATACTGACAATCATTACAATAGACAAAATGGAATATAAGTCTTTAATATTAAACATAATATACATCTCAAAACAACTGAATAAAAAAAAATTACAGAAAGTCTTCTTACTGCCAAATGAAAATAGATTTTCTCACTGCTTTTTTTCCTTGAGACATTCTGTTGCTATATGTACTAAACGTTAATATGAACAATAAGATCCTTCAAATGAGAACAAATAACAAATGATTGAGACTCCCTATTATCTTATCGATAAATCTAAACTCATAAAAAATATGAAGACTATTGCCCATTTACGAGCAATATCAGGAGTGAAAATTTTACTCGCTTTAAAATGTTTTGCAACATGGAGTCTCTTTGATATTATGTCCCAGTATATGGATGGCACTACATCATCATCCCTTTATGAGC
Source organism: Bartonella bilalgolemi (assembly GCF_023500045.1). Lineage (GTDB taxonomy): Bacteria > Pseudomonadota > Alphaproteobacteria > Rhizobiales > Rhizobiaceae > Bartonella > Bartonella bilalgolemii. The sequence continues at coordinate 105,708 of NZ_JAMCOF010000001.1, read as the reverse complement.
TCCGTTTAGGAAAAGAAAAATTTGGCAAAGAAACCCATGCTTATTCAGTTGCATGGGCCAATGATGAAATTGACGAAGCCTGTAGTTATGCAGATAAAATCATTTTTAATTCAATTCAACAATTGCAACGCTTTGCTAACACAACAAAAACTATTCAACGAGGCTTAAGATTGAATCCAGGGATTAGTGCTTCAAATTTTGATCTTGCAAATCCCTCTCGCCCTTTTAGTCGTTTAGGAGAAACTAATCAGGATGCTATTAAAGAAGTCTTACCTCTCATTAACGGTTTAATGATCCATAACAATTGCGAAAACAGTAATTTTAATCTTTTTAATCAAATGCTTAACCAAATTGAGGAAAAATTTAAAGACCTCTTTGTTGCAGTTGACTGGGTTAGCCTCGGCGGGGGAATTCACTTTACCGCTGAAAATTATCCTTTAGAAGATTTAGCAGAACGTTTAAAATGTTTTTCACAAACTTATGGTATAACTGTTTTTTTGGAACCAGGAGAAGCCGCTATTACCAAAAGCACCACATTAGAAGTTAGCGTTCTTGACACATTATATAATAAAAAAAATCTCGCTATTGTTGACAGCTCAATTGAGGCGCATATGCTTGATCTTTTAATCTATCGTGAAAATGCCAAATTAGAACCAAATCATGGTCCTTATGAGATTATGGTTTGCGGTAAATCCTGTCTTGCTGGAGATATTTTTGGAACATTTCAATTTCCTAAACCTCTGAAAATAGGTGATAAACTATCCTTTCAAGATGCTGCAGGATACACAATGGTTAAAAAAAATTGGTTTAATGGTGTTGCAATGCCTGCCATTGTCATTAAAGAATGTAATGGGGTCTTAACACTTCAACGTAAATTTAGCTATAACGACTATAAAAATAGCCTTTCATAATAAACATAACAGATAAAAATCATCATGCAGCAATATTAAAAGGAGATGAACTCACAATGAAAAAAAACGTTCTCATTATTGGTGCTGGCGGTGTTGCACAAGTTGTTGCACATAAATGTGCCCAAAACAATGATCTTCTTGGTGAAATTCATATTGCTTCACGAACACAAAAAAAATGTGATGCAATCATTTCTTCCATTCAAGAAAAAAAAGCTATGAAAATAGAGGACACAATTAAAAGTCATGCACTCAATGCGATGAATGTCGGAGAAACTGTCAAACTTATTCAAAAAACAAAATGCGAAATCGTTATCAATGTTGGTTCCTCTTTTCTTAATATGTCAGTTCTTTCAGCCTGTATTGAAACCAAATGCGCTTATATCGATACAGCAATTCATGAAGACCCTTTGAAAATTTGTGAAACACCCCCTTGGTACGGCAATTATGAATGGCCCAGACGTCAAGAATGCAGAAAAGCTGGCATCACTGCTATTTTAGGAGCAGGTTTTGATCCTGGTGTTGTTAACGCTTATGCAGCATTAGCACGTGATAATTATTTTGATATGATTACCGATATTGATATTATTGATATCAATGCTGGAAATCATAGATGTTGGTTTGCTACAAATTTTGATCCAGAAATTAACTTCCGGGAATTTACAGGACAAGTATGGTCATGGCAAAATAGACAATGGACTTCTAACCAAATGTTTGAAATCAGTCGTGAATGGGATTTACCTATCGTTGGAAAACAAAAAGCTTATATGACAGGACACGATGAAATCCATTCATTGTCCAAAAATCTTGATGTTCCCAATATTCGTTTTTGGATGGGTTTTGGTGAACGTTATATTACTGTCTTTACCGTTCTTAAAAATCTTGGTCTCTTATCCGAACAGCCCATCAAAACAGCAGAAGGTCAAGAAGTTGTTCCTTTAAAAGTTGTGAAAGCTGTTTTACCTGATCCAGCCTCTTTAGCGCCAAATTATACAGGAAAAACTTGTATTGGAGATCTTGTGAAAGGCACAAAAAATGGAAATCTAAGAGAAGTTTTTATTTATAATATAGCTGACCACAAACAAGCTTTTAATGAAACTGGTGCACAGGGAATTTCTTATACAGCTGGAGTCCCTGCGGTTGCTGCTGCTATCCTTATTGCTACAGGCGAATGGGATGTAAAAACTATGGTGAATGTGGAAGAACTACCATCATATCCTTTTCTAAAATATCTCGATCATATGGGACTTCCAACTTATGTAAGAGAACAACAGGACGATAAAAAATTACAATTTTAGTTTATTCATATAACGAAAATACAATAAAACCGCTTTTTTAAAGGCGGTTTTATCAAAACATAAAGATATTAGGGGAAAAACTCTCTCATCCTGCTTTCAAAAAATACTATGAAACCCTATCAAAAAATAATTTTAGGTATGAATAGGTTTAGAAAACGTCGCTAAGGCTGCTTCCCGCACAGCTTCCGATAAGGTAGGATGCGCATGACAACAACGCCCTAAATCTTCTGATGAACCACCAAATTCCATCAGAACTGCAATTTCATGGATCATTTCACCCGCACCAAACCCAAGAATATGCCCACCCAAAACCTGATCTGTCTTTTTATCAGCAAGAATTTTAACAAATCCATCATCTTTTTGCATTGCACGAGCACGCCCATTTGCCATAAAGGGAAACTTTCCAACGTTATAATTAATACCTACCGCTTTAAGTTCTTCTTCTGTTTTACCTACACTAGCAATTTCTGGTTGTGTATAAACAACACTGGGAATAGCATTAAAATTAACATGACCTCTTTGACCAGCTAGAATTTCAGCCACAGCAACACCTTCTTCCTCAGCTTTATGGGCTAACATTGGACCTTTGACGACATCACCAATCGCATAAATTCCTGGAATATTGGTTTGCCACTGTGCATCTATCTTAATAAAACCGCGTTCATCCATCTGAACACCTGCTTCAGCCAAACCAAGCCCCTCTGTATAGGGAGAGCGCCCTGTGGCAATCAAAACCACATCAGCTTCTAAAGTCTCTGCAGCACCACCTCGAACAGCTTCAAAAGTTATCTTAGCAACTGAATTAGATTGAGTAACGGCTGTTACCTTCGCACCAAGCCTATATTCAATTCCTTGTTTCTCCATTAACTTCTGAAATTGCCGTGAAACTTCACCGTCCATTGATCCTAAAACTTTATCAAGAAACTCTACAATAGTAACTTTAGCACCTAAACGACTCCACACTGAACCAAGCTCTGAACCGATAACACCGGCACCAATAACCACCATGCGTGTAGGAACTTTTTCAAGTGCAAGCGCTCCTGTCGAAGAAACAATCACCTTTTCATCAATTTCAACATTCACACCTGGAATACCTGATATATCCGAACCCGTAGCGATAATAATATTTTTTGTTGCAATCTTGTGTTGATTCCCATCTTTGGCAAGAACTTCAATCTGACCTGCATCTAAAATTTTTGCGTGGCCATGAAAAGTATCAATTTTATTTTTTTTCATCAAAAAAGAAATGCCACTTGTATTGGCTGTCACAACAGCCTTTTTATGTGCCATCATCTTATCAAGATCAAGCTTAACTTGAGAAACAGAAATACCTAGCTTATCAAAGCCATGTTGTGTTTCAGCAAATAATTCTGAGGCATGTAATAATGCTTTAGAAGGAATACAGCCAATATTAAGACACGTACCACCGAATGTTGCACGTTTTTCGATAATCGCAGTTTTGAGACCCAATTGAGTAGCTTTTATTGCTGCTACATAACCACCTGGACCAGCTCCAATCACAACAATATCATAAGACATTTGTCTCCCCTTTCATCCTCAAAAACTGGTTTTTTATAAATCAAGAACAAGACGTTCCGGATCTTCCAAACTTTCTTTAACACGCACAAGGAAAGTAACAGCTTCTTGCCCATCTACAATACGGTGATCATAAGAAAGCGCTAAATACATCATTGGACGAATGACAATTTGTCCTCCAACCACCATCGCACGTTCTTTAATCGCATGCATTCCCAAAATACCAGATTGTGGTGCATTCAAAATCGGTGTCGACATTAACGACCCATAAACACCACCATTAGTAATAGTGAATGTTCCACCCAACATGTCCGCGACCGCCAATTTTCCATCGCGAGCAAGACGTCCTAAACGACCAATTTCTTTTTCAATTTCTGCAATTGACATTTGATCTGCATTGCGCACAACCGGAACCACAAGTCCTTTGTCTGTTCCAACAGCAATCCCAGCATTAACATAGTTTTTATAAACAATATCCGTTCCATCAATTTCTGCATTAACAGCAGGAAGTTCTTTTAACGCATGGCAAACAGCTTTGGTAAAAAAGCCCATAAAGCCAAGCTTAACACCATGTTTCTTTTCAAAAAGATCTTTGTAACGTTTACGCAAATCCATCACAGTAGACATGTCAACTTCATTAAATGTGGTTAACATTGCTGCTGTATTTTGCGCATCTTTAAGACGGCGTGCAATTGTCTGACGCAATTTTGTCATACGAACACGTTCTTCATTCACTGCATCCACAGATGCAACAGAAGAAACAGAAGCTGATGTCTTTGTCCCTTGTGCTAAAACATCAAGAACATCTCCCTTGAGAATCTGTCCACGCTTTCCAGAACCTGAAAGATCACTTTTCTCTATATTATTTTCAGCCATTAATTTTGCTGCTGAAGGTGTAGGAGGCATTGTTCCTCCTAAAGAGAAGGCTGATACAGACGCTGCCATAGGAGCAAATGTTGGCGTAGATGTTACAGAAGATGACAATTCAGATGATGCAGAAACACCACCAGCTTCCGCTTCAACCATCCCTAAGAGAGCATTCACTTCAACCGTATCACCTTCTTTTGCAATGATTTCAGATAACTTTCCAGCAATAGGAGAAGGAACCTCAACAGTTACCTTATCAGTTTCTAACTCGACCAAAGGTTCGTCCATAGCCACGGCTTCACCAATTTTCTTAAACCATTTGCCAATTGTTGCCTCAGTAACTGATTCGCCCAAAGTAGGAACACGGATTTCAGTAGCCATAATATTTTTCCATACATCAGAGTAATAATAAATATAATAATAAATTAAGAACCTAACGCGTCTTCAAGAAACGCGGCAAGCTGTTCAAGATGTTTCGACATCAAACCAGTCGCAGGCGATGCACTTGCAGGGCGCCCAGCATAACGTGCACGCGAATAACGTGCACGAATATGAGTTAGAACCCATTCTAAATAAGGCTCAATAAATGACCACGCACCCATATTTTTGGGTTCTTCTTGGCACCAAACAATTTCTGCTTTTAAAAAGCGCGACAACACATTCACCAGAGCTTTTGCTGGAAAAGGATAAAGCTGTTCAACACGTAATAAATAAACATTATCAATTCCCCTCTTTTCACGTTCTTCATAAAGATCATAATAAACTTTACCTGTACAAAGAACAACACGGCGAATCTTATTGTCTTTTTGTAATTTAATCACAGAACTCTTAAGGCATTCTGCATCATCAAATAACAAACGATGAAAATTTGTTTCGGGCCCCATTTCACTTAAAAAAGAAACCGCTCGTTTATGACGCAAAAGTGATTTTGGTGTCATTAAAATCAATGGTTTACGAAAATCACGTCTGATTTGGCGACGCAAAATATGAAAATAATTCGCAGGAGTCGTACAATTTGCAACCTGCATATTATCCTCTGCACAAAGTTGCAGAAAACGTTCTAAACGTGCTGAAGAATGCTCTGGCCCTTGTCCTTCAAAACCATGAGGTAATAAACACACAAGACCAGACATACGAAGCCATTTACGCTCAGCAGATGAAATAAATTGATCGAAAATAACCTGTGCACCATTAGAAAAATCACCAAATTGCGCTTCCCAAAGTGTTAAACCACGTGGCTCAGCAAGTGAATATCCATATTCGAAACCAAGAACAGCTTCTTCGGAAAGCATGGAATTTACAACTTCAAAAATAGCTTGCCCTTGTTGTAAATTATTTAAAGGAATATAACGGTCTTCATTTTCTTGATCATAAAGAACCGCATGACGTTGCGAAAAAGTTCCACGTTCAACATCTTCACCAGAAAGGCGAACAGGTGACCCTTCTAAACACAAAGAACCAAAAGCTAAAGCTTCAGCTGTTGCCCAATCAAAACCCTCACCAGTTTCAAACATTTGAACACGGTTATTTAAAAAACGTTGAATCGTTTTATGTATATGAAAACCTGATGGAACCTCGACAAGTTTTCGTCCAATCTCCTTTAAAGTTTTTAATTCAACACCTGTCGTTCCACAGCGCTGTTCATCACTATTACTGGCAGCTTTAAAACCTGTCCAGCTCCCATCAAGCCAATCAGCCTTATTAGGTTTATAAGAAGCACTGGCTTCAAATTCGCTTTCAAGCTTATCACGCCACATTTTTTTCTTTTGTTCAATTTCTTGAGAATCACTGACTCCTTCAGCTATTAGCTGACTACTATAAAGTTGAACTGTTGTTTTATGATTACGAATCGCTTTATACATAAGCGGCTGTGTAAAAGAAGGTTCATCGCCTTCATTGTGTCCGTAACGACGATAACAGAACATATCAATAACCACCGGTTTATGGAAGATTTGACGAAATTCTGTTGCTACTTTTGCTACAAACACAACAGCTTCAGGATCGTCTCCATTCACATGAAAAATTGGTGCATCGATCATTTTCGCGACATCTGATGGATAAGGTGACGAGCGTGAAAAGCGTGGATCAGTTGTAAATCCGATTTGATTATTGATAATCACATGAATTGAGCCAGCAACACGGTAACCTCTTAGATCTGAAAGACCAAACATTTCTTGAATAACGCCTTGTCCTGAAAAAGCTGCATCACCATGAATAAGAAGCGGCAAAACTTTTGAACGTTCACTTAACGGTATAACTTCCGTACGCTCAGAACCAACAAGTTGATCTTGCTTAGCGCGTGTTTTTCCAATCACAACTGGATCAACAATCTCAAGATGAGATGGATTAGGCAAAAGCGACAAATGAACTTTTTTACCATCAAATTCACGATCAGCAGAAGTCCCCAAATGATATTTTACATCACCTGATCCTTCCACATCATCAGGTTTATAAGAACCACCCTTAAACTCATGAAAAATAGCCCGATGCGGCTTTTCAAGAACTTGAGCAAGAACATTTAAACGACCACGGTGAGCCATCCCAAAAACTATTTCTTGTACCCCCAAAGCACCACTACATTTAATAATCTGTTCAAGAGCTGGGATAAGTGCTTCACTCCCATCAAGGCCAAAACGTTTTGTTCCTTTATATTTTGTATCCAAAAATTGTTCAAAGCCTTCCGCTTCTATAAGCTTGTTGAGGATAGCTTTTTTACCCTTTTGTGTAAAAGCAATCTGTTTATCTGGTCCCTCAATACGCTCCTGAATCCATGCTTTTTGAGCAGGATCTGAAATATGCATATATTCTACACCAATCGTCGAACAATATGTACGATTAAGAACTTCAAGCATCTGCGGGATGGTTGCGTACTCTAATCCCAAAACATTATCAATAAAGATCGAACGTTCGTAATCAGCAGGACTAAAACCATAAGCTTCTGGAGATAATTCTTTACAGTCTTTTGAATTTTCAGCTAGTTGAAGCGGATCAAGCTGCGCATGAAGATGTCCTCGAGTTCGGAAAGCACGAACCATCATAAGTGCATGAACAGAATCACGTGTTGCTTGAATAATATCTTCTTTGCAAGACGTCTTTCCATTTTGTACAGCATTAACAGCTGCCTTCTCTTTTAATTTATCCCCAAAATGTTTCTCAAGCGCAGACCAATCGTTATCTAAAGCAGAAACCAGCTCCCCACTTTCTTTTAATGGCCAATGATTCCGTTGCCATGTTGCTCCTTCAGCATTTTTGAACACATCTTCTTTACTATCTTGAAAAGATTCAAAAAAATCACGCCATTGTCGATCAACATTGGTAGGATTTTTTTTATATTCAGCATAAAGTTGATCTATATAATCCGCATTTCCACCATATAAAAACGATGTTTGTGTAAAAAGATCATTCTTCTCATCCTGCCTTGCCATATATATTTCCGGAACAACTGTTCCGTCTCCTTAATATACCGGCTTTCCTTTTTAAAATAAGAACCGGAAAATTATAAAAAAGTTTTTATTTTTAATCTATATTATCTCAATGGATATTACCCATTCAGATAAAATTTTCCTTTAACCTTTCAACACTGCAACTAAAGTCTTGCCTATTTGTGATGGTGAAGGAGAAACTCGAATTTCTGCTGCTTCCATTGCCGCAATTTTATCTTCTGCACCACCTTTACCACCAGAAATCACTGCACCAGCATGTCCCATTGTTCGTCCCGGAGGAGCTGTACGACCAGCAATAAAACCAACCATTGGTTTTTTACGGCCTTTTTTTGCTTCATCCTTTAAAAACTGTGCCGCTTCTTCTTCAGCAGAACCACCAATTTCACCAATCATAACAATAGATTGGGTTTCATCATCAGCCAAAAACATTTCTAACACATCAATAAATTCAGTTCCCTTAACAGGATCCCCCCCAATACCAATAGCTGTCGTTTGCCCAAGTCCTTCATGACTCGTTTGAAAAACCGCTTCATACGTTAGAGTTCCTGACCTCGACACAACTCCAACAGAACCTTTTCTGAAAATAGAACCTGGCATAATACCAATTTTACATTCATCAGGAGTGAGAATACCTGGACAATTAGGACCAATTAGACGTGATTTTGATTGCTCTAATTTAGCTTTAACCTTAACCATATCCATAACCGGTATACCCTCTGTAATACAGACAATTAAACCAATTTCAGCTTCAATAGCTTCTATAATAGCATCAGCAGCCCCCACAGGAGGAACATAAATAACAGAAGCATCAGCTCCAGTTTTTTCCTTACCTTCCACAACACTAGCAAAAATAGGAAGAGTTTCACCTTTTAACCCCTTCCATATCTCTCCCCCTTTTTTGGGATTAATGCCACCAACCATTTGTGTACCATGGTAAGCAAGCGCTTGCTCTGTATGAAATGTCCCCGTTTTCCCCGTAAGTCCTTGAACAAGAACTTTTGTATCCTTATTAATAAGAATTGACATGGCTTAAGCTCCCTTCACTGCTGCAACAATTTTTTGAGCAGCATCATCTAAGTCATCAGCAGAAATAACATTCAAACCACTTTCACTGATAATTGCTTTACCTTGTTCAACATTAGTTCCTTCAAGGCGAACAACTAAAGGAACTTTTAAACCAACTTCCTTAACAGCAGCAATCACACCTTCAGCGATAACATCGCAACGCATAATCCCACCAAAAATATTGACCAAAATGCCTTTTACATTCGGATCAGCGGTAATAATTTTAAAAGCAGCAGTTACTTTCTCTTTCGAAGCACCACCACCAACATCAAGAAAATTTGCTGGTTCAGCCCCATAGAGTTTGATGATATCCATTGTTGCCATAGCAAGACCAGCACCATTCACCATACAACCAATCGTCCCATCAAGAGCAACATAAGCAAGATCATGCTTTGATGCTTCAATTTCCTTTGGATCTTCTTCTGAAATATCGCGTAACTCCAAAATATCTGGATGACGAAATAAAGCATTATTATCGAAAGAAACTTTCGCATCAAGAACACGTAAACGGCCATTATCCATTACAATAAGCGGATTGATTTCAAGAAGGCTCATATCTTTTTCATAAAAAGCCTTATAGAGTATTGGAAACAGCTTTTCGCCATCTTCACGTGCACTATCGCATAATTTTAATGAGTCACAAAGTTTCGTGCAATCAGTAGAAGTAACACCTTTTGTAGGATCAATGGGAAGAGTGAATATTTTTTCCGGTGTCTCTTCAGCAACCGTTTCAATGTCCATTCCCCCCTCTGTCGATACAACGAAAGAAACTTGACCAATTGTACGATCAACTAAAAGTGAAAGATATAGCTCCCGTTCAATATTGGCTCCATCTTCAATATAAAGACGATTAACCTGTTTACCTTCTGGACCTGTTTGCTTAGTTATCAAAGTTTTACCAAGCATTTCTTTTACATTAGTAATAACTTCTTCAATTGATTTTACAAGCCGAACACCACCTTTCGAATCAGGACCAAGTTCTTTAAATTTCCCCTTCCCACGACCTCCAGCATGAATTTGACTTTTAACCACATAAAGTGGTCCTGGTAATTTTTTCACCCATTTTTCAGCCTGTTCTATAGAATAAATAGCAACACCATTCGCTATTGGTGCACCATATTCATGAAGCAGACGTTTGGCCTGATATTCATGGATATTCATTTATTTGTCCTTTTCTTCTATGAAAAACTAAATTGATCCTAAAAACACTTAAGACACCTTACCTAGCAAAATTCTTTTGAGTCATCCGAGATTAGGTGCGATAGCAGTACATGTTTTACAAAGCTCGTGCACTGCATTCACTGATTTTTCAAAAGCAGCTTTTTCATTGTCATTAAAATCAATTTCAATAACTCGTTCAACACCACCAGCACCAATAACAACAGGAACACCAACATACATATCCCTAACTCCATATTCACCTGAAAGGTAAGCAGCAACCGGAACAACACGCTTAGTATCTTTTAAATAAGCCTCAGCCATCACAACAGCAGAAGAAGCCGGTGCATAAAAAGCAGAACCTGTTTTTAGCAAATTCACGACTTCTGCCCCTCCATCCCTTGTACGCTGAATAATTTGCTCAAGCTTTTCCTGTGTTGTCCAGCCCATCCTCACAAGATCGGGTAAAGGAATACCAGCAACAGTGGAATAACGAATCAGAGGTACCATCGAATCACCATGACCTCCCAAAACAAATGCTGTCACATCTTTAACAGAAACTTTAAATTCTTCAGATAAAAAATAACGAAAACGTGCTGAATCAAGAATACCAGCCATACCAATAACTTTTTGTGTTGGAAGACCAGAAAACTTCTGTAATGCCCACACCATTACATCAAGAGGATTGGTAACACAGATCACAAATGCTGAAGGCGCATATTTCTTAATTCCGGTACCAACTTGCTCCATAACCTTTAAATTAGTAGCCAAAAGATCATCACGACTCATACCAGGTTTACGCGCAACACCTGCCGTTACAATAACAACATCAGCATCTGCAATAGCTTCATAAGTACTGGTCCCTGTTAAATTTACATCAAAATTTTCAATTGGTGATGATTCCGCAATATCCAAAGATTTACCCTGCGGCATTCCTTCTGCGACATCAAATAAAACAACGTCTCCAAGTTCCTTGAGTCCTATTAAATGCGCTAAAGTACCACCGATCATACCTGAGCCGACTAAAGCTATTTTCTTTCGTGCCATTTTATTTCCTTTTATTAAACGCAAAATCCCCTGCGCTAACAGATTAAATATTTTCCCTTAAATCTAATCCTTTTTTAATAAGACCACTTAAGAATAAACTTAGAAATAAGATGATCAAAATTCATCAAACTCCCTTTTAACTGCTAGAAATCCATTCCTGAATATTAAAGTTAGTGACTGATTACAATCATATCGATAAAATGAATTAAAAAAAAATACAACAGAATTATTACAACATTTTTAAATTCAATGGGTTATTACTTTAGCAGTTTACGTAAAGGTAAAGTAAAGATTCATTTATTCCTTTAAAAATTGTTCTGCCCAAATATTGAGATAACTCTGGCTTTGCATTTCAAAAAGACGTGATTGCGTTCTTTGAAACTCAAATGTTTCTGTTGTTTGTGCCTGCCCTTTGTATAACTGCTCAAGTTCTGCTTCCGCCGACATAAAGAGTCTTATGTGGCGTTCATAAAGAACATCAATGAGCAAGATAAATCGTTTAGTTTCATTGCGATGTGCATCATCCATAACAGGAACATGATCAATAAAAATCGTATGGTAATGCTCTCCTAACGCTAAATAATCTACTGCCGCTAAAGGCTTTGCGCAAAGATCTTGATAATCAAAGCGTGCACATCCTGCACCAAAACGTGGAATATGAATAGAACGTCCTTTTACAGATAGATCATCAGACATTTCTTTTTGACCTTGTAAAACTAATGTCCATGCTTGATCCATATTTTCATCTGCTGCTTTCCCCAATGGGGTTATATACACATGTTGTGGATTTGATTTTTCAAGACGATAGTCCGTCCTTGCATTAAGATTAATAACACGAACATGTTTTTTCAAAATTTGAATGAAAGGTATAAAAAGCTCTCGATTCAAACCATTGTAATAAAGATTATCAGGAGCGACATTTGACGTAGCAACAAAAATAACTCTTTGCTTGAATAAAGCGGTAACTAGACGACCTAGAACCATCGCATCCGCAATATCTGTTACTGTGAATTCATCAAAACAAAAAACACGTGCTTCTCGTGCAAGATTTTCTGCAACCACTAAAATAGGATCATTTTGCCCGGATTTTGCATGTTTAAGCGCTTGCCGATGTGCATTAATACGTTCATGTACATCAGCCATAAAATCATTAAAATGAGCGCGTTTTTTATTCCCTTCTGGCAAACAAGAGAAAAACAAATCCATGAGCATGGTTTTACCTCGCCCAACCTCACCATAAATGTACAATCCCGGAACAAAATCATCAGTACCACATTGTTTTGAGCCATGAGAATGCGTTTGTTTTTTGAAAAAATGCCAGAACATCCAAGGTCGAGAAATCTTTTGTGCTGAAATTTCTTGTAATAAATAATCAAAATGTTTTGTTAAATTCCGTTGAGCTGCATCAAAACTAATTTCTCCTTTGGAAACAAGCTCTTCATAAAGCTCTGAAACTAAAACCATCCAAACATCCTTTTTTCAAATCATTCTGAACAAATACAAATTTCATAGACATAAACATTTCCTTTTGCATCATTCTGTGATTAAATGATACAAATTTGTGTACATATACTTCCCTTTTTATAAAGAATTTAACGATCTAAAACAACGGGTTGATTATCGAACGTATGTCCTTCCAAAGAATCTCTCCCAAAGGAATAAAGAACTGCAGCAACACTTCCAGATCGATCATAAAAATATAATTTTTTTCCCTTAACAGCCCATGAATTAACTTTAGCAAATATTCTTGGACAATTTAAAGGACCAGCACGATACCCTAAACCAAACTTTGTTTGTGGGGTTGCTATTCGGCAAGACTTACCACCAATAGAGAGATTCCATACACCGCCAATATTTGCAGGCAACAAATCAACCGCATTGTCTGGTACTTCAAAGCGAGTTAACTGTGCATCAGTTTGAGTATATTCCTTTTCATAACCTGAGGAAGTTAGCACTTCAGACTTTAATGTATCAGATGTTAATGTATCAGATGTTTCAGGTTCTAATAATTGCTGAACAGGATAAAAAACTTCCGCTACATTATTTCTATCACTTTTACCGAACCTTGACGTTGAACAACCACTTAAGATCGCTATAATCGACAATGCAACGAAAAATGAAATTTTTGAAAATGTCATATTTTTACTCTTTCTCATGACAACAACCAACTCACTCAAAAAAATTAAGTGAGCATATTTTATATAAATATGCCATTTTACAAAGATAAATTAATAAATTAGAAAAACCTAATAAAAAATATGTGATCACAACGAAAATTGTTCATCTTTAATAACATATTCACTCCTACTCATTTTATTTCTGTCAATGCTGGTAATTTTGAAAATTTTCAGTCATTATATTTTCTACTAGACTTACTCTTGCATAAAAAATAGAGAAATATTATGGAAACACCATTCAGCAAAATGAACGGTCTTGGAAACAAAATTATTGTTGCTGATATGCGTGGAAGCACACATAATATTACACTGCAAGCAATTCTCACTTTAGCTAAAAATCCACAAACTCACTTTGATCAAATCATGACGATTCACCCGTCAACCAAAAGTAAAACTAATTTTCGCATTGAAATCTGGAATGCCGATGGTTCAAAAGCAAAAGCTTGTGGTAATGGTACGCGTTGCGTTATCGAATGGCTTACGAATCATAATCTTGGTGAAAGTTTTCAATTAGAAACACCTGCTGGTATTGTTGAAGGAAAACGTCAAACCAATGGTCTGATCTCTGTTAACATGGGGTGCCCAAATTTTGATGCAAAAAGCATGCCTATTGCTCATGAAATAGCTGATACAAATCACGTAGAAATAACAGCTGGACCTTTAAAAGATGCTTCTCTTATTTCTATTGGAAATCTTCATGCTATTTTTTTCGTTGAAAACAACATTCAGCATATTCCTTTAGAAAAATACGGACCCAAACTCGAACATCATCCACTTTTCCCAGAACGGTGTAATATTTCTATTGCCTTTGTAACATCACGAAACAGTTTAATTTTACGAACATGGGAACGTGGAGTAGGCTTAACAAAAGCATGTGGCAGTGCAGCCTGCGCTAGTGCAGTAGCGGCCTATCGCCGCGGATTAACAGAACGCTGTATTGATATTAATTCATTGGGAGGAAATCTTTCTATTTTTTATCAAGAAAATAATCATATCATTATGACAGGCCCAGTAGAACATGAATTTAGCGGTCTTTTAAACCCTTTAACGGGAGACTACAAAAAGGATTCTTTTTAATGACAATAGAAATTATGACTTTTGGTTGTCGACTCAATAGTTATGAATCGGAGATCATACGCAAAGAAAGTACTTCCGCTGGTCTTGATAAACTTAAAGATGGCACCATTATTTTCAATACTTGCGCAGTCACCGCTGAAGCTGTAAGACAAGCGAAACAAGCAATTCGAAAAGCGAGACGTAAAAACCCTCATGCCCGCATTATTGTTACGGGATGTGCAGCACAAACAGAAGCAAAAAATTTTGCTCTTATGAAAGAAGTCGATCTGATTTTAGGCAATGAAGAAAAACTCCACGCTGATTCCTACCGTCAACTTCCTGATTTTGGTATTAATCATGATGAGAAACTCCGCGTCAATAATATTATGGAAGTCCATAAAATTGCTCCACATATGATTAATGCATTAGAAGGACGTACACGTGCCTTTGTCCAAGTGCAAAATGGATGTGATCATCGTTGTACATTTTGCGTAATCCCTTATGGCCGCGGACCATCACGTTCTGTCCCCATGGGAGTCATTATTGAACAAATTAAAAAGCTCGTAGACAATGGTATTCAAGAAATTATTTTAACAGGAGTTGATCTAACAAGTTATGGCCCTGATTTACCTGGAAAAATTACTTTAGGAAAACTAGTCTCAACTATTTTACACCATGTTCCCGATTTACCAAGATTGCGTCTTTCATCCATTGATTCCATTGAAGTCGATCCAGAGTTGATTAATCTTTTAGCTTATGAAAAAAGAATAATGCCACATTTGCATTTATCCTTACAAGCAGGCGATAATATGATTTTAAAGAGAATGAAACGACGACATTTGCGTGAAAATGCTATCCAGTTTTGCCAAGACTTACGTACTAAACGTCCCACAATAGTTTATGGTGCTGATCTAATTGCTGGTTTCCCTACTGAAACAGAAGAAATGTTTCAAAATAGCCTAAATTTAATTAATGAATGTAGTTTGACGCATCTCCATGTATTCCCTTTCAGCCCAAGGGAGGGAACACCAGCTGCGCGTATGCCACAAATTAACCATGAAACAATCAAAATTCGCGCAGAAAAATTACGTAAAGAGGGAGAAAAAGCATACAAAAAACATCTTATTCATCTAAAAAATAGTCAACAAACAATTCTTGTTGAAAAAGACGAAATTGGACGAACAGAGGATTATACACTTACACAAATAAAAGGTGCTAAACCTGGAACAATTGTTAAAGCTCTCATTATTGATCACGATGGAAATAAATTAATTGCCGTACTTCCTGAATCGAATGCAGCCTAAAAGCGGGAAAGTCTTCATGACAAAATCTTTTATAAAAAAAATATTCTCCTTTAATACATCTAAAGAAAAAACAATTGAAAAAGAGCAGATTCTTACCCCTCATAAAATCGATGAGGAAAAACAAAATGAATATAAAAATAAAAACATAAAAAGCAAAGCTTCTTCCATAGATGTAAAAAAAGAAAAACAAGAGAAAAAGAAAATAGAAGAGACCACACTCACTAAACCTAGCAAAAAAAAATTTCCTTCTGAGGAATCTCCTCGTAAAGTGATTGTTTCTGATACGATTATAGAAAAAAAAATTGAAGCGTCTTTATCCATCTCAACTGTTGAACAAAAAAAAGTAGCGTGGTTTGAACGCCTAAAAAAAGGATTATCTCTCTCTTCACAGCAATTAAGTGATTCAATTGGTACACTTTTTGTCAAGAAAAAACTCGATGAAAACACACTACAAGAATTAGAAGATATCCTCATTCAAGCAGACCTTGGTATAGAAACAACCACACGTATTATTGATATCTTAGCTACTAGTCGTTATGAAAAAAATTTTTCTCCAAAAGATATTTATACTATTGTAACTGACGAAATCAAAAAAGTACTCGAACCAGTTGCATTTCCATTAGAAATCGATCTTAATCATAAACCCCATGTGATTTTACTAGTCGGCGTAAATGGAACTGGAAAAACCACAACCATAGGAAAATTAGCTGCTAAACTAACTGCAGGAGGCCTAAAAGTTATGCTTGTTGCTGGAGACACATTTCGCGCTGCAGCTATTGAACAATTACATATTTGGGGTGAACGCACAAAAGCTCCTGTTATTTCAGCCAAACTTGGTGCAGATGCTGCAAGCTTAGCCTTTGATGCTTATGAAAAAGCTAAAAAAGAAAATAGTGATGTTTTAATTATTGACACAGCAGGACGTTTGCAGAATAAAATTGAATTAATGGATGAACTGGCAAAAGTTATTCGTGTTTTAGGTAAACATAATCCTCAAGCACCTCATACAGTTCTTCAAACACTTGACGCAACCACTGGGCAAAATGCACTCAACCAAGTAAATGTTTTTCGTGATATTGCTGGTGTGAATGGTTTAGTTATGACAAAACTTGATGGTACTGCCCGTGGGGGAATTCTTGTTGCCATTGCATCTAAATATAAACTACCTGTTCATTTTATTGGTATAGGCGAAAATGTGGAGGATCTTGAGCCTTTTTCTGCCTCTGACTTTGCAAAGGCTATTATAGGAAAATATGTATGAAAACTTCTCTTTTTAAACCGAATTCATCTAATGACTCTAATTTTAAAAAAAATGATAACACTCAAAAAAAAGCCTCTTTGCCAATTCTTAAATTCATTTTAGAAATGGGACCACTAGTTGTTTTTTTCCTTGCGAACTATAAAGGTGAGTGGTTGATAAATAATATCGAGCTTTTTAAAAACTTTGATAAACCGATTTTTCCCGCAACAGCTCTTTTTATGATAGCAATCACTTTTGCCTTAAGCTTATCGTGGTTTCTTGCGCGTGTAATTCCTGTAATTCCACTTATTTCAGGAATATTCATTCTTGTTTTTGGTTTTCTAACTCTTTGGCTTCACGATGATACTTTTATTAAGATGAAGCCTACGATCATTAATAGCTTATTCTCTTTTATTTTGTTTGGTGGCTTATTTTTTAAAAAACCACTTTTGCGTTATGTTTTTGATTCCGGTCTGAAAATTGATGATTGTGGATGGAATAAACTTACCTATCGTTGGGCATATTTTTTTATTTTTCTTGCTGTTTTAAATGAAATCATTTGGCGCAATTTTAGTGATAATTTTTGGACCAATTTTAAAGTATTTGGTGTTATGCCTATAACATTTCTGTTTATGCTTACACAAATGCCTCTTATCATAAAACATTCAAAAAATTTAACAAAAGAAGATTAACAATCTTATTTTTACATCACGAATTCATCACAATGAATTGCTTCATAAGCTTAACATATACTGTAGAGAAGATAGATGTTAATTGAACAATTTATCTGTCGAGAAGATAATTTCGGTATTCTCATTCATGATGAAAAAAGCGGTTATACAGCTGCGATTGATGCGCCTGAAGGCAACGCAATTCACGACATGTTAAAGCAGCGTAATTGGACACTTCAATTTATTTTTGTCACTCATCATCATCATGATCACATAGAAGCACTGGCAGAATTAAAACAAGCTTATAATGCTGTGATTATTGGACCAGAAGCAGAAAGAAAAAAAATCACCCCTCTTGATTATGCACTACAACCTGATGAAAATTTTTGTTTTGGGACATACACTCTTACGGCTCTTTCAACACCTGGCCATACATTAGGAGCATTATCCTATTATTTTCCTCAAGCTAATTTACTCTTTGCTGGAGATACACTTTTTTCGCTCGGTTGTGGGCGTCTTTTTGAAGGAACACCTTTACAAATGTTAACATCCTTAAAAAAACTCCGTCAACTTCCTGACGAAACAACCCTTTATTGCGGACATGAATACACCCAAACAAATGCTCTTTTCGCATTGACTATTGACCCCCAAAATAGAAAGCTCCATCAAAGAGTAGAAGAGGTTTTTTCTTTACGTGCACAAAATGCTATGACCTTACCAACAACTTTAGGACAAGAAAAAGAAACAAATCCATTTCTTCGTTGGGATGCTTCTATTTTACGAAAAAATCTTGCAATGGAAAACGCAACAGATGAAGAAGTTTTTGCTGAAATCCGTAAAAGAAAAGATCATTTTTAGCTATATTTATGATAATTATCCTCCCTTACTTAAAACAGAACAATCTGAAATTCAGTTTTAAATACATCTAATTGGATTTACATCTTTAGATTAGCTTTGCAAACGTCGACAAATATCATCTAATTGCTCTAATGAAGAATAATGAATCTTTAAATCACCACCTTTTTTACCATGTCGAATGATGACTTTCATTCCGATCACATCGGTAAGCAATTTTTCTAAGGATTGTGTTTCTATATCTTTTCTTACTGGAATTTGTTTTTTTATCTTAGAATTTCCATATTCTTGTGCAAGTATTTCTGTTTGACGTACAGAGAGTCCTTCACGAATAATTTTTTCAGCTAATTCTTGTGGATTTTCAACAGTAATAAGGCAACGTGCATGACCAGCCGAAATTTGACCACTTATCAAAAATTGTTGCACTTTTTGCGGTAACTTTAACAAGCGGAGAGTATTTGTAACATGACTACGACTTTTTCCAATAATTTCTGCTAAATCCGCCTGAGTATATCCATGTTCATTTAATAAAAGTTCATATCCCATTCCTTCTTCGATAGGATTAAGATCAGTCCGTTGAACATTTTCGATAATTGCTAATTCCAAAGCAGTTTTGTCATCTACATCGCGAATAATAACCGGTAATTGATTTAAATTGGCCTGTTGTGCAGCCCGCCATCTTCGTTCACCAGCAATTAATTGAAATTGATTAGGGTGAGTACGTGAAGGTCTAACGATAATTGGTTGGACAATACCATGTTGGCGAATTGATTGTACTAAATCATCAAGTTCCGAATCAGTAAACTGGCGTCTTGGATTATTTGGATTACGAGAAATAAATTCAATAGGAATAAACCTTTCAGAAGCGATAGGAGCAACACTTGGTTTCGACGTGAATTTGTCAAAACTTGCTGAATATGCAGGATTGCCGTTTAAGTTGATATCCCCAATCAATGCTGCTAACCCACGTCCTAGTCTTTTTTTTGATTGATCATCACTCATAATTTTTCTCTTTAATTTTTTACAATTATTTTTTACACTTTCTAAGCTGCAGCTTGCCCTTGTTTTTCACGTTGAATAACTTCTGATGCTAACCGCAAATAGGCTTGGCTGCCAGCACATTTGAGATCATAAAGTAGTACTGGTTTACCAAAAGAAGGAGCTTCAGATACACGTACATTACGTGGAATAACGGTACGATAAACTTTTTCTCCCATAAAAGAGCGAACATCTTCAACAACTTGATTTGAAAGATTATTTCGCCCATCATACATTGTTAAAACAATACCCTGAATTTCTAAAGATGTATTTAAAACAGACCGTACTTGTCTCACAGTTTCAAGTAATTGGCTTAAGCCTTCAAGAGCTAAAAATTCACATTGCATTGGCACTAGAACAGAATTTGCGGCTCCCATAGCATTTAATGTCAAAAGATTAAGAGAAGGAGGACAATCAATTAAAATATAATTAAACTTTGTGGTTATTTTGGAATCATGACAAAGAGCCTTACGCAATCGTTGAATACGATCTTGTGAAGAAGCAATTTCCATTTCAATGCCTAATAAATCAAGTGTAGACGGAACAATATGCAGATTAGGTACAGCTGTTTTCAAAGCAGCATCTGCAACTGAAATTCCAGAAACTAAAACATCATAAGATGATAAAGGACGACTATTACGATCGATTCCCAATCCTGTACTTGCATTTCCTTGCGGATCAATATCCATAATAAGAATGTTTTTACCAACAGCAGCCAAAGCTGTTGCAAGATTAATTGTTGTTGTTGTTTTACCTACCCCGCCTTTTTGGTTTGCAATAGCGATAATTCGTGTTTCGCTCATTTTGCTTTACCCTTTTTACATGATCGAACATGAGAAATTTCTAAGATAACAGAATTTTCATCAATTTTACTTTCATGTTTTAGCAGATCAAAGTGCCAATTGGCAGTAGCATTTTTTATTTCTTTAACATAATCCCTACCTTTTTGCAAAAGAGCAATTGTTTTTTGCGTTAACCAAGGTGACATAAAGTGTAAAAGAGTGTCTAATGAAGCTAAACCTCTTGCTGTTAAGATATCCGGTGTTTTTATTTTTTTGTATACATCTTCGATTCTACAATGATGAACTGTTGCTGGAAGGTTAAGTTGTGCAATAACATTTCGTAAGAAAGCTGCTTTTTTTCCATTACTTTCGATTAAATCAATATGTCCACCTTTTTTCTCTTTGAGAAAAATAGCAATAACAATAGCAGGAAAACCTCCTCCTGATCCAAAATCACACCAATGTAAAAATTGACTTTTTAAAGGATAAATTTGTGCAGAATCTAAAATATGACGTTTCCATAAAACTGGTATTGTTGTAGCAGAGACCAAATTAATATGTATATTCCATTGAATTACCAGAGATTCAAATTCTATTAAATGTTTTATCGTTTCACGTGAAACGGAGGGTATTATTTTTAAAGTATCTTGATATCTTTGTTCAGTAGAAATAACCATTAAGCTAATTTTGCTTTTTCACGTCGTTGGCGTTGAATATATGTAAGAATTAGTGATAATGCTGCTGGTGTCATTCCATCGATTTTCTGTGCATCAGCAATTGACCGCGGTGATATTTGTTGAATTTTTGTTTTTAACTCATTCGAAAGACCCGAAATTTCTTGAAAATTAAGAGAAGAAGGTATTTCTAAACGCTCATCTCGTTGAAGAGCTATAATATCTTGTGTTTGTCTTTCTAAATAGACCGCATACTGAGCTTCAATTTCCAAAGCTTCAACTGTTTTAGCATCAATTGAACGTAATTGTGGCCAAAAATGTGCAAGACGTGCTACACTCATATGAGGACGTGCTAAAAGATCATAAGCAGAACGTCTAATTCCATCATGATTTATTTGCAAACCATGAATAGATGCTTCGTTAGGTGTTAAAAAAAGTTTTTGACACATTAAACGTGCTTGATCAAGAAGCTGTTGTTTTTGTTGATAACAAATCCAACGAGTCTGGCTAACAATTCCCCATTTTTGGGCTAAAGGTGTTAAACGAGTATCCGCATTATCAGCTCGAAGTGATAAGCGGAATTCAGCCCGTGATGTAAACATTCGATAAGGTTCACAAATACCTCGTGAAACTAAATCATCTATCATGACACCTATATAAGCTATAGAACGACTTAAAATAATTTCTTCCAAACCACCAACTTGACGAGCAGCATTTAACCCAGCTAAAAGACCTTGAGCAGCCGCTTCTTCATAGCCTGTTGTACCATTAATCTGTCCTGCTAAAAATAAACCTGGCAAAGATCGTAATTCTAAAGTTTTGGAAAGTTGTCTAGGATCAACAAAGTCATATTCAATTGCATAGCCAGGTTGTAAAATTTCGACATTTTCCAGTCCTTCAATCGTCCTCAAAAAAGAGAGTTGTATTTCTTCAGGAAGAGATGTGGAAATACCATTTGGATAAATCGTATCATTATTTAATCCTTCTGGCTCTAGAAAAATTTGATGTCCATCACGATCACCAAATTTGATAATTTTATCTTCAATTGAAGGACAATATCGTGGTCCTAGTCCTTCAATAGCTCCTGAATACAACGCTGATTTATGAATATTTTCACGAATAATTTGATGCGTTTTTTCATTCGTTCGTGTTATTGCACATTCAATTTGAGGTTGCTCAATTTTTTCTGTTAGTAAAGAAAACGGAGTAGGTTCTTCATCAGCCTGTTGTTTAGGAAGTTTATTCCAAGAAATTGTTTTTTTGCTAAGGCGAGCAGGTGTTCCTGTTTTTAATCGTCTAAGATTCACACCATAACTTTCCAGATGTTCAGCAAGTTGTATGCTTGATTTTTCACCCATGCGACCAGCAGGCCATGTTTTATTACCAATATGGATAAATCCGCGTAAAAATGTACCCGTTGTTAAAACAACTGCATTCGAAAAAACTCTTCCTTGTTTTTTTAAAAAAACTCCTGATATATGGCCATCTTTAACAATTAAATCAATAACTTCATCTTCAATAAGAATTAAATTATCTTGTTCCTGTAAAAGTTGTTGAATTTTATTTTTATACAATTCTCTATCAGCTTGTGTACGTGGACCTCTCACTGCTGGTCCTTTTCGTCTATTAAGAAGTCTAAACTGAATTCCAGCAGCATCTGCAGCTCGCCCCATCAAACCATCCAAAGCATCTATTTCACGAACCAAATGTCCTTTTCCAAGTCCACCAATAGCTGGATTACATGACATCGCTCCAAGTGTTGATACTTGATATGTAACAAGTGCTGTCCTTGCTCCAACACGTGCTGAAGCTGAAGCTGCTTCACAACCAGCGTGTCCACCTCCTATAACAATGACATCATATGATTGCATTTAATTCATTCCATAGAGAATTAATTTTAAATTTAACATAAAAGAGTAATTTATAAAATACATAATATTATATCATAAATCTGTCTATCAAATAATTACAGACAAATTAAAATGTTTCACGTGAATCATTATTTACCGATACAAAATCGTGAAAAAATAGTATCAAGTAAATCTTCAATATCTATATCACCTGTAATTCGTCCAAGCGCATGACTCGCTCGACGAAGGTGTTCTGCACGTAAACTTAAATCAAGAGAAAAAGAATTCAATGATGCATTAATTTCTTCAAAAACCTCCTTCAATAATTGAAGTTGCCTTTTTCTTGCTGGAATAACATTTCCAATTTCAGTGCTACGGTGTAGACAAAATAATTCAATTTCTTTTATAAAATAATCAAAATTTAAACCATTTAATGTCGAAAATTGTATTGGCCAGCGTGTTTTATCCCCTTCACAAAGATCAAGTTTATTACCCACATGCCAAATTTCAGCTGAAGTCTTTGGTAAATTAACTTCTTGAGGATTATTCATATCATAAACAAAAATAACTAAATCAGCTTCTATAATGTGTTTTTTTGCAGTTTCTATTCCCAATAATTCTATTTTATTTTCTGTTTTTCTTAAACCAGCAGTATCGGTAAAAAAAACAGGCAGACCACCAAGTATTAATCTAACTTCTAAAGCATCACGTGTTGTTCCTTCTTCTTCCGAAACAATAGCAATAGATCTTCCAGAAAGACGATTGATAATACTTGATTTTCCACAATTTGGAGCACCTACTATAGCAATTCTGATTCCATCATTTAAAACACTTGCACGCTCTCCTGCAGAAATATGTTCATATAGTGAATGACGAAGTTTCTCTATATCTTGCCAAACCTTATCAGATACGGAATTAGGAATATCACTTTCATCAGAAAAGTCGAGATCTGCTTCTATTAAAGCACGTGCTGTTATGAGTTTTTGGCGCCAATCACGATAAAGTTTCGTTAAAGTACCATTTGTCCCTATAATAGCTAAACGTCTTTGACTTTCCGTTTCTGCTTGTATTAAATCAGCAAGACTTTCTGCTTGTATTAAATCTAATTTACCTTCAATAAATGCTCGACGTGAAAATTCTCCCGCTTCTGCAAGACGACAGTTTTTAAAAGTAGTTAATTCATCAAGAAAACGATTAACAACTGCTTTGCTTCCATGTAAATGAAATTCTGCACAATCTTCTCCTGTGAAACTATGAGGTGCAGGAAAAAAAACTGTTAGAGCAGAATCTAAAAAGCTTCCATCATGAGCAATAAGATCTCCATAATGCATCAATCGCGCTTTAGGCAAACAACCACAAAGTGTCTTAACAATATTCCTAACATGAGGACCAGAAAGTCGAACAATTGCAACTCCTGAAGGTAACAACCCACTTGAGACAGCAAAGATTGTATCCACAAGTTTAATCCTAATTTTTAAAAATCATGTATTCATTGAATCAAAAAATTCACTATTATTTTTTGTTTGTTTTAATTTATCAATTAAAAATTCAATAGCATCTGTTACACTCATAGGTGCTAATATACGACGAAGAACAAAAATCTTATGTAAATCTTGACGAGCTACTAAAAGTTCTTCTTTACGTGTCCCTGATTTAAGAATATCCATAGCTGGAAAAGTACGCTTATCAGCAACTTTACGATCAAGAACAATTTCTGAATTACCAGTTCCCTTAAACTCTTCAAAAATAACTTCATCCATACGGCTTCCCGTATCTATTAAAGCTGTTGCTATAATAGTTAAAGATCCTCCTTCTTCAATATTACGAGCTGCACCAAAAAAACGCTTAGGACGTTGTAAAGCATTCGCATCCACACCACCTGTTAAAACCTTTCCTGATGAAGGAACAACAGTGTTATATGCACGTCCAAGACGTGTGATTGAATCAAGAAGAATAACGACATCACGTCCATATTCAACTAATCTCTTAGCTTTTTCAATAACCATTTCGGCTACTTGTACGTGACGTATTGCTGGTTCATCAAAAGTAGAAGAAACAACTTCTCCTTTCACAGAACGTTGCATATCAGTAACTTCTTCTGGACGCTCGTCTATTAATAAAACAATAAGATAACATTCAGGATGATTCGTTGTAATAGAATGAGCAATATTCTGCAATAAAACTGTTTTTCCTGTTCGCGGTGGTGCAACAATCAAACCTCTTTGTCCTTTTCCTAAAGGAGATATCAAATCAATTACTCGCGATGACATATCTTTATCTGTAGGATTTTGTACTTCCATCTGGAAACGCTCATTTGAATAAAGAGGAGTAAGATTATCAAAATGAATTTTATAACGAATTTTTTCAGGATTTTCAAAATTAATTGTATTAACTTTAAGAAGAGCAAAATAACGCTCTCCTTCTTTTGGCCCTCGTATTGGCCCTTCAACGGTGTCTCCTGTCTTTAATGAAAAATTTTGTATCTGTGTTGGTGAAAGATAAATATCATCTGGTCCAGGAAGATAATTAGCATCAGCAGATCGAAGAAATCCAAATCCATCTTGTAAAACTTCAACAACACCTTCACCTATAATTTCTACCTTTTGTAAGGTAAGTTTTTTCAAAATAGCAAACATTAATTCTTGTTTGCGCATTAATGAAGCATTTTCAACTTCTAATGTTTCAGCAAAAGAAACAAGTTCAACTGGGTTTTTACTTTTGAGTTCTTGTAGTTTCATTTCTTGCATAAAATATGCTCTTTGATTAATGGGGGAAATGTTTCTAGAATTTTAAAAGGAAAAGAATATTCCTATAGACAAAGACATTATATACTCAACTCTTTTAAACTGCAAGCATTACTCAATCATAAATATTAAGGAAAAAACAGATTTGTCTTTTAAAAATATTTTTTCATAAGTTATTTTAGGTAATTATATCATTTAATAAATAAACTTGAAATTTAAAAGGATTCTTCTTATTAAAACCTGTGTTTAGTGTGAATTATTATTTATCCTCAGATTGATTAACAGGGAAAAATAAAAAAAAACAATAATAAATAAACTTTTAAGAGTATTATCCTTGTTTTTTCCCACAGGGTAGATTTATTTATTATTTTTTTTGAATTTGTGCATAATAATAATAATATTTTTCTAAATTTTAATTTTAAAAAATTTATAAATTTTTATACACATTGATTAACAAGGGATTAAATTTTCTGTGGGTGAAAAAAAATTTTTCCATTTGCATATGATTTCTGATGCAACGGGAGAGACACTAATTTCTGCTGGAAGAGCTGTAGCATCGCAGTATAAGATAAGGCAAGCTATAGAACATGTTTATCCGATGATTCGCAGTAAAATGCAGTTGCAGCGAGTTATTAATGAGATAAAAAAAGAACCAGGGATTGTTCTTTACACGATTATAAATAAAGAAATTAAACAGTTGATTGATGAGACTTGCGCAAAAATATCTATTCCTTGTGTTGATATATTATATCCTATTTTTAACGTCTTTCAATCTTATATTGGAACACCTAAAAATTTACGTGTGAGTGCACAACATGAACTTAATGCAGATTATTTTCGTCGTATTAAAGCTTTAGATTTTACAATAGAGCATGATGATGGACAATCTCCTAATAGTTTATTAGATGCGGATGTAATTCTTATAGGTATTTCAAGGACTTCTAAAACACCAACAAGTATTTATTTAGCAAATCGTGGAATAAAAACTGCTAATATTCCTCTTATTCAAGGAATTGATTTACCCAAAACCATTTTTGAAGCAAGTAATTCTTTAATTGTTGGTTTTATTGCTTCAGCTGAAAGAATTTCACATATTCGTGAAAATAGAGATTTAGGAGATGATTTTTTTATAGAGAGTTATACTAATCGTATTAGTATAGCAGAAGAACTTATTTATACAAAACGTATTTGTGAACGTTTTTGTTGGCCTATTATTGATGTTACAAGGCGTTCCATTGAAGAGACAGCCGCAGCTGTTCTTGGACTTTTATCACAATTTCGCGAAGGAAAAAAAGAAAAAAATGATAAAAAAAACATTAATATTAGCATCTCTTAGTCCTTATCGCGCCCAACTATTAAAAAAAGCTGGTTTAAAATTTTCTGTTGAAGGAGCTTCTTTTGACGAAAGAGAAATAGAAAAAACAACAAAAATAAAGAATCCTGAAAAACTCAGTTGTTTTCTTGCAAATATGAAAGCGAAAAATGTTTCTGATCGTTTTCCCAATGCATTAGTAATTGGTTGTGATCAAATCTTTGATTTTGAAGGTAAAATTCTTCATAAAGTAAAAAACGATAAGGAAGCACATCAACGTTTACTTATTTTATCAGGAAAAAAACATACTCTTCATAGTGCTATTGCTTTAGTTCAAAATGGTGAAGAAATTTGGTCCGATGTTTTTAGTGCTTACATGACAGTACGTTCTCTTTCACTAAAATTTATTGAAAGTTATTTAGCACTTGTAGGAATAGATGTTTTAAGAAGTACAGGAATCTATCAGATTGAAGGAGAAGGAATCCGCCTTTTTGAAAAAATTGAAGGAGATTTTTTTACTATTGTTGGTTTACCTTTACTACCTTTATTAACAAAACTACGCCATTTAGGAATTATTGATGCCTAATTTGGTAATAAATTATAAAAAGGAAATGTATCTAAGTGTTTTTACTGTTGATTATTTAATTTATCATTCAAAATCACTAAAATCTCAAAGTTTTTGGCTCAAGCAATACTATTTGATAAGTGAATATATTGGAAAAAAGATAATCTTTGGAAAATTCAAAGATTCCCTTGTTATCTATAAAAAGAAGAAACTATTATGAAAGTAATATTACTTTACTATATAAGTAGAATGCTTTCAATTTAATAACTTAATAAAGATCAGATAGCTGTAATTGCCAGTGTTGTTAATACAATATAGTTTTAAGAAAAAGACTTTACACCACAAATTATGATACTTACGGTTTCTTCCTAAATGGGTTGGAGAAACAGCTTTCGTTTTTAGTACAGGTAGTGGTTGCAAATGCTATTCTGTAACTCTTAAAAAACATAAAATTGAACAAATTTTTTACTTAGTAGTGTAAAACAACATGCAGAGGATTTGGTTAGTATTTTGGGAAGTATATAGACTATGCCAAGCATTTGTGAAAATGAAAAAAAATTGTGATTTTTATAAAACTTATCCAATAATATTGGTAACAGGTATTGTTCATACTCTATTAATAACATCCTTTACAACAAGTAAATAAAAATAGTCGATGGATTTAGAATGCTCTTACATTAAGTTGTTACTGATACGATAGTTTGGAATGAAACCATTGATAACAAAGAAATTGAGGAAAGCGATTTTAGAAAACATGTGTGAAGATAAATTATGAAAATTATAGGATTAACTGGATCAATAGCAATGGGAAAATCAACAGCGGCTGATTTTTTTAAACAAGCAGGTATTCCTGTTTTCAGTGCAGATGAAGCTGTACACCAACTTTATAACAGTGAACCAACGGTGTCTCTTATAGAACGCACTTTTCCTGGTGTTATTGAAAACGGCGTGGTTAATCGTATAAAACTCTCTGAGATTTTAGTCAATAACAGTGAAAAATTAAAGATTTTAGAAAAAATAATTCATCCTTTGGTACAAAAAAAAGAAAAGGAATTTATTAATATAGCACGTCGACAAAAAAAAAAATTAGTTGTTCTTGATATTCCTCTTCTTTTTGAAACAAAGAGTGAAAACCGTGTTGATAGTATAGTTGTTGTATCTTCTCCACCAGAAATACAAAAGGCACGTGCAATGAATCGCCCAAATATGAACGAAGAAAAATTTTCAATTATCAATACTAGACAAGTATCTGATAAACAAAAACGAAAATACGCTGACTTTGTTATTAATACGGGGAAAGATTTAGAAGATACTCGTCAACAAGTTTTACAGGTGATAAAAAGTCTATTAAAAGATGCTTCTAAAGAGAGCTAAAGCAATGCGTGAGATTATTTTTGACACTGAAACAACAGGATTAAATAAAGAAAGTGATCGCATAATTGAAATCGGTTGTATAGAAATGATCAACCGTTATCTTACAGGACGCCGATTTCATGTTTATTTAAATCCACAAGGAGTTGTCATTCCTGATGAAGTTATCGCTATTCATGGATTAACTAATGAACGCTTAAAAGATGAAAAAAAATTTGATGATATCGTTGATGCGCTTTTGGATTTTATTGATAATGCAACAATCGTTGCTCATAATGCAAATT
This sequence comes from Bartonella bilalgolemi, assembly GCF_023500045.1. Taxonomy (GTDB): domain Bacteria; phylum Pseudomonadota; class Alphaproteobacteria; order Rhizobiales; family Rhizobiaceae; genus Bartonella; species Bartonella bilalgolemii. The sequence continues at coordinate 76,463 of NZ_JAMCOF010000001.1, read as the reverse complement.
TTGATATCGGTTTTCTTAACGCAGAATTAGAACGAATTAATAAACCTCTTGTCAGTAGTGATAATGTCATTGATACATTAGCTATAGCACGGCGTAGATTTCCTATGGGACCTAATTCCCTCGATGTTTTATGTAAACGTTTTGGAATTGATAATAGTCATCGTGTACTCCATGGGGCTCTACTTGATGCAGAAATTCTCGCTGATGTATATATTGAGTTAATTGGTGGAAAACAAGGTATATTTAGTTTTGATAATTATGAAAGTTTTGATGTTATGAGTGTTCAAGATAGCAAGAATGCTTTTCATACAGTCAAAATTCGCTCTCAAGCTTTACCTCAAAGATTAAGTAAACAGGAAAAAAATATGCATGCTAATTTAATTAAAAAGATAGGTGATAAGGCTTTGTGGAATCGCTTCGAAATCATTTAAAACAAAAACTGTTCTGCGTTTTTGTCAAAAAATTTCTCAAAAAAATACGGCCGTTGTGGGGAGGGGAACACCACAACGACCTCATCGCTACATTGTACCCCAGCTATCATAGGAGGAACAAAACAAAGCTATTATATCCTGTAACAGCAAAGAAAAGCTCTAGGTACTGAACATAAAACGCAACGATATTCTAAACCTATGACAATAAAAAATGGCTTTTTAGAGGCAAAACCAGCAAATTTTAAAATAGGATCAACAAAAACATAAAAGTATATTTTCTTTGTATGAAAAAGGAGAGATAAAATCGTTATGAAAGAAAGTGATCACCTTTTTTTAGTTGATGGATCAGGCTATATTTTTCGTGCTTATCATGCTCTACCACCTTTAAAACGCAAAAAGGATGGGCTTCCTGTAGGAGCCGTGGCTGGTTTTTGTAATATGCTATGGAAATTACTCTGTGATGCTCGTAATACCGCTATTGGTATTGTCCCAACCCATATTGCTATCATTTTTGATTATTCATCTAACACTTTTCGTAAGCAAATTTATCCTCAATATAAAGCCAATAGAGCAGCACCTCCAGAGGATCTTATTCCTCAGTTTGCACTAATCCGACAAGCAACAGAAGCTTTTAATTTACCTTGTCTCGAAAAAGAAGGATTTGAAGCAGATGATTTAATTGCCACCTATGCGCAATTAGCAACACAGGTTGGAGCAAAAACAACTATTATTTCTTCTGATAAAGATTTGATGCAATTAGTAAACATGCATGTGTCTTTATATGACAGCATGAAAGATAAGCATATAGGTGTCTCTGAAGTCATAGAGAAATGGGGTGTAATTCCTGAAAAAATGATTGATTTGCAGGCTTTAACTGGAGATCCAACAGATAATATACCAGGTATACCAGGTATTGGTCCAAAAATTGCAGCACAATTATTAGATCAATTTGGTTCTCTTGATCTTTTACTGCAACGTGTGACAGAAATTAAGCAAATAAAGCGACGTGAAAATATCCAAGCTTATAGTGAGCAAGCAAAAATTTCTCGTGAACTAGTTAAACTTAAAACAGATGTTCCTATAGATAAAAACTTAGATCATTTTATTTTGGAACCACAAAACGGTCCGCGTTTGATCGCCTTTTTGAAAGCTATGGAGTTTACAGCACTAACACGTCGTGTAGCAAAAGAGACATCATGTAATGCTGCGGTTATTGATGCGTTAGAGATAGATATTGAGTGGAAAAAAACTACGTTCGAGGCTGATTTGAGTGCCAAGGAAGATGATACAGCCTTATTTCACGATTTTTCTGAGAATTCCCCACAGATTTTAGCACAAAAACGCAAAGATCAAGTTCTCACTCAAAAAATTGCAAGAGATGCCTATAAGACTATTCTTGATGAGGAAACTCTAAAAGAATGGCTGTTAGAAGCAAAAGAACAAGGTTATTTTGCTTTTGATACAGAAACAACTTCTCTCGATCCTATGCAAGCAAAACTTGTTGGTTTTTCATTGGCCTTACAGCCTGGAAAAGCAGCCTATATTCCACTTGAACATGTTGCAGGAGAGAATGATCTTTTGGGAGGTGGGCGTATTGTTCCACAAATTGAGACACAAAAAGCTTTAGCACTTTTAAAACCTATATTGGAAAACCAAGCCGTATTAAAAATTGGCCAAAATATAAAATATGATTGGTTAGTGATGAAACAATACGATATTGTAATGCATTCTTTTGACGATACAATGCTTTTATCTTATGCTTTAGAGGCTGGAATTTCAACACATGGTATGGATATTTTATCTGAACGTTGGCTTGAACATAAGCCAATCACTTATAAAGATTTGACTTATAATGGAAGAAAAATAAACTCTTTTGCACAAATAGATTTGAAACAGGCAACTCTGTATGCAGCAGAAGATGCTGATATAACACTTCGTTTATGGCAAGTATTAAAACCACAGCTTGTTGCACAAAAGATGACAAAAATTTATGAACGTCTTGATCGTCCATTAATAGAAATTCTCGCAAGAATGGAAGAACGTGGAATTCTTGTTGATCGACAGATTTTATCACGCCTTTCAGGAGAGTTGGCACAGGCTGCTTTAAATTTAGAGGAGGAAATTTATCAGCTCGTTGGTGAAAAGTTTAATATTGCTTCACCAAAGCAACTAGGAGATATCCTTTTTGGTAAAATAGGCTTACCTGGCGGTGCTAAGACGAAAAGTGGCCAATGGTCAACATCGGCGCAAACTTTAGAAGAGTTAGCTGCTGAAGGCCATATTTTACCAAGAAAAATTGTTGATTGGCGTCAACTTACAAAACTAAAATCTACCTATACAGATGCTTTACCTTCTTATATTTTGCCCAAAACTGGTCGTGTTCATACAAATTATTCTCTAGCAACGACATCGACAGGACGATTGTCATCATCAGAACCTAATCTGCAGAATATTCCAGTACGAACTGCTGAGGGACGAAAAATCCGAACAGCTTTTATTGCTCCAAAAGGACATTTATTATTATCAGCTGATTATAGTCAGATTGAATTACGTATCCTTGCACATGTTGCTGATATAACGGCATTAAAAGAAGCATTTGCACAAGGTCAGGATATTCATGCTATGACTGCATCGCAAATGTTTGGAGTTGCGGTTGAAGGAATGTCCTCAGAGATACGTCGGCGTGCGAAAGCTATTAATTTTGGTATTATTTATGGCATTTCGCCCTTTGGATTAGCAAATCAATTAGGAATTTCGCGCAAGGAAGCTAGCCATTATATTCAGCTATATTTTGAAAGATTTCCGGGAATAGAGGATTATATGGAAAAAATAAAAATATTTGCACGTCATCATGGTTATGTAGAGACCATTTTTGGACGTCGTATCCACTATCCTGAAATAAAAGCAGTTAATCCACAAATTCGTGCCTTTAATGAGCGAGCTGCTATCAATGCATCAATCCAAGGATCAGCAGCAGACATTATTCGTCGTGCTATGATTCAAATAGAAAATGCTTTAGAAAAAGAAAAATTATCGGCTAAAATGTTATTGCAAGTACATGATGAACTCATTTTCGAAGTACCCAAATCCGAAAGTACAAAAACTGCGATTCTCGTTAGAAAAGTTATGGAAAATGCTACAATGCCGGCACTATCTTTATCTGTACCGCTTGAAGTGAAAGTTATAGCGGCTCAAAATTGGGATGAAGCACATTAATTTGTTTCATTTATTTTATGTTTAAGAGTAGCCATTGCTTTTGAAAGGTTAAGATATGCTTTGATGGGTAAGTGATCAGAGGCAATACGCGCGAGTGGTGAATAATGGCTTTCAACATTTATTACTAATTGATGAGGAAAAGCAAAAATTCTATCAAGAGCTAAAAAAGGAAAGAGAGAAGGAAAGCTTGGTACGCTACCAAATGTGATATCAAAGTAAGGGGAAAAAAAATTCAATGATGAGCCTTTACCTTTACGCCATTCATTTAAGTCACCAATGATAAGTGTAGGCATAACAGAATATTTTTTAAGAAGCGCAAGAAGCATTTTTACTTGCTTATTACGAGAATGGCGGAACAAACCAAAGTGAGCTGCTATAACACGAATAAAACCTGATTTCATTTTTAATTCTACAATTATAGCACCGCGGGGTTCAAAACCAGGTAAAGTAATTTGTGAGATATTATGTATACGTCCTTGGCGCAAAAAAAGAGCATTGCCGTGCCAACCATGGCCATTCGGTGACATAGTCTTTAGAGGTACTGGAATTAACCCTGTTTCAGCTTTTAAGAGTTGAAGATCAATCAAACCCGTGCGTTCTCCAAAACGCCTATCGGCTTCTTGAAGAGCAAGAATGTCTGTTTGTAATTCAGTGATAACACGCACAATACGAGTTGGATTAAAAATTTTATCAACACCAACACATTTATGAATATTATAAGAGGCTACAGTAAGATCGTAGTTATCATTACGATTGATTACATTTTTATGATAACCAGAGTGATTATAAGTTGTTCTTAATAAAGAGTTATGAAATTTTTTCTGGATCAATGTAAAAAGCCAATAAAATTTTATTTTCTAGTATTTAGTCGTGTTAGTATGCTTAAAAACAGCATTTAGTATTAAAGACAAAAAGCCTTGCTTTCCCAAGAAAACAAGGCTTTTAGATTAAATTATAATTTTTATTAATCGCGGTTTGAACCAAGAAATTGCAACAAAAAAACAAACATATTAATGAAATCAAGATACAGATTCAACGCACCCATGATAATTTTACGGCCACGAGTATCATATCCATCTCCTTCATAATACATCAACTTTATGTTTTGTGTATTGTAAGCCGTTAAACCAGCAAAAACGAGAACACCAATTACAGAGATCGCAAATTGCAAGGCGCTTGACTCAAGAAAAATGTTCACAACCACAGCAAGCATTAAACCAACTAAACCCATAAACAAAAATGATCCTACAGCTGTGAGATCACGTTTTGTAGTATAACCGTATAGTGATAAAGAACCAAAAGCAGCAGAAGTAATAACAAATGTCTGTACAATACTTTCTGGTGTATAACGCAGAATAATCGACGATAGCGAGAGTCCTACAAGAGTAGCGTAGCCAAAAAAGAGGCTTCGTGCAACACCAGTACTAAGTGTATTAATTTTAAAACTGAGAAATAATACGGCTACAAGCGGTGCAAACATAATAACATAAGAAAACGGTGACATATAAAACGTCACACCAAATGATGTTAAATAAACACTTCCATTAATTTGAGCTGCAGCTTGACTCATATTTGTTGTTGTAGCCAATGACGCAATTGCGTAAGCGGCAACAGCTGTAATAAGCAAACCAATGGCCATCGTGTTATAGACGCCCAGCATGTAACTGCGCAACCCTTGATCAATTGATGCATCGGCATGAGAAACAGACGCCGAACGTAAATTTTTAAAATCAGCCATAATATAAGTCCTTTAGCATATTTTCCGTAAGGCACTCAAGTTAAAAGAAGCTTACACTCCTTTATGCTCTTAATATAAGCCTTTATTTATTAAGCAAATATAAATACTCTTAAAGGCCTAGCGGAATTCTAGCACACTTCTCCCTATTATGGGGATTTATTTGAAAATTACAAGAGTTTTTTGTTGGAAATAAAGTTTAAAAATTAGTAGTGAAAGGTTATTTTTGTCTAAATTATAATGTGCTTGATGTAAAAAACGATATCATGATAATGATACGGATTTTGTCAGTTTTAATGCCTAAAGAAAAATAAAATGGATAATCAAATAAATATAATATGGTTGATGTTTTCTATACCACTTGTAAAATGAAAAAAGTGAATACAATACAATTCAAAGGGGAAAGAACGCTTTTAAATTCTTTTTCTTTTAAGTAAACTCTATTAATTTTTATAATTAGTTGTAATGATGATTTCTGTGAGCATTAATCTTTAGTTTTAGAATTTGTAAAAGGGTTTTAAATAGCTTTTATCTATATCCTATAATCATAAGAAGCTTAACAAATCTACGAGAAAGTACACCCTTTCTATTTACTTCTGTTTACGCACTAACATTGAAAAACAACTCTTTCCTACGTTGTTATAATCCCATAGAATTTTAAAAAACGCCAGGAACTGATAATGTAGAATTTAAAGAATCTAATTTTTTTTATTCCGTATACAAAATTCGTCAATTAAAACAGCAACAGCACCAAGCGTGATAAAAGTATCAGCAAGATTGAAAACAGCAAAAGAAAAAATATCACTAATATGAAATAATAAGTAATCTATGACATAATGAAAGCGAACGCGATCAATTAGGTTACCAATCGCTCCGCCAATGATAAGAGTAATACCAAAATGCGATAAAAATTTGTCATTTTCAGTATTTTTCCACAACCATAAAAGAAAAACAATAATAATGAGCGTAAGAGCAACAATTCCCCAATGAGGATACGAAGAAAGAAATGAAAATGCAATGCCAGAATTTCGGACATGATAGAGAGAAATAAAAGAAAAAATCGGTATTTCTGCCCCTAATTGTAAGGTATGCATAATCCAATATTTAATTGCCTGATCAAGCCCCACTGTAAAGATTAAGGTGAAAAAAAGAAAGAGCAATGACTTGCGTGTCATTTTTTATCCTTGTATGATTCAAAAGTTAAATAAGAACGGCGAATTTCATAGAGCATAATAGCTGTTGCGACTGCTAAATTAAGTGAATCTGCATGTCCACATTGTGGGATGCGCGCCAGATTATTACAGTGATTTACGAGAACGTCCGATAAACCTTGTTGTTCATTTCCCATTAAAAGTATAATCGGACCATTTTTAAAATCAATTGTGCGGTAATCGACAGGTCCTTTAAGGTGCGTACCAACGATCATACCTCTAAAATGGGTAGACCAATTTAGAAAAGTACTTTCATTACAACGATAAAGTGGTATGGAAAATATAGATCCCATCGTTGCACGTACTGTTTCTGGTGAAAAAGGATCTGTTGTTTCTCCAATCAAAACAATTCCTTTTGCTCCTGCTGCGTCAGCAGTACGGATGATAGTCCCAAGATTTCCAGGATCACGCACACGATCAAGTGCGATATAGACATCGTCGACTCGTCTTATTATTTTTTCAATAGAGTGCCATTGTTGCTTAAAAATACCAACAACTGTTTGTGGATTGTCACGGTGGGTAATGGATTCTAGAACCTTTTGTGAGGCTTTAATTACAGAACCACCATTGGCTATAGTGTTTGCAGCGGTATTTTCAATGATGGAATTACTCAGTGAATTTTTAGAAACGATAAGTGTGTGAATTGTCCAACCAAGATTTAAAGCATCAATGACCAGTTTTAGTCCTTCTGCTATGAAGATACCTTCTCGATTGCGATTTTTCTTTTTGTTTAGCGCTTTAAGATCTTTAATGATAGGATTGCTAAGGGATGTGATTTCTTTGACTTTGCCGATTTTTTGTTTACACATGTTCAAGCAATCCAACGGCTAAAAAGAGAAGTAGAAAGAGCACGTCCAGCCGATTCTTCACGCAAAATCAATTCTCCTGATTCTATTGTACCACCAAGATTTGTAAATGCATCACGCATTAAAGTATGAAATGTATAAAAGGAAGCACGAATAGAATAAACTGTGAGAACGACAGCAAGCGGTTTGTTCGATAAGAGTTTGCGGCAGTTTTTAATCATGGTTGGTAAGTGATCAAACAATTGCCAAATTTCGTTATTAGGTCCGCGTCCATAAGCAGGAGGATCGAGGAGAATCAAATCATAGCTTTTTTGACGGCGTAATTCACGTTCAACAAATTTTATTGCATCGTCGCATATCCAACGAATGGGACGATCTAATAATCCTGCTTTTTCTTGATTAGCTTTCGCCCAAATGATAGCCTTTTTAGAAGCATCAACATGGGTGACAATTGCGCCTGAACGTGCACCAATTAGAGAAGCAATGCCTGTATAGCCAAAGAGATTTAACAGTTTGACAGGACGGTTGGTTTTAATAATTTGTTCTTCTAGTGAACGCCAATGAGCATCTTGTTCAGGAAAAACACCGACATGACGAAAGGAAGTAAAACGTCCTAGAAAAGATAAACCATTCCAAGAAAGTGGCCATGTTTCAGCGAGAGGCTTTTTAGGGAAATACCAACGACCAATTCCTTCTTCATCTCGGTTACCTGTAAAAATTGCATCGACATTAGCCCAATTTTTTTGTGATAAAGCTGGTTGCCATAGTGCTTGACTTTCTGGTCGAATAATACGGTAGGAACCATAACGCTCTAGTTTTTTTCCATTACCAGAATCAATTAAAGCATAATCTGGGCTCGTTTTTGTTTCTAAAATAAAAGGTAATTTCTCTCGTGAGTATACTTTACTAAAGCGTGGTTGGAAACATTGTGCAAGCATATTGAGTGTCGTAATATATTGTTCTAAAAAAGGATTATTTTAAATATTTGCTAAAGTCCTTATAAGGTTAAGAGCTGTAAGTTAATTAAACTATGTACAGGAAACAAGAGAAAATATCTCTAGATTTGTTATCTTTCGGGTACTATAGAGGAAATTTTCCTAGAGTGCCGTTATATTAGATTTATTAGCAATTGATATTTTTAATTTCTCTATCTCAGTTTTGCTTTCTTTTAAGGCTTTGCGGTTTTTATGTTGTGCAAACCAATTGGTTATACTACTCAACAAAATACCGAAACAAAAAAAAATAAAAAGCCAAACAAAAAGAGGGGCTTGATAAGTAAAATATTCAGAGTTGTTTTGAAAAGGATAAAGGGTTAATGTAACGGTTTGGCGATTAGCAACGATGAAGCCAATCAAAAAAGCTGTAATAGGCACCAAAATAACCGCTAAGAGAAAGCGTTTAATGATCATGGATTTGCTCATTTATTAAGCCGGTCACGTAAATCTTTTCCTGTTTTGAAAAAAGGAACCCATTTCTCTTCAATCATAACAGTTTCACCTGTTCGTGGATTGCGACCATTGCGGGCTGAACGTGCTTTTATAGAAAAAGCACCGAAACCACGTAGTTCAACACGTTGACCATTAGCAAGAGCTGCTGAAATTTCTTCAAAAATAGCACTTACAACATTTTCTGCATCGCGTTGCATAAGATGCGGATTATGACGAGCAATGATTTGTACAAGTTCCGATTTAACCAAAATAGCCTCTCTTTCATATTCATACGAAAAAAGATTTTTTATTGCAATTGTGTGTTTCATATATGCACGTTACATATATATAATATGCATATTCCAATATATAAATCATTAAAAGTAAAATAAAGCCAGTAAAAGGAAGATTGCAATAAATAAAATTTAAAATATGTCTTATAAAAACTCTATAAATAAAAAAAACGAAATATCTGAGAAATTAAAAACATGACTGTGCATAACCAATATGAATTTTTTTCGATAGAATCATCTTTTAGCGATGTTTTAAAAAAAACATATTTTCATTCCCATCAAGTTCGCTTGCTAAAAATTTGTTTACCACTTCTTGCATTGATTATAGCGTTAATTTTTTGCTGGTTTACATTTTTTTCTATTTTTGTTTCTTTTGATAAGGCGCTTTTGAATCATGAAGAAGAGAAAATAACACAATTAACAATGCTTAATCCGAGATTAGAAGGCTATACAAATTTTCATAAGCCTTACAGGATTAAAGCAGAAAAAGCGTTTCAAAATCATAAGTCTTCTGGAATTATTGGGTTAAAGAATATTACAGCTGAAGTGCCTACAAAGGGACGGGGGCAAATTTTTATTGATGCACAAGAAGGAGTTTATGATAATATTAGGAGTCATTTACAATTGGATGAACCTTTTACGGTTACAACGAAAGATGGAATAATTGCAAAATTTACAGCTGCAAAAATTGATTTATCTAAAAGTCAATTTAATACAGATCAACCTGTAAATATTCAAAGTGCGGGTTTTCATCTTATGGCGAATGCTCTGCAAATTTGTGAGAAAGAGCAAATTATGTATTTTCAAAAAGGAGTACGTATTGTTCTTGATCAGAAGGAAAAATAACAGAAGGAATTTGGAGTAGTGTTTATAGAAGGCATATGTAGGTTTATACGAGAAAAAAAATCAAGAATGAAGACAAACAAATCATGTAAAGAGCGAGTAAGTATCTTAGCTTTAAGTTTGGCAATATTGGGACCAATTAATGGATATGCCGCAATAACTCATTTCGCAATTGATCGATTAAATGGAAAAGAGCCAATGGAGCTTTACGCAGATTCTTTAGAAATACGTGATAAAGAAGGCATTGCTATTTTTAATGGCAATGTTTCAGTGATGCAGGGTGAGCGGCTTTTACAAACGTCAAAATTAGCTATTTATTATAATAAAGCGCATATAACAGGTGGTATAGATCAGTTGAGAACACAATCAATTTTTCCTGAAAAAATTGGTTCGACAGATATTAAAAAAGTAGAAGCTTCAGGTGAAGTTTACATCAAAATGGCAACACAAATTGCTAAGGGTGATAAAGCTATTTTTGATGGACAATCGAATATGATAATCTTAACAGGTAATAATGTTGTGTTAACTGATGGAGATAATGTAGCTGAAGGGTGCATATTAACAGCTAATATGAAAACAGGAAAAGCTTCTCTTGAAGGATGTAAGGAGCCTGGAAAGAAGAATCGTGTTTCGATTATTTTAGAATCAAGCAAGAATGGTCGTTAACATTTCATGTTTGGAATCAAAAGAGAAAAGCAGACAATTAAACACAACCTTATGAATAAGGCTTTAAAAAAAAACTCACATAGGACTTTAGTTGCTCATAATTTAATTAAAGTTTATCGAGGAAGACAGGTTGTTAATCGTGTTTCTTTTAATATTTGTGCTGGAGAGATTGTCGGTATTTTAGGTCCTAATGGTGCTGGCAAAACAACCTGTTTTTATATGGTTACAGGTTTAGTTAAATCCGATGGCGGTTCAATCGAGATTGATGGGTTTGACATTACCCATTTGCCAATGTATCGGCGTGCTCGTTTAGGGATTGGATATTTACCTCAAGAAGCTTCAATTTTTCGTGGTCTTTCAGTAGAAAATAATATTAAAGCTGTTTTGGAATTGATTCAAAAGGATCGCTTTAAACGCTGTGAAGAGTTGAATGCGCTTTTGCATGAATTTAAAATTGATCATTTACGCAAAATGCCAGCTCTTTCTTTATCGGGAGGTGAACGCAGGCGTCTTGAAATTGCACGAGCTTTAGCTTCTCGCCCTAATTTTATGTTACTTGATGAACCATTTGCAGGAATTGATCCCATCGCTATTTCTGATATTAAACAGCTTGTTCGTTATTTAACTCAACGTGGTATCGGCGTTTTAGTAACGGATCATAATGTGCGCGAAACATTGGAGCTTGTTGATCGTGCTTATGTTATTCACGCAGGAAAAGTATTAGTTCATGGTTGTCCGGACGACATTATCAATAATGCTGATGTTCGTAAAATTTATTTGGGAAATCAGTTTTCTCTTTAGTTTTCCGTTTCTGAAGAATATTCAAATTTAAAAATCTTATAATGGATACAATTTTTTGTTGTAGTCAATAGTATTTATTGATTTTAATGGGGACTTTATTCTGTTTTAATAGAAGCAATATAAATATATATTTTTGTAAGAAATCGTGATGCTATCGTTAAAATGTTAAAATTAATAAAAGTATTGTCGTATAAAGTGTCAGTGTTTCATAAAGATTAGAAAAATAATAGTCTAGTTAATTATAAACTTTTTAAACTTAACAAAAAAATAATAGCTCAAATAGCTCATTTTTGACTTTTTTTATTTATAATAATTTATTTTTTTAATCAAAGCACCTTTTTTATTTATAACGTACCTGATAATCTTTAAAAGCTACAAATTTAATTTTTGGCGCTCTTTCTGCTTCATAATTTAACGAAAAATGATTTTCTGCTAAAAAAACTGGATCACTGTCCAAATCATGTGCAACAGCGGATTGATGACAAGTAAGAAAATTTTTAAGTTCTTCTTTATTTTCTGCAGAAATCCAACGACATACGTTAAAGCGCGATAATTCAAAGCTCACAGGTAGAGAATATTCTGCTTTAAGCCGTTCTGTCAAAACATCAATTTGCAAAGCACCAATTACACCAATAAGAGCGGGCGAACCATCATAAGGGATAAATAATTGTACTACTCCCTCTTCAGCCATTTGTTGCAAAGCTTCTTTTAGTTTTTTTGCTTTCATGGGATCGCTTAAATGAACGCGACGTAAAATTTCTGGTGCAAAATTTGGTACACCTTTAAAGAGAATATCCTCTCCTTCAGTCAAGGTATCTCCAATACGCAAAGTTCCGTGGTTAGGGATACCTACTATATCACCAGCATACACTTTATCAGCAATTTGGCGTGAACGAGCAAAGAAAAACTGCGGTGTTGAAATTGTCATTGATTTTCCTGTCCGCACTAACTTCGTCTTCATGCCGCGTTCAAGTGTTCCTGAACACACCCGCAAAAATGCAATACGATCACGATGATTGGGATCCATATTAGCTTGAATTTTAAAGACAAAACCGGTCATTTTGGGTTCAGTAGCCATTACATTACGTTGATCAGCTACCTGATCACGAGGGCTTAGACCAAAATCAACTAATGCATTAATCAAATCACGAACACCAAAATTTCGTAAAGCTGAGCCGAAATAAACAGGTGTCATATGCCCTTCACAGAAAGCTCTAAGATTAAATTTTTTGCAAGCACTGCGAGCAAGCTCTACTCCTTCAACAAAGAGTGATTGCTGATTTTCAGGAAGCAAATTTGCGACTTCATGAAGATCAGAAATCGTTTGTGAAATAACCTCATGGTCTTGTTGGCGAAAACAATTATGATGAAGATCAAAAGTGCCAACAAAATTCTTTCCTATACCAATAGGCCAAGTAATTGGAGCAGTATCAAGCGCAAGTTTTTCTTCAATTTCGTCTAAAATTTCTAAGGGATCACGTGCTTCACGGTCCATTTTGTTAACAAAAGTAACAATAGGAATATCGCGCATTCGGCATACTTCAAACAGTTTGAGTGTTCTCGATTCAATTCCGCGTGCCCCATCGAGTACCATAATCGCACTATCAACAGCTGTTAAAGTACGATATGTATCATCAGAAAAATCTTCATGACCTGGGGTATCTAACAAATTAAAAATATGATTTTGATATTCAAATGTCATTACTGATGTGATAACAGAAATACCACGGTCACGTTCAATGTTCATCCAATCAGAACGGGTTTGAATACGGTCTTTTTTTGCTTTTACCTCACCAGCCAGCTGAATAGCACCACCAAATAATAACAGCTTTTCTGTTAGGGTTGTCTTTCCCGCATCAGGATGCGCAATGATCGCAAATGTACGTCGTCGTTTTACTTCTTGCACTCTACGTTCCATTATTCCTCCACCGATCGCGCGAGTGCTGAAGCAATGAGTGCGCGTGTCTCATCAATTCCGTACAGCGCTATAAATGATCCAAGTCGTGGTCCTCGTTCCTGTCCTAAAAGCACTTCATAAAGCATTTGAAAAAACACACTTGAAACACCAGGCCCTCCTTCTGGACTTTTTTTGCTATGATCTTGATAACGTTCCGTCAAGCGTGCGATATCAAGAAGTGCATTTTGAAGGGTATTTCCATCAACAGTTTTTGACAAACTAGCCAATTTTGCATCAATTTGAATCAATATTGAACGTTCATTTTCATCGGGTATACGAAATTTTTTATTTGGTTTTACGAAAATATCAAAATATTTAAGAGCAAATTCCACTAACTGGTCAAGTATTGGATGTATTTGCGCGTTAGCTTCTTTAGCATAACGAGAAATAAATCCCCAAAGCACTTCTTTATTTTCAGCATTAGAAGCACTGACCAAATTTAACAGCATAGCAAAAGAAACAGGTAAGTTGACCTGAGGAGGACACCCATGATGGATATGCCATACGGGATTATTAAGACGCTCTTTCCATTGCTGATGCTCATAAGCTGAAAGATGTGCATAATATTCATCAACAGCTTTTGGAATAACATCAAAATAAAGCCGTTTTGCTGTTTTTGGTTTTAAAAACATATAGAGTCCTAAACTTTCTGTTGGTGCATAAGTTAACCACTCATCAATAGTCAAACCATTTCCTTTAGATTTGGAAATTTTCTGTCCCTTATCATCCAAGAAAAGCTCATAATTAAATCCCTCAGGAGGCTTTCCACCAAGAATTTTGCAAATTTTAGAAGAAAGATTTGTTGAGTCGATAAGATCTTTTCCCGCCATTTCATAATCAATTCCAAGTGCAGTCCAGCGCATTGCCCAATCCACTTTCCACTGACACTTAACTTTTCCACCTGTAATTTCTGTTTCAATGAGATCACCTGTTTCAGGTTCGATATAGGTCACAGTTCCTTTCTCAACATTTCGAGCAATCATTGGGACTTGTAATACTTTTCCAGAAAATGGAGAAATAGGTAAAAAAAGTGAATAAGTTGTTCGCCGTTCCTCACCCAATGTTGGTAGAATAATTTCCATAACCTTATCATAATAGGCAAGTATTCTTAAAAGTGTTTCATCAAAACAGCCTGAATTATAATAATCAGTAGCACTAGCAAATTCATAGTCGAAACCGAAACGATCAAGGAAAGTACGTAAACGTACATTATTAGCAGCCCCAAAAGAAGGATACACATCTCCGAAAGGATCAGGGACACGGCTAAGCGGTTGACCAAGATAGTCTTCCATTTTTTTTCGATTAGGCACATTATCAGGAACTTTGCGCAAACCATCCATATCATCAGAAAAACAAAGAAGTTTTGTTTTAATTTTGTTTTCGGTAAGAATATGAAACGCATGACGCACCATAGTTGTACGTGCAACTTCTCCAAAAGTTCCAATATGTGGTAAACCAGAAGGTCCATAACCTGTTTCAAATAAAATATGCTCTGGATAGCCGGTTTTTTCGTAGCGCTTAATAAGCTTACGCGCTTCTTCAAACGGCCAAGCTTTTGATTGAGCTGCTGAATCTATTAATTCAAGTGGAAGGTTATAGGTACCATACGGATTATCCATCATCTTTATCCTAAAAATAAATTACTTAATGACAAGGTGTATGATTGTTAAACTTTTTCGTCAATAATAGTCATTTAAAAGCAGCAAAAATCTTCTCATTTTACTTTTATTATGATCAATACATACCCTATTTTTAATTATAGCTTCCTTATCTTATGTAACTTAAAGCATTATAAATCATAATTTACTCATTTTAATTATTGATGTTTTAATTATCATTATCTTAGTTTTCCTATTATATTTATGAAAAAAGAAATAAATCCTCTAGCATCAAACTAAAAATCGGATAATGACACATTTACTAAAAAATAAGTTAAAGAAAACACTGAATTAAAGGTTTTTTATATAAAACCTTTTTTATAAAACTTGGATTTTATAATTTTGAGGAACGCGCTGCTAATGTTCGTAAGCGCAATGCATTCAATTTAATAAAGCCTGCTGCCTCTTTTTGATCATAAGCACCTTAGTCATTTTCAAAAGACACTAGCTTATCAGAATAAAGTGATTTTTTGCTTTAGCGACCTTCAATAATCACATTTCCTTTATAAAATTTTAGTGTTATTTCTCCTTCAACATTTTCTTGAAATAAATCAATAGTTGCTTGTAATATTTTACGCTCAGGTGAAAACAAAAAACCTTAATAAATAAGTTCCGCATAACGTGGCATTAATTCATCTTTTAAGTGAGCTGCACCACGATCCAATGTCAAGGATTCTATTGCTCGGTGAGCTGTTAAAAGAATAATTTCTCCTAGTGTTTCATAGATATCACGTGATTTTATACCTACAAAGCGATTTTCTACTAAATCTAATCAGCCAATACCATTTTCACGCCCATAACTATTTAATTGATTTAACAAATCCGCGGAAATAAAACTTCTCCATTAATTGAAATAGCATATCCTTTTTTAAACCAATCGTGATTATGGTTGCTTGAACTGGTGCAGCTTCTGGTGAAAAAGTACGCATATAGAAATATTCAGGAGCAGAAATTTCTGGATCTTCTAAAATTTTTTCTTCCGATGATGAGTGCAATAAATTTGCATCCACTGAAAAAAGCACTTCACCTTGTTTATCTTTCTCTACCGGAATTTGATGCGCATGTGCAAATTCAATTAAATCTGTTCGACTTTTAAAATTCCAATCACGTCAAGGAGTAATAATTTTAATATCAGGATTAAGAGCATAAGCAGAAAGTTCGAAACGTACTTGATCATTGCCTTTCCCCGTTTCTCCATGAGCGCTAATATCTGCATTGGGTTTTTTGGTAATTTCAACAAGACATTTTGAAATAAGTGGACGAGCAATCGACATTGCTAAAAGATAAACTCCTTCATAAACTGCATTTTCTCGAAACATCGGAAACACAAAATTACGCACAAATTTTTCCCATAAATTTTTAATATAAATTTCTTTAACACCAAGCATTTCGGCTTTACGATGTGCAAGTTCTAGTTCTTCTCTTTAACCTAAATTTGCCGTAAAAGTTACAACTTTAGCCTCTAGTTGACTTTGCAACCATTTGAGAATGATTGATGTGTCTAATCCCCCTGAATAAGCTAAAACAACTTTTTTAAATCAACATACAAAAGATGCAAAAAAATGAAAAAGTGTAAAGAAAAAGTCTATAAAAGATATAAGTCACGACCACTTATTTTTAAGCATAAAAGAAATTAGTATATCATTTTTACTCGAGAATGGTCTATTGTTGTACAATTTGGCCCTAGCAATGTTAGTTTTGGTTATTATTCCAGAATCTGATATTATTTTTTCAGTGGAGCTTATCATTGCATAAGCTAAATAAGCTGAAATGATATGCGCTTTCGGAAGTGCAATAGGTTTTACTATCCAAGTTATCGTTGCAGTTACAGCTTATCAGCACTTCTTTTCACATTACTACGCGCTTTTATGGCTTACTTTTCAAATTTTGCGTTAATATTCAATATTTTCTTTAAAAAAACATTTTCAGAACGCTATAATCTTAAACGCAATTAATTAACCGGTATTGGAATGAATCTCTTAAATCCTAAAGTTGTTTTTTAAAGTAACTTTCTTGCCACAATTCATCAATGTTAATGATCCTATGGTTACACAAAAATTACTTATTTAAGGAATTTCTTAATATTCCTATTTCTTTTCCTATTATAATTTCTATGGTTTTTATGACAAATAAACTTTTTAAAAATTTTCTGCACAATCCTTTTTGCATTCGTTTTCTTAATTGATTTATTGTAGGAATTTTTACCAGTTTTATTCTACTCTTACTTATCTGAAAAAATTGAATCTATACATTATCAATTATATTTTCAAGTCGCATACGTTCAGATTTACATAAACGCTTTGAAGCTGATTTAAGCTGCCCACATGCAGCCAAAATATCACGTCCACGTGGCATACGAATAGGTGAAGAATAACCTGCTTTATTAATGATATCAGCAAAACGTTCAATTTGTTCCCAATCAGAACATTGATAATTACTTCCAGGCCATGGATTAAAAGGAATCAGATTTATTTTAGCAGGAATACCTTTAAGCAATTGAATTAATTTTTTCGCATCATCTAAACTATCATTTACATTTTTCAGCATAACATATTCAAATGTAATTCTCTTAGCATTCGAAAGGCCAGGATAATTACGGCAAGCTTCCATTAACAAAGCAAGAGGATATTTTTTATTAATTGGAACAAGTATATCTCGCAATGTATCATGCACTGCATGGAGTGAAATCGCTAACATAACACCAATTTCTTTTCCTGTTCGTATAATTCCAGGAATCACTCCACTGGTTGAAAGGGTAATTCGACGTTTCGACAAAGAAAGTCCATTGCCATCAGAAGCAATTAATAAAGCTTTTTTAACTGCTTCAAAATTATAAAGCGGTTCTCCCATGCCCATCATAACAATATTAGTAATTTTACGTCCTTCAATTGGAATAATCGCACCATCAGGTGTATTTTTATCAGGAAAATCACCTAAACAATCACGAGCAACCAATAATTGCACTAAAATCTCTTCAACTGTTAGATTGCGAACAAGTTTTTGTGTTCCCGTATGACAAAAAGAACACGTTAATGTGCATCCTACCTGAGATGACACACACAAAGTACCACGCCCTTCTTCAGGGATATAAACCATTTCAATTTCAACAGGTCTCCCAGCTCCATAAGCTGGAAATCGTAAAAGCCATTTACGAGTACCATCTTGTGATATTTGTTCCGCAACAATTTCGGGACGTGCAATAGAAAAATGATCTTTAAGCATCTCCCGCATTGGTTTAGAAATATTTAACATCTCATCAAAATGAGAAACCCCACGTATATAAAGCCAATGCCAAAGTTGACGTACACGCATTCGCGTTTGATGTTCTGGAATACCAACCACCCGTAAAACCTGTGCCATTTCATCTTGCGATAAACCAATTAAAGGTAATTTAGGTTGTTTCGTTACTATAGTATTCTTTGCTTTTAGTATTTGATCTGTTTCAACAGATCTAAGGTCATATGAAATAGCCATGGTTTTCCATTTTATCAGCTATTTTAGAATTACAAATGTTTAGTGACATTTTTGCGCCATATTTAACGCAGCAGTTACTCCCTTTAAAGAATAAGTATAGGTAGTATGAGTCCCTCGTTTTGAGATAGCTCTCACTGTCATATTTGCTCCTGAACGCATAGCCGCAACAAGCTGTTTTTCCATTCCTGATGACGTTAACCAAGCAGATGAATCCTTTGTAAAAAAGTCAAAATTCTTATCTCCAATGGTAACAGTAACTTTTGATCCCTCTTTAAGGGTATAACCAGCCATAAACTGTGGCTCAAACGAAACAGGGGAATTAGAACGTTTGGTTACCAAAAAGAAATTATCGCCATGCTTAACGGTTGCCGGGAGTGCTTTTAAAGGAACTGATAATATATAACAGATCATATTTTCTGGTGATTTATAAGAATAAGCTCCCCAAGCTTCAAACTGCTGTAAACGATTTGGTGTTTGTGCCCAAGCTGGACCAATAAAAATCATAATCATAGTACATACAACAATAAAAATCTTTTTCAACATCTTCATCTCACTCACTTTTTTATTTTCTTAAAAATTTCTTTACATTAGCAAATTTTAATAAAAGCCGGTGTAATATATAAGGTAAATTTTTCAATTGTTCACAAAAGAAAATATTATTCTAGTCAAAATAAGTCTTTTGTTCAATTGTGACCTTTTAGTTATTACTAAAACATGAATTTTTTATTCAATAGTTAGATTTTTTTAAACATTAAGACTTTTGTATCTGTTATAAAATCATCAACCAGAATGATACAAAATAAAATAGGGAAGAATAATATTCACAAAAATAACTTTTTTCTCCATAAAGCTACTTTGATTTAAGGATAATTCGTGACAATAAAAATTAAGAGAAAAATTTCTGAAATAGATCACATCGTTTTTATTTTGATTAAATTTATAGAATATTTCACATTATAATTTTTATTTTTTTAAAAATTGTATGAGATGTTAGATATTGAGTCAATATAGTATAAAATGCATTGACATCACGTGTACATTGCCATTTCTGAATAACAGCAGGATAACGTAAAGCGTGAGTAATTTTTGACAAAGTCTTTAAAAAGTTTTCAAATAACTTGAATTAGTGCGCTTTGGTATTAAAGGAGAAAAACAAAATCGATTCGTTATCAAGAGTTTTAAAATCAATACCATTTCCTACATTTGTTGATTCCAATTCCTCATAATGTAAAATAACCTTAAAAATCAGCTGTTCATCAAGATCTATTAGCTTAGCAACTTTTTAGCTAAAATTTGTAAATTTTTTTCGAATTTTTCTTAAGTATCGAAATAATTATGTTCGTCGCAATTAATTTACTTAGTATCTATAGTTTATTTTCTTTCTAAACATCTACATACTTACTTAAGCGATAATAATTTTAAAAATTTTGATATTTACATACATATTTATTTTTAATTTATAAGAGATAAAAAATAATCACTACAATAATTAGTTAAAAAATTAATCTAAGTAGAAATTGAAAAAACGAATAAGCATTAACCATTATAATTACATCAATAATAAAAACTATTGTCTGATGCATTTATCAGTTTTTTCAACTTTAATAATAACTCATCATCTTTTAAATAATTTTCTTGTTTCTTAAATTGTATTGATAAAGTTGATACATCGTAAGCTAAAACAACATTAGTACTTTTAAGGCTCATATTTTTCAAGAAAATATAAGCTCATAACCTTATTTACCATTTATTATAAATCATAATCAATAATACAATAAACAATTTGATACATAGAGCAATTAACATACTTATTGTGAAGAATTTTAATAGCTTAAGCTTACAATTCTAGAAAAACTGTTTTTTTAATGAGAAGGAGCAACTTGAGCTCCTTTATTGTAGAAAAAGAGTCACGAAAGAATTTAACCAAGGTTATTTTTAATCCATTCAACAAGATGTCCTTTAGAAGCAGCGCCAACTTTATTGGATAATACCTTTCCATTTTTAAACATCAATAAAGTAGGAATCGATCGTATTCCATATTGGGTAGCCAATTCTGGATTTTCATCAATGTTAATTTTAGCAACTTTAATTTGGTTTTGCATTTCTGTTGCAATTTCATCAAGGATTGGTGCAATGCTTTTGCAAGGACCACACCATTCTGCCCAAAAATCAATAACGACAGGAAGAGGAGAAGTGAGAATTTCACTTTCAAAGTTGCTGCTATCAATTTTTATACATGTCATTGATTTATCCTTTACTGCTTTTATACATGAGTATGATTTATTTATGTTAAATTATTGCAAAATAAATTATAATAGATTTTTTAGAAAATAAATTCCTTTTTATTTTTATAAAATGATTTCATCAAGGAGTATGTCAAGTTTCTCAGGAAGCAGTTTAAAGATCTTGGCTTTTTTAATATAAATGAGAAGAGCGTGCATATTTTTATCAGGATAAATAGCTTGCAACAATTTTTGATAAAGAGCCATTTGTAATAAATGGCGTTGCGCAATATCCGTATCATTTTTGGGTGGAAGACCAGTTTTGAAATCAGCAAAAAAAACACTATTATGGGTGATACATAAACGGTCAATTTGACCAGAAACCATTTGTTCTTTACCATTAATTTTTACGATACCCATGAGCGCAACTTCAGCGTGTGAAAGGCTAGAAAAAAGTGGTTTAAGTTGCGGATTATCTAAGATTGTCCAAATATGATGAAGGGCATTTTCTCTTTGATTTTTATGCCAATGAGAAGCTTTTGTATTTAAATAAAATTGCGCATAATCTTGGCGCTTTATAGGGGGATGATCAGGTAGATGTCGCAGTAGTTGGTGAATAAAATTACCATATTCAATAGAAAAAGTTCTTTTGGTATTTTTTTCTCCTAAAACAGGTGAGAGGCTAAAGTGTTTATTATTGGAAAAAAATTCAGTCTTGGTATCGATGATACCTGCAACAGAGGGTCTTAAAGGTTTTGATAAGGTTGAGTCTATAGGCATTTTATCATGAAAAAAAGCAGGTAAAGGTGGAAAAATTTGCTGAGTTTCACAAGGTATTTCTTTATACATTGGCGTTGAACAGGAAGAGGTGATGCAATAACGCCAAGCTGCAATATCTTCTGCAGGACCTTTTATAGGAACTGCATGAGGTTTAAGGGCTTTCTTCACTAATTGTAGCCATGTATTCGGGGTTTCTTTCTGATTAGAATAACCACAAATAATGAGGCGATCTTCAGCACGTGTCATCCCGACATAGAGAAGACGTTTATATTCTTCTTCGGCGCGTTCTTTTAAACGCGAGAGCAATTTGTCAAAATGCTTTGTGTGGTGTTGTGCATTTGGACGCCAGATGAAAGCTTGTTTATTTCCTAAAGAAAATTTAAGAAAGTATGGTGCGTATTGTGGATGCCAAATTGCACTTCCTGGATCAACCAGAAAGACAACAGCTCCTTCAAGTCCTTTGGCAGCGTGAACTGTCATAATTCTTACCTCTTCACAGTTTTGATCAAGTTCACGTTTGATTTCTGGTTCATTTATACTCAATATTTCTAAAAAAGCTTGTAATCCTGGTAGTCCAGTTTTTTGAATAGTGAGCGTGTGATCCATAAAAGCATCAAGCACTTCATTTGCTTCGGTTCCTAAACGAGCAAGGATTTTTTGTCGTCCTTTATCGTTGTTGAGAATATAGCTATAAAATTCAAAAACAGGCATTTTATCAACTAAAGATCGATATGTATTGAGACGATCAAAAATAGTTTTAAAAGAGGCATGTGATGAAGCGTGAGTCCAGAGGCTTTCCCAAAGAGATCCCGTCCGTTGAGCGGCAAGCTGATAAAGTTCATTTTCACTAAGAGCAAAAAGTGGACTTTTTAAAACGCAGGCAAGAGAAAGATCATCTTGCGGTTGCAAAACAAAACGTGCAAGTGCCATTAAATCACTTACACTAATATGGGCAGTTAGTTGTAAACGATCAGCACCAGCTACAGGAACATGACGTAGTTTGAGTGCACGAGAAAGGGCAGGAACAAATTGGTCACGTTTACGTACCAAAATCATAATATCACCGGCACGCAGTAAACGTTTTTTTGCTGGGAGAATTTCACCATTTTTCAACCAATTGGCAATTGTTTCAGCAATTTTTTCTGCTAAACGTATTTGAGGTGTATTCAGATGATCAACAGTTGAGAGCCAGTCGTCAGGAAGTTCATTTGTTTTTTGAGAAATAGCGTCCCATATAATGACATCACCTGGACTATGAATACGGATAGGTTCATGCACTGTCTTTACATGTTCTGCTGAAAGCCCTTTATAATTTTCGGGTGTTTCAAACACAAGATCAACACTTTTAAGAACATCAGCTGTAGAGCGAAAAGAATAATTGAGTTGTATCTTTTCAAATTTTTGTTCAATTTGCTGAACTTTCTTTTGAAGTATTCGGCCATTTTCAGCAAAATTTTCTGGTACAGCTCCTTGAAAAGAATAGATAGACTGTTTTTCATCACCAACAGCAAAAACAGTTCGTGTATTTGTGCGTTGACTGTGACCGGTAAAAAACTCTTGTGCTAAAAGTTGAATAATTTGCCATTGCTTAGGATTGGTATCTTGTGCTTCATCAAGCAAAATATGATCAATTCCACAATCGAGTTTATACTGTACCCATTGGCTTGCATCTTTGTGCTGTAATAAATTGAGTGTACGTTCAATAAGGTCGTCAAAGTCTAAAAAGCTATTGGCTTTTTTTAAATCAGCATAGATTTTGAGATAAATATCGCAAAGCTGAAAGACAGCTATATTAAGTGTAATAAGTTTTACGCATTGATATTTCTCTAAAAGGGTAGGAAGTTGGTTTTGTTTGTCTTCAATTTCCTTTTCAATAAAAGGCCAGATTTCGTCTGATTTTTTAGAGAATAAGCGTGAAAAATTACGTGGTTTTCCTGTTTTTTCAAAATAAATATTTGAAACAAGATTGATAATATTTGATTCATCAGATGCTGTTGCTAACTGTACAAATTTCTCAATTATATCTTTGTTTTTTGAGGTATTATAGGTTTGATAATGTTTGATTGCATAAGAAGGGAGTGCAGCAGTTTGTTGGATTTTGTCTAGCAGTTGTTGATTTGTTTCATCGGGTGCTAAATTAAAAAATGCACGAAATTGCTCTTTTCCACTTTTAGAAAGGATGAAAGGAAAAAAATCAGATAATTCGTGTTGTTTTTGGGTAGCCTCATAGAGCAATTGATAGAGTGTATTTTCATTGATGATTTTAAACAATTCTTTTAATGCTAATTGCGCATCACGATGGGTTAAAAGTTTGCGACGAGCTTGTTGTAATAATTTTTTTCGATTTATATCGTCTAACAGTTCAAAATGGCCAGCAATGTTAGCTTCTAGTGGAAATTGATGTAATAAAGATTCACAAAATGCATGAAAAGTTTGAATTTTTAAGCCACCTGGTGTTTCAAGAGCACGGGCAAATAATTGACGCGCATTGGCAAGTTTTTGTGCATTAGCAGGTTTATCTTCGAGATTCGATAAGATTATTTGAAGCTGTTTATCATCAAACTCACTCCAACTGGAAAGTGTACGAAAAATACGCGATTGCATAACAGAAGCAGCTGCGTTGGTATAGGTAAGACATAAAATACGCGCTGGAGGTGTTCCATTTAACAGTAAGCGGATGACACGTTCTGTTAAAACATGTGTTTTTCCAGATC
Organism: Bartonella bilalgolemi; assembly: GCF_023500045.1. GTDB lineage: Bacteria > Pseudomonadota > Alphaproteobacteria > Rhizobiales > Rhizobiaceae > Bartonella > Bartonella bilalgolemii. The sequence goes on along the minus strand of NZ_JAMCOF010000001.1, from coordinate 52,229 downwards.
CTGCATTAGCAGAAACCCATACACTTGTTGTTGGATGGGTAGCTTTTGCTTGTGTATCAAGAGCTGTTTGAGGAATAGAAAAAATAGTCATGATTGATCTGCTTTATCGAAACCGATAGACCATTCCAATAATCGCGCTAAATGGTCATAGTCGCCTTCATAAGATTTTTTTAAAGGAACTGCATGTGAAAGATAGCCTTGTTGTGGATTCTGATAATAATTAATCAGAGAGATAAGATACTTCCATGCTTTTTTACCAAGAGAGATTGCATTTTCTTGATCTTTTGTCTTTTTATTTATAACGGCTATGGGTTTAATTTCCCCTTTTCTTTTTAAGGGAATATAAAGTAAATTTGAGGGAGTCAGACCTTTAAAGTCTATAAAAGCTCCTTGCATTAATAAAGCTGTTTCTAATGCTAATTGTGGAGAAAATAAGTTAATAACTTGTGTTGCTGAAGGGGGAATACTGGTTTTAAAATCAATGATTTCAATTGTTTTATCTGGCAAAATATCAAGACGATCAGCGCGTCCTGAAAGAGTTACTCCTGTTTCTCCTATAAGTGTGTTTTGAGCAATGACTTCAGCATATCGCTCTCGTGGTCCAAGGCTTTGTTCCCATTGAATCAGAAAAGGAGCAAGATTTTCAAAATTTATCCACCAAACTGCTTCAATATCAGGAGGTAAATTTAATTTATCAAATTCTTTACGTCCAATAGTGAGCAATATATTGAGCATATCGGTAGCGTTTTGATTTTTTATTTGTGTGCAAAAAGCAGCTAGAATGGCATGATAGAGTGTTCCGCGTTCAGCAGAGCAAGGATCATGAATGAGTGCTTTAAGTGGTTTGAGTCGCAAGATTTTTTTTGCATAAATGGCATAAGGATCATGCCGTAATGTTTCTATTTCGGTGATTGAAAAATGGCGTGGACGTATATCAAGTGGCGGCACAGGGCAAGGTCGTTCCGCAGGGGTGATGCTGTTTGTATTATCCAGCATTTTTGCCCAATGCAGTAATAGTTCTCCTCGTGTACAGATTTGCTTCCAAACCTGTTTCCCTACAACTGTTTCTAAACGTTGTAACCAGCGTGAGGGAACAGAAGGAGTATGATTAACACGTGTGGCTCGACTCATAATCACTTGATCCATTCCCATAGCCCATTGGAAATCGTGGGCAGAAAGACCAATACGTTGTTCTGGTGGTTCAAGAGTTAAAGTTATTTTCATTGGCCGTGATAAGAAAGCATCGTTGTGGGTTTTTATCGGCCATGATCCCTCGTTCAAACTACCGATAACTACTGTATTAACGGTTTGCAAACGTGATTCTAAAGTCCCCCAAATGAACAAACGCGGATGTCCTCCAGGAGAAGGACTTACAGAGCGGGTGGCCATAAGAGCTGAAAATAGAGCAGGCCATTCGTGAGGACAAAATTTTAATCCTGATTGATCACTAACCAATTCACGCAAAAAAGTTACTAAGGCCTTTCCTGCTTCATTTTGATAAAGATGTACAAGAGAATTATCAGCATCACGACCAAAATTTTCAAAAACTTCAACAGTTGCTATAGCAGCTTCATTGATGGTGCATTCTCTATCTTGTTTTATTAAGGATACTAAAGGTTCAACTGCTTTGACTAAAAGATGACAAAGAAAATCTGCTTCTTCAATCTTTTGTAAATCAGAGATACAATTATTAGAAATCCTATGAGAATGTGTTTGCATCCACTTTCTAAAAAATTGATCACATTCACAAAGATTAATACGACAAGCGTTTCCTCGAAGGACAAGTAATTCAAAATTCTCAGCCATCTCACGCAAATAATTACGATTATATTCTAATGTCGTGAGTGGATGTTTAAGGAGAGAAAGAAAAGCAATGGGATCACCAGGTTTAAAAATGTTTTCTAAAAGAAGTCGTAATAGGGTTGAAGGTAATGTTTGTGCAAGTGGTATTTCACCTGAATCGTTGGCTTCAATTCCGAATCTTTGTAATTCAGCGGCTACACGACGTGCTAAATTGCGGTCATTTGTAATAAGTGCTGCAGTTTTTTTAGGATCTTCAATGGCATTGCGTAAAGCAATAGAAATAGCTAAAGCTTCTTCGCGCTCATTGGGAGCTTCAATTAATGACCAGTCTGCGCAAATATTTTCATAATCATCACGTATAATCTTGGCCCATAAATCTGTCGTAGAGGCTGGTCGTAATGCTTCCGATAAAAGAGCAGCACGTTGGGTTTTTATAGCGCTTTGCTGACCAATTTCGCGGACATGAATGCGTTGGCATTCCATGAGAGATAAAAGTTTTTTTAAATGATATTGAGGATGGCTAAAAGCAGCAATATGGTGAGAAGGATCAAAGGTTGTTTTTTCTTTATTAAGCGCACCTAAGGCGTTCCATTGTGTTTCATCCATTTGAAGATCAAGGCCTGGAAGAATCACAGCTCCTTTTGGTAAGCAGGCAATCACCTTTAAAAGATTTGCAATTGTAGGAATGGAGCTTGTTACACCAGCAGCAATAATAGTTTTATGAGGTTGTGTGCGGTATAAAATATCTGCATGTATTTTAAATGCTTGATTACGCCATTCAACAGGGTTGCATTGTTGTCTTTCTTTTAAAATTTGTGGCCAGCTTTGTGTCACAATAGTGAGAAAATCTAAGGTTATTTGCCACCATTCGGCAACCATATCGGGTACAATTTCTTTAAGTTTTGACCAATCTACGTCTTCTGTTTCTACTTCATCCATCAAGCGTGCTAAATCTTGGGCAAGCCAGACTGCATCAGCAGTAGTGGCAGGGATAAAAACATCTTCTGTGCCAAACATAGACCTTAGATGAGTTGGCAATTTTTCACGCCAAAGGCGGATAAGACGCGCTAAAAGAAGGAGACGTTCACTCTCTCCAATAGGAGAAGTGTTGAAAAGAGTATTTGTATTATTTTCAGTAAAAAAATAACTTTCTTCATTTATATCCCCTAAAGGGCATATAGTAGGCAAAAAACTAGATTGCGTATGGCTTTTTTCAAAAAAAGCTGTACGTAAAGCACGCGCGGCGCGACGTGTTGGTACATAAATAAGAGTGTCAGTAAGAGCTATTTGGATATTCCCATTTGATGCAAAATTATCAATAAGAGTTCCAGAAAGGAGTGCATCAACAAAATGAGGCAGAAAAGGAGTTCCGGGAGAAATAGAAAATACACGGGGTTTATGATTCATTTGGCTTCATTTTAATGCATAATTTACTGTATTGATTATTTTTCACTGTATATCAATTTTTATTCAAGAGAAAACCGAAAAACCTTGTTTATTTATTTTCGTAAAAAGTTGAGCGGAAGTGAATGTAAAAAAATGTATGCATAATTACCTAGAGGATGTTTTTTCGGAAATACAATAGTTAGCTGTTTAAAATATCTCTGTTAAGAGCTTCATTTTCTGATAAAAGTCCCATTTCTTGATAAAGGCTTTTTAAAGGAGCGAGGATTGGATGTGAAAGATTACGGATGAGATAACTTTGAAGGTGGGATAGATGTTTAAGATAAAATGATTTTCCATCTCGTTGGTGAAGGCGTACAAAAATTCCTAAAATTTTCGAAACTCGTTGAGTCCCTGCAAGTACGTAAAGTTTGTGGAATTCATCTTCATCAAAGGGACGGAGCGCTTGATGGCGTGCACTACAATAGGTGTTAAAAATTTTATCTTCAAGTTCTGGTGGAATAAAAAGACGTGCATCTTGTGCTAAAGAAACAAGATCATAAACTGTTGGTCCACTTACACCATCTTGAAAATCAATGAGACCAATTCGATCAATACCCTTTTTGTGTTTACGCCAAAGAATATTAGGTGAGTGATAATCGCGCATAACAAAGGTATTTTCTCCTTGAGTTAAAAGATCGAGATAAGGCTGCCAACAGGTAAAAAAAGCTTCACGCTGTTCTATGTTTAAAGTTTTTTTCTGCTGAAAAGGAAGATACCAGTCCAGTAATAAGGAAAGTTCTGCTTGCATAGTTTGGCAATCATAAAAGGGGATCTGAAGCTGAAATGTTGCAAATTTTTTTTTAAAAGGCCATAACTTTTGATGAAAAATAGCGAGCAATTCACTACAGGCAATATAACGATCTTCTATAGGATTACCTGATTGATCTACAATTCCTTCGCATCCTAAATCTTCTAAAATCAAAATACCATTTTCAAGATCTTTAGCAAAAATATGGGGTGCAGAGAAGCCATTATCTAAAATGATCTGACTAATACCTACAAATTGGCTAATATCTTTTGCAAGATGTGTTGTATCTGCATAGGAAGAATCTATATTTTGCGCCATTTGCATGGTTGGTGCATTCATAAGAACCTCTTGATTATTTCCATCATCTAACAGTTCATAAGAACGTGCTGAGGCATCACCAGCTAAAAAACGACGTTGAACATGGCCGCGTCCATGTATTGTTAAAAAGGTACGAATTGCAAAAGATCGTTGCAGACGTTCAGTAGCATTTTCTGCAGAGGTAAGGGTGATATGACGTCCACATCCTTTGTGTTGTAAAGTGATAGCAAAAGTAACCGGTCCTAAAACCTCTACTCCTTTTTCTGGCCATTCAATGAGCAAAACATTTTCTTTACGTGATTCATGAAGCCCTAATTCATAAATTTCTTCAATGTTTGAAATCCGATAAAAATCAACGTGAAGAACTTCAAATTGTGGAAGTTGATAGCTTTGAACAAGAGTAAAAGTAGGACTTGGGATATCCATAGTACAATTATTGGCAAGTGTACGAATAAGTGCGCGTATAAGAGTTGATTTTCCTGCTCCAAGGTCACCTTGAAATGTAACAAGATCACCAGATTTTAGGGCAAGAGCTAAATCTTGTGCAAAAAATATAGTTGCTTCTTCATTTTCAAGAAAAAAACTAAAATTCATTTAAATTTCCATAAAAACAATACAAAGAACAAGGTTACAAAACTCCTGAGTCTTTTTGATTAGGGAAAAAGCATCTAACTGTTGTCCCTTCACCCATACCAGTAAAAATTTCAACGCGTCCATCATGCAGTTCAACAAAGCTTTTAACAAGAGAAAGACCGAGACCTGCTCCTGCACGTCCACCATGATGGGAATGAGAAGTAAAACGTTTGAAAATCCGATCAAGAATATCGCTTGGAATATCAGATCCCTCATTATGAACACTAAAAACTATATAATCATCTTGTGTATATGCACAAAATTCAATTGTGCTTTTTTCTGTTGCAAAATTGATAGCATTACTCAGAACATTCACAAAAATCTGATGTAAACGTGTTGCATCGGCAGACATAAATTTCAAGGAAGGAGAAATGTTTTGTAAAAGTATGATGTGACGTCCATGGAGACGTTCCTCTACTCTTGCGACTGCTTGTGCCATCGCTTCAGCAATGTGAACTGGTTTTATATCCAATATCATAATACCTGCATCAAGAGTTGCTAAGTCAAGAATATCATTAACAATATTCAAAAGAACGCCTGATTCTGAATGAATATAACCAAGATATTCTTTTTGACGCTCATTGGTAGAGCCAAAAATTTGATCGCGTAAAATATCAGAAAATCCGATAATATTAGTAAGAGGCGTGCGTAATTCATAAGAAACATGCTGAACAAATTCGTTGCGTAGACGATCAGCTTTTTCTAAGGCTTCATTCTTTTCTTGTAGGGCTCGTGCGATATGGATAGTGTCAGTGACATTAACAAATGTGAGCATTGTCTGTCCATTAGGTAAAGGTGTAAGTGTATAATCAATTATTATTCCACTTTTTAAATCTATGCGACCTGAATAAGTATCACGTTTTTCAGCAAAACCAGTAATGAATTTTGTAAATTGTTTCCATTCTTCTCCTATTGTTAAAGCAGAACAGTGGTTTTCTAATTCGGTAATATGCGTTCCTTCTACAGGTAAATTATGAGGGAGTGACCACAACTTCGATAAAGATGGGTTTGATAAACGCAGACGTCCATCAGTACCGAAAACCACAACTCCTTCAGATAGTTTGTCAAGTGTTTCACCTTGTATTTTAATGAGTGTATTATAACGTCGTTCAAGATCAATTTTTTCTGTAAGATTTTCATAAAGCCAGGTAACACCTCCTTGAGGGTGAGGACTAGAAATGACACGTACTGTACGTCCATCAGGAAGATTCCAAATTTGTTGATTCGATTCTGTTTGTCGATAAGCTTTAAAAAGTTCTTCTTTCCATGCATGCCAATCAGGATATTCACCAATAAAACCTTTCTCACGCAAATGCTCGAGAAGCAATGAATGACTTGGTTCACTTTCTAAAAAAGAAATTTCCAATGGCCATAAAATTTTAAAAGCATGATTGCAGAATTTTAATTTTTGGTTGGCATCAAAAATTGCTACAGCCGTTGAAATTTGATCAAGTGTTTCACAATGACTTTGAAGAATTCGTTCCATTTCTTTGACAAGATTTTCGTACGCGCTATCATCACGCGCAAAGGCTGCCATTCCTTCTTTTGTTGTAATACGTGTGAGATGAAAATGATGTCGTTCTCCTTTAACCACTGTATAAGCATGCTTTTGAAAAATTGTTTCTGTTTCATCTGTTATGCATTGTGTTGTTTCATCAAAAAGATCAACAATATTATTTCTTTCTTGAAAATTTGTCATTTCCCGAAAAGCGCGGTTGGTGAAACAAATTTTTCCCTTACAATCTCGAATCCATACTGGTTCTTGAATATACTCAAGAAGATTACGCTGTATTTTTAGTTCCGTGAGAATTTGGGTTGCTTCTTTCTGTAATCGGATATTTTCACTCTGCTGTACTGAAATATCTTGAAATCGCACAATGGCTGCTGTTCCAGCAATAATTCCTGTAACTTGCAAAAGTATTTTAGTTGTAGTAGTGACAGAAAGTTCAAAAGGGCAACTGTTACAACGTAGTTGAGTGAGTGCTTGATCAAGTTGCTGAAAAGAGCTTTTTTCAAGCCATTTCTCAAAATACTGAAGATCTTTTTTATAAATACCTGCTTTTTGCAATGTAGGAATATTACCAACTGTATAAGGTAAGGTTGTTGGATTGTCCCAAATAAAGAGGCATTGGCCTGTTTCTTCAAGAAGCCATTCATACTGTTTAAGCTTTTCAGAAAGATGAACTTGAATCATTGTCCAAGATTTCCATAAAGCTCTTTTTGTATTTATAATAACTGTTACACATATAAGAAGTGACGAGCAAGCAATACTTCCAAAGATCACTATGATAAGCCACGGTTCATTTGGCCAAGCGAAAAAAGAAAATAGATGAAATACTGAGGTTTGAGCGGCAGCGTGTACTAGAAATAAAAGAAATAAGAGACAAAAAGCGCCAACACAGATTTGAGTAATTTTTTGTAGTTTTTTTTTGAATGTATAGTTATCAAAGCTATGCATAATGCGTCTTTTTTTCTTTTGCACTAAGACAATATCCTAATAACGATAATGTTCTGGCTTATACGGTCCCTGCAGGGGAACCCCAATATAGGCGGCTTGTTCTTCTGATAAAACGCTTAATTTTATTTTTAGCCGATCAAGATGAAGACGTGCAACTTTTTCATCAAGATGTTTAGGCAAACATGTTACTTCATTTTTATAGCTTTTTGCATTGGTAAATAGCTCAATTTGTGCTAATACTTGGTTAGTAAATGAAGCGGACATAATAAAAGAAGGATGACCTGTGGCATTACCAAGATTTAACAAACGCCCTTCAGATAATAAAATTACGCGTTTACCATCAGGAAATGTAATCATATCAACTTGTGGTTTAATATTTGTCCATGGTAGATTTCTAAGGGCTGATACTTGTATTTCATTGTCAAAATGACCAATATTTCCTAAAATACACATATCTTTAACTTGTCGCATATGTTCTAAGCGGACAACATCTTTATTTCCAGTCGTTGTTATAATAATATCAGCGCTAGAAGCTGCATCTTCCAAAGTAACGACTTCATAACCATCCATAGCGGCTTGAAGAGCGCAAATCGGATCAATTTCTGTTATTTTTACACGTGCTCCAGCGCCTGAAAGAGAAGCTGCTGAACCTTTGCCGACGTCACCGTAACCACAGATAATGGCTATTTTACCTGCTATCATCACATCTGTTCCACGCCTGATACCATCGACTAATGATTCCTTACATCCGTATTTATTATCAAATTTTGATTTTGTAACGCTGTCATTGACATTAATAGCAGGAAAAAACAAAAGTCCTTTTTTCTGTAATTGATAAAGACGATGTACTCCCGTTGTAGTTTCTTCGCTTACACCTTTGATTGCTGCACGCTGACGTGTAAAAAATCCTGGTGTGGTAGCTATACGTTTTTGAATTTGTTTGAAAAATACTTCTTCCTCTTCTGTTTTAGGATGCGATAAGATGTTTTTATTTTCCTCTGCACAGCTACCTGTTAAAATATAGTTGGTGGCATCGCCTCCATCATCTAATATAAGATTAGAAAGTTTGCCATCAGGCCATTGAAAGATTGCATCAATATAGGCCCAATATTCTTCAAGCGTTTCCCCCTTGACTGCGAAGACGGCGGTCCCCATGGCTGCAATAGCTGCTGCTGCATGATCTTGTGTAGAAAAAATATTACTAGAGCTCCACCGTATATCGGCACCAATTGCTTTTAATGTTTCAATCAAAACGCCTGTTTGAATGGTCATATGTAATGAACCAGAAATACGCGCTCCACGTAAAGGTTGGCTGGAAGAAAATTCTTTACGGCAAGCCATTAAACCAGGCATTTCCGTTTCTGCAATATCAAGTTCTTTACGACCACAAGCAGCAAGTGCGATATCTTTGATAACATAATCTTGAGCAGTCATTTTTGTTCTTTCAAAATTATTTTTCCGAAACGGTAGGAGAAATTAAAAAGAAATGCAAGAGAATACAAATATTTGTCTATATGAAAGAGCCTTTTTAAATGTACATAAGTTTGTGCAACAAATATATATTAACGTTTTAAATAGTGATGTGAGAAGCTGAGTAGAAAATTTTAAAGTTTTTTAGATACAAGCAAAAACTCTTATAAAATTTAAAACTTACAAATATTTCTAAACTTTTTCTTTTTTATAGGAAAGTAACTTAGGTTATAAAAGCGAAATACATTAAATTGATAAATTATGAGAAAACTGTCCTTGCGGGCGGAATCGCCACAGATAACTTGGCAAAATAGCAGTCATTGATTTAGGAGTAATTCCTACTCCTTCTAAAGTATATCCATTATCTTTAGCTTCTTGGGAAACAATATGGTCCTTTTGTAAAAAACGTATTTGATTCGCTGTTATGAGTGTTGGAAGAAAGGGTAATTTGCCAAGAGTTCCGAAGACACCTCCAATAAAAAGTCCAATAGCAAGGGGTATAGGAAGTGTTCTTTTTTTGCGGTGAATAACTTTTAATATCTCTTCAAGAGTATTTTGGAATGTAAGAACTTTGGGTCCACCAAGGTCATAATTTTTTCCTAAGATAACGCGTTTTTCTAAAGCATATACAACGAATTTAGCAATATCACCGACATAAACAGGTTGCAATTTATTTTGTCCACCACCAAAAAGTGGCATGATTGGCATAAAACGAGATAAATTTGCTAAAAAATTAAAAAAATAATCTTCTGGTCCAAAAATAACAGATGAACGCATAATAACTGCTTGAGAATGCGTATTGCGAACGATTTGTTCGCTTATAGCTTTAGTACGTGCATAAGAAAATGAGGCATTTTTATCGGTGATAAGTGTGGACATATAGATGAGAGGAATATCAGCTTTAGCTGTTAATTCAGAAACATTTTTCGTACCATCAACCTGTATATTTTGAAAATTTGGCTTGTTGGCTTGGGCTAAGCTTCCAGGAAGAAAAACTGCACCATCTGCTCCGAATAATGCATGTTTAACTGAAGCATAATTCCTGACGTCAGTTTTAAGCATTTGTGTTTGTCCTACTTCGCCTATTTGTAACATATAATAAGCTTTTTGTGGACAACGTACAGCAATACGCACCCGATAACCTCTCTTAGTTAAGGTTTCCACAACATGTCGTCCTACAAAACCGGATCCGCCAAAAACAGTAATAAGTTTAGGATTTTGATAAAGAGCGTAATCAAGTTTCATGATCAAAAATTCTATCATTAAAGTGCTAAAAACATTTGATTGCTAACATGGCGGCGTTTGATTGTCACGCAAAATATCGCCTGCAAGGTATAGAGAACCACCAATTAGGACGATTGCTTCTTTGTATTCTGAACTAATTTTGTGAAATGCAGCTTGTAGATTAGCCTGTGGATTAGCGATAAGCCCCGCTTTTTGAGCTGATTCTGCTAAAATTTTAGGACAAATACCTGCATTACTGGAAATCAAAGGAACTGTATATACTTTCTCGACAAGATTGACTAAAGGGCGAAAATAACCAATGTTATCTTTAGTATTAAGCATACCAACAATCATCACAATAGGACAATTTGATTTTTTTTTCCATTGGGTTAATATTTTTGCGATGGCTTTTCCAGCGGCAGGGTTATGACCTCCATCTAGCCATAAATCAAAATTAGGAGGAAGTTGAGCGACTAATTTTCCGTAAGTAAGATGTTGCATTCGTGCTGGCCAATAAAGCTTTTGCAAAGCGTTGCTTATGATTTGTTCTGAAAGTTGAAAACCTGCTTGGTAAATTGCCTCGAGAGCAGCACCGACATTGGCAATTTGATGAGCACCAATAAGCTTAGGGAGCGGAAGATCCATTAGACCTTGATTATTTTGAAATATCATACGCCCGTATTCTTCATAGCTTTGATAATCTTGGTTAAAAAGATGATAGGGTGCTTTATTTTTGATAGCAAGAGAACTAAGAAAAGAATAAGTTATATCATGATCTTGCTTCCCAATAACTACAGGAACTTCTGGTTTAATGATTCCTCCTTTTTGAAAAGCAATTTGTTCAATTGTGTTACCAAGAAAAGATTCATGATCATAATCAATAGGCATGATAAGTGACACAGCTGGCTTGTTAATGACATTTGTGGCATCAAAACGTCCTCCTAATCCAACTTCTAAAATAATGACATCAGCTGGGTGTGTGCTGAACAGCATAAAGGCCGCAGCCGTAAAAACTTCAAAAATAGTGATAGGTTTGTTGCAATTTACTTCTATAATTTGATGAATTGTTTTGATTAATAGATTATCTGTGACAAATTGACTCCCTCCTTTATGATTTAGTCGAAAACGCTCATTCCAATTAACTAAGTGAGGAGAACTGTATACATGAACACGATAGCCTGCACTTTCTAAGAGAGCACGACAAATAGCTGAAGCAGATCCTTTACCATTTGTTCCAGCAATATGAATAACAGGAGCAAGGTTTAAATGTGGGTTATCAAGACATTTTAAAAGATGTAAAATACGCTCTAAAGAAAGATCACACTTTTGCGGATAGATTTTTAGTAGATCATCTATCACTTGTTGCATGCAGCTTTTTTTCATAATTTAAAGGATTTGTTTTCAGAAGGCAGTTTTTGCAGATTTAATTGGCGATGGATTAGAAGATTTAGGAATTGCAGGACTTTTTGTCATTAAACGTAAAAGTCGTGCAATAGTAGTTTTCATTTGCAAACGAGAGACAACCATATCAATCATACCGTGTTCAAAGAGATATTCACTACTTTGGAAACCTTCGGGCAGAGTTTCACGAATTGTTTGTTGAATAACACGTGGTCCTGCAAAGCCAATCATAGCACCAGGTTCAGCAATATGGATATCACCTAGCATAGCATAAGAAGCAGTAACACCACCAGTGGTCGGATTGGTAAGAACCACAATATAAGGTAGTTTTTCTTCTTTTATCATTTCAATTGCTACCGTTGTACGTGGCATTTGCATCAATGATAATGTTCCTTCTTGCATTCTTGCTCCACCTGAAGCTGCAAAAAGAACTAAAGGGCATTTTTCTTTAATGGCAGTATGAAAAGCTTTGATAATAGCTTCTCCTGCAGCTATGCCAAGTGATCCGCCCATAAAAGCGAAATCTTGAACAGTAGCAATAATTGGTAAACCTTCAATAGTTCCTCGTGCATTTAAAATATTATCTTCAACACCAAGCTTAGAACGGTAATCTTTTAATCGGTCAATATAACGTTTTTCATCGCGAAATTTTAGTGGATCTATGACAACTTTTGGATTTTCAATTAGTGTGTAAATTCCATCATCAAAGAAATGCATAAGGCGATTTTTGGCACTAATACGCATATGATAGCCAGAGTTAGGAATCACATATTGATTAGCTTCCAGATCTTTATGGAAGACCATTTGACCATTAGTGGGATCTTTGATCCATAGATTATCTGGAATTTCACGATGCCCTAATATGGAATTGATTTTAGGACGAACATAATTTGTAATCCAGTTCATCTTTGTCACCTCTCTATGAAATATTATACACTTTATGTGTGGGTTGAGGGAATGTAGGATCGAATAATGAAACTTATTTTTGCTCCAAACAGACAATAAACTGCTTCATTTAATGCGATGATAATAGCTCAAATAAAAATGTTTTCTATAATTAAGATAATTTATTTTGTTAGTTTTTTATTTTAATGTCAAATTACATTGCAGTGCTATTATGTGAGTAATTGAGCAATAATAACTTTATTGTAAGGGATTTTTGAGAAAATATAATTAGAAAATAGGTGTAATCTTTTATTCTAACATTAATTATTTCAATAATTTTAAGATGGCATATTCTAAATTTGAGTGCATGCTTTTTCATATTATAAAAATGTATTAAGTTGTGTTAGTTTTATAAAAGTATATTCTTATTTTAATTAATCAAATTCTGTTATGTCAGTGTGACAGATATAGAGCTTGGTGTGGAAGAAAGCATTTTATGTAAATGCGTCATAAAGGCAGCTGCAAAAAGCGGCGTAACTAAATTAAGGATAGGAATAGAAACAAAAAACGCCATCAATAAACCTGCACAAAAAACAGTGGTATGGTGAGTATATAAAAAAACGTGAGCTTATTGTTTAGATCGAAAACGGTAAGCAGCAAATACGAAATATTCATGGCCAAAGAGATAGCTATTAATTATATAAAAGACAATTAAATTAATATTCGATATAAAAAACAAGAAAAAAGCAATTTCATTTCCGAAAAGGCTTAAAATAAGAAATTTAAAAGCAAAAATAAAAGAATATCCACATGACATAGCTTTTCCAATAGGTTCATTTGGATAATCTTCTTTTTCAATAATTGCAGCAGCGTTATCAATGAAAAAACTGCCAATCATTGCTGCGATTGGAGCAATAAAAAAGGCTATCAATAAAGACAAACAAGGTTAAAAATAATAAGTATGCTTAACTCTATCCAGTTTTCCCAATTAGTTAATCCAAGAACAAAATGAGCAATTCAAAGCCAAAAGTAGGATATAAACAACTGGTATGTACATAACCATATAATAACAAGGATGATAAATGAGTCCTAATACTTTCCATATCATTGAGCGATATTGCTGAGTGAAAAGACGTTGTAGAGCATAATAAGCAGCGGTAAAAATTATGAGCAATAGGTAAAAAATAAAAAATAAGAGATAGAGTGAAGAGCATTTTATATATAAAATTTATCGCGTAAATTATATCTTTAGGATCAATTATTTTCATTTAGAATAAGATTTTATTCGTTATTCATGAATGAGAGTAAGAGAAGAAAAAAATGACACAATAACACTTGCCAATTTCTCAGCTACTTTTTGTTTGCTCATATATGGCCAATATTCGACATTGTCTTTGCTTACGAAAAAAATTTCATTTGTATCAGAACCCATGATGTTTGTGCCATCCGCATGAAGAGAAACATCATTTGCAAGAATGAAGTTTGCTCCTTTTTGAACACATTTTTTTTGTGCATTAGCAATGATATTGCAGGTCTCAGCAGCGAAGCCAATCACAAGTGGAGGACGATTTGGAGCATGACCGATTGTAGCTAGAATATCAGGATTTTCAACCATGTGCAAAGAAAATGGTGTTTTGTTGGATTCCTTTTTTATTTTTTGTAAAGATTGTGTTTGGCTGCGCCAGTCACAAACAGCAGCAACAAAAATAGCACCATCAGCAGGGAGTGTTTCTTGCACGGCTTGTAACATTTGGCAAGCTGTTTTCACATGAATAGTTTTTACTCCTTCTGGATCCATAAGATCGACAGGTCCACAAATAAGTGTCACGGTTGCACCTAAGTTAGCTAAGGCTATTGCAATGGCATGTCCTTGTTTGCCTGATGAGTGATTAGCTAGATAACGTACTGGATCTATTGGTTCATGAGTAGGACCGGAAGTTACAGTGAAGTAGCGACCAGAAAGTGGTTTTGTTCGTGCACCCAAAAGCGCTTCTGTTGAAGCTACAATGGTTAGAGGTTCGCTCATACGTCCACAACCTCTTTCGTTTTGTTCAGCCATTTCGCCTACTTCTGGTCCTACTATGTGAACTCCATCCTCACGCAATTTTGCGATGTTACGAATAGTTGCTGGGTGTGTCCACATGGCTGGATTCATTGCAGGGGCAATCAAAAGTGGACAACGTGCTGCTAAAATGATGCAATTGGCTAAATCATCCGTTATTCCAGTAGCTATTTTTGCAATACGATTCGCAGTGGCTGGAGCTACAATAATTAAATCTGCCTGACGCGCTAATCGGATATGAGCAACATCTTGTTCTTCTTCACGTGAAAATAAATCGTTATATACATTACCACCATTGAGAACTTCAGCGGCTAGAGGGGTAACAAATTTTTGAGCTGTTCTTGTCATAACAATGTTTAAATGAGCTCCACGTTCTCGCAAACGGCGAATCAAATCAAGTGCTTTATATGCGGCAATACTTCCACCAATAATAAGAAGAATCGATTTTGATTTTAATGATTGTTGTTCAGTAGTGCTTGCTTGTCTTGGTGATGTAATAGATGTTTCTGCGAGATTATTTAATAGGTGAAGAGTTTCTTCCTCTATAGAAATACCCTTTTGTGCAGCGCGTATACGTAAAAATTCTTGAATCTCAGGTGATACATTTCGAAGGGTAATATTGGCCATAATATATCTCCGAGATATTAAAATGATAGCAGTAATTTCATTAATTGTGTTTCCTTTAATATATTGCGTAAGTTAGAAAGAAGGAAAAAGAAAAAAAGTAACAAGAAGCAAACAAGAAGCAATAATGAATAAACTATAGCGGCCATAACGGTTAGTGCGGCTTTGTTCAAAAGCAAGTTGTTTAAGCGTAGCAGGAGAAAGATAAAGCCCTGTCTTTGTCATTTTACTTAATCCTTCTTCTATCTGTTGAAAATTTTGTATCAATTGCGGAGTTTGACGTACGAGTGAAAGCAACGCTTGTGTTCCTTCATTCAAATCTTTTATGAGTCCGACCGGTCCCAAGTTTTTGCTAATCCATTCTTTTACAATTGGTTCAGAGGCTTTCCACATGTTAAAATCTTGATCTAATGAGCGCGCTACTCCTTCAACAACAACCATGGTTTTTTGCAGTAATAAGAGTTCAGGTCGCGTTTTCATGTCAAATAGTTCAGTAACTTCAAATAAGAGTGTAAGCAATTTGGCCATAGAAATACTTTGTGCAGATTGTCCGTGAATAGGCTCACCAATAGCTCGGTTTGCTTGAGCAAAACTCTCAATATTATGATGTGATGGGACATAGCCTGCTTCAAAATGGGCGTATGCTACACGATGATAATCGCGAGTAATAAAACCATAAAGAATTTCAGCAAGAAAATGCTTTTCTTTTTTTCCAAGCCGTCCTGTAATTCCTAAATCAACCGCAACAATACATCCTTGTGGATCAACAAATAAATTACCAGGATGCATATCAGCATGAAAAAAGCCATCCCGTAAAGTATGACGGAGAAAAGATTGAATGAGCGTAATGGCTAAAGCTTTTAAATCAAAACCAGCTTTTTTAAGTGCTGGAATATCAGATATTTTTATGCCATCGATCCATTCCATTGTTAAAACATTTCTTCCTGTTCGTTCCCAATCAATTTGGGGTACCCGAAAACCTGCATCATGTTGGATGTTTTCAGCCATTTCTGATATAGCAGCAGCTTCTAAGCGCAAATCCATTTCAATTTGTGTTGTTTGTGCCAAAGTATCAACAACACGAACAGGACATAAACGTCGGGAGGCAGGTATATAACGTTCTTGTAAACGGGCAATGAGATAAAAGCCTTTAAGGTCTTTTGCAAAACGATTTCTAATATTAGGACGGATAACTTTAACAGCGCATTTTTTTTTGTGACCTGTTTTATCATAGTATTCAGCTGGATGAACTTGGGCAATAGAAGCGGCTGCAATAGGTGGGTGAAAATCTGTGAATAAATTATTAATAGATTGGCCAAGAGAATTTTCGATTTGAATAATTGCATCAGTACAGGGAAAAGTTTGAACACGATCTTGGAGTTGAGCTAGGTCCTCTGCAATATCGCGTCCGACAATATCTGGCCGAGTAGCAAGAAATTGACCAAGTTTGACGTAAGACGGGCCAAGTTTATTGATAGCATATGATATGTTTTCAGATCGGTGTTTTTTTTTCGTTTTGCGGTGTGCTAAGGCGCTCGCTATACGGTGATATACTGCTGGAAATCCTTGAAGGCCATCGCAAGGGAGAGCGCTAATAACTCCTTCTCGCGTAAAGATAAACAATGCACGTATTAGTTGAAAATAGGTAGAAATTTGCACCATTTTTTAAGTCTTCCAACCTGAATGCAGTGTTGCAATAGCACCTGTAAGATTGCGATATGATACCAAGGAAAAACCTGCTTTTTTAATCATATGAGCAAAGTCATTTTGTTTAGGAAATTTACGAATCGATTCAACCAAATAACGATATGCATCACGGTCACCTGTAATGAATTGACCCAGTTTTGGAATAGCATGGAAAGACCAAAGGTCATAAATTTTATCAAGTAGAGGCATGTCAACATTTGAAAATTCTAAGCATAAAAAACGTCCACCTGGTTTTAAAACACGAAAAGCTTCTCTCAGAGCTTTATCAATATGTGGTATATTACGAATTCCAAAGGCGATAGTATAAGCATCAAAACTTTGATCTTCAAAAGGCAAAAGTTCTGCATTGGCTTCAATGAAGTCAATAAGGGAGGCAAGATTATTTTTTTGTGCACGTTTTTTACCAATGCTTAGCATTGATCCATTAATATCAAGGATTGTAACATGAGCTTTTCTATGTGAGGCGTTGAGAATACGAAAAGCAATATCACCGGTGCCACCAGCTACATCAAGAGCTTTCCAGCTAGAAATGGCTGGGGGAGATAGCCACGCTATCATGGAATTTTTCCATACACGATGGAGTCCAAGAGATAAGATGTCATTCATTTTGTCATAGTTTTCAGCAACAGAATGAAATACATTATCAACCATAGATTGTTTTTGCATTTCGTCAATTTCTGTGAAGCCAAAAGAATGTTCCATGCCTCCTTCGACTCCTATGCGTTCTGTTTCCGCTGCCATAATACATGACCTTTCTTATTTTTCTTTTATTGTAAACGACATGTGGAAAAAATGCTCAAATACGAAAAAATAACAGATAAAATCATAATGTTTATATACAGCTTAAGATAAAAAAGTGCTTTTAGATATCCAGATTAGCAACACTTAAGGCATTATCTTGGATAAAAGATCGCCGTGGTTCAACTTCATCACCCATTAAGCGAGAAAAGAGTGAATCTGCATCAGTTGCATCATTAATTTTAACTTGTAAAAGAGTCCGTGCATCAGGATCAAGGGTCGTTTCCCACAATTGGTCAGCATTCATTTCTCCAAGACCTTTATAACGCTGTAAAGTCAAACCTTTTTTGCCATTTTTAAAAATACTTTCTAATAAACCAATGGGCCCCAAAATGCGCTCTGACTTATCCTTGCGATGCAAGAGAGGAGGAGGGCTATAGACTTCTATGAGATTTTGGGCAATACGATCAATTTGGCGCGCATCCGATGAATTTATAAGTCCTGCATCGAGCGTAATAATTTCTTTAACACCACGCAAAATACGCTCAAAATGTAGTCCTCCTTCTGGTGCACAGATACCCTTCCAACCACACTCCATATCATCAGCAATTAAGTCTAGGCGATTTGCCACATTGTCTGCTGTTTGTTGAGCTTTTTCTGGTGTTGCAAAGGCTTCAAAGCTAAAAATACCAGCAATTGCTGCCTGCTCAACAATATTACGATCATAGCGTGTGTGAAGACCATTGAGAAGTTGGCGTAACATACGAGCATCTTCAGCAAGCTTACGCAAATCAGTGCCGGCAAAAACTTCACCTGTTGAAAGTTCTAATGTTGTTTCTTCTAATCCAGTATCAATTAAAAATTCTTCGAATGCTGCTTCATTTTTTATATATTGAAAAGATTTACCACGTGATACTTTATAAAGAGGTGGTTGAGCAATATACAAATATCCGCGTTCAATCAATTCAGGCATTTGCCTAAAAAAGAAGGTGAGAAGTAGGGTACGGATATGTGCTCCGTCAACGTCTGCATCTGTCATAATAATAATTTTATGATAACGTACCTTATCTGGTGAAAATTCATCTTTCCCAATCGAAGTACCAAGGGCGGTGATGAGTGTTCCGATCATTTCAGATGAGAGCATTCGGTCGAAACGTGCTCGTTCGACGTTAAGAATTTTGCCACGTAAGGGCAAAATCGCTTGATTTTGACGTGAACGCCCACTTTTAGCGGATCCACCGGCTGAATCTCCCTCAACAATAAAGATTTCTGATTTTGTAGGATCACGTTCCTGACAATCAGCAAGTTTTCCTGGTAAAGAAGTGATATCGAGGGCCCCTTTACGTCGTGTGAGTTCTCGTGCTTTACGGGCTGCTTCACGGGCCGCTGCAGCTTCTACTACTTTACTAATAAGAATTTTTGCTTCATTAGGGTGTTCTTCTAGCCATGCTGAAAGACCTTCATTTACCAAATTTTCAACAATAGGGCGCACCTCTGAAGAAACCAATTTATCTTTTGTCTGAGAGGAAAATTTTGGATCAGGTACTTTGACAGAAAGAATAGCTGTTAAGCCTTCACGACAATCATCACCGGTTAAACTAACTTTTTCTTTTTTAGCAATTCCTGAGGATTCTGCATAACCATTAATTTGACGTGTTAAAGCGCTACGAAAACCTGCTAAATGAGTTCCTCCATCTCGTTGCGGAATGTTATTAGTAAAACACAATACTTTTTCATGGTAGGAATCATTCCACCATAAAGCAACGTCTACACTCATGCCATCTTTTTCGTTTGTGATATAAATAGGATTATCAATGAGAGCTTTTTTTGATTGATCGATATGTTTGACAAATTCAATTAATCCACCTTCATAATGCAATTCTACTGATTGAACATCTGCACGACGTTGATCAGTAAGAAGAATGTATATTCCCGAATTTAAAAAAGCTAATTCCCGTAGACGACGTTCTAAAGTTTCGAAATCAAATTCAACCATTGTAAAGGTTTCAGAACTTGGTAAAAAAGTTATTTCTGTTCCACTTTCTGAATCGCAATCACCAACAATTTCTAATGCGGAATCGGCGACTCCGTGGGTAAACGACATTTCATGAATTTTGCCATCACGCTTAATGCGTAACCGCAGCCAAACAGAAAGTGCATTAACCACAGAGACACCAACACCGTGCAATCCCCCGGAAACTTTGTAAGAATTTTGATCAAATTTTCCACCAGCATGAAGTTGCGTCATAATGACTTCAGCGGCTGAAACACCCTCAGTTGGATGAATATCTGTTGGAATTCCACGTCCATTATCACGAACAGAACAGGATCCATCAGCATGAAGCGTGACATTTACAAGAGTAGCGTAACCGGCTAAAGCTTCATCAATAGCGTTATCTACAACTTCATAAACCATATGATGCAGGCCTGAACCATCATCGGTATCACCAATATACATGCCAGGACGTTTGCGCACAGCGTCAAGACCTTTAAGCACTTTAATGGAAGATGCACCATAGTCACCACACATTGGCGAAGTCGTTTCATCACTCATAGGTCAATCCATTTCTGTATTTAATTTCAATATTTCATCAGTTTTTTGTGCGCTTAGATATTTTAGCTCGTTATTTATAGAATAACAACATTAGATGTTTACCGTATATCAAATCTATATTCAACATGTGTCATGTTTAGAATAGATATAAAGGTTTTTTCGTATTGAAATGATGATGTTTTGTCGATACGTATTGCACGATATCATAAAATGATGAGGAAAGAAGACCTTGTTGTAAAAAGTGAAGGGTTACCTTGGTTATATTTTATAGCTTTAAAATAAAATTTACGTTCCGTGAAAGGGAAGTTATTGCCTTACTGCTTTGAATTGATAGTATCTAGATAATAGTATTTATAAAATTAAGGCATCATTCTTGCATAATAGAAAAAAGTCACAATAATTACGAGGAAAACAGGAATAAAGCCGATACTACTATAGAAATTTATTCTGCACTAAAAAGAACTCTTGTTTTCCATATTTTTATCTACAAAAAGCACACTATAAAATCCATATTATAGATATTCTAAAGATACATGGAAACTATTAAACTTTTTAATAATTGTGAGAAATATCAAATACTTTAACCTATTTAAAATACCAACTCTTTTTAGTTGAATTTTTAACATTATGACAAAGAGAAAAGAGCAGTTTAGCTATGAATAATTTATGGGAAAAGATTTTAAAAATGAATATATTTATCAATATGTTAAATTCTTTTATTGGAATTTTGTTTATAGCGTCAGTCCTTTTTTTTTCATCTTTTGTACAGGTTGGGATGGGAGGAAGGCTTCCTTCTTTTTTTAATGCGCATGAACATTTGATACAGCCTGATATAGCCAATATAGCCCGTTTACGTTTTGTTACAACGTTTGATTTTCCTCCTTTTAACTTTCTTGATAAAACAGGCCATCTTGCAGGTTATAATGCTGATTTATTACGCGCTATTTGTGTAAAGCTAACACTTGAAAAACTGTGTGAAGTAGAAGTTGTTCCTCGGAATGAGTTGATAAATCATCTCAACAGCGATGAAGCAGAGGCAATGATTGCTGGTTTAGAAGAAACAGCGGAAATGCATCAATATTTTGCTTTCACCCAAACTTATTTGCGTTTTCCTGCACGTTTTGTATCATATAAGTCTTTGAATTTTAATGAGCTAATAAGTGATAAACTTGAGTATTTAAAGAGTGGATTTTTGATTAATAGTGCATATGAAAAACTGTTTCATAGTTATTTTCCTAAAGCCGAGTGGCAGGGGTTTAATGATAGAAAAATGCTCTATAAAGCATTACAGGACCATGAAATTGATCTTATTTTTGATGATGGGTTGGCTTTGTCTTTATGGATAAATGATCCGCAATCAATAGATTGTTGTCATTTTGTTGGGGAAGCTTACATAGCTCCACAATTTTTAGGAGCAGGAATGCGAATTGCTGTTGCAAAAAAGAATGCACAATTAGTTGATATTCTTAATTATGCTCTAAAATCTTTAGAGCGTGATGGCAAGCTTACAGAGCTTTATTTACGTTATTTTCCAATTAGTTTTTATTAATTCAAAACTCATTAAGTAATAGTTACAAGTCTTTCGTTGTTTAACCGATAGGAGATGGCTTCTGCAAGGTGATGGCGTGCAAGGTGCTGTGCTTGATCAAGATCAGCAATAGTGCGTGCGACTTTGAGAATACGATGATAAGCACGTGCGGAAAGGTGCATCTTTTCGCTAACATCGCGTAGTAATGTAGCTGCATTTTGATCGGGAATAGCGATTTGTTCAATGATTTTTGCCGGACAGTCACTATTGGTGCGGATGTGGGGAAGACCAAGTGTTGCAAAACGTTTAGCTTGAATAGAACGCGCCTGTGCGACTCGTTTTGCGACTTTATAACTTTTTTCTGACTGTTTTTGTTGCATGAGATCCATAGCTGTTAAAGCAGGGACTTCAATACGTAAATCAATACGATCAAGTAGAGGACCAGAAATACGGGATTGATAATCAATTTGACACCGTATACCTTTGGAACAAACATGGCCTTTTTCACCAGCCATACCGCATCGACAAGGATTCATTGCAGCGATGAGTTGGATACGGGCAGGATAACTTATATGATGATTGGCACGGGCAATAACACATTCTCCGCTCTCTAAAGGTTGACGAAGAGAATCAAGCACTTGAGGAGAAAATTCAGGAAATTCATCTAGAAATAAAACACCATTATGAGCAAGTGATACTTCTCCTGGTCGTCCTTTGAGGCCACCACCGATCATTGCCGCCATAGAGGCAGAATGATGTGGAGAACGAAAAGGACAATGGCGTGATATAGCATTATGTGTTGTTTCTCCTGTAATAGAAGAAATGAGAGCGACATCTAAAAGCTCACGGCTATCAAGAGGTGGTAAAATTGAAGGTAAGCATTGGGCTAGCATAGATTTACCTGCACCAGGAGGGCCTACAAATAGAAGATTATGCCGTCCAGCTGCACAAACTTCCAATGCCCGTTTTGCAGATTGTTGTCCTTTAATCTCACAGAGATCTGGTAATTCGGTTGATGTGGTATATTGACGTGGTTGTGGTCTTTTTTGAATTTGTGTTCCTTTAAAATGGTTAATTATAGTAAGAAGAGTTTCAGGAGCAAGAATATCCATTTCTGTATTTACCCATGCTGCTTCGGGACCACATTTGTGAGGGCAAATTAATCCTTTATCAAGGGATAATGCCGTCATTGCAGTAGGTAAAACACCATTAACAGAGTTAATAGATCCATCAAGTGATAATTCACCTAAAATGATATATTTTTGGCCTATCTTGGAAGGAAGAAGATTCATAGCAAGCATTAAGCCTATGGCAATGGGAAGGTCATAATGTGAACCTTCTTTGGGCAAATCAGCTGGTGCAAGATTAACAGTCACTCGTTTGTTTGGCATAGAAAGCCCGCAAGCATGAAGAGCTGCTTGTATTCGTTCACGGCTTTCTGCGACCGCTTTGTCGGCTAATCCAACAATAGCCATTCCTATTTTACCAGAGGAAATCATAACTTGTACATCAACAGGAATTGCTTCTAGACCACGAAAAGCAACCGTTGTAACATGCGCGACCATTATTTTATTTCCCCCGCCTTCTTTTATTTGAAAGACACAATCATATCTATGTATAAAAATCAAGAAGTGCTTCTACACGCTTTTTGATGAAGTTATATAGAAAGATTTGATAGCACTGTAATGGAGGACCATTTGTATAAATTTAACTATAATAATATATGCTTCAATAAAGTATTTAAAATCAATTAAATGAATGTATTAAAAACATAAAAATATAACACTACACAAAGCTTTGTTTCACAGTTCTTCAAAATCTTGTGAATACGAAGAAAAAACGAAAAAGAAATATGAAATAACATATGTAAGAAAAGTGTATTATTTAATGTAATTAAAAGGGTGAAGAACTTAAATAAAAAACAATGTTTGTAATTATTTAGTTAAGTTTATTTATAAGAAAAAACATCAAAATGTTTGTTAAGAGTACCTGATTTGGTAATATGTCGGACAAAAATTTCGCTGAAGTTAATAACCGCATACAGTGTAGTGGTAGCTTTATGCCTAATTTTTACTTTTACACGGTCAGTTGTGGCATTTGAGCTTTTTGGTTTTCATTTATTTGGAAAAAAAAAATCAGCTTTTTTTCCATATGGAATAAATAACGCAGAAAAATCTTATACAATTGAGGTGGTTGCTCCACCGGGGGCTCCATCAGAAGGGATTAAAATAGCTAAAGCCGCGTCTTCTCTTGTTTCTGATCAAGGTAAAGCAGTAGCAAATTCATCTGGTTTGTTAGCTAAAGCCCGTTCAAATTATCGGACAATACTTGCAGCTCTCTATGCTGATGGACGTTATGGTGGTATCATTAGTATTAAGATTAATGGTTTAGAAGTTTCTGACTTAAGCCCTTTGGCTCAATTACCTGCCCAGTCGAGTATTGTCATTACAATTGATGCTGGTCCACAATATGTTTTTAATGTTGCGAATTTCAATAAAGATTTTTCTCTTGAAAATTATAAAATAGGTGAAATTCTTTCAGTGGAAAATTTAGGTTATAAGGTTGGTGCTGTTGCAAAATCTGAGACTGTTCTTAAAGCAGAACGGTGGTTAATAGAAAGGTGGCGCCAACACGGTTATGCTAAGGCAAATATTGTGAATCGTGATATGGTTGCTGATCATGCAGCGCGCTTTGTTGATGCGCAGATTACAGTTAATCCTGGAAAAAAGGCTTATTACGGCCCTTTAAATGTGCGTAATGTGAGTGAACAGCCACGTATGGATTCAGCTTATATTGCATGGATGACAGGATTAAAACTAGATCAACAATATAATCCTGATGCGTTGATCAAAGCAAATAAACGGCTTGCACGACTTGATGTTTTTCGTGCAGTGACTTTGCGTGAGGCTGAAACAATTAGTTTCGATGGTCATTTACCACTGACACTTATTTTAGAAGAACGTAAACCACGACGTTTTGGCATTGGTGGTAGCTATTCGACATTAGATGGCGCAGGGCTTGAAGTCTATTGGATGCACAATAACCTTTTTGGGCAGGCAGAACACCTTAAAATTGAGACTAAAATAAGTGATATTGGTAGTAGAAAAGAAGAATCTTATCATCCGAAAAATTTTGATTATCTTTTGGGGGCAACATTCATTAAGCCTGGCATCATTACTCCTGATACGGATTTTTCAGCAGAACTGAAAGGAGAACAAGATGTTTTAGATAATTATACTACCACAGCTCTCAAAGCGCAGTTAGGAATTACGCATATCTTTAATGATAAGTTATCAGGGCGAGTTGCTTTAGCTACTTTTAATGGTTATTCACGTGATGATTATTTTGGGAACCGTCATTTCACCACAATTGGATTATTGAGTGGTATGATTTATGATGGCCGTAATAGTACAGTTAATGCAACAAAAGGCCTATATAGTGAAGCAGTTCTTGAACCGCTTTATGAAATGCGTTTTGATAATTTTGTGACAAAAATGACAATAGAAGGTCGGTCTTATTGGGCATTTGATGTAAAAGATCATTTTATTTTTTCAACACGAGTAAAGTTTGGTACAATTATCGGAGGTAATATAGCTGAATTGCCTTCAGATACACTTTTTTTTGCTGGTGGCGGTGGATCTGTTAGAGGTTATGCTTATCGCAATATTGGCATAAAAACAGAAAATGATACTATTGTTGGTGGGCGTTCTATTGTTGAAGGGTCAGCTGAATTACGCTTTTTCTTTAATAATAAAATAGGATTTGTGAGTTTTATTGATGGTGGTTTTGTAGGGGAAAAAACGCATTTTAATTTTTCACGACAAATGAAATGGGGAGTGGGTATTGGAGGTCGTTATATGACTGGTTTTGGCCCTTTTCGGTTTGATGTAGCTTTTCCTTTTAAGCGAGAGAAAGGTGATCCCCGTGTTGGTTTTTATGTGGGTATGGGACAAGCGTTCTAATGAAAAAAATGTGGTATTTGAGGTTTTTTTTATTTGGATTTTCTCTTTTAATGATAAGCTTTTTTTTATTTGTTCAGAGAGGAAATTCATTCACTGGAGAAGAAATAAGAAATGATCGTTCATGGCTTATCTCTTTTATTGAACGTAAAATTTCAGCACCTAATCGACAAATTCGTTTGCATAATATCCAGGGAGTATTATCTTCACAGGCCTCTATTGATACAATTACTATAAGTGATAACAAAGGTATTTGGCTTAAAATTAACAACGCTAAGGTTGATTGGAATCGTTTAGCTTTATTGCGAGGACATGTTGAAATTAATCAACTTTCAGCAGAAAAAATTATATTTTTACGTAAACCACAGAACTCGTCCTCAATTTCTTTTTTTGAAGCCGATCAGTTTTCCATACCCAAATTGCCTATGGCAATTTTTGTTAATACATTGATGGTTGAGTGTCTGACCTTTGAAAAGGACATTTTTGGCTTTACTTCTGATGTATCATTAAAAGGGCATTTAACCTTAAATAATGATGAGCTGGATACTAATATAGAGTTTCAACGTTTAGATGAATTAGGTTATTTTTCTATCTTGACAAAAATATCCAAGGACGATCGTACAGCTACAATTGATATTATTGCTGACGAACCGCAAAATGGTATTATGGCTAATATTCTTGATCTTGAAAAACGTCCTGCATTAAACCTCTCAATTAAAGGTAATGGAACTTTTGATGATTTGGTTATTATGATTAATTTAAAAGCTAATCAGCAACCTATTGTAGAGGGAAATTTTGTTCTTGCAGGAGTTTCAGAAGGTTATAGTCTTGTAACGAATTTAGGGGGAACAATCGGTCTTTTAATGCCTGCTCAATCTAAATATCGTAGATTCTTCGAATCTAATGTTGCTTTAAAAGCAAAAGCAACGATGACAAACGAAGGTGCAATGCAGCTTAATCATATGACCATTCAAGGAGATGCAATTGATGTTGTAGCTAATGCTGAAATAGCGCATGATGGATTTTTACGACGTCTTTTTATTGATGGCAAAATAGCTTTTGATAAAGAAAAATCATCAACTCCCTTACCACAGTTAGAGACACGAACACGCGTAGATAATCTTGCTTTAACAGTTGATTATGGCCGTAAAGGACAACAAACTTGGAAAGGGCGGCTTGCCATACATCATTTGAGCAATGACAATGTTCATATTCGTGATGCCGTTTTTGATATGGGGGGTGTGAGTAAAAATCTTGATAATTTAGTTTCTCGTCATGTAGGTATTCAGATTAATGGTACTCTTCAGGGAATTACAAGGATTAAGGATGGTTTTGCAGAAGATCTAAATCAACCAGTTTATATACATATTGATACGGATATTCTTTCTGGAAAACCAATGTCAATCCATAATTTTAGTATTAAAGCTCAGGATTTTTCTATTTTGTTAAAAGGACAAATGGATCGTTTCATTTTTAAAGGCGATCTTGGTGTAAAAGCGCGGACATTAGCACCTTTGGGTTTGTTGAATGGGCAGTCATTTTCTGGTGGTGCGGATATTAAAGCAAAAGTAAATTTTAATTTAATTAAAGGTACTTTTGATCTTAAATTTTTAGGCATAACTGACAATGCTGCAATAGGAAGGGGAGCAATTGATCATTTATTAAAGGGAGAACTTTTTCTTTCAGGTGATATTGCGTGGAATGCAATAGGTTTAATTGTAAACAATTTCCATTTAAAAAGCCAGTTTGCCAATATAAAAGCTGATGGCTATTTTGGCAGAGAAAGTGCTGAAATGGATTTTTCTGCTCAAATATCTAATCTTACTCTGTTAGATTCAAGAATGAATGGCTCTGCTACAATTAAAGGTGCAGCTAGAGGACATAATAGTCTTATAACAATCAGTACAAAGGCTGAAATTGTTGAAGCCTTTTTGGTTGGGAAAAAGCTTCAAAATACAATATTCAATGTTAATGTACTTATGGATAATACATCACCAGTTAACTCCTATTTAACGGGCTTTATAGAAGGAAAGGGGACTTTTGCTGAGAAACCATTACAGCTCTCCGCGGCTTTTAACAATACCGACCATATCTGGAAACTTCAGAGTATAAATATTAAAGGAGGTGATGCGCGTATAACCGGTGATATTGCTCAAACGTTTGAACGTTTTTTGAAAGGAAACTTGCATATTGATGCGGACGATATTTCAACTCTTTCTGCATTATTTTTGCAAAAAGGGAGTGGGAAAGTGAAAGGAGATTTTATCTTTGATGAAAGAAATAACCAACAAATAGCAAATTTAAAAGCTGATGTTAACCGTTTTATACTTGCAAAAAATGAAATAAAAAAATTGGCTATACAAGCTGATATATTCAATCCTTTTGGCGCGATACAATTTAAAGGTTCTGTTAATGCAGAACATATTCGAACACCATTCATGATGGTAAATCATTTGAATGCTCAAGCTGTGAATAACAATGGACAAACGGTTTTTAATGTTCAGGCAGTGCTGCATAATGATACGGATGCAAAGCTTTCTGGACGCGTTATAACAGAAGGGTTATTTGCAGATGTGAAACAAAAAGTGCAGCTTGAAACTATAGATTTGAAACAAGCCAGTTTGCACGCAGCGTTACTTAAACCAGTGACCATCCTCTTCGATAAAAATGGAATAACGATGAGTAAGTTAGGAATTTCTATCAATGGAGGTGAGATCGCGCTTTCAGGCAATATTCAAGATACTCTTAATTTGCATCTTACAATGAATGCTGTTCCTGCTACATTAGCAAATCTTTGGAAACCAGATCTTGATGCTGCCGGGACTTTAACAGGAGATATTATGGTTCATGGGAGTTTGACAAAGCCTGAGATAATCTATGATATAAGGGGTCAAGAGTTGACGATTGCTTCTTTTCAAGAACAGAAAGTAAAACCTTTTGCTTTTTCTGCTAAGGGTAAAACGGTCAATCAGGATCTTCTTTTATATGCTGAGCTAAGTGGAGATGGATTGCAAGCACAAGCACAAGGAAAAGTCCCTCTAGATAAGAGTAGTTTTGATTTACATGTTAATTTAAAAAATTTTCCTTCACATTTGATCAATGGTTTTATCAAGGGACAGCTTCTTGGAGGAGAAGTAATTGGTGAGGTTGATATTGGTGGAGATTGGAAGAATTTGTCTACCCATTTTGATCTCTCTAGTCAAAATTTGACAGTCATGACTCATAAAGGACAAGAGCCAATTAATATGAATATCCGTGGTTTTTATAAAAAATCGACATTTCATATTGAGCATATAATAGCATCGGGTGCCAATTTAGATCTTTCTGTTAATGGACAAATTTCTTTGAATAATTCGAAAATTGAATTGCGTGTTAAAGGCATGATGCCTCTTGATTTTATGAATCAATTTGTAGCTGAACGTGGTGCACATGTAGCGGGAATAGTAAAAATAGATAGCACCATCAGTGGTGCATTATCTCAGCCGCAATTAGAAGGACACTTTTCTGTATCTAATGGTTATTTTTTAGATACACAAACAAATTTAGAATTGAATAATATAAGGTTTGCAGGCAAATTGAATGGTGATCATATAATTTTAGAGAATGCTTATGCTTCTTCATCTTATGGAGGGTCTCTTTCTGCTTCAGGTCGCATTTCTAATGATTTACAGACCAATTTAGTTATTTATCTCGATCATGCCCATTATAATGATGGATCTATGGTTTTTGCAACATTAACAGGCGAAATGACAGTAACTGGTTATTTTTTGCGTGATCTTGTTATTGGTGGTGATATCACAGTTGAAAAAGCAGAATTTCTTATCCCTGATAATTTTAAAAATTCAGCATTTTTAGATCTTAAACATAAGAATTTAATCGTACCGATTCAAAAAACACTTGAACGAGCTAATGTTAAAACTTTTGATCATAATCAAAATGTTTCTGAAGAGTCTTCTTCTGTTGTGCGGTTGAATGTAAAAATTAATGCACACAACAAATTTTTTGTACGTGGTCGAGGAGTAGATGCTGAATTAGGAGGAAGTATTAATTTAAAAGGTCCTTTGCAGGGTATGCGTCCGGTTGGTGAATTACAAATGATTCGCGGAAGGTTTGATATTCTTTCACAACGTCTCAATTTCGAAAAAGGACAGGCAAGCTTTAACGGTAATCTTAATCCTACTGTTTATTTTATTACCAATAATAATAATGGCGATATTCGTGTTAATGTGATAGTAAGAGGGACAATTGATAATCTTGATATTCAGTTTTCTTCACAACCTGTTTTGCCACAGGATGAGGTATTAGCACGTTTGATTTTCAATCGCTCCCTTAACGAATTATCACCATTTCAAATTGTTCAGCTTACAGCAGCGGCAGCTGAGTTTGCTGGTGCTTCTAATACATCTTTATTAAATACTTTACGCACTCGTATTGGTCTCGATGATCTTGATGTTGTTGTCGACAAAAAAGGCAACACAGGTTTACGTGTTGGACGCTATATCCATGATAATATTTACCTGGGTTTTGAAGCAGGATCCAATGGAACAACGAAAGGAACAATTAATTTGGATATTTCACGCCATCTTAAAGCTAAAGGGGCTATAGGCAGTGAAGAAAATACGAGTTTTGGCTTGTTTTATGAAAAAGATTATTAACTTAAAATTAGTGATAATAATAAAGTTTATTATTTAAAAGTTTTGTTCTTTAAATTGGATGTGATGAAGTGTTTTATAAACGCCTTCTTTTTTGGCTAGTAATTCTTGTTGGGTTCCTTGTTCAATGAGACGCCCATTTTGTATCACAATAATTTTATGAGCACGTGCAATCGTTGAAAGACGATGAGCAATAACAATAGTTGTACGCCCTTGTGTAAGGTGATCAAGAGCTTCATTGATTTGTACTTCAGTTTGTGAATCTAACGCACTTGTTGCTTCATCAAGAAGCAAGATTTCACTATCATGAAGCATGGCGCGGGCGATGGCAATACGTTGTTTTTGTCCACCTGACAGATTATTACCATTATCTCCAACCTGTGTATCATACCCATCGGGTAAATCCATAATAAAGTTATGAGCATTGGCTGCTTTTGCTGCTTTAATAATATCGTTATCACTTGCTCCTTCTTTTCCAAGTCCGATATTATATTTAACGCTTCCTTGAAATAGAAAAGTATCTTGTCCTACGTAGGCCATGAGGTTTCTAAGGGAACGAAATGTGATGTAGCGAATATCTTGATCATTAATCAATATACGCCCTTGAGTGGGATCATAAAGGCGCATAAGAAGGTTAATAAAGGTTGATTTTCCTGAACCTGATGGTCCCACTAATGCTGTCATTTTGCCTGCTTCAATTTCTAGATTAATATCGTTTAGCGCCATATGATTATCAGTATAAGCAAAAGAAACATGTTCAAAGCGTATAGAATTTTGTATTTTATTAAGATCCTTAGCTTCTTTATGTTCCATAACTGTAATAGGATGATCGAGTATTTCGAACATTGTACGGATGCTAACTAGACCAGATTCAATTTTAACACGCACATTTGCCAATCTTTTGGCTGGTTCATAGGCTAAAAGTAAAGCAACAATAAAGGACATTAATTCACCTTGAACGCCTGTACGCTGATTTGCAAGGTAGCCGGAAAAACAAATAACACCTGCAATCACAATGCCAGCAAGTGTTTCCATAATTGGATTTGTAGCAGCTTCAAGCATTGCGATACTGTTTGCTTGTTGTTCAACATCATAAATAGCTTTATTCATGCGTTTTTGCATCAATTTTTCGAGTGAAAAAGCTTTTATGACATGAATACCAATCGTTGTTTCTTGTACGATTTTGATAATTTCTCCGAGTGAAAGAAGTTCTTTTTCCATAAGGTTACGAACATGCTTTAAGGCTATTCGAATTCCTAAAAATGCTAATGGACCCACTATTAAGGTAATGGCAATTAATGTGAAATTTTGAATAAACATAACAAACAAAAGACCAATAACAGAAAGTAAATCACGCACAAATGTTGTGATAATAATATCAATAATATTGCGCGCTGCTGTTGCACTGTGAGTTACACGGACAAGAAGATCAGATGAAGTATTATTTTGATAAAAAGAGACGCCTTGTTTGATGAGGCGTGTATAAATTTTCCGTTGTTGTTCAGCAACAATACTATTGCCTGCTTTACTTAGAAAATAAGTTTGAGTAAAAGTTGCAATCCCCTTAAGAATGAAAATAAAAGCAATAACACTGGAAATAAAAACAACCATATTAAAATTTTGTCCATCAATAATATGATTGACAACATCACGCATAATCCATGCACTGATGACAGTGGTAAAGGAAATAATGATCATTGAAACAATGGCGACACTATACCAGCATATATGTTTATGAAAATTTTCTTTTAACAGCCGAATGATGAGATGTTTATCAGAAGAGGATATTTGTGTTTTGGCCATGCAGCACTTCTATCACTTTTTTATGCAATATCAAATCATCCTTTATAGGAGAGTTTGAGAGCTTCTGATAAATAACTTTTTTCTACGGATTAATCATTAATTTCTTATTAAAAAGTATAACATGAGACCTCTGCAATATGAAAAACTGCATTTATACATTTTCAATAAGCTTTATAAGGTTGAAATTGTCATTAAAATTATTTAGGCGCTATTACCATCATAATTTGACGACCTTCAAACTTTGGTTCAGATTCGATTTTGGCAATTTCGCTTGTATTTTCTTTAACTCGCTGAAGAAGCTTTATTCCAAGGTCTTGGTGCGCCATTTCACGACCACGAAAACGCAAAGTAATTTTCACTTTGTCGCCATTGTCAATAAAACGACGGATCGCTTTTAGCTTGACCTCATAATCATGAATATCAACATTAGGGCGCATTTTAATTTCTTTAATTTCGATAGTTTTTTGTTTTTTACGCGTTTCAGCTGCTTTTTTTTGATTTTGATATTTTAGTTTGCCTAAATCAATAATTTTACATACAGGTGGCTCTGCATTTGGCACAATCTCAACTAAATCAAGTCCAACATCTGCCGCCATAGAGAGCGCTTCTTGTGTCGTAACAATCCCCTGATGTTGTCCTTCATCATTAATTAATTGGACATGAGGTACCCGAATATCGTGATTTGAACGCAACCCATCTTTGGGAGTAGGGGTTATTTTAAATGGTCGACGAATGGTCTATGCTCCTTAATATCAATTAATTTCTAACATAACAGTATACAATATACAGAGAGAAAAACAACAGAAATTCGCGCTTTTTTCATTATCATTATAAAGATTATTTGTTATATTATTTTGAAATACAGTGATTTTCTTTTTATAAAAAGAATATTCTCTGGAGAAAGGGTGATAATGGATCGAAATATTCCTTGCCAATTTTTTTCATTTGAAAATACGATTCTTGCTGTTCGTCACCACAAAGGCAATCGTTCTCCTGGTTTAATTTGGTTGTCTGGTTATAGATCTGATATGTTAGGGAGTAAAGCGACAGTAGTTAATAGTTTTGCTCAAAAAAATGATTTTTCTTGTTTGCGTTTTGATTATTCTGGTCATGGAGAGTCGAAAGGAGATTTTTTTCAAGGAACAATTTCGCGCTGGGTTAAGGAGAGTTTAGCTGTTATTGAAGCTTATTGTGAAGGTCCGCAAATTTTGATTGGTTCTTCTATGGGGGGATGGATTGCTATAAGGCTTGCTATGATACTCGCGCAAAAAAACAAAGAGCCTGTTGGCATGATCTTAATTGCACCTGCTCCTGATTTTACGCAAACTTTGGTGGAACCTGCTTTAAGCGCAGAGGAATGGAAGATGCTCAAGGAAAAAGGCTATTGTGAGCGACCTTTGGCAGATGGTTTAGAACCATTACTTTTTACAAAAGCATTAATTGAAGATGGGCGAAACAACAGCGTTATGAAAGAATGCATAGATGTTGGGTGTCCCATTCATATTCTGCAGGGGATGGAAGATGATAAGATACCTTATCAGCATACATTAACTTTGCTTGATTATTTGCCTTTGCATGATGTAACATTAACACTTGTGCGTGATGCAGATCACCGATTTTCACGTCCCCAAGATTTGGATTGTCTTGAAAAGGTGTTAATGTCTTTGATTGATCGAATCAATGTTGAATAAAGGTTATGTTCATTCATTATGAGAGCTATGATATATGGTTATGTATGAACAGGACTTTATTTTCTCTAATTGTTGTGTATCTTTGCGGGTAAAAGAACACAAAAATGCACGCCGCCTTACCTTGCGTGTTGATGTAGCCAGACAAGAGATTTATTTGACAACTCCTCCTGCAGTAGAGCGAAGTGTGGTTCAGTGGTTCATTGCAAGGCACCGATCTTGGATTGAAAAGCGTCTTGCTCATGGAGGAATTATCAACGAAGATTTTCATCTCAAAGAGGGCTCACGAATTCCTGTATTGGGGGATCCACATGTTATATTGCGTAAAGAGAAACGTGGAGTAGCTGAAATTATCACAGGTGATGCTGGACAAGAATCACAGATCATTATTTACAGTCGCTTAGAACATCTTCCAAGACGCGTTGCTGATGTTTTGAAAAAACAAGCTAAAATTATTATAGCACCGTTAGTGGTTCATTATGCAAGTAAGGTGGGAAGAAAGGTTAAATCAATTAGTTATAAAGATACTAGAACTCGTTGGGGATCATGCTCAACAGATGGTCGCCTTTCTTTTTCATGGCGTCTTATTATGGCGCCAAAAGAAGTTGTTGAGTATGTTGTTGCACATGAAGTAGCTCACCTTGTCGAGATGAATCATGGAGAACGATTTTGGTCTCTTTGTGAAAAACTGTGTCCTGAGAGAAAAACCTATCAAGCTTGGTTAAAGAAAAATGGCCATACACTTCAAAGGATTAATTTTCACTAATGTAAAAATGTGATTCTTTTTTATGTCTGTATTGTTTTTGTATGCTGGATAGTATTATGTTACATATTTTGGGCTATAGGAGAATGAAGTAACGAAGCTTTACTTTATTTGGGGGATAGATTCAATATTTTCACTTTATCTTTTATATGATTAAGTTTAGCATTTTTAAAATTGCTCTTTTTAGATTGGAATAGCATTTATGCTTGTTCTTACAGATCCTGTTCAGCTTTTACAGACACTTATTCGTTGCCCTTCTGTTACGCCCCATGAAGCAGGAGCTTTATCCACTTTGGAGCATTTTTTAAGAAAAATGGGGTTTTGTGTTGAGCGTCCTGTTTTTGTTGATAAAAATACAGAAGATGTTGAGAATCTTTACGCAAAGATGGGCAGTAAAGGTCCTCATCTTATGTTTGCTGGCCATAGTGATGTAGTACCACCCGGTGAACTAGAAAATTGGACTTATCCTCCTTTTGAGGGAGTAATAAGCCAGGGAAAATTATATGGGCGAGGTGCTGTCGATATGAAGGGTGGGATTGCTTGTTTTATAGCGGCGCTAGCTCGGTTTCTGGAGAAAAAAACACTCAAGGGAAAGGTAAGCTTTTTAATAACCGGTGATGAAGAAGGTCCTGCAATAAATGGTACAGTCAAGCTTTTAGAATGGGCAGTACAAAAAGGTGAAAAATGGAATGCAGCTATTGTGGGTGAGCCAACAAGCGTCAATATTGTTGGTGATGTGATCAAAATTGGACGGCGAGGATCGATTTCTGGTATTATTACGGTTAAAGGTTGCCAAGGTCATGTTGCTTTTCCTGAGCGAGCAGCGAATCCATTGCCTTTGGCAAATAAGCTTATTCAAGCGTTGACGCAAACTGCTTTGGATCAAGGAACAAAGGATTTTCAAGCAAGCCATTTAGAATTAACAAGCATTGATACAGGAAATTTTTCTGTCAATATTATTCCAGCACAAACAGTCATTCGCTTTAATATACGTTATAATGATCTTTGGACAAAAGAAACACTCGTTGCTGAAATTGAGAAGCGCCTTTCTTCTGTACATTCTAAAGATGATCAAGTACCATATTATCAGCTTGAATGG
Organism: Bartonella bilalgolemi; assembly: GCF_023500045.1. Classification (GTDB taxonomy): domain Bacteria; phylum Pseudomonadota; class Alphaproteobacteria; order Rhizobiales; family Rhizobiaceae; genus Bartonella; species Bartonella bilalgolemii. Next base: position 16,666 of record NZ_JAMCOF010000001.1, on the reverse strand, counting down.
ATATATGGTTTAGGGGGTGTTTTCTTGACCAAGAATGATAAATTGGTTGGAATTTTGTCAAATGCTATTAAAAGTGTAACAGGGAACATTCCGGAATGTTCAACTTCTGGTGGCACTTCGGATGCGCGTTTTATTAAAGACTATTGTCCGGTGGTTGAATTTGGTTTGCCAGGGCTCACTATGCATATGGTTGATGAATGCGTGACACTTGAGGCTATAGAAAATCTAACTTCTATTTATGAACGTTTTATCACCGATTTTTTTGCGTAAATCGTAAATGAAGTGGTGATTATTTTAGTGACATAGGATAAAATGCGGCTTTAGAGATTTTAGTTTGCTAATTGATAAATAATGTGATCAAGAAAAATGCGTCCTTTTATTGTGGCTTTTAAATGTTGATTGTTCGTTATTTCCACTAATCCTTGTTGTTGTAAATGGATCAGTTTTTTTGACGATAAGCTTTGGCGATTTAAAGTTTCATAGCGTATTAGATCAAGTCCTTCTGTAAGACGTAAGCCCATGAGTAGCATTTCGTTAGCTTGTTGTTCTTGAGACAAGTGTTCTGTATCAATACAACCATGCCCTGTAGTTTCTACTAATTCAAGCCAATTTTCGGGATGTTTTTCGTTTATTGTGACATAACGGTTATGATTTTCAGTTTTTGATGGTAATTTTTCTGAGAAAGAAGAGGAATTTTTCAATGACTGCTTGATAAAACGTCCATGCGCACCTGGACCAAAACCTGCATATTCATGGTAGCGCCAATAAAGGAGATTATGGCATGACTCAGCACCAGGAATCGCATGATTTGATATTTCATAGGCTGGCAGACCATGCATAGTGGTTATTTCTTGGGTAAGGGTATAAAGATTTGCTGCTTGCTCTGATGCTGGTAGGATTAGTTTTCCTGCTGCATGAAGCTTTTTAAATGTTGTTCCGTCTTCTATGGTGAGTTGGTATAAAGAGAGATGGTCTGCGGCCAAATTAATAGCTTGCAAAAGTTCAGATTCCCATTGTTTAAGTGTTTGTTTGGGGCGCGCATAAATTAAGTCAAAAGATAAACGTGGGAAAATTTCACGTGCTAAATTAATAGCATGAAGAGCTTGCTTAGCGTTATGGAGACGACCAAGTTGTTGTAATGCTTTATCATTGAGTGCTTGTACACCTAGAGATAAACGGTTAACACCTGCTAAGTGATAACTACGGAAGCGATCTGCTTCTACACTAGAAGGATTAGCTTCAAGTGTAATTTCAACTTTGTCATCGATTGTCCAGTTTTTTGCGACAGCTTGTAATAAGCGATCAACAGTTTGAGGTGTCATAAGGGAAGGTGTTCCCCCGCCGATAAAAATGCTTGTAATATGACGAGGGCCTATTTCATGAGCTTGTGTTGTTATTTCACGTTCAAAAGCGTCTGCAAAACGCGGTTGATCTACCCCGTTTATCCGAACATACGAATTAAAATCACAATAAGGACATTTGCTCATACAAAACGGCCAATGAATGTAAATACCAAAGGGCTTCGTCATGAGAGAACTAAAAAATTTTCCGCAAAGAGTTTAAAAGCGCGTGCGCGATGAGAAAGAGGTGTTTGACCATTAAGTTTCCAGTTATGTTTTTGTTCTGTTGACATTTCACCAAAAGTATTTTCGTATCCATCAGGTAAAAAAATAGGATCAAAGCCAAAACCTTTGTTTCCCCGTGGTGGCCAAATGAATGTACCTTCAACACTGCCGCAAAAATAATCTGCACGTCCATCAGGATATGCAAGACAAATAACGGATATAAATCGGCCTTTACGTTGATTTTTTTTAAGAGAGCCAACTTTTTGTAATTCATTTTCTATTGTTTGCATAGCTTTTAGAAAATCACGTGTACCATCGGGTTGGAGAGCCCAATCAGCTGTATAAACACCTGGTGCACCATTTAAGGCATCTATTTCCATGCCAGAATCATCAGATAAAGCAGGGAGGCTTGTGGCTTTTGCAGCCGCGAAAGCTTTGATATAAGCATTTTCTTCGAATGTTCTTCCTGTTTCTTTTGGTTCGAGCAAGCCAAGTTCTTTTACTGATTGTGTTGCTATACCAAAAGGAGCAATCAATGCCGTAATTTCATTCAATTTACCGGTGTTATGCGTAGCAATAATAAGTTTTTTGATTGCTATACTTCTCATGTATATGTTTCCTAAAATGAAGCAATAATCTCGGTTTGACTAAAGGTTTATTTGTATAGAATAAAAATTTATAACAATGATTTTGGCGATTTCAATACAACAAAATAATGTGACATCATTAAAGTTTTTTTGGTAGTTGCTTAAATTTTTTATATACAATGTATTGATTCATTAAGTAACAAAATTTGGTATCAATTTTAATTTGTGAATTTTTATAGCATGGATTAATATTTTATATATCGTAAGGAATAGACTTCAAATGATTTTTAAAAATTTATTGCAGAATACAATTGATTGTATTTGTAATCAGTTTAGACAATTGTAAAAATAATTATTTTTAGTTTTATGAGACATAATTCTACATATTTTTATATTTATTCTAAGGTGATTATTCGTATTTGATAATGGTATTATTGTAATAGATATGCGATATATCTTTTGCGCTGTATTTAGATTATTTGACCATCTTTTTGAAGAACTTATATAATAAAGAAGTATTTTTAAAATAGTGAAACAATCGTTATGAAGCAAATGCCCATTGATGACTCCTTAAAAATTCTTGATAAGCGTTCACGTGATATTTTTTGTCATATTGTTGAAGCTTATCTTAATGATGGTGAACCGGTGGGTTCACGTAATCTTTCGCGTCTTTTACAACAAACGTTATCACCTGCAACAATTCGCAATGTAATGAGTGATCTTGAGCATCTTGGTTTAATTTATGCGCCCCATGTGTCCGCAGGGAGAATGCCAACACAATCAGGTTTGCGATTTTTTGTTGATGCATTTATGGAAGTAGGCGATTTACCAACTGAGGAACGTGAAAATATTGAAAATCAAGTTAAAGAAGCTGGTAATGCACAATCAGTTGAACATTTTTTAATTCAAGCAAGTCAAATTCTTTCAGGTCTTTCACGAGGAGCAGGATTAGTTCTCGCAACGAAACAGGAAGGTACACTGAAGCATATTGAATTCGTACGTCTTGATGGAGAGCATGCTCTTGCAGTTTTAGTCACACAAAAAGGCGATGTTGAGAATCGTATTATTAAGTTACCAGAAGGTGTGACACATGCACAATTGACAGAAGCAACAAATTTTCTCAATGCTCATATACAGGGACGCACACTTAATGAAGCAAAAATAGAGGTTGCACGTTTATGCTCAGAAACACGAGCTGCTCTTCATCAATTGTCTCAACATCTTGTTGAAACTGGTTTAGCTCTCTGGGGAGGAGAAGATTCAGATCATAAAATACATCTTATTGTTCGGGGGCGGAGCAACTTACTTGAAGATGTGAAGGTAGGAGAAGATTTAGAGCGGTTGAGATATTTGTTTGATGACCTTGAAACACGCGAAAGCATGGCACAGTTGCTTGACTTAGCAGATGAAGGATCAGGGGTGCGTATTTTTATTGGTTCAGAGAATAAATTATTTTCACTATCTGGTTCTTCTTTAGTAGTAGCCCCTTATTGTGATGCACAAAAAAGAGTCATTGGTGCTGTAGGTGTTATTGGACCAACACGTCTTAATTATGCAAGGATTGTACCTATGGTTGATTATACAGCTCAACTTGTATCACAATTGTTACGTTAGCATGGTTGAATGTTGTATTAGGAGTGATCATTGTGCTAACGAATAAGTAAAGAGCTCTTGATTTTTGTTTGAAAAATTTCGATATCAAGAGTATAAATTTTATGAAGGAATAGAGTTTTTATGTCTGATGAAAAAAACAAATTTGTTGATGCTTCATTTGAAAATTGCGATTTGAAGAATTCAGTTGATCGTGACGTACATAAACAAACTTCGGATGAGCTTTTAAACATGCGCGAAGAAGATTGCCCAAATGCTGAAGTAGAGGAAATTAAGCCTGCTGATCCTTTAGTTATTCTGCAGGATGAAAATAAGGAACTAAGAGATCAAATTTTACGTCTCGCAGCAGATATGGAAAATCTTCGACGTCGAACAGCGCGTGATATAGCTGATGCCAAAGCATATTCAATTGCCAATTTTGCTCGTGATATGTTATCTGTTTCTGACGATTTACACCGTGCATTGCAAGCAATTCCAAAAGATGCAGGTGAGAGTGATTCCAGGTTAAAAACATTAATAGAAGGTGTTGAAATGACCGAGCGTGCAATGATGACTGCTTTAGAGCGTCATGGGGTAAAAAAAATTGATCCAGAAGGACAAAAATTTGATCCTCATTTTCATCAAGCAATGTTTGAAATTCCCAATGCTGATGTGCCAGAAAATACTGTTCAGCAAGTTGTTCAAGCAGGTTATATTATTGGTGAACGTGTTTTACGTCCGGCAATAGTTGGTGTAACTAAGGGAAAAGTAAAAGAAGTTTCTGTTGAATCTGAAACGGTGTAAATGTATTGAAAAAATTTTACCGTAAAGCACTAATTTTAAATCTATACTCGTATAAAGTATTGCATTAAATAGTTTTAAAATTATTTTGCTTTTTAAGATATAAAACAACTTAATTGTTTTAGTATAGGCTTTTATGCAAAAAATTATGTTTGAAATTAAGGATATAAAAACGATATGATTATTTGAGAAAATTTTTAGGTATTCAGTTAATTGAGGCCTACAATTATTAATTGTACTATAAAGAATTTAAATTATTTCTTGATTTCTTGTTTAGAAGTAACTTTGCGTTTTATTTGATTTTGTAAGGATTATAATTAATTATTCTCATTTTGTACCTAGATGATTATAGAAAGTTATTACTTTCTTTTTCATTTAGAAGGGGAGTTACTTGGCAAGTGGAAGGGTGATAATAAATCGAGCACCAATTTTTTCTTTTTTAGATGTTGGATCAACAATATTTTCAGCCATGAGAGTCCCATTATGAGCTTCAATGATTTGCCGACTAATTGCAAGGCCAAGTCCTGAATGTTGTCCAAAAGCATCTTTGCTTGACCGATCAGTATAGAAACGTTCGAAAATACGTTCAATATTTTCTGAACGAATACCGGGGCCATTGTCTTCGACAGTTAAAATGAGAGTTGAAGCGTTATTTTTCATCGTAATACAAATTTTACCATTTTTACGAGGAACAAAAGAACGTGCATTTTCAATGAGATTGGAAACTACCTGACCTAAACGTAATTCATGTCCTACAATTAAGTAAGGTTTACCATTAGTTCGTGGGATAATATTAAAATTAATATCAATATCTTGTTTATTGCAATGGACTTCACGCATAGCTTGAATAAGGCTTTTTAACAACAAACTCATATCAACTATTTTAGCAGTTTCGCGAGCGAGTTCTGCATCTAACCGCGATGCATCAGAAATATCGGTAATTAAACGATCAAGACGATGCACATCATGTTGGATAATTTCAAGTAATTGTGTCTGTTGTGCTTCGTTTTTAGCTAGTGGTAATGTCTCAACGGCACTTCGCAGCGAAGTGAGAGGGTTTTTTAATTCATGACTTACGTCGGCTGCAAAACGTTCAATAGCTTCAATGCGTGTATAAAGAGCGTTGGTCATATCACGAATAGAGGTAGAAAGATGACCAATTTCATCTTCGCGTTTTGAAAAATCAGGAATTTTTATTCGCTTACTGCGACCATGACGCACACGATTAGCGGAGGAAGATAATTTACTTAGTGGATGCGCAATAGTATGAGCTAAAAATAGAGAAAGAACCAAAAAAACACTTCCAACAATGGCAAAGATTTTAAAAATTCCTAATCTTTCACTTTCTACAATATCATCAATATCTGAACCAGTAGTCGAAAGCAAAAGAGCACCAACTACTGCACGATAACGTTGAACAGGTACCGCAACCGAAACAATTAATTGACCTTGCCTGTTACGTCGTTTAGCAGTGGCAGAAGAGCCATTTAATGCTAGGTAAACTTCAGGGTGAAGGGCTTCATTATCTTTTGCTTGTCTTCTATCGACAGCAATACCGTTGCCGTATAGTGTATTGAAAAACAATGATTTTAAGTGTTCCCACAAATTTTGTTTTGTTTGAATAGGAGGTAAATCATAGGTAAAAACTTCACCACTTGAATAAAGAACACGTGAATCAAGAAGCAAAGTTGCGTCACGATCATATATCCGTGCTCTTGTTGTTTTTGGTGTAATAAGACGTCGTAAAAGTGGAGCAACTTGTTCGGAATTAATGGGAAAATCCCAAGTATCAGTTGATTGAAGCATTGGTGTAATACTTTCCCCAGCTTGTAATTCCAAAAGTTTTTGAGGATTAATTAAAATAGAATTCGTGTCTATTGTTGCAGAAGCAGCAATGGCACCAGCAATAATTTTTCCTTGGGTACGCAAACTTTCAATTTTTATTTCAATCAAACCATTGCGAAATTGATTAAGATATAAAATACTTGTAATTAAAATACCAAGAGCAGCAAGATTTAAGATAACAATACGGCGTGTGAGACTAGAAAAGAACAATTGTCTCAAAAGCCGCTGTATCTGAAAATACAAATGAAAAAACATAGAAAGCTGTATCGGAGAAGCATTGTTTGATGATTTATTTAGTAGAGTATTTTTTCTCATCGAGTTCTTGGTTGTTTAACCTGTTGCGGCAAAATTACTTCATACTTCATGAAAACGGTAACCTACACCATAAAGCGTTTCAATCATTGCAAAATCATTATCTACTTGTTTAAATTTTTTACGCAAACGCTTAATGTGACTGTCAATAGTACGATCATCTACATAAATTTGATCGTTATAGACAGCATCCATTAAAGCATCACGACTTTTAACGACTCCTGGTCGCTGCGCTAAAGTTTGCAGAATCAAAAACTCTGTAACTGTTAATATAACAGGTTTATTTTTCCATGTACAGATATGGCGCTCTTGATCCATAACAAGATCACCACGTTTGAGAGAAGAAGTTGGTGTTGTTCCTATTGGAAGTGGCTGGTTACGGGCATGGGAACGACGTAAAACAGCTTTTACTCGCTCAATAAGAAGACGTTGAGAAAAAGGTTTTGTAATAAAATCATCAGCTCCCATTTTGAGACCAAACAGTTCATCAATTTCATCGTCTTTAGAGGTTAGAAAAATAACTGGAATGTCAGATTTTTGACGTAAACGACGCAAAAGTTCCATACCGTCCATTCGTGGCATTTTAATATCAAAAATAGCTAAGTGTGGAGGGTGAGTTGTTAAATTTTTCAGTGCAGCTGATCCATCTGTATAACTTTCAACCCGATACCCTTCTGTTTCAAGGGCAAAAGATAAAGATGTTAAAATATTACAATCATCATCAACCAGTACAATCGTTTGGGTGACGGTTGGAGTATCCTTCATGGTTTCTTAAACCTCTCTCGCTGTAGAAGCAAACCCTTCATAATATATATAGGAGTTCACGTTTTATTTGCAAAACAAATATGGAACAAATTGTAGCAAAGACAAGAATCTTTTGTTTTTGTAGTAAAGATTATTTTTCTTTACAATTTTGTAATGCTTGTTTGCGTATTAAGATCCCTTTTCTCGATATAAAATTTTTATTAGGATGTTTTTTATCAAATTTTACTCTGTTTGTGCCTAAAAAAAGCAGATAAAGTTTATTCAATTTTTTTAAATATAATATCAAAAAAAGTGTGCTTTTTTTGCCAAAAAAGGAAATTTTGTAAAAGCACATTTGATAAGTTTCAGCTTGAGATAGAAAAAGTAATATTCAGATTAAAAGATAGATAATCATTGATTATTTGCAGAGTGTTATTTTCATTTACGGTGATAAATGAAAGATAATAAGAATTTTTTTACAAAAGTGTATGCCTTATGAAAAAAGTAAAATATTGGAAATTTTAACGCTTTTTATTGATAGAATTAAAATTACGAAAAAATTTATTTAGAAGGAAATGCTGCTCCTGTTGCTTTGACCAAAAAATCAACTTCGATTATTCCTGCTTTTTCAAAGATTAATTTTGCACTAATTTTTTCATTTTGTTGAAATGGTTGTGAAAATCCTATAAACATAATGTGATTACCACCAGGTTTAAGGATGATTTCACCATTTCCTGGAATTTCAATGCCATTTGGTATCTTTTTCATTTCCATGATATTATTAGTTACTGACATAGAATGAATTTCTGTTTCTTTTGCTCCATTTGTTGAAATAGCAATCAGTCGGTCAGGAGTATCGCTATGATTAATAATGTAAAGATAACCACTACCTACTTTTGTATTTTTAGGTGTTGTACGTGCCCAAGGATCAATGATTTCTAAATCACCGAGTTTGTATTTGGATTGGTGGGCATTTATAGTTGAGGGCAAAGCTATAAAAATAAAAACACATAAAAGATTCATAATATTATTTTTGATTGAGTATTTTACAGCGGTTTTATATACAAAGAAATCTTTTATTCTTTTGGTAATAAGCGTCATGATAGTCGATCCTCTTTTTTATCTTCATTTTATATAAATACTTTACTTTATTTAAGGCAAGAACTTTGTTCAAAATACAGATAGGGGAGTGTTGTTTACATTATTTACACTATATTGATTTGATTTATGAGAGAACGAAAAGTATATGCGTATTGGTTGGACAAGTAAAAAATTTAAAATAATTACAAGAAATCATAGAAATAAACGATTTACTTTTATGTTTTTGCAAATTTTAAAAATGTACAGATTAAGAGATCATTATATTTTTAGGATACAATGCTAATAGGAATTTAAAATTTTTTAGTAATTATATTATATGTAATTATATAATGAAAGAAAAGTTATTGAGGATAAATTCACAGATAATGTCATGATTAGGTATTTTAAAAAACACCTTTAACAATATAGTCAAAGTAAAAAACAATTTATCTAAAATATAGATTATATTGTAATCAAATATGCTTATATATAATATTTTGTGTATGACTATGAGAGGTAAAACAGAACAAGGAAAGCTAAAAACTGATTCTATTCTTTATAATTTTATTATGCAATTCATGATTTTTATAAGAATTGGAAGAAGAGTATATTATTCTACTTACTTTATGTTGTAAATGATGATTTTGAGATGAAGATATTAAGGGTAAATTTTTATTTTAGTGATGTTTCTCTCGTTATTCTCTTGTAGGGATAAAAAGATGTTCTTATATACCAAGAAACAAGCTTGTTATGATTCTCAATTTATTATTTGTTTAATTTAAAATTAGTATAAGGTATAGAATGTAATGAGGAGCTGTCAAAGAAAAATGCTTGATAAAGATTGCTTGATAAAGATTTAGGCAGCTTGCTGAGTGGAGATTAAAATATGGCAAAAGTAATTGGTATTGATTTGGGGACGACTAACTCCTGTGTTTCTGTTATGGATGGCACAAATTCAAAGGTCATTGAAAACTCAGAAGGAGCAAGGACAACACCTTCAGTTGTTGCTTTCACTGATAGTGGAGAACGGCTTGTTGGGCAACCTGCTAAACGGCAAGCGGTTACAAATCCTGAAGGGACAATTTTTGCAGTTAAGCGTTTGATTGGGCGTCGCTTTGATGATCCTATGGTTGAAAAAGATAAAGCGCTTGTACCTTATAAAATTGTTAAAGGTGACAATGGTGACGCGTGGGTTGAGGAAGCAGGTAAAAAATATTCTCCATCACAAATTTCAGCAATGATTTTGCAAAAAATGAAAGAAACTGCAGAGTCTTATTTGGGTGAAAAGGTCGAGCAAGCTGTCATTACTGTTCCGGCTTACTTTAATGATGCACAGCGTCAAGCTACTAAAGATGCTGGCAAAATTGCTGGGCTTGAGGTTTTAAGGATTATCAATGAGCCTACAGCAGCGGCTTTGGCTTATGGTTTAGATAAGAAAGATGGAAAAACGATAGCTGTTTATGATCTTGGTGGTGGTACATTTGATATTTCTGTTCTTGAAATTGGAGATGGTGTTTTTGAAGTTAAATCAACCAACGGAGATACATTCTTAGGTGGTGAAGACTTTGATATGCGTTTAGTTAGTTACTTTGCAGAGGAATTCAAGAAAGAGCAAGGGATTGATCTAAAAAATGATAAACTAGCGTTGCAGCGTTTGAAGGAAGCTGCAGAAAAAGCAAAGATTGAGCTTTCTTCTTCACAGCAAACTGAGGTCAATTTACCATTTATTACAGCTGATCAGTCTGGTCCTAAGCATTTAACAATGAAATTGACACGAGCGAAATTTGAATCTTTAGTTGAAGATTTAGTACAGCGAACTATTGAGCCATGTAAAGCAGCGTTAAAAGATGCAGGATTGAGTGCCAACGAAATTGATGAAGTTGTTTTAGTAGGTGGTATGACTCGTATGCCTAAGATACAGGAAGTTGTAAAAAACTTCTTTGGTAAAGATCCACATAAAGGTGTTAATCCTGATGAAGTTGTCGCTATGGGCGCGGCCATTCAAGGGGGAGTGTTACAAGGTGACGTAAAAGATGTATTGCTTCTGGATGTAACACCTTTGTCTTTAGGTATTGAAACGTTGGGTGGAGTATTTACACGTTTAATTGAACGTAATACCACTATTCCCACTAAAAAGTCGCAAACTTTTTCGACGGCTGATGATAATCAGAATGCTGTGACTATTCGTGTTTTTCAAGGTGAACGTGAAATGGCTAATGATAATAAGTTATTAGCTCAATTTGATCTCGTTGGTATTCCGCCAGCACCACGTGGTGTTCCTCAAATTGAGGTTACTTTTGATATTGATGCGAATGGTATTGTAAATGTTTCTGCTAAAGATAAGGGAACTGGTAAGGAGCATCAGATTCGTATTCAAGCATCGGGTGGTTTAAGTGATGCTGATATAGAAAAGATGGTTCAGGATGCAGAAGCACATGCTGCTGAAGATAAAAAACGTCGTGAAAATGTTGAAGCTAAAAATCAAGCAGAGTCTCTTATCCATTCAACTGAGAAATCATTGAATGAGTATGGTGATAAGTTATCAGTTGAAGATAAAGGTCAGATTGAAACAGCAATAGCTGATTTAAAGACAGCTCTTGAGAGCAGTGACGCTGAAGAAGTCACGACAAAAATGCAAAAATTAGCAGAAGCTAGTATGAAGCTTGGGCAGGCTATGTATGAAGATTCGTCAGCTAAGGCTAATACTGAAGCAGGTACGAAAAATGATGATGTTGTTGATGCTGATTTTGAAGAAATTAATGATAAGAAGAAATAGTTAGAGCAAGTGCATTCGTGAATTAATAACCCGGCCTGTGAGATATAAGGCTGGGCTTTATTGTTTAGTTGCAGTTTTTTCTATGTTTTTCAAAAAACTAAATTAAAACAAGTGTTATCTGAAATGGATGACAAAAAATTTATCGGGAATACATGATGAAGGTTGATTATTATGAAATTCTTGGCGTAACCCGTGGATGTGATGATAAAAAGTTGAAATCTGCTTTTCGTAAGCTAGCGATGCAATATCATCCGGATCGTAATGCAGGGGATAAAGAGGCGGAACGGAAATTTAAAGAAATTGGTGAAGCATATGAGGTTCTTAAAGATCCTCAAAAACGAGCTGCTTATGATCGATTTGGTCATGCAGCTTTTGAAAATAATAGTCGCGAAGGGTCTAATCCATTTAGTGGCGGTTTTGCTGATATTTTTGAAGATTTTTTTGGAGAAATTATGGGAGGTGGGCATCGTAAACGTAGCGATGGCCGTGAGCGTGGAGCTGATTTAAGTTATAATATGGAAGTCACATTGGAAGAAGCTTTCGCGGGAAAAACTACGCAAATTAATATTCCAAGTTCCATTGTTTGTGATGCTTGTGAAGGATTAGGTACAAAAAAAGGTTCTAAACCAACAACTTGTGGGACTTGTCATGGAGCTGGACGTGTACGTGCTGCACAAGGCTTTTTTTCTATTGAACGGACATGTCCAGTTTGTCATGGTCGTGGCGAAATTATTACGGATCCGTGTTTAAAGTGTCATGGGACAAGGAGAGTTGAAGAAAATCGTTCATTGCGTGTCAATATTCCAGCAGGTATTGAAGATGGTACGCGTATTCGTCTTTCTGGTGAAGGAGATGCAGGTATTGGTGGTGGTTCTGCAGGTGATCTTTATATTTTTCTTTCCATTAAAGCGCATGAATTTTTTCAGAGAGATGGTGCTGATCTTCATTGTCGTGTGCCTATTTCAATGGTTACAGCTGCTTTAGGAGGTGAATTTGAGGTTTCCGGCCTCGATGGTATTAAAGCACGGGTTAAAGTTCCTGAGGGTACACAAAACGGGCGTCAGTTCCGCTTAAAAGGTAAGGGAATGCCTATGTTGCGTCAACAAACGAAAGGTGATCTTTATATTCACATCACTATTGAAACACCACAAAAATTGACTCAAGAACAACGCACATTATTACAAGAATTTGATAAGCTTTCAAATCATGAAAATTCACCGCAATCACATGGTTTTTTTGCACGTATGAAGGAGTTTTTTGATAATATTGCTAATCAAAATTAATGAATTGAGTATAAGGGAAACTTAAAAAGCTAATATATAATCTTAATAACAATTCAAAATTATTAATTGTATACTTAAATTATTTGAAACAAGTTACGCTTATTTATTTTTCATTATTATTTAGGGGGGATTTGATAAAAATTGTTTTTACTTTTCCTAAATTCCATTAAGAAAAAGTAAAAATGATGTGGAGACTCTTGGATGGATAATATCGAGAACAATAATGAAAAAGTTTTTGAAAAACAGGCAGCATTTTTATCATCTGCTTTGCCTTATATGCAAAAGTATGAAAATGAAACAATTGTTGTGAAGTATGGTGGGCATGCTATGGGTGATCCTGCTTTAGGACAAGCTTTTGCTTGTGATATTGCTTTGTTAAAACAGTCCGGCATTAATCCTATTGTTATTCATGGTGGAGGTCCTCAAATTGCTGAAATCTTAACTAAAATGGGGGTTGAATCACGATTTGAAGATGGTTTACGTGTAACCGATGAAAAAATTATTGAAGTCGTTGAAATGGTTCTGGCAGGCTCAATAAATAAGAAGATTGTAGCTCTTATCAATGCTGAGGGTGAATGGGCGATTGGGCTTTGTGGCAAAGATGGTAATATGGTTTTTGCTGAAAAGTCTTATAAGACTGTAATTGATCCTGATACACATATTGAACGTATTGTAGATTTGGGATTTGTTGGTGAACCTGTTGAAGTTGATCGAACATTGCTTGATCTTTTAGCGTGTTCTGAAATGATTCCGGTTATTGCTCCTGTTGCTCCAGGACGAGATGGTAAAACTTATAATATCAATGCTGATATTTTTGCTGGAGCAATTGCTGGTGCTGTAAAAGCAAAACGTCTTTTATTTTTAACTGATGTTTCGGGTGTTTTGGATAAAGAAAAGAGGCTCTTAAAGGAATTGACCATTCCTAAAGCTAAAAAACTTATCAAAGATGGAACAATTTCAGGTGGTATGATTCCAAAAGTGGAAACTTGTATTAAAGCTGTTCAAAAAGGTGTCGAGGGTGTAGTTATTTTGAATGGCAAAACGCCTCATTCTATTTTGCTTGAACTTTTTACTGAACATGGAGCGGGAACGCTTATTGCTTCATAAGTAATATGGGATGAATTTGAAGGATGGAGCCTTTTATAACTAAAATGAAACAATCGAGACATCTCTTATTCAGTAAGCAGGAATTGGCATTGTTTTTTGCGACAGCGCTGTGGGGTATTACGTTTTTTATTATTCATATTGCGGTACGTTATAGTGGGCCTCTTTTTTTTGTAGGGTTCCGTTTTATTATTGCAACACTTATAACTATGGTGATTTTTTGGCGATCTATGAAAGATATAACTGTTTATGAAATTTTTGCTGGAATGGCTATAGGTTTTGGAATATTTCTTGGCTATGCTTTTCAAACAGCAGGACTTCAGACTATTATTAGTAGTCAATCAGCTTTTATTACAGCAATATATATTCCGATAGTTCCGATTTTACAATGGATTTTTTTAAGAAAGCTACCTCATCTAGGTAGTTGGATTGGTATTGTATTTGCTTTTATTGGACTCATATTAATTTCTGGACAAGATTTTAAAGGTATTCATTTTTCAAAAGGTGAAATTTTTACTTTGCTGGGAGCTTTGGCGATTGCTGGAGAAATTATACTGATCGGATTTTTTGCAAATAAGGTTGATAGCCGACGTATAACAATTATACAGTTATTTTTTTGTAGCCTCTTTGCATTTTGCTTTATGCCTTTAATGGGTGAGAGTATTCCTGAGTTTTCATGGGTTTGGTTTAATATAGGTTTGGGGTTGGCGCTAATGAGTGCGGTGATCCAATTGACTATGAATTGGGCGCAAAAATCCGTTTCACCTACTCGAGCAACAGTTATTTATGCTGGTGAGCCTGTATGGGCTGGTATTGTTGGGCGTTTGGCTGGGGAGTATTTATCTCCCTCAGCTTTGTTGGGTGGTGTGTTTATTATAATAGGGATTGTAGTGGCTGAATTACGACCTCCACAATGGCGTAAAAAAAATAAAACGACTGAAAAAAGTAATTAGTCTGTTTTTTGTAATATTTAATCTTGCCATGATTATTTTTAATAGAAAACATCACGCTCAGATTCTATGGAGTTTACACACCTGAATGTAGCGTTAAACAGCCCTCTCTATGGGTTAAGATAATGTCAAAATATTTCTATCCATATATGCTCACATGAAGGAAAAATTTTTACATTTTAGTTTACTACAATAAACTGTTTTTCAAGGTTAAATACTACTTTTTGTATTTGTTGGAATACCTCTTTAGCTTCTTGAGCAACTTTGATGATTCTTGTTGCTTTATTTTCTGATATGCCAAGACTTTTAGCGAGTTGTTGATGATCACTTTCACAGATATTTCTGCGCTCTTTTGGTGAAAGACGAGTATTGAGTGCATGCATAAATTCACCCAGTTCTCTGACAATCGAAGAAGATAACTTTTCCTCTGATAACAATTCCTTTCGCTTTTCTTCTGGTAAGTTAAGAATGTTTTGCAATATTGAGCTGGGTAGTTTTACTGTTGTTTGACAGCGTTTTTGTTCTGATTTGTGCTGTTGAACTATTGTTGCCTTAACATTTTTTACAATAGATGCATAAGTGTCAATCGAGTTAGCGAGCGTGATAACATGATCCTTAGCTTTTTTACGCGCCGAGTTTTTCATACCCAATATTTCAAAGCCTGAAAGATTAGCAACAGATTTGGGAGAAGATATAATTTGTGAGGAAAGCTGTTTGCTTAGCCTTGGATTCTTATTAATCATCTTTATCTGTTTATCTAATATTTTATCGCTACCATATACAAGTTTTGATAAACGTTTGATTTCTTTTTGTTTGTTTTGAATGTCAGTATTTTTTTGAATTTTTTTGAATATTTCTTCTGATATCAAAGGAGCTAATATTTCTTTTGGAATTAAAACATTTTCTTTATTTTGAGTAGTCGAAATTTTAAAGGTGATTATATCATTAAATTTTAATGCCTTAATTTGCTCTGGTGTAAAACTATCTTTGCTACAGATTGTATAGACATTATTCGTTTTGATTACAATACTATCTGGGCTTTCACCTTTATAAGTTCCTGTATAGGTTACACCTTCATCTGCTGCTACAATAATACAATTATTAATATTCTCTTGATCAATATTTTGTGTATTGCTTATGAATTCCTTTAAAATAGCGGTTTTTTGGGGGTTGGAGATATCATCAAAAAGCTTTTTCAGAGGTTCTAGATTGTTGTCTTGTGCTGCTGCAATACTGACCTCAGACATACGTTCTGAAGTCACAATTGAAAAGTCAAGATTATAATTTGCAGCTTGAGCAAGCTTTTCGCAAAATATCTGTTGTGTACGTCCATTGCCTTCTCTGAAAGGATGCGTGTAGTTGAGGGAAGCAAATATTTGTGCTATATGATGAATAAATTCTTGGCGCGATAAGTCTTGTAAATTATTTTTTTCGATGAGCATTTTATCTATATTTTTTAAACCATCTTGCACTTTATTACCGGTTGCAAAAATGATTGGCTGGTCTGTTTTCCAATTTGATCTTATCATTTCTGGCATAACAGCAACTGTACCATCTTTAAATGAGAAAGGGATATCGCGAGTACAGCCAGCCCATTCGAATGTGCTTTCAAATAAGCGTTTATGAAGATATTTTAAATAGGAGGAATCAAACTTTTCTGGCAATGCTTCTTGACGCAAATTAATAGCTGCTTTTGCTGAATCATGCGCACATTTATCCGTAAACTTTTTATGGTCTATTATTCCATATTTATTCTTTAGTGTAAGACTATTGGGATAATTATAATTTTTAGGTAAAGGCAAGCTAGATGATGATTCTGTTACTATTGCGTCATTTGAGACTGTTTCTTTCATGATTATCCTTTTATAATGTAATTTTTTTCTATAGTATGTTTAATCAATGTTTTTCTACAGCTGGAGGAATGACAATTTGAATACGCTCATTATTTGGCAAGGTAGCGGATAGTATTGGATTTTTATCGGAAATACTTTGCTTAGAATAAGCAGCGATCACTTTAGCCATACCCATG
>NZ_JAMCOF010000019.1:5000-8639 GCF_023500045.1 Bartonella bilalgolemi | reverse complement strand
ACAATTTTTTGACAATTTTATTATTTTTTTGTGTGAAGTTTTATTGTTTTATATTTATCTGTTATTTTCTGTATTTACAGCGGACATTTTATGTTTTTTTTAGAGTTTGATTTTTATGAGCAGCTTTTGTGGGGATTTTTTGTTGTGTGAGGTCTCTTAAATTCTATGGTATTTTGTCTTTTTTAGATGAGGCTAAGGGATTTTATTGTTGATTTTTGCTTGTGTTATTTTTCTTTTTTCTTTTACTGTGCAGAGGGAGAAGATTTAATTTTGGCTTTTTATTGAGGATTTTTTATTTAATTTCCTTTTCTTGATTTTTTAATTTTTTTTGGAACTCGATTTGGTTTGGATCATTTTAAGTTTAAGAATTATTGAAGGAGAGAGAGATATGGAAACGCGGATCCCAACGAAGCATCCCTTAGAGAGACATTTTACAGGCGAATTTTCTTTAGAGACAGAGAGTTGTCACTATACTCCGCCTGCTTTATCTTGGTCCTCGATATTTGCTGGCTTACTAACGCTTTTAGCAACGTCGGTCTGTTTTTCCTTTTTGTTAGCCGCCTTAGGCTTTAGCCAAATGAGTTTTGTTTCCCCCTTTTCGCTAGAGAATAGTTTTCTTTCTATTGGCGTGAGTTCGATCCTTATTTTTTGTCTAAGCTTCAGCCTTGGAGGTTATATTGCTGGTCGTTTTGCGAGCCACTCAGGAGCACTTCACGGTTTTTTGACCTGGGCCCTTTTTATGCTTTTAGTGGCGATCCAAAGTACACTTTTACTTTCTGGAGCAGTTCATTTAGGAGCGAAGACTGTTTCAGGAGTTGCCAGTGCAACAGGACAAGCGATCAGTGGTTTTGGTTCGGAAGGTGGGAAACTTGTCTCGCTCACGGAGGGTAAGAATTTTGAGGATTTTTTCAACGATAAAAATAATGCTCTGTTTGATTTTAACAAACTCAGCAATGACTTACAGGGCCTTTTAAATAAAAACGATATTCCAGCCCTCAATCCGGACAATCTCTATAATGCTTATAGAGGATCAATCAAAGATATTCGTTCGACCATCACAGCTTTTAAGAATGATCCTTCTAACTATCGTCCTTTGGTTAAACAACTTGGCGAACGTCTTTCGGATCGTGTTAAAAAGCTCAATACCCAAATTGATCGTCGTGACGTCATCCATCACTTGACTAACAACGGGCTATCACAAGCTGAAGCAGAAAAGACTGCAGAGCGTGCAATTGAAGTTTATCAAACAGCGAACAAGAAGACTAAAGAAGCTATTCAATCCCTGAACGAACAAGTAAAGGGTCTCTCGTATAACGTTGATAAAGTAGCCAAAAACGGTGTTGAGCTTGCTGATAAAGCTATTAACACGGCTTCTAAGATTGGTTTGTGGAGTTTTTTTGCTAGTCTTCTTGGTGCTTTAATTGCGAGCATTTCTGGATATTACGGTCATAAGAGACGTTGTCATTCTTACAGATTTTAAACACTTAGATTTTGAGACAAAAGATATTTGTCAGCCTATAAACACTCTTCAAAGGCAGACCGCTTTTACAAAGCTGCACCGCGTGTGCAGCTTTTTTATTAAAGATCCTTTTTATTTGAAGCATCCTGGATATTTTTTTGTTCCCTAGATATTTTTTGTCCCAAGTTGGATTATTTTTTCCAGTCGCCTCATTGTTTCAAGATCCGGCAAATTAATTTATAGGGAACAGAAGAGAATGGATTTATCTTCCTGTTTTTTTTATTATTTTCCCCGTTTTTATTATTTTCCCCGTTTTTATTATTTTCCAAGCAATAACTATACGAAGAGGCAGGTGACAGCTCTACAAAGAGGAAGCAATTTTTTGGAGGAAGCAATTTTTTTGTGTTTTTTTCGTTGCCTATTAGTCTCTTGTTGCGCTTATTTTTAGGGTTATTTTGTGCATACAAGATTGGATGTGGCAAGATTGATTACGGCAAGATTGGTTGTGTGTGTGGGGAGATTGGTTGCGGGGGCAGGATTTGAACCTGCGGCCTTCAGGTTATGAGCCTGACGAGCTACCGGGCTGCTCCACCCCGCGTCATTAAAGAATTGTCGCAGCAAGAATACGACGATTTGTAGATATTTTTTGAAGAGTGTTGAAGAATTATTTCTATGCGCTTAGCAGACCTGGCAGCGACTTACTCTCCCGTGTCTTAAGACAAAGTACCATCAGCGCTGGAACGTTTCACGGCCGAGTTCGGGATGGGATCGGGTGCAGGCGCTCCGCCATAACCACCAAGTCAGCGAAGAGCATAGAAAGAAAGAGAAGTTGTCTCATATGATGTTTTAATTTGTTTTATTGTTTAGAATGAATAGAGGGAATGAGAACGATCAAGCCTATCGAACGATTAGTATCAGTAAGCTTCATATGTTACCACACTTCCACACCTGACCTATCAACGTGGTGGTCTACCACGGTTCTCAGGGAATACTCGTTTTCAGGTGGGTTTCCCGCTTAGATGCCTTCAGCGGTTATCCCGTCCGTATATAGCTACCCTGCTATGCGGCTGGCGCCACAACAGGTCCACCAGAGATACGTCCATCCCGGTCCTCTCGTACTAGGGACAGATCCTGTCAATATTCCTACACCCACGGCAGATAGGGACCGAACTGTCTCACGACGTTCTGAACCCAACTCACGTACCGCTTTAAATGGCGAACAGCCATACCCTTGGGACCTGCTCCAGCCCCAGGATGCGATGAGTCGACATCGAGGTGCCAAACAACCCCGTCGATATGGACTCTTGGGGGTCATCAGCCTGTTATCCCCGGCGTACCTTTTATTCGTTGAGCGATGGCCCTTCCACACGGGACCACCGGATCACTATGACCGTCTTTCGACTCTGCTCGACTTGTCAGTCTCACAGTCAGGCAGGCTTATGCCATTGCACTCAACAAACGATTTCCGACCGTTCTGAGCCTACCATCGCGCGCCTCCGTTACTCTTTAGGAGGCGACCGCCCCAGTCAAACTACCCACCATACACTGTCCTGGATCCGGATAACGGACCGCAGTTAGACATCCATGTCGATAAGGGTGGTATTTCAAGGACGACTCCACAAAGGCTTGCGCCCCTGCTTCAAAGTCTACCACCTATCCTACACATATCGCCACAAATGCCAGTGTAAAGCTATAGTAAAGGTGCACGGGGTCTTTCCGTCTAACCGCAGGAACCCCGCATCTTCACGGGGAATTCAATTTCACTGAGTCTACGTTGGAGACAGCGGGGAAGTCGTTACGCCATTCGTGCAGGTCGGAACTTACCCGACAAGGAATTTCGCTACCTTAGGACCGTTATAGTTACGGCCGCCGTTTACTGGGGCTTCAATTCAATGCTTGCACATCTCCTCTTAACCTTCCAGCACCGGGCAGGCGTCAGACCCTATACATCGTCTTGCGACTTCGCAGAGCCCTGTGTTTTTGGTAAACAGTCGCTACCCCCTGGTCTGTGCCACCCTTTAACGGTTGCCCGCTAAAGGGTCACGCTTCTTCCGAAGTTACGCGTGCAATTTGCCGAGTTCCTTCAACGTAGTTCTCTCAAGCGCCTTAGTATTCTCTACCTGTCCACCTGTGTCGGTTTCGGGTACGGTCTATAAGTGGGAGCTATTTCCTGGAATTGC
>NZ_JAMCOF010000018.1 GCF_023500045.1 Bartonella bilalgolemi | reverse complement strand
AAATAGCTAATAAATGCCCCTGTCACATTAATGATATATAAAACTCTTCTAACTAAAGAGTCAACATAATTTTTGAAATTTAAAAAATATAATGCTCAATCAATAAAAAAACAGGGATAATATTTTAAAAATAAAGAGACAGAAAGAGTTTGTATCATAATCATCACTGCACAAATGCCTTACACTTTTTATATTTCTTATATTTCATTACGTAATATGCTAAATATGCTCATAACAAAATCTAAAAAAGTAAGGTGTAAATGTCATCTAAACTTACACGTAACCAAACATTTAAACTTACACGTAACCAAACATTAGTGCTTAATGTTTTAAAAAATGAAACAAAACCTTTAAGTGCTTATGCAATTCTAGATCGTTTGCGTGAAGAAGGCTTCCGTGCTCCTTTACAGGTTTATCGGGCATTAGAAGGACTAGTTCAGTTAAAATGCATACACCGTCTTGAAAGTGTAAATGCTTTTATGGTTTGTTCACATCCAGAGAATTGTCACCATGAATTAACGATTTTTACTATTTGCAACAAATGTGGCCAAGTGAACGAGATACAAGAACAAACCATTGCGTATGACATTAAGCAAATAACACAAAAAATTGAGTTCCAAGCACATAAAAGTACTATAGAAGTAAAAGGTACCTGTAAAAAATGTACTATAAAATAATATTTTTTACACTTGTAAATTTTCATATCAAGTATATATGTGTTATCCTTAATATTATCTGGAAAGCTTTTCTCACTCTGCTATGTGCGTAATGTACTTATCACCATTTGATGTGGATGTGCCAGTGCATTTATTGTATTTATTATAGATTGAACTGAAAGTAATAAATCCATGTCTACATCATTTTTTTTTAACAATACTCCCAGAAAAATCAAACACAAGAAGCTCATTAATATTCTTGTTATTATTTTTGTGCTTCTTATAATTTGGTTTAGCTATAAATGGTTGGCGCACTGGCGTTATATGCTTACAACTGACGATGCTTATGTACAAGGCGACATCGCTGCTATTGCACCCAAATTAAGCGGATACATTGAAGAACTTTCTGTCAAAGCCAATCAAGCTGTCAAAAAAGGCGACATCCTCTTTCGTTTAGACAGTGGTGATTATCAAATCGCCTTAGATCAAACAAAAGCTCATCTCGATACACAACAAAAAATCCTTATGCGTATTGATGCGCAAATTGTGGCAGCCCACAGTGCTTTAGATGATGCGCAAGCACAAAAAGCGGCAGCCTCAGCTGTAGCAACCAATGCACAACTCACCTTACAACGCATCACAGAACTGAAAACTGATCGTTATGTTTCTCAATCTAATGTTGATAATGCCAAATCATCTTACGAACAAGCTATTGCCAATGTTACGCGGACAGATGCACAAATAGCTGCAGCACGTGCTAATATTCAAGTATTAGAAGCACAACGGCATGAAGTAGAAAGTCAAACAAAAAATCTTGAACTCACACGTGACCAAGCAAAGCGCGATCTTGATTCAACTATTCTACGTGCTCCATTTGATGGAATCATTGGAAATTTAACAGCAAAAAAGGGAGATTTTGTTGTTAATGGTCAACGTCTTGCAGCATTAGTTCCCATCCACTCACTTTACATCGAAGCAAATTATAAAGAGACACAATTGCAAAATATTCAGAGTGGGCAAACTGCTTACATCTCTGTCGATGCCTTCAAAAAAGATGTGTTTGAAGGTAAAGTGCTTTCCGTTTCGCCCGCGACAGGAGCGGTTTTTTCTCTTTTGCCATCACAAAATGCCACTGGTAATTTCACAAAAATTACTCAACGTATTCCTATTCGGATTTCTATTCCTGAGTATGCATTAAAAAGTGGAAGAATCAAGGCAGGAATGAGTGTTACCGTAACAGTTGACACACGGACCAAGACACACAATCAAGATCTTTATTAAATGATCCTATTATGAAAAATCCCACACCTCCTGCACCTACTGATCCTAAAGAAAGCATAGGAATCCGTAAAATCATAGTTTTCATTGCTATGACTTTTGGTATGTTCATGGCTATTTTAGATATCCAAATTGTTTCCTCATCTTTAGCTGAAATTCAAGCCGGTTTATCAGCCAGTGCTGATGAAATTTCATGGGTTCAAACTTCTTATCTTATTGCTGAAGTTATTATGTTGCCTCTTTCTGGTTTTTTAGCGCGTTTGTTATCAACACGGGTTTTCTTCAGTCTATCAGCAGCTGGTTTTACCATTACATCTATTCTTTGTGCTACAGCAACATCTATTGAGCAGATGACCTTGTACCGTGCGCTCCAAGGCTTTATTGGCGGAGGTATTATTCCCAGCGTTTTTGTTGCTTCTTATACACTTTTCCCTCCCTCTAAACAGTCAATAGTTTCGCCCATCGTTGGTCTAGTCGCAACATTAGCACCTACGATTGGCCCAACAGTAGGGGGATATCTTTGTCACGTCTTATCGTGGCATTGGCTTTTTCTTATTAATGTACCCTTTGGAATTATTATCTCAATTTTAACTTGGAAATTAATTGATTTTGATAAAGCAGAACCATCTCTAATAACTAAATTTGACTGGTGGGGGCTTCTCTCCATGGCAACCTTCTTAGGATCATTAGAATATATTTTAGAAGAAGGTGCACGTCACGATTGGTTAAAGGATCAGCTGATTTTTAATCTTTTCATTATTATGATCTTAGCAGCTAGTGTATTCTTTTGGCGAGCTTTCACTACTGAAGAACCAATTGTTGATCTCACAGCTTTTTCTAATCGAAATTTTTCGATTGCAGCAATTTTCTCCTTTATGCTTGGAATAGGGCTTTATGGTCTTACTTATCTTTATCCTGTCTATTTAAGCCAAATACGCCATTATGATGCTCTTATGATTGGAAAAACGCTATTTATTTCAGGTTTAGCTATGTTTTTAACCGCTCCTATAGCTGGATTTCTTTCAGCACGTATTGATGCACGTCTTATGATCGCTATAGGACTAGCCACCTTTGCATGGGGCACTTGGCTAGCCACTGCCGTTACCGACAATTGGGATTTTTGGGAACTCTTTTGGCCTCAAATTTTTCGTGGGATCTCTATTATGCTCTGTATGGTTCCCATTAATAACATTGCCTTTGGGTCATTACCACCAGAGCGAATGAAAAATGCCTCTGGGCTTTTTAATTTAACACGCAATCTCGGTGGTGCAGTAGGGCTTGCTATTATTGGTACTGTTATGATGCAACGCTCTGACCTCCATTACCAACGAATAGCTGAAACCGTTCAAGCAGGAAATATCCAAGCAACTGAAATGCTTGCAAAGCTCACTATGTATTTCCATTCTTATACGTTTGATCCACATGCCCTCGCCTTATTACAACTTTTTGGTACAGCTCTTACACAAGCAACAATCATGGCTTTTAGCGATATTTTCTTTATGATGACTATTCTTTTTAGCATTTCAACCTTCTTAACCGTTTTTCTTAAAAAAATACCACCATCTGCTGATATTCCTTCAAGCCATTAAGCTTCATGTTATAAAAAACGACAGATATTTATGGTACTGAGTGTATCAACAAAAGAGTTTAATCATATCGCTAAAATATCGATGATTTTACTTATTGAGCAAATAATTTTTGATTGAAATTTGTGATAATGCTAGGATTTGAACAGTATCAAAATTATTCAAAATACCCAAGTATGTGATACATGAGATTTTGAGATCATAGCAAATTAATGATTAGAAATAGCTGGATTACCGACCTTATTTATTTCTATATCGTAAGAATCGTGAGAATTTGCACTTCATTCATCTATAAAATTTATTATTCAAGTATTTAATAAAATAATGAATCTTCTTAGATTAAATACAGCGGGCTCGAGCACTCCTATTGTAAATGAAAATTAAAAATATAGGAAGCATTTATTTTTGATGAATTCAGAAAATTCTGATACGAAAGATAGTTTTAAGAATAGAATTTAGCCTTCTTAGCTAACGAAAAGATTTTTTGATAAAGGGGATATTTTAAAATAGCTTCATCTAATAATGAATGAAAAATGAAAAAGCACCCTCAGCGTTATTGCTAACAAACAAGTAAAATGAAATGCTCTAAAATTTAAGCTACTTTACAATGCTGATTACAGCTTAAATCCTGTAAGTCTCCACTTGAAACTAAAATGCCATGACACTCAATAAGATATTGAGGTATCAATTCCAAAGCTTGAAAACGGTGTTTTTCATAAGCTCCAGGCATAGTGAAATTTTTTGTTAAATGATTTGAAAAACCAAAACGCTGATAAAATTCAGAATCTCCCACGAGAAAAATAGCACCATGACCTAATTTTTTTGCTGTTTCAATTGCATGCTGCATTAAAACTGACCCGATTCCTATACCAGAATATTCAGCTGCAACAGCTAAAGGCCCTAAAAGCAAAGCACCTTGGGTCTCATTTTGCCCTTTGTGGAAAGTAACATTCCAAAGACGCACACTGCCTACGAGCTCACCAAGAAAATTTTTAATAATAAAGGAAAGGCCAAAAGCTGGAGATCGACCGCAACGTAAAATTTCTGATGATTTACGCTTACGTTCTTTTCCCATGACCAAATCGAGAAGTTTCTCCCGATGAGGACCATCAGCTTCTTGCTCGGACATAAGTGTAAAACATACACCATTTTTTGCTTGAAAACGAATTTCTTTCATCTCTGTCACCCGTTAAACCGCATCCAAACCACCCCATTAGGCAAAAATAGAGAGATCCCTTATGTATAAAAACTTAAATTACATAGGATCGTAAAGGCTCAAAGCCATTAAATGCAACAGATGCATAAGTTGTTGTATAAGCACCGGTTCCATGAATCAATAGCTCATCACCTATTGTTAGAGAAAGAGGAAGTAAATAAGGCGTTTTCTCATACATAATATCTGCCGAATCGCATGTAGGACCAGCTAAAATACACGGTTCCATTGCTTTATCATCATAAGCTGTTTCAATAGGATAGCGAATAGCTTCATCCATAGTTTCGGTCAAACCATTAAATTTGCCCACATCAAGATAAACCCAACGGACATTATCATTCTTTGCTTTTTTAGAGATGAGAACGACCTCTGTGCGAATAACACCGGCATTACCAACCATTGCACGCCCTGGCTCAATAATTGTTTCAGGAATACGATTACCAAAATATTTTTTCAAAGAATCAAAAATGGCCATACCATAAGTTTGCACTGTCGGAATATCCTTCAAATAACGTGTCGGAAAACCACCCCCCATATTCACTAATTGTAACTGGATGCCTTCTTGTTCCAAAGATCTAAAAACAAAAGCTGTATCCGATAAAGCACGATCCCATGCATTTAGATCTGTCTGCTGAGAACCTACATGAAAGGAAACACCATGTGCCTGCAAGCCTAAGTGATGTGCATAGCGTAAAACATCAACAGCCATAGAAGGAACACAACCAAACTTTTGCGATAATGGCCACTCTGCTCCTTCTCCATCGGTAAGAACGCGGCAAAAAACACGAGCTCCCGGCGCAGCACAAGCAACTTTTTCTACTTCCTCAAGACAATCAACAGCATAAAGTGAAACGCCAAGCGCATACGCACGCGCAATATCACGCTTTTTTTTAATGGTATTACCAAAAGAAATACGATCAGCAGTAGCGCCTGCTTCTAAAGCCATTTCAATTTCTGCTATGGAAGCAGCATCAAAAGACGATCCCAAAGAAACAAGCAAACGCAAAATCTCAGGTGCTGGATTTGCTTTGATCGCATAGAAAATACGTGACTGTGGAAGAGCTTTTTCAAAATTTAAATAATTTTCATGAACAACATCAAGATCAACAACCAAACACGGACCTTCAGAACGATGCGTTGCAAGAAAATCGCGAATACGTTGCGTTGCCATTTGCATTTCTCCCTAGGAACAAGATATTCCTACTTTACGCCAATAAGCAGCAAACGCTGCCAGCAGCAAAAAAACAAAAGACATACACCAACTCTCTCACCTGATTAAAAAGAAATCAGAAAGAGATCAGCATTGCATGCCACGAAGAAACAGCGCGAAAACCGCGTTGCTTTACGTTGTCTGCCTTTTTGATTGGAGCTGAGAAACCAATTCCGCACTGAAGGCAATGAGGTGTGCCTCTATAGTTATCCCAGCATTTGAACAGCTGGAAGACACCAGAAAGGCCCGCACCGTCGTTGCTTCAAGATGTCCTCATCCTTTCGATTGGTCGTAAGAATGACTGGAGCGGTTAGTTCCAGGTACCGTACCGGTTAATCTCACCATTTGAGAACCAGCGGACACCCACAGGCACGTGCGACTTTGGGCAACATTGCGTATAAAGCCAATTTCTATTCATTTCAATCATTTTTTTTTAATTTTAAAACTTTTTTAATTTTTAATCAAAAAATGATGTAAAAAAGAAACATACAATCCAGATACAGGAACAAGCTTGCATTCTTAATTATTGGATAGTGTCCAGTCTCAAAATATTCTTCTTTTTAAAAGTTGCACAAACAAAAAAAGATCTTTATTGTTCACAATAAGGATACGTTGCACGCAATTTTAGCAACTGAAATTGTCTATGACGTTCCCGAAAGCGTTGTCTATCACTTTCATCCCGCGTACTATAACAAGCATCACAAGAGACACCTTCTTCATAACGAGAAGATAACTTATCTTCAGCACTAAGAGGGGAACGACAGGCGCGACACAATTCGCGTCCACATTCTTCGAGACCATGCCCCACCGAAACGCGCTCGTCAAAAACGAAACACTCTCCCTGCCACAAGCTTTTTTCTTTTGGGATAGTTTCTAAATATTTGAGAATACCGCCTTTTAAGTGATAAACTTGATCATAACCAAGGCTACGTACATAAGCCGTTGATTTTTCACACCGAATACCTCCTGTACAAAACATGGCAATTTTCTTTTTCTTTTTCAAATCACTTTCGTGCTTCATAATCCACTCAGGAAATTCACGAAATGTTTTAATACAGGGATCAATTGCTCCTTGAAAACTCCCAAGCGCATATTCATAATCATTACGTGTATCGATTAAAAGTGTTTCTTCATCTTGGATAAGAGCATTCCAATCTTCAGGCTCTACATAAGTTCCAACAACTTTCAATGGGTTAACATCTTCAACCCCCATTGTTACAATTTCTTTTTTTAGCCGCACCTTCAAACGATGAAAAGGCATTTTTGAAGCCCATGAATATTTAATCTCGGGTATTTGAAATGTAGGCTCTGCAGTAATAAAATTTATTAACTTTTCAATTGCACTGCAAGAACCAGCAACAGTGCCATTGATCCCCTCTTTTGCTAAAAGAAGAGTTCCCTTAATGCCATTTGTCTGACATAAATTCAGCAAGGGCTTTTGCAATTGACGATAATGTTTCAAATCTGCAAAGCAATAAAGAGCAGCAACTTTAAATTTCTTTTCCATAATATCGACATAACGCGGGTTTTATTTAATTTCAAGAACTATTCGTTCTCTTCTTATATATTGTTTTGTCCTTTGTTTATATACACAGAATATCTCTTTATGAAGAAAGAATAGTATGATCAAAGGATAATTTATATTATCACAATGCATCATCACTCCTCATTGCTTTTTTAAATCCCATAGTTTTTTTAGCTTCTTCAACGGCATGGGAAGAAATGCCAGACATTTTAGCTAAGAACTCCATAGAACCAGTTAAATCGCGTTCAGATTGCAGTTCATGTTTAAGAAACATGGTTGTATTTGGCAATGCTTTAGCTAATATTTCTGGGTGAATTTGAGGCAATGTATTGCCTTTTGAAGGAAGTGAAGTTTCGTTTTTGCCGTTCACTCTTTTTTCATAAGCCATTTTATTGTGACCGGAGGTCACATCATTTATTTGAGTGTGTTCAGAGTTATCTGAACACTCATTTCTATTACACTTACAATTTAAGTTAAGGATTGTAGATTCTATGTGTATTTCGTCGGCGACATGCCTGTATTTCGTTTTTGATGTTTTTTGCTTTAAAAATCTTTCTAAAATCCACTGGAAAAGACCTATTGCTTTATGCAATTTTTCCACCGAAGCTTTGGTTGGTTTGCCAACAATATCAATAATTTTTTGCATTCTAGAAAAAAGCAAGGATGTAAATGGCGTAGATTCAATTGATGCATAAGATGCTTTAATTTGACGAACCAATCCTTGAAAACAAGGCAAAATATCCTTTTGTCTGTCTTGAGCCTCTAGAGCTTCGTCTACTTTTTGTTTAAGTTCATGGTATCGAGCAACAAGAATACGTAAATCAATACCGCAAGCTGCTATAACTCCATGATTACGGCTTCGTATTGAATAGCGTTTAAAATTACCAGAATCCCGCATGACAACAAAACCACAATCATAAAGACGTGAAAGCAATATACTCACGCGTGATTCACTACGGCAAATTTCCTTACTCAAACAGTAATTGCTTTTAAAAACGATAGGAACTCCACCTTTTTCAAATGAAGATGTCGAAGCTGTACGCAATAAAGCCAAGAGAAGTTTTGCTTCTGTCTCTTTAATCAAACCAGCACTCTCTAACTTGTTAGCCAATCCAATTAATTGACCACGGCTTACTGAACCAATCTCAGCGCTTTCTGCTAATTTCCTAAATTCTATATGATGCGTACCTATCCTTCTTCCAGATGTTTTATTAACCATAATTCTTTAAACCTCTCCATTAGAGGCAAAAAAATGTCAAAAATATCACCTTTTCTGCAAAATTCCTCTTGCAAAACACAACACGATAAATTAAATTAGAAAAAGTAAAATTATTTAATTTAATATCATCATCTTCTTTATACTCAAGCTCGTTTATAAAAATAACATGTGTGCCGTTAAATATAAAATTTGGATTGATAAAATACCAACTTTTGCGGATATGTTTAGCAATTATTTTAGCCTCTTCCAAT
>NZ_JAMCOF010000017.1 GCF_023500045.1 Bartonella bilalgolemi | reverse complement strand
GATAAATCAAAAAGTGATCCCCCTATCTGAAAAAGAGCGCTGTAAGCTCCTCTTTCAGTTAATGAAGCAGGTAAAACAGGAATATTAGCTTTTTCTAACGTTTTTTCTATATGTTGTGCTTCGCGACTATTCAAAGTATTTGTCATTGAAAAGACAATACGAAAGGGTATTTTTCTTTTTAAAAATTGACTCTGTTGTTCTATTAAAGCAATGATCTTACCTATTTGATCTCCATCAAGTTGCTTTTTTCTCATAGGAACTAAAACAAGATCAGCTCTTCCGATAGCAAAAGCAGCTGCAAGATTAGCAGAACCTTCAAGATCAACGATCACAAATGGAAATTTCTCTACAGCTTCATCAATGCATGAAATAATATTCTGTTCTGTAATATCTCCAGAAACTTCTATGTTATCTGGCATAATATCCATAGACCTTTTCATCCACATTACAAGTGGTTGATTTGGATCCGCATCAATCAATTTTACTTTAGATCCAGCTTTTGCAAAAACATTAGCTAACACTAATGCCATTGTTGATTTTCCAACGCCACCTTTTGTTGAACACATAGTAATGACTGGCATAAGATGTTCCTTATTCAATGAATAAACACTAAATAATTAACATATATTTATTACTTATTTATTAAATATTTAAAAAATATTACGTATTTTGTACGTAAATAATAAATATTTATTGTTTAGTTAACTACAATAAGACTTTGTTGGAAGCCTAATCTTCTTTGTTCTGCTAATTGTGCAGCTTCTTTTGCAAAAGTGATATAAGCTGTAGTTTCGATTACTGAAGGAATTTTGCGGATTGTCCGTTTTGCGTTAATAAGTCAATCGCTAATTTATCGAATGAAACAAAGGTTTCGCCACCAAGCCAATGCCCCTCATAGAATATGATCCCATCAGCAAAATCCCCACCAGCTTCAAGAATGGCAAGCCCAGATTCAACAGCTGGTCGATTCATTACTATATTACTCGTTGCTAGCAGATCACGTAACATCCCAGCTATATCTTCTTTTGATAATTTTGCACCTCGACGAAGTATCCAAACAAGTTCGCATAGACAAGGCAAAGAAATAGCTATTAAAGAAGCTTCTCTTAAGATCTTGCTTGCCATCTCACCTTGTTTTTTATCGTCTTGTAAAACAGCACGAGCTAAAACATTTGTATCTACAGAAATCCTCATTTTTTTTCTGCCCAACTAGAAGCAGCAATTTCGTTCATTTCTTCAATGGT
This sequence comes from Bartonella bilalgolemi, assembly GCF_023500045.1. GTDB lineage: Bacteria > Pseudomonadota > Alphaproteobacteria > Rhizobiales > Rhizobiaceae > Bartonella > Bartonella bilalgolemii. The sequence goes on along the minus strand of NZ_JAMCOF010000017.1, from coordinate 9,617 downwards.
TAGTGTCTTTTTTACTTTTCCAGCAAATCGCCCAATGAAGTTATCAATTGTGCTTGTAGGTTGTGCTGCCTTTATACGAAGTTCACCACCTGGTAACTTGTCAAAGTTGATCCGCTCACCTGGTTTAATACCAAGGTGCTGTAATAAATCTCGCTTCAGCGTAATTTGTCCTTTTGCTGTAACAGTTAGCGAAGTCATAGAAAAATCCTCTTATTATAAATATACTTATTAAGTATGCAAAAAGAATGTAAAATTCAATTACTTTATAAAAAATAAGCGTGCAATATTATGTAGGCACCTTTTTCAGCTTGTTATTTTCAGTTATTGAAATGAACCTGCAGCTGTAAATAGCGCTTTTAAATACGAACAACTATCTATAATTATTTATTGAATATTTAACACGTATTTTATACGTAAATAATAAATATTTATTGTTTATCTTAAAGGAAGAATTGCCATTGGATGACCTTGCCACGCAGGTAAAATAATATCTTTTGTGACCATAACACTAAAATTATAACCAGGACGGATAGTGATTGTTGGCTGAATATTGAGGTTTTTACGGGTCATTTCAATACCAACCTCTCCCCATTGCCTACCAAGTTCTGCTGCCAATGTTTCTTTTGCTGTTTCTATTGTACTGTCATCACTCCCTATCTTATGTGTTTTTTGAGACATTTGTGAAGCTCCTGAAATAACAGAAAGCATGAGAGCGTTTCCAAAAACTTTTAAATGATGATTATTCACTTTATCCTTAAATCCTGCATAACCAGATTGATCAGATCCTGGCATATTTCCAAGTGATAATGAAGAGCCATCCGGATAAATAACTCTTGACCAAGCAATCAGTACGCGTTTTTGACCGGTAGATACTCGGCTATCATATGTTCCAATAAGCCTTGACCCCACAGGAATTAAAACATTTTGACCAGTAGCTGAATCATAAACGCTTTCTCTTACTTGCGCTATAATTTGTCCTGGCAAATCGCTATTCACACTACTTATCATAACGCCAGGAATAATAGTTCCAGCCTTAATTTCAAGGCTAGCTTGAATAGCTTCTTGCCTTGTATCTTTTAAATAAACTTCTGCTTCTGGGAATTGCGATAAAAAAGCAATTTTTTGCGCTTACATGTTAGGATCAACTCCATCGTTTCCTGTATATGATGGTGAATTTTTCTCTGCCCCATATCTATTAAATAAACTTTCAGAAATTTTTGTTTGAGAATTATTATTTTGAGTTTTAGAAGCAAGTATTGGCTTTGTATTCAATGTAAAGGAAATTGCAGAATCAGCTTCTAAAGCAGCTTCCATTTTAGTTAAACGTCGTTCTGTAAGATGTATTAAGAATCTTTTTTGCGCTTCTTCTGTTTCATTAACAACTTTATCAGATGTTTTCTGTTCTGAAGAATTGTCAACCAATTTTGATGTTTCTATAGGCTCTAATAATGGAGGATCCGGTAATTTTGCTTGAACATAATCATTGCTTTATGGACGAATGGGTAAGGGTGTTTCATCTACCAATAAGAGTTTTTTATCCTCCACAATGACGGCGTTTGCCTTTTGGCGCAGTATAAAAGTATAAGTGATACCAATAAGCGCAAAGACAATAACTCCTATAGCACCTATCCATGGCATATTGTTAAGATGACGAATTTGCTGTCCATCTGATTTTGAAGTAAAAAAATTGGGAGAGTTTTCAGAAGAAAAGTCTATCTTTTCTTTCATTATTTCCCTCCGTCATTTACACGTGTTAAAAAAGCTGATGATGACACAATATCTCCCGCTAATGAATGAACATAATAACGTGTTACTTCCGTTAAACCATATCGAGCAACTAATATTATACCGTCATCCATTGGCATCACTTTATAAGATAAAGTCATACCAGTGTTTTTGGATTTTTCTAATTGATCGTTATAAATGACACCGTAACCATTTTGCTGTAAAATACTGATAAGCAGAGGAGTAAATTGATCCTGTGTGTTATTTAACTTTATAATAAATGTTGTTGATGCTGGTGGTAAGGGATCTTTAAGATAACTAACAAGATCATTAGCAATAAATTGAATAACTTTTTTCTTAATATTTTGATCAATATAATTTACTAACGATGTTTGTTTGCTATGTATCCCCATCGTAGAACAACCAGCGACAAATACAAAGGAGAGGAATAAGAGATATTTAGACATTTAAATCCCCTTTGTAATTGTTACTCTTTGTTGTTGACTTCCTACACCGGAAATAAGGGCAACTTTGGTAATAACCGTATCAACAACATATCGATTGCCAATAATGCGGTAATTGATTAGTTTTTCACTTGGTTTTCTAAAAAGACGACCATCGTTACCAATAGCAATTAAAGCAGGTGCTTCACCTCTAATTCCATCACCAGGCAATTCAATGTAGGTTTTTAAACCATCTGTATAAACCCGTTTTGGATACCATTTAATTTTTGGATCACTTATAGTAATACGAAAGTTGAAATCAAGTGCGGCCATATTTTGCCCTGTTGGCAATGTAGTACGGTGTTTATCTGTTGCTGCCTTATAAGCAGCCCAATCTTGATCTGTATCATCTGGATAAGAAAAAGAGAGAACAGGAATTGATGAATTTTGAGTACTAGCAAGTTTAATCATATAAGTCCGTCTATCTGTTGTGATAAAGAGATTTGTCGTCAAACTAGCATCTGTGGGCTTCACAACAACATAAGTTGTTTCTGTAGCTCCTGTTCCACTTATGCTGGGACTAATTTTCCATCGAGCTGTATCCCCTGCATGAAGACTATTGATGGTTTCACCAGCTTGTAACTGAATAGTACATATTTCTAAAGGCGTGCAAACAAGCGTAGGAAGAGTTGCCCCATACAGATATTTAACACTCCCATCACTAGAACGAATAGGCTTTGTTGGATTATTTTTCCATTGATTAGCAAGTTTAAGTCCTAAAGCTTCTTTTTCTGTAAGAGGGATTTTTTGTGGTGAAATAACACTAACATTAGATAATAAATCACTTGCTATTGCTGTCGATGTTACGAATGCAATTATTGTTACTAGAATACATTTTTTTAACATAAAATCCCCGCTACATTGTTTTATTGCTATTTATTTTACATTTGCTAGAGTCTCGGCGTCCAAGCGAATTGTTTAACGAATAATCCAATTGGATTAGACATCATCTGTTGCTCAGTTTTAGGAGTTGCTAAAATAACTGTAGCTGTAGCTTGCCAGAGTTTTGTTTCATTAACAGCACCAGTTCTTGCTCTTGTCGTTTCGGTCCACTCGATTTGCCAAGTATCATCAGAAATAGCAATAACTGCATTCACTTGAACTTCGACTGTTTCATTAGCAGAACGAGAATAAGGATCATTTTGTTGATGATATTCAACAAGCATTCGATAAGCCGGTGATTGTGGCAAAGTCATTGAATATGTCTGGTTAATAAGATCTTGTTCCGCTCTCATATCTACATAGACAGTGCGTGCACCAATTAACCAATTTCTCAATGCTACTCGTATGTGCGTTTCATTGGGTACAGGTGGCCAAGCATTGGGGGATACTCTCACCGGATTATTTTCTATCTGTACACAAATTCCCCCCACAGCAAATATTGTTGTTTGGAAAAATGAATTTTTTGGTCCTATTGTCGCAAATGGAAAAAGTTTTGAAGAAATGAAAATATTTCAAGAAACGAAAGATAGAACCTCTGCGATCATTACAATTCCACAGCAAACATCTAGTACTTTTGGTGAAGATATCAAAACAATGCTCGATAAAAAATTAACTTTTAATGAAATCACTGATTCAAACGAATTCAGCATCATGACTAAAAGCCGTTTAGCGCGTGTTAAAAACATGCTATTTGAACAAATATCTATTATTCCAGGAATTTAAAATGTCAATTGATATTGATGCCATTCGGCAAAAAGTAGCTAAAGAATTTAATCAATTGATTCCTCCAAATGATCCAATTCTTATGACCGTCCTTTTATCCGACACAGTTTTAAAAGCGGCTTTAAAAACACTTCATGAGCAACAAAGTATGATGATAAATCATATTCTAACAGCTCGTAATGCTATGGTAGAAGAGGAAAAAAACGGCAGGAAAGTTAATAACTGAAGCGGCTACATACATAAAAAAAGAAATAAATAAAAATCTAAATTCTATTTCTAACCAAATACAATCATATGAAAAAAAATTATTTAAAATATCCAACAGTGAATTGAATATAAATAAAAATCTTAAAAGTTTTACAAAAGAAATAAAGCTTTATACAATATTTATTGGTGCTAGTTTATTTGCAAACATTTTATGTTTTTTTGCTATTTTAATTCACTATTACTTACCTTAAACTTTATCTTTTCTATGTTACTCTCTATAGTTGATAGTGCTAACGAAAACATCGTATCTGTTCTTTTTGGTTTCTTAAAGTGAATGATCTTTATCGTGTGAAAGATCTATACCAATAGCTTTGGCTTGCATTTTTTCGTAAAGTTTGCGCATCACTTTCATATTATCTCTTCGTACATCAATAATCGATTTTTCAGCTGATGTTAAACGAGATTTATCGAGATTTCCTAACCGTGTATAATGCGACGCCATAGCTTGTCGTGCCTCATCATAAGGTAAACCACCTTTGCGATTTTTTGGTAAATTATAAGCCTCATTTATCACCTGATATTTCTCAGGATTTTCTAGAAACGCCACATGCTTCCTGATAGTATCAATCTCAATCAACGCTGTTTTAAGACTGCTTATCATGGATTTGCTATTGCCATACTTAACCAAACCATTTGCTACGATGTAACGCTCCTCTTCGAGTAGCAACAATAAATTTCCACTTTTACCAATATCGCGCATATGATTGTACAAATAATTTCGCGCACTTTGTAATTTTTTGGCAGTCAATGCTGCATTAGAAGTTTGTATACGTGCATCTTCTAGCGCTATAATTCGTTTTATCTTATCAGAAATGGTAACCTCCTATGACAACGCCTTTATCTAACCAGTCTGGACCATATTCTTTATCAGCATTTTTGGTAATAAACCCCATATCACGAATAAACTGTGCTCCATTATGATGCCTAAGTTTCAGAAGTGTATGAGCTGGTAGCTCTACCATTGCCAACCATTCCCATGCTGCTTTGTCATCACCAGCATGACCTGCTGCTTCTGATTCAGAAAGATAGATACTCTCTAAATCTAAACCGCCTGCTCGTAATTCCTCGCGTTCAGCATCGGTCATATAACTTTTTGGTAATTTCTTTTCCATAGAAAACTCCTTTTTATAAGGTTTATTTAAATTTTAATTTACTATTACTTATCTTAAACTTTATCTTTCTATGTTACTCTCTATAGTTGATAGCGCTAACGAAAACAGCGTATCTATTCTTTTTGGCTTCCTAAAGTGAATGACCTTTATCGCGTGAAAGATCTATACCAATAGCTTTGGCTTGCATTTTTTCGTAAAGTTTGCGCATCACTTTCATGTTATCTCTGCGTGCGTCAATAATCGATTTTTCAATGTCTGTTAAACGAGATTTATCGAGATTTCCCAAACGTGTATAATGGGATGCCATCGCCTGCCGTGCTTCGTCATAAGGCAAACCATTTTTGCGATTTTTTGGTAAACTATAAACCTCATTTACCATCTTATATTGCATAGGATCGCTAACAAGCTCCACATGCTTCTTAATAACATCTAATTCAGTTAATGCTGTTCTAAGACTAGCAAACATAGCTTTACTATTGGCATATCGAAACAAATCATTTTCTATGACTTTGTGTTCTGTATCAAGAAGTAACGATAAGTCACCACTACAACCAACATCACAAATATGATTATGCAAATCATTTCGTACATTACACAATTGCTTACTTACCAATGATTCATCAAGAATTTTTACATAGTTATTTTCACGAAAAAAATCCGTTCTAACTTTTTAAACTTATCAGAAATGATGGCCTCCTATCATCACACCTTTGTCTAACCAGTCTGGACCATATTCTTTATCCGCTTCTTTGGTGGAAAATCCCATATCGCGAATAAATTGTGCACCACATTGATGCTTAATAAATAAGAGTGTGTGAGCTGGAGGTTCAGTCATGGCCAACCATTCCCACGCGGTTTTGTCATCACCAACACGATCAGCTGCTTCTGATTCAGCGGTATAAATACCATCCTGAGGTAGTCCACCTGCTCTTAATTTTTCACGTTCAGCATCGGTCATATAACTTTTGGGTAATTTCTTTTTCATAGTAAAAGCCTCCTTATAGAGAAGATATAAAATAATTAATTTAAAAATTAAAAATGGACAACTGAATATTCATGACAGTTTGTCGGTAAAATCCTCAATATCCATTTGATATTTATTATCAATAAATATTGGTTTTCTTTTTATTTTATCTTGTTTCATTCCATTTATTTGTTTTTTTAATCTGAAATAAGTAGCATGTGATATCCCTGTGTTTTCCTTAACAATTTTAGATGATACTCCTTGCTTAATCAGTGCAAATGCTATCTCTCTCTTGGGATGAGGTTTTCGACCAAATTTTATACCTGCTGCCATTGCAGCAACTCTTCCATCATTGGTTCGCTCTAAAATACGTGCACGTTCGGCTTCTGCTACGGCAGCCAAAATCTGAATAATCATTTTTCCCATGGTACCTTCGGTACTCAAACCATTTTCCAAAAAACGTATAGCAATGCCTTTTTTATAACAAGCATCAACAATATGAATCATATCTGCAGTATTACGGCCAAGCCTATCCATTTTTGTACAAATGATCGTATCATCTTTCTCGGCACGGTTGAGAAGCCGTTGTAAGCCTTCTCGTTTATCTGTAGATCCTGTCATCATATCAGTAAAAATACGATCGTCCCGTACCCCAACCTTTTTAAGTTCAGCTACCTGCAATTCTAATTTCTGATGATTAGTTGATACTCTCGCATAACCTAAAAGTGCCATTTTAGTCTCATAAATCGTTTCTGATACAAAATTAGTATCATAATATAAAACAATGATTTATGATACATCTTTTTGCTTCTTTTTGAAAAGTATCAAATATTATAATATTTGACTTAGTACCAAAATGGTACTATAATTAATAAAGATCAGGATACATTTATGAAAATTGTTAAAATCTCTACACTTCAAACTTTTTGTGTTCAATATCCTGATGCTGAACAACCATTAAAAGCATGGATAGATGAAGCTAAAAATGCACAATGGCGTTCTCCTCATGACATTAAAGAGAAGTATAAAAATGCAAGCATATTAAAAAATAATCGTGTTGTTTTTAATATTAGAGGTAATGACTATCGTTTAATTGTTTCAATCTTTTATCCAGCAGGTTGGCTTTATATAAAATTTATAGGAACGCATAAACAGTATGATGCTATTGATGCTAATACTGTGGAACTAAAGGAACTTAAGAAATGAATATCAAACCTATCCGCACTGAAACGGATTACCAAGAAGCTTTAGAAATTGTGTCTGCTATGTTTGACAATCAACCTAAAGAGAATACTCCAGAATTTGATCAAATGGAGGTTCTTGTGCTGTTAATTGAAGCGTATGAAGCAGAACACTATCCTGTTTCTCCCCCTCATCCTATTGAGGCTATTAAATTTAGAATGGAACAAATGAACTTAAGTGCTAAAGATCTCGTTCCTGCAATTGGTCATTTAAATCGCGTTTATGAAATCTTGAGTGGAAAAAGAAAACTAACACTGCGCATGATTAAAAATTTGCACCAACAGTTTAATATCCCATTGGAAAGTCTAATAGCTTAACTTAATTATTTTCTTATGGAAACTGGCGTGTAATAGTTCGCTTTAACGATATGGATATTAAATTAATTGATTATCTAGATTATCACTAAAAAGGAGTGCTTAACAATGATGAAAAATCCTCCACACCGTTCTATCAAACTCTCTGGACCGCTCACCAAAATCATGAATGAAAGGTGAGATCCTTAATGCAAAAACACTTTGAAAACATAATGCGGTAAAGAACACGTAAAAGAGACGTTTCCAGAACTTATTAAACTATTAAACACATCAGGATTTAGTTTAGATGCTGAATAACTTACATATTACCAAAAAGTTCAATATTTTCAATTGCTTGATGTTGACAACATAATCAATAGTAACTATTATTATTTATGATAAATATAAAGGAAATACCGCTATGAAGACTGCTCTTTCTCCATTAGTTTCAGAGTTTGATACAATTGAGCAAGAACTGAGTTATACGGACTGGTTGCGTAACAAGGTAGAAAATAGTCTTTCTAATCCGCATCCTGTTATTCCGCATGATGAGGTTATGGCTGAAATGGAAGCGGTAATAGACCAGTTTGTTGCTAAATAGAAAAAGTTATAATGTTACCAATTGTTTGGTTAGATTCAGCTCGTAGCGATTTACGTCAAATTTTAACTTATATTGCACGTGAAAATCCATCTGCTGCACAACGAATGAAGAAACTGCTAGAAGCGTCTGTGCTGCCTTTATCTGAGCATCCATACTTGTATCAAAAAAGTGAAAGGGTGTTAGGTTTAAGAGAAGTTGTAGCTCATCCAAATTATCTTATACTATATCGAGTAGCTGTAAACCAAGTTGAGATTGTTACTGTAGTACATGCTCGGCGTGAATTTCCTGTTTTTCTTTGATTTTTTATCTCCTTAAAGGAAAAGATTTTAAAATATATTTGTACAACGTCTTCTGAAAAAATCGAAGCAGAAGCAGGGCTTTAACATCTATATTAAGTGGATCATGAGTGCTAGCATTTTGCACCACTCATCGATGAATAATTGATTTTTTTAACAACCTGAAAAAATGCGGTTTAAAGATCAAGTTTTGAATGGGAGCCCAGACGGACTAAAATCAACCTATTTTGACCAATCAGGCGATAAATCAACACTAAGTCAGGTCGAATATGGCAATCCCGATAATTGCTCCAATTCCCAGTTAATGCATGGTCATGATATCGAGGTTCTAAAGGTTGATCATTTGCTAATGCTGCAATGATTTGGCGCAAATCAGTATCTAAAAGATGCCTATACCGTCCTTTCATTTCACGCTTGAAATCACGTTTGAAGATAGTGGTACGTTCAATCGTCCGCATAGAGATCGTCAAATAATTCGTCTACGGAATGAAACTTTTTTAAGTTACCTTCCTCTAGTTCTGCAAAAGCCGCTATAGTTTTCGCATTAGGTTGAAACAAGAAGGACGGAATAGCTTTATCTTGTGCAATACGTGTCATCAACACTCTCACAACATCACTTACTGATAAACCTGAAGCTTGAATAACTTGACTAGCAACATTTTGAATTTCTTCTGGTACACGCGCTTGAACCATACGACTGGCAGCCATAATGATTTCTCCTCTCTCAACTGTATTTCAATGTAATACAATTGAAGTACAATTTCAACTGTAAAGCATTGTTTTTTAGAATGGAAAGGTAGTTTTGTTTAATAACCGCTTGCTTTTTATGGCACAACGGATAACAATTTAATATTTAAATACTCTTTAAATGTTTACTAAATATTTTGTACGTAAATAGTAAATAATTACTATTTATTATGCGCACAATTATTATTTACATAAACTTGAA
>NZ_JAMCOF010000016.1 GCF_023500045.1 Bartonella bilalgolemi | reverse complement strand
CATGGGTATGGCTAAAGTGATCGCTGCTTATTCTAAGCAAAGTATTTCCGATAAAAATCCAATACTATCCGCTACCTTGCCAAATAATGAGCGTATTCAAATTGTCATTCCTCCAGCTGTAGAAAAAAACACTATCAGTATGACAATTCGTAAACCATCATCCCAAAGTTATTTACTCGAAGATCTAGCCAGTGAGGGTCTCTTTTCAATATGTGAACAGGTTTCTTTCACTCCATTGCATGACTATCAATCGCGTTTTAATGAACTCAAAAATATCGATCATGAATTAGCAATCGATTATTATAATAAAAATTTTGTTTCTTTTTTAAATCAAGCTGTGAAACTGCAAAAAAATATTCTTATTTCAGGGAAAACAGGATCTGGTAAAACAACGCTGTCAAAGGCATTGATTACTAAAATTCCTGATGATGAGCGTATTATAACTATTGAAGATACACCAGAATTAGTCGTACCACATCCTAATCATGTCTCTATGATCTATGCAAAAGATGGGCATGGTTTAGCTTCTATCGGGCCAAAAGAATTACTAGAATCTGCCTTACGAATGCGTCCTGATCGCATTCTTCTACAAGAGTTGCGAGATGGTACTGCTTTTTATTATATTCGCAATGTTAATTCAGGACATCCAGGTTCAATTACTACAGTTCATGCATCAACAGCACTCGCTGCATTTGAGCAAATGACGCTATTGGTTAAAGAAAGTGAAGGAGGAGGAGATTTAGAGCGCGATGATATTCGTGGGTTATTAATTTCAATGATCGATATTATCATTCAATGCAAACGAATTGAAGGAAAATTTAAAGTTACAGAAATTTATTATGATCCTTTTAAACAACGAAATATCTTTGGAGGTAATTAAATAAAAAAGTATAATATAAAATTTCACACTTCAAGATCAATATCTTGTACTCAAACGTTTGAAATTTTACAAGAATGCATGTTAAAAAGTGGTATTTATTAAAAATAATATTTGTGTAAATGATCATGAAAAAAACAAATTTAAAATCTCTACAAAAAGCTTTTAGGCCTTTAACAAAAAAGACAAAATCATTAAACTTATTTTCTTGCGATTATACTTATCCTGACAATAATACATTAATAAATAAATATGGGATAAAAGATTCTCAGTCTCTTGATAAGAAATGTGCGCGTGATTCAGAAAAAGCAGCTGTTTATTTGCGTCAAGAAACACTGCCAGAGAATTTTGATTCCTCCTATTTAAAATATTTGCATAAACGCTTATTTGCAAACACATTCGAATGGGCCGGATGTACTCGCGATCTTACATTTAAATTTGAAAATGGTATAACTGCTAACATCTCAAAGATGCAAGTACCAAATTCAGATGCTTTCTTCAAAGATAGTAAAAAAGTCTCAAAAAGTTTACATAAATTTGATCAAGTACTTTCTGAAAAAAATAATTTGCAAGATTTATCGCGCAAAGAATTTGTCGATGAAGCAGTAAAGCTTTTTTCCTTTCTCAACTATATACATCCATTTAGAGATGGCAATGGGCGTGCACAACAAATGTTTTTTGAAAAACTCGCAGAAGGTGCAGGCCATAAGCTCGATTTTTCAGTTGTGACAAAAAAACGCATGATACATGCTTGTAATAATACAATACCCGCAAAAGGTAATGTAAATTATGAAGCAATGCAACATTTGTTCGAAGATATTTCCAATCCAGAAAAAACGCGCATTTTAAAGGGCTATTTATGTTCTATGTCTAAGCATGAACGTAAGTTTTTAAATGATCAAATTATTATAACACCACGTGAAGATATAGACTATACGGGTATTTATAAGAATAGTAATGCAGATTCTATTATAATTGAAACATTAGACTTGTATATCGTATGCTGTAAAGATTATTTTACACCGGAACAACTTAAGGCATTGAAATTTGGTGATAAGATTACCTTTAAAATTCCCAAAAATAAAAATTTAAATCAAATTCTTATCCCAGCAGAAAAACTAACTTCTTTGACGTTAGAAGAAATGTTTAAAAAAGTTAAAGAGAGTGCTGTGCTTAAAGAAGATCGGAAAGAAATCAAACATTTATCAAAAATTGTTTATGGAAGTTCAAAAGTATTAAATCAAAGTATCGATATGATTAATCAAGAGCAAGGAGTGAGTGAAAAAATTGCTCAACAAATTTTAAAACATCCTCAATCTATTTCTAAGCTCGCTGGCTTTAAAATATGGTTTATAAAGAGTCCAAAACGCATAATAGCTGAAAGAAAGCTTTCATTACTTAGTCGAAAAATTAAAGATTACGGGTATGGTGTAGGACTTGTTAAAAATATGATCATTCGAAATCATGAAGTAGAACAAAAACGCCTTGCACAAGAAATAAAGTTGCCTAGTGAAGCAGTGCAAAATATCCTTAACATGTCTCAAAGTGAGAGACAAAAAACTTTAAACGGAGAAGATTGTGTTAAGATCCAAAAAGAGCTCTTCGACTTTTTATTGAAAATAGAGTCTCGTCTTTCAATAGATGAGAATAAAGCGCTCAAAATAGGTGATTATAAAAAAATAGCTCAAAGTATTAATATATCAGAACATAAAGCAAAAACACTTATAAAAACTGTTAGTGAAACAAAAAAAGTGTATCGACAACTTCAACAATTCAAAGTGAATAAGTTAAGACAGATGGCTATGGCAGTCTAATATACAAGATTTGTGTGATAAAGTTATCAATTATTTCCATGAGAAAAAAATTGTTCTTAAAAACAAAAAAAATAATATCAAAATAAAAGTATAACAAAGTAAAAACATATTTCTATTTTATAAATAAAAAAAAGAAAGAATTATGCTAATGAAACCACGTAGTAATTTGATATCGCTGGTATTAAATGTGGTTATAAAAAACGAAACTAACTTGATGGAATAATTAACTTTTTTAGAACTTAGAGTGAACAATGGTAGCACTTTTTGATACATCTTTAGCTCATAATTATATTTATCCTCACACTAAAACGTTAAAGAATAAATATGGTATAATGGACCATAAAAAACTTGAAAAGAGATGTAAACGTGATGCGAAAAAAATAGTCGATAGTTTACGTGACGAACCACTCCCAGAAAAATTTGATTCTTCTTATTTAAAATATCTTCATAAACGCTTGTTCGAGAGTGCATTCGAATGGGCTGGGTATACCCGTGATCTTTCATTTGCATTTGATGATGGTACTATTGCTCAAATGGTCATGATGAAACTTCCGGAAACAGATATTTATTTTGCACATGGGGACAAAATCCAAGAAAACTTAAAGAAATTTGATGAAATGCTTGCCTCAAAGAATAATTTGCAAGGTTTATCACGTGAAGATTTTATTGAGGAAGCAGTAAAGCTTTTTTCCTTTCTCAACTATATACATCCTTTTAGAGCTGGTAATGAACCTATACAGCGAATATTTTTTGAAAAACTCGCAGAAGGTGCAGGCCATAATCTTGATTTCTCAGTTGCAACAGAAAAGCGTATAATGCGTGCTTGTAGCGATGCAATGACTCTAAGTAGCGATATAGCTCATAAAACAATGAAATGCCTGTTTGAAGATATCTCTGATTCAGAGAAAGTACTTATTTTAAAGGATTTTTTTGACAGAATACCTAAAGTTGAGCTCCAACGTTTAAATAATGAATATGTTATAATGCCACAGGAAGGTATAACTTATACAGGTACTTATCAAGTAGGTGCTACAAATTCTATTATGTTCAAAACGGCTGATTCTCATATCCTATGCTTGAAAGAATATTTCAAGCCAGAACAACTCAAAACATTAAAACCTGGTGGTGAGCTTACATTTACAGTTCCAATGAAAAAAAACTTAGATCAAATTCTCATTCCAGGAGAAAAATTAGCTCCTTTAAAGGAAGAAGAAATAATTAAATGGACTAGAAAGGCTGATTGTGTTCAAAAACACCAAAGAGAAATTGATCGTTGCTTAGAGCTTATTTATCAAAACAGAATGGTATTAGATGAACATATGACGTGTATTCATAAATATCCTGAAACAGGTATACAGCTTGCCGAACAGATTAGAAAATCTCCTCACTCCATTTCTAAGCTCGCTGGCTTTAAAATATGGTTTATAAAGAGTCCAAGACGCAGAATGGCTGAAAATAATATTTTGGAGCTCACTCAAAAAATTGAAAAACATGTGCAAATTGTGAAATCTGTTAAAGATAAAATTTTTATAGAGCATAAAAAAGAACAAAAGCGTGTTGAACACGTAGTAAAAAAACCTAGCAAAGAAATACAAGAGGTTCTTAATTTGCCAAAAGATGAGCAAAAAAAGGTCTTAGAATCCTCTCCTTCACTTTACAAAGATCTCTGTAGTTTTCTAGATGAAGTAAATTCTCGTCTTTCAGTAAGCGAGCAAGAATACGTCAGTAATAAACAGGATATGAAATTTTCTTGCAGTGTTGGCGTATCAGAAAATCAAGCAAAGATGATTATAGACATAGTTAATAAAAGCGTAAAATTACACAACCAAATTAAAGCAATCAAAACTGATCGTTCGCAAGTAATGGCTATGGCCGTTTGAAAATACGAATTTTTGTTTTTATTCTTGTGTGGATGGGTGAAGATTGTGTGATAATAACTATCTCATAAAGAAGGGGAAATTGTTTCTGAGTAGCTACATAACGTCAAAAGAATATAACAAATCAAAAGCATATTTTTACAAAAGTTAATAAAAGAGAGAAGTTATGTATTCTGGTTATTATTATCCTGATAGTAAAGTATTAAAAAATAAATATAACATAATGAATAAAAAAGAATTAAACAGGCGATGTGCTAATGATACAAAAAGAATAATGATTGATCTGTATCAGGAGCGAGCACCAAAAGAATTTAATTCTTCTTATCTAAAATATCTTCATAAACGCTTATTTGAGAACTCATTCGAATGGGCGGGGTGTACTCGGGGTCGTTTGTTTCAATTTGCAGATGGTACAATTGCCAAAATGTTGGTACTACCAACACCAGATTTACAACATGAGTTTTTAGTTGGTTATAAAATCGAAGAAAACTTAGATAAATTTGATCAAGTGCTTTCTGAGAAAAATAATTTGCAAAACTTATCACGCAAAGAATTTGTCTATGAAGTAGTAGAGCTTTTTTCCTTTCTCAACTATATACATCCATTCAGAGATGGCAATGGACGTGCACAACGAATATTTTTTGCAAAACTTGCTGAAGCTGCAGGTCATAAGCTCGATTTTTCAGTTGTGACAAAAAAACGCATGATACATGCCTGTAGTAATACGATGCTTAAGAAGGCAAATTATGAAGCGATGGAGCATTTATTCGAAGATATATCTGATCCAGAAAAAGTATATATTTTACAAAAGGCTATCTACTACAACTCTCAGATTAAGCGCAAAAATCTGAATGATGAGATTGTTGTGGTAGCACGTGAAGGTATCATCTATAGCGGTATTTATAAAGAAAGTAATTTTGATTCTATTATGGTCGAAACAATGGGTTCTTATATCCTATGCTGTAAAGATTATTTTACACCAGAAAAACTCAAAGTACTAAAATCCGGTGATGAGCTTACCTTTAAAATTCCAATGAACAGAAGAAACTTAGATCAAATTTTCATTCCAAGAGAAAAATTAGTTCCTTTAGAGGAAGACAAAATAATTAAAAAGATTAAAGATGATTTCCGTGTTCAAGAAAGCGTAAAAAAAATCAAAGAGTTATCAGAATTGATTTACGGTAATCCTCTAATACTAGAAAAAAATATAAGTCTTATTAATGCAAATCCTAGAATAGCCGGAGAGTTTTCTCAACGTATTCTAAATACTCCTCAATCGATTTGTAAGATAAAGGGCAAAAAATTTTTGGGCATAAAGACATCAAGATACAAAACCCTTGAAAATAATAGTAAAATGCTTAGTATTGAAATTTCTAATTACGCAGATATAGTATCAGAAATTAGGCATGCAGTTATTAGAACACATAAAGCAAAAGAAAAACGCCTTGCACGAGCAGTAATGATGCCTGGCACAAAATTACAAAATCTACTTAATTTGTCTACAAGATTGCAACTAAGTGCTTTAAATGACTCTCCTGAAATTTATATAGAAATTAATAAATTCATACGTTCAGTTACCTTGCGTTTATCAACAAAAGAAAATCAAGATATAAAAAATGCTGATTATACAGCGCTTGCTGAAAGCATTGGAATATCAGAAAATAAAGCAAAACTAATTACAGAAACTGTTAATAAAGCCAATGCAGTTTTGGACATACTGCAACCTAAGCGTCCGAAAATGCAATATATGAGCATCTAAATTAAGGCTTTATATTTCATTTAACATTTATGAATAAGAATTATTTGTAATAATATTATGACTTTTAGAAGGTGTCACTTACATTATACATTCAGCTAATAAAGTGTGATTTTATGGCATGATAAAAGCAAAAGTAGGTCGTAATGAAATATAATAAAACACAATTATTTCTTATTTTAACGCCAATAATTTTAGGTAGTTTAATAATATTCCTTGTTCCTTATGTGTTATTATTTCTAATAAACGGATTACAGGATTATGAAAAATATTGGTATATTCGTTCAGAACCATTATTAGTGCAACTACTCGTTGTTGCTGTATCATTTATTTACACTATGTCGCAAAAGCTATATCTACGCAAAGCAATTACAATTGTTACAGCATTTTTTTTTACTGGTGTCTCTCTTTACTATCTTAACTGTGAAGTTAAACGCTTAAGTCCTTATATTGGCCAACGAGGAATAACATGGAGCTACGCTTTGCAGTTTATTGATGTCATGGTCATCTTTGGCATAATTGGCGGTATTCTTCTTTTAATAGCTCAATTCTTAACAACTACTTCGCTTAAAAATACAAAAGGAGTGAAGCGTGCCAAAAAAGGAGTTTTTGGTGATGCATCATGGATGAATTTAAGTGAAGCAAAAAAAATTTTTCCTGCGAACGGTCAAATTGTTGTTGGTGAAAGATACCGTGTTGACAAAGATAGTGTGCGTAACATTCCCTTTGCCCCCGGAGATAAGGCAACATGGGGAAAAGGTGGAACGTCACCCTTATTAACCTTTAATCTTGATTTTGGTTCAACTCATATGATTTTTTTTGCTGGTTCTGGCGGATATAAAACAACAAGTACAGTGATTCCAGTATGTTTAAAATATCCAGGTTCTATTATTTGCCTTGATCCTTCAACAGAAGTTGCACCAATGGTTCAATTGGCGCGTAAAAAGATGGAGAATAGAAATGTTATTGTTCTTGATCCAACTTCAATATCAACCAAAACTTTCAATGTTCTCGATTGGCTTTTAGATGATAGCGTACCTCGCACACAACGTGAAGCCAATATTGTAGGTTTTTCTAAACTGCTACTTACTGACAAAAAATCAGAAAATTCTTCAGCAGAATATTTTTCAACACAAGCACATAATCTTTTAACTGCTCTTCTTGCACATGTCATATTTTCTGATGAATACGATGACAGTGAGCGTAATCTAAAAACGTTGCGCAAAATTCTTTCTCAATCAGAAACGGTTGTTGTTAATCAATTGCGCAATATTCAAGATACATCACCTTCTCCTTTTATTCGTGAAATGGTTGGTATTTTCACAGAAATGGCAGATCAAACTTTTTCAGGTGTTTATACAACTGCCTCGAAAGATACTCAGTGGCTTTCTTTATCTAATTACGCAGATCTTGTTTGTGGTGATGATTTCTTGTCCTCAGATATAGCAGATGGGAATACAGATATTTTTCTTAATCTTCCTGCAAGTATTTTAAATAGTTATCCAGGTATTGGACGTGTGATTATTGGTGCTTTTTTAAATGCAATGGTTACAGCTGATGGGAATTATAAAAAGCGTGTTTTGTTTGTTTTGGATGAGGTTGATTTGCTTGGCTATATGAACATTTTAGAAGAAGCGCGTGACCGTGGACGTAAATATGGTATATCTTTAATGTTATTTTATCAATCCTCTGGTCAGTTAGTAAATCACTTTGGAAAGTCAGGAGCGCAATCATGGTTTGAGAGTTGTTCGTTTGTGAGTTATGCTGCTATTAAAGATTTACAAACAGCTAAAGATATTTCAGAGCGTTGTGGTCAAATGACTATCGAAGTGACTGGAGAAAGTAAATCTAAAGGACAATTTTTAAGAGGCTCTAAAAATATAAATTATCAACAAAGAGCGCTAATTTTACCTCATGAAATTATTCAAGAAATGCGACAAGATGAACAAATTATTCTTATGCAAGGGCAACCGCCTTTACGATGTGGACGAGCAATTTACTTCAGAAGAAAAGAGATGTTAGCTGCTACTGAAAAGAATCGCTTTGCTCCAAAAGGAAAGAAAAACTGATTAGAGATAGCAATGGGCGTGCACAACAAATGTTTTTTGAAAAACTCGCAGAAGGTGCAGGCCATAAGCTCGATTTTTCAGTTGTGACAAAAAAACGCATGATACATGCTTGTAATAATACAATACCCGCAAAAGGTAATGTAAATTATGAAGCAATGCAACATTTGTTCGAAGATATTTCCAATCCAGAAAAAACGCGCATTTTAAAGGGCTATTTATGTTCTATGTCTAAGCATGAACGTAAGTTTTTAAATGATCAAATTATTATAACACCACGTGAAGATATAGACTATACGGGTATTTATAAGAATAGTAATGCAGATTCTATTATAATTGAAACATTAGACTTGTATATCGTATGCTGTAAAGATTATTTTACACCGGAACAACTTAAGGCATTGAAATTTGGTGATAAGATTACCTTTAAAATTCCCAAAAATAAAAATTTAAATCAAATTCTTATCCCAGCAGAAAAACTAACTTCTTTGACGTTAGAAGAAATGTTTAAAAAAGTTAAAGAGAGTGCTGTGCTTAAAGAAGATCGGAAAGAAATCAAACATTTATCAAAAATTGTTTATGGAAGTTCAAAAGTATTAAATCAAAGTATCGATATGATTAATCAAGAGCAAGGAGTGAGTGAAAAAATTGCTCAACAAATTTTAAAACATCCTCAATCTATTTCTAAGCTCGCTGGCTTTAAAATATGGTTTATAAAGAGTCCAAAACGCATAATAGCTGAAAGAAAGCTTTCATTACTTAGTCGAAAAATTAAAGATTACGGGTATGGTGTAGGACTTGTTAAAAATATGATCATTCGAAATCATGAAGTAGAACAAAAACGCCTTGCACAAGAAATAAAGTTGCCTAGTGAAGCAGTGCAAAATATCCTTAACATGTCTCAAAGTGAGAGACAAAAAACTTTAAACGGAGAAGATTGTGTTAAGATCCAAAAAGAGCTCTTCGACTTTTTATTGAAAATAGAGTCTCGTCTTTCAATAGATGAGAATAAAGCGCTCAAAATAGGTGATTATAAAAAAATAGCTCAAAGTATTAATATATCAGAACATAAAGCAAAAACACTTATAAAAACTGTTAGTGAAACAAAAAAAGTGTATCGACAACTTCAACAATTCAAAGTGAATAAGTTAAGACAGATGGCTATGGCAGTCTAATATACAAGATTTGTGTGATAAAGTTATCAATTATTTCCATGAGAAAAAAATTGTTCTTAAAAACAAAAAAAATAATATCAAAATAAAAGTATAACAAAGTAAAAACATATTTCTATTTTATAAATAAAAAAAAGAAAGAATTATGCTAATGAAACCACGTAGTAATTTGATGTCCCTATCAGTAGAAGAACTCCAAAAGCGTCGCCAAATCGTTGATTCAGTGATTCATACTCATACTATTGAAAATATCGCTTTGCATTCTAATACAATTACAATTTTAGAACAATACGCAAAGGGAAACTATTCATTAAGTGAATTTAATGTTATCATGGACACTTTTGAGAAAATTATTCTGGATGATGTGGAAAAAGTGCAAGTGGAAGAAACTGTGCTACCATTTTACTCTGACCTCCCGTCATCCCACAATTATAATTATCCTCAGACTACCGTATTAAAAAATAAATATGGAATAATAGACATAGAAGCTCTGAACGCAGTAAACGGACATTGCACGGCAAAAGCAATGGTTAATTTATACTGTGAACCACTCCCAGAAAAATTTGATTCTTCTTATTTAAAATATCTTCATAAACGCTTGTTCGAGAATACATTTGAATGGGCTGGACACACTCGTGACCTTCCATTTGCATTTGATGATGGTACTATTGCCATTATGCCAACAATGCAAAAGGTAAACTCGAGAAGCGTTTTTGCAGAAAGTGAAAAAATTGTTAACTACCTAAATGATATGGATAAAACACTTGCACAACAGAATAATTTGCAAGGTTTACCGCGTCAGGCTTTTATTAATAAAGCAGCGGATATATTTGCTTTTCTTAATTATATACATCCATTTAGAGATGGGAATGGTCGCACGCAACGGATATTTTTTGAAAAACTTTCTGAAGCTGCGGGTTATCAATTAGACTTCTCAATTGTTACGGCAAGACGTATGATAGTTTGCAGTATGCTCTCTATGATGCATGCTGATACCCCGAGCAATATAAGTGTTATGAGACATATGTTTGAAGATATTTCAAATCCAAAAACAGTAAGTATTATGAAGGAATTCATAAGCTCCATGAGTAATATTGAGTATAAAGATGCTCAAAAAAAGATTATTTTAATGCCAAATAAAGGGAATATCTATGTAGGCGTTTATGAAAATGATAGCCCGGAATCTATTCTACTCAAAATGGATCGTGATTATATCAAAGTAGATTGTGATTATATTTTAGAACCAATTTATATGATATTCAAAAAAGATTATTTTTTACCAGAGCAAATTAAGGCGTTAAAATCTGGTGATACACTAGATTTTGAATTTCCAACAAACAAAGATATAAAAGACATTCTTATTCCAAAAGAAATATTAGCTCCTTTAACATCAGATCAAATTAGTGAAAGGGTTATGAATCATCATGCTATTCTATTAAAGCAAAGACAAGTTAATATTTATGCAAAACGTGTTTATAAAAAGCTAGAAAAATTCAATGAAAAGATGGAGCTCATTAGTGAAAGTGGAAATTTTGATAAAACGCTTATAAAGCAGATAGCTGATTCTCCTGAATCTATTTCTAAATTAGCAGGTAAAAAAATATTAGGCTTTAAAAATTCAAAATACAAAACAGCTGAACAAAATATTGAAACACTTACTCAACAGATTAGTGGCTATGGCAGTATTGTAAAAAGTGTGAGATATGAAATTATTCGACAGCATCTAGTAAAGCAACAACATCTGATGACAGTAGTGAAAATGCCCAGCAAAGAATTACAGGATATTTTCAATTTGTCAAAGGATATGCAGAAAGAAGCTTTAAATTCCTCTCCTTCATTGCAAAAAGAACTTAATACTTTTATACAAGAAGTTCATTACCGTCTTACACCAAGCGAGCGTACATGGCTATGTGATGGTAATTATCAATTGCTAGCTGAAAGCATTGGTATATCAGAAAGTAAAGCGAAGAAAATTCAAAAGCTTTTTACGCAAGGCAAGCAATTACAGAGCTTGTTAAAAAGAGTCAAGCTTAATAATTTAAAAGTAATGAATATAGCTAGTTAAAAATATGAGGATTTATAATTCATTTAATATTTATGGTGGCACAATTGTTGTAACAACATTCCGTTCATGAAAAAGCAGAAATGTTTTACATAAGTTATTTAAGTTTCTAAATAATAATAGATACGTAACAAATAAGCAAACATGCTTCTATTTTATAAAAATAGGTAAAGAAAAGGAGGATTTTATGAAAAAAAAATCAACTGATTATTCTACATCTTTGACGCCAGAAGAATTACAAAAACGCCGTGAAGCAGTTGATGCAGCTATCAGCACACATGCAATTGAAGGCATCACTCTTCATTCTAAAACGCTTGAAATTTTAGAAGGATATGCTAGGGGAGAATACTCATTAGAAGAGTTTAATACTCTTATGGACAATGCAAAGCTATAAAGAGCTAATCATAGACAATAAATGTTGAGATAAACAACTAATAATACTTTGTTATCTTTAGCTTGCGGTTATATTGATTTTTGTAGCAATATATTAGCAAATAAACATGACATAAAAAAAATCTCAGTATTTTAATCAGAAGTGTGCGTATGATCAGAATGTGCATCTGTTTATTTTTGTCAAGAAATGCTGTCAGAAAAGTTTGGTTTTTCCCATTTACAATATCTTCATAAATGCTTACTTGAGAACATGTTCGGATAGATTGGATGTATTGCAATTTTACATTTAAATTTGAAAATGACATAACCAAATAACATCTTAGAGACGCAAATATCAAACTCAGATGCTTTTCATTAAGGTCTATATTATTTTATGAGTAAAATTAATTTACGCTTCTCATCAAGAGAACATAGTACACTCAATGGTTATATAAAATTCGCTAAATTCTGCTTAATCATTATAAATGTCTTATCATCATTTTTTGATTGATTTATTTTGAACTTCTAAAATATAAGGTATATTTTCGGAGTTTTATCAAAAATTTCTGCAATTGCCCTCCTTGTACTTTCTGATATGCTAATATTTTCAGAGAGTACTTTATAAGCGATTTAGTTTACTACAATAAACTGTTTTTCAAGGTTAAATACTACTTTTTCTACAGCTGGAGGAATGACAATTTGAATACGCTCATTATTTGGCAAGGTAGCGGATAGTATTGGATTTTTATCGGAAATACTTTGCTTAGAATAAGCAGCGATCACTTTAGCCATACCCATG
>NZ_JAMCOF010000015.1 GCF_023500045.1 Bartonella bilalgolemi | reverse complement strand
TTCGTTTTTGCCGTTCACTCTTTTTTCATAAGCCATTTTATTGTGACCGGAGGTCACATCATTTATTTGAGTGTGTTCAGAGTTATCTGAACACTCATTTCTATTACACTTACAATTTAAGTTAAGGGTTGTATTATGTATATGCATAACATTTTTGCTATTTGTGCATAACATTTTTGTAAAACATAAGCGATCTAAGAGCCAATTTAAAAGCCTAATAGCTTTTTCCAATCTAAGAATAGAAGCTCTAAAAGGAGAACCAAGAGCAGCTTTAATTTTATTCAAACGATTTAAAAACATTGAAGCAATAGGTGTAGATTTTATCTCTTCAATACGAAGCCGTAATCGACGATAAGCGCCACAAAAGGTTCTAATAGCCATACTATGATGTTTCTTTTCTTCTTTAGTCGTTGAAATAGAGTGCTGAAGTTCATAGTAACGCGCAATTAAAATGCTAAGATCAATACCACAAGCAATTGGTACATGATTAGCAGAACTAAAACTATAGCGTTTATAATTAGCTGAATCCCGCATCACAATAAGACCTTTATCAAAAAGACGTGAAAGTAATCTACTCACATGAACGGAAGTACAGCCAATTTCCAAACCAATTTGATGGTTGCTTTTAAAAACTATTGGGATTTTACCTTTTTCAAAATGCGTAATGGGTACAGTGTTTAAAAGTTTGGTTAATAAATGGACTTCCGTTCCTTTGATAAGGCCAATTATAGGTAAATCTTGTACAAGAAAAATAAGTTGGCTTCTACTAATATGGCCAATATCAGTATTATCCGCAATTTTTATATATTCCCAGTGCTTTGAAGTTAATTTTCTACCAGATGTTTTATTAGCCATAATTCTTTAAACCTCTCCATTAGAGGCAAAAAAATGTCAAAATATCACCTTTTCTGCAAAATTCCTCTTGCAAAACACAACACGATAAATTAAATTGGAAATTATGATATTTTGGGTTCCAATTTAATTTATCCTTAGGTGAGATTTTTAGAAACCCTTCTGTTTTAGCAGTTGGGTTTTTATTTTTTTGCCATTGTATTATCCTCTATTTTAAACGACTCATATCTTTACATAACGAGTCAACGTGGAGCTATATTGAAAAGAATAAAAAATTCAACATAGTTAAAATTAGGTCCCTGTCTTCCCATTCTTCAATCCAGTATCGTTTGTGAAAACAACCTGCTTGCTATTAAAAACAAAGTTTGGATTAATAAAATACCAAGCTCTATGATTTTGTTTAGCAATAAGACCAGCTTTTTCTAATTCCGCTACACCGCGAAAAAAGGTTGTTGGTGATAACGCTAGCTTTCTTTCTTGAGCTTCAAGAAATGTTTTTAAAACAGCCTTATCTAAAATCACAGCATTCGTGCGAATTAATCTATTTTGAAGTATCCAAGCCAAAACCAAAAAAACCTTTATCCCTGCTGATTTGAGACCAAAAACAAGCGAAACATTGACAAGAATCTGTTCTTCTGGATCCTTAATAGAAAACACAACATCATTAACGAAAGGACTTTGATTGTACCTAATCGTTTGCTTTCTTTGTTTGGCTGATATACTAACTGTCATTTGTGATAAGATAATTCTCATGTTTGAGATACTAGAAAATATCATTAGAAATGATTCTTCAGTAATTATCAAGTTTTATTTTTATTTTTTGAAAAAAATATTCACTAACCAAGATATTTACAGGTATTTAAATGAAAGAAATTAAGTTGAGACAAGAGCGATATTCCCCATATGAAAATCCTTTCCTTAATAAATCTGAAATTTGTACCAATAATCAGACTATCAAAACACAACTTACACAACGAAAACTATTAGATCCTACTACTGGCGAGGAAATAGATATACCTACGATTCATGTTATTGAGAAAGAAGATGAAAAAAATTTCATAAAAGTATTTGCCGCTGGAATTCAAGCAATTTTTGATCTATCTCGCACTGGATATCGTGCTCTTGTTTTAGCTTTGCAAACATATCATACCAATCAAAGTAATCATGACGGAAGCATTACTCTTATCTGGTATGACGGAGGAGTTAATGGCCAAAAACTGGATATGACTGATAGAACATTTTACAGTGGCTTAAAAGAACTCACAAATAAAGGGATTTTAAAACCCAAACTGCCTAATCAATATTGGGTCAATCCTATTCTGTTTTTCAAAGAGGAAAAAATCGCCTTCGTTAAAGAATATCAAATAAAACCGTCTTCTGGAAACACTAAAAAAAAGAGTAGTTCATCAAAGCCAGATCTTTTAGATGACTGATATCGAAGATTTCACAATGTAAGTTTTATACATAATAAACATCGACATATGCTTAACATACATGAAGCTTCCCCTTTCATTCATGATTTCGGAGCCGCGTAAGAAGGAGATAATAAGCCGTTTAGTTCTGGGTCAAGGACGTCTTAGACGCCATGAAATGGTTTCCTTGACTTTAAGAACTAAGGCTTGTTAGTCCCTTCATTAAACGCGGATCTGATCTCATGATTTTGGTGAGCGGTCCAGAGAGTTTGAGAGGCGGATAGCCTCTCATCTTACAAGCGAAGTGACGTATAGGGAAGGGAACGCGCCCCTACATAGCGCTGTAGTGACCAACCTATACGGAAAAAAGCTTGTTAATTTTATATAAAGATGAATGTATAAATTAATAAAAAGTTTTGTTATGATTACCTTATTGGATCATAGATCTATACCAATAGCTTTGGCTTGCATTTTCTCGTAGAGTTTTTGCATTACTTTTATATTCTCTCTTCGCACTTTACGAATTGATTTTTCAATGTCTGTTAAACGCGCTTTATCCCAATTTCCTAACCTTGCATAATGTGATGCCATTGCTTGGCGTGCTTCATCATAAGGTAAGCCGCCTTTACGATTGTTTGGCAAACTATAAGCCTCATTTATCACTTGATATTTCTCAGGATTTTCTACAAACGCTACATGATTCCTAACAGTATCAATCTCAGTCAACGCTGTTTTAAAACTATTTATCATTCCTTGACTATTAGCATAACGAAGCAAATCATCTTCTATGATGCTATATTCTGCATCAATAAGTAATAATAAATTAGCGTTTTTACCAACATTGCAAATGTAATTGCAAAGATCTTTTCGTACAACTTGCAAATTCTTCGCAGTTAATGCTCATTATGCTTTTTTACATATCCATTTTGTCGTAATAAAAGCCGTTTTAAAGTTTCATCTTTTTTAGAAATGGTAACCTCCTATGACAACGCCTTTATCTAACCAATCTGGACCATATTCTTCATCAGCATCTTTAGTAGAAAACCCCATATCACGAATAAATTGTGCTCCATGCCGTTTTTTAAGAAATAAAAGTGTGTGAGCTGGAGGTTCTGTCATTGCCAACCATTCCCATGCTGCTTGGCTATCATTAGCACGGTCAGCTGCTTCTGATTCAGAAAGATAGATACAATCTTGATTTAAACCGCCTGCACGCAACTCTTCGCGTTCAGCATCAGTCATATAACTTTTGGGCAATTTCTTTTGCATAGGAAATTCCTTTCTGTAATATCCTTTTTTGGTTTAGGTATTTTAAAAGTTTTCAGGACTTTGTTCAACGTGATTTGAACGCATGAAATTCTTCATTTTTTGTTTTTTTTAAGAATTTTCCTTTATTAAAGCATAGAGGGAACGTTCTAGATATAATTCACTGCGATTTTCTTTAGCAATCATGCCGCGGAGATATCCACCAGGTGAATTTATGATCTGTCTGCAATGTTTTTCTACGATAATAGCAATAGCGAGCGCTGCTTTTTTAAATCCCATATATTATGATTATACATAAAGGCAATAATTTTCCTCCGCATATACTCATATCAAATAAGTAAGATATTACAAATTATGCATACCTTTTATGTATACCTTATTTTTGGCCAAAGTTGCTGATGAACTCACCTTTCTTCAAATCCTAAATTATCTTTTGTTCAAATATAATCTTTCTTATAGAAAGCAATATATAATAGTATCTTATCACTCTCTGTATTCATCTAACGAATAGAGTTTACAGAAATCGTTTATTGAAATGCTTCCTCGAATAAATCAGAATAGAAAAATTTTAAAATTAATAAGCAACTTTCATACTGTAAAATAAATTGCTTTCTTACCCCACAAAAGCACGTTCTAAAACATAAGTCGCTGGGGCATTATTGGCTCCTTCAACAAGACCAAAGGTTTCACATAACCTAGCACAATCCTTCAACATTGCCATTGAACCACAAATCATAACACGGTCCTCCGTGGGATTGATTTTCGGCAATCCAGTTCTTTCGAAAAAAGCACCGCTTTCCATAACAGCAGTAATGCGTCCCGTATATTCTGAAGGTTCACGGGTAGTCATGGGATAAAATTTCAACTGTTTTACATATTCACCAACCAATGGATCATGTTGTAAGGAAGCAACAAGATCTTTCGCATATATCAGTTCATTACACTCACGTGTTGTTTGAATAAGTACTACTTGGGAAAATTTTTCATATGTTTCAGGATCACGAATAAGACTTGCAAAAGGAGCAACACCTGTCCCTGTTGAAAAAAGATAAAGACGCTTCCCAGGGATAAGAGCATCAAGAACTAAAGTTCCAGTCGATTTTTTACGCATTAAAACTGTATCACCAATTTTAATTTTTTGAAGATGTTCTGTTAATGCTCCCCCTGGAACTTTGATCGAAAAAAACTCAAGCTGTTCATCCCAATATGGACTTGCAATCGAATAAGCACGATAAATTGGCTTTTCTGCGTTTGGCAAACCAATCATAACAAATTCGCCTGAACGAAAACGAAAACTTTCCGGACGATTAAGGCGAAATTTAAATAAATTATCCGTATAATGATAAACTTCTTGAACAGTAAGCGCAAATACATCTTCAGGAATTGGAAAATTTAAAGCAATATTCCTGACATCTGATTGAACATTGATTGCTGATGCGCTCATAAACTCTTCCTTATATTTTGATGCAACATTGAATCACAAATTTTATAAATAGTATAATTCTTGCATAATCATCTACTTATATTTCTTTACAATAAAAACTATTGACTAAATATTTTATACTGAATTTGGAATAGATGTGTATTATACCATGAATGCAAAAGAGAAAAAATGGGATAACTAACAGTAAGGTCAAGTGCAGCAGCACAAACTATAGACTCATAAAATCTCGATAGAAGATATTTTTCTCTTATTCGGCATTCATTGCATTCTTCACTAATAGCGTAAATTCTTAACCAACAAGATCCAAAACACAATAATATTTTATTATTTTTTTTATTATTATTGTGCTCTCTCTTCTTTTATGCCTCTGCTCATGAACTTTTGACGTTAACAATATATTTTTTCAAAAACGCTTATGAAATGCATAAAGAATAGTACAGAATAAAAAGAAGAATATTTCTTTCTATAATAAAAAATATGAATTTTATACTTCTTGCAAAGTAAAATGAGTGCTTTGATGATTTTTTCTCTCTCTTCTTTCCTTTTATTATTGAGAGGTAGATTCATTATTGTAGGATGATAATTTTTTGGAATTAAACTTTTTTTACAAATTCTGACTTTAAAGCCATCTGACCAATTCCAGGTATTTTGCAATCAATATTATGATTTCCTTCTACTAAACGGATATTCTTAACCTTTGTACCACTTTTTAAAACAGATGAAGAACCCTTCACTTTAAGATCTTTAATGACCATCACGCTATCACCATTTGCTAAGAGCTGACCATTAGCATCATAAACTTCAAAAGAAATAGGAAGCTCTTCATTATTGTTTTGAGGCCACTCATGCGCACATTCAGGACAAATAAAATGACCATTGTCTTCATAAGTATAAAGACCATCACACTGAGGACACTGAGGCAATTGAGTCATACATCTCGCCTTTGTTCAAGAAAAATTATTTATTGTAAATCACACATACAAATAAGACAAGGAAAAGACCTATTGAACATAAGATATACCTAAATGAGCAAAAATTTGTTAGCTGATTTGAGAATAAAATCAAAGGAAAAGCATAAGAAAAACGGGCCAGTAGGCCCGTTTTTCTTTTATCTTTGGCTTATAGGCATTAGAAATCCATTCCGCCCATTCCGCCCATTCCACCACCGCCCATTGGAGGCATCGGTGTATCTTTCTTTGGAAGTTCAGCAACCATCGCTTCTGTTGTGATAAGAAGGCTTGCAATTGATGCAGCATTCTGTAAAGCAGAGCGAACAACTTTTACTGGATCAACAATTCCCAAAGCAATTAAGTCACCAAATTGTCCCGTTGCAGTATTGTAACCAAACGTATCTGAATTATTTTCCAATACCTTGCCAACAATAATTGCTGCTTCTTCACCTGCATTCATCGCGATCTGACGTGCTGGCGCTTGCAAAGCACGACGTACAATGTGGATACCAGCCTCTTGATCAGGATTCTTTCCTTTGACAGTCAACGCATTTGCAGCACGCAAGAGAGCAGTTCCACCACCAGCAACAATACCTTCTTCTACAGCTGCTCGTGTTGCATTCAAGGCATCATCAACACGGTCTTTCTTTTCTTTCACTTCAACTTCTGTTGCACCACCAACACGAATAACGGCAACACCACCAGCAAGTTTTGCGAGTCTTTCTTGCAGCTTTTCACGATCATAATCAGAAGTTGTTTCTTCAATCTGCGCCTTAATCTGGTTAACACGTGCAGTAATTTCAGCCTTGTGTCCAGCACCATCAATAATGGTCGTGTTTTCTTTAGTGATGTTAACTTTCTTTGCACGTCCAAGCATATCTAAGGTAACATTTTCAAGCTTAATACCAACATCTTCAGAAATAACCTGACCTGATGTTAAGATAGCAATATCCTCTAACATCGCTTTACGGCGATCACCAAATCCTGGAGCTTTAACAGCAGCGATTTTCAAACCACCACGCAGTTTATTAACCACGAGGGTTGCCAAAGCCTCACCTTCCACGTCTTCTGCGATAATAAGCAGAGGTTTACCCGATTGCACAACTGCTTCAAGAACAGGAAGCAAAGATTGCAAATTAGACAATTTCTTTTCATGAATAAGGATATAAGGATCATCAAGATCAGCGACCATTTTTTCGGCATTTGTCACAAAGTAAGGAGACAAATAGCCACGGTCAAATTGCATACCTTCAACAACTTCTAATTCAGTTTCAGCTGTTTTTGCTTCTTCTACCGTGATGACGCCTTCATTGCCTACTTTTTCCATAGCATCGGCAATCATTTTTCCAATTTCAACGGCACCATTTGCAGAAATCGTTCCAACTTGTGCAATTTCTGCTGAAGTTTGGATTTTTTTCGCTTTTTTGAAAAGATTCTCAACAACTTCTTCAACAGCAGCATCAATCCCGCGCTTGAGATCCATTGGATTCATCCCAGCAGCAACAGCTTTTACACCTTCTTGTACAATCGCTTGCCCTAAAACAGTAGCTGTTGTTGTTCCATCACCTGCAATGTCGTTGGTTTTCGAAGCCACTTCGCGCAACATTTGTGCGCCCATATTTTCGAACTTATCTTCTAATTCAATTTCCTTTGCAACGGATACACCATCTTTCGTGATACGAGGCGCACCAAATGATTTATCAATCACCACATTGCGTCCTTTAGGGCCGAGCGTTACCTTAACAGCATTAGCAAGGATATCAACACCGCGCAATAAGCGCTCACGCGCTTCACGGCCAAATTTGACTTCTTTAGCAGCCATCTAATTTCTCCTTGGAGTTGTCTTAAATAATCAAACAAAATAATTGAGAAATTGGATTAACCCAAAATTCCCATAATATCAGACTCTTTCATGATTAATAGGTCTTCACCATTAATCTTAACTTCAGTTCCAGACCATTTCCCAAACAAGACACGGTCTCCTGCTTTCACTTCTAGAGGAACGCGCTTTCCACTATCATCGAGAGCACCATTTCCAACCGCAATAATTTCACCTTCTTGAGGTTTTTCCTTTGCTGTATCAGGGATGATAATCCCACCAGCTGTTTTATTTTCAGATTCAACCCGACGAACAACGACACGATCGTGAAGTGGGCGGAATTGTATATTAGCCATGTTTTATATCCTTAAAACTTAATATAATTGAATTAATCTTAAGTTCCTGTTAGCACTCTCTTGTAGCGAGTGCTAACAATAAAGCGAATATAAACATGGCATATTTCCATGTCAAGGGTTCTCATTAAAATTAACCTGCATCTTTTCATAGTCTTCTGTATAAAATTTTAACGCTTATTTTTTTGATTAATTTATAGTATAAAGAAATTTAAATGAATTATAGGAATCGTCATGCTTAAAACTCGTCAAGAAACCGACAGCTTTGGAACAATCACCGTACGCAATGATCGTTATTGGGGAGCACAAACTGAACGTTCTCTTCATCATTTTAATATAGGCATAGAAAAACAACCTTTAACCCTGATTTATGCCTTAACTCTTATTAAAAAAGCTGCAGCCCTCGTTAATATGGAAAAAGGGAAACTTCCGCAAAATATCGGGCAAACGATTGTTACCGCGGCTGATGAAGTCCTTGCAGGAAAATTTGATACCCATTTTCCTCTTTCTGTTTGGCAAACAGGTTCCGGCACACAAAGCAATATGAATGTCAATGAAGTCATTGCCAACCATGCTAACGTACTTTTGGGAGGGACGCTTGGAAGCAAAAAACCGGTTCACCCGAATGATCATGTGAATATGAGCCAATCCTCAAACGATTCCTTTCCCACAGCCTTACATATTGCGACCACACTGCAAACACGCCAACATCTGTTACCAGCTCTTGATGCTCTTATTGTAAGCCTACAGAGAAAAGAAAAAGAATTTTCCGACATCATCAAAATCGGACGGACCCATACTCAAGATGCAACGCCTCTCACATTAGGGCAAGAATTTTCAGGCTATCGCGCCGCTCTAGAAGCCAATCGCACACGAATTGAAACAGCGCTCACTGATGTTCAAATGCTTGCTCAAGGAGGCACAGCCGTCGGAACAGGTCTCAATGCTCCATTAGGCTTTGATGACGCATTTGCCAAAACAATAAGCACCCTCACAGGAATCACTTTCAAAACCGCTCAGAATAAATTTGAAGCGCTTGCTCATCACGGAGCTCTTACACATTTTCATGGCAGCCTCAATGCTTTAGCAGCTGACTTGTTCAAAATTGCCAACGACATTCGTTTCTTAGGATCGGGCCCACGTTCAGGACTAGGTGAATTGAGCCTTCCGGAAAACGAACCAGGTTCTTCTATCATGCCAGGAAAAGTCAATCCGACACAGTGTGAAGCTCTAACCATGGTCGCTTGTCAAGTATTTGGCAACCATAGTAGTATCACATTTGCCGCCAGCCAGGGGCATTTTGAACTGAATGTCTATAAGCCGCTCATTGGATATAATGTGCTGCAATCACTCAATCTTTTAGGAGATTGTATGCGCTCTTTCGAGACATATTGTATCCAAGGATTACAAGCAAATAGAGAACATATTCACGCTTTGATGGAACGTTCTCTCATGTTGGTTACTGCTCTTGCTCCAGAAATTGGCTATGAAAAAGCAGCTGAAATCGCCAAAACAGCCTATAAAAATGGGACAAGTCTCCGTGAAGAAGCTTTAAAAGCAGGTGTTTCTGCCGCTGATTATGATCGACTTGTTGACCCTCGAAAAATGATTCAGCCACAATAAGAAAAGAATTATTGCCAAAGAAAAAGTGTTTATGTAATAATATCCGGCTGTTCGCGTCCTAAATGATGTTTGATTTTTAACACCTCAAAAGCGGCTTGCTTTAAAGGGTGAAGAACTTTTTGCGGATCTTGATTGTGCTTACAGGGATCACCCTCATACTGTTCAAGATAAAGCCGAACAAGAGCTCCCGTTGTTCCCGTGCCAGAAAGGCGAACCACTAAACGTGCTCCATGGTCAAAAAAAATACGGACTCCTTGCCGTATACTCACACTATGATCAACGGGATCATGATAAACAAAATCATCAGCTTTCTCGACCGTTAATCCAGCTATTTTTGTACCTGTCTTTGGTAAGCATTCGGATAATTGTTCTACCATTGCAAAAGCTTTGTAGGCTTCTATCTCTTCATAATCATACCGTGAAAAATAAAAGCGTCCATAGGTATACCAATGCTGTTGAGCAATTTGTGCCACGGTTTTTTTCGTCACAGCGAGAAGATTCAGCCAGAATAAAACAGCCCATAATCCATCTTTTTCACGCACATGATCTGACCCTGTACCAAAGCTTTCTTCCCCACAAAAAGTTATTTTTCCAGCTTCTAGAAGTGTTCCGAAAAATTTCCACCCCGTTGAGGTTTCAAACAAATTCAATCCTTTTTTCTTTGCAACGCAATCGACAGCACGCCCGGTTGGCATAGAGCGTGCAACTCCCACAAGACCTTGTCGATATCCTTTAATTAAAGAAGCATGATCAACCATAATCGCAAGAGAATCAGAAGGATTGATAAATTGTTGACGACCAATAATGAGATTACGATCCCCATCACCATCAGAAGCAGCTCCCAAATCCGGTCCTTGCTCAGACATTAATAAATCATACAAATCCTTAGCGTGAACCAAATTCGGATCTGGATGTTTGCCACCAAAATCTGGTAAAGGAACCCCATGAACGACTGTTCCTTCAGGAAATCCTAAGCATTTTTCAAAAATTTCTTGCGCATAAGGGCCTGTCACAGCATGCATTGCATCAAATCGGAAAGTTAATCCCTCAGAAACCGCTTGCGCAATACACTCAAAATCAAAAATTTCCTGCATCAGCGCACTATAATCAGCAACAGGATCGATAACATCAACCTGCATAGATCCGATAAATACCGTTCCTTGTCTCTCTAAATCGATCTCTGAAGCATCAATAATTTTATAAAAAGACAAATGTTGTGATGCAGTAAAAATAGCATTACACAAAGAAGTAGGTGCTGGCCCTCCCTGAGAAATATTATATTTTATCCCGCAGTCACCCTGTTCTCCCCCAGGATTATGGCTTGCCGAGAGAATAATACCGCCATGCGCATGATACTTGCGAATAAGATGCGAAACAGCAGGCGTGGATAAAATCCCTCCTTTACCGACTTTAATACATCCAACACCATTAGCAGCAGCCATTTTCAATACGGTCTGAATAATCTTGCGATTCAAATAGCGTCCATCTCCTCCCAAAATGAGCAATTTTCCCTCAAGAGGTCCCACAGTATTAAAAATAGATTGAATAAAATTTTCAACATAATGGGGTTGTTGAAAAGTTGACACCTTTTTCCGCAAACCAGATGTCCCCAACTGTTGATCTTTAAAAGCTGTCGTCGAAATAATATTCACCGTCATTATGACGCCTGCAAAGCACTATTATTTGATTTGAACATTTCCTTAAAATTGATCATTAATTCCTCTTGACGTAAACATAAAATACCTGCAAATTAAAGAAACTATAGGACATCCTTAAATGTAAAACAAAACTCAAGATTTTCGGAGATATTCTTCTTATATAAAGCACAGGAGTGCAATCATGTTTAGAAAAAAAGTTCCCAATGTTACCTTCCACACACGTGTTCGTGATGAATCAATCAGTGGCGATAATCCTTATCGGTGGCAAAATGTCAACAGCGACACTTATTTCAAAGGAAAACGGGTTATTCTTTTCTCTCTGCCTGGAGCCTTTACACCCACCTGCTCAACTTTTCAACTTCCTGATTTTGAAAAACTCTATGATGACTTTAAAAAAGTAGGTATTGATGAAATTTATTGTATTTCCGTAAATGATGCTTTTGTTATGAATGCATGGGGAAAAAGTCAAGGCATTAAAAATGTGAAACTCATTCCCGATGGATCAGGTGAATTTACACGGAGAATGGGAATGTTGGTTGCCAAAGATAACATTGGTTTTGGCATGCGGTCATGGCGCTATGCTGCTGTCATTCAAGATGGAGTGATTGAACAATGGTTTGAAGAGGCAGGTACATCAGACAATTGTGCCACAGATCCTTATGAAGTCTCCTCACCGCAAAATATTTTAAAGGCCCTACAAGGGTAATTGCAGCGGTTATTTTTCTCTCTGATTTTTTCTCCCTTCCTTCATTAATATAAAAAAGGGAAGGGATTTCTGAGGTTTTTGAGCTCCTAAAAGTTCTGTGATTTTTGAGCAATGAGAATATTTTGAACTGTTTGAACTAATTGATCTTCATCAACAGTTACTTGCGCTGGGCGGCTTTCACGCCATGTCTGATTATCTTTAATTTCATGGGATAAACGCGCTCCTTCGACCAAATCTTTGATCTGAACCTTTCCCGTTTGACGTTCTTGTCCTCCCTGAATAACTACGCAAGGCGCATGACGTCGATCAGCATATTTCATCTGTGCTTTAATCCCTGATCCACCTAAATACAGTTCAGATCGAATACCTGCTTGGCGCAAACGCATCACCATTTTTTGATAACGCACAAGAGCTTCTGGTTCTTTATCCATCATTAAAACCACAACGGGACCTATCGTTTCCTTCACAGGAAGTTTGCCAAGATTTTGCAAAGCAGATATCAAACGCGAAACACCAATAGAAAAACCTGTTGCTGGAACATTTTCCCCACGAAAGCGAGCAACTAACCCATCATAACGTCCCCCTCCACCAACAGATCCAAACACAACTTTTTGCCCATCATCATTAAAAACATCAAAAAGCAGTGCAGCCTCAAAAACAGGTCCTGTATAATATTCTAATCCTCGCACAACTGATGGATCAATTTTGATACATTGCTGATAGCCATTTTCAGAAAAAATCGCTTGCATTTCTTCAAGCTCACAGATCCCTTCAAGCCCTTGAGCACTATGTCCAACCATCTTTTTCAGATTATTAATTGTTTCTTCAGCCGTTTCAGCACCAACCGCCATCAAAGCAAGAACACACTCAATTTCCTTTTCCTTTAGTCCCGCTCCTTTGGTAAAATCACCACTTTCATCCAAACGCCCCTTTCCCAAAAGCAAGCGAACCCCTTCTGAACCAAATTTATCGAGCTTATCAATAGCTCTCAGAACAGTTAAGCGTTTTCCCTCCTGTTCTTTTCCGCCGAGGCCAACAAGTTCCAAAACGCCATCCAAGATCTTCCGATTATTCAGACGAATAACATAATCTTGCTGCTGAATACCTAATTTTTCTAAACTATCCGCTGCCATCATGCAGATTTCCGCATCAGCTAACACCGTTGGCGCTCCAACAATATCGGCATCAAATTGCATAAATTGTCGAAAACGCCCTGGCCCCGGCTTCTCATTCCGAAAAACAAACCCATAACGATAGCTTCGATAAGGCTTAGGTAAAGTTTCAAAATTCTCGGAAAAATAACGAGCTAGCGGAGCGGTCAAATCATAGCGTAAAGACATCCATTGCTCATCATCATCTTGCAAAGAAAATACACCTGCATTTGGTCGATCTGAATCAGGCAAGAATTTACCAAGAACATCCGTATATTCGAAAATCGGTGTTTCCAATGCTTCAAAACCGTAAAGTTGATAAACTTCACGAATTTGAGCAATCATTGTTTCAATAGTATATAATTGCGCGCCTGTGCGGTCGATAAAACCACGGGGTAAACGGGCTTTGGTTCTTTCTTGTGTCATAGCCATTATTTTTCTCTAGCAGCAATGTGTGTTTATAGATCATTGTGTCTACCTTATCATAACAAACGCTGCAATGGCTTTATATAATTGCTGTTATACACCACCAAAAATCACCTATATTGCCAACTTAATGATATCAATTGTTTTGTCAGATATGCTATCAAGGGAGCTAAAAAATCAATATACGTTTCAGCACAACAAACAGCTGTATCTGATAAAATCTTTTCCTCCCGCTTTTAAAATCATTATCTTAAAAACTTCTCCAATTCCTCTCATACAAAAACTAAAATTTTCAACAGTTATCCAGAACAAAGATCAAGATATAAATGCAAACTTAATCCCATAACTTTCAAAAGAGAAAGTATTCCCATATTGCCAAGCTTAAGCAATATGAGTGCAAGACTACAAAGGTAGAGAGTTTTTCTAAAAGAAGCTCATCACCAACAAAACAACCGTTATTGAATAAACAGAAACAGGATTCACAAGTGAATTGAGAACAACTCCAACCATTTGATGTATAATAATTAAACCTTTTTTCGCTTTAAAATAACCTAATCAAGATTGAATATATCTAAACAGTGTAATCTTTTTCTCTTACATTTGTATCTACAGACTACCAAGCACGAAATTATTGGTCATAAAATCAATATAATTTAATAATACATCTAAAAATTAAAACTCAAAACAGTGAAAACATAGGATAAGAATTTTTTATTCTATTAAACCAATAATTTAGTAGGATCATGAAAAAAAACCAATAAGTAATTTTGTTATCTACATTTGCACGATCTTCACTGTATGATTTTCTCTTCCTCTGAATAAAGTCTTAAGATTTTTTCTAGCTAAGATTTTTAAGAATATCTTATTTATACTTACAATCATTCTACAATTTTTTGACAATTTTATTATTTTTTTGTGTGAAGTTTTATTGTTTTATATTTATCTGTTATTTTCTGTATTTACAGCGGACATTTTATGTTTTTTTTAGAGTTTGATTTTTATGAGCAGCTTT
>NZ_JAMCOF010000014.1 GCF_023500045.1 Bartonella bilalgolemi | reverse complement strand
TTTGGTGAGCGGTCCAGAGAGTTTGAGAGGCGGATAGCCTCTCATCTTACAAGCGAAGTTGACGTATAGGGAAGGGAACGCGCCACCATATAGCGCTGTAGTGACCAACCTATACGGAAAAAAGCTTTAAAAACAAACAATTTGCCATGCTTATGGTTATATAAATTCAATAATATATCGCATATAATTAAGTATATTAAAATACATTTCAATTTTTATATAAAAATTCATTTTGAATGCAATGTATTTTACTGTGTATTTCTTTATATAAAATAAAAATATATTTGATCTATAATAGAAAATAATATTATTAATTAATTTATATATTAAAAACTTTTTACAAAGTGGGGGGGATAGTCTCATGCTAGAGATAAAAAATTATTTTACTAATAATTACACTCTAAAAAAATTAGCCATATTAGATACACAAAAGAAATGGTTTGCTACAGTATTTATGTTGTTTATTACAATCATAACGCTGATCGATCCAGCGTTTGCCCAAGGCTTTGGAAAAGTTGAAAGCGCTCTTGATAAAATAGTGACAGCTTTGACAGGATCTCTGGCAAAATCTATTGCAGTTATCGCTGTTGCTGGTATGGGTATTGCGTGGATTGCTGGTTATATTGAAATGCGCAGAGCCTTTTTCGTGTGTATTGGAATAGGCATTATTTTTGGTGCTCAGCAAATCGTAGCAATGCTTTCAGCTTAATTGATTCAATACCACTCATTTAAGAATATGAAGCAACACAATAAGCTCATTGAAGATACATTATTTCTTGCTTGTACAAGACCGGCAATGATTGCTGGTGTTACGGTAGAAGCCATGGGCTTAAACGTAATGCTAACGCTTATAATTTTTATTGTAACAAGCAATATTTTCTTCACAATTTTTGGTGTTGTCATTCATTTCATCATGAAAGAAATTATCAAACATGATCATAATAAGTTTCGTATTCTTCTCGCATGGCAGCAAACTCGTCGTTTTTCCATAAACGCCAATCTATGGGGTGGAGCAAGTATCTCTCCATTACGACTTATCCGTAATTACAAGGAACTAGAGTGAATACAGCACAGCGCAAATATGAAAAACAACCTGAGGAAATTATACCTTATGTGCGTCATGTAAATAAACATGTTATAGCACTCAAATCACGCGCGTTTATGACTGTTGTTACTCTTGAAGGGATTAACTTTGAAACCGCTGATATTGCTGATTTAAATATACTTCATGAACAGCTCAATAACTTATTTAAAAATATTGCCGATGAGCGAATTGCAATTTACAGCCACATTATCAGAAGGCGTGAAACCATTTACCCAAATGGGACTTTCAAATCAAAATTTGCCCAACAGTTAGATGATAAATACCGTCAACGAATGGTGTCTCAAGATTTATATCGTAATGATCTTTATCTTTCAATCTTATGGAATCCATACATTGATAAAATAGATAAGCTTGCTGATTTTTTTAAAAATTTAGGAAAAGCAAAGAAAAAAGAAACAGAGATAGATGAAGAAGCAATTCGCAAACTTGAAGACGTTACAGCTGATCTTGTTCAAAATTTAGAACGCTATAAAGCTAAAAAACTAAGCCTTTATGAACATAAAGGAAACATTTTTTCTGAACAAAGTGAGTTCATTCACCAATTAGTTGGTGGCCGTCGTGAACGTATTCCTCTCACTTGGGGAACGATAGCATCTTCTGTTTATTCGGATCGCCTTATTTTTGGTAAAGAAATCATAGAAATACGCCATGAAGCAAAACAACGTTTTGCCGGAATGTTTGGTTGGAAAGAATATCCAGCAAAAACGAAACCAGGCATGACAGATGGCTTGCTCACTCTCCCCTTTGAATTCATCTGTACACAATCTTTTATCTTCAAAAGCAAAAATATTGCAAAACAGATTATAGGCCGTAAACAAAATCAAATGGTCAATTCTGGAGAT
Organism: Bartonella bilalgolemi; assembly: GCF_023500045.1. Taxonomy (GTDB): domain Bacteria; phylum Pseudomonadota; class Alphaproteobacteria; order Rhizobiales; family Rhizobiaceae; genus Bartonella; species Bartonella bilalgolemii. Next base: position 22,658 of record NZ_JAMCOF010000014.1, on the reverse strand, counting down.
CGTGCTGGATCACAAATTTTAGAGCTAGATGATGCACTTGATGATCTTGAATCAAATCGTTTTGTTTTAGGAGAACATCATTTATCATTAGCCGTCTTTGCTGATACACCACGAGAGCTGATTGATAATCTTGCAAAAGCTCGTTCTCGTCTTACAGATGGGGGAGCGGTAATTGCACGTGAAGATTTAGGTCTTGAAGCTGCATGGTGGGCACAACTTCCAGGCAATTACGCTTATCGCGCCCGCTCTGGAGCTATTACAAGCCGTAATTATGCAGCTCTTTCATCCTTTCATTCATTTCCAATTGGAAAGAGTGATAATAATGAATGGGGACCAGCTGTAGCCATGATGAAAACAACGGCAGGATCACCGTTTTACTTTAATTTTCATTTTGGCGATTTAGGAAATACTTTTGTTTGTGGTCCATCTGGTTCTGGTAAAACTGTTATTATCAATTTTCTCTTGGCTCAACTTCAAAAACATGACCCACACATGGTTTTTTTTGACAAAGATCGTGGTGCAGAATTGTTTGTTCGAGCTGGAGGTGGCACATATATGCCGCTCAAAAATGGTCAGCCAACAGGCATAGCACCGCTTAAGGGCATTAATTATAATAACCCAGCAGATAAAGTCTTCTTAAGGCAATGGATTACAAAACTTGTTTCCATTGAAGGACAAACAATTAGTGAAACAGAACGACAAGATATTTCTACTGCTGTTGATCAACTCGCCTTATTACCAAAAGAACAGCGCTCAATATCCGCATTACAAATGTTTTTTGATACCACTAATAAAGAAGGTATAGCAGGACGTTTAGAGAGATGGTGTAAAGGAAACGCGTTAGGCTGGGTATTTGATAATGACGATGATGATATTGGCATTGATTCAAAATTTATTGGTTATGATATGACCGACTTTTTGGATAATGATGAAATTCGTCCTCCATTAATGATGTATCTGTTTCATAAAGTACTTTCTCTCATCGACGGCCGTCGTATTATCATTGTTATTGATGAGTTCTGGAAAGCACTAGAAGATGATACTTTTAAAGCATTTGCCCAAGACAGACTCAAAACAATCCGTAAACAAAACGGCTTGATGCTCTTCGCAACACAATCCCCCAGAGATGCTCTCAATTCAACAATTGCACATACTATTATAGAGCAATGCCCAACACAGGTTTACTTTCCTAATCAAAAAGGCAACCACGCTGATTATGTTGAAGGATTCAAATTATCAGATCGTGAATTTAATCTCATACAAACAGAATTAACACGGGAATCGCGACGATTTCTTGTTAAACAAGGACATAATTCTGTTGTTGCAGAACTAAATTTACGCGGTTTTGATGATGAAATAGCCATTTTAAGCGGCACCACTAATAACGTTGAGTTACTAGAAACCATCATGAAAGAAGTAGGATCATCTCCAGAAAAATGGATGCCTATTTTTCAAGAAAGACGGCAAAAACAATGAAGAAAACTTTCCTTGTAGCAGCAATTTATTCAATCTTTTTCGGATTAAGCCAAAATGTACTAGCACAAATGCCAACCTTTGATGCTGCTGCCGTCACCCAAATGCTGAAACAATTAGAGCAAGGCAAACAACAACTCGACCAATTAACAGCTCAAATCAATGAAATGAAAAATTTATATAAATCCTTAAATGCCGCTACCGATTTATCTGCTCTGAAAGAACTGCTCAAAAATCAAGGGAGCAATGCAGCTCTACCTTCTGATTTTAATGATTTCGAACAAGTAATAGATGGGAATGGTGGGAATGGAAATACAACAAAATGGGAAGAAAAACTTTTATATAAAGAGCCATCAGGGGGTGCTGGATCAACAGAGGCTGTTGATGCCTTTTACCGAGAAGAAATAGAAAAACTGCACAAACGCAATGTAGGACAAGCAGCGACAGGTCAAGCCATCTATGAAGAGGCTCATAAAAAGAAAGAAACCATTAACCAGCTCATTGAAAAACTTAAAAACGCTAAAACTGCTGCTGAGGTTCAAGACGCGCAATCACAATTAACAGCTGTACAAGCACTCTTACAAGCAGAAGTCTTACAAACACAAGCTGCTGTTATGATCCAACAAGCTCAAGTCGAAGCTGAAAATATCCGTATTAGAGAAGAATTTAATGCACGATACAAAGATTATGCGAAACAACTACGTGGTCATTAAAGTATAAAATAAAAGAGGAATTCAATCATGAATAAAGTCATTATCACAACATTAATTCTTTGCACTGGAATTCTCGTTGCTGGTTGCGAAAAAACCTACAGCGTAAAAGACTTAAAAAAAGATGAAAAATTATTACAAGAATGGATTGTTAGGTGTGGCTTCACAGGGAGTTCTAAGAATTGTCAAAATGCACGATTAGCGGATCACGAACTTGCTACAGAACGTAGAAAAAAAGCTCAAGAGGAACGCCGTCAATATCTAGAAGAACTTGAGAAAAAACGAAAAGAAGATGAAGCTAAGAGAAAAGCCGAATATGAAAAAAGAAGAGCACAACAAAAACGTGATTACAACTTTGATCCATGAAAATCATTATCACAATTATAAATAAAAATATTTACAAAAAATAACATAAAATTGGATGTTCAATGTTAGAACAAAATTTATTTACTATGATAGATAATCGTTTAACCGATACTATCGGTGATATAATGCTTAAAACCATAGTAAATCTTTCAAAAGCTTTATCCACTCCATTATCATTATCTTGTACAATCTACATTGCATTTATTGGTTATAATGTTGTCTATGGGCGCTCTTCTTTGCCTTTATGGGAATTTATAGCGACAGCCGCTAAACTGGCCATTATTGTTACACTCACGACACACGCTGCTAACTATAACATTTGGATAACAAATATATTTTTCAACGATCTGCCTAATGCTATTGCAAATATCATACCAGGAACAACTTTTAATCAAAACATATGGGATAATATGATCAAACATGCTGCTGCACATGTTTTTGAGGCTGCCGATAAGCATAAAGGATTAACTGAAATAGGTACGTTTATTGTTAACTGGATTGCTGGCTTTATTTGCTTAATTATTATTGGATTTTTTTGCACAATTGGCTTTATTGTCTCAATGTTTGCTAAACTCGGTTCATTTCTTGTCATATCTCTAGGACCACTTTTCATAAGCTTTTATATGTTTTCAACAACAAGGCGCTTCACAGAAGCATGGCTAAGTCAAACAGCAAACTTTATCATTTTACAAGTATTAGTTACTTTGCTTGGTAACTTGTATATAAATCTTGCAATAGAGGTTCTTTCAAACAATATCAAAGATGTCATATTTGCTGTACTTCAATTTCTGGTCATTGGTATTGGAGGTATTTACCTTTTTATTCATTTACCTGGAATTGCATCAGCTTTAGCCTCTGGTGGAGCTTCTCTCACAGGTGCAACACACTTAGCACAGCATACAAGCAAAGCAGCTGGTCGTACTGCAACAACTACAGCTCGTGCAGGTATTCATGGTATAAAAAATCTCATATCAAAAATACGAAATTAATTATGTCAAATATGCGGGGAAAAACATGTTAAAAAAAATTGGGATCACTCTAGCTTTCATCTTCTTCAGCGGATGTATGTCCTCTCAAAACATAACAAAACCATTACCGCAATGTGATGGATATTCTAGGCGACCACTAAATAAATCAATGTGGAATTGGGAAACTAAAAACCCAACATCTTCCCCAATAATAATTAACGCAAAATGAAAATTTCAATTGCTGAAGAAATTCAATCATACAAACATTGCTGGTAGACGAAAATGAAAAGTAAAGACGTTAAGCAATATATTGCTGAAGCACGATTATTCGATCAAGATCGCATTCTAACATCACGTCGGATTACTCGCGCTTCACTTATTATTGCTGGAGTAGCGGTTATAGCTGCAATTACATCTTCTTTGGCTGTAATAATGCTCTTACCTCTTAAAACTGTAGAACCGTTTGTTATCCGCGTAGATAATTCTACAGGTATTGTTGATGTCGTCAATGTTCTAAAAGATGAACCCCAAAATTACGATGAAGCAATAACACGCTACTTCGCGAGCAAATATATTCACGCCCGTGAAGAATTTAATTCAAAAGAAATACAAAATAATTTTCAGATTGTCTCTCTATTGTCATCCTTTGAAGAGCAGAAGAGGTTTGCACAATGGTATGGATCCAGTAATCCTCAAAGTCCTCAATTTTTATACAAAAATGCCATTGTAACAACATCTATAAAATCAATCTCATTCATCAGCAAAGATATTGCACAGGTTCGTTATTATAAGACAGTTCGCGATAATGATAATAAAGAGTCCATCACTCATTGGGTCGCAACTCTTAATTTCGAGTACGTAAACGCTCCAATATCCACACAAAATCGTTTAATCAATCCTCTTGGCTTTATGGTTCATGAATATAGAACTGATCCAGAAACGGTGAACTCATGATTAAAATTTTTCTTTTTTGCGTTATGATTGCTATCTCTTCCTTAAGCCATTCAAGCTTCGCGAGCATTTCTCCTGTGCGCGCTCCTAATGATAATAGAATTCGCTTTATCAATTATGATGCTTATAATGTAACAAAAATTATTGGGTCTATACGATCATCGGTACAAATAGAATTCTCTTCTGATGAAGAAATTGCTCATGTTGCCCTCGGAAATAGCGTTGCGTGGGAAGTAGCACCAGCTGGAAATATTGTTTTCTTAAAACCACGTGAAATGCAGCCTATGACAAATCTACAAATTATAACAACAAGACGCGACGGATCAAAACGATCTTATCAATTTGAATTGATCGTAAAAGACAGCGAAATTTCATCTGAACATGAAACATATTTCCTTGTAAAATTTCGCTACCCACACGATGCAATTGCACAAAAGCAGATCGATTTACAACTGCAACAAAGAAAAATACAAGCGTTATATATCGATAAATCTTTTGATACTTACGAACAATATGGACCACGAAATTGGGCTTATTCAGCTCAGGGAACAGCCATTCTTGAACCATCATCGGTTTACGATAATGGGAAAACAACAACATTTACTTTTTCTGGTAATCAAGAAATTCCTGCCATTTATATCGTTGAAAATGATGGACAAGAATCCCTCATCCCCAAAACAACAAAAGGCAATATGGTTACTGTCCATGCTATTAGCCATAAGTTCATTCTAAGACATGGCAAAAATGTCTTATGCATTTTTAATGAAGCTTACCATTCCAAAGGAAACAATCCAGAAACTGGAACAACCTCACCATTTATTGAACGCAAAACAGCTACAGATCTTTAAAAACAAAATTAAGGGGGGAGAGATCATGAATCATCATAATGATGAAATAATCACTGAAGATCGTGGTATGATCGATGATGGCCAAAATAATGCATTAAAAAAAGCAAAAGCAAAAATAATTGTAGGAATAGGCATTCTAGGATTTTGCGCTTATATACTCTGGAATATATTATCATCTTCATCATCGCCAAATGATGTATCAGAATTACCTAAAAAAGAAATTCAACATTTTAATACCGCACCAGCTCCGTTAGAATTAGCTCCTCTTGAACCACAATCCAAAATTACTCAGAGTGTATTACCAACACCATCAAATACACCAATCGAAGAAACTAAAACCGATCCTTTACTTGATGCTGCAAAGCGTGCTCCGGTTTTAGCTTTCTCTAACAACTCTAGCTCTCATTTCAACACCACAGCACATAATAGTTTCGCCAAGACAACTGAAATTCCTAATAAAGAAACACAAAACTTCTCTGCCCTTTTAAAACCTACACAGATAGAAGGAACACAAGCGGGATTAATGGGTAACAGAAACTTTATCATCGCAATGGGAACATCTATCCCCTGTATATTAGAAACAGCAATGAGTAGCGATCAGCCCGGTTTTACAAGTTGTGTTGTAAAACGTGATATTTTATCAGATAATGGTCGTGTTGTTCTGCTTGATAAAGGAACTCAAATTGTGGGTGAATATCGTGGAGGGATCAAAAAGGGACAATATCGCCTCTTTGTTCTTTGGACAAGAGCAAAAACACCAAACGGAGTTGTTGTTACACTTTCCTCACCCGCCACTGATAATTTAGGAAGATCTGGTTTTGATGGTACGATTAACACTCATTGGTGGGAACGTTTTGGATCAGCATTGTTGCTCTCTATAGTTGATAGTGCTACAGCCACTTTAATAGAAAAAACAAATAATAACATCCAAATAACTGGCTCTAATAATCTTGGCAAAGAAGCAGCAAGTATTGCTCTTGAAAATCAAATTAATATACCTCCTACCCTAGAAAAAAATCAGGGGGAATTGGTCAATATTTTCGTAGCAAGAGATTTGGATTTTTCTTCCGTGTATAAACTCGCTGTTACAAAAAAAAGTAAAAGTCCTTTCCCTCATTATATTACTGGCCACTCCTCTTTTCATTCTAAAATTCAGTAAAAATAACTTATGGCCACAGTAAAAAATTCAGAACGCATCTCTATCGTTTTAACTAAGTTAAAGATCTTAGAGGATTATCTCAATAATGAGAACTTATTTGAAATTGTCATCAACCGTCCTGGTGAAGTAATCGTTGAAGGTCCCAATGGTTGGCAAACACACATCATCAAAGAATTGACTTATAGCGAATTAGAAGGAATTGCAAAAGTTGTTGCTGCCTATACAACACAAAAGATTAGTGTAGAAAATCCTGTTCTCTCCGCCACACTTCCAAATAATGAACGCATACAAATTGTCATGCCTCCTGCCGTCGCCCCCAATACCATCAGCATGACAATTCGCAAACCTTCATCACGCACTTTTTCTCTCGAGAGTTTACAAGACAACCAGCTATTTTCTGTAACAAAAAACATCAGTTTTACTCCTCTTGAACAAATGAAAAAACGAAAAACGGAACTTTCTGATACAGAACAAGAATTAATTGATCTCTTTATAGCTAAAGATTTTTGTAAGTTTTTAGAGAGATCGGTTATTACCCAACAAAATATTTTGATATCTGGTAAAACCGGTTCTGGTAAAACCACACTCTCTAAAGCTTTGATTGCAAAAATTCCTGAATATGAACGGATTCTCACCATTGAGGATACTCCCGAGCTTGTCGTTCCGCACTCAAACAAAGTGCAGCTTTTTTACTCAAAAGACAATCAAGGTTTAGCAAAAGTGGGAGTGAAAGAACTGCTTGAATCGGGATTGCGCATGCGCCCTGATCGCATTCTTTTACAAGAGCTCAGAGATGGTACAGCCTTTTACTATATCCGCAATGTTAATTCTGGTCACCCCGGCTCCATCACCACTGTTCATGCCTCAACAGCGCTCGCTGCATTTGAGCAAATGACGCTATTGGTTAAAGAAAGTGAAGGGGGGAGTAATTTGGCACGTGATGATATTCGAGGTTTATTAATCTCGATGATTGATGTCATCATTCAATGTAAACGCCTCGAAGGAAAATTCCGTGTCACAGAAATCTATTATGACCCCTTCAAACGCCGAGATGCTTTTTAAAAAACGGTCTAAGTCACTTAAACAAATCCGCATGCGTTCCTGTACGTTCAAAATGGACATGATCATCACTAACAATGTAAATCAACAACCAATCTGGTTCTATATGAAGATCACGACGTGGCTTCCAATTTCCTTGTAATGCATGATCATTTAATACAGCTGGCAATGGATTCTTATTGATTAAAAGTTGCATAACCTCTGTTAATTTTTGCATATCCTTACCGCGGTTTTCTGCTTTTTTTCTATCCTTTTTAAACTTACCAGAATAACTTACAGAACGCATAATTAAATATCCAATTGCTTAAACAAATCCTCCATATCTTTTGCATAAAAGACATCTTCTCCTCTATCAGTTTTCTTAAAAGTTTCAAGAGTTTCCGCATTAGGAACATACATATCAAACGGCAGTCCCTTTTCATTTACAACCTTAGTTAAAGCAATCCGTATGAAATCAGATACAGTAAGTCCTAGAGCAGCTAATATCTCATGAGCTTCTTTTTTCAAATTCTTATCTATACGTGCTCGAACAACATCTTTTGAATCTACTGCTACACTCATAGTAAACCTCCTTTGATTACTAACTTATCATATAGCACAATTGGGCTACAAAACCAATATTTCTATACTTTAACTTGCTTTATCGTAAAACATCTTTTGATTTTGTTTGAGCTATCGCTTTGTTTTGTCCTTGTATATGTCTTCTCTCTTGCAAAAACTTAACAACCGTTTGAAACTCGTTCATAAGTTTTTTATCCTGGGGCTGGTTTGGGGAGATTGCTTTTGACAAGTCAAAGTTCTGTTTATGAATAGCATCTTGACCAAAACGCTTATCTAAAGCACTTTGAAACTTTGAAAATTCTTTTTTAACATCCTGTGGTATCTTTGAATAACTCTCACGACCAGATTCAACAGCTTTAATATAAGTCACTGCTTCTTTTGAAAGTGACGGAACTTCCACTTTCAATTGTTCACGCTCACGGGTAAATTTATCTATCTTGTGTTCATAGGCGTTTTTATAAAAAGATTGAAGCTTTCTAATAGTAGAAACGGCGAGAGGAATATCATAAAGCGCCTCTTTATGTTCTTTTCCTGCTGTTTTGAATCGATCTATTAAACGATCTGAACCACGTAGTTCACCAGCTCTATCGGGCTCTTTATCGAGAATATCAGGCAATTTATCGCCGTTTCCTGCCAAAATCGTTTGTTCAATCTTAAGCGCAGCAGCTTGAGGATCCTTATAGATTACCTTCAAATGGTCATTTAATTCTTTAAAAGTATCAATATAAGATTTTTCATTTCTAAGAGCGCTTAGCGCCTTCTGTTCTAGATTAGAAGTATCGGTATAAGCAGCAAGGTAAGGAGCTCGTTCTTTTCCTTTTGAAGCACCATTAAAATCTTTTTGCGGTTGCTCAACATTGAGCTTTTCTTTTTGAAGCTTACCAAAAGTTGTTTTTTTTCCATCCAAAACGGTTGTAATTTTTTCCTTTTGTTTTTCCGATAAGTCTTTATCGGTTTCGATAGAAGAGGAAATTTTCTCCACAACACCTCGAGAAACATCAACACTTTTATTTTTTGTAAATTCGGTAAGGTTCTTACGGATGAGTGCAGACAGAAATTCAGAATCACCAAAATGTGCCGCAATTGATGCCTTTATCATTTCTTGTCGCTCAATGCCCTTCCAGTTGATATGATGACCGGCTTCACGAGCAAGCTGCCCTATAAATTCACGTTGCGTACGCCCATTCCCCTCTCGAAACGGATGCAACGCATTCAACTCGCCCATATAATATCCAGCCCTTTGGCTAAATTTATCAGCATCAAGACCACGTAAATACCGTTCTTTTGCAAGCTGTTGTGTAATCTTCGGTGCATAACTTTCAATCTGGTTATAACTAGCAAACATACTATTGCCTTTGGCAATATCCACTGAACGAATTTTTCCCGCCCATTCATATATGTCACCAAACAGTTTTTTATGAATTTCTTTCATATGGTTGAGATCAAACTCACCACGAATAGGAGTATGTACAAATTCGAAAGATTTTACATAAGCGATAGCAGATTCTACGCGCTGCAATGTGGCTTTATCTTTAATACCAAGCCTATTATACATCACACCAGTTTTAGGATCAGTATAAGGATCACCGTTCCCTTTATACTTCTCCACGTTTTACCCGTTCTAACAAATCTTTGATTACATCACTTGTTTCAAGTTCCCCGATAATAACACGTTCCATTTGCTCAACAACTTTTTGATCTGGTTCCAACCCCTCTAAACGTTGACTAGCCAATGCATTTTCAGCATAGAGTCGACGCAGCTTGATTTCATCTTCGCTCAACATATTAAACCCTCCTTTATATTGATAAAGCTTTTTTAAGAACACGGTTTACAACTTCTGGTTCATTTTCAATAATAGAAAGCAATATTCGAGAAGGAGTATCAATAGAATATCGTCCTTGTTCCCAATCACGAATACGCCCCACAGAAAAGCCAAACCGTGCCGCAAATTGCGTCTGTGTTAAACCAATATTTTTTCTAATTTTTTTCACATCAACCTTTGGAGAAATATGGATACCTAACTTTGCATTATCAGATTCACCTTTAGCATAGGAAAGAGCTTCACGTGCACCTCGTAATATACGCGCCCCTACTTTACTTGCCTTATCCATCATTTCTCCTTTCTATATTCGTTTAAGAGTGCGGTTAAAATCCGCTGAAGCTCTTTTCTTTCTGCCTTGGTTAAATTTTTTTGAGATAACTTATCTGCAAACATCTAAAAGAAAAACTGGAATATCTTCACCACCCCAAAAATAATAATCCTATATCCACCACTTTTATCTTTATGTTTTGTTGGAAACCGAGCTTTTCTAGCACCGCCTGTACCTTGCATAAAATCGCCGGCATTTGGATTAGCTGCAATAAAAGAAACTATATCAAATAATTTCTCAGACGATTACCTTCCTCTTTCGCAGAAATTAGATAAGCTGTTGTTTCAATAACCGTTTGCATACATTTTTAATATACGGAAATCCCGTATTTTGTCAAGCAAAATATAGATCGTCTTAATTACCGCATGACATCCTTTGACTTTGTATACGCCATCATATTGCTCTGTTCTTGCTTTTGTCTCTCTTGCAAAAACTTAATAGCCATTTGAAACTCACTCATAAGCTTTTTATCATGAGGCTGATTTGGGGGGATTGCTTTTGATAAATCAAAGTCCTGTTTATGAATGGCATCTTGACCAAAACGCTTATCTAAAGCACTTTGAAGCTTTGAAAATTCTTTTTTAACCTGCTCTGGCATCTTTGAATAACTCTCACGACCAGCTTTAAAATTTTTCATATAAGTGACTGCATCTTTAGAAAGAGACGGTATCGCAACTTTCAATTGTTCACGTTCACGTATAAATTTATCCATATATTGAATATAAGAGTTGGCATAAAATGATTGAAGTTCTCGAATAACTGAAACAGCAAGTGAAACAGTATAAATGGCAGCTTTACGCTCTTTTCCTGCTGTTTTTAACTTATCTATCAACCGATCTGATCCACGCAGTTCACCGGCTCTATTAGGCGTTTTCTTTAAAAGATCAGGTAATTTATCACCGTTCCCCGCTAAAATCGTTTGTTCAATCTTCAATGCAGCAGCTTGAGGATCCTTATAGATTACCTTCAAATGGTCATTTAATTCTTTAAAAGTATCAATATAAGATTTTTCGTTTCTAAGAGCGTTTAGCACCTTCTGTTCTAAATTAGAAGTATCGGTATAAGGAGAAAGGTATAAAGCTGGCTCTACTGTATTTAAAACTCTTTGCGGTTGCTCAACATTGAGCTTTTCTTTTTGAAGTATACCAAAAGCTGTTTTTGCTCTACTCCAAAGTGTTGTGATATTTTCTTTTTGTTTTTGCAGCCACTCTTTATTCGTATCAATATAAGAGAAAATCCTCTCAACAACCCCTTGTGAAACATCAATACCTCTATTTTTCGTAAATTGAGCAATATAGTCTCGGTAATCAGGAGACTCAGAAAAATCAAGAGTCGTTGTTTTAATACTCGTTCTAGAAAACGCCGCCACCAATTTTTCATAGGTATTCGCACGATCAGATTGCTTGACATCATAAACAAGAGAAGGATCTCCTCGTTCTAATAAATGAACTTTAAAGGCATTTCGTTTGACTTCTCTACCTTTAATAATAACTGTCTCTTTATTTTGCTGAATAGATATCTTATCACCAAGCTCAATATGAGCGCCATCTATAACAGAAGGAAGTTTCACGCCATAAATACGTTCAATCCCTCGTGAGGTGGTTATATCAGCATAAGGTATTTTATTTTCTAGATTTTCATTAAATGAAGTATAACCTGTTTTGACAAGTTCACCAGTTATAGTGCCTTTAATCTGTTTGTGTTCATGTAATCGAACATTCTTAAAATCTTCCTCCGCCACATAAAGATGTGACTGATACCTATGTCGAGACATAGCAACATAAGAAAGATGTTGATCCATAGAAGGTGAAGCCAAAACAAAGACATTATCAACGGTCACACCTTGACTTTTATGAATAGTGGCCGCATACCCATGATCAATATTTTGATAAGTTTCATTCGAGAAAATAACTTCTTGGCCTGTATCAAGACGCACTTTTAAAATAGGTTGTCCTTTTTTATTCTGCGTTGATAAAACAGTACCTAACATACCATTTTTAACTTTTTGTTTCCCTAATTCTGGAGCAAATTTTTCCTCAAACATGGCATTTTCAAGAAAAATAATCCGATCATTAATAACAAATTCCCGCGATCCCCTCATTGTATCAAAATTTACTGCACTTGCGACATCTTCTGGTTTTAAAAAATGAGAATTTTTGAGAACTATTCTAATTTCTTTATTTAATTTTTTAACAGCTGCATTCGTATGCGCAAGAATAAACAACTCATCGCCATTTAAAGGTTTTCCTTTCTCGACAGATTTCTTTTCTATCTTTTTCCGAACATCCATCCAATCTTTAACAATACTGCTTATCGCTTGCTGATGTGTTTTTGTTTCATGAATAAATCCTCTCTTTTTATAATTATCTAAAGCTTCTTTCACTTGACCACGGGCAAAATGACGCGAAGCTTCTTGTCCCCATTTTTCTTTTTGCCTCCTGATATGGGAGAGCTCAACATAACCTATATGATCAACAACCGCACGAAACGCTGCTCCAGCTTCAATTGGTTGCAATTGCATAGGATCCCCAATAAGAACAATCTTAGCACCTACTTTTTCAACTTTTTGGACAAAACGAGAAAGCTGTTTTGAAGAAACCATCCCAGCCTCATCAATGACAAAAACATCACCAACTCTTAATTGCTCTTTCTTGTTTTTCCACGCTAGTTCCCAAGCAGAAAGAGTTTTACTTTTTATTCCAGAAGATTTTTCAAGTCCTTCCGCAGCTTTACCCGCAAGAGCAGCACCAAATACACGCTTACCATCATTAGTCCATGCAACATTTGCTGCCTCGAGAAGAGTTGATTTTCCAGCACCAGCATAACCAACAATCGCTGCAACACCATTATTTTCTGTAATATGTTGAACTGCTAATATTTGCTCTTCTGCAAATTTAAAGGGATGACTACGGTCTTTATTTTCAATGAATTTTATTGCTTCAAAAACCTTATTAGATTGAACACCATGCCCTGTCGTTTGAGCTAAAGAAACAACGCTTCGCGCCATATCATATTCTGTTTTAATAATTTCCTTTGTAGAGTAAATTGTCCCATTTGGGTTAGAATGATCTTTGATCTTTATAAGATTATCACTTTTCTCTAAGCGCATCATAATATCATTAAAATCATTTATATCATCAACATACCTATTAATTATCTTCGCAAAATCCCTACGGCTAAATGTCGATTTTTCAAATGAAATCAGTTTCAAAACTTCATCAGGATTTTCTTTAATTTTTTTTGCAGACTTCTGTTTTATTTTTTCATTAGCTTGCACGGCATCGCTAATAAGACCTTTTTCTTTCATTGCATGAGCAGATTGCCCTAAATGAATTGTAGGTTTTATAGATAGACCACGCTCTTCATATGAACGCATATCTACTTTTATATCATGCCCAGAAAGTGAAAGATGCTTTGTTGCAAGCTCACCCCATGAATTGCGCAATTTCTTCATCGCATCTTTATAACCTATGACATTCTCATAAACTATACGCTCTTCTTTTCTTACTGCATTTCCTTTTTTATCATGAATAGTAACAAGAGATTTTTTTATGCTTCCATCTTCATTTAAAACAGCTATTTTCTTTGAGCCAAAACCATTTTTTGTAACAGGTCTTAAAGTATGCATAATATGAACATGTGGATTTCCTTCTTTATTATGATAAACCCAATCAGAAACAAGATTATGTGAAGTAAAGTTCTCATTTATAAAATCTCGCACAAGAGAGATATTCTGATCTTTTGATAACTCTAATGGTAATGCTATAACTATTTCTCTTGCTAATTGACCATTTACACGTTCATTATTTTGCACAGTATTCCATAGCCATTCGCTTTTTTTCTCATTTGTATTGAAATAACGTAATTGTTGCATAATCCATTCTTTTGAATCTTCTGAAAAATTCATTTCTGAATGAACGAGATCTTTATCTTTATCATATTTATGCGTATGAGATCCTTCTAATTCGTCGAACATCCTTGTTCTATGACGATATGCTGCAGCAGAAACAGCCGATTTTCCAGAACCAATAATTTTAGCTTGTAAATGCGCTATTGCCATAAGATAAAATTACCAAAAATTGATTTTAGTTTACTAAAATTATTTATAGCATAAAACGTTTTAAAATAAAACGTATAATTGCGCCTTCAAAAATCTTTGAAAAAGACATTTTCAGGAGCGCATAAAATGCGCTTAATTAGTATTGATAATTTTAATTAAATCTGATAGCAAATAAATTACAACTTAATAAAGTATATGGATATTAAAATGGCGCGTAAATCTTTATCTAAGCTTATGGAAGAAAAAAAAGCTCTTGAAGAAAAAAGTAAAAAACTAATTGAAAAAATTAAAGCTGCTAAAAAACAAGAAGGAGAAAAAATTGCTGTGCTAGCAGCAGAAGCAGGATTAACTGAAATGAATATAACAATTGATGATTGGAAAAAAATATTTGAGGAAGTTAAAGCCCGATTTCAAAAAGAAGGACAAGAAATCAAATAATCTTGGTAATTTTATAAAATCACTAAGACGTATAGAAAAGAGGATTAGATTTTTGAAAGATGAAATAAGACGTAAAGATGCACGTGAAAAAATTAGTCTAGGTGGTCTTATTGTTAAAGCAGGTCTTAGAGAAGCAGATAAATCTTTCATTTTGGGATGTTTAATTTATGCATCAAAGCTTGATTGCAATTCAAAAGAATATAAAAAGTTTGAAAAATTAGGAAAGTTAGCTTTTGCTGATTTGCGGGGAAAAGATGATAAACAGATTGAGTAATAAACAAATTATTTCTTTAATATGCCCATTCGTTTTTTCAATCATCATATTCTTTCTCATCAATATCACTATCAATGAAATTACAGAAAATGGAACAACGCCTGATGCTTATTGGTTTTTAAGATCAAAACCATTGATAACTCTAATTCTCATTGCTATTGCATGTTCTTCCTTCATTTTAATCCAAAAAAAACACACTAGAAAACCTATCACTGTTAGTTCTATTATTTCTTTCGGTTTGGTCTTCGCTTATTACACATTAAATGAATACTTAAGATTAAATCCTTATGTAGAACAATATAAAATGACATGGGAAAATTTATTACCATTCTTTGATAGAATGGTTTTAATTGGATTCTTAATAGGAAGTATTGTTTTTGGTTTCACTGTAAAATTATCTTTACCGACAGATTCAAATTTGAAAAGTTCAAAAAAAATGATCTTCGGGGGAGCTCAGTGGATGAACATGAAACGCCTTGAAGATGTTTTTCCAAGTGATGGGGAAATAGTTATCGGTGAAAGGTATAGAGTTGATGAAGATATTGTCAAAGATGTATCCTTCAACCCACAAGATAAAACAACATGGGGAAAAGGAGGAAGTCAGCCATTATTAACATATAAACTTGATTTTGATTCAACTCATATGCTCTTTTTTGCTGGTTCAGGAGGATATAAAACAACAAGCAATGTTATTCCAACTTGCCTTAAATATAGCGGTCCAATTGTTGTTTTTGATCCATCAACAGAAATAGCTCCAATTGTAAAAGAAAGACGGCAGCGCATCAACAAAAGGACCGTATATGTTCTTGATCCTCATGGAAAATCAACAAAAACTTTTAATCCTTTAGATTGGTTATTAGAGGAAACTATCCCTATCTATGAAAGAGAAGCTGGTTTAGTTGAAATAGCTAGACTCCTCCTCTCTGAAAACCATAGATCAACATCAACTGATCAATTTTTTACATCTCACGCCCATAACTTATTGACAGGCTTACTAGCTCACGTCGTCTTTTCTGATGAGTACAAATTAGAGGAAAAAAATTTAAAAACTCTTCGTACTATCGTATCTGAACCAGAGCCCTCCGTTATTGGCAAACTACGTTTGTTACAGTCTTCATCACCATCTCAATTTATTCGTGAAACTCTTGGCGTTTTTACAAACATGGCTGAACAAACTTTTTCTGGTGTATATGCTACTGCCTCAAAAGATACTCAATGGCTATCTCTCTCAAACTATGCAAACCTCATAAGTGGAACTGATTTTAAAACTGCTGATATAGCTAAAGGAAATATAGATATTTTTTTAAATATCCCTTCAAAAATTTTAAAATCCTATCCTGGTGTTGGTCGTATCCTTGTCGGTTCTTTTCTTAAAGCTATGGAAGCTGCAAATGGTAATTACGCGAAAAGAGTGCTCTTCGTTTTAGATGAAATAGATCTTCTAGGATATATGAATATCCTAGAGGAAGCACGTGACCGTGGTCGTAAATATGGAATCTCGCTCATGCTCTTTTATCAATCGGTAGGACAAATTGAACGACACTTCGGTTCATCTGGAGCTATGGCATGGTTTGAAAGTTGTGCTTTTGTTAGCTATGCTGCAATCAAAGATATTAAAACTGCCGAAAATATATCAAAGTCATGTGGAAAGATGACTATTGAAGTTAAAGGAACAAGTAAATCTATAGGAACAACAGGAGCAAAAGGTACGGAAAGTTTAAGCTTTCAACAAAGACCTTTAATTTATCCACACGAAATAACGCAAGCAATGAGAAGAGATGAACAAATCATCCTTGTACAAGGCCAGCCCCCAATTCGGTGTGGACGTTCTATTTATTTTAGACGAAACGATTTAATAGTTCTCACAAAAGAAAATAGATTTGCACCTAAAACTTAAATATAAGTATCAAAAATAAATCGGAGGGGAATATGGATACTGCCAACAAATTAAATATCCAAGAAGAAAAACAATGTATTTCTCAAAAAACACGTCCTTATAAACGAGGCTTTTTTACACATATGTTTTTCCTCTTACTTCTAATCTGTCGTAAACCAATCATTTTCATTGCAAACCTCCTCGCAGGAGGTTGTGCATTAATGGTCTTCTTGTTTAGTTACGGCCTCTTCTTACAATATCGCGAAGGAATACCAGAAGGAACATCCGTAGCTTTTGAAGTGCTAATGATAGTTGGTGGAGCTATTTTTTCTTTGTTCTCTGCATATGTTAGTTGGTCTTATGATGCGCTCATATTACGTCTAGCTCCTCCTGATTATGATCTTATACTCTTTCAATAAAAATTAGAATTCACTCCGTTCACACATAATATAAAATGAGAGGCTATCCGCCTCTCAAACTCTCTGGACCGCTCACCAAAATCATGAGATCAGATCCGCGTTTAATGAAGGGACTAACAAGCCTTAGTTCTTAAAGTCAAGGAAACCATTTCATGGCGTCTAACGACGTCCTTGACCCAGAACTAAACGGCTTATTATCTCCTTCTTACGCGGCTCCGAAATCATGAATGAAAGGCGAGATCTTTAATGCAAAAACACCTATATTGTTTTTCTAACGGTCGCTATCTTCCATCATAAAAATAAAACATATATCATATGTATAACATATGTTGTATATATGTACAGCATATGTAAGGCATACATAAAACTTAAACAGTATGTATGTTAGGCATATGTTAAATGTATGCTGTGTATAAAACTTACTTTGTGAAATCTTCGATATCAGTTTGATGTCCATTATCTAAAAGATCTGGCTTTGATAAACTGCTCTTTTTTAGTTTTTCCAGAAGATGATTTTATTTGATTTTCTTAAATAGAATGATGTTATGCTTATAACTTCATTTGCTCATTTATAATCTTTACACTTTTACTCATTTGTGTTTTTACTCTTATTTCCGTGCGAAAGATCTATACCAATAGCTTTGGCTTGCATTTTCTCGTAGAGTTTTTGCATTACTTTTATATTCTCTCTTCGCACGGCAATAATTATCTTTTCAGCTACTGTCAAACCAGCTTTATCTAGATTACATAACCGCGTATAATGCGATGCCATTGCTTTTCGTGCCTCATCATAAGGCAAACCATTTTTTCGGTGTTTTAACAGACAATGTCCTCTATTGATTACATCATATTTTTCAGGATTAGAGACAAGCACTATATGATCTTTAATAACATCAATTTCAATTAATGCTGTTTTAAGGCTACTAATCATTGACTTGCTATTAGCATAGCGTAACAAATCATCATCAATGAAATTGCGTTCTGTATCAATAATTAATAATATATCACCACTGCAGCCAATACTGCGTAAAGTATTAGAAAAATCCAGTTGCACATTATTCAATGCTTGAAATAATAATGTCTTTTCTATTTCTCTCTTATATCCATCTCTTATCACAAAAAAAAATCTTGCAAATTATTAGAAATGTTGACCTCCTATCACAACGCCTTTATCTAACCAGTCTGGACCATATTCTTCATCAGCATTCTTAGTAATAAACCCCATATCACGAATAAACTGTGCACCACGCCATTTTCTGAGACGTAAAAGAGTATATGAAGGGTATTCAGCCATTGCTAACCATTTCCACATTGTTTCTCTATCATTAACTTTAGATGCCGCTTCTGCTTCAGCAAGATAAATGCCATTTTGAGAAAACCCTCCTGCACGCAATTCCTCACGCTCAGTATCAGTCATATAACTTTTTGGTAATTTCTTTTTCATAGTGAAAGCCTCCTTTCTATTTTGAGATAGTTTTATATTTGATTTTCTTAGATAGAATGATGTTATGCTTATAACTTCATTTACTCATTTATAATCTTTACACTTTTACTCATTTGTATTTTTACTCTTATTGCCATGCGAAAGATCTATACCAATAGCTTTGGCTTGCATTTTCTCGTAGAGTTTTTGCATTACTTTTATATTCTCTCTTCGCACGTCAATAATTGATTTTTCAGCTGACGTTAAACGAGATTTATCGAGATTTCCTAACCGTGTATAATGCGATGCCATGGCCTTCCTAGCTCCATCATAAGGCAAACCATTTTTTCTATATTTTGGTGATTTGTGATCTCTATTTATTACTTGGTATTGTATAGGATCGGAAACAAGCTCTATATGATCTTTAACAATATCTAACTCAACCAATGCTGTTTCTAAACTCTCTGTCATTGCTTTACTATTAGAATGTCTATTCAAATCTTTTTCTACTATTTTATACTCCATTAAAAGAAGTGATAATAAATCACCACTTTTGCCAACATCACGCATGTAATCAGAAAAATTATTTCTTAGATCATGTAATCTTTGAGCCTCTAATGATTTAGATAGCTTTTCCATAAAGCCATCTTCTTTAATCAAAAATCGATCGACCTTATTAATTAAATCAGTCAAAAACGATGGCTCCCTATAATAACATCACGATCGAGCCAATTAGGTCCATATTCAGCATCAGCTTTTTCAGTAGAAAATCCTTTATCGCGAATAAATTGTGCTCCATACCATTTTTTAAGACTCAGAAGTGAGTGAGCTGGAAGATCAGCCATAGCCAACCATTCCCATACCGTTTCACTATCATTAGCTTTCTCTGCCGCTTCTGATTCACAAAGACAAATAAAATCTTGAGAAGCATGAGCATCTATCAATTCTTTGCGTTCAGCATCGGTCATATAACTTTTAGGTAATTTCTTTTTCATAGTGAAAGCCTCCTTATAGAGAAGATATAAAATAATTAATCTAAAAATTAAAAATGGACAACTGAATATTCATGACAGTTTGTCGGTAAAATCCTCAATATCCATTTGATATTTATTATCAATAAATGTTGGTTTTCTTTTTATTTTAGTTTGTTTCATTCCATTTATTTGTTTTTTTAATCTGAAATAAGTAGCATGAGAAATTCCTGTGTTTTCCTTAACAATTTTAGATGATACTCCTTGCTTAATCAGTGCAAATGCTATCTCTCTCTTTGGATGAGGTTTTCGACCAAATTTTATACCTGCTGCCATTGCAGCAACTCTTCCATCATTGGTTCGCTCTAAAATACGTGCACGTTCGGCTTCTGCTACGGCAGCCAAAATTTGAATGATCATTTTTCCCATGGTACCTTCAGTACTCAGACCATTTTCCAAAAAACGTATAGCAATGCCTTTTTTATAACAGGCATCAACGATATGAATCATGTCTGCAGTATTACGTCCAAGCCTATCCATTTTTGTACAAATGATTGTATCATCTTTCTCGGCACGGTTGAGGAGCCGTTGTAAGCCTTCACGTTTATCTGTAGCTCCTGTCATCATATCAGTAAAAATACGATCGTCCCGTACCCCAACCTTTTTAAGTTCAGCTACCTGCAATTCTAATTTCTGATGATTAGTTGATACTCTCGCATAACCTAAAAGTGCCATTTTAGTCTCATAAATCGTTTTTGATACAGAATTAGTATCATAATATAAAACAATGATTTATGATACATCTTTTTACTTCTTTTTGAAAAATATCAAATGTTATAATTTATGAGATATACCAACTTAACTTTTGGTCTTAAAAAACAAAATATCTAAGATGAATAATTGATTTCTTTAACAACCTGAAAAAATATTGTATCTTATAACGTTACACGTTATAATCAGTTATGATTATAGGATTTAAACATAAAGGACTTGAAGATTTCTATAATACTGGCACCACAAAAGGAATTCAAACAGTCCATGCTCAAAAACTAAGACGTATTCTAGGTGCTCTTGAAGTGGCCATATCACCGGATGATTTAAATTATCCGTCCTTTCGATTACATCCACTTAAAGGTAATCTAAAAGGATATTGGTCAATCACAGTAAATGGAAACTGGCGTGTAATATTTCGCTTTAACGATATGGATGTTGAATTAATTGATTATCTAGACTATCACTAAAAAGGAGTGCTTAACAATGATGAAAAATCCGCCACACCCTGGTGAATTATTGCGCGAAGATGTAATTGCAGAACTTGGTTTATCAGTTACTGAAACCGCTAAGAGACTTGGTGTATCTCGTGTTGCATTTTCTAGGGTTCTCAATGAAAAAGCCGCTATTAGCCCTAATTTAGCTATTAGACTTGAAATGGCTGGTGTAAGCACTGCACGTGCTTGGCTAGCTATGCAAACAAACTACGATTTAGCGCAGGCGCTAAAAAATACCCAGCCTGTAGTACGTCCTCTTTATCATATTCCATTTCAACCTCCTCTACAATCATAAAGGACGAATTTTTATATCGGAAAGGATAAACTTAAAATCTATTTTTTCTTTTTATCATTTTTTCCAGAATTATTATAGAAATGGATTAAAAACTGTAAAACATCACCGAGAGTTAAAAGATTTTGTCCAGGCGGCGTCAATTTTTCAGCAAGTGCACGAAATTCTTCATCAACCTCTGGCCGTACTGCAAGAGTGATACGGTTTGTTCTCATACTGCGACGCTTAGAACGTCCATCAACAGAACCAGATTTAGTTAAAACAAACTCCTTTACCTTTTCAAAAGATCCATGACGGGTTGTAAAACCACTTTGTTGAGCAATTTTATCAATATCTTGTTTATTGCGTTTGAGAGCTTTTGTTGTAGGTTCTAAAGTGGATAAATTATTCAAAATTGAAAATGTTGGCTTATGTTCTTTTATCATGACATTATTCCTTCGATTTTTAATGCTTGCACAATATCAGCAGCAACTTGCTCAGCGTTTTCTATAGCAGACGCAACGTTTGATACATCCTCTTTATTGAGCTGATAAAGAGTACATCCAAAACTAAAGATAGAAGAAAAAGCAGCCTTATTCATCATTCCATGTTCTAAAACAGGAAGTTTTGCTTCAGTCAATTCTTTGCGAATTTCTTTTTCTTCTCGAGTTTGTATAACAGAGCTTTTTGAAAACATAATGCGATAAGGGATATTACTTCGTCTGGCCCTTCCCTCGCGAGCTATAAAAGAAACAACTTTTGCCGCTTCACGACTATCAAGTTTTGTTCCAGACATAGGAATAATAACCATATCGGAACGGCTAATAGCATATGACGCTGTTATATTTGCTGATCCTTCAAGATCAACAATAACAAAACTATGAGTATTAACTGCTTCATCTATAACGTCCAGAATAGTGTTTTCATTAATCCCTCCTTGAACATCTATATTAAGTGAATCATGAGTGCTAGCATTTTGCCACCACTCATCAGCAATAGGTTGATTAGGATCAGTATCAATTATTTTAACTTTTGATCCATGTTGAGCCAAAACTTGTGCAAGAATAAGTGCTGATGTTGATTTTCCAACACCACCTTTTGTTGAGCAAAATACAATTGTTGGCATACACAAAAGCCTTACTTATGTTTTACAGATGCTATATGTATACACAGCATACATTTAACATATGCTTAACATACATACTGTTTAAGTTTTATGTATGCCTTACATATGCTGTACATATGTCTTACATATATACAACGTATGTTATACATATGGTATATGTTTATTTTTATGCTGAAAGATAGCGACCGTTAGAAAAACAATATAGGTGTTTTTGCATTAAAGATCTCGCCTTTCATTCATGATTTCGGAGCCGCGTAAGAAGGAGATAATAAGCCGTTTAGTTCTG
>NZ_JAMCOF010000013.1 GCF_023500045.1 Bartonella bilalgolemi | reverse complement strand
TAGAGATTTAATAGTTATTATATACTGCTATATAAAGTTTGTAGTGCTTTTTTGTTCTTTATAATTCTTGATAGATTGCAAATGATAATTTGATGTTAAGTTGCTTTGCAATAAAATTAAAATTCCAACGAGAAAAACAAACCGGATTTGATAATTATATCTGTAGAAAAAGTTGTTTCCATAACCCTTACTAGTAATTCAGTATTCCTTAGGCACTTGCTTCTTAGCACATATATACATTGTGTATACTCTATCAAGTAATAAAACACCCTTTAACAAGGAAGCTATAAATACCCTAAAAAGCCTTAATCCCAAGTTTATATGTTTTTCAAAATTGATAATTTGATCAAAGATTTATATTTACCTTATCAAAGATTTATATTCATAAATCCTTTTTTTGTGTGGCGAACAAGATACACTTTTATTATCTATCACGGTTGAATTCCGATCAAACCTCTCAAAAATAACTTCACCCTTCTTGTTAATAATTTCTTGTTTAGCTTTCGGATTTGATTTTATATACTCATTAAGACGGGTTACGCTCTGCGTATGTTTGTAAAAAGTGACTGGAAGATACCTATCTAGCTGTTCATAAGATACAAAAAAAGTATCTGATTTACATAAGACACTGTTAATATTATCTTTGTGTAGTCTTTCTAATTTATCAGCTTCATAATAAAGCTTTTTAGCTAGAGCCAAACTAAAAATCCCACATTCAGAAGCACTCCGTTGAATATCCATTTCCGCTATAGAAAAATGACAATTAGGCAATTGACTCTCTTCAAGAATGGCTTTTACTCTCATTGCTAATACCGCCGGCTTCATATATTTGAAAGCTGTAGGTTCAAATAATATTAAAGACATTCTATTATTGATAGTTTGATGATCAATTACTGCAAAATGGATTTCATCATCTCCTAAATTAACTATCAATCTAGAAGATTGAATCTTATTATCTATTGCATTTTTTATTAATATGGGAACATCCTCAGGTGTTGCAGAAAATTTAAGGCTCATCAGTGGATATTTTTTGTTTGCTTCTTCTATCAAAGCGGGCATCATTGAAAGATCCAATCCTCCATAAATCATATCATACCAACTACCATGCTTAACGTCATTCTCTAAACGCATAATAGTGCTTTTTAATGGTTCAGTATTCCAAAATATAAAATTGTACTTTTTTCTAAGTACAGCTTTTTCTTTTTTTTCAAACACAATATCATTTTTATTTTTTTTTGAACGACGAATTTTGTTTAGTAAATCTCTTAGTTTGGACATATATTAATTTCCATATTTAGAATTATCATTCTATAACTAACCTTATTTTATGACTTTAAAATGTCGTGCATTAATCTCTTTTTCATTCTAAAAAATGAGGCAATAAAATTGTTTTGTAAAAACTAAGCTGCTTTTGTAATAAATTGTCTACGCTTTGTTCGTAAGCTTTTAATATAAAATCTACAATTTTAGGAAATGCTGCATTCTAAAGGAAAATCTGAATTTTCAGAATCTGTCACTTAGTTTTCAATAGGGAACGCTACAATTATATCGGTATTGAAAATTAAATCGTACGCTAGAGCGTCTTTGTGCTCTTCTTCAAGCGGTTTTTGACCATCTAATAAATGCCTCATCGCACTAGAAAGTTTATAATGCAGGAGAACTTGATGAATTTCTTTATCTTGAACTGTCGTGACAAAATTACCTAATGAACGCATATGCTTAGGCGTCTGCTTCATTTGCTGCATTGCACGATGAATTTCTATCTTTTGCGTTGGTGTTGGGGAACGCCCTGTCTGAAGTTCATAACAAATTGCCACCCATTCTTGAGCCCAGAGATTATCGGCCTCCGTATCAACATCTGCTAGAGGCATAAGAGCACTTAAACTCCCATCACTTTCCTCAATATCATAGTGGCGGCCACTTACAGCATGACACAAAGTAAATAATGAACGACCTTTATCAAAAGCTGTTATATACGCCGGAAGATGCTTACCATTCTTATCTGCTGCTTTTGACCAATAACGACATGATTGCGCAAGTAAAAAAGCGAGAAGCGTTGATTTTCCTGCACCAGTTGGTCCAAAAACAAGAGTGTGCCCAACATCATCAACATGTAAATTAAGACGAAAAGGGGTGGCCCCTGTCGTCACCACTTGAGATAAAGCAGGAGAGTTCTCAGGATAAAGAGGACAAGGATTGTTTTGTAATCCTGGCCATACACTAGAAAGAAGTAACATATCTGCTAGATTTTGCGCATTAATTAATAGTCGTTGAACATTGGGAGCTCAGTGGATGAACATGAAACGCCTTGAAGATGTTTTTCCAAGTGATGGGGAAATAGTTATCGGGGAAAGGTATAGAGTTGATGAAGATATTGTCAAAGATGTATCCTTCAACCCACAAGATAAAACAACATGGGGAAAAGGAGGAAGTCAGCCATTATTAACATATAAACTTGATTTTGATTCAACTCATATGCTCTTTTTTGCTGGTTCAGGAGGATATAAAACAACAAGCAATGTTATTCCAACTTGCCTTAAATATAGAGGTCCAATTGTTGTTTTTGATCCATCAACAGAAATAGCTCCAATTGTAAAAGAAAGACGGCAGCGCATCAACAAAAGGACCGTATATATTCTTGACCCTCATGGAAAATCAACAAAAGCTTTTAATCCTTTAGATTGGTTATTAGATGAAACTATCTCTATCTATGAAAGAGAAGCTGGTTTAGTTGAAATAGCTAGACTCCTCCTCTCTGAAAACCATAGATCAACATCAACTGATCAACTTTTTACATCTATAGAAAAAAGAAATGAAGTTTGAGATTATAGTGTCTATACTAATTTCATTGTGATTTTTAAAAGTCTTTATGGAATAATCAATGATGCATATTGAAAGAAGTATTTTTCTACACTGGTTCATGAATCTAACAGATGAGAACAATGAAATACTTTAAGTAGTTTTCTCACCATCAGCGCTATTTTGTATAAATTTTCCTTTAACATAACTAAAAACTATCTTTGTAACGCCATTACAGTGCTATTAAATAGATTCTAATCATGCAAATAAAATTGCAGAACCAACACCCTTCTTCGTACTTCTAAATTTTTCCGCTTAAATAAAAGCAAGAGCATTAACTAAGCTTTTCAAGCTCCCACACACTCTTTCTTTGAATTCAGCAATAGAAAACTAATCATAACATTTTTCTTCATATCTCAAATGAAATAACATCTGATATTTAGACACCTCGATTTTGAGAGATCTTAAAAAAATTCCTTCTATAAATGAAATGAAAGAACATATTTTAACAAGCTATATCCGTTGTATTTAAACGACCCATTCTAACTACCCGTAATTGCCTTTGTAATTCTTTGACTTTCCTAACGACTTCTGTAATTTCTTTTGCTTTACTGACTGATATGTTAATACTTTTAGCGAGTTCTTCATAATTATTATTATTAATCGCTCTACATTCACATGACGAAAGACGAGAATTAACTTTATTCATAAAATCACAAAGATCCCCATTAAGAAGTAAAAGAGCCTCTGATTTCAAAGCTTCTTGCCACATATTTTCTGGTATATCAAGAAAGCGTTGCACTGTCTTGCTGGGCATTTTCACTACTTGCTCACAACGTTTTTGTCTTTCTTGATGCTCCTTAAGGATTTCATTTCTAGCAGCTTTTACAACACTTGCATAATTTTCAACTGCATCAACAAGTTTACAAAAATTCTCGCTACGATTAGATTTTTTGCGTATGAAATTCTTTATACTAAATACTTTATTATCATAAGACTCAGCGGAAGAAGCTGCAATCTGTTTAGCAAACATCCGCGCCAAACTTGGCGTTATACGAATCATGCGTATCACTCCATTCAATTCATCTGCATTTCCATAAACAAATCTTGCATAATGTTGGATTTTGTTTTGTTGCGCTTGAACAGAGATATGTTCTGTAAGCTTTTTAGTAATTTCATATTGCGTCAAATTAGCTAATTTTTCTCCTGGGATAAAAATTTCTTTAGGATTTAGAACTTTAAAAGCGACCTTATCACCAAGCTTGAATACCCTTAATTGTTCTGGTGTAAGAGAATCTCTACTACAAATTACATAAGCATTTTCCGTTTCTACTACAACGCGATCTAAATCAAGGAATTTACAGACTCCCTCATAGAGCGTATCTTCTTTTGCTACTACAATAAGCTTCTCCTGCAAGTTGGCGCTATCACCTGCACCTGCCTTCATGTCTTTTATGAATCGCTTTAAAATTCTCACCTTGCTTAGATTAGAAATATCTTCAAACAAATCCTCCAAAGGCCCTATATCTCGGTTTTTTATAGCCTCAAGACTCACATATGTCATGCGCTTTTTTGTCACGGCAGAGAAATCAAGTCTATGGCCCGCAGCTCTGGCAAGCTTTACAAAAAACACTCGTTGTGTACGTCCATTACCTTCTCTAAAAGGATGTATATAATTGATAGCAGCAAACAATTTTGCTGCGTCATGAACAAATTCCTTACGTGATAAGCCTTGTAAATTATTTTTCTGAGCAAGTGTTAGATCGAATAATTTTAAACTTTCCTCAATCTTTCTACCAGACGCAAACTTAACATCGGAATCACTCTTCGACATGTTGAGCATTATAGCAGTCGTGCCATCTGAAAATGTAAATGGAACATCACGGGTGCACCCAGCCCATTCAAATGTATGCTGAAATAAACGACTATGCAAATACTTTAGATAGGAAGAATCAAATCGTTCTGGATTAGGCTCTTGCAGCAAATTAACAGCTTCTTTTGCTGCATCATGTGCATGTCTCTCCTCTAACTTTAAAAGGTCTGTGATTCCATATTTATTTTTCAGCACTACACTATTAGGATAATTATAATAACAAGGTGACATTTTACATATCTCAGGTTGCTCCAAGGTTAGCATCATTTCACTTTTCTTCATAACAAACACCTCACACTTTATACCTGTAAAATCCCCTAATATATATCTTTATAAAATAAATCTTTTAAGACAATAAAGCGCGCCTTTCATTTACATAAAAATTCATGATCCATATCTACTAATTCATAATACCATTGTAATTTCTTTGTGTTGAACATTATAAAAACCATTAGTTGATACTTTCATACACTCTGCCTCGGTTTTTAATTCGCTTGTATAAAAAAGATACGTATCCTTATACTCTAATACTGTTTTGACACTTTATACCAGTTGCTCTCCTAATTTATAAAAAATTGCATAAAATCAAATAAACTTCACGAAATTAATAGACGTTAATCCATAATTTTCTTCATTCATATTAGCTAATAATACCTAAAAAATTTCATCATCTAATTAATGATTTATATTAGTAATCCTTTTTCTATGCAGTGAAACAAATATGTTTTTATTAACATGCACAGATAAGAGCCTCATCTTTAATAAAGCCTTTTAATAAGCTAATATAAAATTCAAAATTTATAAGCTACACCAACAGAAAAGTCATTGATTTTATGGCTAATTTTAATCCTATTATTTATAATTTTCTTTTTACCAAAATCTGAATAATTGTATTCAGCACGTAAAACAAAATTATCAGTCATTGCAAAATCTAAACCACCACCAATTGTATAACCAGTCATTATCTTGGCATCAGAAACTGACTTAGAAACTCGTACTATAGAAGGCTCTCCTGATTTTTCAGACAATGCATTACTCCTTAATGGCAAAGGAGACTTTGAATAAATACTCTGAAAATGTGTATAAGAAACACCGCCAGCAACATAAGGCATAACACGATCAAAACCAAACCCGATACGCACCCGCGTAGCACCAAGCCATTTTTGTTGTAAAATTTGTTTTATAGCAAAATCTATCTCAACAACATCCTTTACATCAGCACCACCATAATTTTGTAAAAAATTATCAATATCAATAATTTTTATATCCTTTGCACCATACCAGCCTATATTTGTATCAAAGCCAAAAACAAACCCATTGTTAATATCAATATTTGAACCTGCATACAAACCACTTACAATACCTGAAAGTTTAGGTAATGATTGATTTTTATTAATGTCGTACTCTACACCACTTTTGTCTATAAGATTGGAAGTAGCGTAACCTAAAAAACCACCAACTTTCCCACCGAAATAAAAACCTGTCCATGAAAAGGCAGGTGAAGAAATAATCGGTGAAATAATAGATGATTGATAAGGATACATAAAACCTGTTGCCTTCACTACAGATAGAAACTGACATATAAGTAGATACAATGCTATTAATAAACACTTCATAATACCCTCTGGTCACTAATTAGGCGTTAAAGCACATAATGTAACAGCGTTAAAGCACATAATGTAACATAATGTAACATAGTTTTTTTAATGAATCTGCAGCAAAAATAATACAGTTATAAAAAATAATTAAAATATTGCTGAATTTATAACTTTCTATAGTTCTGTACTGAAATCACCAAGCATTAATCAATATTATTTTTTTATTTTATTAATTACATATTGATCTTTAAAAACTATAATCTAATAACAAAATAATTTTTTAAGTGATTGAGATAATTAAACAAAGCATTCCCTTATACTTTTAATTATTAAAAATTAGGAGCTTTCTTAATTTAAAATTAAATATATTTATATTCCAACTGAAGTTAATTTACCTTTAGAAAAAAAATTACCTGCCAAATCTTAATTAAAATTGCAAAATTATTTTATTCAAATCTGATCTCAATTCATCTTTTCTAGATTTCTCTCCTAATATTGCTACGCTTTTGCTGCAGAAAGCAACAATTTTATAGCTAAGTAAGAATCTAAGCCATTGCATAATAAATAGTACTTTTCAACAATGACATAAAAGTCTTTAGATACTAAATACAATACATCGTTACAATTTTTTGAATAGATAATTTATACCAATAATTGAATGAAACGCTGAACAGTTTCATGCATCCCATATTCTAATGCATCAGCGATAAGCCCGTGGCCAATAGAAACTTCATTAATCCAAGGAATTCGATTAACAAGAGCAGGAAGATTAGCAATTGTTAAATCATGACCTGCATTAATATTTAATTGTAATTGCCTTGCTTTTTGTGCTGCTAGAACTAATTTATTTAACTCCTGTATTTGCTTTTCTTCATCATCAAACGCACCACCATAAGGTCCAGTGTAAAATTCTACACGATCAGCGCCAATAGCTTTAACGATATCAAGATCATCTAAAACTGTATTAGCGAATAATGACACGCGAATATTTTTTGCTTTTAAGCGCTGAATAATAGGCGCTAAAAATTCTGCACTGCTAGCAAAATCCCAACCATGATCTGAAGTTGACTGATCTGGAGAATCAGGAACAAGAGTAATTTGATCAGCATATTTCTCTGCTAAATCTAAAAATGTATCACTTGGATAACCTTCAATATTAAATTCAGCATTAGGAAAAGTATTATTCATTAAAAAACGTATTTTTGGTAAATCAACAAAACGGATATGTCTTTCATCCGGACGTGGATGAACCGTCAAACCTGCTGCACCCGCAGAAAGTGCTATATATCCAATTTTTTCAATGCTTGGCCATGGAAGATTACGCCTATTGCGCAAAACGGCAACAGCATTAAGATTAACTGAAAGTTTTATTGCCACACACTACCCCACTTCTATAATCTTCTGATATTAAGAAAAAACATACCTCAGCATAATATCAAACAATAAAATATACTTGAGCTATCTAACAATTGTTAAGCGCTCCGCTGCCCGTGTAATTCCTGTATAAAGCCATCGTGCGTACATATCACGAAATGCAAAACTTTCATCAAATAAAACCACATTATCCCATTGAGACCCCTGAGCTTTATGGACAGTTAATGCATATCCATAATCAAAATCATCATATCGTTTTTTTAATTGCCACGAAATTTGATTATCAGGATTCTCAAAGATTGCTTTTAGAAGTTTAACTTTTGCCACACCACGTTCACTATCTTCTGGCTTAATGATAAGATTTATACCTGGCTTAACAGTTTCTTTCTGTGAAGTCATAACTCTCCATAAAGAACCATTCAATAAACCTTTAGTAGGATCACTTCGTAAGCATACAAGTTTATCCCCAACCTGTGGACAATCTGTTGTAAATCGCTTTAATTCACGTAAACGTTTATTATAAAGATAACGCGTCCGATTAATACCTACTAAAAGTTGATCAGCTTCCAGTACTAATTGTTGGTTAACCTCTTTACGAGTAACAACACGCGCTAAGCCATAAT
The DNA here is from genome assembly GCF_023500045.1 of Bartonella bilalgolemi. GTDB lineage: Bacteria > Pseudomonadota > Alphaproteobacteria > Rhizobiales > Rhizobiaceae > Bartonella > Bartonella bilalgolemii. The sequence goes on along the minus strand of NZ_JAMCOF010000013.1, from coordinate 19,209 downwards.
CTCCATAAGAAATATCTCGTCCCTCACGCACATCCATAGCCAAACGAACAATCGGATTATCACGCGCTTGTCTATGAATTTCTGATAACAGAAAATCTGGTGCACTTTCAGAAAAAAAACCTCCTCCTGATATGGGAGGTAATTGACCAGGATCACCAAGAACAAGAATCGGTGTTCGAAAACTCATTAAATCACGCGCTAATTGTTCATCAACCATTGAACATTCATCAACAATAACAAGTTTAGCTTGTGCAACTGGACTTTGCCGATTCAATGCGAATGTTGGTGTAAGGGATGTTTTACCTGTTACTTCATCAGACACTTCTTCTTCGCCGCGAGGGCAATAAATTAATGAATGAATGGTACGAGCATTACTGGCTCCCTTAGAACGTAAAACTTGGGCTGCCTTACCTGTAAAGGCAGTAAACTGAACAGAACCGTCAACTGTTTCAGCAAAATAACGAGCAAGTGTTGTTTTTCCAGTTCCTGCATAACCAAAAAGCCGAAAAATAGGTGATTTCCCATTTTTCAACCACGTGGCTACAGCTTTTAATGCATTATCCTGTTCTGGTGAAAACTGCATAACCTATAAAATAAGATTCGTACAAAAAGTGCAAGCACTCTAAAAAACAACATTACTGTAAAAAAAAATCTTATATGTATTATATTTCCTAAGATAAAACCTATTATTACTAAACCTGTAGGCATATTTACAACAGTTAAAACATATTGCACCATAAATTAATTAATTTTAAAATCTTCTCAATCATTTCACAAATAAAGCAACTAAAGTAAAATATTTTAAATTTTAATTGTCACACCTTTCTCTCTTCATACAACTATCTTTAAAAGAAATTTCGTCTAAAATATTCTCTTCTTTTTAAGCTATTTTCAAGCTTTCAATATTTTATGCAGCGATAATCTTCCATTCCCCATTTAATTGGTTATGAAACCATGTCATTTGCCTTTTTGCATATCTCCTAGTTTTTGTTTTCACTGTCTCAATAGCATTCTCAAAACTTAAATATCCGTCTAAATAAGCGATAAACTCAGGTAAACCAATAGCTTTCATAGCTGGCAATAAAGGAGAAAGCATAAGCTGCTTTATAATAAAAACCTCTTCTAAGACTCCTTGTTCAACCATACGATCCAGTCTCTTATTAATATTCTCATAAAGCTGTTGACGCGATGGAATAAGAAGAATCTTTTCTGAATAATCCTTTGCAATCAAAGATGTAGTTTTTTGTTTTTGCCACCAACTAAGTGTTTTACCCGTCACATCATAAACTTCCAAAGCACGTATAATGCGTTGACCATCTTGCGCACAAATACGCTTAGAGAGTGCAGCATCAACTTGTAATAACTGACGATATAGATTCTCAGCACCTTCTTCTTGAAGTCGACGCCGCCATTTTTGTCGACAAACATCTGGAATATCAGGAATTTCTGAAATTCCTCCCAAAAGAGCACGAAAATAAAGACCTGTTCCACCAACAAAAATAAGTGACTTCGATGTTATTACATTTAAAAGCTTTTCTACATCACGCAACCATTGTCCCACAGAATAATTAAGAGAAGGACTTACATAACCATAAAGATAATGAGGAAAAATTATAGTATCATCTTCTGTTGGCCGTGCTGTCAAAATATTCAAGGTATCATAAATTTGCATTGAATCAGCATTAATAATAACAGCATTTTTTTCTTGAGCTATTTTTAATGCAAGTTTTGACTTACCACTTGCAGTTGGGCCCGCTATCAATGTGATTGTCCTTTGTATCATGAAAAGCAACGCCTTCACATTTTTTCTGCAAACATCGCTGTTATAAGCAATAACAGACAAGAATATTAAAACATCAATCCATTTGGATTAATACAACCCGCAATTCTCCATCCGGACGAGCAACAACAAATAAAGCATTTTTACGCCCAGCTTCACGTAATTTACGAAAACGTTTTTTAGCATCTTCAATTGTTGTGATCATGCTTTGATTAATATCAACAATCACTTCACCAACGCGAAGACGTTTTTTATCAGCTACACTATTTTGTGCAACAGATGTTATAATCAACCCATTAAGCTTATCTGCAATTGAATAACGTTGACGCAAATCAGCTGTCAGTTCCGATAACGTCATTCCCATAAATTGCATTTCCATCTTTTCGGGTACATTATTATTTTCTTTATCACCAGACTTTTCTATTATATTTTCATCCAAATCTGTTTCCACCAAACGACCAAGCTTAACTTTCACTGTTTTCTCTTGCCCATCACGCAAAACTGTAACATTGACTACTTGCCCTTCTAAACCTTCTGCTATTAAACGCGGCAGATCATGTATATTTTTAATTTTGGTATTTCCAAAGCAAAGAATAATATCACCAACATGCAGCTGACTATTATCAACTTCCGCATTTTCTATTTTACCTGCAACTAATGCTCCAACAGTATTATTGAGTTTCAAATTTTTTGCAATATCATCTGTAACCGGTTGAATTCGGATAGCTAACCAACCACGTTTTACTTCTCCAAAATTACGTAACTGATTAATAACAGAAAGCGCCATATCAGAGGGTATAGCAAAACCAATACCTATCGATCCACCAGAAGGAGAAACAATTGCTGTGTTAATCCCGATCACCTCACCATTTCTATCAAATAATGGACCTCCAGAATTACCTCGATTAATCGCTGCATCTGTTTGAATAAAGTTATCATAAGGACCAGCATTAAGATCACGATTACGTGCAGAAATAATTCCAACCGTTACACTACTACCAAAACCAAAAGGATTTCCTATAGCCATAACCCAATCACCAATACGTGCATTTTCTGATCTACCAAAACGTACAGCCGTTAATTTTTTTCCTTCTGGCTCAACCTGAAGCAAAGCTAAATCTGTTTTGCTATCTTTCCCAAGCAATTTTGCCTTTAACTTTGTGCCATCAGCAAAATTAACTTCAATATAATCAGCATCAACGATAACATGATAATTTGTAACAATAAGTCCTTTTTGTGCGTCAATTACAAAACCCGATCCTAAAGAACGCATTTTTTGAAATTGGCTATCTTTCTTATCATCTCCAGGTGTAAAAAAATCATCAAAATATTCTTGCAATAATGAATCTTTTGGAACGATTGGCAAAGAGGTATCTTCATCCTGCTCAGTCCCATCAATTGTTTGCGCTGTAGAAATATTCACCACAGTATCTAAAAGCGTTGTAACTAAATCAGGCACTGATAATGGCCCATCTTTTTGCAAAACAACATTAGACCAACTTATTGATCCCGATAGAAACACAACTATAGAAATAGTAGCTAACGTAGTAAAACGCTTGAGAAACATATTTTTACCTATAATATACATTTATATGAAACTAACACGCCCTCTACAATATCGTACCAGCAAAGAAAGAATTCATAGATCGAATTTTTCATGAAATAACATAATCTTATGATGACTTTACCTATTTATCAATCACCATCTTATTATCCAATGTCTCTACAGGCGCAAATATTTTATTTGCTTGTGGCGGATTACGGAAATAAAAAAAGAAGTCTTCTTGTGGAGAAATCACCATCGAAGTGTTCTCTAAATTCTTGTACTGTTCCATTGCTAACCAAAAATCATAAAATGGCGGATTAACTTTTCGTGCATTCAATAAAAGACGAATACTTTCGGCCTGCCCTTCACCACGGGTAATTTCAGCATCACGTTTCGCTGCTGCTACAATTTCCTCATATTTACGATTAGCTTCTGCAATAATGCGATCCCGTTCTTGCTGACCACGAGCACGAATATCTTCTGCTGCAGCCTCACGTTCAGCTGCCATTTGTCGATACACATCCTCTGAAACAGCATCAGTTAAATCAGTTTTGCGAATCCGCACATCAACAATAGTGATACCCAAAGAGCCTGCATCTACAGAAAATTGGCGTTGTACCTCAGCCATCATCGCCCCACGTTCATCGGATAAAGCCGCTCTAAATTCTCTCTTACCGTAAACAGCGCGCAAAGCATCAATAAAACGGGGTGCAAGATTCTCACGTGCAGCAATCTGTGGACGACCAGATGCAATGCGCTGTAAAAATAGTTTTGGATTCGTAATACGGTAAATAAAAAATGCATCCACTTCATAATATGCACCACCACGAACCTGAACAGACTGTGTAGGTAAATCATAACGCAACAATCGATTATCAATAATAACAGTATGATCAAAAAAAGGCACTTTAAAATAAATACCTGGCTTAGGTTCTACATTAACAATTTGCCCAAAGCGCTTAATCGCTATCTGTTGACGAGGATAAACAATAAAAACAGACATCCATAAGGTTACAAAAACAAATATGACAGTCCCTAAAATAAAAAAGAAACGAGATTGCTGCATAATTAATATCCCTTAGAAAGGTCAGAATCCGGTAGTATTACAGAACGCTTTGATTTTGTTATTGTTTTATTTGATGAACTGCCTAGCAATTCATTTAAAGGCAAATAAGATACCGTTGGAGAGGCTGTTTGATCTAAAACTACCTTTCTTGGAGAAGAAAGAATACGCCCTATCGTCTCCATATAGAGACGATAGCGAGCCGCCTCTGGTGCAATTGCAGCTTCACGCGCTATAGCTTGAAAACGTTCAGAACGTCCTATTGCTTCTTCAATCATCTGCGCTTTTTCACCTTTTGCGACTTCCCGTGTACGTGAAGCCTCACCATTTGCTAAACCCATCTTAGTAAAATGTACACGATTACCCTCTTCAATCATTCGCCCTCGTTCCTGCTCTGCCTGTTGAACAGAATTAAACGCAGCAGCAACTTTAGTAGGAGGAGCAGCTTCACTGATTGACACACGATTTATTTCAACACCAAGTTGATATTTATCTGAAGTCAATTGGATGATTTTTTTGACATCATCAGCAACTTCTTCTTTCTTATCGCGCAAAACATCATCAACTGGCCGTGAACCAATCACCTCACGCATTGCACTTTCAGCAACTTGACGAACTGTACCTTCTTGGTCATTCACATTAAATAAAAACTGGCTGGGACTTGAAATTCGATAATACACAGAAAAATTAACATTAACAATGTTTTGATCACTCGAAAGCATCAAACCTTCACCTTGTTGCAATTGACCAGACTGGCCACCAATAGAAATGGTTTTTTCTGTTAAAGGTACTTTCATATAAGTTTCAATTGGCCAAAAATGAAAATGTAGACCATCACTGATAATGCCTTCTTTAGGAACGCCAAAACGCAATTCCACAGCTTGTTCATTTTGTTGAACGATATAAATAGATTGAAAACACCAAAAACAGAAAGCAAGAAAAAACACTATAATAAAAACACCACCGCCACCAAACTGCTTGAGCTGATCCTGTCCTTTACGCAAAATATCATCAATATTAGGACCATTACTACCACCAGAACCGAAAGGTTTCTTAGGCGATAGCTTTTTATCCCCATCGGATTTATTTCTATCACCATTCCATGGGCCACTACCGTTTTGATTTGTCCAGGGCATTATCACCTCATTTAAGTTAATGTTTTTAATCAAATCTTAATAATTTACAAAACTTGATCTTTGATTTCAGTTTAAAGCGCTTATTATTTTTTTACAATGTAAACAATAAATACTTTCAATACCTCAAATGATCACTTCCGCTCATAAATCACAAAACGCGTCGGATAATCGTCTTTATCACCCTCTGGAATATATTGGGTTTTAATAATAGTCCACTTTTCTTTATCAAAAACAGGAAAAAAACTATCGCCCTCAATAAAAGCTAGGATCTCAGTAAAAAATATTTTATCAGCTATATGTAACCCTTGTTGAAAAATTTCACCACCTCCAATAATAAAAACTGCATCTGCACCACTCTGGAAGGCCACTTGTTCTGCAATATGACGAGCCTGAGATAAAGAATGAACAATAACGGCACCTTCAGAAACAAACGTACGATTGCGAGTAATAACAATATTCGTGCGGTCCGGCAAAGGACGTCCAAGAGAATCCCAAGTTTTCCGTCCCATAATAATAGGCTTATTTAAAGTTAAAGCTTTAAAACGTTGCAAATCTGTTGATAAATGCCAAGGCATTGCACCCGCACAACCTATAACATTATTTTGTGAAACAGCTGCAATCAAACAAACTGGAAGAGTCATACTGCCACCGGTGCTTTGATATGTGGAAAAGCTTCATAATTAAGCAATTCAAAGTCCTTAAATGTAAAAGAGAAAAGATTTTTTACTTCTGGATTGATAAGCATTGATGGTAAAGCTTTCGGTGTACGAGATAATTGCTGTTCTGCCTGCTCAAAATGATTCAAATAAAGATGAGCATCACCAAGAGTATGAATAAAATCTCCTACTTGTAAATGGGTTATTTGAGCAATCATCATTGTCAACAATGCATAAGAAGCAATATTAAATGGCACACCCAAAAAAACATCTGCTGAACGCTGATACAGTTGACAAGATAATTTGCCAGCAGCAACATAAAATTGAAACAAACAATGACAAGGAGGTAAAGCCATTTCTTCTATCGCCGCCGGATTCCACGCTGATACAATTAAACGACGTGAATCAGGATTCTGTTTAATCATAGCTAAAAGATTTTTTATTTGATCAATATTACGCCCATCCGGTGTAGGCCAAGAGCGCCACTGATAACCGTAAATAGGCCCAAGATTCCCCTTTTTGTCAGCCCATTCATCCCAAATAGATACGCCATGCTCTTTTAACCATGCAATATTTGTATCACCTTTAAGAAACCATAAAAGCTCATAGATAATTGAACGCAAATGCAATTTTTTTGTTGTCAACAGTGGAAATCCATCCTGTAAATTAAATCGCATTTGATATCCAAAAACCGATCTCGTCCCAATACCGGTTCGATCCAAGCGATCAATACCGTTGTTTAAAACATGGAATAAGAGATCAAGATATGCTTTCATATTAATGTTTATGCCCGATTCTGTATGCTGTATAAAATAGAAACTTTAAAATTCACAAAAATGCAATTTAATAAGCATCAAAATGATTTACTTACAAGAAATTACCATTAAACGATTGAATTTTGATGATTCAAATTGTAAGAAGCAAGCTGTAAGCAACTTAATAAAGAGGGACGATCTCCATGGAGAATGAAGGAACTTTAGCACTACATGATGCAAAAAAACGTATTCGGTCTATCATATTTAGTGCCTCAGGTAATTTAGTAGAGTGGTATGATTTTTATGTTTATTCATTTACTTCAATTTATTTTGCATCGCAATTTTTCCCTTCAGACGGCAACACTATACTCCAGCTTTTTAAAGCTGCTGTAGTTTTTGCTATTGGCTTTCTTATGCGTCCGGTCGGTGGATGGCTCTTTGGCTTCATTGCTGATCGTTATGGACGCAAGCGCTCAATGCTTATTTCTGTTTTTATGATGTGTAGCGGTTCATTCCTAATTGCCATACTTCCTACTTATGAAACTATTGGAGCCTCAGCAGCAGTTCTTTTGCTTTTACTCCGAATGCTTCAAGGACTTTCTGTTGGCGGTGAGTATGGAACAACAGCGACTTATATGAGTGAAATTGCTCTTAAAAACCAACGAGGATTTTTTAGCTCTTTTCAATATACTACACTGATTGGTGGTCAACTTTTTGCCAGCCTTGTTATATTTATTTTAGCGCTTTATCTCACAGAGGAACAACTAAAAGCATGGGGTTGGCGTATCCCCTTTGCTATTGGTGGTTTCGGAGCCATTGTTGCGATTTTTCTCCGTCGTTCGCTTCATGAAACAACAACTAAAGAGAGCCGTTCTAAAGGACAAGCTGGTAGTATTAGAGAACTTTGGCGTAACCATCGAAAAGCTTTTTTTCTAGTAATTGGTTTTACAGCTGGAGGATCACTAACATTTTATACCTATACAACTTATATGCAAAAATACCTCATTACAACTACTGGATTTGATAAGCATACAGCTACAACTATAATGACTGCTGCACTTTTTATTTTTATGTTACTTCAACCGGCATTTGGTGCTTTAGCTGATAAAATTGGAACAAAAACTTCACTTCTTATTTGGAGTGTATTATCTGTGATCTTTACAATTCCTGGGCTTCAAATGATTGGTAATACTAACAATTCATGGGTTGCTTTATTAATCCTTATTGGAATGTTATGTATTATCAGTTTTTATACATCCATTTCTGGTATCGTTAAAGCAGAAATGTTTCCATCTTCAATACGAGCAATGGGTGTTGGTTTATCTTATGCTGTCGCTAATGCATTATTTGGCGGATCCGCTGAATCTGTAGCACTTTTATTAAAAGACATTGGATATGAATTTATTTTTTATCTTTATATAACTGGCATGATGATTATTGCATTCATTGCAGTTCTTTTAATGCCTGATGCCCGAAAAAGTGGATACCTCCAAGGTGATGATATTCACTAAATGTTTTTATAGTAAACAAAAAAGTCTAAAGAAATTTAGGCTTTTTTGAAATTATAATATAAGATTTAGTTTTAAATATTCAAATTTTATCAAGCGCATTAACCTGCTTGGTAATCAGATAATAAAAAGTCACACGATTTTTTTGTGATCTCCCGACATCATTTCAACAACTTTTGAAACAGCTTTTTTTGCGTTTTCCTTATTAACATCCAATACACTTTGGGCCTATTTTTCAACACATTCTAGCTCTTTTTGATCCGATGTGGAAACTAGCGATGCATCTTTGATGATTTATTACCAAAGTTAAATGACGTCTAAGTCGTTCTATTACAGCTTCATCAGGATTTATGTCATACAATTTAATATCTTCTAGAGCATACATCATTTTGCAGTCCTTCTAACAATCAGTAACTATACACAACCACAATCATATCTCTACCTCAATAATTAGAGGATTTAAAATATTAACAATCCCCCCCTTTTCTAAAAACTGTTATTCGTTTATATTTTAAAAGCTGTCTTTTCAGCTATGGTAATAAATGGACAATGAAATAAACCAATTGGACCCGGGGGCGGTACCCGGCGCCTCCACCAAAATATAATCAAACAGAGATTATATTTTTATGGGGGCGAAATAGGATCGACAAGGGTGTAAAGATTGCTCTTTTACTCGGCATTGTACCACCGTTATCGGACTAAATGAGTAGTTGCAAATGACAACTATGCGGAAGTACGTCTCATTGCTGCTTAAGCGATGCGAAAGCTTCAAACTAAGTCTTAAACCGTCGCAGGTCTAAGCGGGGTTCGAAGGCACCTGGCAACAGAAGCCTTCACTTTTATGACTATCTATTTTGACCTGCCAGACAATATTTAAAATAAATTCGTGTTTTTCTTGATTAATTAGGTGCATAGTAAATAAAATGTTGCTAGCTTTTAAAAACATGTTATTGCACTGTATTATTCATATTTAATCACTGCATAAATTTAAGAGGAATAAACTTCGATGGTTCAAGATCAGATCCGTTACGACATTCTCGTTCAGGATGCACTTCGTGGAGTCATCCGAAAAGTTTTATTGGAAGTAGCCAAAGCAGGACTTCCAGGTAATCATCATTTTTTTATTACTTTCTTAACAAACGCACCAGGAATAAAAATTTCTCCTCGGCTTCAAAAGCGCTACCCTGATCAAATGACCATCGTATTGCAACACCAATTTAGAGATCTAAGTGTATCAGAAACTGCTTTTGAAGTAACACTTTCCTTTGGAGAAATTACTGAAAAACTGGTTATCCCTTTTAATTCTATCCAAGTTTTTTATGATCCTATAGCAGCTTTTGAAACAGCATTTGATCTTCCCTCTAACCTCACTTCAGGAGAGAGTAAAAATCTAGAAAATACTTCATGTTCACCTGTTATTCCTTCAGATAAACAAAAAAAGGAAAATATATCTACAAAAATATCAACTCTCAAAACGGAAAAAGAATCATCAAACAATGATTCTAAGCAAAGTGCTAATATTGTTTCTTTGGACTCCTTCCGAAAAAAATAAATGAATTACTCTATGGTTGTACTAATTAATCTTCGTCAATTTCGAAAACAGAAAAAACGTATAGAACGAGCCATTCATGCAGAGGAAAATCGCTATCGTTTTGGACGAACCAAACTTGAAAAACTTTTTGATAAAAAAGAAACTCTAAAAGCCCAAAAATTTCTCGATCAAAATCATCTCTCTAGCGATGAATGAAAACAGACAAGAATGATATTATTCATTAATCAAAAGCGCTCTTCTCCAAGAAATCTTTTTTGATTTCATCGCAAAATATGATTTTTTTATAATTTCAATGTAAGCTTGTTTTGAAATAATAAGCCTATTCGCTTTTACATTGCAACTTTTTATGCATCCATTATAATTGAAAATAAAAGTAAGCTTGTAACTTTATTACATGTATGTATCTCTGATCGCCGCTTATTTCATACACTGTATCTTTGTCTTTTCTTGTAATCTCTATACTTTATGTATCGTGTTTTTTAAGCAAATAATTTTTATCTAGCGTTCAAATCAAAAAAATACTAGATAAAGTTATAATGAGTGATTTTTCCGATCATATAACGTCTCTTAAAAATGGCGTATCTTCTTATAAGCCTGAAAATAATTCTAGGTTAGTTACGCATACTTTAGCAGAAAGCAAAAACACGCAATATGAGCCTGACTATTTAGAAAAGCTGAATCCAGAACAAAAGCAAGCTGTCATAAATACAGAAGGGCCTATTTTAGTTCTTGCAGGTGCTGGTACTGGAAAAACTCGCGTTCTTACTACTCGTATTTCTCATATTTTGCATCTCGGACTTGCACATCCTAAACAAATATTAGCTGTTACTTTTACCAATAAAGCTGCACATGAAATGAAAATACGTATCGGTGAGCTTGTCGGTAAAACTGTTGACGATATGCCTTGGCTTGGAACATTTCATTCTACTGGAGCAAAGATTCTACGTCGTCATGCAGAACTTGTTGACTTAAAAAGCAATTTTACCATTCTTGATCGTGACGATGTTACCCGTCTTTTAAAACAGCTCATTCAAGCTGAAGGATTAGATGATAAACGTTGGCCAGCACGTAATTTAGCCGTAATGATTGATTCCTGGAAAAACCAAGGACTTTTGCCGAATCATATCTCAGAGGGCGATGCTCATTCCTTTGGCAATGGAATAGGACGAGACCTTTATCGTAGTTATCAGGATCGACTAAAAAATCTTAATGCCTGTGATTTTGGCGATCTTTTGCTGCACTCTATTTCCATCTTTCAACATAACCCAGACATTCTTCGCGAATATCATAATAAATTTCGCTATATTCTTGTAGATGAATATCAAGATACAAATACAGCACAATATCTCTGGCTCCGTCTTTTGGCTCAGCGCCATGAAAAACAAATTAACCTTTGTTGTGTAGGGGATGATGATCAGTCTATTTACGGGTGGCGTGGAGCAAAAGTCGATAATATATTACGCTTTGAACAAGATTTCTTTCCTGCAAAAATCATCCGTTTAGAACGCAATTATCGCTCTACATCACATATTTTAAAAACTGCTTCTCATTTAATTTCTCATAATCGAGATAGGCTTGGAAAAACGCTTTTTTCTGATCAGATAAATAGCGATGATGAAAAAGTAAAAATTCATGCCGCATGGGATTCTGCAGAAGAAGCTCGTGCTATTGGAAAAGAAATTGAACAAGCACAACGGGCTGGTCATTCATTAAATCATATGGCTATATTGGTGCGCGCATCATTTCAAATGCGTGAATTTGAAGATCGCTTTGTCACACTTGGTCTCAATTATCGCGTTATTGGCGGTCCTCGCTTTTATGAACGAATGGAAATACGTGATGCCTTAGCTTACTTACGTGTTGTTGTTCAACCAGCTGATGATCTAGCCTTTGAACGTATTATCAATATACCCAAACGCGGTCTAGGAGATGCAACATTACGTCATCTTTATAATAGCGCACGTGCGCGCTCTATTCCCCTCTTTGTTGCTGCAGCTGAAATAATTTCAACTGATGAGCTAAAACCTAAAATACGCAATGCTTTGCGAGATGTTGTAGAAAATTTCTACCGCTGGCAAAACATGTTACAACACACACCACATACAGAGCTTGCTGAAATAATCCTTGATGATTCAGGCTATACAGCAATGTGGCAAGAAGATCGTTCATCAGAAGCACCAACACGACTAGAAAATCTTAAAGAAATGATCCGCTCTATGGAACAATTTGAAAGTCTTCGTAGTTTTTTAGAACATGTTTCACTAGTAATGGATTCTGAAAGTAGTGAAAAAATGAATGCAGTTAATATCATGACTCTTCATTCCGCTAAAGGTCTTGAATTTGAAACTGTCTTTCTTCCTGGTTGGGAAGAAGGTCTCTTTCCTCATCAACGCTCACTAGATGAAGGTGGTCGTTCAGGATTAGAAGAAGAACGACGCCTTGCTTATGTAGGAATAACAAGAGCAAAAAAATACTTGCATATATGGTGTGTGTCCAATCGGCGAATTCATGGACTTTGGCAATCTACAATCCCTTCTCGTTTCCTCAATGAATTACCGGAAGAGCATATAAAAGTAACAGAAACTGAAACATCTTATGGCGGTTATAGCCAAGCATGCTTCAAAAAGCAAAGTTCTTTTCATAATAATTATTCAATACCAAGATGGCAACGCGCTCAAAAAAATCAAACAGAAACAACACTCAATAATTGGAGAAAACAATCTGCTGCTCATGCTGAGCGAATTTGCCACGGTGATATCGATTTAAACCCTGAAATTAGCCAACTCCACCAACAAAAAAATATTGAAGGAAATATCATTGCAAAATCAGTCTCTGATAAATCCTCAGCTTTCTCTATAAATGATCGGATTTTTCATATAAAATTTGGTTATGGTCAAATTAAAGCAATAGATGGTAATAAATTAACTATCTGCTTCGATAAAGCCGGAGAAAAACGTGTTATTGATAATTTTGTAACAAAAGCTTAGTGTAATGTACTACAAATTATCTTTCCAAATAGAAGTTTAATTTTCAAACCATTTTATCGTATTGTAGTTATAAATTATTGATTTATAAAGATAATCTGTTATTTTTATGTTGATCAAAATAGAAAGATATTATGCGCGCTTTGCTCATACCCATTGCTTAAATGGCAAATTAAGTAAAATAAAAAAAATCTTTGTTTTTTCTTAAATAATTTCGGATTAAAATCACTGCTTAATCAGAGTAATATCTGTTCTGTTTCAAGAAGAAATTTTTGACTCAATTTCTCACTAATTTTTGGCATAAAAAAAACCACAAAACTCCATTTTACTTTATAAAACTCTGACGCTCCATTTGTACAGCGAAAAGCACCCTAAATCATAACATTATTGCAAACTATAGCTTTTAGCCGCTTTAATATTATCACAACCCCAGAGAACTCCCTTTAAACTTAGTTTTACGAATTTTGATATCACGATAAATTTTCTTTTCGTTAATTTGATTATCGTTAGAAATTTCCATGTTATCTAGAATCTCAATATCACCATATACTTTAATATCCCCGAAAACTCGTGCTCTACCATAAACTTTGACATTGTCATAAATTTTGGCACTCCCGTAAATCTTAGAATTGCCCATAATCTGAGCTTTATCAGAAATCATCGCATTACCAGAAATCATCGCATTACCAGAAATCATCGCATTACCAGAAATCATCGCATTACCAGAAATCATCGCATTACCAGAAATCATCGCATTACCAGAAATCCTAGCACATTCAAAAACTTCAGCATTACCAGAAATCTGAACACGATTATAAATCTTAACACCACCGAAAATCTTAGCATTATCAAAAATCTCAATATCACCTTCAATCACAGCATTATCATAAACCTTAGCATTTCCATAAACTTGAGTATTGTTGTAAATCTTGGCATTTCCATAAACTTCAGTATCTCCATAAACCTTAGCGTTATCTTTAACTATAGCTGTACCGTAAATTACAGCATTACCCCAAATCATCGCATTACCAGCAATCTCAGCATCATCATAAACTTCAGCAGCCTTTGTAACCATAGCACAATCACAAACACGAGCAGAACCATGAATCTTAGCATTTCCATAAATGCAAGCCTTATCCTCAACTAAGGCATCATCATAAATCTCAGCATTTCCGAAAATCTTAGCATTATCCCAAATCCGAGCTTGACCATAAATTCTAGCACTATGCAAAATCTTAGAATGACCACGAACTCCGGCTTCCCCATAAACCCTTGCATTATGACAAATCTGAGCACTCTCTATAACCTCAGCCTCACCATAAATCTCAGCATTGCCAGAAATTGTAGCATCATCGACTACAGCATTTTCATAAACCTTGGCATAACCATAAACCTTGGCATAACCATAAACCTTGGCATAACCATAAACCTTGGCATAACCATAAACCTTGACATCTTCATGAAGATTGGCCTTACCATAAACCTCGGCATCATCAAAAACCTCAACATTGCAACACAAAACGGAATTACCATAAACCTTGGCATTACCATAAATTTTAACCTTGTAAGAAACTTCGGCCTTACCATAAACCTCGGCATTACCATAAACCTTGACATCATCAAAAACTCTGGCATTACCATAAACCTCGGCATTTTCATAAACCTTGGCATTACCACAAACCTCGGCATTACCATAAACCCTGGCATTACCATAAATGTGAGCTTTGTTGTAAACCACAGCAAAACCACCAACCCAACAATCGCCTTCATGGGATAAATTAGATTCAGCTTCAATAAAACCACCCAGATCACCTGCTTTTACAGATCCAAAATCCCTAAGAGCTATAATGCGATAAAGTTCATAAGAATCGAATTCTATTTTCTCGTCTGTAAGTTCATACTTCCTGAGTTTATCATGATCTTTTTTGTCGTATATTCGAGCCTGAACAGTAGCAATCTGAAGATTTTCATCCGACAAATTCTTAGTATCTTCAACAAAATCACCAAAATCATCCGAACTGATACGTTTAGAGAGCTTAAAAAGCTTAGTACGATCAAGTTCTTTATCGTTAACTATTATATTTCCATCTATTTTTTTAGACATAAAAAAATTCTTTATTTAATCTCTAAACTCTAAAAAATTTTATTTCCATACGTTCTATTTTTTACAAAGTTTTTGTCCAAAGTGTCAAGATGTTCTTTACGCAGTACAAATTTTTTAAAAGCTTGTACTTCAAAAAAAGTACAAAGCTTATAACAATGCTAAATGATTAAAATTAAAAAAGCTAAGGTTTATGGCATAGGGATAAAATTTATTAAGATGATGCTAAAATTTTAGATAAAATAGAAATTTTCAAAAATGATCGAATCAACGATAAGAAGGCTTAATAGTAATGTGAAATTTTATAAATATTTACTTTGATTTTTTATTATAAAAATATTTCCTCATAAGTACATAATTTATTTTCTATAAAACAAAAAGTTTTTCTTAACACATATTCATTCTTTTACATAAAAGTATACGAAATGATAGTATGCAATCCTTTATCTAGATAAAATGTCTTTTATAGTATATATTTGTATACTCATCAACATACATGCTTTTTATCCAAAACGGTGATTGCAAAATTAAGTTATAAGCATTATAATTCTTATATACTTGCTATATAAGAGAGCCGATCTATGAAAAATGTAATACGCATACTGGGGCTAACAGTTGTATTTCTCGCTAGTGTTTTTACCTATGACGCGTTTAGAAATAAGCCTTTGGGTGAGAATTTTACACTCACTGCTTCTAATGGTAAAATCGTCACTGAGGCTGACATCCGAAGCAAACCTGCAGTAATTTTCTTTGGCTATACTATGTGCCCTGATACTTGCCCTGCTACGCTTATGGATCTTAGTCGGTGGCTTTCAGCAATTGGTCCAGATGCTGACAAATTAGGTGTATGGTTTGTCACTGTTGACCCTGAACGTGATACACCAGAGCTACTTCGTGAGTATTTAAGCAATTTTACTGATAAAATTATTGGTATAAGTGGAGATCCTAACGCAGTTCATAAAATGGTTACTTCTTTTAATATTGTTTCTGAAAAAGTACTTGGAACAAATGATGATAACTATACCTATAATCACACAGCTGCAATTTTCTTGCTTAAAAAAGGTGGGAAATTAGCTGGGATCATTCCGTATAATATTGAAGAAAACAAAAATAAATTAAAAGACAATATCGCTATTACACGGCTAAAAAAACTCGTTTCAAATTCCACTAATTTAAAATAGCATGTCACAACAAATTCGTCTGTATTGGACAGCTCTTAAAAATGAGGCGGAAAAATTTTATGCTCTTATGGAAGTAGCCTTTGAGGAGGAAGGTTATCCTCTTGCTCTTACAGAAATAGACGAAAAAAATGCTATTTATGAGATTTCACTCTATGTTGATCAAAAAAATCAGAAAAGTGCTTCTGAATGCTTTTCACGCATTCTTGCAACAGATCCAAATAAAATTAACATAGAAATCTTACCTAATATCGATTGGGTAAAACAAAGTCTTGCAGAATTGAAACCGGTGTGTGCTGGTCCTTTTTTTCTTCACGGTAGCCATGAACGACAAAACATTCCACCTAATGTTTTGCCTATTGAAATTGAAGCTAATCAAGCTTTTGGTACAGGTCATCATGGAACAACATTTAGCTGTTTAGAAATGATTACCAAAGTAATACAAAATGAGAACCCGCAAAATGCTCTTGATCTAGGCACAGGTAGTGGGGTATTAGCTATTGGTATCGTGATGCTCAAACCTATTCCTGTACTTGCAGCAGATATAGATCCAATAGCCGTTCAAGTTGCAAAACATAATATTAGATTCAATGGTGTAACAGAGCATGTTACAGCTGTTACAATTACGGATTTTAGCGATGATAAAGTCGCATCATGCGTTCCCTTTGATCTTATTGTTGCTAATATTCTTGCCAACCCTTTAATCGAGCTCGCACACGATATGGTGAAAGCATTGCAAAAAGGTGGATCTATTATACTATCCGGAATTCTTGAAGAACAGCGCGATGATGTTTTAAAAGCTTATATAAAACAAGGTCTAAAACATATTGAAACATATCTCCGACAAGGATGGGTTACTTTGCATCTGAAATAAAAGAAAAGAACGTCTTTATGTATCAATCTTTTGAAACAATAGCAAACCCTACTTATGCCGCAAAGCGTGTTGCAGCTCTTCGCAAAAAATTTGATCACTTTGGACTAGATGGCTTTCTAGTGCCACATACAGACGAACATCAAGGAGAATATGTCCCTAAACATGCTCAACGTCTTGGTTGGTTAACTGGATTTACTGGATCATCTGGTATAGCATTGATTTTAAAAGATAAAGCTATTATATTTACAGATGGGCGTTATAAACTTCAAGTTCGTCAGCAAACAGATTCTTGTATTTTTGATTATGAAGATTTAGCAATCTGCTCACCAGCACAGTGGCTTGAAAAAAATAGACAAAAACTTTCAATTGGCTTTGATCCGTGGCTTCATACTATTAATGCTACAGCCATATTGAGACAAGCATTAGAATTGAAGATAGGTGGAGAACTTATAGAAATTCACCCCAATCTCATTGATCTTATTTGGAAAGATCAACCCCAATGCCCACAAACCCCTTTATCAATTCATCCTCTCAAATATGCAGGATGCAGCACAAATGAAAAGCTATCACAAATTCGCAAAAATATAAAGCAATCTGGTGCAAATGCTTTTATTTTTACAGATCCATCTTCTATTGCATGGACATTCAATATACGTGGCAATGATGTTTCTAATTCACCCTTTTCCCTTTGTTTTGCTATCATTTCAATTAAAGAAAAACCAAGCTTATTTATTAATAGTAAAAAAATTGGGAATGAGCAAAGACAATACCTGAAATGTTATGCAAAATTATATAAACCAGAAGAATTTATTTCAAATATCAAAAATCATGTTCAACAAGGTACTGTTTTTGCTTTAGATCCATTTTTAACGTGCGAAAAGTTACGCACCGTTATTGAAGAAACAGGAGGATCTTTTATTACACTAACAGATCCTGTTGTCTTACCACGTGCCATTAAAAATACTACAGAGCTCAATGGCTCACGCAGAGCACATTTATGTGATGGTATAGCACTTACTCGTTTTTTGTCCTGGCTTGATAGACAAATACCAGGCACAATTAATGAAATTTTAGCTGCTAAAAAATTAGAAAAATTTCGTATCATAACTGCACAAGAAATGGAAATAAAACTCGAAGATCTCTCCTTTGATACGATTTCAGCAGCAGGTAAAAATGGTGCAATTATTCATTATCGTGTAACCACTAAGACAAATAGACTACTGAATGCAGGTGAGCTTTATCTTGTTGATTCAGGTGGGCAATACCGAGATGGTACTACAGATGTCACCCGTACGGTAGCAATTGGAAATATTGGAGAAGAAGAAAAACGCTGTTTTACCCTTGTTCTCAAAGGCATGATTGCTCTTTCAAGTGCAAAATTTCCTAAAGGTACACGTGGACAAGATATTGATGTTTTAGCACGTAGTGCTTTATGGAAAGCTGGTTTTGATTATGCACATGGTACTGGCCATGGAGTTGGTTCTTATCTCTCTGTTCACGAAGGACCACAAAATTTTTCACGCTATGGAAACCAAGAACTTATTCCCGGTATGATTATCTCTAACGAACCTGGATATTACCGTGAAAAAGCTTTTGGTATTCGCATTGAAAATTTGATGATTGTCAAACCACCGCAAAAAATTACTAATGGCGATATAGATATGCTATCATTTGAAACACTTACAAAGTGCCCTATTGATCGACAATTAATTTTGATAAAACTTTTAACGGCACAAGAAAAAAAGTGGCTTAATGACTATCATGCCTGTGTTTATCAAGTTAATGCCCCTTATCTTGATAAAGAAGACAAAAAATGGCTAAAAAAAGCTACAATGCCTCTTTGATTGTAAATGCACCCCTAAATTAAATATCTAAAAAGAAGCTTAAGATAGAGTACAAAACATAATAAAACACTCTAATTTCTGGAAATTAGAGATAAAGCCCTATCAGCCAATTTTTGTAGATTTTTAACAAAACTGACAAAAAGTTTCAGATATATAGAGTACTTTTTTCTTTTTAAAATTGATAGCGTACACCGCCAGAAATGCTTGTACCAGAGAAACCGGCTTTGGTTAA
>NZ_JAMCOF010000012.1 GCF_023500045.1 Bartonella bilalgolemi | reverse complement strand
CTATATATCTGAAACTTTTTGTCAGTTTTGTTAAAAATCTACAAAAATTGGCCGTATCAAGAATGATTTGGTATCGAAATATATAATAAAATACAAAATATAAGTTAAGTACAGATCTGCAAAAAGAGACGTATAAAAATTCTATTAGTATTAAAATACATTATTTCTATATGGGAATTATTGTTTGAAATGAAACCCCTAAATATAATGTCCATCAATCAACTTGAGCCAGTTTTTTTCATCCAAAACCTCAATACCTAATTGCTGTGCTTTAGTTAGTTTCGATCCTGCTCCAAAACCTGCAACAAGAAGATCAGTCTTTCTAGAAATAGAATTGGATGTTTTAGCACCTAACCGTTCTGCTAAGGACTTTGCTTCATCCCTCGACATATGCTCCAAAGTTCCTGTAAAAACAATAATTTTCCCTACTATTGGCGAATAATCTATTGCCACAGGCATTTCATGAAGAGGAGTTACTTCTTTAAGCAAGGCCAATAAAACTTTGCGATTATGCGCCTCTTGATAAAAATCAATAATTGCTTCACCAACACGAGAACCGATTCCCTCAATATTGGTTAATTCGATCCACATCTCATTACCTTCAATGTTTTTACCACTCGGCATAATGGCTGACATCGCCGCGGTTTCAAAAGCAGCATAATTTTGGTAAGCACGAGCAAGACGTTGAGCATTAACCTCACCAATGTGACGAATGCCTAACGCAAACAAAAAACGACTTAAAGAAATTTCACGGCGAGCATTAATAGCATTATAAAGTTTACGAACTGAAATAACTCCAAAACCTTCCATATTTTCCAAACGTCTCAAAGAATTTTCTTGACGTCGTTGTAAAGTGAAAATATCCGCTGGCGAATGAATACAAAGCGTTTTATCTTGAATATGAAAGAAAAATTCCACCTGTTTTCTACCAAATCCTTCAATATCAAAGGCATTGCGCGAAACAAAATGGCAAATACGCTCAATTGCTTGCGCTGAACAAATAAGCCCACCCGTACACCGACGAACCGCTTCACCCTCTTCACGAACAGCATGACTTCCACAAACAGGACACACGTGAGGAAAAATAAAAGTAGGAGTATCTTTTGGACGCTTTTCAACAAGAACATCAACAATCTGGGGAATCACATCGCCAGCACGTTGTATAATCACAGTATCGCCCACACGAATATCACGTCCTTCACGAATTAGCTCACCCTTATGACCGATTCCTTTAATATAGTCTTCATTGTGCAAACTTGCATTTGTAACAACAACCCCACCTACAGTAATAGGTGTAAGACGAGCAACAGGAGTTAATGCACCAGTTCGACCTACCTGAATATCAATATCTTCTAAAAGTGCTATAGCTTTTTCTGCTGGAAATTTATGCGCAATTGCCCAACGTGGCGAACGAGAGACAAACCCCAAACGCGTTTGAAGCATTAAATCATTAACTTTATAAACAATCCCATCAATATCATAATCTAATGATTGACGACATTTTTCAATAGAATGATAATATGAAATAAGATCTTCTACTTTTTCAAAAACTTTTGTTAATGGATTAATAATAAAGCCATATTCTTTAAGCTTTTCTATCATTTTTATTTGGCTTTCAGCAGGCATTTCACTCACTTCACCCCAAGCATAAGCAAAAAATTTAAGATTTCTGCTAGCGGTTATCTGTGAATCAAGCTGACGTAAAGAACCAGCTGCTGCATTTCTAGGATTTGCGAAAGTTAACTTCCCTTCTTTCTGTTGGCTAATATTGAGTAGCTGGAAATCTTTCTGTCCCATATAAACTTCACCACGCACCTCAATAATATCAGGAAATTTACCCTGTAAAATCTGTGGAATATCAGCAATTGTTCGCGCATTTGTAGTGACATTCTCACCTATATATCCATTTCCACGCGTTATAGCACGTACAAGCTTTCCTGCCTCATAGCGTAAAGATAAAGATAAACCATCAATTTTCGGCTCAGCTGTCATTTCTATTATCTGTGTTTCTGGAAATCGTAAAAAACGACGAATACGTTCAATAAATTCACTGACATCTTTAAAATTAAATGCGTTATCTAAAGACAGCATTGGCTGTGCATGAATAGATTTTTCAAACTTTTCAGAAATCGGTGCACCAATTTTAGATGAAGGAGAATCCGCACGAATTAATTCAGGAAAGAGAGCTTCAATTTCCTCGTTACGACGACGAAGAGCATCATATTCTGCGTCAGAAATTTCAGGCTGATCATCACGATGATAAAGCACATCATGACGTGCAATTTCTTTTGCCAACCATTCCAACTCACCTGCTGCTTCAAGAGCAGTTAAGTTTTTAATCACATTCTTGGCCATAAATTCTATTCCAAATCTTGAGTGCTGACCATACACAAATTCCACTAATTATTATAAAGAGAATTTAAATAAACATATGTTTATTAGTATTTTCATTACTTCTTAATTATACCTGTGTTAAAAGCTTTTGAGCTGCTGCACGTGCTTCTTCAGTAACTTGTTCTCCTGCTAACATGCGTGCAATTTCTTCTGCGCGTTCATGATTTTCTATTTTATTAATACTCGTAAAAAAGCATCCTATATCACCGCTTTCAACCTTTGAAATAAGAAAATGATTATGGGCTTTAGATGCTACCTGTGGTGCATGTGTGACAGCAAAAACTTGAATATTTTTTGATAAACGCAGCAACCGCTGGCCAATTGCAGCAGCAACAGCTCCACCAACACCTGTATCAATTTCATCAAAAACCAATGTTGGCGCTGATCCACGATCAGCTAATACAACTTTCAATGCCAACAAAAAACGAGACAATTCACCACCAGAAGCCACACTTAATATCGGCCCTGCTCGTGTTCCAGGGTTTGTGCGCACCCAATATTCAACACGATCTATACCATCTGGACTATATTTTTCAGCATCACTCTGCATTTCAACGATAAATTCTGCTTTCTCCAATTTCAACGCTGGTAACTCATCCATAACACTTGCAGATAAACGACGCGCTACTTCTTGACGTTTTATCGAAAGCGCTTGTGCCAATATGTCATAATCTTTTTGCGCTTTTCGAGCCTCAGTCTCTAAATGAACTAATGTTGCTTGAGCAGAATCAAAATCAGCAATTTCAGCACACATTTT
The DNA here is from genome assembly GCF_023500045.1 of Bartonella bilalgolemi. GTDB lineage: Bacteria > Pseudomonadota > Alphaproteobacteria > Rhizobiales > Rhizobiaceae > Bartonella > Bartonella bilalgolemii. The sequence goes on along the minus strand of NZ_JAMCOF010000012.1, from coordinate 32,342 downwards.
ATCGCGTAACTGGGCAAGTTCATCTCCAGAAACATGGTATTTACGAGAAAAACCTCGAAGTGCAAAAAGACGCTCTTCTATTCGTTCCAATTCGTTAGTGTCAAAATCCAATGCTTGCATTGCAGATTCGATACCATCACGTGCCGTTGCGAGTGCATGCAACGCATCGTCAATAGACTTCACTACAGGTGTAATCAAAGCCTGTGCCTCAGGAATTTTCCGCTCCAAACGTCTTACCAAATTGGCAAGAACAGGGATTGGTGATTTCGAACCTCCTAAGAGATCATCAGCCTCTCTAATATCCGTTGCTATCTTTTCTAATTTAAGCATATCAGCACGACGAAGAGACAAAGTATCTTCTTCATCAACTTTGAAATCAAATTTATCAAGTTCTTCTACACTTGCACGAAGATAATCAACTTCACGTGCAGCATCCTCGACTTTAACACGTTGTTGTTGCACACGTTCTTTTAATGTATGCCATATGCGATAGCATTCACGCAAATTTTCCACTTCACTTTCAAGGCCACCAAAAGCATCTAATAATTGACGATGTGTACCAATATCAACAAACGCACGATCATCATGTTGCCCATGAATTTCAACCAACATACGGCCAATACTGCGCATCAGTGCAACGCTAATCACTTGATCATTCAGGAAACCACGACTACGACCATCACTCGACTGTACACGCCTTAGAACGATATCACCTTCATCATTAAAACCATTCTCATATATTAGCCGGCGCACAGGATGTGAAACAGGGACGTTAAAAACAGCTGTTACTTGTCCCTGTGTCATACCATAACGCACAAGGGACGAATCTCCACGTCCACCAAGAGCTAATGATAGAGAATCAAGTAGAATAGATTTCCCTGTTCCAGTTTCTCCAGTTAAAACTGACAAACCTTCTGTAAAATAAATATCAAGTCTTTCGATCAAAACAATATTATGAATCGAAAGCTGCACCAGCATATGAAATCAATTCACCTTACTCTTATTACCACTCAAAGCACGAGAAATCCAAGAAGATTTATGCTCTTTAGGCGATATACTATTTTTTTGCAGTAAATCATAAGAAAATTTATACCATTTACTTTCTGGATAATTTCGTCCTAAAATAGCTGCTGCCGTTTGCGCTTCCATAATTAAACCAAGAGCAAAATTAACTTCTGTCAATCGGAAAAGTGCTTCTTCAATCTGATTTGTATCTGGATACTCTTCAATCACAGTACGAAATCTTTTACTTGCTGCTAAATATTGCCGACCTTCTTCATAATAACGACCAATCTGCATTTCTTTACCAGCTAATTGCTCTCGACCAAAACGTATTTTAGCCTTAGCATCGCTGACATACTCTGATTGCGGATAGCGCTCTATCAAAAGCTGCATAGCGGCAATAGCACGCTTAGTATCCTGCTGATCACGCGTAACATCAGGAATTCGACGGAAAGAAGAGAGACCAATAATATAGTAAGCATAAGCAGAATCATCCGCCAGCGGATAAAGAGAAATATAATGCTGTGCCATACTAATTGCATCATCATATTTAGCCAACCGATAATTTGTAAAAGCACCCATTATTAAGGATTTACGACCCCACTCAGTGTAAGCATATTGTTTTTCAATAACAGCAAACTTTTTTGCTGCTTCACTAAGCCGCCCTACATCAAGATTAGCAAGCGCTTGATTATATAAAACATCTGGCGGATCTATTTTTAAAACATGCATAGATGGATCGAAGATATTTTTTCCCTTACCTAAACAGCCCGCTAAAAAGCAAATTCCTCCTAAAAGAATCCCAATAAAGACTTTGCGTACAATGGTCAATTTTCTATGCACTATATTCCCAATATACTTATCAGGTTTTTTCATAGTTTCTCAGCCTCCAGAAAATGTCATTTTACAAAAAAATACTCTTTAAATTTTATATCATATCACTTTTAAACCAACTACCAGAATTTATATACTCTAGATTTATCATTCGCTTTTAAGTTATATCAAACTAAAATAAAGTTTTTAAATTTTATTTTTATTCTATTTAAATATTACTTTTTCGTAACACGATTCGTCCTGTAAAACAGCCTTAACTAATTTTGAATTAAGCGCATGTCCACTACAATAAGAACGGAATAATCCAATAAAAGGCGCACCAAGTAAAGCAGTATCACCAATAGCATCAAGCATTTTATGTCGAACAAATTCATTTTCAAAATAAGTGCCAGTTGGATTAATAATTTGATCATTAAGACCAATAATAAGAGAGTTTTCTAAAGAAGAGCCTATTCCTTTTCCGGAAGACCATAATTTTTCCACATCCTTAACAAAACCAAAAGTGCGCGCACAAGATAAATCATCTTTAAACCCTTGTGCAGTAAGATCAAAACTCAAGTGTTGTTTGCCAATAACAGGAGTAGGAAAAGAAATTGTAACATCAAAACGACACCCATTAAATGGAAAAAATTCAGCCATACCATTTGCTGTTTCAACACGTACTGGTTTTTTTATAACAAAATAAGATCGCAATGCTGTCTGCTGAATGATACCTACTTTTTCAAAACCTTTACAATACTGCCATGAAGCACCATCCAAAATAGGCACTTCATTACTTGATACCTTAATGATGAGATTATCGAGACCATACGCAGCAATTGCCGCCATCAAATGTTCAATTGTCTCAACTCTTGTATCTCCATGTCCAAGCACTGTTGATAATTCAGTTGCTCCGATTTGCGATGCATGCGCTGGAAATATTTGCTCCTTCCCATCTATGCTATAACGCTTAAAAATAATACCACACTCAATATCAGCTGGACCAATCTTCATGACAGATAAATGTCCACTATGAACACCACGTCCCTCAAATATTAATGTATCTTTAAGAGTCGATTGATATTTCTGTTCCAATTAATCATACCACTTCATTAATAGTCATAATAACTTTTTGGAATCCTCATAAGATTATCAAAAATTATCTTTACAAGAAATAATAAACCCATCTAATGAATGGGTTTATTATTTTCTATAAAACTCCATAAGTTTCACTATAATAAAGCTTCCATTGTATTATGGATAGAAATATAGAGCTTTCTTCTTTTAATTTTTCTATACATTAATTTGCTTGACGACGCAAAAACGCTGGTATTTCCAATTCATCCTCTTCATTGACACAAATGTTTTGATCTTGCGGTGCATGTTGCTGTAACTCGGTAGAATGACGCGGCATATAAACAGAAATATCTTGAGAAAGTTCCTGAGAATTTGCACTAGAAATATGCAAATCTTTACGCGAAGAAGAATTGACAGCAGGTTCTAATCGAGCTTCTGGTTCAGTTTCTTCACGATACGTCAAACTTTGTTTCAAACGCTGCCAAAGATTACGTGGTCCTTGATCGATATTAGAAAAATTTGCACTTTGAGTACGAACAGAAGATGGAAAATCTTTTAACTCAGGCATACGCACTGGCATTGAATAAGGTTGCGTTTGCACTTGTTTTTTTTTCTGTTCTACAATTCCAGCCTTGTCATCAAGAACATGTGCTGTTGCTTCCATACTCACTGCTTTAGCCATAGGCTGTTGAGAAACACAACCAACTTGCATACGTAATGCATTTGATGTCCTTCCATGTACATTTTGCCCATAAGGAGCAGCATTTACAGTTCGCGGAGTATATGTATCTGAAGCTTGCACAAAAAATTGACTTTTTGGGCAAAATGGCTCTTCAATTGGCTGTTTCATTTCTACTTCTAGCGCTTCTATAACTTCTACCATTGCTTCAGAACGCAATGATGATGATTGAGAAGTAGTCTGCGTTACTCCACCATCATTTTTACGTATTGAAGCCGCAGGCCGATGAAATTTAGGATGTGAAGGCTGTATTACGTCATTAATTTCACGATCAATACCAGTAGCAACCACCGATACACGAATAACACCCTCAAGTGACTCATCGTCAATGGCACCAAAGATAACATTTGCATCAGCATCAACTTCTTCCCTAATACGATTAGCCGCCTCATCCACTTCAAATAAGGTCATATCACGACCACCCGTAATGGAAATCAAAAGACCGCGAGCTCCACGCATAGAAGTATCATCTAACAATGGATTTGCAATAGCAGCCTCAGCAGCAGCTAAAGCACGTCCATCACCAGACGCCTCTCCAGTTCCCATCATTGCACGACCCATTTCATGCATAACAGAACGAACATCTGCAAAGTCAAGGTTAATCAGCCCCTCTTTAATCATCAAATCCGTAATAGAAGCAACACCAGAATAAAGAACTTGATCAGCCATAGCAAAAGCATCAGAAAATGTTGTTTTCTCGTTCGCAATACGAAAAAGATTTTGATTCGGAATAACAATTAAGGTATCAACCGATTTTTGTAATTCTTCTATGCCAGCTTCTGCTGTCTTCATCCGACGTGCACCTTCAAATTGGAAAGGTTTCGTCACAACACCAACAGTCAAAATACCTTTTTCACGCGCTGCATTAGCAACAACAGGTGCAGCTCCGGTTCCCGTACCTCCACCCATACCCGCTGTAATAAAAACCATATGAGAATCTGCAAGATGATCGATAATTTCATCGATACATTCATCCGCAGCAGCCCGACCAACTTCTGGTAAAGCACCAGCACCTAAACCTTCTGTTACTGCTGCACCAAGTTGGATCACACGTTCAGCTTTTGACATAGCTAAAGCCTGTGCATCTGTATTAGCAACAACAAAGTCAACCCCCTGAAGGCCAGCATTTATCATATTATTTACGGCATTTCCGCCACCACCGCCAACACCAAAAACGGTAATACGTGGCTTTAATTCCGCAATATCTGGCCGGTGCAGATTAATTGTCATGTTTTTTTCCTTCTCATAAAACACCGCAAGCCAAAGCGATGAAAATTAATACCCAAATAGACTTACTAAAAACTCTCACGCAACCACTGACCAACACGTTGAAAATATCCACCTGTGCCGGTTGATAACTGTCTCACTGTCGTGTGAACTGTTTTTTCTTCGAAACCCGCTAGTTGCGGATAGATTAACAATCCAACAGCAGATGAAAACGCCGCTCCCTTTGCAGGAGAAGGAAGCCTAGAAATACCTAAAGGCCGCCCTATACGAACATTTCTCCCTAATATATTCCGGGCCATCTCTGGTAACCCAGTTAACTGGCTTGCTCCTCCAGTTAAAATAATACGCTTACCAACAATATGACTGAACCCAGAACAATTCAAACAATCACGAATCATTTCTAATATCTCTTCAACACGCGCCCGAATGATACGACCAAGAACTGCACATGGATATTGAGTTTGCTCATTTCCAATTTCAGCGACATTAATCATATGATGAGCATCAGTACTTTCTGAAAGTGTTGAACCATATATAACTTTTAAACGCTCTGCTTCTTCAATAGACATAGATAATCCCCGTGCAACGTCAAGAGTTATATGGTGCCCACCAATTGCAAGTGTATCTGCATGAACAAACTTTCCTTCAGAAAATATTGAAAATGTTGTTGTTCCAGCACCAAAATCAATACATGCAGCTCCTAAACGCGCCTCATCATTAATCAAAACCGCGAGACCACTCGCAAAAGGTGTTGCGACCATTGCCTCAACGCTTAAATGAGCACGATTAATACAAGCTTCCAAATTACGTAAAGATGCTGTTTCTGCTGTAACAACATGCACATCCACCCCAAACAATTCACCTACCATTCCAACAGGATCAGAGATTCCTTTATCTCCATCCAATACATAAGATACTGGAACTGAATGCATAATATGCCGTTCAGCATCAAAAGCTTTACGCGAAACATTTGCCAATGCCATACGTATATCACGTGCAGTAACTTCACGCCCACCCAAATGTACCGTACCGTTAACAAAAGTACTTTTTAATCGGTTTGAGGAAAAATTTACAATAACTGAATCCACCACCAAACCAGCCATTTTCTCTGCAGCATTAACAGCTAAACGTATTGATTGCTCCGCTGCAAGCATATCCATAACAACACCAGATTTAATTCCACACGAGCGCTGTACACCTAAACCCAAGACTTCCATAAAATGTGTACGACCATGTAAATGTTGCGGATACTTCAAAGGACGTAAACAAACAATAAGACAAACAACCTTACTTGAACCCACATCAAGAACTGTTAGAAAACGCGTTTTGCGCCCCCTCCCATGATGTGATTTCAAAAACATTATATACTCCTTTCTCTTAATTCCTTTAAAATACGTTCTTCTTCCATTACCGTAGCACGATGCCGTGTTAACACTTCATCTGATAAAGCAATCGTTATTCGATCAGAAAGACGTAAATCAATGCTTAAAGCGTCACGAGAAAAAAGATCCTTTGCCGTATTCGTCTCAACAAGAGCAATAAGCCTTTCAATAGCACCTTGTTCAGGCAACATAATACGCACCCCATTTTCTAAAAAAATATCCCAACGCCGATCACCTACACGCACATAAGCACGAATACGATTACGGAATTGCGAATATGTTGATAACGATTGAATAAACAACTTAGCTGCATTTTGCGCTCCCTGCCCAACAACAAGCGGTAAATTCTGAACTAAGCCTGCCTGAAATGGTAAAATAATACGCCCTGTATCATCAATCACATCCATTACACCATCATGTTGCCAAATTGCATATGGCTCACGCTCTACTATTGAAATGCAGATTCGGTTAGGATAAATTTTCCGAATATCAGCTGATTGAACCCAAATCTGTTGTTCTAAAGTAGAACGTGCTTTATCCACATCAAAGCTAATAATTGATGGATAAACATCAAGGCTTAAAAGCTTTAAAACATATTGTTCCGTCATATTTTTATTACCACTCATATCAACATGAGTAATCACAAAACCAAAATTCAATGTCACAAGCCTTATAATTCTGTTCATATGCCCGCTAAAAACAATTCCATAAAATAAGGAAAGAAAGAAAAAAGAAAAAACAGCAAAAGAACCAAAATAACGCGGCACATGAATATCAACAAATAAAAATTGCAATATAAATCGGAAAAAACGACGATAAAAACGTGGGAAAATTGGCACTGATAGCACCCTAAAAACTCCTATTTTACCAACATTTAACGCATACATGACGCGTCCTCCACTATCCATTTAACAATGTCGCTATAAGTACGACCACTTGCTTTTGCAATATCCGGCACAAGAGAGGTTGGCGTCATACCAGGCTGCGTATTAATTTCAAGCCAAATCAGCTCTTCCGTTTCTTCATTAAAACGAAAATCAGAACGACTAACACCTCGACAACCTATCGCTTGATGTGCTGCTAAAGATATTCTTTGCACTTTTTGGTAAATATTTAATGAAAGTTGTGCAGGACAAATGTGAATAGAACCATCAGACTTGTATTTTGAATCATAACTATAAAACTGGAAATGTCGATCAGGTATAATTTCACAGACATCTAGAACTTCATTACCTAAAACAGCGCAAGTAAGCTCCCGACCAGGAATATATTTTTCGACAATTACCTCATCTTCATGCATCCACTCAGAGCTTGCAATATTATGAGGTGGAAATGCTTCATCGCCACTCACGATAATAACGCCAAAGCTTGATCCTTCACGCACAGGTTTAATTACATAAGGTGGCTCTAAAGGATGTTTTGATCCAATTGCAAAACGGCTCATCGTATAAGAAGGAGCAACAGGAACACCAGCACTAGCAGCAATAATTTTTGCCCTTCCTTTATCCATTGCTAATGCTGACGCCATCACTCCAGAATGCGTATAAGGAATTTTCAAGTATTCAAGAATGCCTTGAATACATCCATCCTCACCAAATAAACCATGCAATGCATTAAAAACGATATGTGGTTGTAATTTCTCAAGAATAGAAGCAATACGGCTATCAACATCTACACGAGTTACATAATAACCATGAGCTTCAAGAACATCAGCACAAGCAGAACCAGAAGATAAACTTACAGACCGTTCTGATGAAAGCCCTCCCATCAACACAGCTATATGTTTACCTTTCATAACAACTTATCCTTCTTTATATACTAAATACAGAATATATAAAAATAAAAAATACTATATATAGGAAAGAACTAGATTTATCTTTGCGAATCAATAACCTAGCGTTTTCTCTAATGAATCAGACTCAAGAGCTTGATGCAAGAGCTTCTCTGTTAGTTTATTGATTTTTAATAGATTTTTTTCTTATCTCTTTGAAATGACTCAATTTTTTAATTATATAAAAAATCAATTATTTTGATTTAAAGAAGAGACTACACGACCTTGTTCAAACTGGCCAATACGTTGTATTTCCCACTGTAATAAATACCCTGAATGAGCAAAAACACGAGCACGTACTGTCTCACCTAATTTTTCAAGATCATAACCTGTTGCTTGATCGATATTAATCATAAAATTACAGTGCATTTCACTCATTTGAGCACCACCAATCCTTAAGCCACGGCACCCTGCCTCATCAATAACACGCCATGCAGACGTCCCTACAGGATTACGAAAAGTGGATCCACCTGTTTTTTCACGAATAGGTTGCACCTTCTGCCGATGAAGAGTAACTTCATCCATAGCCGTACGGATATAATTTCTATTCCCTTGCTCTCCTTCCAATAAGGCAGCAATAAAAACAAAATCGTCAGAAACATCGCAACAACGATAAGAATAATGTATATCGTTCACACTCAATATATGACGTTGTCCTTTACGATCAAGCGCATAAACTTCAACAACACGCTCAGCAGTTTCCACACCATTAGCTCCAGCATTCATTTTTAATGCTCCTCCACAACAACCAGGAATACCATGATAAAAATGAAAACCATAAAGCTCCGCTTCTAAAGCTGCTGCTGCCAAATGCTTACCCGCTACCGCAGCACCAACTAAGAAGCGCTTCGATGACACTTGCTTCAACTGCCCAAAACCTTTTGCTGAAAGACGAATAACAACACCAGGGATACCCCCATCACGTACCAGAAGATTAGAACCAATCCCCACAATCGTTACAGGAATGGATTCAGGCAAAGATTGAAAAAATAAAACTAAATCTGCTTCATCAGAAGGTTGATAAAAAATCTCAGCGAGTCCACCAGTGCGAAACCATGTCACCTTACGCATATCGACATTGGGTGTTAATTTGCCCTGTATACCACGCAACACCGGCTGTAATTTCTTTAACAAGGCTTCACCATCAATTGGCTGAAAATTTATCATTGTTATCAAGTACCACTAATTGATTGGGCAATGCATAAGCCCATTGTGTGATGCTACCAGCACCCAGAAAAACTACATAATCACCAGATTTAGCTAATGTTGATACAATAGATACAACATCTTCCAAAGTATTAATCAGACGCACATCACGGTGGCCAGCCATCTGAATATGCTCGACTAATTCTTTAGAATCAAAACCAGCTATTGGCTCTTCACCAGCTGCATAAACAGGTGTAACCATCACTGTATCAGCATCATTAAAACAAGTAGAAAAATCATCAAATAAATGATATAAGCGCGTATAACGATGGGGTTGTATAACCGCAATGATGTTTCCTTCTGCGCTCTCACGTGCTGCATGCAAAACTGCTTTTATTTCGACTGGATGATGCCCATAATCATCAAATATCTCAACTCCATTCCAACTCCCTGTTTTCGTAAAACGCCGTTTTACACCCTCAAACTCTGCTAATCCTTTCTTTATAGCTTCAGGTGAAATGCCTAGTTCATGTGCAATAGCAATCGCTGCAGTAGCATTAGAAACATTATGCTTCCCCGACATTGGTAAAATCAAATTGTTGATTTCAATTTTTTCGCCTGTTTTTCGTGATCGAATAAGAATATCGAAATACGCCTTTTGGCCTTCCATCGAAAGATTAAAAAAACGAACATCTGCTTGTGGATTTGCACCATACGTAATCACCCAACGATCATGAATACGACTAGCTAACGTCTGAACTTCTGGATGATCAAGACACATAACGGTAAAACCATAAAAAGGCACATTTTCTACAAACTGCCGAAAAGCCTCACGTACGGCATTAAAATTGCCATAATAGTCTAAATGCTCAATATCTATATTCGTAACAACAGCTATATCAGCCGGCAATTTTAAAAATGACCCATCACTTTCATCAGCTTCAACCACCATCCAATCCCCATCTCCCATACGTGCATTGGTCCCATAAGCATTGATAATACCACCATTAATGACTATTGGATCAAAACGACCTGCATCAAGAAGTGCAGCTACCATTGACGTAGTCGTTGTTTTTCCATGCGTACCACCAATAGCGATTGTCCGACGAAAACGCATTAACTCAGCAAGCATTTCTGCCCGCTTAACAACGGGTAAGTGCCTTTTTTGGGCAGCAATATATTCAGGATTTGTTTTCTTAATGGCAGTAGAAATAATAACAACCTCTGCTGCTCCTAAATTTTCAGCACGATGCCCTATACAAATATTAATTCCCTTATTTTGTAAGCGCTCAACATTTGCATTATAAGTTTGATCGGATCCTTGAACTTTATAACCAAGATTATGAAGAACTTCAGCAATTCCGCTCATACCTATACCTCCAATTCCTACAAAGTGAATAAGGCCAATATTAAGCGGCATTTTCATCAAAAAACTCCTTTTTAATATCTAATAATGATCGTTCTAGAATCAATGCCTCAACCATATTTGCTAAAATAACGGTTGCGTGAGGTTGCCCAACTTTTTTTGCAGATAGTGCTTGTTTTTCCAATAAGTGTGGCTCACAACAGACTTTTGTCAAGAGAGAAGCAAGTATTCGCGTATCTAAATTTTTTTCTACTATAATCTGTGCGCCTCCTATTTTAGAAAGTTTAGCTGCATTCTCTGCTTGATCGTGATCTAAAGCGTAAGGGTATGGAATAAATAAAGCTGGCCGACCAATTACAGCTATTTCACAAACTGTTGAAGCACCAGCACGTGACATAATAAAATGTGATTGAGCAATATGTTCAGCCATATTATCAAAAAAACGTGCAATTTCTGCCTGTACTCCCATATCATGATAAATTTTCATAAGATCTATGGTTTCATCATAAACCTGCTGAACAATGCGTAAACGTTTCCGTATATTTTGATCAAGTAAGGCAACTGCTCCAGGAACAACTTGTGAAAAAAAAGCTGCTCCTTGGCTCCCACCAAAAACCAAAAAATGAAATGGTTGTTCGCCTGTAGAAGGACAATAAGGAATCTTCGCAGCTTGAAGAATAGCCTTACGAACAGGATTACCTGTCATGAATGTTTTATGAGCATAAACACTGTTCGCTGATAATAAACCACCGGCAATAGCATTGACCCTAGACGCCAATAATCTATTAGCACGCCCCATAATAGCATTTTGCTCATGAATAAATGTCTTATATCCTATTAAGGTAGCAACTAAAACTGGTGGAAAGGTAGGATAACCACCAAACCCACCAACAAGAACAGGCCGCAATTTATAAAAAAGCATCCATGACTGAAACATTCCCTTCAGCAAATACCAAAATGTTTTTATAAATGCAAAAGAACAATATCTTATAAAAGTTGCTGATGAAATAACATGAATGTGTTCCTCGTCAAAATGGCGTACAAAACGCTTAGCTCTTTTATCTGTCATCAAATGAACATCATATCCACGCTCTCTCAATTCAACAGCAAGCGCTTCAGCAGGAAAAAGATGCCCACCTGTACCACCAGCAGATAAAACAATAACTTTCTTATGCGTCATCAGCAGTATCCGGAACAGAAGTTGAAAGAAAAGTTGAAATACGCGCTTCTGGCCAACGGCGTGTCAAACTCAGTAAAATACCTACCGAAATTGCAATCGCTACCATAGATGAACCACCATAAGAAATAAATGGCAGTGTCATACCCTTTGGAGGCATTAGATGAAGATTAACTGCCATATTAATGGCTGATTGAAAACCAATTATCATTGCTATGCCAGTAATACCAAAACGTGTGAATATATCACGAGTATTTAATGCTATATAAAAAGAGCGTATAACAATAAAACCAAAAAGTGCTGTAATCAATAAACAAAAAATAATACCATATTCTTCAGCTGCAACAGAAAATACAAAATCTGTATGGCTATCAGGAATAATACGTTTCACCGTACCCTCACCAGGACCTCGACCAAACCATCCACCATTTAAAATAGCCTCACGCCCTACATCAACCTGGAATGTATTACCTTCTCCTGTTAAAAAACCATTGATACGTTCACGTACATGATGAACAAAAAAATAAGCTAAAAAGCCCCCTAAAATACCTAAAATAAGAAATAAGAAAATGATAATAAGAGGCACACCTGCAATAAAAAATAAGCCACCCCATGTTGCACTTATTAAAAGTGTTTGACCAATATCTGGTTGCAAAACAAGAAGCGTACAACAAATCACATACAGTGCAATAACCAACATATAAATAAGAATACCTTTACGCTGTACCTGTTCCGAAAAAAGCCAAGCAGATATAATAATAAAAGCCGGTTTCATAAACTCCGATGCTTGTAAAGAAATACCAAATACCGAAATCCAACGCCGTGCCCCTTTTAACTCAAGACCAAACAATAAAGTTGCAATCATAAGTACAAGCGTTGCAACAAATAACAAAATACATAAACGACGAATATTACGAGGCGAAAAAAAAGAAACAGTGATCACAGTCACAAACGCAAGAATACTAAAAATAATATGCCAACGAACAAAATAAAAACTATCAGAAATACCAATTTTTTTTGCAACAGAGGGACTAGCTGCAAAAGATAGCATGATACCAATTCCCATAAGGATCAAACAAGCAGTAAAGATAGAGCGATCAATTGTCCACCACCAATTAGAGATTGGGCTTCGATCTGCACGAGTTATCATCATTTTCACTGTACCTTTTATAATCGCATCTAAAATAAAATAATGTGCTTTTCCTAGTACCTTTGATTAAGTGCTTTAAAGTTTAAATTACATTCACAAAGATTTTCGACTGCTAATGTAAAATAACTTTTTACAATTCTTGCTTCTTTAACTGCATAACAAGAGAAACAAAAGCCTCCCCACGTACCTCATAATTCTTAAATTGATCATAACTTGCACAAGCTGGAGAAAATAAAATCACAGGTTCTTGCTTTATATCACGGGTTGCATCATTAACCGCTTCACGGACTGCATTTTCTAAAGTCAAACTCATCGAAAAAGGAAAAGCATAGCCAATAATGCGTGCAAAATTTTCTGCCGCATTACCAATTAAATACGCTTTACGAATCTTATAAAAAAATCCTTTAAGAGCATCAATCCCACCTTCTTTTGCCTGCCCTCCAACAATCCAAAAAATATTATTAAAAGTAGCCAATGCAGGAACAGAGGCTTCTGCATTAGTAGCCTTACTATCATTAATAAACAAAATAGATCCAATTTTGCATACCTGCTGCATTCGATGTGCAAGCCCTAAATAGCTTGCTAAATGCTCTTCTATATTTAAGGTAGTAATTTTTAATATCTGCAAAGTTGCTAAAGCCATAAGAGCATTTTCCGCATTATGACTTCCACGTAACGAAGTTATATTTACCAAATCTGCGAGCAAATGATGTTGCCCATGACGAATAGAAAAAAGCTTTGTCCCTTCTACATAAAAACCATTTTTAACAAGATGCTCTTTAGAAACCGGATCGATTTGATAACCTTCATCGAGAAGCTTTTGATATAAAGCACGGCAAACCAAACTATCAATTGAAATAAGAGCATGAGAAGCTCTAGAAACGACATATTTTTTGATCTGCACATAACGTTCAAAGCTACCATGACGATCGATATGATCGGGTGTTAAATTCAACAAAAGACCAACAGTTGGCTGAAGAGAAGGAGCTAATTCTATTTGAAATGATGAACATTCAATAACATAGATACGTTTTTTTACAAATGGCTTAAGCGTTAATATTGCTGTTCCAATATTCCCTCCCATTTGCACATCATAACCCATTCTTTCTAAAAGATGAGCAAGTAAAGCGGTGGTTGTTGATTTACCATTTGTACCTGTAATAGCAATAAATGGAACATCCTGGTCATTAAAACCATGTTGCTGTAAAAAAAGATTACGTGCACGAACAAATAGCTCAATATCACCGATAATTTCGATATTCTCTTGACGCGCTTTTTCAACAACCCAATGTGGTCTTGGATAAATTAAAGGTACCCCAGGAGCTAAAATCAACGCAACAAATTCTGACCAATCCTCATGATACAAATTCTTTGTGGGAATATTTTCTTTACAAGCAGCTTCCACACTAGAATAATTATCATCCCAAGCAACCACTTCTGTACCACAAGAAATCAAAACTTTTGCTGTAGCTATTCCTGATTTTCCTAAACCAAATACAGCGACTTTTTGGCCTTTATAACATTCAACGGAAATCAAGATTTCACCTCAATTTAAGTGTTGAAAGACCAATCAATGCTAAAACAATCGTAATAATCCAAAAACGTATCACGATCTGACTTTCTGTCCAACCTTTTTTCTCAAAATGATGATGAATTGGTGCCATAAGGAACACACGCGTTTTCGTTAGTTTGAACCAACCCACTTGAATAATAACTGACATCGCTTCTAAAACAAAAAGTCCACCAATAATAGCTAAAACAATTTCATGCTTCGTTGCAACAGCAATAACGCCTAACACTCCTCCAAGAGCCAAAGAACCAGTATCTCCCATAAAAATAGCCGCTGGAGGTGCATTATACCATAAAAAACCCAGTCCAGAACCAAAAACTGCTCCGAGTAAAACAGCTAATTCACCTGTACCCGCTATATAATGAATTTGTAAATAATCAGCAAAATTCATATTCCCAGACAGATAAGCAATCAATGCAAAAGATAAAGAGACAATCATCACAGGAACAATAGCAAGCCCATCAAGACCATCGGTCAAATTAACAGCATTACCAGTACCTACAACAACACAAGCGGTAAAAGGAATAAAAAACCAACTCAAGTTAATAAAATAATCCTTTAAAAAAGGCAAAGCCAATCTTGGTGAGCCAACTTCTAAAATAATAAAACAAGCAATGATAGCAATTACAAATTCCAAACTTAACCGCGCTTTTCCAGAGAAACCTTTATCCGTTTGCTTTGTCACCTTAAGATAATCATCATAAAAACCAATCATCCCAAAAGTAAGCATAACAAACAACGACACCCAAAAATAAATATTTAATAAATCACACCATAAAAATGCCGATACCATAATACCAATTAAAATCATTAATCCACCCATAGTAGGTGTTCCGGCTTTTTTAAGGTGAGTTTGAGGACCGTCAGCTCGAATTGGTTGTCCTTTCCCCTGCCGACTTTTAAGAAAAGCAATAATACTTGGACCAAACAAAAAAACAATCAAACCTGATGTTAAGATAGCTGCAATAGTTCGGAAAGTAATATACCGAAAAACATTAACACCTGGAATCCAATCATTCAACAAGGAAAAAAATAGCATCATAGTGAAAAAACCTAATAAAATTATAAAGAAATTACTTTATAGCGACTAAGAATTTCATTCACAATATTTGATAAATAAATACGATGAGATGATTTAATCATAATAAGATCTCCATTTGAAATTTCTGAAAAAACAAGTGGAAAAATTTCTCCAATACCTTGAGCATGATAAACAGTAATATGAGCAGAAAGATCACTAGCTAAAACTCTCATTTCTTTACCAACCAAAAAAACCAAATCAGCACCAGAAACACGTATGGGTTCCAACAAATCACGATGCAATTTTTCACTATGATCCCCTAATTCAAGCATATCACCCAAAATAGCAATTCTTCTACCGTTTACACCTATTGGTCCTGTTGCAAGAAGATCAAGAGCAGCCCGCATAGAAGCAGGATTAGCATTATAACTTTCATCGATTAAATGAAACATACCACCATTTGATAAGGACAGCTTATAAAGAGCTCCACGGCCTTTTTGAAGAGAAAAACGGCCTAGAGCGAGTGTAACATTTGCCAAATCAGCACCAACCGCATCACAAGCTGCAAGAACACTTAAACCATTTTGCACCATATGTTGACCAGGTGCACCGATTTTAATCATCACATCTTTCTGACCAAAATGCACAATCATACAAGAGCAATTTTCTAAAAGACAAATCTCTTTCGCTTGATAATCAGCATAATTAGACTGGCCAAAACTCCGAATTTCGTTCACACCACATTGTTTTGCTTTTTTAAGCAAATAAGAAAAAAAATGATCATCTGCGTTTAAAAGAGCTATACCGTTTTTATCTAATCCTTCAAAAATTTCAGCCTTAGCATCTGCAATCTCTTCAAGATTTTTGAAAAATTCCATATGCCCAGCTGCAATACGAGTGACTAATACCACATGCGGACAAACCAACTTCACTAAAGGACGAATTTCATCTTTATGATTCATACCAATTTCAAAGATACCATAATCACTATCTATAGGCATTCGTGCCAAAGTCAGTGGAACACCCCAACAATTATTCAAAGAAAAAAGATTAGCATGAACTTTTCCAGCAGTCTCAAGTGCTTGTTTAAGAGCTTCTTTTGTTGTTGTTTTCCCCACAGAGCCTGTAATAGCTATAATTTTAGCTTTTGAACGTTTACGTGCTGCTTGCGCAAGTTTTTCTAATGCCTGAAAAACATCAGGAACAACAATCAATGGAGCTGCTATTTTTTTCATTTCATTTAAACGATTTTTTGCAACCACTAAAACTCCAGCACCTTGTGCATAAGCATGCGCAGCAAAATCATGACCATCAAGATGGTGCCCTTTAATACAGAAAAAAACATCACCTTCTACAAGAGTTCGGCTATCAATAGAAATCCCAGTAAAAATTTCTGGTAAACATCCAACTGTAAAACCATCCATTGCAGAAATGAGTGCCTGTTTATCCCATAAAGCTATCATTTATTTCGTTCCTTTAAAGCAGCAATCACTTTCAAACGATCTGAAAAAGGGTATGTCTCTTGCCCTATTATTTGTCCATTTTCATGACCTTTTCCTGCAACAATTAATGTATCTCCAGCTTTCAGCAATCCCACCGCGTAATCAATTGCTTTACCACGATCTGCTATTTCTATTGCTTCCGGCACTACCTGCAAAATATCTTTTCGAATTTTCTCTGGTGCTTCTGTGCGAGGGTTATCGTCAGTTACAATCACAATATCAGCTTGATTTTCTGCAATTTTTCCCATCAAGGCTCTTTTTCCTTGATCGCGATCACCACCACAACCAAAAACAAGAATTAAATGCCCTTGTGTAAAAGGACGAACAGAACGCAATACCTGCTCTAAAGCTTCTGGCTTATGCGCATAATCGACATAAACAGGTGCACCATCTTTTGTTTTTCCAACCAATTCTAAACGGCCAGGTGCCCCTTGTAATTTCTCAAGAGAGCGAAAAACCATATCTGGAGGTGCATTTGTCGCAATGGCTAGACCTGCAGCCATAAGAGCATTAGCCACTTGAAAATCGCCAGCAAGTGGCAAATCAAATGTATAAATATTATTTCCCATTCGGCATTCAACACGTTGTTTTAATCGTTGATGTTCAACACGATTAAGTGTGATGAATTTCCCTGTGCGCCCAATTGTCAAAACTTTCCGGTGAGCTTGTCTAACAATATCGATAACTTCTTGTGAATAAACATCATCTGCAAAAATAAGAGCAGGCGCATCTTGCGGTAAAAGCGTATTAAATAATCTCATCTTAGCATGAAAATAGTCCTCTATGCACCTGTGATAATCCATATGATCACGCCCTAAATTGGTAAAAGCAGCAGCTGCTAAACGCACTCCATCAATCCGACATTGATCAAGCCCATGTGAAGAAGCTTCAAAAGCTGCATGTGTAACACCTTCATCATTAGCAATTTCACATAATAAACGCTGTAACATTACTGGATCGGGTGTAGTTAGAAAACCAATATCATGACGTTTAGGTGATACAACACCTAATGTTCCTATACTCGCAGCACAAAAACCAACATATTCCCAAATCTGCCGAATAAAAGACACAACCGATGTCTTACCGCTTGTACCTGTAACAGCAACCATTATTTCAGGTTGAGAATTATAAAAACGGGCAGCTGCTATAGCTAATTTATGACGTACATCCGAAACATGAATAACGGGAATAGATGAATTTTCAAAAACAAAATTATTGTCTGTAATAATTACCCGTGCACCACGCTTTATGGCATCATTTACATACTCTCCACCATCGCTTTGATTTCCCTTAAGTGCCACAAAAACATAACCTGGCAATACTTGACGAGAATCAGCACTTATCCCTGTAATTTCAATTGAGGCAAGATAATCATCTTTAATACACTCTATAAATAATTCTCCAAGCAACATGGCTATTTACCTTTATATTAGTTTTTCACTGTTGTTTTCGGTAACCTCACATTGCTTTTTGTTCCTATAATTGGTTCATATTCTTTTTTAAGATCCGGTTCTATTCCAAGAAAAATAGCTGAACGGCGAATAATATTGGCAAGCATTGGAGCTGCATTCATCGCTGCCGTTGCTGAATGTTTGCCATCTTCAGGCTTAGGTTCATCAATAATTGTTAAGACAATATAAGAAGGATTATCTATAGGAAAAGCAGCTAAAAAACTATTAAAGTTTTTTACTTTAGAATATTTTCCATTTTCAACTTTTTCAGATGTTCCTGTCTTACCACCAATGCGATAACCTACTACCTTTGCATTACGGCCTGAACCAATATCACTATTTAACTTATAAAGATAACGCATATCTTGACTTGTTTGAGGATGGAGAATCTGTTTGGCATATTTCAAAGCTTCTTTTTTAGAACGTTTTAAAAATGTAGGATCAATTAATAAACCGCTATTCATTAAAGCAGCAGCAGCTACTGCTGTTTGCAATGGCGTTGTTGCCATACCATGTCCAAAAGAAATCGTCATAGAATTGATGTCCTTCCAATAATGGGGATAAATCGGTTGGGCAACTTCAGGCAATTCCGTTGATACACGATCAAGTAAACCAAGTCGTTTTAAAAAATTGCGGTGTCCATCTATTCCTATTGCCAATGCCTCTTTAGCAGAACCAATATTAGAAGAATAAATAAAAACTTCCCACAATGTTAAAAGGCGATTTTTCCCATGAAAATCACGAATAAAATAATTACGACTTGCTTGAATTGGTTGAGAAGCATCAATAATACTGTTTAAATGAAAAAGCCCTGAATCAAGTGCCATTGCTGTAGTAAAACTTTTAATAATTGACCCCATTTCAAAAGTTCCAGCAGTCATCCGATTAAAGCGATCACTTTTAAGAGCATCAACAGGATTTGCAGGAGAAAAATCTGGTACTGATGCCAATGCTAAAACTTCACCTGTATAAATGTTTAGAATAATAGCCCCCGCAGCAATTGCTTTATAACGTTTCATGGCTTCCATCAATTCATCACGCACAATTGCCTGAACCCGTATATCAATCGAAAGTTGTACTGGCTTCAATGATTCTTCAGTAGCAAGACCGGTAGCACGAAGAATACTCAATCCATTATCATCAATATATTTTTCCATGCCAGCTAGGCCTTGATTATCAACATTAACCATACCAAGAATATGTGAAGCTATAGATCCTCCTGGATAAAAACGACGTATCTCAGTACGAAAACCAATACCTGGGATACCAAGTTCCATAATTTGCGCCTTTTGCGTTGGGGTTAACCCACGTTGGATCCAAGAAAAACCAGAATTCCTTTTTAAACGTTTATGTACTTCCTGCCAATTCAGTTTTGGCAAAACTGTTGAGATTAATTCGATCGTCTCATCTACATCAATAATACGGCGTGGTTCAGCAAAAAGTGAATAAGTTGTAATATCTTTTGCTAATAAACGCCCATTACGATCAACAATATCAGGTCGAGAAGCTAGTTGCACTATCAACGGGCCTTTTGCTTCTTCAATTTGACCACCTTTAATCCCATAGGAAATAAGACATCTCCCTATAAGTCCGTAAAGAAAAAGGAAACACAATAAAGCAAAAATCAAGCGTGGACGATGAGAAAATGGCTGACGCATAGAAGAAGGTAAAAGTTTTAACTGATTATTTGAATAATTCTTCTTTTGTGAAGATAAGAACGATAATTGCATCAACGCCCACCTTGTTGAGGAAAACTATTTCTATGAATACTACGATTCTCAGTGAAAAAAGCTTTATCATCATCTTCCAAAATATTCTGCTGAATCAATTCTTCAATTTTATCCTGTAAACGCATTGGAATATCTTTTAATTTTACAACTTGACGTGGCTGTATTACCTCTAAACTCAGTTCTTTTTTGTAACGTTCTGCAAGTTTTTTCATTCGTGAAGGATCAATCATTACAGCCCATTCAGTATGAAGCAAATTAACCATATTTTTTTCTGCTGCAATTTCTTGCTCAATACGATGCACTTCACCAATCTGTTTTTGAACATCATATTTTACCTTATAAGTAAGACCCGCTATACAAATCATAATCACCACTAAAATCACATCGAATGTGCGAAAAATTATCATTTCTTACTGCCTTCAAAACGAGCAATTTCTGCCAAACTAAATAATTTCATATCTGCTGCAATAGCAGCCTCCTGAGTCCGTACGCTAATACGCAACCTTGCAGAACGTGCACGAGGATTTTGCTGTAACTCTTCTTGAGTTGCAGTTTTCACACCTTTAAACAAAGGAATAAAGGTCGCTGGAACTGATTTTATTTCAGGAAGATAACGTGACCCCTTTTTATGACCCGAACGAGCAGATAAAAATTTTTTTACCATGCGATCTTCAAGAGAATGAAAGCTAACGACTGCTAAGCGTCCTCCTGCTTTTAAAACACGCTCAGCAGCGAATAAACCATATGCAAGCTCATTAAGCTCATTATTAACATAAATGCGCAATGCTTGAAATACACGCGTTGCAGGATGAATATGATCACCTGGTTTTCTTCCTATTAAAGCTTCAATAGCATGAGCAAGATCAATTGTGCGCAAAAAAGGGCGAATACAACGACGTTTCTCAATCATCCGCGCAATTCGAACTGCGTAACGCTCTTCTCCCAATGTTTTAAATAATTGTGCCAAATCATCCATCTTTAAATAATTAACAACATCAGCTGCTGTAAAACCAGTCTGCGCCATTCGCATATCTAACGGACCATCTTTTTGAAAAGAAAAACCACGTTCGGCTTCATCAAGTTGCATAGAGGAAACACCAATATCAAGAATAACTGCGTCTACTTGCCCTTCCACTATCTGATCCAATTGTGAAAACTCTGCTTGAATTAAATGGAGACGTGGAAAAAATTGATCGACAAGTGCTTGTCCTTCACGAATTGCCTGAGGATCACGATCAAGTGCGATAACTTCTGCACCTGCGTTTAATAGAGCACAGGAATACCCCCCAGCACCAAACGTGCCATCAATCACTTTTGCTCCAGCTAATGGTGCAAGCCCAGCTAATACTGACTGCAACAATACTGGAATATGGCGCTCGACTCCACTATCCTGCCTTCTCAAACTGCCTCATCTTGATCTATGTTTTCCAAATTCAGTAGCCATCGATCGCATATGACATCATCATATGCCAAAACTTTAACTCTCATTTTTACTACAAAAAGCAAATCAAATTAAAGCTGAATCGCTATATACATTGGCTTATTAATACTTAACGAAATATTATAATTTTTTTAAAAAATGCTTTATTTTTGAGCATAAAAATTCCAAAAATAAAAATGCGCGCTTTTATCAAAATATATGTAATCTTTTTATTATATATCAAATATCAGTCGGCCTATAAGCCGGGTTCTGTTAGTAAAGTTTATGCTTTACATGGCAGCCATTCATCTAGGACGAATGTTACCATCCGCCTCATGCAACCTACCCAAATGACTCGCCTGGAAACTGGCTGCAAGTCAAACCTTGCGCATCATTTCTATTCGGTCTTGCTCCCGATGGGGTTTACCTTGCCACACTCATTACTGAGTGTGCGGTGGGCTCTTACCCCACCCTTTCACCCTTACCTATTAAAATAGGCGGTTTGCTTTCTGTGGCACTTTCCCTAGGGTCACCCCCGCCGGGTGTTACCCGGCATCGCTTTTCCACGGAGCCCGGACTTTCCTCACCTATCACTTTTCAATACTGAATAAGCGCGACTGCCCAGCCGACTGACTTCTTATTTATACAATATTTTTCATAAAGTGAAAATAGCCACAAAAAAATATTTTATAAGTCTTATCAAAATAAGTAAACCACTTATAAAGCAGATTACTGTTTTAATGAAGCTAAATATGTTTTAACTTTTGAGCAATATCTTGCTGAAATAGAATTCATTTTTTTTGCAGAATGACCTGCATTATATTTAAGAACTGTACGACACGTATCTCCTCTACTTAGTTTATGTGCTCGCGCCAAATAACGCATACCATATTCAAGATTGATTGCAGGCTCATAAAGATCTTTTACAGGACCGTTAAAACCCAACCACCGCGCAGTAGACGGTTTAATTTGCATCAATCCTATTTCACCAGAAGAACCTTTTGTATGAGCATTATAATTGCTCTCAACATTGATAACAGCATGTACCAAATCTATAGGAACTTTATGTTTAATCGCAATTTTTTGTATAAGATCCTCATAAGGACGAACAGGCACCTTAGAATTAGAAGAAGTAACCTCTGAATTCTTACTTGAATCTACAATACTAATTACTGCAAGAGCTATTTTGATATTTAACACAAAAAATACAGCAAATGCTGTACTTAAAAATATTTTTAAAAATTGCATTCTTTCTCTCTTCACTAATACATTCGTAACCCTAACCATAATGACTTTGAAAATATATTTTATTGAGAAAAAAAGCTAAAAAACGTCATAAAAATGAAAATATTAAGATAATTTCAAGATATCTCTAATATTAGCGAAGGATTTTTTAAAATTTTGATTATATTTTTTACTATATAAAACAAAAAAATATAATGCATTTATCATTGATATCTTATGATAAGAAATTTTAATTAGAAAAAAATAGCACCGAGAAAACTCGATTACTTACAACACAAGATTATCAAGATTTCATTAATATTAACTTCATAATTCTATCGTGATAATATAAACTGAAATTTTTCATTCAATAACAAAGATTAACTAAAAACTAATGCTCAAAAGATTACTCATTTTAATCAACATTTTTAAATATACATTCATATAAAAATATAATTGAATTTTGTTTTACAAAAAATAATATATGCCTTTTATATATTACTTTCAAAATAGTAGCCATGGAATTATAATTTAAAAATTATGTGATTTAGATGCAATCTTATATGTGACAAGCTTAGGATTTAAAAATGATCAAATTCCGCTGGTATAATATTATTCTAATTTTGCTATTTATCTTTACAGCTAGTTTATTAGCTTATCACTTTGTACTTAATAGGATAATTTTTTCTCACCAAATGAATACAACAAAGGATGTGCAGTTAGAAGAAGCAATATCTTTCCCGAATGCTACAATAAGCCTTTTCGGAATGAATGATCAACAAAAACGAAAAATTGTTTATCAAGCGCGTAAAGACGCTATTGCTGCGGCTCTTGTAAGCGGACAAAATAATGAACAAGCGCAAAATTTGCTGAAATCGTGATCAGAACTGTATCAGAAGAAATTTTACGTCCTGCTATTGTAGATTCTTATTAATCATTTTTTGTATAACTTTGAGACAATTATATGTTTGCAAATGGCTTTAAATCTATTTTGCCATATTCTTCACTAATTCTAAAAATCATAGCGAAACAGTGGACGCAAAATTTTAATGCTTATATTAAGAAAGTACAACCAGGATATGACATGTACTAAATACTCAAAACTGATTTTTTATAATCCTCTTCTTTTCTTTTTAGATATAAAGTTGATTAGTCACATTTTACTCTGTTTATCGTTTAAGGTTCTCTATACTATGTTCTATAAACCGATATATTAAAAGAAACAAAATCTATCTACTGCCAAATATCGAAGTATTATATCATTTAAGCTTCTTCTATTTTTTTGTGAAATTAAAGGCTAGCCTTATAAGGGCACTTTGATATGAGCCTATACCTGTTACGCTTAATTAATGTAATTGTCTTGTTATATTCACCAAAATTTAGATATTCTATTTCTTTTGTGAAAAACAAAGTGTAGAATACATATAATTTTTTTTTTTTAAAAAAAACCGACTGAAGAACTCTTCAGTCGGGTCAGACAGTCTAAGGGATCCACGCGGGGGGGGGGGGAGAGGCTCCCTGACCGCCTGCTTGCGTCACGCATTAAGGCGAACGACACAATGCTTTTTATATGAAATAAAATATTTTAAACGACAAGAAATTCTTATGATTATTTAAAAAAAAACATTAAAAAGATTAAATTTCGTATGAAAATGGAAAAATTAAGGCGAAAAATATTCAAAAAATGATCCAATTTGGAGCAAATTTATTTAAAAATCTATCATCAGATTCTTTCTAATCATCTTAATTTTTATTAAAATTTCACCGAAATCTTTTCATAATTCAAAATTGTTATGAACAACTTCTAAACCAGTAATAAGCTGTAATGAAATACTGACCAATATACAACATACTTCATTCCTATAGAATTATAAAATGGCAAATGCCTACTAAATAAGCTTAACGATAAACACGCTATAAAATCACATCTTTATTTCCATAAAAATACATTTGATTATGCATTCTATGTTCCTAAATGCTCAATTACTGATACTATAATCATAAATAAAATGTGGCAATCAAAACGCTAACCATTCAATGATCAATTAAAAGCATCATTTTTGTGTTATCAAATAAAATAAAAATAACAAAGTAGTGTAAAAACGAGACTTATGATAATTCGTAGAAAACAGATAATTTCTAAAGAACTAATAACCCTTATCCCACAGGTTCCATACCGTGATAGCCAATGTATTTGTACTGCTGCTACACGCGCCTCGATGAAATATCTTCCTCCTTCCATTGCAGTTTGGCTCGCAACAATTGCTCATATACGTCACCAGCATACAGAGTATGATAATTTACTTTGTGAAGGTTATGATCGAGATTCAGCACTCTTTTTTGTCTTTGATGCAATTAACAAAACACTTATCGAATGGGGAGCAAATCGCCTTTTGAAACGTGAAGAAACATGAACGACATCAACATCCGCTCAGTACCAATTCAAAAAAATAATTTTAACGTGTAAGAGGTTTGTAACTGACACGCCTAAAATTAATAGAATCCGGGCCAAGACGACTAACCTTATCTGCTTCGTACTCAGAAAAATTACCTTCAAACCATTCCACATGACCATCCCCCTCAAAAGCCAAAATATGTGTTGCCAATCGATCAAGAAACATACGATCATGCGATATAATAACTGCACAACCAGCAAAGCTCTCCAACGCATCTTCTAATGCACCCAATGTTTCTGTATCAAGATCATTTGTTGGCTCATCAAGAAGAAGAACATTTCCTCCTTCTTTCAAAAGCTTAGCTAAATGCACACGATTACGCTGCCCTCCTGACAACTGTGCTACTTTCTGCTGTTGATCTGCACCTTTAAAGTTAAAGGCACCACAATAAGCACGACTATTCACTTCATGTTTGCCCAACTTAATTATGTCATTTCCACCGGAAATTTCTTCCCAAACAGTTTTATCACCTGCCAATGCATCACGGCTTTGGTCAACATAACTCATCTGAACTGTTTCTCCAATACGTATCTGTCCTGAATCGAGTTTCTCTTGCCCGGTCAACATCTTAAATAAGGTCGATTTTCCCATACCATTAGGACCAATAACCCCAACAATACCACCTGCAGGCAACTTGAAAGAAAGAGAATCAATCAATACACGATTACCATATGCTTTTGACAGATTATCAACTTCAATAACAACCTGTCCCAATCTTTCACCAATAGGAATAATAATCTGTGCATCCCCAGAACGACGCTCATGCGCTGCCTGAACTAATGCATCATAAGCCTTAATACGCGCTTTCGATTTTGCCTGACGCGCCTTTGGACTAGAAGCTATCCACTCTTTCTCGCGTAATAATGCACGCTGACGAGCAACTTCTTCGCGACTTTCTTGCGCTATACGTTTAGCTTTAGAATCCAAATAAGCAGAATAATTACCTTCATAAGGAATTCCTTTACCACGATCTAATTCTAAAATCCAACCTGTTACATTATCGAGAAAATAACGATCGTGGGTAATTAAAAGCACTGCGCCTGAATATTCACGTAAATGCTTTTCAAGCCAAGCGGTCGTTTCAGCATCTAAATGATTTGTTGGTTCATCTAAAAGCAATAAATCAGGCTTTGACAAAAGCAATCTACAAAGGGCAACACGCCGTTTCTCACCTCCTGAAAGTTTTGTCACATCCTCATCCCCTGCTGGACAACCAAGAGCAGCCATAGCCATTTCTACTTGGCTTTCTAAATCCCATAGATTCTGACTATCAATAATATCCTGAAGTCGAGCGCTCTCATCAACAGTCTCATCACTATAATTCATCATAAGTTCATTATAACGATCTACAATTGCTTGCTTATCGGCAAGCCCTTCCATCACATTTCCACGCACATCTTTACTTGTATTGAGAACAGGTTCTTGCGGCAGATAGCCACAACGTGCTCCCTCAGCAAGCCATGCTTCTCCTGTATATTCTTTATCTAATCCAGCCATAATACGTAAAATGGTTGATTTACCTGCACCATTTGGACCTAAAATACCGATTTTTGCATCTGGATAAAAAGACAAATGGATATTTTCCAAAATTTTCTTATTGCCATAAGCTTTATTAAGCCCAGCCATATGATAGATAAATTGACGTGCCATAAATTTCTCTTTATATCGTGCAATATTATTAAAACTTGTATTATGAAGCTTCTCTTAAATTTTGTAACGTGTAATATTTAATTCTTGCCCTAATAACTCTTTGCTCTATATTGGTATATTTTTTCTGATCTCACAAGCCCTACTGCGACTCTAAATGCAAAAAAACATTTCTTTGAAGAGAAAAAATCAAATAC
This sequence comes from Bartonella bilalgolemi, assembly GCF_023500045.1. Classification (GTDB taxonomy): domain Bacteria; phylum Pseudomonadota; class Alphaproteobacteria; order Rhizobiales; family Rhizobiaceae; genus Bartonella; species Bartonella bilalgolemii. The sequence goes on along the minus strand of NZ_JAMCOF010000012.1, from coordinate 5,214 downwards.
TCTTAGCTATACCTGATACGTGTTATCAAAAATCATTTCTTTTTTCTATACCAGATCTAAAATTATGTTTTTACCGTATCAAACCAATCTATCAATGCCATACAGAACCAAAAAATAGACCTATCCTTTATGCCCCTTCTTTCCTTATCCTATGGGCTGTAAAATATGCTGCAAAAAATCCTCATCTCTTTTCGGCGCTTTTGTGTCATAGACCAAAATGGTATTCACCTTTTCTTTTAATGTTGTACAAACTATGTTTAAAAAATGAACGCCGTCTCATAGGATCTGATGTTCAAAGCCCTATGATCACTAAGGCTCTGCGCAAACATATAGCAATTGTTGACTACCACTCTCTGCCCATTGGCAAATGGCTACAATTGATGAAAAATTATCACAATTACCATAAAGATTTATCTATTCCTCTCTTTTGGTTTGATGATGATAAAATGAGTACTGATATTCATCAGATTATTTCAAAGCTTCAAAATGAAACAGCATCTTAAAAAAGCAAACCATCCACCAGATTACTGGAATAAATTCATGAAAAAGCAAGCTTTAGTCGTTATTGATGTTCAAAATGATTTCTTACCAGGCGGAGCACTCGCAATACCACAAAGCGATGCCATTCTTCCTGCTATCAATAACCTTATAACTCGTTTTGATCATGTTATTTTAACCCAAGATTGGCACCCAAAAAACCATTGCAGTTTTGCTTCTTCTCATCGAGAGAAAGCTCTTTATGATACTGTGAATCTTGACTATGGTCTTCAAATACTTTGGCCTGATCACTGTATACAAGGAACACAAGGAGCAGAATTTCATCCATCTCTCAAAGTTGAAAAAGCGCAACTTATCCTTCGGAAAGGCTACAATAAAGAAATTGATAGTTATTCCGCCTTCTTTGAAAATGACCAGAAAACACCAACAGGTTTACACGGTTATCTTAAAGAACATGATTTTACAACATTAGTCATGTGTGGCTTAGCAACTGATTTCTGTGTTGGATTTTCTGCACTACATGCTGTAAAATGTGGTTTTAAAGTTAGTGTTTTGTTGAACGCCTGTGCTGGCATTGATCTGAATGGGTCACTTAATACGATGCTCAAAGCTATGAATAATGTTGGTATAGAATTATTGATGGCCTCCTAATCCCTTTCCTAACTGTTATGATAACAACCATAAAGCCTTCATAATTATTGCAATGTAATCTGTTCATCTGAATGATTAGATTTAAAACGAATAGAAGAATAGAATGCCATTCCAATAATACACACACCAATGAATCCTGTTAATACTTCTGGAATCGACATAATAATTTGCATATACATAATCATGGCCAAAATCAAAATTGCATAAAAAGCACCATGCTCTAAATAGCGATAATGCAATAACATTCCTGTTTCAAACAACATAATCGTCATAGCTCGCACGTAAAATGCACCAATACCAAGACCAATAGCAATAATAAAAAGATTATGAGAAAAAGCAAAAGCCCCCACCACACCATCAAAAGAAAAACTAGCATCTAGAACTTCTAAATAAAGAAATGAACCTGCTCCTCCTTTAGCAACTGCAATCAAAGTGTTTTTTTGAGAATCCAAAAGTGAACAAATCGCTTCGACAAGCAAAAACGTCACCAGCCCATACAGCATTGCTAATAAAACAGTTAACTTATTTTCTGCCACAATCTGTTCTGAAATAAATAACATAAGCATCAAAATAATTATAATATCAATCTTCACAAATGAACCAAGCTTTTGAGCTGGTTTTTCTATAAAAACGAGCCAATGTATTTTTTTTTCAGAATCAAAAAAATATTTTAAACCAACCATCATAAGGAAGGTACCACCAAAAGCTGCAATACCTTTATGAGCATCTATTAAAATTGCAGCATATCGATGAGGATCCCATATTGCCAATTTAATTGCAGCAATTGGATTAATCCAAGCAGCAATAGCAACTACTAACAATGGAAAAATAATTCGCATGCCAAACACTGCAATCAAAATGCCCCATGTCAAAAAACGACGGCGCCATAGCTGATCCATTTCTTCGAGAAAACGAACATTAATAATAGAATTATCAAAAGATAATGAAATCTCTAAAATTCCCAAAACACAGCAAATAAAAAAATATTTAAGACAACCAACAAAAGTTCCCGTTTCGAGCCAACCAATGAAGCCACCTAAAGAGATACCAATAACTGTGAAAAAAAAAGCCCACTTAAAATAACCTAATAGGGCCATGATTGTTCCTCAAAATCCATCTCTTCAACCTACATTTGTATAATCGAAGTATTGCATCCATTAAGACGCAAAATAAAATGCATATAGAAAAAATTATATGAAATCTTTTTAAGAAAAAACAAGAGAAAATTTGACAAATTTATTTTTTTCAAGATAAAAGATACAATAAATTATAGAATAGCAATAAAAATTTACAGTTTTTTAAATTTTCACTAAAAATTAAAAAAATAAGAGGACTAAAATTATAAATGTTGACTACAAATATTATTATAAAGTAATGATATCCTGGTACATTGTGTGTTTTTATGGACAAAAGCGCACACCATAATGATTTATTTGAGGGAGATAACTCATGGCGCGTCCTGAAACAGAAGCGAAAACTATATTTGGAAAACGTCTACGTCATATACGTATTGCTTTAGGTGACCCGCCGCGTGAAACATTAGCTAAACAGTTTAACATGACAAAAAACTCTATCGCTTTTTATGAGCGTGGAGAAAGAGAACCTAATCTCAGCGTATTACAAACATACCGTATGTTGTATGGAGTCAATATCAATTGGCTTTTAACTGGGCGAGGTAAAATGTTCGATGCGGAATACACTAAAGGGGAATTTGACTGGGACTATTTCATTAAAAAGATTGAAGGGCTTGAGGATATCCTCTTAAATAGTGCACATAATGATGAACCGAATCAAGAGAAAATTGAAAGCTCTTATGAGAAACTACAGCAATACTTACTATCACAAGGTGTCACTAACGGTTTAAATCCTAAAGCAGCAACTTCCCTTGTTAATATGAAAGGAAAACTAGCTAACTCTTATGCTCTTAGTTTATTTATTGATTTACTTATTCGAAGCATAGCACACAAAGAAACACTTTCTAATCAATAGCTTTTATATTATAAAAATACATAGAATTGTCTTATTATCAGGTAATAAAGCACTCTTAGTTTTTATTATCTGGTAAAATAGCTTATTTTATGGCATCTATTGATAATTATGTAAAAAAATTATATCTGATACCTCTATCAAAAAATTGCGACCTTAAATTTATCAGTGCGAAAATAAAAAACTTTATCTTATGCATTAGATTTGTATTATAGTTTGACTTTGAAGAAGAGCATTAACTTCTTCCCACAATGGAGTAGAAACAAGTACTCCTTTTTGTAATTGCCAAAGTACTACATGTAGCAGCTAGACGAATACTTTCTGCAAAAAACATACCTATTGTTAAAACAACAACCAAACCATCGTTAAAGCTGTCATCAGCCGCAACAGTATCAACTGTCTCCACCTGAAAAGGAGGAATAAAACCGGCTATATTTCTTGTGAAAAAATAGGCTCCTTTTTCCCATTAAAAAAACATTCCTAATCCATGCTCTAAAAATATTGTACCGCTAAATGAGCTGCTTTTATCTCCACCGAATAAATACTTGTTAATTTCTCAGTTTCCGTTTCATCAGGTATCATAATATGAGCTAAATGATAAAGTTTTTAAGGAAATTAGGTACAGATGCTGGATCTAATAATACAATACCGGTAATGAGAGTACCTCCTTTGAGCTGAGAATTATCAGCCTTAATGTCTATAGCCCCGCTATCAGCTTCTAATAAAAGATCACCGGAGAGTTCTGTTTGTTCTGATAAATTAAAGATAAGCTTCTGATTAACCTTATTATAAATAACCGTATGTTCAGGAACAGTAATTTTTGTCTTCTTTAAAGAAACAACTATATCACTTGTACTGTTTTCAATTGTTTGAGCATCAGAAGGTTTTACATACATACCATAAAATTGTTGACCATTTACTTGAATATTTACATCTTTAATATCTACTCGTGTTTGAGTAGTAGCTTTTTTCTTCTGCTGCTCTTTTTCCTCTTCTTTGTCAATGCCGAATACCAATCCATGTGCATTATTTAAAACAACCTCTCCCTCCTTCATATCCAAAACACTCTCTGGATACATATAAATGGCTGCATTCTTATCATAAAGCTGTTTCGTCATAATGCTTTCGTTCTTAATGTTAACTTTTTCTAAAATAATCTTCCCTTCCTTTATACGAACCGCAGTACCTCCCGTAAAATCAATGCTTTTACCCTTCATGTGAATTATGGATTTTCTTCGACTGAAAAGACCTATTCCACTATCAACTACTGTAATATCTATATTATTTAGATCAACCGTAGTAGTTTCACCATCAGCCTGAACAGCAATCTGGCTATTCTTAATCGTGCCCTCCGTCATGCTTATTGCACTATTTTCTGAAGCATAAAGACCTACTGTTAGCCCCTATAACTCCAACTTATCAGCATTAACTGATCCATATTCTCCGGTATACACACCAATATATTTAATAGTTTCATCAGTCTCGTCGTCTGATGGACCTTTAATCTTTATATATTGTAGATCCATTGAATTATTCATATTAACCGCATGTATAACAACTATTCCAAGATCCTTCTGCCAGATCTCATTAGAGATAACATCAGTTTTCTTTTGTTTCCGTTGAGCATTAGTTTCTATAATATAGTCTTTATTTTTCAATATTTGTTCAGTTTGTATATTTTTAATAACTAGCGCCAAAAAAGTATCTTCTTTATACTCATATATGGATACTACTGCGGTATAATCTTTTGTTTTTACATTACTTTCACTGTAAACACCGTTAGCTGAAATAAGGCTAACTAAAATACAAATGAGAAAAAAATGAGTGCGAAAGGAAATATTATTTAGCATAAATAATATTTTAAAGAATATTACGATAAAAAGACATTCGCTAAATATATTAACAAAACATGGCGAAATTAAGTTTAATCAAAAAAACACCATAACACAATTTCTTTTTGCAGATCTGTACTTAACTTATATTTTGTATTTTATTATATATTTCGATACCAAATCATTCTTGATACGGCCAATTTTTGTAGATTTTTAACAAAACTGACAAAAAGTTTCAGATATATAG
>NZ_JAMCOF010000011.1:46867-52011 GCF_023500045.1 Bartonella bilalgolemi | reverse complement strand
AAAGCTGCTCATAAAAATCAAACTCTAAAAAAAACATAAAATGTCCGCTGTAAATACAGAAAATAACAGATAAATATAAAACAATAAAACTTCACACAAAAAAATAATAAAATTGTCAAAAAATTGTCATGAAATTTTTTAAAATAATACTTTAAGTGAATGGTGTTATTTCGTTTTGATTAGTCTCAAGAGACCGCTCGCAGTTCCATTGATGGATTTGAATGTAAATCACATTATTTAGATAAAGAGATGGGTGTTGAGGTTTTGTACAGAGCGTGGATGTAATAGGTGATTTTGAGAGTTTCTCTCTATGATTATATAAAGAGATCTATTTTTAGTAGTGAGTGTGATTTAAATTATTCAATTACTTTCAAATATTATAAATCTAATCATACTGTGTATCAATAATTTTTAGAAGAGTAGCACAAATTCTAACATTATACCAATCTATTGCGATTGCGCAGTGGTATGAGTGGATTAGAAAGGAAGAGTTTTGCTATGTATCAGATTGATTACAATAGTTATCGTTCTATTAAAAGTTTTAATCGTCGAGTTTGTTTTCTAGTTATGCATTACACTGCAATTGATTTTAAAGAGTCGGTTGCAGCTCTTACAGGTACTAAGGTTAGTTCACACTATCTTGTTCCTGATCCTTTGGAGAAAACGTATATTGAAGCGGGGTTTAAAGATATGCGTATTTTTAATTTGGTTGATGAGAATGAACGTGCATGGCATGCTGGCATTAGCTCATGGGCTGGGAAAAGTGACCTGAACGATACATCTATTGGAATTGAAATAGTCAATGTGGTGACTGATAATGATATGAATGGAATGCCTATATTCCCTCCCTATAATCCTATGCAAATTGATGCGGTTAAAGAGCTTGCGTTAAATATTCTACAACGTTATCCTGGTATTACTCCAACAAATGTTGTTGGTCACAGTGATATTGCTCCTGATAGAAAAAGCGATCCAGGTGCTGCTTTTCCATGGAAAGAGCTTTATACAGTAGGTATAGGAGCATGGTATGATGATGAATTGAAGAATTGCTATCAAACACAATTCTGTAAGAATCTTCCTGCGAAAGCAGATATTATTGCTAAACTTAAGCAATATGGGTATGATACTGCAATTGCAAAAACAAAAAATGGATATCGGACATTAATTCGAGCATTTCAGCTTCATTTCCGGCAAAACAATTATGATGGGATTTTGGATGCCGAAACAGCAGCGGTTCTTTATGCATTGGTAGACAAGTATTTTTCTTAAAATAATCTAGCTTATTTTTATTAAAATATTTGTGATTACGATAACAGTTCGCTGGTGGTATTAATTTATTAATATCTGGCGGAGAGAGAGGGATTTGAACCCCCGATAGAGTTACCCCTATGCCGCATTTCGAGTGCGGTGCTTTCAACCACTCAGCCATCTCTCCGTATTTTAAGATGCAATAAATTTTATATTAAGTTAATGACGGTTTGATAATCTCCAATTTCTTCGAATACAAGTTCTTTTTTTGCTTTTTGATTGGCTTTTCTTGACATAGAATAGAAATTCTATCATATATATTTACGTGTGAGCGTAAAGTAATTTGCGCATATTTGTGTTTTATGGGTGTTTTCTATACCTTTTAAACCATTAAGACTGATAAAAAGCAGCCTGTTTTCTCTGTTGATAAAGTAAAATAAGAGCTGGATCGAACGAAAGGATAAAAAATGTTCGCAGTCATTAAAACTGGTGGGAAGCAGTACCGTGTTACTGAAAACCAGGTCATAAAAGTCGAAAAAATTATTGGTGATGTGGGGAGTATCATTGAGTTAAATAATATATTGATGCTCCATGAAGAAAATAATGTAACTGTTGGCACACCTCTTGTTGCGGGCGCTGTAGTTACTGCTGAAATTGTAGAGCAGGGGCGTGCACGTAAAGTTATCTCATTCAAAAAACGTCGTCGTCAAAATTCAAAGCGTACTCGTGGTCATCGCCAAGAATTGACAACGTTGCGTATTTTAGAAGTTTCAGATGATGCTTCAAAAATACAAAAAGCAACTAAAAAATTAACTGAAAAGTCGGTTAATAACAAAGTAAAAGCATCAAAAGAAACAAAAGTTTCTGCTTCTCTTAGCAAAACTGCTAAAAAAACTACTGAAAAAAAGGCCACGTCAAAAAAGGTAGTTTCTGAGACATCAAAAGGTGAAAAGAATTAAAGGAAAACAGTTATGGCACATAAAAAAGCAGGGGGATCTTCGCGCAATGGTCGTGATTCGGAATCAAAGCGTCTTGGCGTTAAAAAATTTGGTGGTGAAGCCGTTGTTGCGGGAAATATCATTATTCGTCAGCGTGGTACACGTTGGCATCCTGGTGATAATGTTGGTATTGGAAAAGATCACACTCTTTTTGCTCTTTCAAATGGAATAGTTTCTTTTCGCAAAAAAGCAAGTAACCGTTCTTATGTTTCAGTTATTCCTGGAGCAGAAACAGCAAAATAAGCGAGATGTCAATATATATAGGATTTAAGCTTGCACGTTATTTCTCTCTAGGTATAGTGTAAGCCTTTGGAGAGGTGGCCGAGTGGTTGAAGGCGCACGCCTGGAACGCGTGTATATGGGAAACCATATCGAGGGTTCGAATCCCTCTCTCTCCGCCAGAGATCAAAAAATCAATAGGTTAATTTATGAAAGTTAGAGATTTTTGTTTCTATTGATTTTACTCTGTTTCTTTTATCCTACCCTTAATTTTTGATAGCTTCTATTGCCAGTTGTATTCTATCAGTTGTTTGAGTGTAGAGCGATGCCATGCTATCTTCTATCTACTAAAGATTGCTTTCATTTGCGAAACTGTAACACCAACGTTAGCAGCACATATTTCTGCTAATTTACTCAATCCGTGAGCTAATTTTAAATACTTTCTGCATTGTATGCTTCACGAAATAAATTGCTAAAACTTTTTTTGATTTTCTCACAAATAAATGTTTCATTTCCAAGAGAAGCCTCTTGTCAATTCAATGCATATTGCTCTGAATGTTCTTCAAAAATATTTTTTGCAAAAGGTAAGAAGCTATAGAATAGTGGTTTTTAGTATATAAGGTTTAGAAAGTGTATTTTATGTATACAACAAATTTATAACAAGTTTAACGGTCAGTTACGTTCTCTATATCGCTTGCATTGCTTGATGTTTTTTACTCTGCGGAAAATATTAAAGTTGGCTTAACTATTGATAATGGGCTCTTGATTGTGAGACTACAGGTGTTTTTTTGCACCACTCTTGATGAATTGCTAGCTCAATGTGATTCTTCAGCAGATTTTGCTAATGGGGATATAGAATAGTTTAATGCTCAGCCTGTTAGTCGAGAACTTTTGTGATAAAGCGGGATGAAATTTAGTTCGTATCGCTTGATGTAGCTTTGGGCTATGAGCAAAAAGGAATGCCTCCCATGCTGATTGTATCACCGAAAGCATTAAATTGTGTGATCTCTTAAGAGAAAATCATAATTACAAAAATATTAGTCGTTTTATTCATTACAAGGGGGAAGGAAGCTTTGCTAGAATAATAAATTTTACTGTCTCATTGGCAGGAACAAGATTACCTATAATAGGAGTTGTATGTTGTGATCGACTATGTACGCTTTCGATATAGGAGTATGTCATGGAAAAGGATTAGAAACAGTTCTTTCTGTGATTATCAATGAAATACTCTCAAAACTACCGATATTTCTTACTTAATTTCTTTATGCATCTATCTAAATGATACTAAAGGGATCCCATTATATTATATACTCTTTGAATGTCTGTACAAAATTGTGGCACCTTTTTGATTAGTTCGCTATAAGAGGGTAGAGTAATTGCTGCATCTATTGTAGATATGAGATCTGCCATTTGTGTTTTTGGGTTCATGCCATTAGGAGAAGTAAGGAATTTTTTTGCGTGCTTAAACATTGGGTTTGTAAGATCATTGGATGTATTTTGCGCCAAAACGAAAATATCTTCTTTCCAATTATAGTTATGACGTAGTGTATGTATGTGTGTCGGCAAATTTGCCCATGCCATCTCTTTATTATAATCACCTTGTAATAAGTTTGCGTAGCGTCCACACAAAGTCATAAGTATATGACGATGGCGTACTAGATGAAATCTTGAAAAGAAGTTATCATAACCACGGGAGTATATATATGCTGATGCTTTTTGCATCTTTTCGAAGTGTTCAGAATCTTCGTATTTTTTGCTCACGTACTTTTCGTAGAGTGTATCATATTGATCTAGATTATCTACATTAGTACATCCAAATAGTATTAAGACAGATAATAAAACTATAAATTTGGTGATGTGTATCATTACATTCTCCCCCCTTTTTTTCTATTACATAATAGATTCGTTTAGTTAATACAATTATGAACAGTTAGCTTTGCTTACAGGGTGTAGATTGAGATACAAACACAATATTAGTTTTTTGTATTGATGTTAATAGTGTGCTTTATTTAGTGTTTAATAATATTACTGTACTTAGTTGTATTGTATCTAAAATAGAGTGTATTTATTCTGTATGCTTCGCGTTTGCAGGTTTTTTTTTTTTAATATTTGGAGTGAGTATTTATGACATCAGCAATATGACTCAGACTCCCCAAATAACAACTCAACGTATACCTCTCAAAGTAGGAATAGGACGTGTCAAAGGTGTTTCGAATAAAATGACGTGTATTATTGGAGGAGGCTGTGATTAAAGCCGCTGAGAATACAGGCAATAAAATGGGGAATGATGGTTGATTTCTTAACGAATCTTAAAGCATAACAAACAAGGCAAATACTTGTGTGGGTGAAAAGATGGTTTAAAAATAAGGTAACTAAGATTCATAAAAAACATATTGATCATAATAAAAAAAGTTTTTAAATTCAGATTTGATATTTTTATCGTTAAAATGATGAATAGGCTTATATAATTTATTGAAGGTTAGAGAAAATACATGAGAAGAAACTCAATTCCTAATTCCACATTTGAGAAAGAAGTTGTGGCAGACAGTACAAAAAATAGCTCTGTCGAAAGTCGGAAAAAAATTGAGAGTTTATTAAAACGTATTTCTGGAAATCCTAAAGTATTAGACATGGATCTAGATATGATACATAGAAGTTTAGCTCTTGGTGATAGTGATG
>NZ_JAMCOF010000011.1:0-46767 GCF_023500045.1 Bartonella bilalgolemi | reverse complement strand
AAAAATAGCTCTGTCGAAAGTCGGAAAAAAATTGAGAGTTTATTAAAACGTATTTCTGGAAATCCTAAAGTATTAGACATGGATCTAGATATGATACATAGAAGTTTAGCTCTTGGTGATAGTGATGGAGATAAACGTTATATGGATCATATTGTGAAATGTTTGAAGGTTCGATTAAAAGAAGAGTATCATCTTGAAAATGATTCCGATCTTTTAAAAGAAATTGATAATTACGTAAGTGTTGTTAGACAAGAGCATAGTGAAAAAGGAGTGAAAATTCCTAACCAAGACAGAGAAAATGTCCACGTATCGGCACATAGAAAACACCAATCTGGTAAATTAGGAATAATGGGTGCCGTCTTCTGATAAAAATGTAAAATCTTACATATTTTTTATATTCATGAGGGGGGGAGGAAAGTATTTATTTAAAATACTTGTGTCTATTTCCATTTTAATAATCTAAGGCGCAATACTTCTTTCAAGAAATCACAATGTATAGTGTGTTTTGTCGAAGGACAATGTGAAATCCTATTTTTCCTTAAAATTTAATAAAATCAATGTATTATATAAATGAAAAGCGTATGGTGCCCAAAAGAGGCAGAGGGGGCTTTATTAGCCAGAATCAAATTATATAAAGAAGCGCAAGGACCTATTGATGTCCATAATTTTTTATGTTCCAATAAAAAAATTAAGAATTAAAGAGAAAATCTCAAATCAGAAATTAAAGGTGGTCTAAAAGGTGGACCCAAAAAGGTGGACGGTCAATGTGTGAAAAGGTGGACGAGAGGGGACATTAAGTGAGGGCTATTCATCGGTTATCAGCATTACTTGTAAAGTCCTCTCCACAAGGAAAATATTGTGACGGGGCGGGACTGTGGTTGAATGTTCGAAAAGATAATACACGCTCTTGGTTTTTTCGCTATACGCATCACAATAAGCGCCGTGAAATGGGTCTTGGTCCAGTGGCAAAGCTTTCTTTAAAAGAAGCACGTGAACTTGCAAGATATTATAGTGAAATTCTCAGAGAAGGCAATGATCCTATTGTCTTTCGAGAACAGGCTATTTTAAAACAGCAAAGCAATATCTTCCAAGAAATTGCAAAAGCGACTTTTGAAAGCAAAAAAGCAGAGTTGAAAAATGAAGGTAAAAACGGCCGCTGGTTTTCTCCACTAGAGTTGCACGTTATTCCACACATAGGCAAATTACCTATAGAGAAATTAACAGCCAATATCATTCGCAATGTTCTTGCACCTCTTTGGCATGAAAAAGCAGATACAGCGCGAAAAGCACTTAACCGTATCAATATTTGCTTGAAATATGCAGCGGCTCTTGGTTTAGATGTTGATCTACAAGCTTGTATGAAGGCACGCGCGCTTTTAGGAAAACCATGTGCGACATCAACAAATATTCCTGCTATGCCATGGCAAGAGGTTCCGGCATTTTATCAAAGCTTGGATGATAAGATCCTTTCAAATTTAGCACTGAAGTTATTGATTTTGACAGGAGCACGGTCATATCCATTGCGCTATTTTCGCCTTGAACAAATTGACAAAAATATATGGACGATACCAAAAGAAAACATGAAAGGTATTGTAGGGAAAGTTTCAGACTTTCGCGTGCCACTGAGTGATAAGGCTTTGAGAGTTATTGAAAAAACTCTCCCGTTTGAAAAGGATGGTTTTCTCTTTTCTGGTCTTAAAGGCAAACCGATTTCAGATGCTACCATGGCAAAATATATGACACTTTGCGGTTTGACTTATCGTCCACATGGTTTTCGTTCAAGCTTACGGGATTGGATAGCAGAAACAACGTCAACACCGTTTGAGATTGCTGAAACTGTTCTTGCACATTCAGTTGGTAATTCAGTGACAAAGGCTTACATGCGAACGGATTTTTTGGAACAACGACATGTCCTCTTAGAACAATGGGCGTCTTTTATATCGGGAGCGACTTGACATTATTTCTGTAATGTGTATCTTCGAATCAGGTGCTTCAAAAACACCTTAAATACCAAGCGGACGAGCTACCGAGATAGTTTATTTTCCGCACATTGTAAAGGCTTTGACTCATTGTATGTTATACGCATATAATGATCTCGTCGGGTGTGGTTGCGCTATAAAATACCCTGTTATGGGAAAAGTGTAACGACGGACTTGGTACCGTGTTTTTGAGCACCCGGCACTCTTTCATCGAGTGTCAATCAAAAACATCTATTACCAAGGAGTTCACAATGAACGATTTAGCAAACACTCAAACCACATTAACAATGACTAGCCTTGAAATTGCAAAGTTGTGTGGTAAGCAGCACGCTCATATTATGCGTGATATCAAGAAAATGCTTGAGGAACTTAACGGCTCCAAATTTGGATTGGTTGATTTTAGTGGCAGTTATCTTGATAAAAAAGGTGAAAGCCGTCCTTGCTATAACCTCCCTAAACGCGAGTGTCTTATCTTAGTTTCTGGATACAGTACAGTATTGCGTTCTAAGATCATTGACCGTTGGATAGAACTTGAGAGGCAAACACAGACCGATTATAATAATGATACACGCTTTGATTTGCCAAGTTATTGGGAAGGTATGAAACCTGGTGAAAAAGTTTTGTATCTTTTAGGTCCAATTCATATGCATCTTCTTGATGCTTTTAGAGTCGATGAAGAAAATAGAAAATATAAAGCCCTCATTAAAGAAGCAAAACAGGTTCTAGCAAAATCTATCGTGAAAGCTGCTTAACTTTAAAACATAATTTTATCTCCTCGTTTTAAAAGCGGGGAGATGGTTTATGAGATAAATCTCTTGACATGAGTTTAAATGTAGTACATTGTAGTACAAATAAATAGGAGATTTAAGCAAATGGGTAAAATTCAAGCACGCATACCTGATGAAATTCAGGAAATTGCAAGCGCAGTTATCAAATCCACGGGCTTAACTGTATCAGATGCAGTACGTATGTTTATGACCCGCATTGCTAGAGATAGAGCATTGCCGCTTGATCTATTTCAACCCAATCCGGAAACATTGCAAGCTATTGAAGATGCAGAGATGGGGCGTGTTGAACGTACGTCATTGAATGGTTTGCGTGCCATGATTCGTGATGATAAAGCTGAAGTATGTAAATCTGCAAAGTGATTCTAGTTAGCTATGCGGGAAATTGTTTATACTAAGTCTTTTCGGCGTGATCTTAAACGTGAAAGTAGGGGAAGATATGCTGATACATTAGAGACAGATTTGCTGCTTGTGATCAAATTGTTAGCGGAAAACAAACTCTTAAAAATGCAGTGGAGAGATCACGCACTAACAGGTCAATGGCGAAACTGTCGTGATTGCCATATCAAACCAGATTTGGTTTTGATCTATCGAAAGCCTGATGACGAAACATTAGAACTTTTACGGCTTGGTTCACATTCTGAATTGCGTTTATGACAATATGAATCTAGGATGCGTGAAAAATCAAGCACTAATAAGAGTATAATAAGTACAATCCAATTTCGTATAACGCAACATCACCTTTACGCTTTTATAGGTCATGATGATTTCCTGAAGCATTTCTTTTTCTAACCATGTTTCCATCCACACAAGTACTCACCTTGTTTGTTATGCTTTAAGATCTCTCTTGCTAAATGCGAACTGATGGTGTTCAGATCTTGCCGGCTTAAATAAATAGGGAACCAACCAATACAAGAAGAAACATATTTATTTGTCCCGCACCCACTCAGAAAGAGCAGCACGCACATCGGCATCACTTTTCTTATTAACTTCATTTTCTATTTCCAGCCGTGTTATTGCTCTCTTGACAATGGTCTCTGTTTGTTTTTGCCGTTCAGTCTTTTTGCCCAAACGAAAAGCCTTCACTAAGGCTACAAAAAAGGCGGTTAAAACCGCCATTACTCCCACAAAATATCTTTTTCCCCACAAGATCATAAACCTTGCTCTCGTAAGCGCTTAGCAACCAATACTAATCCCAGACAGGACGCAAAAACTATAATCGTTGCTAAAACATATTGCACAGAACCGCTCCCTTCTAACAATTCTGCAAGTCCTGAAACAGAAGCTATGATCGGAGCAAGAACTTCTGCTTTTAAAATTTTTGTTGGTTCTTGTGCTTCTACTGTTTGATAATTAGAAGAAACATAAGCTCCTTTAGCCCATAAGCCTGCTTCTGCTGCACGCCGGTGTACGAGACCGTTCAAACGTTTGCCTCCAGCTTTTGTCCATTTCTGTAATTCGGATGGCACCGCTTCATATTCACCTTTGTTAAGCTTTTTTAACAGTGTAGAATTGCAAAAAGCTACTGTTCCTACATTATAGCAAAAGGACACTAATGCCGCGAATTGTTCATTTGTTAAGGAAACTATAACAGCGCGTTCAACGGCATTCTCAAATTGTCTTAAGTCTCGGCAAAGAAGTTTTTCTGCTTGCTTTTCAGTGATTGTCATGCCTTCGTAAACAAAAGGTTCTCCAGCAGCGTTGGTGTGTCCATAACCGATTGTCCACACACCAATGGCATCTTTATAGGCGTTCAAACGCAAACCTTCCCATTGTTTGATAAGTGCAAGTCCTTCTGATGATATTTTTCGCATATGCCTCTCCATAAAAAAGCCCCACACAAGATGAGGCTGAGTGAAAATCTAAAAATAAAATTCTTTCCTCCTTGACATATATTCGTTTATAAACGAATATATATTATGTTTGAAATACGTCACTACCTTACCTCTGATGGCAAAGACTTGATATCTGATTGGCTGCGAAAGCTGCGTGATGTGCAGGCTAAAACTGTAATTATTCGCCGTCTTAATCGTTTAGAGCAAGGAAACTTTGGTGACTTTAAGCCGCTTCGTGATGGTGTCTATGAACTGCGTATTAATATTGGTCCTGGTTACCGAGTTTATTATGCCCAATCTGGAAAAACCGTATTATTGTTATTATGCGGTGGTAGCAAAAAAACACAAGACACTGATATCACTCGCGCATGTGCTTGCTGGCGCGATTGGCAAAACCGTGAAGATTAAAGGAGTGCAAGAATGAAAGACCGTAACCATGATGATGCGATGGCAGAAATATTTCATGAAGACCCTGAGTTGGCAGCAGCTACCCTTGATGCCATCTTAGCAGATGGTGACCAAGGTGAATTGCTTATAACACTTCGTCAGATGGCAAAAGCTTATGGTGGTGTTCAAGCTGTCGCTAAAGCAGCCAATCTAAATCCAACACAACTTTACCGGACACTTTCAGAAAAGGGTAATCCAGAGCTCCGTAATTTAAATGTTTTGCTGCGTACTATGGGGCTTCGCTTGGCTGTACAACCTCTTGAACGACCCATTCCACACGTTTAATCTGAGTTTGCTATTTTCCTGTTAAAGCCCACCTTAAAGATCGGAACGGCGTGTTTTTCCTTATAGAAAAGCTCCACATAAGGTGAGGTTAAGTGATATCTTAAAAATTGTAATTATTGCATTTTATTAAAAATCTCGTTTCATGTAACTTTATTCTGTGTTATACGTTACATGAAACAAAAGGAGATTTTATTATGGGTACAATGCATGTTAATGAACGTGTTCAAAAACATCGCAACGCACAAAGAAAAGCAGGATTGCGCTTAATGCAAATTTGGGTTCCAGATACGCGCCAGCCAAATTTTGCAGAAGAGTGTCGCCGCCAATGTCGCTTAGTAGCAAAAATGGATAAAGCTGATACATCTATACAGTTGTTTATGGATCAATCTTTAATGGATGTTGATGGTTGGACAGAATGATGCGTGGTTCTCTGGTAACAATAGCGATACAAGGTGATTTTGGTAAACCAAGACCTGCATTGATTATTCAAGCTAATCAATTTAGTGAACATACCAGCATGACGGTTTTACCAATTACAAGTACACTTGTTGATGCGCCATTACTCCGCATTACGATTCAGCCAAACACCAAAAATGGCTTACAAAAACCTTCGCAAGTAATGATTGATAAGATTATGACTGTAAGGTGTGATAAAATGAGTTCCATTTTTGGCTCTCTTAAAGAAAAGGAAATGCTAGAGATTGAACGTTGTTTGGCTGTGTTTTTAGGAATAGTGAAATAAAAATTGGATTTCTTTTTCGGATAGGAATATGCTTTTTATCATCATTAGATAAGATAGCTTTATTCATGTATCTTCCTCATCCATATGGATGACGCCATCGCTTTCATCACATGCGTCTGGTTGAGCGTTTGGATCAAGGATATCATCCTTGTCTGGTTTTGTGTTTGCAACGTTTCTAGCGGTATCTTCTTGTGCTTTATCAAAAAGTTCGCAGTCTATTTTTGTTATGTAGCCTCCTGTCTTATCAAGTTTATGTTTAACACTTTTGATACGCCATTCTGTTGGAATATAGGGACGAAAAGGGGGCTCTTGAATAAGCTTTGCTTCTGCTTGTACAAAGGGATTACCGCCGATATCACACGAAAAAGAAGATTTTCCACGAGATGATTTATTGCGATAAGCAGCAATGGCCGCAACAGCTTCTGATTGGTTATGGTAGGTATATTTGAGTTCATGAAAAGGTTCTTTACCAACCTTGACTTCCTTTTTTTCACCAGTGCGGATATCGTGATAGGCTGCAAGGACACCTCCTTTTTTTTCTTCTTCTTGCTTTTCAGGTGTTTCTGCTGCTGTCTCTACTTCAGGCAAATCGTCGGCGCCATTTTCATCCATATGAATAACATCTTCTCCTTCATCGATTTCTTCGGCTTCTCGTGCGTTGGCAGCAGCCTTTTGATCATCCCCCGCATCTGTCTTTAAGCCATTAGCCATACCGGCTTCATCCCGTGAACTGTATTTAAAATCCCAAGAGGTGCAATGTTTCTCATGGATGATAACAACAGGGATGGTTTCACCGGTTATAGCTTTGCCTTCACCTCGTTTGGCAAGCACTAATTTACCATCAACAGGCTTTGCTACTGCATCATATTCTTCTGCAAGGCGTGTGGCAAAAGCCATATCGCTTTCTGTTGTTTGATCAATGTGACGCACAACAATTTTTGCAAGAGCAGGATCAACTTTTGGTGTATAGCCATTGCGCTGTGCTATCTCTTGAATAATGTTGCCTAAAGTTTGCTGGTGATAGGATTGGCTTTTAGGTGTTCTATAAGATGTGTTCATGGAGGCGGCGCGACCTGTAACACTTAAGGTTTGTGGTGGGCTGCTTACAGAGATTTCATCAATTAGATAGGCTCCCATATCACGGTTTTTACCACCTTCATAACCAAGAGTTATAGAAATGATTGTTCCAATGAGAGGTATGTCAAGAAAGCCATTATCGCACTCACGCGCACGATCATCAAGCTCTATGGTGATGCGGTCGCTTTTGTCTTCTGCTTCATCGGTAATTTCAATCGACAAAACATAGTCCATAAGTATGCGTGTAATATCCTCTCCATTTGCCTTCACTGTGCAAAAAGGTCTCATTGTTTGTTGCCCCAAATTCTGATCACAGGTGTGGCTTTAGGATAGGGGAGGGATGGTAGGAGTATAGTGATACCTGCTTTTAAAATTGGACCATAGTCTGCAAGACCAAAATTAGCCGCGTAAACGCGTTCAACAGCAAGCGCTTGTTGACCTTTGGCATAGTATTTCCAGCAAATGGCATCCACCATATCGCCATCTTTAGTCATATAAAGGTCACTCATAGGTCTTCACCATATTCTCTCAACTTTATCGTAAATTCTTGTTTTTTTGGTGTGCCATTATAATGAAAAACACTTTGTTTTTCCTCTACAGAAAGGATGACAAACTTACCTAAAATTTTGCCTTGACCGGTCACAAGGATGTGAGGACCATTATGCGCCATTTGCCGTAAATGTTCTATTTGTCCATGACCGCCTTTGAAATCTGGATAAACGATACCTTTTAAAGAAAACGCAGCATTTGCAGCAGCTGGCAATTGAAGCGCTGCTTTACGTCCCAACCGCCCTTGTTCAACCCATGGAATGTCATAGGTCATATCGAGGACTTGATAGGCTGCTGTTTCAATGGAAAAGATAAAACCACCTAAAGCTAGCATCATGATGATTAATCCGAAAGACTAGAAGCTATAGCGAAGCGCTGTTGTTTGGCATAGTGTTCAAGGGCTTGATTTACGGCGGCGCGGATTTCGTCTTTTAAACCATTGGGAACGGAAATATTTAAATTTGAAATCATCACGCGGGCGTCTATTTCTACCGGCTTATGAACTGTGATTGGTTCTGGAACCTTGAAAGATTCAACCTTTACAGTTTTAGCCTGCATTTGTCCTGTTTCAACTACGCCTGTATTGGAACTGCTTTTGCTTCTTCCAGATGGAGAGTAGGGGACCATTGCTGTATCAAGCATTCTTTTTGCACGAGCATTGGTTTCATCGGTAAAGGTTTTAATAGTTTGAGTTGAAGTTTTGTTGATTGAAACATTAAAGCCTAGCTTTTCTTTCATCCAGTTTGGCATCCAACTGGTTAGTCCATTCATCATATTGCCAAATTCGTTATACAAATCATCCCATTTTCTTTTGATACCTTCCCAAAGACCGTTAATCAGGTTGGCTCCTGCCTCCATTAAATCGACGCCAAGCAACCATTTAATGAGTTCATTAATTTCTTTTGCTATCCAAGTGAGTGGTGAAAAGTTTTTAAAAAGAGTGAAGAGTTGATCAAAAACGTTACTGCATAAGCTAGCAAAAGAATCCAATAACTTGCTTATGAAGCTTATAACTGTATCCCAGTTTTTGTAGAGTAGATATCCAGTAGCAACAAGAGCTGTAATACCACCAAGTATCCAGCCGATAGGTGTTGTCATGATTGCATAGCCAAGCGTGACGAACGCTGCTCCCGCTGCGGCTAATGCGGCAATGAGTGGTCCAAAAATGAATGAACCAACGGCTACAAGACCTACCTTAAAGACGGTTATTTCACCAATCAAAGGCTCTAGCCAGCGAAACCAGCCTTTAATCCTCTCTGTGAGATCACTGATGCTTTTTCTCAAATCAGAGGTAGGGTTCAGTAAATCATTAAAGACTTTTTTTACACTTCTAGCCCATCCAGCAACTGTTGTTTGGATGAGGTCACGGTTTTCATCAATCAACTTTGAAAAACCGTCAATCATATCATTGATCACTGGCATGAAGCGTGCTCCAATAAAGCTCGCGATACCGCCTATTTTTTTCTTAAAGGCACCAAGCTTATCACTTAAATCTGCTGCATAGCGTGCGACGTCGGCTCCTATTAGCCATTTTCCTTTTTGTGCTTTTGCAAACAGTTCTTTGATTGGCTCCATCCCTTGCGCAAGCATGGCTGCCATTTCCTTGCCGTCACCACCAAACAGCAGAGCAGCAATGTGCTGTCTTTGCGCTTGATTTTTCATCTTACTCATCTTGTCGGTAATTTCTTCCAGTAAGACAGAGTTTGATTTGAGTTTTCCAGAAGCGTTTTTGACCGAAATACCAAGTGCCTCAAAGCCCATAATACCTCTTTTTTGTCCAGCATATGCTTGTGCTGAACGCCTATTTAAAGTGGCTAGGGATTGTTGAAAGAGTTCGGCAGAATATCCTGAATTATCGGCCGCATCACCCCATAATTGAAGCGATGTAACACTCATCCCTAAATGGCGTGATGCATGGTATAGACTATCGCCCATATGCATGGTTTTCATAGTAACAGCAGTTAGACTGGCCACAAGACCACCACCTGCAAGCCCTAAAGCACCAGTAAAGACTGAAGCACGGTTTGCAGCTGTACCAAGAGCACTTTGAACGCCATGAAGGCTCGTTGTCATGTTTTTTACAGCAGCAGAAAAGCGCGGAATACTCAATCTATGTGAGAGTGTTTTTGACAATGTATCGAATTTTTTTTGAAGATGTTTAAGAGGTGCGGTGAGTTTGTCTTCAAGGGACAGCTTAACCTTTGCATCGGCAACTTTTTCACTCATTTTGTCTTATACCTTTCTGCTGCTTGTTTTCGCCAGAATATTAGTTCTTGCAGTTCCATTTCCATCATGTCTGAAAGTGACCAATGGAACACAATGGCGATATCGGCTATGAGTTTAGCGGCGGTTTCCCAGTCGAGGTGTCCCGCCGCTTGATAAAAGACTCCAAAATCTCTCCAATGCTCGACAAGTCATTAATATCCAGTTCTTCAATCGCTTCATGTGGCCATCCGGAAAGGCGTGCAATCATAGCAATTGTTTGTTCAATACCTTCTTTCTTATCAATGGCTTGCACATCTTTTGTTTTGGGACGTTGTAAGGTAATTTCGGTGTGTTCTTTTCCTTCAAAGGTCACAGGAATAAGTAATTTGTGTGTAATACTTTTTTGTATAGTCATTTTTATAATCCTAAGTTTTCTTTATGGTCTGCTAATTGATTGATACCATTGAATTTTCTAATCAAGTTGAGAACGTCTATCTCAACAATTTCAACGTCCTTCTGGACATATTTAAAATACTGCAATGTGAAGGTAGCTGTGGATGTTGCTTTGCTCCCTGGTTGCCATTCTGCCATTTCAAAGCCTTTGCAAAGTCCTCTCATGGTAATGATAACACCTTCTGCGGGCGTGCCTTGTGCTTGCATTGAACTGCGCAATGAGATGTCAACATCTGTGCGTCCTAACAGTGTCATTAATTCTGGAGAACAATCAGAAATGGTCATGGTAAGTGTAAGTGTTTCAAGACCAAGATCAACTTCAATGGCGCTATCCATGCCACCGCCACGATAGTTGTCTACAATCAAGCTTAAGTTTGGCAGGGTGACGCTCTCACATTTTGCTTGATAGGGAATGCCGTCGACAAAAATATTAAAATATTTCAAAACTCTTGGTAAAACGGGTATGGCCATTAAAAAATCTCCTCTAGGTAATCATTGATGATTTGTGAGCGGAACGTGATGTGTTCTGCTGGTGTGGTTGGTGTGAATTCCACATTGAAATAGACTCGGCCGTCTTGAATGGCGCTTGTTGTGTTAAGCTCTAGATCTGGTGTACAGCGCCCACCAAGAATGGCGCCTTGCGCTTTTAAATCACGTAAATAAGCGTTGACGCTTTCACTTACATCGTTCAGGTATGTCCTTTTGATGTTACGATCAACTGCCCATAGATGCCCGCGCAAAATAGCGTCATTGATCATATCAGCAGTTCTCACCACCGATAAGAAAGCAAATTTTGTATCGCTTGAAAGGGTACGATTTCCCCAAAGACGATAACCGTTTTCGCGGATAATTGTTGTGATGTTTTGTTCGTTAAGAAGGTTGGCACGGCTGGATCTATCACCAATGGAAAAATCAATCGGGCGGGAAATTCCTACAATGCCATTGATTACTTTGTTTGAAGGTGAATGCCAAAAGCCATGCGTAAAATCAGTTTTAGCAATGACACCAGCAATCGCTGCACTTGCTGGCTGTTTTACGATTTTGCCATTACGATTAACTTTTACAAATGGATCAATAAGAATGGCGCGTTTTGAATCAAAATCCTTCGCTGTGCTAAGAGCCGCTTCATCTGTTGTGTTTGGTGCATCAATCACCACAATTGCGCGCAAACGTTCCGCAATGCCAATGAGTTCTGCCGCTACA
Source organism: Bartonella bilalgolemi (assembly GCF_023500045.1). Classification (GTDB taxonomy): domain Bacteria; phylum Pseudomonadota; class Alphaproteobacteria; order Rhizobiales; family Rhizobiaceae; genus Bartonella; species Bartonella bilalgolemii. The sequence goes on along the minus strand of NZ_JAMCOF010000011.1, from coordinate 35,207 downwards.
GGATTAGAAGTGGTACTGATTTCGGCTTTAGCTATCGCACCAGTTCTATTTTCTTCAATACTCACACTGGATTGGCGTTGATGTGTAAAGCCTGGAGCAATTAGAATACGTGGTGTTTGTCCCACAATAGATTGTGCTCCAATGAAAGCATGAACACCTTCATAGGCGCCATTTTCGTTCACACCGCCTAGAATATTGGTGAGTGTTGCGTTTTCACTGTCACCTTCTTTCACACGGATGACAACAACAATTGCTCCAACTTGCTTGAAAATAAGATCAAGAGCATTGGGTAAAGTGCCGCGTTGTTTACCTGTTTTATCTAGTTTTGCTGCTTGTGAAAGAGAGCCTGCTATCAAAACTGGTGTATTAAGAGGAAAGACTTGTTCATCTGCATCGGGCGCTGTGCCAACAATTCCAATAACTGCCGATTGAACCGCGCGAAGGGGGCGGGTGCCGTCGTCAACCTCGACAACTTCAACACCGTGTAGAAAACCTGTTGCCATTTTATGCTCCTTTAAAATAGTGGCTAATGAAGTGAATGTGAAAAATGAGAGGTAAAAAGCCGCTTTTGAGAACGACTTGACAAAATATTCAAAATCGTTAGATTCATACAAAGGTGCTTGAAAAACACCTTAAAACAACAAGCGGATTGGTTACCGAAATAATCAGTCTTCTGTACATTAAAGACTTTGACTCATTATATGTTACACGCATATAATAGCTTTGTCGGGTGTGGTTACGCTATACAATACCCTTTCGGGGGAAAGGCATAACGACGGGCTTGTTGCCGTGTTTTTCAGCACCCGGCACTCTTTTTGGGTGTCAATGAAAAACGTCTAACAACAAGGATCCATTATGAATACTCTTATTCCAATATCGGAACAAATCATTGATCAGGAAACTGTTCAAACCGTTAATGCCCGTGAATTGCATACGTTTTTGAAGGTAACATCTCGTTTTAACGATTGGATTATTAATCGTATTAAAGAATATGGTTTCCTAGAAAATAAGGACTTTGTGAGTTTTACTAAAAATTTAGTAAAACCTAAAGGCGGTCGTCCAAGTACAGAATATCACATCACTTTAGACATGGCGAAAGAGCTCTCAATGGTTGAGAATAATAAGAAAGGTAGAGAAGCGCGTTTATACTTTATTGAGTGTGAAAAGCTTGCAAAACAAGTAGCAACACCACAAATGGATCTTGCTAATGCTTTGGAAAATCCTCTTACGATTAAGCAACTCCTTTTAGAGAGTATCAATCAATTAGAAGACTTAAGAAATGAGGTGAGTACACTCAAACCGAAAGCAGAAGCTTTGGAAGGCTTAAAACGCTCTGATGGTTTGTTCGGTTTGATAGAAGCTGCAAAGATGTTAGAGGTACGACCAAAGGAGTTAACGGATTACTTTTATAAAAACATTACATTGCCACTTGACAATGCAGTGACAATATGAATAATCGAATCAGGTGCTTCAAAAACACCGAACGATAAGCGGATAGATTACCGAAATAATCGCTTCCCGCCGAAATTTAAAAACTTTGACTCATTACATGCTTTGTAGCATATAGTGATTTTGTCGGGTGTGGTTACACTATACAATACCTTTGCGGGAAAAGTGTAACGACGGACTTATCGCCGTGTTTTTGAGCACCCGGCACTCTTTTATTGGGTGTCAATCAAAAACGTCTAACGATAAGGAGTTCTTTATGAACAGTCTCATAGAAATTACAGAAAGTGTTGCTAACAATGCAACAGTTCGGACTATGTCTAGCATTGAAATTGCGGAAGTGTGCAGTAAACAGCATAAGAATGTTATGCGTGATATCAAGCAAATATTTAACGAGCTCAAATTTGAGCCGGTTGATTTTATTGGTACTTACGTTGATGCAAAAGGTGAAAGCCGCCCTTGTTATAACTTACCCAAGCGTGAATGTTTAATTCTTGTTTCAGGTTACAGCACTGCCTTACGAGCTAAAATCATTGACCGTTGGCAAGAACTGGAAAAACAAGTAGCCGCACCACAAGTAGATCTTGCCAATGCTTTGGAAAATCCTCTTACGATTAAGCAACTCCTTTTAGAGAGTATCAATCAATTAGAAGACTTAAGAAATGAGGTGAGTACACTCAAACCGAAAGCAGAAGCTTTGGAAGGCTTAAAACGTTCTGATGGTTTGTTCGGTTTGATAGAAGCTGCAAAGATGTTGGAAGTACGGCCAAAGGAGTTAACGGATTACTTTTATAAAAACATTACATTACCACTTGACATTATTACAGCAATATGAATAATCGAATCAGGTGCTTGAAAAACACCTTAAAACAACTAGCGGATTAGTTGCCGAAATAACTAATTTTCCGCATATTAAAAGCTTTGACTCATTGTATGTTAGATGCATATAATGATTTTGTCGGGTGTGGTTATGCTATAAAATACCTTCACAGGGAAAGCATAACGACGGGCTAGTTGCCGTGTTTTTCAGCGCCCGGCACTCTCCTTAGAGTGTCAATGAAAAACATCTAACAACTAGGAGTTCTTATGAACACACTTATAGAAATTAAAGGAAGCAGCCCTAGTGGAGCTGCTACTCAAACTATGTCTAGCATTGAAATTGCTGAATTATGTGATAAAAGGCATGACAATGTTATGCGTGACATCAAGAAAACGCTTGAAGAACTTAACGCCCTCAAATTTGAGGAGGTTGATTTTATTGGTACTTACGTTGATGCAAAAGGTGAAAACCGCCCTTGTTATCACCTTCCTAAGCGAGAATGTTTAATTCTTGTTTCTGGTTACAGCACTGCCTTACGAGCTAAAATCATTGACCGTTGGCAAGAATTGGAAAGGCAGGCTACAACACCACAGATCGATTATTCAAGTCCAGAAGCAATGATTGGCTTTTTGACACATCTACAAAGCCAAATTGAGCAGAAAGATCATGTTATTGCAGAATTAACTCCCAAGGCAGAAGCTTTGGAAGGTTTAAAGCGTTCTGATGGTTTATTCGGTTTGATAGAAGCTGCAAAGATGTTAGAAGTACGGCCAAAGGAGTTAACGGATTACCTCCGTAAGAATGATTGGGTGTATCGCCGTGCTCCAAGTGGTCCTTTATTACCTTATCAGGATAAGATAAAGAAAGGATTCATGGATTGCCCTGCCATCACCATTCAAAGACCGGATGGAACAGATAAGATACTCCCTTCAACAAAAATCACACCAAAAGGATTGGCTTGTTTGAGAGAACAAATCCACGGAGGTGTACAATGAACATCAGTGTCGACTTCTTATGCGATTTATGGATGGCGTTGTTTCGGTTTTCTAATGATGAAAATATTAACGAAAAAGAATGTACTGCTTTGGTTGACATCATGAGTCTGGTAGAAAAGGTTTTGATTTTAAAACTTCAAGATGAAGTACCAAATATACTTAAAATCTTGACAGTTCTAACAGATTTTGGAGATTCAGAACTACCGCATAGCATGGATTCTTTGTTGCGAGCTTATGCTCCTACTTTGCAAAACCCGATTGTAAAAGTAGCTTAGACCTACAACATAATTTTATCTCCTCGTCTTTTAGTAGACGTGGAGGTGGTTAATGCCGTAAAATATCTTTACATAATACGTATTATACGTATAATATGTATGATACATTAAAGATAGGATGTGCATATGAAAAAATATAGTTTTACGGATGTAAACCGTGGTGCTGGCGATATTTTAGATGAGGCTATGTCTAAACCTGTAGCTTTAACAAAGCGAGGTCGTGAGAAAATCATTATGCTTCCTGTTGATTTATATCATGAATTAATAAAATCCCATTCTAGTGTACAATCTTTTGTTTATGCAAATGCACCGCAAAATATATTAGACGACTTAGATCGTGGTTTAGATGATATTTTAAATGGCGACGAACATGTTTAAAGCAGGGGCTTTAAAGAAAAAAATCATACAAGCCTAATAGCCTAGACTTGATTATCTTTCTCTTGTGGTTCTTTTACAGGCTCTACAGGTGCGTCTGTTTCTGCCATTTCAGTAGATGAGAGCTGTTTTGTGCTTTCATCAACAACAGGCGGGAAAAATTGCCCGTCTTTGTAAATCCAGCCAATTTGTGCTTCCTTTGACCGAATTGCTTCACCATCAAAGTCATGAACATAATTTTCTGAGGCTACGATAATATTTGTTACCACACCATTTTCAACAACTGCATATTCCATGAAGTGCTCCTATATAAAAAATTTCAACAAGATAGCTCCATCTCCGCCATCGCCACTAGATGAGGATGTTGCATCTTTTCCTGGGAAATAACCACCGCCGCCGCCGCCATAAAGTGCTTTACTCTCTTTAGAAACTGAAGTGCCTTTACCACCATGACCACCCCACATACTGTTTCCACCATCACCACCGCTATTACCGCCAACACCAACACCACCGCCACCGCCGCCGCCATAAACACTGTTTCCACCATCACCACCGCCAAAAATTTCACCAACACCACCGCCGCCGCCGCCGCCATAAACACTGTTTCCACCATCACCACCTTCACCGCCACGATCACCATTACCGCCATTACCACCATTACCGCCATACCCTCCGCAGCCGTAAATACTATCACCGCCACGACCACCAAAGCCACCATGACCGCCTTTACCGCCACGACCACCATTACCGCCATTACCACCATTACCGCCATACCCTCCGCAGCCGTAAATACTATCACCGCCACGACCGCCATCACCGCCCAAACCGCCACGATAGCCATTACCGCTATCACCGCCACGACCGCCTTTACCGCCATTACCACCAAAGCCACCATCACCGCCTTTACCGCCATTATCACCATACTTATTTGTTGAATTACCAGTGGATCCATCAACACCGTTAATGCCACCTCGTTGGGGGCGACCTTTTCCACCATAAGCAGTAATAAGTGAACCAATTTCTGTGGAAGTACCGTATATCTCACCGATAGCTTTTCCTCCTCTTCCAATCTTGACCGAATTCTTACCAAGAAATTTTTTCCTTGTTCTTACGTATGTACAACAACCACCAGTGCCACCGCGACCATCAGAAGAACCAGCATTCCCGCCGCCCCATGCCCATATTTCAATTTCTGTGTCATCAGTGACACCTTCGGGCAATGGAATGGTACCGCTTTCTGTCATGAGGATTTCGACAGCTTTTTTGGTGAATAAAGCCATCAATTTATCAATTTCACTTTTCGTATAAACAGCTTCACCGTCGATTTTAAGCGGTCCTTTAAGCTTGCTTTCCGTTGTGCTTAAACTTGTAACCACTTCACCGTTATGGGTGAGGCTAAGCGAGGAATTGCCAGTGAGTTCCACATCACCACTCATAGTCACTTTGCTGTTAAATTTGTTATAGCTTTGCCATTCATTGGCTTGTGTTAAACGTCCATAGCTTGTGAGATCTTCGTTGATTTTGGCTCTAAAGTCGTCAAGTCCTATGATATCTTCTGTTTTATGTTGATGCGCACCTAACAATGATATTGCACTACCAAAGGTAAAATTATTATTGCTTGATTTGTAGAGCACATAATTGTTAGCCGCGTCCTTAGCACCCTCGATATCGCTTAAATCAGCAAATGAGAAGGTTTTATCAGCTGCCATTTTACCTTTAAGAGTTGCTTCAAGATCTGTAACATCACCTATGCTATGCATATGCTTTAAAGGTGCTTTTTCGTCTATCTTTTCCTCAACATCGGCAATGGCTTGATCAATTTTTCTTAAGTTTTCACGTAAAATTGGGAATTCAGAACTGATAAAGCGTCCTTCCTTTGGCAATTCCATGTCGAGTTTTTTGGTTTTGGTCATGCTTATTCTCCCATCATAATATGCCGGCACCAAAATCACACACCATGGACCGTGCTGCAGGTCCACCAGTGAGTGTGAGTTTAAGGCGTGCTTGTTGTGCTGATTTATCATCACTGATAAATTTGCGCTCTGTCCAAAGAGGTTCCGATAACTGTTCTGTTTCATCTAGTTCCAAACGGCTAAAAGAACCATCATCCAGTTGCATCTCCAGTGTAAAGGATGAACCACCAGGCAAAAAGGTTTTGATATAGCTGGTAAGCCTCGATTTTTCACCAAAGGCAAAAGCCCTGGTGATATAGGTTGCTTCTTTATGAACTTTTCCTGCAATCAATTGAACAGGAGCAAATAACACGGGTGAAAGCTTTTCTGTGCCTTTGAGAATAGCGCGGAGGTGAACTTTTTCACTGATATATTCAGTAAGATTAAGCAATTGAAACGGCAGTAGTTGATAAACTGTGCCGTTGTTGCGTTCAATTTCAAAGATGACAGAACACTCACTTGAAGGCAATTCAATGGCTGCACGTATTTGCAAATCAGAGCAGTCAACAAGATCAAACTCACCTAAAGGAACGGTTTTTTCTGTTTGTGTGTAGCGGGCTGCTAACACTCGAAATGCTAAGGCTTCATCTTGATGGGCTGTCCAGCTTTGTGCGTTGACAGAAGAAAAGCGTGGACCCGTCACATACGGATGACTTGAGACATATCTTTGGCTCTCTGCATCAAAATCACCAAGTTTGGCCAGTGAGACAGAATGGTCACCATCATCAGTTTTAATGACAAAAGCGGTCAGACGATCATCGGGAATTAATAAGGGGACATCATAGTGCGCTTTTGCCCATCCGGTTTTTGCACCTTTCATGGAATAGGATGTTTGGGCTTGAATATCGGTGGTAGGATAGCCGTTTTCAGTGGTGACTAAATCGATCATTAAATCATGAGAGGGGTTGCCAATTTTACAAAGATGGAAATCAATCCCTGTGATTTGTCGTGTTTCATCGGGTGTAAAGACTTGTGCTTGTGGGTCCACTTTTGTCCATATTTTTACTGTGGTGGTGCGCCGCATCACTTTCACATCAATCACACCTTGTCCAGTAAAAAGACCTGTTGCAATTGTGCCCCCTTTGCCCTGTGCGATAACATTTTTTGTGCCAGCGGTAATGTTTTTAGGAATGGTAAAAGTTCCTTCGAGCATACCTTTGGTGTCGGCAACAAGGTGGCTACTTGGCAAGACATTAACACCATCAAAGGTAAGGCTTTCTAAGATTTCTCCTTTAGCAAAACCTTCAATCTTAAAGTTCAATGTAATTTGTCTTAAAAAGTCGATTTGCTCTTGGGTCGCATGCACCAAATCATCACTGATTTCTGTCTTACGGATGCTTCTCCCACGGTTCTGACCCATATTGAGTTGATTGGTCACACTTGAGAGCCAATCGGTGCGCTGTTCATGCCAAAAGTCTGTTGCAGGGGCAAGAGTGACTCTTCCAGGCAAAGGAGAAAAGTTTTGATAAGGATTGATTTTTTCGCAAGCCGTTGTCAACTCTTGCGCAATAATGACTTCATTTGTCCAGTCAAGGGTGACAGGAGATTGCAAATCGGCAGTATAGAATATTGGGTCAATGGCAAGTTGTAAAATGCCATTGCCTACAGCGCCGGTTTGTTTAAAGCCTTCATCTCTATAACTGTCATCTAGAAATGGATCTGCAAACATTCCTTTTTTGGCAACAGGTTCTTTAGAGTCGACATTGCTTTTGATGCGTTCTAACTGCATCAACCGGTCAAGCGAAAGCACTCGTTGAAAATAACGCCACATCTCGTCATACGGTGCTACGCGTGTCCCATCATTGACAACAAGCGGCGCTTCAAGCCAATTGTTGCGAACGGTTGCAAGGGATAACACATCATCAGGAACACTTGGTGCCATGGGTTGGTCTGCCGAAATGCCCTTGATATAAACCACATCGCCTCCTGCATTCAGTCCTATACGGTCAATGCGTGGCAATTTATAAGTGTAACTGACGATAATATCACCGTTATCAGCACCATCTGAGACGGTAATTTCCTGTGCTGTTACCTTATCAGCGGTTATTGGTGCACGGTAACGATAAGTCACTTTGTAGGTGCTCCCCGGAGCAGGTTCATCTCCCATGGGAGCCCAATCAATGGTATCTCCTGTTTTCTTAAAATCTGTGTCTTCTTTAAATTCCTTGCTTCCTTGAACGACTTTGATGAAAGAGGTGATGCTTTTATCAGGAACACCATCCCGCCCTGCGGCAACCGCACCGCGAGTGATGTTAACGGTCTTTTCTTTTGTTAACAAAAGAGACTGAATATCGGCAATAGGAGAATAATATGGTTTAAAAGTAAAGCTTGTTTTTCCTTTTTGAGGTGCGAAAATATGCGTTTCGCTAGGAACAACGCTTGTCGAAAAATCTTCTGGTTCTTCATGCCGCAAAGCCGCTAAGCGCTTACGTTTAAAGCCATTAATATTGGCTTCCCCTTCTTGAATGCTAAAGATTTGGCAACCGTTGTTTGGTCCTAAAGCGCTCACACGGCATCCACTCACAATATAATGCCCATGGGCACGGTCATAAGTGGCAATGGCTTGCATGGCCGGTTCAAGTAGTGAGGGTGATTTTTGATCAATGAGAACACCATCTTGCAAAATGTAGACAGGAAAAAACGTTCCTTGCTGCCCATCATCTTTCAGAGCCCAAACAAGCTTTGCAATCTCACGGGCGGCACCGGGCTCTCCTTCTGCTAAGGTCCCTGGAATTTGCCCCAAGAGCTCCGGATCATCCTCATGGGTATTCCAGCTTTTTTGCAGTTTCACACCGATTTCTACGCGTCCAATCATGGAAACATTGTTGAGAACGGTTGGTGAAATAGGGAAAATATCACCGGCTATAAAAATCTTACCGTCGGTTAAAGTCACTGTTTGTGTATCTTTGTTGACAAACGCATCTGCTCGTTCAACACGGTCTCCTTCTTTGGCAACAAGGCGCCCTAAACGATTGTGACGACCTCTTATGATGGTTTGAACTTCATTCAACTCACCACTTTGCAGAAAAGGGCGTTGTCCATAAAATACAACGCTTTGTTGTTCATCTTTGCCGATAGATCTGTTAATTGCAAACGGCAAGCCACTTTCATGTTTCATGTTAAAACCTCAATAAAATCTTGAATTGTTCGCGAACATCAGCGCGCAACGGAATGTTAACGGCTGTTTTGAGGATCTCCACACCATCATTCAGTTCATTGGCGTCACACCAAAGCTTGCCAAGAGGGACGTCTTGTTTTGGAGAAGCATGAACGAGAATGGAAACAAATGCTGCTTGTTTTCCATCAACATCGTGAAAGTCTGTGCGTGCTGCCAGAAAAAGCGCCGTGCCCATCGGGGAGAGCTGGAATCTGCCGCCTGAATGGCTGTACACACCATCCAAATCCTGTTCGACAGGCGCTACAGCATAGCATCTGCGAATGCCAATCACGGCATTTTGAGTGTCTCTTAATACGAGATAAAGCGTACGGCCATGAAACCACTCTGCCATCAGTATATCGCGTTCATGTTTTTTAACCGAACACCACGGAAAGTTTGCCATGTCCCATGGATAATCAATTTGGTCGAAGCTTAATTCTTCATCCACATCATCTATCCAATTGCCAATAAGCCTGCCTTCTTCTTCTTCCAGCGTGTGATTAATTTCTGTTGTGCGCTCAAAGGAAAACAAAGTGCCTCCAGCTGTTAAGCGAACACCGCTCTCATACTCCAACATGCTGTTATCAAGGCGCGACATATTGCACTCGGCTGCCTCAACGTCATAACCATAAACACCACGGCGAAAATCAGAGCGCAAACTTTTGGAAAGGTCTGTGATTGCTTCAATGGCTTCAAGGCTTTTCCGTTCAGGCAATTGATCAAAGTAGAGTTGAAAAGAATTCCACCATATCTGCCTTGTCCAGGCTGGCGTAAAACGTGCCGAAATCCCTAGCCATTCAAGCCCCATCTCTATTGCCGCAAGGGAGCCACGTACTCGCTGCCATTGAAGCCCTTGATCAATTAAATCATAAAGGTTTGGAACATAAGGTGTAAGCTCTCCAAGTCCGTATTCTTCAATCAACCAGGGCAAAAAACGGGGAGGGCGTGTGATCAATTTTGTCTGTGAAATCCACAAAATAGAACTATCCATATCTTGATGAAAATCACATGCCGCAGCGAGGCGTTTTTCAAATTCTGTTGCATTGGTTGGGAGTAAAGAGCCAACCATTAGCGTGCACGACCTTTGAAGTTTAAGATGATTTTTCCAATTGCTAAAACTTCTTCATCACAAACTGCACTGTCTTGTGTTGGTGCAATGGCACTTACTTTCTGGACACCAGCAATCATTAGTTTTGAAATCCACCACGAGAGACTTAATTCACGACCAATGGCTTGTTCTTTTTTCCATGCTGCTCTTAAATTTTCTTCCATTTGCATGAGAATTTTCAAAGATGTTTCTGGTAACAGCCAAACATCTGCTTCCAAATCCACTACTTTTTTGACAGCAGCGTGAACAATAATTGTATCATTGGTCATGATGATATTTTTTCTGTGAAGTGCTTGTGAGACTGTTTGTATGAGATCTTCAGAAGCTGTTCCTTCTTCATTTTTGCCAAAAAGAGCAACGTAGATAGTTGGATCTTTGCCTTTGCGATAAATAATCGCATCCTTAACACGGTTATCCGCTGACATAGCTATAAGCTTGTAATAAGGTTCTGTTCCGCTCGTTTTGCCACCACGGGTATGAAGTCGAATACGTTCACGATACCTCTCATCGCTTTCATCCTCCATGCGGGCAATGCCATGCCAGTTTCCCAAAGAATCAAGAGATTCACCGGTTGCGAAATCAAGAATATTATTGCGTGCTGCTTCATTAATACGCTGCCTTAAAAGCAGTTCTCGGTAGCTAAAAGCTTCAATGACTTTGACTGCTGGATCACTTTCAAGGAGAATGTATCCTGGCAAAAGCTCTTTTAAATGTTCAATGTTTGCTGCGCGGATTTCTTCAAAGGAAAGTTCTGAGATGATTTCGGGATTGGAAAGGTTCTTCATTGTATCAGTACTCCTTCCATGGTAATGGGCTTGCCTGATGGCAAGTAGACGCCCGCAAAGGACAAGGATATTTTTCCATCTTCAACTCTTTTAAAATCGATTTTTTTCAGTTTAAAACGTGGTTCCCACTTGTCTAAAGCTTCAGCAACGGCGGCATAAAGAGCAACGGCAAAGGCATTATTGGATGGCGCATCAATCAATTCCGCAACACGTGAACCATAATCACGTCGCATGACCCGCGTGCCAATGCGTGTTGACAAGATATCAATAATCGACTGACGCAAATGATCGATACCGGATAGGGATTTTCCTGTTGTGCGGTCCATTCCACTGTTCAATTTGGACCTCCTGTCATGGAGCCACCAGGGGAAACACCACCATGAACATGGCTATTTCCAATATTGGTGCCATTATGCTGTAAGTTACTTGAATTAATGGAAATATTATTCCCAGAATGAAAAGAAATACTATCATTCGAATGCAGTGAAACGCCACTATCTGCCTTCAAAGAAATGTTGCCTTTTGCGTTTAAACTTATATCGCTTTCTGAAACAATCTTTATGCCATCCGGCGCGGTAAGCTCTAATTCGCCACCTTCACTTTTTAGTGACACGCCATCAGCGATGGTCAGGATAAACTTTCCACCTGACTTGATGTGAATGCTATAGCTGTTTTGTTTATCATCATATTCAAGGCTGGTTCCATCAGGATATATAGTTCGGTGAATGCTGCCGTTATCGGCTGCTTGATTAGCATCTGTATGAATGGAGCCAACAATCACACCTTGTGATAAATCCCCTGATGACGAGAGAACAACCACTTGCTCTCCAACATCGCGTCCTTCATAAGAGCGTGTTTTACCGGCGCGGGCTTGTGTGTCTGGAATCCAGTCACTGACAAGATTACCACTTTTAACCCGATAGCGTGCGTTTTTATAGTCGACATGGCTAATCTTACCTACCACAACCATATTGGCCACACGTCTCTTTAGATCTGTGATTTCTTTATTGCGTCGCTCTAACATGAGGTTCCTCAATCTTTATGTATTTATCTTCGTTTCCAACGCCTGTCTCTGGTTCAAAACCTAGAAAAGGTTCAACGAGTCTTGCTGTTACACTGCCTTCGTCTTCATCCATGTTGGGGATATTTGTCATGTAAGTGACTTCAAAGGTTAAAATTGCACCATGGAGTGCTAGGGCGCCATTATCTCCAAAGGCAAAAGCAATATTTTGCAGGCGGCATGTCTCAACTGTGTTGTTGAGATTGGGATTGGCGTAGAAAACCTCCTCCACTTCCCATGCTAGTTGATCAACAAAACGCGCTCCATCTTCTCGTGTATCATAACATTCAACATCTACTGTTAAAATGCGCCGCCTTACTCCATAATCATAGCCATCTTCAATTGTTTCACCTTGTGTTGAAATATTAATGGTCGGCATTTTCTCAACGGAAAAGTTGAAATCACGCATATTAAAAACATTGTCACCAGCAGCTGTTTTTGCTGCTTTGATCAACGCAACAAAACTTTCCCTAATCGTTTCTCGCGGATGCATGGGGGCTCCTGTTATTTAACATTTATCCTTTTCTTTGGTTTGGTATCGTGTTATGATACATAAAAGAGCGAATAAAGGTGATTTGGTGATTGAATCTTTTGCTGATAAGCGGTGTAAAGATCTTCTAGAAGGCAATCCGCCCAGAGGCTTTCCTTCAATTCTAGTGCGTATAGCTCAAAGAAAATTGTTTATGCTTGATAAAGCTGTTGATCTCAAGGATTTGCGCAGTCCTCCGGGAAATCGTCTAGAGGCATTGAAAGGAGAGCGTAAAGGTCAATATTCTATTCGTATTAATGACCAGTTTCGTATTTGTTTTGAATGGCGTTCTAATGGCGCCTATGAAGTTGAAATCGTAGATTATCATTGATCTGTAGGAGGTCGAGATGAGAAATTATATAGCAATACACCCTGGAGAAATTTTACGGGAAGAATATTTAAAAGAATATGCTCTCTCTGCTTATGCTCTTGCAAAAGCACTGAATGTTCCACGCACGAGGATAGAACGGATTGTTGCTGAAAACAGTCCAGTCACTCCCGATACAGCACTAAGATTAGCCTATTTTTTTGATACTACTGCTGAATTTTGGCTTAATATGCAAGCTGCTTACGACGTTAGTGTATTACAAACTGAAAAAGCAGACGAATTTGCCAAAATCAATAAATTTGAATGTAGGGTTTAATCATCTCCGTTCATTTTGAGTTCTTACCTAAAGAAGCCTCTTAACCACCTCCACGTCTACTAAAAGACGAGGAGATAAAATTATATTGTAGGTCTAAGCTACTTTTACAATCGGGTTCTCCAAAGTAGGAGCATAGGCTCGCAACAAAGAATCCATGCTATGCGGTAGTTCTGAATCTCCAAAATCTGTTAGAACTGTCAAGATTTTAAGTATATTTGGTACTTCATCTTGAAGTTTTACAATCAAAACCTTTTCTATCAGACTCATGATGTCAACCAAAGCAGTACATTCTTTTTCGTTAATATTTTCATCATGAGAAAACTGAAACAATGCTATCCACAAATCGCACAAAAAATCGACACTGGTGTTCATTGTACACCTCCGTGGATTTGTTCTCTCAAACAAGCTAATCCTTTTGGTGTAATTTTTGTTGAAGGGAGTACCTTATCTGTTCCATCCGGTCTTTGAATGGTGATGGCAGGACAATCCATGAATCCTTTCTTTATCTTATCCTGATAAGGTAACAAAGGACCACTTGGAGCTCGCCGATACACCCAATCATTCTTACGGAGATAATTAGTTAACTCCTTTGGCCGTACTTCCAACATCTTTGCAGCTTCTATCAAACCGAACAGCCCATCGGAGCGTTTTAAACCATCAAGTGCTTCTGCTTTTGGTGCTAATTCGGCAATGGTGTTATCCTTTTGCTCGATTTGACTTTGTAGGTGGTTCAAGAAACCTATCATTGCTTGAGGACTTGAGTAGTCTATCTGTGGTGTTGCTACTTGCTTTGCAATCTTTTCACATTCGATGAAGTATTCTCTAGCTTGGTGCCCTTTGTCATTACGCTCTATCATCGAAAGGTGTTTAGCCATGTCTAATGTAATGTGGTATTCTTTTACTTTTCCACCGTTTTCTAAATTTTTAGAAAGCGTTATAAAGTCTATACTTTCCCGAAACTTACATTCTTTAATGCGATTTTTAATCCAGTCTGCAAACTTTGATGTAATTTCCAAAAACGCATGCAAATCACGAGCGTTAACAGTTTGAACAGTTTCCTGATCAATAACCTGTTCTCTAATTTCTATAAGTGTGTTCATTATGAATTCCTTATGGTTAGATGTTTGTTAATGACACTCAAAAAGAGTGCCGGGCGCTAACAAACACGGCCATAAGTCCGTCGTTACACTTTCCCCGTAAGGGTATTGTATAGCGCAACCACACCCGACAGATATTATTATACGCATGTAGCATATAATGAGTCAAAGTCTTTAATGTATAGAAGACTGATTATTTCGGCAACCAATCCGCTTATGGTTTTAAGGTGTTTGTTAGGCACCTGATCCGACTGTATAGATATTACTATTATGATGTCAATAAGTAATATTACATTTTTTATTTTGTTAATGTCATTTATTGGCAATCTGTAATTATTGTAAAAAAGTAGTTGATTTATACCTATATATAAAATATATTCAACTTATTAAGATTAATTATAAATCCTTTTGAGTTCTATTTAGATGCTTACATCATTTGGCAAAGCCTTACGAAAACTCCGTATTGATCATGCAGAACGTCTTTTGGATATGGCTGATAAATTAGGTATATCTGTAGCGTTTTTATCTTCTGTCGAGATTGGCAAAAAATCTGTACCCGTTGGTATGGAAGAAAAAATCATCAAGTTGTACGCTTTAGATCAGGATATGGCTTCACTCTTAAGAAAAGAGGCTGATGCTTGCCGTAAGAGTTTTACAATAAAGTCTTCTAATTCATCCAAAGGTGAACTTGTTGGTATGTTTGCTAGAGTTATAGATAACATTTCTTCAGAAGATGTAGAAAAAATGAAAAAACTAATGAAACAGATAAAAGAAAAAGAAGGTAAATAGAAGGTGTATAAAAGCACTGATTACGAGGTTCCTCCTCATAGTTGGAACAAAATTAGTTATTTAGCTGATTTATTTCGAAGAGAATTACAATTATCAGATGACCAGTATTTTCCGGTGATGGAGTTTATTGAATCCATTTTGCCTGATATGAAGCTAAATTTTCATTTACGTATCGCAGATAAGAAAGAACTTGGAAATGTAGGTGGTTTAACTGATCCGCAAGGTAAGTTCATCATTTTAAGAGAAGATATTTATAGAGATGCGTACGATGGTAATGGTCGTGCAAGATTTACAGTTGCTCATGAATTTGCTCATCTCTTTTTACATACAAATGTACCCTTACAACGCGTAATCGATTCCCATGAAATACCTGCTTATCGCAGTTCAGAACGACAAGCTGATCAGTTTGCCGCTGAACTTTTAATGCCACGTTCAGGTATGCCAAAATTTAAGACTCCAGAAGAGGTTGCTAAGTGCTATAAAGTTTCATTAAAAGCAGCAAAGGTTAGAATGAAAACATTAAATCGGAATAAAAAGGGTTTGAGCTGCAACTCAAACCCAAAAGAGTTTACGTCAGGCTAAGGTTTGCTGACGTAAAACCAGACAGGAAACAGCAAAATGCAACCTGTAGCAGTAGAGAAATTGTATCATTGTGAATGTCTCTTGTCTAGGTCAATTCACCGAGAAAGTTATCTGATGGATAACAAAAATAAAATTCATATTTTTCGAATATGGCGTAGATGTCCTTATACAGGTCAAAAACTTTACGCGAAACACTATGGGCGAAAGGCTTGGCGTATTCCAATAAGTAAGTGATAAAAACACAGAAGGGGATAGTTTATTCCCCTTCTTCTCCTTAGAAACATAATCAAAACTGCTTGTTAGGTGGAGATTCGTTACGTAAGATAAGTTTATACATACCGGATTCTGAAGCTTGGACATCTATGATAATGAAGTATTCTTGAGAGGCGTCTTCAGTGTTTTCAGGAGAGATGATCACAACGCTATCTTGAGGTTTTGGTGGTAAGCCTCCAATATCATTGATGCAAAGATCAAGTTCCTTTCTTGGAATTGTTGTGGGGATTCTGCCACCAGCGTCCGATTCTGAATGCTTAATTCCGTAAATCGCTGTGATACGAAAAGATTGCTGGTTGTCCTTTCGCGTATAGATGATGGGCTGACCAAAAGTGTTGCGCACATCTTTAACCATTTGGTTTAGCAGCCCATGCCATCGCATGTTATTTTGCTCCAATCACTGCTTTAAACAGCATTTCAGGACGTGTGCAGATGTAAAGCGGATAGCTGTAGACCTCCGGTTTTATCCATGCATTACGGTCGTGGTCGACGATTAGCATCGTGTAGAGAGGTTTTCCAACCGTGTTGGCAAAATCCAAGCTTTCACCAGGAGCAAAGGTTTTTTGGAATACACCAGGTGCATCAACAGGAAAGAATTGACATTCATTAGGTTTAATTCCTATGGCGCGCTTTGTTCCAGCCTTCGCACTCACATTATAGTTGTGAATACTTCGGTAATTAATGAAAGTGATACCAGCAAAGTCAAAACTACCAAAGCTCCCCGAGCCACGAGCACTTGGTGTTGCAACACCTCCTGCGCTATTGAGTGTCTGTGCTAAGGCTGTATTTAAATAGGTCTCACGAATTGTTTTATGGTTTTTCAACTTGGAAAAGAATTCATTTCCACAAAGACCAATAATCCGTGAACGATCAGAAAATGCTCCTTTTGAAGCCTCAATCATCCTCATAATGACTTGGTCAACATTGTCAGCAACATTGGTGGTTTCATTATTCAGTTTAAAGTCAATGGGCTTTGGTGGTGTAATTTCCCATTCTTTGTACCAATCGACAATTACCGAGCCATCAGCATCAAGGACAACACCTTGAACAGCGCCGAGTTGCATATTCTCCCATGTCAATTCGATTTCAGAAATCAGTTTCTTTTGTTTTCTGGCAATATATTTCATTGCTGTTTCTAACTGATCTTCTGTGCCAAATTCACGCCGGTTTTGGATTTCTTCTGATTTCACTGTATCACTTTTGGCAATCCTTGTTGTTTTGAAAAACCGGAGATTACGACCATCTCTATCACCTTCTTCTAAAGGTGCCCCGCGTTCACTGGTTTGAATAAGCGAAAATGTATTATCACGCCGTTCAATCCCAACCACTGTGGTGCTTGTTTCAACTTCCTCAAAAAGATTAAGAGAGCTCACAAGACCAGGTTGAAACTCATAGTTTTCGATGGCTTTCATCATTGTGATGCTTGAGAAAGCATCATGTTTAAAAAAATTCATATCCATGTGTGCATTCTCCTATCGCAATAGAATGTTGTTTTTGTCTTCTAAAGACTGAATGGCTTCTTTCTTTTGCTCATCTGTGATGGCATCTGGCCATAGAAGTTCAGAAGCTTTTACAGTGCATAAGCGTGCTGTAATCACGGCGCGTTGATCTGCGTCTGTTGCGTCAATAGTGGCAAAAGAAATCCCTGCCGGTGTTTGACTGCCATCTGATGCTGCTGGATTAAGGGGGATATATTTTTCTGATGCGGTTATCTGTCCCATGACAGTTCCCGCTTCAATAAATGCTCCTGATGCAAATATTACTTCTTCGTTTGACATGTCAGGGTCGTATGGACCAAGATAAGCGCCATTGCGTACGTCTTCATAAATAATATTCATTTCACGGCCCTCCAAGCTGCTTCCCATTTTGCATGAATCTTTGCCTTGCTCTCTCCATCAGCATGAGGAACATAAGGCGATACCTTTAAAGACGCGCTTTGAGAGGTAGCAGCCGTCAACACACACTGGCGTGCTTTCTCAATGCTCATACCTTTTTGAATAGCTTTTGCGGCATCAAAAGAAACGCCTAGGTGCTTTGCTTGCCTTTCAAGTGTCGTTAGTATTTGCGCGCGTTTTCTTTCTTTTTCAAGCACGGCTTTCATATCTTTGCGCTTGTCCTCATTGTCTTCATCCTCATCTTCGTTTTCTTCGTCGTCAAAGACTTCAGCGTTTTTGTCGATGTCGCTATTGTCTTCGTCTTCTTCCTCGTCGTTGATGATGTCGACGATCTTTTCATCATCATCTTCTTCAGCGCGGTATTGTGTGCGTGCCATGTATTTTGTCCTTCTTTTGTTGTTGATGTTGGGTTTTGTGATATGGAATCCGTTAAGGCTTCCAAAGCTTGCGCAAGGGTCCCTTGTGCATCTGCTAATCCAAGCGTGAGAGCTTGGGTGCCTATAAAAGTTTCTGCTTTTGTATCGCGAATTGCATCAGCACTTAAGCGTCTGTTTTGCACCACCAAATCGACAAACATCTCATAGAGCAGGGCGCAATCTGCTTGCATTTTTATTTGTGCTGTATCGGCTAAGGGTTCGTGAGGATTGCCATGAACCTTGTGATCACCTTCAAAGACAAAGGTCCATTTAAGCCCATGTTTCTCATCTGCCCGGGATTGGTCAAGATGGGCACAAACGACACCAATTGAGCCCACAACCCCTGTGCGAGCAACCCATATTTGAGAGGCAGAGCAAGCAATGGCATAAGCCGCTGAACAGGCAAACTCATTGGCATGTGCCCAAATTGGCTTGTCGTATTGTTTTGAGAGTGTTTGAAACTCTTCAACCAAATCAAACACACCGCCAGCTTCTCCCCCACCGCTGTCAATATCAAGTAAAACAGCGCGAACATCAGGTTGTGCCATAGCTTCACGAAAAGAAGCGCTTAAACCTTCATAAGAGGTTAATCCTGAGAGAGAACCAAGCCATGCACTGCGGCGCACAAGCGTGCCATGAACTGGTAGGATGGCAACATTGTTTCGCACTACATAAGTTTCAGGGGGTCTGAAAGCCGCCGTATTCCCTTTTTCAAATGCCCCGATTGGAAACTTTTCTCCCTCAAAAAGACGCGGTGCAAGAGCATTGAGAATAACATCAAGCTTTGTCGAGGCAAGCATATGAGGAACACCAAAAAGCCGTGATACTAAAAACGGCATGTCGAGATTATTAGCCATTTGTATGTGCCTCATTGCCTTGGTTGCTTTCATAAGTGTCAGAAGGTTCTGAATCTGCGGTATCAATCACTTGATTGCTACCAGAAGGCGCTGCCATATCCGTGTCAAAAGATAAGCCGCGCGCACGAGCGTCTGTGTGCTCTTCCTCAAGTTCGGCATGAATGCTGTCGATATCAAAGCCGCGCTCGGCAAGTGCTATGCGTCGTGTTTTCAAGCCTGCGCGAATTTCTTCTTTTTCCGCTGAGATATCCTTGTTTGGATCGATCATTTCAAGGGGCGGTGCAAAGCTTTCACATTGAAGCCATGGCAAGGGATTTTCTTCCCACTCTGGCAAATTGACGCATTCAGCAAGTACTGCCATTTCCACAAAGCGCTCCCAAACAATGCGATTAAACTGAAAGGCAATGATATGTTCGCGCCATTGTTTGACGTGACGTCTAAACTGAATGATGGAAGTGCGCACATTGGAAAAATTCCCCCGCGTAACATCCCCTGTCACAACGGCATAAGGCATATTAAGTGCTGCACAAATTTTCAAGATATTGCGAAATTGAAAGGCTTCATAAGAACCTCCAACCTCAACAGGATTTGAGAATGTAACCTCTTTATTCTCTCCTAAATAAAGAGATGCACCGGGCGCAATGACAGGTGCTTCGTATTCTTCTTCAACGTTGTTTTTATCACGATTATCGGATAATTTTTCGACGTTTGGTGAATTGTCCTTGACAAACGCCGCGAAAAGAGCAGCTGTCCTTTTTCGGTCAAGCTCTGCATCATCATAGGACTCGAGTTGAAAGATCTTTGTCATACAGCGTGTTATTTTAGGAGAACCGCGCAATTGTCCGGCAATACGGCGCTCTTTGATATGAATGACCATTTCAGCAGGCACGGATATGCGTACGCGCTCTTGGCTCTTAAATGCTGTATTTTCAGGGCAATCATCATAGGGATGATGTTCCCAAAAATGATAAGCAACACGTTTACCACTGGCATTGAATTCAATTCCCATGCGGATGTAATTGCCTTTAATTTCAGCCGGTCCATTGTAAGTTAAATCCAGCATTTCGGTTGGATAAACTTGCAATTGAAGCGGCACACCAGAGCGTCCATAAAGGTCGACATAGTGTAGTCTTACAAAGCATTCGCCGGTTAAAAAGACTTCTCGTGCAATCGTTGCTTGCAGACCATAAAAATTAGCATCTTCATCATAATCTGCCTCATCAGCCCATTGCCACCATAAATCTAAAAGCTTTTTCTTTTCTTCTTGAAAGCCTTCAATACGAGGATATGGCTTAATTCCATCGCTAACAGCCGCGGATACCCATTCTTCTGTTGCAGAACCATAAAGAGATTCATTGTCATAAAGCCATCTTGAACGGGCAACAATGGTTTCACCGCATTCTTCAATCGCTTTATTGATGTGTTTTTTTGCAGGATCAAAACCACCCATGCGACGGCTTTTGCTTGCTGCTTCAAAATGAGGACTGTGTTGACGAGAAATTGTAAAAAATCCCGTAATTTTATTCAAAAAGCCAGCCATTAATAGCCTCGTGATATATTAAAATAGAAAACGCGTGAATGCTTGCGTCCTTCAAGGGCGGCTATTTGTGTGTTCAGCATCTCAAGCGCTCTGCGAAGTTCCTCAACAGAACGGTTGCTTACTTGCTTATCGCCATGGCGTACTGATTGTGCACCTGAATAAAGAGCCTCTTCAATTTGCTCGCGCCGTTTTTTTAAACTTTCAAGTCTCTCAATTTTTCTGTTAAATTGTCCTAAAGTTTCATCCACAAATTACCTCCAATCCCCTCGCATATAAGGATTTATTATTGTTCTGGATTGCTTCTTTTGAGGCTGTGCTGTCTGAGCTCTTCTTGGAGCAGGAGAGGGTGGACGTTCTGATATTGGCTGCTCTAAAGAGCCTTCAATTTTAAGTTTTTCCAAACGCTCTTCTAAGATATCGACTTCTCGATTAAGGTTTATTCCTGCCGAAATCAGACCTTGTAAAGCCGCATAAGCATAGACCCTACAATCCAAAGCCTCGTTTCTTGCCTTTTCGCTTTTTTGCCATTCAATGCGCTTAAAGCCTTTAAAATATTTGATGACTTTTCTTTCAGCGGTCAGCTGGTCAAAATATTCTCGATCAAGGTTTTTGTGAAAATGCGTTGCACCAGCACCCGATGCTTCAGGACCGGATTTTTTAAACCGTGCCGTGATAATATCTTTTGCTGCATCAACACCAACAATATAGAGATTAATCTGTCCTTTGTTGTTTCTACTTGGACGGCGCGGCCATACTGCACGCCATCCCGCTTGTCCCTTAATCCCCCAGATACGTCGTCCCTCACGGGGGCGCACATAGTTGTAAACAGCCTGTGTGTTTCCACCACCGGTATCAATACAAGCAGCCGTTATCCTGATACCATCTTTGTAACCTGGATGTGGCCAGCGTCTTGTAAGATATTCATCCAGCTGGTCCCATACTTCAAAAGAAGAGGGATCTCCAGGAATGACGTGATAATCAATATGCCAGCTTTCTTCGCCGCGTCCCCATCCCACCACTTCAAGTTCCAAGCGGTCATTTTGCACATCAATGCCCGCTGTCAACACGACGGCTTGTTCTGGTGCCAAAGGATAATCTTCGCGTTTTGCATAGAGGCTATCAGTATCGATGACCTCTCCCGTTCTATCTTCCCAAGGTTCTCCAAGCACTGTATTAATAAAAACCTGCAAAAGAGCAGGGTCTTCTTTGGCTCTTAAAAATTCGCGCGCACAATCGCCCCAAGTCAGCCATGGCGAATAAAGCGCTGAAATATGGTAAGAACGCAGACGAGGCTTACTTGACTCCTGTGTTGCGATCCAGCAAGCACCGTTTTCTTCTGCCATTAAGGTCGCCTTGCGATGTTCGGCATGTTCATGACCACAATGCGCACAAACAAAAACAGCTTTGTCGGGGGCGCCTTTTGGCCACTTGATTTGTGACCAAATAATCGGCTGTAGCGTACCACACACATCACAAGGGACGTTGTAATATCTTTGATCACCAAGCACGAAATCTTTGGCAATACGGCTTGTGTCACGGTGGGTTGGTGTGGACAATTTAAAAATTTTACGTTGAATAAAAGCAGAGGTTCGCTTTTCAGCAATTGTTACAGGATCGCCTTCGTTATCCACATTCAATGGATAAGCATCGACTTCATCCAAAACCAAATAGCGAATAGGAGAAGAACGCAATCCAGCAGCACTATTCGCTCCGGTAATCATCAATGTTCCCCCATAAAATTCCTTTGAAAACATTGTATTTCCACTGTCTCGTGTACGAGCAGGGGCAATGCGTTCACTTAAAGCAGGGCTAGCTGAAATCATCGGATCAAGACGAGACTTTGACAGTTTCTTAGCGGTCTCAACTGTCGGCATCACATACAGTGCCGGTCCTGGACTATGATGAATGGCATAACCACAAAAGTTCAACGCTGCTTCCGACATTCCAACCTGAGCCCCCTTCATCACAACCGTTGTTTCAGTCGGATCATAAACAGAAAGATTATCCATGATTTCGCGCAAATAAGGGGTGCGTATAGTTCTCCATAATCCAGGCTCTGCACTCGTAACTGTGCTTAAATAACGATTTTTATCAGCCCACTTAGAAACAGTATAAGGCGGGTCAGGATGGCGTCCTTCATTCGCATAGCAAAAAAAGAGCCCAGCACCAGAGGATGAGGGCGAAGCATTACTTATCATGTTCTGGATTCTCTTCTAAAATATTGGGATCGTGAAAAGAGACAGGAACGACATTTTCCATTAAAGCTTTGCGCATATGATGATCGATAGCTCCAATAAGGCTAGCAGCATCACATCCGACTTGCGCCGCAATTTCAGCACCAAAGCGATAGGCAAAATTGAGCATTGTATCTCGATGCGCTCTTCCAAAGTTCCATGCTTCTTTTCTTACTTCTTCACGATCAACAGTTGTTTCGCGTAACTTTTCCAGAGCAATCTTTTCTTTTGCTAACGCAACCTGCATTCGCTCCAATTTGATCTCAAATTCATTGGCTGCTTTCACGGAATCCTGTTTAATTCGTGTAGATTTCTGATGAGCTTTCTTGGTAGGATTTTGGTTCCAGATGGCTGTTGCAAGAGCTTCATTGACAGAACCATCTTCAAAAAGAGCAGCATCAAATTTGCCTGTTTTAATCCGAGAAACAACCGCATTAGGAGAGACACGCATCTTTTTAGCAAAGGCTCGAACTGATAGACCTTTTCGAGATTTCTTATTCATTGAGCAGTCGCTCCATTTTGAAGTGGGTATACGAATTATTGTACACTTTAATTATTGATGCGATTGTATTTTTCGTGTACATAAAATATATGAAGATAGTGTGGGATGAACCAAAAAGAGCTGTAAACATTGTTAAACATAAGCTTGATTTTGTTGATGTTATTTACTTTGATTGGGAGCATGCTCTTATTGATGCAACCCATTCAAACCGCATGAAGGCTATTGGACGTTTTGCTGATGGCACAACAGTTGTTGTTTTTGCAAAGCTTGGCAATGAAGCGATATCTATTATCAGTTTTCGTCAAGCGAATAAAAAAGAAAGAGAGGTTTTCAATGACTATCAAAAAAACCTTTGAAACAGGATGTGGCTATACAAAAGAAGATTGGGACGCTGTGGATTCTCCACCACTAACAGATGAAGAACTTGCGCGCCTTAAACCAGCTAAAGATGTTTTACCATCCTCTTTTTTTAAGTCTGTAACAGAAGAACGCTGTAAACGTGGGCGTCCACCCGTTGAATCTCCAAAACAAGCGGTTACTCTACGTCTTGACCCAAGCGTTATTGCCTCTTTTAAAAAACAAGGAAAAGACTGGCGAACACGTATGGGTGAAGTCTTAAAAAAAGCAAGTGGTTGTTAAATCAACTACCTCCGTTCTTTTTTGCAAACGCACGAACCGATAGACCTTTTCGAGATTTCTTATTCATAATTTCTCCTAGCTTTACTTCTCTGCTATAAGAAGTAAGAGTTTACGGTGTTACGAATGATTGACAATCGGGTATAATCGGGTATATATTCCGGTATGCAGACAGATACACTCCAAATTACACAAGAATTATTGGCTCTCATTACTGAGATTGATGAGTTCAAAGGCGCATGGCGCGCTCTTGGTACTCTTGCACCTGAGCGATTGAACGCCCTTCGCCATATTGCTACTGTTGAAAGTATTGGATCTTCTACACGCATTGAAGGGAGTAAGTTAACAGACCGCGAAATCGAACAGCTTTTGGTAAACTTAGAAATTAAACGTTTCAAGAGTCGTGATGAACAAGAAGTTATAGGTTATGCCAAGGTTATGGAAACAATCTTTCAATCTTGGAGTGATATTTCTATTACTGAAAATCATATTAAACAACTTCATCGTGATCTTTTGTATAATAGTGAGAAAGATCAACGACATCGAGGTGAATATAAGACTTTACGCAATGATGTAGCAGCATTTAATTCTCAAGGGAAAATGGTTGGCATTGTTTTTGAAACAGCTACACCATTTGATACACCATACCGAATGCAAGAGCTTATTACTTGGTTCAATAAAACCAATGAATTAAAGGATCTTCATCCTTTACTTACGGTTGGTATTTTTAATGTCACATTTTTAGCTATTCATCCTTTTCAAGATGGGAATGGGCGTTTAAGTCGCATCTTAACCACCCTTCTTTTATTACAAAAAGGTTATGTTTATGTACCATATTCATCACTTGAAAGCATTATTGAGAATAATAAAGAAAGCTATTACTTAGCTTTGAATCAAACTCAAAAAACAATTTATACTAAAACACCCAATTGGGAACCTTGGATACTCTTTTTTTTACGTGCTCTACAAAAACAAAAACGCCAATTAGAAATAAAAATAGAGAGTGAAAAAAATGCTCTTTTTTCCTTATCTGAATTGGCTCTTAATATTCTTGATTATGTGCGTAGTCACGGACGTGTTACAACACGTGATATGGTGCGTGAGGTTGGTGCAAGCCCTAATACGCTTAAAGTAACTTTTACATCATTAGTTGAAAAAGGTCTTTTGATACGTCATGGTGGTGGACGGTCAACTTGGTATAGCGCACCTTAATTTTATTGCCTTCTTAACCATCTCCCCGCTTTTGAAACGAGGAGATAAAATTATGTTGTAGGTCTAAGCTACTTTTACAATCGGGTTTTGCAAAGTAGGAGCATAGGCTCGCAACAAAGAATCCATGCTATGCGGTAGTTCTGAATCTCCAAAATCTGTTAGAACTGTCAAGATTTTAAGTATATTTGGTACTTCATCTTGAAGTTTTACAATCAAAACCTTTTCTACCAGACTCATGATGTCAACCAAAGCAGTACATTCTTTGTCGTTAATATTTTCATCATTAGAAAACCGAAACAACGCTATCCATAAATCGCATAAGAAGTTTGTATCTACTTTCATTGTACACCTCCATGGATTTGTTCTCTCAAACAAGCTAATCCTTTTGGTGTAATTTTTGTTGAAGGAAGCACCTTATCTGTTCCATCCGGTCTTTGAATGGTGATAGCAGGGCAATCCATAAAACCTTTCTTTATCTTATCCTGATAAGGTAACAAAGGACCACTTGGAGCCCGCCGATACACCCAATCATTCTTACGGAGGTAATTAGTCAAATCTTTTGGCCGTACTTCTAACATCTTTGCAGCTTCTATCAAACCGAACAAACCATCAGAACGTTTTAAGCCTTCCAAAGCTTCTGCTTTCGGTTTGAGTGTACTCACCTCATTTCTTAAGTCTTCTAATTGATTGATACTCTCTAAAAGGAGTTGCTTAATCGTAAGAGGATTTTCCAAAGCATTGGCAAGATCTACTTGTGGTGCGGCTACTTGTTTTAACCGTTTTTCACATTCGATAAAATATAAACGCGCTTCTCTACCTTTCTTATTATTTTCAAGCATCGAAAGTTCTTTAGCTACACTTAAGGTGAGATGATAATCTTTAGAGGGACGACCACCTTGGAGGTTTTCGCCAAAATTGGCGAAAACTATATAATCCTGATTTTCTATAAAGCTGTATTTGTTAATACGATCTTTAATCCAATTGGAAAAATCCCGTTTTACCTCTAAGAATGCGTGCAATTCGCGTGCATTAACAGTTTGAACAGTCTCTTGTCCAATTGCTTGTTCTGATATTTTAATGAGAGTCATTGTGAACTCCTTGTAGTTAGACGTTTGTTAATAGCACTCCAAAGAGTGCCGGGCGCTAACAAACACGGCTACAAGTCCGTCGCTATGCTTTTCCCAAAAGGGTATTTTATGGCATAGCCACACCCGACAAACATTATTATACGCATGTAGCATATAATGAGTCAAAGTCTTAAATGTATAGAAGACTGATTATTTCGGTAACCAATCCGCTTGTAGTTTTTAAGGTGTTTGTTAGGCACCTGATTCGATTATTCATATTGTCGCTACATTGTCAAGTGGCAATGTAATGTTTTTATAAAAGTAATTAGTTAACTCCTTTGGCCGTATTTCAAGTATCTTCGCAGCTTCTATCAAACCGAACAAACCATCAGAACGTTTTAAGCCTTCCAAAGCTTCTGCTTTCGGTTTGAGTGTACTCACCTCATTTCTTAAGTCTTCTAATTGATTGATACTCTCTAAAAGGAGTTGCTTAATCGTAAGAGGATTTTCCAAAGCATTGGCAAGATCTACTTGTGGTGCGGCTACTTGTTTTAACCGTTTTTCACATTCAATAAAGTATAAACGAGCCTCTCTACCTTTCTTATTATTCTCAACCATAGAAAGTTCTTTGGCTACGCTTAACGTCAGGTGATAGTCTTTACGATTGTGACCACCCCTGCCTTTGCTCGCCAGATTTGGCGAGCAAACAAAATCCTGATTTTCTAATAAATTATATTTTTTGATACGGTCAGTAATCCAATTGGAAAAATCTTTGCCTATTTCCAAAAACGCATGCAATTCTCGTGCATTTACCGTCTGAACGGTATCACCATCAATCATAGTTTTATGTATGTCGATTAAATATTGTGCCATGAATTTGGCTCCTATGTGCTTAAAGGTTTCTTAGTAGACACCTAAAAAGGTGCCGGGTGCTAAGAAACACGGCACATAGCCCGTCGTTACGCTTTTCCCGCAAGGGTATTATATGGCATAACCACACCCGACAAGATCATTATATGCTTGCAGCACACAACGAGTCAAAGCTTTTAATTGGCGGTGAAGAGACTGTTTCGGCAATCTATCCGCTATGTGTTTAAGGTGTTTCTTAGGCACCTGATTCGATTATTCATATTGTCGCTATATTGTCAAGTGGCAATGTAATGTTTTTATAAAAGTAATTAGTTAACTCCTTTGGCCGTACTTCAAGCATCTTTGCAGCTTCTATCAAACCGAACAAACCATCAGAACGTTTTAAGCCTTCAAGCGCTTCTGCTTTCGGCTTGAGTGTGCTTACCTCATTTCTTAAGTCTTCTAATTGATTGATACTCTCTAAAAGGAGTTGCTTAATCGTAAGAGGATTTTCCAAAGCATTGGCAAGATCTACTTGTGGTGCGGCTACTTGTTTTAACCGTTTTTCACATTCAATAAAATATAAACGAGCTTCTCTACCTTTCTTATTATTTTCAAGCATCGAAAGTTCTTTAGCTACACTTAAGGTGAGATGATAATCTTTAGAGGGACGACCACCTTGGAGGTTTTCCCCAAAGTTGGTGAAAACTAAATAATCCTGATTTTCTAATAAATTATATTTGTTGATGCGATATTTAATCCAAGTAGAGAAATCTTTACCTATTTCCAAAAACGCATGTAATTCACGTGCGTTGACTGTTTGAACGATATCACCATTAATCGTGGTTTGATGTATATCAATTAAATACTGTGCCATAATTTGGCTCCTATGTGCTTAAAGGTTTGTTAATCACACTCTAAAAGAGTGCCGGGTGCTAACAAACACGGCACATAGCCCGTCGTTACGCCTTTCCCATAAGGGTATTTTATAGCGCAACCACACCCGACAAGGCATTTATATGCTATGCGCATATAATGAGTCAAAGCTTTTAATTGGCGGTGAAGAGACTGTTTCGGCAATCTATCCGCTATGTGTTTAAGGTGTTTGTTAGGCACCTGATTCGATTATTCATATTGTCGCTACATTGTCAAGTGGCAATCTAATGTTTTTATAAAAGTAATCCGTTAATTCCTTTGGCCGCACCTCTAACATCTTTGCAGCTTCTATCAAACCGAACAAACCATCAGAACGTTTTAAGCCTTCAAGCGCTTCTGCTTTTGGTGCTAATTCAGCAATCACATGATCTTTTTGCTCTATTTGGCTTTGTAAGTGATTCAAGAATCCGATCATTGCTTCTGGGCTTGAATAATCGATCTGTGGTGTTGCTACTTGCTTTGCAATCTTTTCACATTCGATGAAGTATTCTCTAGCTTGGTGCCCTTTGTCATTACGCTCTATCATCGAAAGGTGTTTAGCCATGTCTAATGTAATGTGGTATTCTTTTACTTTTCCACCGTTTTCTAAATTTTTAGAAAGCGTTATAAAGTCTATACTTTCCAGAAACTTACATTCTTTAATGCGATTTTTAATCCAGTCTGCAAACTTTGATGTAATTTCCAAAAATGCGTGTAATTCACGCGCGTTAACTGTCTGAACAGTTTCCTGATCAATTGTTTGTTCCGTAATTTTAATAAGAGTGTTCATATGAACTCCTTGGTAATAGAGGTTTTCTATTGACACTCCACAAAGAGTGCCGGGTGCTAGAAAACACGGTACCAAGTCCGTCGTTATGCCTTTCCCAAAAGGGTGTTTTATAGCATAACCACACCCGACAAGACCTTTATATGCCACCACATATAATGAGTCAAAATCTTTAATGTTTAGAAGACTAGTTATTTCGGCAACTAATCCGCTTGGTATTATAAGGTGTTTTCTAGGCACCTGATTCGATTATTCATATTGTCGCTACATTGTCAAGCAGTAAAAACTATGTTTGTGAAAAAATAGTTTCTACCTGTCAGCTCATTTTTTTACTATAGCCGAGAGGAAAATAATATCTAAGGTATTTGCACGGATAGCAGCATCCGTAAATTGATATTGACGTTATTTTAGATTAATGCCGTTCACCGGTTTTGATTTAACGTAACTGCCCAAAAAAACTACTTCTACTGGCTTATCCAGAATGTAAGCTATTTTAACCAAATCAAAAAGGGTAGAAGTATTTTTTCTTTAATTTTCATAATAGTTTTTTCCTTAAAAGTTTAAATTAATAGAATTTAATATCATCCTTACCTAAAGGATAAAGATTTCTGGGATCTCTAATATGGAAGCAGATTGGCTTTTTCCGGTAAGTTCCTACTGCTGATTGCTTATGTAGTTCACTTCATAGGCTCTATGGGCTTTAACAGGCAGCAAGTTCTACATTCAATGGTTATAGCATTTGTTTTTATATTCACATTCTAGAGAACGAAGCTTTACAACATGAAGGATAAGATTATCCTCTTACTATAAGTATATACATTTATAATCTGATCTTAATCGATATAAGTAATTAATATTGCAAGTATAGCGTAATGAGATTTCCAAAACCAATCCGTTCCAAATTGCTGTGGTGACTTCTCAGGAGAACAGGATGATTTTAATTCGCACCGAGCATATCTAACCCATGGCTGCTCTCCCCAAGCCGGATGTCCATCAGGGAAAGCAGCTAGCTGCGGTTGAGCTCCTCCTGCTGTAAAATGCATATATAACTGCTCGTTATAATCTGGATTTGGAATAAATTCACCAACAGTTCCCTCTCTTACACTTTCCCATCCAATAATTTGATCCCAGTGAATCAGACCCAATGCAGCTATTTCTTCTTCCTCATAGTATAGAGAGTAATTCCCTAACGATGCATTAACATCAACGAAATTAGGAGTAGCTCTAATATGATAAACATAACCATTATGATTAAGACGATCATTTACCCAATCAATTGCAATTCCTCGATTGATTGTTGTAGATACATAGCCAGAATTATCGTTTGCCATTCCTGACGTATTTCCAAGCATATGATTCCATAAACTTATATTTGCTGGAGGTTGATTAGGCCGTGTTTCATCCATCCCTCGCGATAGGAAACCACCAGCACGTTTTATTTCTTCAGGAGATCGCGTAGTCGCTCGATAGACGTTATGGATAGGATTATCCGCAAAGACCGGTTGTGACAACATAATAATTATTACAGAAACAAATAATTTAAACATTTTTTCTAATTTCATTACTAAAATTAATAATTAACACCTTTCCCATCCTTAAGATGAGGTGGTTCATTTCATAGATTGTACAGTGTGTATATTAGTGCACATTAAATTCGTTATTTATCAATGAGTTAAGTGTACAATGTACAGTCAATTTGAAAATTCTGTCGCTAGCGATAGCTCGCGCTGTTCCGCCCCGCAACAGACCTAACCCGCTAGAAAGTACCTTTTGCATTGATTTTATTGTATTTTTTCTGAAAAAAACCGAAGTACAAGCGATAATTTTCTTTAAAAATTACAATTAAAGTGAGTAGTGTGTTGATATAGCTTAAGAACATTATTTAGCTTTCTTATTGGCGGCATATTCTTGACAAGCAATTTGATACTGTATGTTTTTGATTAGTCTTTCTTTGGCTTTTTTTACAATGGCACTTGCAATTTCTGGCTTGGACATCACCGCAGCAATTGAGGGGCCCTCTTGTTTTGCAATGGGAAATTTATCTCCATCCACTCTTTGAAATACATTACCTTTCAGCTTTTTTAATTCAACACGCTTTGGAAAACTCCCACCCTTGATAAAACCATGAGGCAAGATTTCTTTTTTTCCAAACATTGTGTAAGTCACACCGTGTTTTGTTTCTTTTGCTTGGAAAAATTTAAGAGGTATCGGTGTTCCAGAACCAATGATATCTGTCTCGAGAAGCTTTGCTGTAGCCTTTTCTTTAATATAAACACCTTTTTTGACACGCTTTGATTGGGCAGATGTAATGTCGGCAATTTGTTTTTCAGCAAAGCGTTCGACTTGTTTTGCAGAGGTATTTACAGCATTACGCAAAGCCCAATTAAGGCGTGGTGCTTGAAGATTGGTAAAAGTATCTTTTACTTGTTGAAGATACCATTTTTGATGGATGATTAATTTCAACTTTTAAGCTTTTGGGCAGGAGATGTTGATGATTTGGAAGCTTTAGGTGTTTTGGTCAGTTGAAGTGAAGTTTCTTCTACATCTGGTTCAGATGGTGTCTGTATAACTTCTTTTTCTATTGGCTTAGTCTGTTCAATTACCTTTTCAGGTTTTATTGTTGTCTTGACTCCAACAAAAGGTTTTGCGGCATTTGCTCGTTTAAGTCGAGCATAGACATGATTGGAAACTTCAACAAATGGATTATTGGGTGTTGATGGTTCAAAGCGAACAGTGCTTTTATTGTCGCCAACAACACACATTGGCTTAGTGATGACAGCTTTCATTTTCGCTCCTTTTGAGGCAATTAATTAATGACATAATGATGTCAAATATTAATTTTTATTCTTTGAAAAATAGATTAGCCAGAATTACCCAGAAAACAGGGGCTTCTAGCCATATTAAAAGCTTGATATTTTACTGAATTTTGGGGGATATTTTTGAATTTTAGACGCAATTCAACTAGTGCCGTGACGTCATTAAATACGACTTTTTATGTCATGTCAACAAAAAAATCATGTTCTTGTGTTTTTTTTATTTTTTGATCAAAATTTAGTATTTTAAAAGCCGCTCTTTAATTTTCTATAAATAATAACATATTTGTTGTGTTTAAACATTTTAGATGTTATATTATATTTATGAACAGTCATGAATTAAAAAGATATCTTACAAAACATGGTTGCAGTTTTACTTCAGGGAAAGGCGGTCATTTGCTTGTAAAGCGTGGTTCTAAAAAATCCGTTTTACCTATGCATGGTGCGCGGAAAGAATTAGGAACAGGATTAGTTCAAAAGATTCTTAAAGATCTTGATTTGAAGTAGGTCTGAATATGGAGATGTAAATGAAATATGCACTTAAATTTATCAAAGATGATAATGATACTCTTCTTGTCCTTTGCAAAGACTTTCAGGAATTTATTACCTATGGTAACGACGAAAAAGAAGCTTTAGAAAATGCTAAAAACGCACTTTTAACAGTCATTATGGGACGTTTCCGAGATCGTGAAGTCGTTCCTTTTGGAGCTCATGATACTGCTTATCCTTTTGTTGAAGTATCTTTATTGGCCACTTTAAAAATTGCAATACATAACGCTATGATTGAAAAAGACTTACGCAAAGCTGATCTCATACGTCTTTTACAACTTCACCCAATACAAATTGACAGATTGTTGGATTTAAACCACGCAACAAAATTAGATGCTTTAGAAACCGCTCTCATTGTTCTTGGAAAAGAGATCACTATTAATGTTCAAAATGCTGCTTGAAATTTAGTGGTTTTGTGTAAAATGTTTACAAAGTGCATTCAGAGCAATATACAGCGAACCGATAAGATGTGGTAGTGATTGATCTTCTATCACAAGATATTGTAGCGCAGCGTAAAGGTTATGCTGTCTATAAAGGCGTTGTACTTCTTTTATCGCCTCTTTCGTCTTTTCATAACAATCAGTTGCTCTTTCGACCCACTGTTTTTGTGCCGCCTCATCTGATGCAGGAGTAAAGTCATCATAAACAGCATTAGGCAATCCTTTTGCACAGAGGTAATTGTTTCTCACTTCAAGATATTTTTGCGCAGCATCATATTGATCTTGATTGATTTCATCTTGCAAATAAAGCCGACCTACGTAAGTACTTGAAATCGGATTTTTTGCTTGTTCTATGGTTAAGCCAAAGCGTTTGGCACGCATTTCAATTGCCAATTTACCCATGGATTTTTTTCTTAAGATACGTCCATTTGGTTCTCTTAGACATCTCTTAAGTCGTGGACGTCCACGTTTTGCACGTTTTTTTCTCTTTGTCATATTTTATCAATCAAAATG
Source organism: Bartonella bilalgolemi (assembly GCF_023500045.1). Lineage (GTDB taxonomy): Bacteria > Pseudomonadota > Alphaproteobacteria > Rhizobiales > Rhizobiaceae > Bartonella > Bartonella bilalgolemii. Next base: position 2,095 of record NZ_JAMCOF010000011.1, on the reverse strand, counting down.
GCATGCTATCACTAAGAGCTGTACTATAATCAGCAGCTCTTGAAGCGGCGGCATAACTTTGGGAAGTGACAGATGAAGGGGTAGGGGGTGCCGATTGATCTTTTTTTGCATCAAGTAAAGACAACTCACCTCTATATTGAGGCAGAACAATTTCTATTGTGGAATGATCTTGTCCATTTTTATCTTGCCATTTGCGTGTCTGAAGCTGTCCTTCAAGATAAACTTTACTTCCTTTCCTGAGATATTGAAGAGCGATTTTTGCTAGCTGAGGATTAAAAATCACCACAGAATGCCACTCGGTTTTTTTTATTTTCTGATTGGTCTTTTTATCTGTATAGCTCTGAGAGGTTGCCAACCGAAAATTCACAATCTCTGAACCAGAAGGCATCATTTTTCCTTCGGGATCAGCACCAAGATGCCCGATTAATGTCACTTTATTTAGCATGTTTGTATCCTTTTAAAAGGAAAATAAGCAATGGATTGAATCTAATTTTTATGCATTAAAATACTCTTTTTACCTATATTTATTATAGCATGTTTCTCTCTTGCTCTTCAATAGAAAAACATTATAAATAACTGAAAATAATAATTTATTTGTCTTTTTATTCGTTTCTTTTTGTTGTGTTGTTGATCATTTTATTTTTGTTTATCGATCTTCAAAAAAATATCCTCTATAGAAATGCTGTATCAGACTTTTTTGTTCGACTTATTATTGACTATCGAACCTTTTTGTGCGATATTTGTTTTATAAAGATAATGGGGAGGATGAGTTGAAACGAGAAGCACTGCTTAGGGAATTGCGTAAAGAAGCCAGAAAAAGAGGTGTTCATTACAATGAAGTTCCTGATGCAGGTAAAGGATCACATTATTTGATAACTTTTGGAGACAAAACAACTGTTATAAAATCTGGTGAATTAACTCCACTTTACGTGAAAATAATAAAAAAACAGTTGGGAGTGTAAATAACCATTTCAAAGACTTTCAATTCTTTGTTGTAAACGGATTTTGATAATGGCAAGGAGATTAAATATGGAATATACCTATCAAGCAAAGCTGAAATCTGATCCAGATGGTGGTTTTGTAGTAACTTTTCCGGATATACCGGAAGCAATTACAGCTGGAGAAAATCGAGTTGAAGCATTAGAAAATGCTACCGAAGCTTTAGGACTAGCATTGCGTAGTTATCTTATGCGCGGACTACCTTTACCAACATCACAACAGCACGAAGATCTTATCGCAGTAACAGTAGATGCATGGAACGCTCTCAAACTAGCAGTCATAGAAGCTTTTAATGGAGCAGGTATTACAAAAACAGAATTGGCTAATCGTCTTGGCAAAAAGGAAACAGAAGCACGTCGCATTCTTGATCCAAACCATCCAACTAAACTTCAAACATTAGAGCAAGCGCTAGCTGTACTTGGCAAACGAGTAGTTATCACAATAAAAGATGCGGCTTAAAATCTCTCAGCACTGTCCAATTTCTTTTGAAATTCTTTTCTTTTTTTAGATTTCTTAAATTCTTGATGAAGAGCTTTCTCTATCTCTTGATCCATTTTTTTCAACATGGGTTCATCATCTTGATCGTCCATCACCATCTTTACAGAATGTTTTTTGATGTTTTTGTTCACCTCCTCTATGAGAGGCTCGATATTCAAAATATTCCGTGGCACATTGCCACCATAGATCCACGCTTTTACCTGCGCTTTGGTACTGAAATCAGCATTTTCTGGTATGGTGTAATACTGCCCACCATCAAACTTTTCACACTCTCTCGTGCCATCTTCATATTCGTAGAGATTGTAAAAATATTCTGCCGCTCCATCCCCCCATGGCACATGACCAATTGCCGTTGCCACAAATTTCTTCTGCATCGGCTGTTGACGGTTTGTTAAGAACAACTGTTTTAAATTTAAAATCTGCATCTTTTTTCCTATTTTTGCGTCATGCTCTGTTTGACTCAAATTTGAGCACACAGCGCTTTTTATGTTGCCAATGTGGAATTCATCAAAAAACTATCAAATCTCTTTCTACGGTACGTTTCTGTCGATCTAAACACATATACAATCACAAAACGATCACCACTTTTCACTATTTT
>NZ_JAMCOF010000010.1 GCF_023500045.1 Bartonella bilalgolemi | reverse complement strand
TATAGCGATGATTACTCCCATAACCGCGTATAAAAAAGCTTGTCTTTCTATTGTTATCAGCCTCATTCGAAGCATTTTCTATGATTTCCAAAAGTTCGTGTTGATTGCTCATATCTACTAAACCTGCGTGAAATAAAGCATGAGGTAAAAGCAAATAACTTGGTAGTTGTGGCACAACTGCTGGCACTCTTGGACCTGGTTCTGGCGCTGGTGGCATTGGCACCGGCGCTGGTGTTGGCACTGGTTTAGGCGCTGGTGGCATTGGCGCCGGCGCTGGTGTTGGCACTGGTTTAGGCGCTGGTGCTTCTGGCCTTGGTGCCGGTGCTGGTTCTGGTTTTGGCACTGGTTTAGGCGCTGGTGCTTCTGGCCTTGGTGCCGGTGCTGGCTCTGATGCTGATTTTGGTGTTGCTGGTTCTGGTTTTGGCACTAGTGGTGGTGGTGAGATATATTCACTCTGCAGACGATAATCCCAAAAATTACTTCCATCACCATTAACTAACTTTTGATCAGAAGCAGCCTGACCACGAGAAGAACTTGGACCATAAGCAAAAAGACCATACCTATAAGGTAAACCATTGATTGTAATATAATCTCCTTCTAATTTGAAGGAATGTTCTTGTGCCGTACCGGAAACCTGAATAAGGGAAATACCCTGAGTGTTCCCATTCTTCCCTATATCACCTTTCGAACCTCCATTTTGACCAGTAATATAAACAGTGGTCGTACCGGACACATCGCCATGAATCAAAAGCCTATCAGTCTTTTGGTCATTAATGTTATTTTCTTTACTAATAAAAACATTCAAGTGAAGCTTTGCATCATTCGTAGCACTATAAACAACGCCCGATCCTTTTCCAACATTAAGTGTTTGATAAACAATATTTTTTGGTGTATCAAACTGAACAATACTATGATCCAGTTTTAAAGATGTTATAAACCATGCGCTGTTATTCAAATGTCTTTGATTGGTAAAATTGTTATTTTTTCTTGTTGTTAAAGTCCAGGTTGAATTATTCTTCAAACTAAAATTTGCAAGAGCTCCATTAGCAATAGAAACACCCCCTTTTAGGATGGACTGATCAGCTTGAATTTCTATAACGCCTCCCTGAGCTTGTAACAAAAGATCACCAGAGATATTGGAATTTTTTGATAATTTAACAATGGATTTTTTCTCATGGGTATCAAAATTCCTCATTAAAGAATTTTGTTTAGTAATATAAATAGCCGGATATGTCTCAGCTGTAATGGTTGAGTTTTCAATATCGACTTTTTCCTCCACAATACTTCTATCTACAGCCTGATACATTGCTATACCATAAGTATTAGAAACAGAAATTTGCCCATCCTTTAAAAAAATAGACCCTCCTGTATCTAGATACAATCCACCTCTATCATCTGTTTTTCCCTTATCATAATTGTTTTTTCCAGTAATTATCACACCATATAAATCAGCGTGTCCTTGTTCCCTTACAAGCACCCCAACTCCATCTGTAAAATCAATTGACCCATTAATCATTTTAAGCTTACTGTTATTATTAGCAATGTATATCCCTAATGAATCATAAGGATACTGTTTACTTCCACCATTCTTCACTGTAATTTTTACATTAGTTAAGAAAATATTACCCTGAGACTCCTTATCTATTCCAGCACCAATACCAAAAACATTTATTGACCCATTCATCATTGTGATTTTGGAATTACACATCCTACTAGAAGAACATCCAGCATATAAACCCATATTAGCACGCTGCTCCTTCCCTTCCCTCAATGTAATATGCACATTCTCTAACTCGACTCCTTGGCTACTCCACGAGCTTACTCCTATACTCCTTTCATCATAATTCAAATTAATTGTTCCACCCACCATTTTGATTGCGCCATTTTCACTAGCGGAAAGGCCTTCTGCCACTTCCTTAATAATCGAATCCTGCAAAATAACTTTTCCATTTTCTTTTGCAGACACACCTGTTTTAGAGTTAGTAATAGTAATGTTCTTCGCATTAATAACTGTACCTGTTTTTTCTGCGAATACCGCTCGAGAAAATGAAGAACCTTTCTGTTCATTTGATTGATAGGTCTTATTCGTAAAAGTATGTGTTTTACCATCAGAACATTTAAGAAAAGGACTATTCTCTGAACAATCTTTCAGTTCAGATGTCGCATTAACATCTATATTTTGCAAAAAGAAAAAAGCACTTGTAGTACAAGCACAAACGTAAGTATAATTTTTAAAAACTTTAAGCATAGTTTTGCCTCAATTTTTTCCTTCCAATCAAAATTAACATCTCGAAAGATATATTATAACAACTAAAAAGTGTATTATTATATCTTTACGCGTACATTAATTTAACACATTATGTGTTCTATTTAATACGTTATGTATTTTATGTAAAGCAAGAAATAAATCGTTAGCTATTCTTAACTTAATCAACTATACTATTTTGCAAGAAACTAAACTTTTTCATGCTCGATCATAATCGATTACCTTAGTTCAACTTTCTATGCAAAAATCATTACTCTTTACTTGAAAATGGATTTGTGCCGTATCAAGGTATAATGGCACAACGCTTTATTAAACAGGAATAAAAATCAGACACTTTTTACTTTGTAGAAAAAAATTCACATCGAATACATAACTGATTGTGCCGAACTGACACAAAAATTTTCAAATCTTATACCATTTTAGCTATTTTTTATAATAATATTTTGAGTATTTAGACCTTTTTAACCAACTGTATGCCATACTCGAATAAAGTTTCGAATGTATCCTCCGTATCTCAAATTGCAAATTACACAAATGAAGAAAAAGAGGTGTAAATATGAAACATTTTATTTGGTTTCGTCTTTTTGTACTCCTATCATGTGTATTAATGACAGGAAAGCTTCTATTTGGCTCTCTTGCTTTTTCACATCCACAAAAACTCAATCAAAATTTAGGCCCTAGTGGTTTACCGCTTCCACGATTCGCTTCAATAAAATCCGCTCGTGTTAATATGCGTATTGGACCAGGAAATAATTATTCTATTATCTTTACTTACCAAAAACAGGGACTGCCTATTGAAATTATCCAAGAATATGATCAATGGCGCAAAGTTCGTGATGCAGAAGGAGATGAAGGATGGATTTACCAATCACTATTATCAGGAAAACGAACTGCAATAACTATTCCGTGGCAAAAGGATAAAGTACACAGACTCATGTTACGTAAAAATCCAGGAGATAATGAGAAAATTGTGGCAGAAATAGAACCTAATATCATTGGTAATATTCGCCAATGTAATGGAATCTGGTGCGAACTAGATATCCGTAACACTCGTGGCTGGCTTCATCAAAACCAATTATGGGGAATTTATCCTGACGAAAAAATTAAAAAAGCTTAAACTATCAGCATTTAATTTTTATTCTTCACACAAACCTTTGAAGTCCTAAAATTAAATAGAACTCTTTGGCCTTAAACGAATGATTAAATCGACATGCGAAATTTCCATATCGTTTGGCGGTTGAGGGAGATTTTCAATGATAGGAGAACCTTCTAAATTACAAGGAATATCAAGAATACGATTTTCACCCTCAACATAGAAATGATAGTGATCAGATGTATTCGTATCAAACCAAGTTTTCGAACCTTCTACAGCAATAATCCGTAATAAACCTGCTTCTGTAAACTGATGAAGAGTATTATAAACTGTTGCCAAAGACACAGGTATACCTAATTTAACTGCCTCTTCATATAACTCCTCAGCAGCAACATGGCAATTACCTTGAAAAAAAATCATATTAGCAAGTTCTAATCGTTGACGCGTTGGTCGCAAACCATTTTTACGCAAATGCTCTTTTAATTCAGATAACGAAAGGCAATTCACAACTTTCTTACGATTTCTTATAAATCGTTCTTTTTTATTCAATCTCAAGTCATCAGCACTCATTGGAATATTATAAATCGTCCTACATGCATATGCAAGTTTGGTTTGGAATTTAAACACAATGAAAAAACAAGATAATAAATATCTTAAATGATAATCTTTATGTAACAAGAAACACAAAAAACTTTTTGTCACCCTAAATAATACAAAATCATTTCCCTCTCCTGACAATTTGCTTTAAAAGTAGATTAGGATAGAGGTATAAAAAGAAATATGGAAATAACAATGGCTAAACGAAAGTCTCACTACACTTATGAAGAGCTTTTAAACTGCACTCGCGGCGAAATGTTTGGTAAAGGTAATGCACAATTACCTGCACCTCCAATGTTGATGATTCACCGAATCACTCAAATCAGTGAAAGTGGTGGAAAATATGATAAAGGGGTAATTTGTGCTGAATTTGACATTACTCCAGACTTATGGTTTTTTGATTGTCATTTTATCAATGATCCTGTCATGCCAGGGTGTCTCGGTTTAGATGGTATGTGGCAATTAACGGGTTTTTTTCTTGGATGGTTAGGTGAACTAGGAAAAGGGCGTGCTATTTCAACAGGAGAAGTAAAATTATCAGGCATGGTAACTCCGCAAACCAAATTGCTTCAATATGAAATAAATTTTAAACGTATTCGACGTGGACATTTGGTTTTAGGAATAGCGGATGGATGGTTAAAAGCAGATGGAGAGACAATTTATAAAGCCAATGATTTACGTGTTGCTTTGTTTAAAGAAAGTTAGACATTCTTTCAACAAGATAAAAATATTTTGTTACTCTATAGGAAACAAGGAGGTATGAATGCGTCGAGTTGTTGTAACCGGAATGGGTATTATCTCCTCAATTGGAAATGAACTTCAAACTGTTTTAACGAGTTTATATGAAGCGAAATCAGGAATTTCCTATGCACCCAAGCATGCTGAATTAGGTTTCCGGAGTAGAGTACACGCTAAACCAGATATTAACGTAGAAGAATTTGTTGATCGGCGAGCTATGCGTTTTCATGGTTATGGAACAGCATGGAATCAAATTGCTATGGATAGAGCAATTGCTGATGCGGGTTTAGAACCTAATGAAGTATCAAATGAATATACTGGTATTATTATGGGCTCTGGAGGACCATCAACTCGATCAATTGTTGAAGCCGCTGATCTTACACGTCAAAAAGGCCCAAAGCGAGTTGGACCTTTTGTTGTGCCCAAAGCAATGAGTTCTACAGCTTCAGCAACTCTCGCAACCTTTTTTAAAATTAAAGGGGTCAACTATTCAATTTCCTCAGCTTGTGCTACATCCAATCATTGTATTGGAAATGCTTATGAGATGATACAATACGGCAAGCAAAAGCGCATCTTTGCAGGTGGGTGCGAAGATTTGGATTGGACATTATCTGTTTTATTTGATGCTATGGGTGCTATGTCCAGCAAATATAATAATACACCAGAAACAGCTTCACGTGCTTATGATATTAATCGTGATGGATTTGTCATTGCTGGTGGAGCTGGTGTTTTAGTTCTTGAAGAACTAGAATTAGCTAAAGCACGCAGTGCAAAAATTTACGGAGAAATTGTTGGTTATGGTGCTACATCCGATGGTTATGATATGGTCTCTCCATCTGGTGAAGGAGCAGAAAGATGTATGCGTATGGCTCTTGCAACCATAAAAAATAAAATTGATTATATTAATCCTCATGCAACAGCAACAATCGTTGGTGATTCTTCAGAAATAGATGCAATTCGTCGTATTTTTGGAGTAGGAGATCAATGTCCACCCATCTCTGCCACAAAGTCTTTAACTGGACATTCCTTAGGTGCAGCAGGTGTTCAAGAAGCAATTTATACACTGTTAATGATGAATCATAATTTTATTTGTGAGAGCGCTCATATTGAAGAAATTGACCCAGCTTTTGCCGATATGCCAATCATTCGTAAACGTCTCGATAACCAAAAACTTAATACCGTATTATCAAACACTTTTGGCTTTGGTGGTACCAATGCAACGCTTGTTTTCCAACGCTATACATAAGCAGGAACTCTTAGTGTATTGAAACTAGCATAGTCTTACGGAGAATAATATGAAAGGTTTGATGAAAGGCAAACGTGGTCTTATTATGGGGATTGCAAATGACCATTCGATTGCTTGGGGTATTGCATGTCAATTAGCAAATGCAGGAGCTGAACTGGCTCTTACATATCAAGGAGAAGCTTTTGGAAAACGCGTTCAACCACTAGCAGAAAAACTTGGTTGTAAATTATTATTAGAATGTGACGTTGAAAAAATTGAAAATATCAATCGCACTTTTGAATATCTTGAAAAAGAGTGGAAAACTATTGATTTCGTTGTTCATGCTATTGGTTTCTCAGATAAAACACAATTAAAGGGACGTTATGTTGACGTGACAACACGTGAAAATTTTAATCGTACAATGGTTATTTCAGCCTATTCCTTTACTGAAATTGCTCAACGTGCCGGTAAACTCATGCCTAATGGCGGTGCATTAGTAGCACTTACTTATGGAGCTTCACAGAGAGTCGTTCCTAATTACAATGTCATGGGTATAGCTAAAGCAGCTTTAGAAGCTATGGTGCGTTATTTAGCTACAGATTTTGGACCTCAAAATATTCGCGTCAATGCAATTTCAGCTGGACCTATTCGGACTTTAGCTGGTAATGGCATTGCATCTGCACGAGCAATCTTTTCATATCAACGTCGTAATGCACCTCTACGCCGTACTGTAAATATTAATGAAATTGGAAACGCGGCTCTTTACTTGCTCTCTGATTTATCATCAGGTGTTACAGGTGAAATTCATTATGTTGATTCAGGCTATAATATCTTGTCTATGCCAACACTTGAAGAACTAAAACAAAGCGAAGAAACTCAAGAAAATAAAAACTCATACAACGAAAAATAGTAGAAGTGTCTATTGTAAAAAACTATAAAGTTGGAAAAATATTTTAAACTTCAAAGACGTATTTAATAACATATACTAATACTAAAAAGCAAAATTATAAGCTTTAAAATTAAAGCGCTTTAATTTTAAAAAGATAGCAGTTTTGACAATTGATTTACTGATTCCTTTGCCTCAAAAAGTTGCTCTATTGATCTGAGACCTCAGGAATATTTTCTATTATTTCTAAAGTTTTAGAAGGCTGTTCGATTGATTCTGGTACATCAATGAATCTTTCTTCTGATATAGTTGCATTTATATCCGGTTCAATAATACGCCCCGAGCTGCCCATCATATTATAATTCAAATGAGAAATCGCCCACCAAGTACCACCGATGATAATGAAAACACACATAGCTGCAAACAATAAAGCTGCTAGATTCCACTTAGCATCTGGACCAGAATTCAAATGCAAAAAGAAAACAATTTGTATAATAATTTGTATAAGTGCCATCCCAATAAGATAAATAACTTTCGTACTGATGGCCCAACTATCTAATAAGCCATACATTACAGGAATAAAAGAGCCTAAAGTAAAAAGAACAGATAAAATAAAGCCAACTAAATAAGAACTAATACTTGGATCATGATTTTTGTCATACATACTCATTACAGTGCCCCCAGCAAATAAACCATAGTGAAAACACCAATCCAAACAATATCAAGTAAATGCCAGAAAATTGAGAGACATGTCAAACGCGTCTTATTATCCTGATCCAAACCACTGCGATGCAAATGAAAAAACATTACAACCATCCACAGTAAACCAACACTCACATGAAGGCCATGAGTACCAACCAACGCAAAAAATGCTGACCAATAAGCGGATAGAACATTTTTCCCAAAAGATTTTACACCTGTTGCAGGATCAACACCAGCATAAGCATTAGGATCGTAATAGAACACTTCATTGAGCAGTTCATAAAATTCATAAATTTCCATTCCAACAAAGCATAATCCAAGCACAAAGGTAATTGCCAACCAGACACGTAACTTAGCAAGATATCCCTTATGAGCATAACCCATAGCAAACCCATAAGTAATTGATGACAATAATAAAATTGCCGTTTCAACCAAAACAAAATTTAAATTAATAAACTCATTACCAGCTTTACCTCCTCCATAAGAAGCAGAGAATACAGCAAAACTCGAAAACAATGTTGAGAACAAAATTAAATCTGAAAGAATGTAAACCCAAAACCCAAATATCATTATCGAACTATTGTGATGAGCGTAGTGATATTCGTCCGTGCATACATGATTCATTGTCGTCGCACTCATACTTTTACCTCTTGTTTTTCTAAAACAGCTGTGAAGATATCTTCTGTTTTTTGCACCTCTTCAGCTGAAATATAATAACCATGATGATCACCCATTAATGAATGATAAATAATTGTCGCAATAAAGCAAACTAACCCAAGAATAGCTAGCCACCAAATATGCCAAACAAGAGAAAAACCAACAATTAATGAGAAAAAGCCTGCAACAATTCCAGCTGATGTATTTGAAGGCATATGAATTTTTACAAACCCACTTGTCGGACGCTGATAACCTTTCTTTTTCATATTCCAATAGGCATCCTCACTCCACACCTCTGGAATAATTGCAAAATTATAAGCAGGAGGAGGAGAAGAAATAGACCATTCAAGTGTTCGTGTATCTCCCCAAGGATCATTTGATGTTACCGGCAAATGCCCTTTATGCTTAATACCATACCAAATTGCTAAAACTATTTGTAATACAAAACAAAGTATACCAAGAAGAATAATAAAAGCACCTACTGCAGCAACCATAAACATCGGCTGCCAACCTGGCTCAATATAATGCTGAAGACGACGCGTAGCACCCATTAACCCAAGTATATAAACTGGAAAGAAAGCAAAGTAAAAACCAATAAACCAGCACCAGAAAGATGCAATACCTAATATACGATTTGGTTTAATGCCAAAAACTTTTGGAAACCAAAAGGCTAATCCAGCTAAATAGGCAAAAACAACACCTCCAATAATCGTATGATGAAAGTGAGCAACTAAAAATAAAGAATTATGAAACTGCCAATCAGCAGGAACAATCGACATCAAAACACCCGTCAATCCACCACCAACAAACGTAAAAATCATCCCCATGCACCAAAGCATTGGAGGTTCAAAACGAATCCGACCCTTATACATAGTCAGTAACCAATTAAAGACTTTAACACCCGTCGGAACTGCAATGATCATCGTAGCAATACTAAAGAAGGTGTTCACAGCTTCACCACCTCCCATTGTAAAGAAGTGATGTCCCCAAACAAGCATTGAAAGAACCAAAATCACTATAATTGCCCATATCATTGAGGCATAACCAAAAAGGCGTTTTGAAGAAAATGTTGAAACGATTTCCGAAACAATTCCAAAGGCAGGGATAACTAAAACATAAACCTCTGGGTGACCAAAAACCCAAACATAATTAATCCATACCATTGGGTTTCCACCAGCAACATTAGTAAAAAAATTCATGCCTAAATAACGGTCAGCTGCCAAGAGTACAAATGCAATAGCTAAAACAGGATAAATAACTAAAATAAGAATATTACTAACAAAAGCCGACCAACAAAAAATAGGCATTTTCATCATCGTCATTCCAGGAGCACGCATTTTAATAATGGTTGCCACAAAATTGACTGATCCCATAGTTGTTGCAATGCCAGAAAGCTGAAGAGACCACAAATAATAATCCACTCCTGTATCTGGGCTATTTTGTAATTCTGAGAAAGGTGGATACATTAACCAACCACCACGACCAAAATTACCAATTCCAAGCGATATATTAATTAATACTGCGGCCGCAACTGTGATCCAAAATCCTAGATTATTCGCAAATGGAAATGCAACATCACGGGCACCAATCTGAAGTGGTATAAGATAATTGAAAAGACCAAATAAAATTGGTGTAGCCATGAAGAAAATCATAATCACACCATGTGCTGAAAAAATCTGATCAAAATGCTCAGGAGGTAAATAACCTGCTGCTTCACTCCCAAATGCTAAAGCCTGATGTGTTCGCATCATAATCGCATCAGCAAAACCACGAACAAGCATAATAATGCCGAGAATGATGTACATAATACCAATTCGTTTATGATCAACAGTTGTAATCCAATTTCGCCAAAGAACTTTCCACCAACCAAGTATTGTTAAAGCAATAGCAACAGCTAAACCGCCCAAAACAATTGCAATACATGTATAAAGAACGATTGGCTCATGTGCAAGTGCATGAAAAGCAGCCGCTGTAGGATCTGTAAGTCTTCCAAACATTTTCTACCCTATATAAAATGAATTCTAATTGAAAAGAATCCTTATTTAAAAATAGTTCCTTTTTCGATTAACTATTTCCTAAATAGCACTTGAATCAAAAACTGAACAAAGTGCACCCCAAAGCGTCTGAGCAGCAGCCCGCTTCATTAAATCTTCATTACAGATGACATTTCCATCAACACATCGATTGACAATACGATAATAAAGCTGTTTTTCAACAGGGGCAAAATAACGTACTTCAGCATCTTTTTCTTTCGCAGCAATATCCCCCATAAGAGGAGAAACAGAAAGTTGACGATAAGACAGACGATCAAGCTTCTGACCATTTGCCCGAACTTTAGCAACCCAATTATCGAAATCATTCAATGATACAGAATGCCATCGAAAACGCATATTCGCAAAACCATCGCCACTATAATTTGCTGAACTTCCATTGAAGATCCCTTGCTTATCAGCCATTAAATGTAATTTAGCATTCATCTGCGGCATAGCATAAAGAACTGTACCAAGTTTTGGAACCCAGAACGCATTAACAGAGCTCTCTGATGTTATCTGCAATAACACTTGACGACCTTGTGGTGCATAAATTTCATTAACCGCTGCAATGCCATATTCAGGATAAATAAATAACCACTTCCAGTCTAGCGCTACAACGTCCACTTGCAAAGGCTTTTCTTCACCAACAACATCCGTAGGAAGAGCATTTGAGGGCTCAAGTTTATAAGTGTAATAGGCTGTCAATAGCCCTAAAACTGTCACAATAATAACTGGAATACTCCACATAAAAGCTTCAATTTTATTTGAGTGTCCCCAATCCGGTAAATAATCTTCCGTCGTTTTTGAAGCGCGATATTTTATAGCTAAAAAAACCACTGCAATCATTACTGGAATTACAACGCACAACATAACAAGAACACATAAGATAATTAAAATAAGCTGTTGGCGCGCAACATATCCCGCAGGCTGAAGAACATCAATTTTACAACCAGATAAAAGTAATGCTATCCACAAAACCCCGAGTATCTTTATTTGTTGAATAAAGTCTCTCATTCCTATCTTCCCCGTACATGCCCCTAGCAGTTGCCATAATATACAGTAACGACATTTCTTAAACGTGTCTTACTTATTCAAATAAAAATTATCAAGTAAATTTTAAGATAAGTATATTGATATTAACCAATTTTAGCATTTTAAATTATATTTAAACTGTTTCGCAATATATTCAAGTGCAAACCAATAGCCTCACAACCGCATCTGACAATAACCGCATTTATTGCTGTAAAAACATAAAAACAACAACAAAAAGATTCACGTTGATAAATATTTGATAAATGAACTTCTTCTATTGGTTATTGGTCCTAGAAATATTTTAATGCATCAAAAACTGTAAAAGACGTACTACTATAAACAATTAGATTGATAATCAATCTGGTACTCACTCCAATACCTGTTTATCTCCAATCTACTAATTGATCTTCACAATTACTTTGATAAAAAGTGTAATGTTATTACAAATCCTATTACTCGATTTTTACATAATCTTTCAATATCTCCTAAAGTCGTAGTGCTATAAATTTCTAGCTTATGTTTACCAAAAAAGTTCAAATTAGAATCATACAAAACCGTTATAATCATAAACATGATGCGCTGCGTTTTATTACAATTATTGATACATTGTTTATTGTAATAAAATGCCATTTTCAATTTCAAAAAACTCTGCCCGTCCCTTTAAAGAATCAAACAAAATATGATCTGTTCCTGTCATAAATGCCTGCCCACCTAAATCATCAAGAATATCAAATAAAGCAGCACGCCGATGGGAATCAAAATGAGCAGCTATCTCATCGAGAAGGAGAATAGGCGTCATCTTAGATATCGTACTTGTTAAACGTGCATGACACAAAACTAATCCTGTTAATAAAGCTTTTTGTTCACCAGTTGAACAAAATGTCGCATCCATATTTTTATCTGCATAAAAAACTTGCAAATCTGTACGGTGTGGACCTTCTAATGTTCGCCCAGCAGCACAGTCTATCGCACGGTTGTTGCGCAACCGATACAAAAATTGTTCTTCAACTTCAATAGCGGATGTTTCCCTAAGTGCTTTTTCCAAAAAACCATTAACTTGTAAAAAAGCTCTTGGAAAAGGTATACAAGAAGAAACTTGCGCAAACATATCATTCAAAAGCTGAATAACATCAACCCGTGCCGCTGCAATGGCTGTTGCAAGTTCAGCCATTTGCACCTCTAAAGCATCTAACCAAGCATGATCGTCATTTCTATCTAAAAATAAACGATTGCGCGCACGCATAACTCTATCATAATCTGCTATACGACGGCCATGCAAAGAATCAATAGATAAAACCATACGATCTAAAAAACGGCGCCGATCAAGCGCAGGTCCTGTAAAAAGTCCATCCATAGAAGGTGTCAATATACTAATATGGCAATAGTCCATTAAGCAATCGCTTGCCTCATTTACACCATTAATATGTACTTTCCTACCACCGTCATTAACTTCTAAAGCTGTACCAATATTTGCTTCACCATAAAGCGCACACTGAAGACGAGCAAATACAACAAACCCTGTACCACTTCCCTTAGAACAACGGATATCAGAATAAGCCGCACGTCGCAAACCACGACCAGGAGAAAGAAAAGATAGTGCTTCTAAAAGATTAGTCTTGCCAACGCCATTACGACCTGTCAAAATGACATGTTGACCTAATAAATGAAGAGCTAAAGAACAATAATTACGGTAATTTTCTAATTTCAGTTGTCTGACAGCCACTTTATGTATATGGCTAGCACTACATCGCAAAATGCACCATCCTTAAACACGAATAGGCATCAGCACATAAAGTGCATCTGTATCACCATTTCCACGAATCAACGTTGGCGCTCCAGAATCAGCAAACGTAAAAATCATTTCATCACTTGAAAGTTGTGCTGCAATATCCAAAAGATATCGTGAATTGAAACCTATCTCAAGCGGATCAAATGCATAATCTGCAACTAACTGATCTTTTGCACTTCCTGAATCAGGATTATTCACCACAAATTTTACAAGTCCTTTTTCGATCATCAATTTTACTGCACGCCCACGATCGCTTGAAATTGTTGAAACACGATCAACTGCAGAAGAAAAATCTTGCCTATTGATAATCAATTTTTTATCATTTTTTAGTGGAATAACACGTTGATACTCTGGAAATACTCCATCAATTAGTTTTGATGTTAAAATTACAGACCCAACAGAAAAACGAATCTTTGTATCTGAAAGCTCTATACACACATCATTATCAGCTTCTTCCCCAAGAAGTTTTTGCAACTCTCCTACGGTTTTACGAGGAATGATAACACCTGGCATACCATCAGATCCCGAAGGTGCTTCTATATCGACCTGTGCTAAACGATGACCATCAGTCGAAACTAAACGCAACTTCGAAATATCATCAACAATGATATGAAAATAAATACCATTCAGATAATAACGCGTCTCTTCAGTAGACATAGCAAACTGCGTACAATCAAGTAAATATTTCAATTTTGACGCTAACAAAGAAAAACGACAACTAAACTGACCTGGAAGCGATTCCGGAAAATCTATCTTAGGAAGACATTGAAGCTGAAAATTAGTACAACCAGAGGTAACAGACATAGTACTTGCCTGATTTTCATCAACGTCTAAAATAACCTCACTATCGTCAGGAAGTTTGCGAACAATATCATAGAACAAATGCGCTGGGACAGTTATTGCCCCGCCTTGTTCAATATTGACTGAAGAAGATTCTGTAATTTCTAGATCGAGATCTGTTGCTTTTAATTGTATCCTTCCACCACTTGCATCTATCAATACATTTGACAAAATAGGGATAGTATTACGACGCTCCACAATACGGTGAACACGACTAAGAGATTTAAGTAGCTGACTGCGACCAATTGTAATGCGCATAAAAATCCCTGTTTATAATTTTTACCCGAAATAACTATAGGAATTCGACAAACCAAAAGTAATCAATTAACTTACAATTGCTATATACTCAAATTTTAATAAACTTCTTTTAAAATAGCAAGATTTTAATACAAACCAAATTATTATTTTGGTCAATCTTCTTTGATATCGTTAACAATAAGAAAAAGACTATAAATACTACGCAGCATGTTCTCCTATTAATCGCTTAAGTAGCTCAAGCTCTTTAGCCAAAGTCTGATCATCACAAACCAAATCTTCAATTTTACGTACAGCATGTAAAACAGTCGTATGATCACGCCCCCCAAAACGGCGTCCAATTTCAGGTAATGAACGAGGTGTCAAAACTTTTGCCAAATACATTGCAACTTGCCGCGGTTTAACAATTGTACGTGTTCGACGATTAGACAATAAATCCTGCCTAGAAACATTATAATGACGTGCAACAGTACGCTGAATTTCCTCTATCCGTATGCGTTTCGATTCACCTGAACGTGTCAAATGACCTAATAATTCATCAATCCGTTCTAAAGATAAATCAATTTCAAAAGATTGACGGAATAACAACTGGTTAAAAGCTCCTTCAATATCACGACCTGATCCTAAAACCATTTTAGCAATATATGCTAAAATCTCATCAGAAATCATAATCATATTATCATCTTGCTGTGCAATTTTTAACCGTTGACGCAACATTTCCAAACGCATCTCATAATCCGGTGTTTCAATTTCAAGGGCCACACCTCCTTGAAGACGAGAACGCACACGAAGATCAAGTGATTCTAATTCTGCCGGCGGACGATCAGCAGCCACAATAACTTGTTTTGCACTATCGAGTAACATATTAAGCAAATGGCAAAATTCACGTTGAATTGACTTCCCTTGTAAAAATTGCATATCATCAATAATTAAAAGATCAATGTCACGTAACTGCTCTTTAAATGAAAGAGCATCATTATCACGAATGGCCATAGCAAAACGCCACATAAAATATTCAGCGGTCAAATAAATAACCCGCGCAGATGTCAAGCGCTTGAGTGCAGCTGCTGCGATAGCCTGAAGCAAATGTGTCTTTCCTAAACCAACAGATGCATAAATAAAAAGGGGATTAAAGCGTAAAGAACTTTTATGTCCTTCTGCAATCGAGCGCGCTGCCGCCAACGCAACACGATTCGAAGCACCTTCAACAAAATTTTCAAAAGTATAGCGAGAATCAAGCGGAGAACCAAAAATACCCACTTGAGTGCTCTTAATTGATTGCTCAGCATAACTATCAACTAAAGGAGAAAAAGGCTGCTCTTCAGGAACAATAACAACTGAGCTTTTATTAGATCTACATACAGGATCTTTTGAAACACGTTCCATACTTCTAACAATAACTTCAACACGAAGAATTGCTGAATTCTCCTGCTGCCATAAAGTGGTTAAAAGAGCGCTATAATGGTTATTGATCCACGAACGTAAAAATGCTGTAGGAACAGAAAGTTTCACAAGATTACGATTATATTCAGCAAGTTTTAAACGGCCAAACCAACTCGTATAAGCCTCAATGCCAATATTGGCTTTTAACTGTGCCATTACACGCGCAAAAGCAGCAGCACCTTCTTCCTCTGAAAAAACAAGAGGTTCTAAAGAGTTAACTACCCCTTTTGTCTTCATCATTTCATTTATCATACTCTCTGTCGATAGGATATCCACTGAAACCTTTTTAAAGGAACTAGATTTAGAATTCAATTTATTCACCATTTTTCATCCCAAAAAAAACTATAATCTTGCCCTACCAAACAGCCAAAACCTGCTCAGCGAAGGCAGAGACACACCCTTCCCCAAATAAGATTATTCATCCTCCCCTTAGGATAGCTCTAGTACAATCCCACTAACAAAGATGATCAATAAGATTTATCTTGTTTGATTGCATGATATGCTTTCTGAAATTGAAAACATATCAATAATGAAAACTAAAAAACCCCGCTAAAAGACTGCTCAACATTCGCTCACGTACAGAGAGCATAAGATAAAGCACTCTCTATACAACGTAATATAGAATACTTACCTGATGTAAACCTTGCGTATTTTCAATTTTCATAAGAACCATACAAAACAGCACAGGTAAAATGCAAGAGGCTAAAATGAAATCAAAAGGTCATAAAAAACGACTATAAATTTGTATTTGCAAAAAGAAAATGAAAAAGACTATTGATTCAAATAACTTTTTTTTTTTAAATTTACGGATAATTAAAGATTTCATGTATTAAAAATAAAAAATAAAAAAAGCTTGACAAAAAACGACTCTATCAAAATCCACAACACTTGTGGATAACTATCCAAATCTAAAAA
Organism: Bartonella bilalgolemi; assembly: GCF_023500045.1. Classification (GTDB taxonomy): domain Bacteria; phylum Pseudomonadota; class Alphaproteobacteria; order Rhizobiales; family Rhizobiaceae; genus Bartonella; species Bartonella bilalgolemii. The sequence goes on along the minus strand of NZ_JAMCOF010000010.1, from coordinate 52,906 downwards.
AATAATAATACTTTTTGGGAAGTAATCACTAAATCGCCCTCCTGAAAAAAAATGAATCAAAAAAACCAGCATCGATTTATATGCTGGTTAATAAGCGGAGCTTGATTATATAAATTTAGTGTAATTAAGCCTTAAGAGCTTTTAAACGTTTGGCCAAACGCGAAACTTTTCGGGCAGCAGTGTTTTTATGAAAAACACCTTTAGAAACCGCACGCATAATCTCAGGTTCAAAATTTTTAAATGCTACCTCAGCAAACGCCTTGTCGCCACAAGCTAAAGCATCATCCAATTTACGCATAAAAGTACGGACACGCGAACGACGGGCCTTATTAACCTGCGTACGCATTGCGATCTTACGGACAGCTTTTTTAGCTGAAGGTGTATTCGCCATAAATATATCTCTCTTAACTGATCAGTATAAATAGTTTAAACTATACCGATACTGAAACAAACAATTACAAGCTATAAACTGCTCACTACCCGTGAACTTATAACTTAACATTAAAGCTAACGTCAATTAATTTTTCAAAAATAAGTATAAAATTAGTAAAGCCCTTCCTCAATCTCTCACTTTTAAATATATACTCCCAATATAGGTAAATTGGTTCAATATTAGCTAAATTATTTAAACTGCTAAATTACGTAAAACGTATTGCAAAATACCACCATGACGTAAATAATCTAATTCATCTTCAGTATCAATACGACATAATAATCGTACTTTCTTCTCTGTGCCATCAATAAAAGTTATTGTAAGTGTTATCTTTTGACGAGGCTTCAAATCATTGATTCCTTCAATTGTTATTTTCTCACTTCCCTTTAATCCTAACGATTGCCAACTTGTACCTGATTCAAAAACAAAAGGAATAATTCCCATACCAACAAGATTAGAACGATGAATACGCTCAAAAGACTGAGCAATTACTGCTTTTATACCAAGAAGATAGGCACCTTTAGCCGCCCAATCTCGAGACGATCCATTACCGTATTCAACACCAGCAAACACAACAAGGGGAACTCCCTCTTGTTTATATGTCATTGCTACATCGTAAATAGATCCTTCCTTTTCTGACGGATAATGAACTGTATAGCCCCCTTCACGGCCATTTTCTCCAAGAATAAAATTACGAATTCGGATATTTGCAAAAGTCCCACGCATCATAACTTCATGATTTCCACGACGCGTTCCATACTGATTAAAATCAGCGACTTTAACACCATGATCAGTCAAATATCTTCCTGCAGGCGAATCAAGCTTAATAGAACCGGCAGGTGAAATATGATCAGTTGTGATTTTATCACCAAATAAACCTAAAATCCTTGCATTTTTAATATCTGCTAATGCACTAGGAACTTTAAGCATATTAGCAAAGTAAGGAGGATTACGCACATAAGTTGACTGATCATCCCAAGAGTAGGTAACACCAGCTGGAACCTGAACTTTCTGCCAATTTTTATCTCCCTTAAATACATCCGCATATTTCTCAATAAAAATCTTACGGGTGACATTTTGTTCAATAAATTCTCCTATTTCTTTAGAAGTTGGCCAAATATCTTTTAAGTAAACAGGTTGACCATCTAAACCTATACCAAGAGGCTCCTTCGTTAAATCTTTACGCACTGTTCCTACTAACGCATGCGCAACAACCAATGGAGGTGAAGCTAAATAATTTGCTTGCACATCAGGTGATATACGTCCTTCAAAGTTACGATTACCTGAAAGAACTGCTGCAGTAATTAAACCATTATCGTTAATGACTTTAGAAATAGCTGGTAACAAAGGACCAGAATTCCCAATACATGTCGTACATCCAAATCCTACTAAATTAAATCCTAACACATCTAAATCTTTTTGAAGACCTGAATCAAGAAGATAAGCTTCAACCACCTGCGATCCCGGCGCAAGAGAGGTTTTAACCCATGGTTTACTCCTGAGACCTTTTGCTACAGCGTTACGCGCTAAAAGACCAGCCGCAATAAGAACACTTGGATTTGACGTATTTGTACAAGAAGTGATGGCAGCAATAACTACATCTCCATGACCAATTTCATACTCTTTATTCTCAACCTTATAACGATCATTTCGCTTACTGATTTTTTTATAATCATCAACCAGTGCTTGCTCAAAATCTTGTCCAACATTTTCTAATGAAATACGCCCTTCTGGACGCTTTGGACCAGCCATAGAAGGTACAACATTTCCCATATCTAATTCAATTATATCACTAAAGATAGGATCCCCAACCCTTTCATCATGCCACATTCCTTGTGCCTTAGAATAAGTTTCCACCAAAGCAATGCGATTTTCATCACGTCCTGTCATATTAAGATAACGCACTGTCTCTTTATCGATGGGAAAGAAACCGCAGGTTGCGCCATATTCCGGTGCCATATTTGCAATCGTAGCACGATCAGAAAGTGTCATATGTTTTAGTCCAGGACCAAAAAATTCAACAAATTTACCGACGACACCTTTTTGGCGTAACATTTGCGTAATTAGAAGTACTAAATCAGTCGCTGTTACGCCTTCTTTAAGTTCGCCCGTTAAACGAAAACCAATCACTTCAGGGAGCAACATTGAAACTGGTTGCCCCAACATTGCGGCTTCTGCTTCAATACCACCAACGCCCCAACCCAAAACACCTAAACCATTAACCATGGTTGTATGGGAATCAGTTCCTACACATGTATCAGGATAAACTGTCTGACAACTACTATCACCTCTTATCCACACGCATTGTGCTAAATATTCCAGATTCACCTGATGGCAAATCCCTGTACCAGGAGGCACAACACGAAAATTTTTAAATGCTTGCTGTCCCCACTTCAAAAAACGATAGCGCTCACCATTACGTTCATATTCATATTCAACATTTCTCTTAAATGCCTCTGAATTACCAAAATCATCAACAATAATTGAGTGATCAATAATAAGATCAACAGGAATAAGTGGATTGATTTTTTCAGCATCCCCTCCGAGCTTATCCATGGCATCTCGCATAGCAGAAAGGTCAACAACAGCCGGAACGCCTGTAAAGTCTTGCATTAGAACACGTGTAGGGCGATAAGCAATTTCCACACCAGAATGCCCTTTATCATTTAACCACTGAGCGACATTCAGAATATCTTCTTTCTTGACTATGCGACCATCTTCAAACCGCAACAAATTTTCAAGAAGAACTTTCATCGAAAATGGCAAATGAGAAATCCCTTCAAGCCCATTCTTTTCTGCTTCAATTAAGCTGTAATAAATGTATTCTTTGCCATCAACACTTAAAATTTTACGACAATTAAAACTATCAATTTGAGACATAACTGTTCACCCTTAAGTATTACAAACCACCCCATTTCTCAGAACGAACAATGCAAACTGCAGGTCAAGATCGCAGCTTGATGCGGGTACAACCATTTCCGCTATTCACTCCCCGCTCTTTTATCGGTAAATTTAGAGAGTGGCCTCAAACCCGTCCCAAACCGACTGCTGGCGTAATATGCGCCTTATAAAACTATTTCTAGAACTATTCTAGTTACAATTTCATAAAAAAACGTATTTTTTTACTTTTATTATGTAATAAAAATCAAAAAATAATAGAATAACAGGTTATTATTATGGTGTTATCGGGTAAAAATCTAACGGTACATAGAAATGAAAAAATTTTATTTCAAAATCTTTCTTTTTGTTTATCCACACAACAACTCATGACAATCACAGGCCCAAATGGTATTGGAAAATCTACATTATTGCGAATCATTGTCGGCCTTTTCAAAGCTACTGAAGGTGACTTAAAGTTAGAGAACAAGGGAAAAATATATCCTTTGGCAATCGCATGCCACTATCTCAGTGCTCAAAATGCCATGAAATCCTCCTTATCCGTTATTGATAATCTAAAATTTTGGGCGGAATTTTACGGACAACATTTCTACCATCCCCATGATGCTCTTGCAGATATTGGTCTTTCTGATCTCGCGCATTTACCTTTTAATATTCTATCAACTGGACAAAAAAGACGTATAGCCATCGCTCGCCTGCTCCTTTCTTATCGCCCTATTTGGGTTCTAGACGAACCAATATCTGGCCTTGATCACCATGCTCAAGAGATTTTTGCGACATTGTTTCAACGTCATCTCAATCAAGGAGGGATGATTATTGCAGCAACCCATATTTCTCTCGGTCTAAAAGAACACCATGTCATTGCCTTAGAGCATTTTTATCCTCTTAGGAAAAAATAAAATGAAAGCACTATTTTGGCGCGACCTTAAATTAATTTTAGCATCACAAACTTCTTTATTAACAGGTCCTTTATTTTTCATCGCCATCATTATCATAACTCCCTTTACCCTCGGAACAGATCCAAATACTCTCACGCGAATAGGCCCAGGCGTATTATGGCTAAGCGCTCTTCTCGCAGGATTACTCAATCTTAATAAACTTTTTCAAACCGACTGCGATGATGGAAATCTCGATCAACTTATTCTTTGTGGTCAAAGAAAAAGCTTAACATTTATTGTTTTTATCAAATGTCTTGCGCATTGGGCAGGAACTATGCTCCCTCTTATTTTTGTCACACCTATCGCAGCATTTATGCTTCATTTAGATACTCTAATAACCTTTACAACAATTTTAACCCTTGTATGTGGAACACCTGCTTTCATTTTCATTGGTGCAATTGGAGCAGCTTTAGCCACATCATTATCGCATAATACAATGCTCATTTTTATTATTATTTTGCCATGGACAATTCCAATTATAATTTTTGGCGTTACAGCTGCCACAGCTCCAATAACATCAAAAGTTTCTTTCCTTACTGCTCTAGCTTTTCTGTTTGCTTTTTCACTCTTTTTTGGTCTTTTCAGTTCTTTTGTAACAGCTATAACACTCAAGTACTTATCAGAATAATAAAAGATAATTGCTTCCAAGCAAAAATCTGCCTATTATAAATTTATGAATGAATTATCGCGAAAAAAAACGAATTTTTTCCTCGCAAATCCAACTCGCTTTATGGAAATAAGTAGTGCTATTTTACCTTGGTTAACCAGTATCACATTATTTCTTCTTATATTAGGTCTTGTTTTGGTTGTATATTCTCCTGATGATTATCAACAAGGTGTTACTGTCAAAATTATGTATATTCACGTTCCGTTTGCCTGGTTATCTACTTTTTGTTACATTACAATGAGTGTTGCTGCATTAGGAAGTCTGATCTGGAGCCATTGTCTTGCTGATATAGCACTAAAATGTGGCGCATCCATTGGGACGATCTTTACAGCTTTAGCACTCATAACAGGAGCACTTTGGGGGCGTTCTACGTGGGGAACATGGTGGGAATGGGATGCCAGATTGACATCGGTTTTAATTTTGTTTTTTATCTACCTTGCGATTGTTACTCTTGCTTATTCTTTTGATAACCAAATCAAAGCTGCGTATGCTACAGCAATTTTAACATTAGTTGGATTAGTTAATATTCCTATTATCAAATTCTCTGTCAACTGGTGGAATACACTTCATCAACCAGCATCACTTTTACGTGCGAATGGTACAACTATTGATCATGCTATGTTATGGCCTCTTATAACAATGATGTTTTGTTTTACCTTTATGTTTATTGTATTATACTTAATGGCTATGCAAAATGAAATTACCCACCGCCGTATTAAAACACTTCAAATCAAAGCAGCTTATCATCCTCAACATCAGGACTCTCCGTCATGCTTCAACTAAATCATGCTCAAAATGAAACTTTTGGAAATTTTATCCAGCGAATTGATTTTTTTCTTGGAACTCTACATCATGGGCAAATTGTTGCGTTAAGTTATATGCTCTCTGCAAGTGTTCTATTTTGTTTTATTGGATGTATCCTTCATAAAAGTGCGCGCCAGAAAAAAATTCTGAAACAGCTTCAAATAAAAGAAAAAATTTGGAAAAAACAATACAATGAAAATCATCCTTCTCAGAGCTAAACAAAGCATATCTTTGTTTATCTTATTGAAATCTTTGTATCCATTTTTCTTTTCTTCTTCTGGTTATATTCTTCTTTAACTCTACAGAAAGAAAAAATTCCCATGACATTTCTTTAATCTTTTGGCAATCCTTTTAAATTAATTGGTTTTGATGCTTCAGGTCTTACAGCTATTAACTGAGCTATACATAGATCACCGAAAACTTTTATCTTAAATAAAGACAATATCATCATCGGCAAACACACGGGCCCTCTCACGAAGAAGCTATATAACTACAAAAAAGATCATTCCACATTCATATTAAGGCAATTTTCCCATTGATATAGCTTAAATTATAAAGCAAGACTTTGTCTATTTACACATATCATATTCTTACTCTTCGTCTTTCTGATACTGGTTGAAATGCTATTTTAGCATGAAAATCACAATAAGGACTACTTTCGCTAGAATCAGCACCACAGAAATGAAAGTTGGATGATAAAGGATCTCCAACAGGCCATCTACACGTATTTTCATTCAATTGTAAAAGATTAAGATTACGCGACATAGGTACAACTACATTTGATTTTTCAGGAGCATTTGCTTCTGTTGCATTCTCAGTAACAAACTCTTGTCTTAAATTTGTTGCTTTAGAATTTTCAGAAGAGCAGTTTTCTTGTAACATAGATGATGTTGCACGACGCATCCGCGATGTTGATGAATTAATACCTGTTAATACTTTTTGTGCACGTGATACTACTTGTGTTGTTTTACCACGTCCTGGTAATTTCAACCGGTGTACCTTACCAATCACAGCATTTCTACTGACTCCACCCAACTGTACTGCAATTTGACTTGCACTCAGACCTTCACTCCAAAGCCTCTTAAGAAGTTCAACGCGTTCACATGTCCAACCCATACTAGAACCCCATTCCAATTATCTCATCGAAAGGCTTTTAACTGCATCTTCGCATATTTTATATATTCGACAGCTCAATAAAAACCTTTTAACTTAACCAATCGCAGAATTTACAAATAGAAATCCAATTTCGTTTATTTACTCAAACTATAATATGCAATGACTCTATGACAAGAGTTATTATATTTTGATAACGTTCTTTTAAAACGTTTTCCCCAACTTGCAAACAAATCATAGAAAAAAATTTTAACTCCAACTTTTTCATATAAAGATACCTTTTTGAAACCTTAATTGATTTTTTATTAATTAGCACGATAGTCTATTATAATGAAGCAAACTATCAATGTGTGAAGAAACAGATCATAGCTTTCAAATGTCGTATTACAGAGTCTAAACAATCAAGAGTATAACGATGAATACCATCCATACACAACCACTTTATAATACTTTTGCTCGACGCAATTTGCATTTTACACAAGGAAACGGTGTATGGCTTATCTCTGATAAAGGACAAAATTATCTTGATTTCACATCTGGCATTGCTGTCAATGTTTTAGGATACACACACCCAAAGCTTATTGAGGCCATTAAAACACAAGCTGAAAAACTTTGGCACATTTCTAATCTTTTTGAATCACCTGAACAAGAATCACTTGCTGCACGTCTTTGTGCTAACAGTTTTGCTGATAAAGTATTTTTCTGCAATTCTGGTGCTGAAGCATTGGAATGTGCATTCAAGACTGCTCGCCGCTATCATTATACATTGGGTCAACCAAAACGATTCGAAATCATTACTTTTGAAGGTGCATTTCATGGTCGTACACTTGCAACGATTGCTGCTAGTGGGCAAAAAAAATATCTTGAAGGTTTTGGCCCAAAAGTTTGTGGTTTTATTCAAGTACCCTTTGATGATGAAAAAGCTTTACGTCATGCCATCAATAAGAATACTGCAGCTATCCTTATCGAACCGATTCAAGGAGAAGGGGGATTGCGAACAGTTCCTTATGAAACTTTAAAAAAGCTACGCAAATTATGCGATGAAAATCAATTGTTATTGATCTTAGATGAAGTTCAAACCGGAATCGGACGTACAGGAAAACTTTTTGCATATGAATGGAATGACATCATGCCAGATATCCTTACTCTTGCTAAGGGACTGGGTGGTGGTTTTCCGTTAGGAGCTTGTCTTGCAACAGAACAAGCTGCAAAAGCCATGACACCAGGAACCCACGGTACAACCTTTGGAGGCAATCTCCTTGGTATAGCTGTAAGCAATAGTGTTCTTGATATTATCTTAGAACCGGACTTTCTTAACCATGTTCAACATATGGGCAATAAGCTACAACAAGGACTTTTAAGCATTTTAAACACTTATCCTGATATTATTTGCGCAATTCAAGGTATAGGCCTTATGATGGGTATGCAATGTACCATCCCCCAAAATGAAGTCATCACTGCACTCGATAACGAATATATTCTCAGTGTTGGGGCTGGTCATAATGTTGTTCGCTTCTTGCCTCCCCTTATAATCACTGAAGAAGAAATATATGAAGGTTTGCATCGTATTGAAAAAGCTATCGCTTATCTTTCGCAAACAAACAAAAAAAAATAAGTATAATATTATGACATATACTCTTCGCCACTTTACCGATCTATCTATTTTAACTCCACAAAAAGCACATGCTCTTTATCGATTATGCAAAAATCTTCAAAACTGCCTTTAAAGCAGGAGAGAATTTAAAACCTTTCGTTGGTAAAACACTAGCAATGATTTTTGAAAATCCCTCTACACGGACTCGATTTTCATTTGATCTTACCATACGTCAATTTGGTGGAGAAACAATTATGCTAACGGGATCTGAAATACAGCTTGGTAATAGTGAAACAATCGCCAATACAGCACGTGCATTATCACGCTTTGTAGAGATCATAATAATACGGACTACAGTACATCATCGGATGCTTGAATTGGTACAATATGTGCAAATTCCTGTCATTAACGCTCTTACAGACGACACGCATCCTTGCCAAATTTTAGCATATATCCTTACCTATGAAGAACACCGTGGTATTATCAATGACACATGGGTTTCTACGAGACAAGAATTTCGTGCTAAAAGTTATTCCATGTTTCAACCTTATCAAGTCAATGAAGCTTTAATGGCACGTGCCAAACCTGATTCTCTCTTCATGCACTACCTTCCTGCTCATCGCGATGAAGAAGTTTTAGACGACGTAATCAACGGGCTGCATTCTGTTGTTTTTTATGAAGCTGGAAATCGCCTGCATGCCCAAAAAGCAATCCTTTCCTAATGTTTACAAGATGTGTTTTTTAACCCAATCATTTATGAAATAAACTATTAAAAAGCAAAAATATGAATAACAAATACAAAAAATCTAAAGATCAAATCTATTTAAATAATTTTTATCAAAATGAAGATGATACCGTTACTCCCTTTCAAGTCGAAGAATTAGATGTTCGTGGACGCGCTGTACAACTTGGAAAAAGCTTAAACTCCATTCTCACAAAGCATCAATATCCTGATCCTGTTTCTTATCTTCTAGCAGAAGCTTTAGTCACAACTGTTTTACTTGGAACATCATTAAAATTTGAAGGGAAATTTATTTTACAAACTCATTCTGAAGGACCAGTCAATATGTTAGTATGTGATTTTGTTCCTCCCTCCAATTTACGTGGTTACGCTCGTTTTGATAAAGAAAAACTAAAACAGGCCATAGCCAATGGTCAGACATCTTCAGAAATTCTTCTTGGAAAAGGGACCTTGGCTTTCACTATTGACCAAAGCTCCTATACACAACGCTATCAAGGAATCGTCGCCTTAGATGGCTCAAATTTTCAAGAAGTCGCTCGCAATTATTTTAATCAATCAGAACAAATTCCTACTGATCTCCGTTTGGCAGTTTCCACCTTAATCAACCGTAATCAGCAGGGGGAAATACAAAAAAATTGGAGAGCAGGAGGACTTTTGACTCAACTCTTACCCCAAGCTTCTCCTTATCATACACCATGCCAAACAAATAAAAAAACTCGTATCCAACTCGAAAACCAATGGCAGGAAGTACAAGCGCTCACGGCAACTATTGACAGTGCAGAACTTACAGATCCTCAGGTTGATACTAAACGATTACTTTTCCGCCTCTTTCATGAACGAGGTGTAAAAGTTTTTCAAACCTCTCCTATAACAGACCAGTGTTCTTGCTCACGAAAAAAAATTAAAGAAATATTAAAAAGCTTTTCTGTTGAAGAACGTGCTCAAACAGTAGAAAATCAACAAACTTCTGTTACCTGTGAATTTTGCTCAACGGTTTATCGTTTTAAACCAGAAGAACTTTTTAAGTATAAAGCATAAAATAATTATTCCTGTAACAGACAAATTTTTCTTTCTATTAAAAAATCTTATACTATAAAGTATGCAAATTTATTATAAATTTTATTGCACATAATATATCGATTTATCTATTATTTTTAAATAAGTTCGGAAGACTTTTATTTATGATGAGATTTAAGATTCTAAAAATTACCTATCATTTATTACAAAGCTTAAGAACTTCTTTCGTGCAATTTTTATGAATATTGTGTTATAATAAGATGATAAAAATTTTAATCATAAATTTAATATCGGCTAAATAAGTTATTTCTTTTCTAAATCTATTACAAGCTAATTTTATCTGAGGTTTGTCATAAATGGAAAATGAATCAGAATCATTAGTATCATTTCGTCACTACAATTATCCATATCCAGATAGTTTCATATTGAAAAATAAATATAACATAAAAAATTATCAAAAACTTGATACAATATGTATACATAATTCGGCACAAGAAATCATTAATATGTGCAAAGAACCTCTGCCAAAACAATTTGATTCCTCTTATTTAAAATATATTCATACACGTTTGTTTATGAAAACATTTGAATGGGCTGGATATACTCGTGATATTCCATTTATGTTTTTAGATGGAACATGCGCCTGCCAACCAAAAGTTAAAAAAGTGATTTCGAATACTTTTTTTGCAATTGGTGAACAAATCCAGACAGATTTAAAAAAATTTGACAAAATGCTCGCTGAGAAAAATAATTTACAAGGTTTATCGCCAGAAGAATTTGCCAATGAAGCAGCAAGAATGTTTTCCTTTCTCAACTATATACGCCCTTTTAAAAAAGGTAATAGACGCACACAATGTTTCTTTTTTCAAAGACTTGCCCAAGCTTCAGGTTATACACTTGATTTTTCAATTATAAAAGAAGATCGCATGCTAAGTGCTTCTATAAGTGCACTTCGAGATAACGATTTAGAGCCTATGCAATCTATATTTAAAGAAATCCTTGTTTCAAACCCACTGCATATTGCTTATAATAAACGAAACTTGAGAAAATCAGAATACAATAATTGTTTACGCATGTACTAACTGGCTTTATGTTTTTTTTCTTTACGGAAAACGACGTAACTGAATATAAAGGGCACCACTACCTCCATGACTATAAGCTGCTTGCTCAAAAGCATGGATGTAATATTGAAAAGTAGGCGTTGATAACCAATAAGGAACAAATTGGCGCAAAACACCATTGCTTCCGTATGAATAACCTTTTCCTGTTATCACTAGAACATAACGTAATCCGCGTTGATGAGACGATTGTAAAAATTCTTTTAAACAACAATAGGCTTCATCTTGTATCAAACCATGAAGGTCGATACGTGCTTCTATACGACAGAAGCCTTTTGCGATTTTACGATGCACTGTACGATCAAAACACTGCATTTTCTTTGCTTTAATTATTTCTTTCTTTTGCCCTTTAACTATCGTTGGCTTCTGCTTCTGTTGGCTTTTTTGAGAAAGTGGGAAAATTTGTATAGCTTGTAGTTTTTTATTTTTTGTATTTTCAACATTTTCTCGCATAAGAAAATTCAAACGGTCACAAAGTGGCGTTGTCGTACGACAAACCTGCTCCCATAAAAAATAATCTTGTGAAACCAGTAGATTTTTTTTTCCTTCATCCTTAATCATTAAACTCTTTAATCTCATGTAATCTTATGAAAAATTTTCCATAAACCAATAATAATTTTAATTTTCATCTTCCGTTGCAAAAAGCTTCCAATTTGGATTTTTAGATGTTGTATTGCGAACAAAAGTCCAGATATCTCTGATTTCTATAATAGCTTCAGGATCACCATCTATATATTCCTCTTGCTCATTACAAGTTGCAGAAATAATTTCACTAACAATACGTACTGTTAAAAATGCTTCTTCTTTCTGCATTTCTGCTGCAATAAATTCAATCTTATTAATCCCCACAAAAGTAAATTGAATTCTTTCATTATTTTTTTCGCGTTGCTCTATAGCCTCACAAAAACTCTCAAAAACATCCGATGAAAGATGTTCTTTAAGCTGATTACGATTACCTTGTGCAAAAGCTGTCATAATTATTTCATAGACAATTTGAACACCATTTATAAAAAATTGAGGAGAAAAAGAAGAATCAGCCTGGCAAATAGCACGCAAACCAATATTCAGTGCACTTTTTTCTGGCGCAATGGTATCAATTTCACTAAAATTATTCTTTTTTGAAGAAGACTGATCAGACAACGAAACAATATTATCGCTTGTCTCTATTTCAATCTGCTTTTTAGAATGATTCGAATAAGAATCAAAGGGAGGTTTTTCAAAACCAATCCGTTTTCCTAATACATTTCGTAGTTGTACAAAAACCACAACTATAACAACAAGAGCTATTATCAATACAATGTCAAATTCCATGATTGTGGTCAATCTCCAAACCTTAAATGATTTGCAATAAACATTGCAGTCAATATCATTTATCAATAAACATGTAAAAAAAATAAGTAAATCTATTATTTAAATAATGTTTATGACTTCCTAATTTAAATTGAGAAAAGAATAATATGATTTTCTCAACAAAAAACTTGAAAAAGGTATCTTCATTTGACAAAATTTTATCATACAAGGTCTCAATTTTTTTTAATTATAATTCTTAGTGCTCTCTTTTTTGAAATCGCTGGTTTTATCGTTGTCGGAAAAGAAATTGGAATTTTAGCAACTTTGAGCTTAATTTTTCTAACAATGATAAGTGGAATTATTTTATTACGTATTAAAGGCATAAGTCTTATAAAAAATATACAAAGCAAGCTTATTCAAGGACATACACTAGAGTCTCACATAGCCAATGATGCACTTATTCTGCTTGGTGCAATTCTCCTTATTCTTCCCGGTTTTATAAGTGATATCTCTGGAATATTACTCCTTATAAAGCCAATTCGTACTTTTATCTGGAATTTTTCTTTATCTCTTATAAATAAAACAAATACTGATGTTACAATAAATTTTGAAACTCAAAATGAATCTGAAAAAATAATTGAACTTAACGCAGAGGATTATCAGAGCTATAATGCCACAAAGTCTCCCTGGAAAAAAAATAATGGTAATCACTAAAATACAAAAAAATAATTAAAGGTAAGAAGAGCATTTCTTGCAACCCTTTGCAAGTCATGATAATTTATTTTAAACTTAAGATAGAAATACGCGTATTATAATGAAAGGTTTTCAGTATGACCGAAGGTGAAATACATAATAATAGTGGAGAACCAGTATTTGCTGTTTTGACCCAATATTTAAAAGATTTTTCGTTTGAAAATCCGAATGCACCTCGTTCATTACGTCCACGAGAAAAAGCACCACAAATTGATGTTAACATTAATGTCAACGCCAATCCAATTGGCGATGATAATTATGATGTCGTACTATCCCTTTCAGTAAAAACTAAAGACGATACCGAAATGCTATTTCACGTAGAGCTAATTTATGGCGGTATTTTTCACATTAAAAATATTCCACAAGAACATGTAATGCCGCTCGTTTTTATTGAATGTCCGCGTCTTTTGTTTCCTTTTGCTCGGCAAATTATATCTGATGCTACACAAAATGGTGGTTTTCCACCTTTGTGGATTGATCCAATTGATTTTGCAACCATGTTTCAAAAACGTGTTGCTGAAGAACAAAAAAATAATCAAACACAGCCATCTTAAAGACTATCTTGTAAAATTATATAAAATCTATTTTATTGCTTTTATTATAAAAAGCCCTTGAAATTTCAAAGGCTTTTATTTTTTTTTAGCAATTTTTTCTGCATGATAGGCAGCCAAAGTTGCGATATTAATAATATCTGTGTCGCGTCCACTAAACGGCACAATTTGCACAGACTTATTCAATCCAATTAAGATAGGACCAATAATAGTTGCTTCACCAAGTTCTTGCAATATTTTGCTAGAAATTGAAGATGAATGATATCCAGGCATTATTAAAATATTAGCTGGTTCTGTTAATTCCATAAAGGGATATTGTTGCATCAATTTCGAATTAAGAGCTACATCAGCACTCATTTCTCCATCAAATTCAAAGTCAACTTTACGTTCATGTAAAATATCAACAGCTCTCTGAATACGTTGTGTAACTTGACCTTTTATATGACCAAAAGTAGAAAATGCTAAAAACGCTATCCGTGGTTGATATCCAAATTCACGAACAAAAAAAGCTGTTTGTTCAGCTATATCAGCAAGTTCCTCAGCATTAGGATGCTCATAAACAGCTGTATCAGCAATAAACACAGTGCGTCCGCGACAAATAGCTATTGAAATACCAATTAATCGTTCTTGTGGTTTCTCATCAATTACTCGTCGTATATTTATCAAAGCCGTTTCATAATTGCGTGTTACTCCTGTAATCATTGCATCAACATCATCCAAAGCTAACATACAAGCAGAAAAATAATTACGATCATTATTGACAAGATGATAACAATCACGCAACAGCCAACCTTGGCGCTGCATCTTTTTATAAAGATATTGAGCATAAGCATCCGTGCGACAAGACAGCTTTGCATTCAGAATAGAAATTCCTTCACGCTCAAGATCAATTCCTGCATTAGTAGCAGTATCTTTAATTTGTTCTTCACGACCAATTAAAATTGCTTTCCCCAGTTTTTGATGAACGTAAGATACAGCCGCTCGCATGACTGGTTCTTCTTCTCCTTCTGCAAAAACAATTTTCTTTGGTGCTTGACAAACATAATCATAAACACCACGCATCGTAGATGCAATGGGATCACGTCGAGCATTCAAGTCACGTTCGTATGCTTTTAAATCATGAATATGCTTTCTAGCAACACCGCTTTCCATTGCTGCTTTTACCACCGCAACTGAAACAACTGTCAGTAAACGTGGATCAAATGGAACTGGAATAATATAATTGGGACCAAATTTCAGACGGTTTCCATGATAAGCTTCTACAACACCGTCAGGAACTTCCTCATGAGCTAATTTTGCAATAGCTTTGGCTGCAGCAATTTTCATGCTTTCATTGATAACCGTTGCACGAACATCAAGAGCACCACGAAATATATACGGAAAACAAAGAACATTATTAATTTGATTAGGATAATCTGATCGACCCGTTGCTATAATAGCATCATCACGTATTTCTGCTACTTCTTCAGGTATAATTTCCGGATCAGGATTAGCCATAGCAAAAATAATTGGTTGTGGCGCCATTGATTTTACCATTTTAGCGGTTAGTGCACCTTTTGCCGAAACTCCAAAAAACATATCAGCACCTTCGATCGCTTCAGAAAGTGTGCGCTTATCTGTTTTAATGGCATGAGCAGCTTTCCACTGGTTCATTCCTTCTTCACGACCTTCATAAACAACACCTTTTGTATCACACAACAAAATATTTTCAGATCGAAAACCCATTGCCTTAATGAGCTCAATACAAGCAATTCCTGCAGAACCTGCACCATTACAGACTAACCGTGTATCTTGCATAGTACGCCCCGTTAAATGCAAAGCGTTTATGACACCCGCAGCCACAATAATTGCGGTACCGTGTTGATCATCATGAAAAACAGGAATATTCATGAGTTCGCGTAAACGGCTCTCAATAATAAAACAATCAGGCGCTTTAATATCTTCAAGATTAATACCACCAAAAGATGGTTCTAAATGCCGTACCAGATTAATAAAGCTTTCCGGATCGCTCGTATCAATTTCTAAATCAATTGAATCCACATCTGAAAAGCGTTTAAAGAGAACTGCTTTTCCTTCCATCACTGGTTTAGATGCCAAGGCGCCCAAATTACCTAAGCCCAAAATAGCTGTCCCATTTGATATAACAGCGACAAGATTCCCTTTTGCCGTATAATCATAAGCCATTAAAGGATTTTCAGCAATTGCTTTAACTGGAACAGAAACACCCGGCGAATAAGCAAGCGCTAGATCATGCTGTGTTGCCATAGGTTTTGTTGCAACAATTTCAAGCTTACCAGGACGATCACCCTTATGAAAATCAAGGGCTTCTTGCTCGTATACACTATAAAATTTTTTATACGTTGTTTGATCCTGTCCATTTTTTTTCATTTCACTTACTTTCTTAAAAAACAGCATAAACTCTAATTAACAACAAATATAATGATTAAATTTTAAAATTTGATTCGTATGCCAAAAATCGCTATGCTCACTTTATAAAAGCATCTTATCATGCGCTTCATTCTAGAGGTAATGAAGATATACCTCAAAGTAAATAAAAAAGGGCAATAAAACCTATATTAAAGGGAACAATCGTACTAAAATGGAAAAAGAGACTGAACATAAAAATGATTCACTCCAACGCCCTACGATTCCAGCCAATACACAGCAAGAGCGCCTTACCCCTATGATGGAACAGTATATAGAAATTAAAGCTGTTAATAGCGACTCTCTTCTTTTTTATCGTATGGGTGATTTTTATGAACTATTTTTTAATGACGCGATTGAAGCTGCTCAAGCCTTAGGGATTACACTTACAACACGTGGTAAACATTTAGGTAAAGATATCCCAATGTGTGGTGTTCCTGTTCATTCTGCAGATGATTATTTACAAAAACTTATTGCTTGCGGTTATCGCGTTGCCGTGTGCGAACAAATAGAGGATCCTGCAGAAGCAAAAAAGCGTGGTTCAAAATCAGTTGTTCAGCGTGATGTGGTCCGCCTTATAACACCCGGAACGATAACGGAAGAAAAACTTCTTGATCCAGCGCGCGCAAATTACCTCATGACACTTGCTCGCACGATAACTAGCAGTAAAGAAGAATATGCCCTTTCTTGGATTGATATTTCTACTGGTATATTTCGAGTTACAGAAAGCCGTCAAGAAAATCTTTTAACAGATATTATGCGTGTGGATCCACAAGAGGTAATTGTCACTGATTCACTTTTCCGTGATAAATCTCAAAAAGCTCTTTTCAATGTTCTCGATAATATTATCTCTCCTCAACCAGAAAATCTTTTTGATACCACCACTGCTGAACGAGATATTTGTCATTACTTCAAACTCTCAACTCTTAAAGGCATTGCAGATTATTCTCGCCCGGAACTTTCAGCCATCGCTGCTGCTATTCGCTATATCGAAAAAACACAAATCACACACCGCCCCCCTCTCATGCGACCTGAGCGTCAAAATGAAAGCACAACTCTTTTCATTGATGCAGCAACAAGATTCAGTCTTGAACTCATTCGAACTACATCCGGTCAACGCGATGGAAGTCTCCTAAAAGCGATTGATCGCACTGTTACGGGAGGTGGTTCACGCCTTCTTGTCGATCGCTTAATTTCTCCTCTAACAACTCCAATAGCTATCAACAAACGTCTTGATTCAATAGATTTTTTTCTGCGCAATCCTCCTCTTGCAGAAGCTATTAAACTTATTTTAAAAGGAGGACCAGATATGCCACGTGCAGTATCACGTTTAGCGCTTGGTCGAGGAGGGCCGCGAGATATGGGTACAATCCAGCGCGGTTTTAACATCATCAATGAAATTAATCAGATTTTTAATAATGAATTACTCCCTCAGGAAATCCATGATGTACGAAACGTTTTCTCACTCTTACCTACCACTCTACATTTTCATCTAGAACAAGCCCTAATTGACGATCTCCCTCTTTTCAAGCGAGATGGAGGTTTTATTCGTCCTAATTATCACCAAAAATTAGATGAAATGCGTAGTTTGCGGGATGAATCACGATGTGTCATTGCTGAGCTCCAAGCACAATATGCTCAAGAAACAGATATTAAAACACTCAAAATCAAACATAACAACATTTTAGGCTACTTCATTGAAGTTACCAGCTTACAAGCGTCTGCTCTCACAAATACTCCACAAGCAAAATCTCGTTTTATCCATCGACAAACAATGGCAAATGCTATGCGCTTCACCACAACAGAGCTTGCTGAACTAGAAAGTCGTATTGCCCATGCAGCAAATCATGCTTTAACACTTGAATTAGAAATTTTTGATAAACTTGTCGATGAAATTACTGAACAGATTGATTTCATTCGTCAAGCTTCTGAAGCTCTTGCTATTTTAGATGTATCTATCGCTCTAGCCCACTTAGCTGAAGAGCAAGGATATTGTCGTCCCCAAATTGATAATTCGTTAGCCTTTCATATTACTGCTGGACGTCATCCCGTTGTAGAACAAGCATTACGAAAACAAGTTGCAGAACCATTTATTGCCAATAACTGTGATCTTTCAGCACGAAACCAACACTTAGATGCAGACATTTGGTTATTAACAGGCCCTAATATGGGAGGAAAATCAACTTTTTTACGACAAAATGCTCTCATTGCTATTATGGCGCAAATGGGCTCATTTGTACCAGCTACTTCAGCTCATATTGGCATTGTTGATCGTTTATTTAGTCGTGTTGGTGCTTCTGATGATCTTGCTCGAGGACGCTCAACCTTTATGATGGAAATGGTTGAAACGGCAACTATTCTTAACCATGCCAGTCGCCATTCTCTTGTTATTCTTGATGAAATTGGACGAGGAACATCAACTTTTGACGGCCTTTCAATTGCTTGGGCAACAGTTGAACATCTTCATGAAATAAACCGCTGTCGTGCTATTCTCGCTACACATTTTCATGAAATGACGGCGTTAACTAAAAAACTCAATCGCCTTCATAATGTAACAATGAAAGTTAAAAATTGGAATAATGATGTTATTTTCCTTCATGAAATCACTAAAGGTACAGCTGATCGCTCCTATGGTGTACAAGTAGCAAAGCTAGCTGGATTACCTGCAACAGTTATTTCTCGCGCAACAGATGTTTTACATCAATTAGAACAAGGTGAAATATCCGGGAAAGGTCATAAATTAATTGATAACTTGCCGCTATTTTCTCTTAAAGCAACACCTTTTACAAATGAAAAACATGAGAAATGTTGCGCGATTAAAGATGCTTTAAAAAATATCCATCCTGATGAATTATCCCCTAAAGCTGCTTTAGAAGAGCTCTACCGTCTCAAACAACTTGAAGAACAATAGCATAATCACTAACATTATAAAAAATACAAATGACAATAAAGCTCACTCAACAACTATAGTTTAAAGACAATAAAGCATTTTCATAAGAAATACCCACACTCTTTCTCTATCAATTTCAAATATAAAAATAGAATATTACAATCGTAAATATACCTTTTATGAAAGAGTTCTCAGCTTATTAGCATTATACCTCCCCATTATAAATAACAGCAAAACTTCATGATTACTTTCATAAAGCTTCTTGAGTATCAAATAATAATGAAATGATTTTTATAGAGACAACAAAGAAAATACGATCACATGCCTCATTTTTCGATGAATACACAAACTCTATATTTGAATATCTCATTTTACTAAGAAAAATATTTAATCTTTTTGGTGGAGCTAAGCGGGATCGAACCGCTGACCTCTTGCATGCCATGCAAGCGCTCTCCCAGCTGAGCTATAGCCCCACAAAAGACAATAAATAATCTCCACAAAGTTTTTAGAACGAGACAAACTAAAGATCAAGAAAAATCTATATTAATAAATAGAACATAATCTCTTCTCGCTTCTCTTAAACATCATCATCGTTAGAAACCCCATTGCCAAGGATATCAGTAACATCATCATCTTCATCACCTTCGTCATGAGACAAAAATGTATCATCATCAACAAGATCTACATCATCATCCAATTCAGGAAGCTCATCATCTTTAGATACATCGACATCTTCTTCAAGTAACATAAAGGCAGACTTCTCAAGTGCCGTATCAAGTTCTTCAGTATCAACCTCTTCTTCATTACTTGCTTCAGCCGCTGCAACCTCAAAATAAGAACGCGGATAAGAAAGCCCTGTGTAAGGTGATACGATAGGATCACGATTAAGATCATAAAATTTCTTTCCCGTTTCCGGGTCAACACGTTTGGTTCCAAGTTCTGGCTTTGTCATAGACCGTGCCTCTTTGGTTAGTTAAGTTGCATTAAAACGAATCCCATGGTGCTTAAGCGAAAAACAACGCACTTGTCAAAGGCAAATACATAATTCCACACGAATTTTCTTATGACGCTTATCAAAACATATGATAAAGGGCATTTAATTTTTTAAAATTCATGTCTCATTAAATAAAGATTCGATGTATAAAGCAATACCAGCAACTGCTAAAAAATCAACCAATCTTTCTGGTACAATCAAAATGCCAGGAGACAAATCAATCTCCCACAAAGCACTTATATTAGGAGGAGTAGCACATGGAGAATCACATATTCATGGACTTCTTGAAAGTGATAATGTCTTGCGTACAGCCACCATCATGCAAGCTATGGGAGCGCAATGTTACAAAAAAAATAACCTTTGGATTATTCGTGGAACCGGTAATGGTTGTTTACTACAAGCACAAACACCTTTAAATTTCGGCAATTCTAGAACAAGTGCTCACTTGATCATGGGACTGGTTAGTTCTTATCATATAAAAACGACTTTTCTCGGCAATGCCTCACTGTCTAAATGTCCAATGGAGCATATCCTTAATCCATTGCGTTTAATGGGAGTTGAAACTAAACCAACTCTTGGTAATCATTTACCTTTAACGCTTTACGGTCCCAAAATGGCTAACCCGATTCGGTACCATATACCTCTGGCTTCCACTCAAGTGAAATCAGCAATCCTTTTTGCCGGTCTTAATACTGCCGGTACTACAACTGTTATTGAGCCAACTCTTACACGAGATCATACAGAAAAAATGCTACAAGCATTTGGTGCTGAACTTGATATAAAAATAGATAAAACAGGCGTGCGTTCCACCTCTCTCAAGGGTCAACCACATCTGATTGGACAAATCATTAATGTTCCAGGTGACCTATCCTTGGCAGCTTTTCCAATTATCGCAGCTCTTCTTGTAGAAAATTCTGATATCACACTTGAAAATGTTCTCATCAACGACTCTAGAATGGGATTCATCCAAACATTATGGGAAATGGGTGCTAAAATTGAACTTTTAAACCAACGCAAAATAGGTTTAGAAAACATCGTCGATATACGAATTAAATCATCAGAGTTAAAAGGTGTGACTGTACCAAAAGAACGAGTCTCGTCAATAATTGATGAATATCCTGCTTTAGCAATAGCAGCAGCCTTTGCGAAAGGTAAAACAATTATATCAGGAATTGAAGAACCATGTTTTAAAACATTAAATCGGCTTTCTGCACTTGCCGAAGGATTAAAAATCAATCATATTCATTGTGAAAGTGGTAAGGATTTTCTTATTATTCATGGAAAAAATTCTATCAAAGGTTCAGGAGGTGGACACGTTACCACATACTTTGATCATCGAATTGCAATGTGTTTTCTTATTTTTGGACTAATCTCAGAAAAACCTGTTATTATTGATAATAAACGGATAATTGCTACCAGTTGTCCAGAATTTATTCCCTTAATGCATCAACTTGGAGGTCGAATCTATTGAAACCTTTTATTATTGCAATTGATGGCCCTGCAGCATCCGGAAAAGGAACTTTAGCGAACCAAATTGCTGCCTATTATCATCTTCACCATCTGGATACTGGTCTAACTTATCGCAGTGTCGGTTATTCCCTTTTAAAACGAAATTTGCCCCTAGATGATCACATAAATGCTGTTGCATATGCTAAAGAACTTGATCTTAATGCATTAGATCCAATCCTTCTCAGTTCGCTTGATATTAGTGAAGCCGCATCAAAAATAGCGACTATACCAGCTGTACGTGAAATTCTTGTTGCTAAACAACGTAATTTTTCTAAAAGATTACCGGGGAGTGTGCTCGATGGCCGTGATATTGGTACTGTTGTCTGTCCTCATGCAGATATAAAATTTTATATCCTAGCAAATGCTCAAACACGTGCAAAACGCCGATGCCAAGAAATTCTAAAAAAAGGAGGACAAGCAAGTTATCATGAAATTTTGGCCAATCTTGAACAACGTGACAGACGTGATATGACTCGAAAATATAATCCTTTAAAACCAGCTAAAAACGCCCACTTGCTTGATACATCAGAATTAAGTATAAAAGAAGCATTGAAAGCTGCTTGCGCCTTTATTGATCCTCTTATAAAAAACCATGCAGTTAAATAAAATCATCAAGGTGATTTCCAACCTAGCGCTTATCTTTCTTTTATTAAAAGAGAGAAGGTATGGAGTTACCTCATATCAACACTAACCCAGCGCTTATACCTTTGGCAACATGCAACATAAGGTATATATCAGGAGTTCTCATGTCACAATACAATCCCACAACAGCAGATTTTGAAACCCTTTTAATGGAATCATTTCAAACGAATGACCTTAATGAAGGATCTGTTGTTAAAGGCCGCATCATTGCAATCGAAAAAGATATGGCCATTATTGATGCTGGTCTTAAAGTAGAAGGACGTATTCCACTTAAGGAATTTGGTAGCAAAGGTAAAGACAGTTCCTTGCAAATCGGTGATGAAGTTGAAGTTTACATTGAACGTATTGAAAATGCGCTAGGTGAAATTGTGTTATCACGCGAAAAAGCACGTCGTGAAGAAAGCTGGATTCGTCTTGAAGAAAAATTCAATGCTGGGACACGAGTAGAAGGCATTATCTTTAGTCAAGTCAAAGGTGGTTTTACGGTCGATCTCGACGGTGCTGTTGCTTTCTTGCCTCGCAGTCAAGTCGATATTCGGCCTATTCGCGATATTGCACCTTTAATGCACAATTCACAACTTTTTGAAATTTTAAAAATGGATCGTCGTCGTGGTAATATTGTTGTCTCACGTCGCGCTGTCTTAGAAGAAAGTCGTGCTGAACAGCGTTCAGAAATTGTTCAAAATCTTGAAGAAAACCAAATTGTTGAAGGTATCGTAAAAAATATAACAGATTATGGAGCTTTTGTTGATCTTGGTGGTATTGATGGCCTTTTACACGTTACTGATATTGCATGGCGACGTATTAACCATCCATCTGAAATTTTAACAATTGGTCAGACTATTAAAGTCCAGATCATTCGTATAAATCAAGACACGCATCGTATTTCACTTGGAATGAAACAACTTGAAAACGATCCATGGGATAATATTAATATTAAATATCCAGTCGGTAAAAAAATTACTGGCGCTGTTACAAACATCACTGATTACGGTGGTTTTGTTGAAATTGAACCAGGAATTGAAGGGTTAATCCATGTTTCTGAAATGAGTTGGACAAAAAAGAATATACATCCCGGAAAACTTCTTTCTATATCACAAGAAGTAGAAGTTGTTATTCTTGAAATTGATTCTTCTAAACGCCGTATTTCTCTTGGTTTAAAGCAAACATCTGAAAATCCATGGGTAGCTTTTGCGAATAAATTCCCTGTGAATTCACAAATTACAGGTGAAGTTAAAAATAAAACAGAATTTGGTCTTTTCATTGGTCTTGAAGGTGATGTCGATGGTATGGTTCATCTTTCTGATCTTGATTGGAATCGTCCTGGTGAACAAGTTATTGATATTTATAATAAAGGTGATACTGTTCAAGCTGTTGTTCTTGATGTCGATGTTGAAAAAGAGCGCATTTCTTTAGGAATTAAACAACTTTCCAATGACAAAATGAGAGAAGCAGTAGCATCTGGCGAATTACGTAAAGGTGCCATTGTTACATGTGAAGTAATAGGAATCAATGAAAATGGCATTGATGTGAAACTTATTGAACACGATCTTGAAATCACCATCCGCCGTACTGATTTGGCACGTGATCGTGATGAGCAACGTCCTGAGCGTTTTGCTATTGGACAAAAAGTTGATGCTCAAGTGACCGCATTTGATAAAAAAACCCGTAAGCTTTCAGTATCGATCAAAGCCTTAGAAATCGCAGAAGAAAAAGAAGCTGTTGCTCAATATGGCTCTACAGATTCAGGAGCTTCTCTTGGTGATATTCTTGGTGCAGCTTTAAAAAAGCAAGAACAAGATTAATCACAAAACAAAAGGCCACTAATTGTATAGTGGTCTTTTATTCTCCATTAGGAGTTCTCTCTTAACCCTTTAATTTTTTTTTACAAAAAATTTAAAAACTTATTTGTAATGAAATGAAGTGTTCACTTATTGAGATAAAATACCAATAGTCTATTGAGTAAATAACACATCATCGAATGGCAATAGAACACTATGGTAACCGGATTACATCGCATGAAGTGGTTTTCTTCCCAAAAGACAAAAATTCACTATCTCGATGAAACTAATTCCCCTATTCGCTCAACTAATAAATCACAAGAAGAGCTTTATAAGTTAGGCTATAATATAGCCTCTGGCCAAGAAATCTTGCTTCCTGAATATAAAGAAGAAAATGATTTTCGCAAACGATTAATTGAAAATGCTAAACTCATTCTCCATGTCTTTCACATCAACGATGTTGCCGCACGTAATAACGAAACAATTGCACCATCCGCTCAGTGGCTTATTGATAATCATTATACCATTGATAAAACTATACAGCAGCTACGATGCAATTTTTCTAAATCTTTCATCAAGCAACTCCCCCTTTACGAACAAAAAAAAGAAATTCCACGTATTTTTGCTTTAGCCTGGCTTTATGTTGCCCATACAGATAGCAGGTTTTCACAAGAAACCCTGACAGCAATGGTTAATGGTTTTCAAAAAGTTTGTACTCTAAAAATTAGTGAATTGTGGGCTCTTCCTTTTGTTGTTCGTATGATATTAATTGAAAATATCTGCCGTCTTTCATTGCGTATCGAACAAGCAAGGTATATGCGTTCTCTTGCTAATCAAGTAGCCGATAAAATTGCCCTTGCAAAAAATGACGCTCAATTAAATATTCTCATCCTTTATGAAAAACTAACCTCTCATTCGATTTTTTCAGCTCATTTATTTTACCGTTTGCGAGGTGCATCTGTTGATTCAACAATAGCATTAACTTGGCTTCAAGAACAGTTGTATCTTCATGGCAGTAGTCCAGAAATGATAACAGCTGATGAACATACTCGTCAAACAACAGATGGTATAACCATGAGCAATATTATTCGTGCTCTCAAAACTATCGATGATATTGATTGGACGGAATGGTTTGAAACAGTAAGTTGTGTAGACTCGATCCTGCGTGAAAATAGTGATTTTTCTGAAATTGATTCTCGTTCACGTAATGCTTATCGACAAGTCATCGAAAAAATTGCCCATTGCTCACCTCTTAGTGAATTAGAAATTGCATGTAAAGCTGTAGAGATGGCACAAACTCGCTCTCAAGATATTGCTTGTAAAAATAATTTTTCTGTTGGATGGTACCTTGTTGATGATGGACGTTCTATTTTTGAAGAAGCTTGCGGATACAAATCATCATTTCTGACAAAATGGATACAAACCTATTACCGTTTAAAAATAGGAACCATTGCCATCCCTGTCTCTCTTTTAATGCTCATTCTTTTGTTCGCGATCTACACTTCATTACAAACATCTGGTCTGACACCATTAATGACACTCCTTTTCACTGCATTGGCACTTTTTCCTACTATGGACGCTGCTTTTGCTTTTTTTAACACTGTTGTTTCATGGTTTGCTCCATCAAAACAGCTCATTGGTTATGAATATAAAGAAGGCATTCCCGAAGACGCGCGCACGATGGTTGTTGTCCCCACTTTAATCACATCACATCGTGATATCGATGAACAAATACGTAATCTTGAAGTGCACTACCTTTCTAATCCTCAAGGTGCTATTCATTTTGCTCTTATCACAGACTGGGCAGATGCTCCATTTGAAGAAACACAAAATGACCTTGATCTGTTACACTATGCACAAAAGAGTATTGCTCAGCTGAACCAACGCTATCAGTGTGATAGCATCCCCCTATTTTTTCTTCTTCACCGTCAACGTCTTTATAACACTCATGAAAAATGCTGGATGGGATGGGAGCGCAAGCGTGGGAAACTTCATGAACTTAATCTCTTACTCCGAGGAAATGAAAATACAAGTTTTTATACTCCAGATCCGCACCTTCCTATGGATTGTCGTTTTGTTATGACTTTAGATTCAGACACACGTCTAACTCCTGAAAGTGTTACTAAACTTGTTGGTAAGCTCAACCATCCACTTAATTGCCCCATTTTTTCTGAAAAAAATGGAATGGTTGTAAAAGGCTACAGTATTTTACAACCCCGTATTACACCTCCTCTCACAGCAGAAGAAGAAACATCAATTTTGCAACGAATTTTCTCTACCAATCGTGGAATTGACCCTTATGTCTTTGCTGTATCTGACACCTATCAAGATCTTTTGGGAGAAGGAACTTTTACCGGAAAAGGGCTGTATAATATCGATGCCTTTGAACAAGCACTGAAGAACAAAATCAAAGAAAATACTGTCCTCAGTCATGATCTTTTGGAAGGAAGTTATGCACGCACCGCGCTTGTAAGCGATGTAGAAATTATTGAAGATTATCCAACAGCCTACAACGTTGATGTCGCTCGCCATCACCGTTGGATCCGTGGTGACTGGCAGTTATTGCCTTATCTTTTAAACCACCATACCATAAGTCTCACAACGCGCTGGAAAATACAAGACAATTTGCGTCGTTCACTCACACCACTCATGTGGCTTATTGCAGCAATAGTAGGATGGTCTTTTTTACCGTTAAAGATAGCAATTGTTTGGCAAATATTTCTGCTTTTCAGTCCTTTCATTGCGCAAATTTTAGGTGTCTTTCGTACGTTTATTCCCTTCAATAATGATTATTCTTTACGCGGACAGTTGCAATTAATTTCAAGTAGTATTTCCTCTACGATATTAGAAATATTTCTTAAAATTACATTTATAGCTCATTCAGCTTATTTTATGACTGATGCAATCATCCGCGCACTCTATCGCATGATGATCTCAAAACGGTATCTTCTTGAATGGAAAACTTCAGCTGCAACGAAATTAATTCCTAGCAGTTTAAGCTTCTATATTATCACTATGTGGCCAGCAGTATTCATTGGTATTATTGCTATAGGATTACCTCTATCTTTTCATAATTCAACAATATTGATTGCTTTACCCTTTGGGCTTCTATGGTTTTTCTCACCACTTATTGCATGGATTGTCAGCAAACCAACAACATTTCAAGATGTTCTTGATATATCCTCCACAGATAAAAAAATACTAAGGTGCATTGCACGACGGACATGGCTTTATTATACAACCTTTGTTAATGCGCAAAATAATTATTTGCCACCTGATAATTTTCAAGAAGAACCTGAACCTCTTGTTGCACAGCGCACATCACCTACCAATATTGGAGTGTACCTACTTTCTGTTATTGCTGCACGTGATTTTGGTTGGATTAGCTTTGAAGATGCTATTACGCGAATTAAGTGCACATTAAGTACCCTTGAAAAAATGGAAAAGTTTCGAGGTCATCTTTATAATTGGTATGAAACAGATACACTCAAGCCTCTTCTACCAACTTATATTTCAACAGTTGATTCAGGCAATCTTGCTGGCCATTTAATAACTCTGTCTTCTGCTTTAAGCGAATGGGCTGAAATACCTGATACTTTTTTACAAAGCGATCTAGATGGTTTATTCGATATCAGTAATATTATTGAAGAAATCTTAAAAGAAATTCCTGACAATCTCAAGTTTCCTCATCCATTTCGCCAACAAATCAAAGAGCATATTGCTAATTTTCATCACTCTGTTAGCGAACTCAAAGCAAAACCAGAAGCCGTTATAAATATCTCTCGTCTTTCGATTACTGCTCGTAACATTGTCCATTTAATCAATGGATTGGATAAAATAATCCAAACAAAAGAATCTGCTCATATACTATCTTGGGCTCAACTCCTAGTAGAAACTTGTGAAGCACATAACCATGATATTACCAATAACTATGATATTAAAGAATTATGCAAAGAATTAAATACTTTATCTGAAAAAGCGCGACAAATAGCTTTCGATATGAAATTTGATTTTTTAGAACAGACTGAACGCCAACTTTTATCTATTGGCTATCGCGTACAGGAAAATAAACTTGACGAAAGCTGCTATGATCTTCTAGCTTCAGAAGCACGTCTCTCAAGCTTCTTTGCTATCGCTAAGGGCGATATTAAATTCAAACATTGGTTTCGTCTTGGCCGATTACTTATCCCAATTGGTTGGAAAAGTGCTCTATTATCATGGTCAGGATCCATGTTTGAATATCTCATGCCTTCCCTCGTTATGCGTGAACCCTTAGGATCTATACTTGATCAAACAAATCGGCTCATTATTCGCCATCAAATACAATATGCGCGCAAACGAGGATTACCATGGGGTATTTCAGAAGCCGCATTTAATACTCGTGACCACTTAATGAATTATCAATATTCTAATTTTGGTGTTCCAAATCTTGGGCTTCAACGTGGCTTATCACGCAATGCTGTCATTGCCCCTTATGCCAGTATTTTAGCTGCACAATATATGCCAACTCAATCTACCGCTAATCTAAAACACCTGCGTAATCTTGGTGCTTTAGGAACATACGGTTATTACGATGCCATTGATTTTACTCCTTCACGTCTACAAAAAGGAGAAAAATATGCTATCGTGCGTAACTATTATGCACATCACCATGGCATGTCAATTCTTGCCATTAATAATATCATTTTTGAAGGGCGTATGCGCAATCGCTTTCATCGTGATCCAATTATAAAAGCTGTACAGCTCTTATTACAGGAAAGAGCGCCACGGCAAATTCCTGTCATTCATACTAAAATAAACAATCCTATACACAATAGCTCTAGAGGTTTTGATAATACCCCTGTGAGCATTATTACAAATCCTCTTTTTAAACCTAGAGCAACTTTACTTTTATCGAATGGTTGTTATTCAATAATGACGACAGCAAATGGTTCTGGTTATAGCCGTTGGCATAATTATGCTATCACGCGTTTTATTCCTGATGCATCAGAAGATCAACAAGGAACTTTGTTCTTTGTCCAAGATACGTATAATAAATCCTGGTGGTCTGTCACTAGTGAACCAACACGTATAGCCGAAGAAGAAGCGGTTAGTATTTTTACAGATGAAAAAGCTGAATATACAAAAACAGTTGATGGCCTGAAATCAATACTTGAATGCCTTGTTGCTTCTGAAGGTGATGGTGAAGGTCGACGTATACAATTAATGAATACAACTAACAAAGACCGAATAATTGAAATCACTTCTTATGGTGAGTTAGCACTCGCAACAATGGACGATTATCATGCTCATCCTGTTTTTTCGCGGATGTTCATAGAAACAGAAATTCTTGATTCAGGTGGGACAATTTTAGCTAAAAGACGCAAACGTTCTCCTCATGATGCTAATATTCATGTCGCCCATTTTGTTACTGATCCATCAGGAATTATTCCGGAAGCAGAAGCAGAAACTGATCGTCGCATTTTTATTGGCCGTGGTCGATCTATTCATCACCCAATTGCCTTTGACCAAAATACTCGTTTCAAGGGTAGTCAAGGGTGTGTTCTTGATCCGATTATTTCAATCCGTTGTCGTGTAAAAATTCCAGCATATAAAAAAACAGAACTTATTTTTTGGACTTTTGCTGCCGATTCAAAAAAAACACTACAAAACTATATTGAGCATTATCGACAACCTCATATGTTCCAGCAAGAATTATCAAAGGCATGGATACATTCACAAGTTTCACTGTATCAAAACAATATCAGCCCTAAAGAAGCTATTACTTATCAAAAATATATAACACCACTTATCTATCCTGATCGAATATGGCGTCTTCCTCCTGAAATATTAGTAAAAACTCTTGGAAAACAATCTGATTTATGGCCAATGTCTATTTCAGGAAATTATCCTATTTTCCTCCTCAGAATTGATAATGAAACGGATATCACTGTACTGAGCGAACTTCTTAAAGCATATGAGTATTGGCGTATGCGAGGTCTCATCGCTGATATAGTTATTCTAAATGAACAGACATTTTCTTATCTACAAGATACACAACGTGCCATTGAATGGACATGTGAATCTTACCGTCACCGTACAAAAGAAATGAATGGACAGCATCATATTTTCACCCTCCAACGCGATCAAATGAGTGAACAAAGTTTTAAAACACTTCTCGCATCAGCCCGTATTATCTTACATGCCCAAAATGGATCTTTATCTGAACAATTGAAACGTATAGAAAATATTGATTCCGATTTAGTGATACACAATCATAGTCAAGAATCTAATCATAAATTAAACTACAAAAAATATAATAAAAGAACACAAAAAAAACCACAAACCAAACCAAACCTATTTGCTTCCATTGCTCTCATTGATCAACAAAAAACTTCTTCTTTTCCCATACCAAGCGAAGATCTGCGCTATTGGAATGGTTATGGTGGTTTTAATCAGGATAACCATTACGTAGTGCGTTTAAATGGATGTCAAACAACACCACATCCATGGATTAACATAATTGCAAACCATAGTTTTGGCTTTCATGTATCCGCTGAAGGAGCACTCTTTACCTGGGCTAATAACAGCCGTGACTACCAATTAACGCCTTGGAGCAATGATCCCGTTACCAATCGTCCAGGAGAAGCACTCTATCTTGTTGACCGTCTGTCTTTAAAATGTTTTTCTCCAGTTTCTGCTGTCGAATGTGATGACAATGTCATTTATGAAGCTTGCCATGGCTTTGGATTTTCAACTTTTAAGTCTACACATTCAGATATTGCATTAGAACTTACCCACACTCTTAATGGAGAAAAGCCAATTCGTTTTTCTCGTCTCATCATTAAAAATGAAGGAAAAAAACCACGTAGCTTACGTCTTTATAATTATGCTGAATGGGTTTTAGGAAACATTCGTACACAATATGCACCCTTTATTATTCCCCATTACGATCCTAAACGTGGTGCACATTTTATCCAGAATCCTTATCATATTGAAAAATCTCAACAAGTTACTTTCTTATCAGCATCCGAAATGCCAACCAGTTTTACTACTGATCGTACTGAGTTTATCGGCATAACAGGAACAATTCAACATCCACAAGCTATCCGTGAAGCTAAAGCACTTTCAAATACAGTAGAACCAGGTCGTGATCCTTGTTCAGCACTCGCCTATGAGATTGATTTACAACCAGGACAAACAAAAGAAATTATCTTCTATCTTGGCAATGCTGAAAATATTCAAAAAGCTAAAAAACTACTAGACCAAGTGCATAAAAATGATTTTAAGATTCTCCTTGCGCAACAAAAACAAAAATGGAATGATTTTGTTTCTCCACTACAAGTAAAAACCCCTGATCCCTCTTTTGATATTATGGTTAATCATTGGTTACCCTATCAAGTTTATGCATGCCGCTTGATGGCACGTTCAGCTTTTTATCAATCTAGTGGAGCATTTGGTTTCCGTGATCAACTGCAAGATAGTTTATCTTTATTATTACTTGAACCACAATTAGCACGTGAGCATTTATTAAATGCAGCAGCACACCAATTTCCTGAAGGAGATGTACAGCATTGGTGGCTTCCTAATACAAATGCTGGTGTCCGCACACTTATTTCTGATGACATCGTTTGGCTTGCTTATGGAACAGCCTTATATGTTAAAACCACTGGCGAGACTGAATTTCTTGATACTCTAGTTCCTTTCATCGAAGGCCCCCCCTTAACCACAGAGCAACAAGATGCTTATTTCCAACCTACACAATCCTCTAACATTACAACACTTTATGAACATTGTGCTTTAGCTTTAGATCTCGCCATCAAACGCTGTGGACCACATAATTTACCTCTTATTCTAGGTGGTGATTGGAATGACGGTATGAACTTGGTGGGTATTGAAGGAAAAGGTGAAAGTATCTGGCTGGGATGGTTTCTTGGAACTGCTTTACAAGCATTCATTCCTCTTGCTAAAAACCGTAGTGATCATAGCCGTGCAAAAGCCTGGAGCGCATATTTAAAACGTCTCATTAAAGCTCTAGAAGAAAAGGGTTGGGATGGTGCTTGGTATCGACGTGGTTATTTTGATGATGCAACTCCTTTTGGATCTAAAATAAATGATGAATGTCAAATTGATGCTATTGCTCAATCTTGGGCTGTAATTTCCAAAATGGCAGCTTCTAACCGTCAAAAACAAGCAATGACATCACTGCTTGATCACCTCTATGATGAAAAAACTGGACTCATACGCCTTTTCTGGCCACCTTTCAACGAAAGTGCTCTCGAACCAGGTTATATTAAAGGGTATCCTCCAGGAGTTCGAGAAAATGGTGGACAATATACTCACGGTGCCATTTGGAGTATTTTAGCACTTGCTGAAATAGGAGAGGAAGACAAAGCTTACACGCTGTTTTCAAGGATAAATCCTATCAATCATGGTCAAAATCCAGAAGTTTATCGTGTTGAACCTTATGTCATGGCTGCAGATATTTACACCGTTGAGCCATATCTTGGACAAGGTGGCTGGACATGGTACACAGGCTCAGCAGGATGGCTTTATCGTGCAGCAACACAAACTATTCTTGGACTTCACTTGCAAGCCGGAAAGTTATTTTTACGCCCACATTTACCCTCCTTCTGGCCTGAGTATGAAGCAAAAATGAAATTTCACAGTGCTGTTTATAAAATTAAAATTAGACGAGCAAATAAAAGCATGATTAGTATTAACGGGAAAGAATACAATAAAATTGATAAAGGCATAAAATTAAAAAAAATAGGCAAGCATGAAATTATATATACTCTAGAATCATAAATAAATGAAAAGCTTTTTATATTGCTCAAAACTATAAAATTGTTATAGTTTATGCATTTCTTGTAATGGTGCAGAATGGACAACAGTTTTAAATTTTACTCCACAAATAAGAGAAAAGATCATGAATTGTACAGATATTGCTAGACGTGTCTATAATCATACGTGGAAACTTGATCCAATCATCCGTTCTCTTCTTGATACAGATTTTTATAAACTTCTTATGGTGCAGATGATCTGGGGATTGTATCCAGATGTTAATGTCACTTTCTCTCTCATAAACCGCACAAAAACAATTCGCCTTGCTAATGATATTGATGAAAGTGAGTTGCGCGCTCAACTTGATCATGCTCTTGGCTTGCGCTTTACCAAAAAAGAAATGATTTGGCTTGCTGGTAATACATTTTATGGACGTAAACGAATCTTTGAACCAGAGTTTCTACAGTGGCTTGAAAAATTTCAGCTTCCAGAATATGAATTAACTCGCAAAGATGGTCAATATATTCTCCGTTTTGATGGACCATGGGCTTATAGTTCTATGTGGGAAATTCCTGCTCTTGCTATCATTAGTGAATTACGTTCACGTGCTGCTATGAAAAATCTTGGTCTTTTTGCACTTGATGTGCTTTATGCTCGTGCCAAAGCAAAAATGTGGAGCAAAATTGAACGACTAAAAAAACTGCCCGATATTAAAATATCTGACTTTGGGACTAGACGTCGGCACTCATTTTTATGGCAACGCTGGTGTGTTGAAGCTTTAAAAGAAGGAATTGGTAATTCTTTTACAGGTACTTCTAACGTCCTTCTAGCCATGGATACAGATTTAGAAGCTCTTGGTACCAATGCCCATGAATTACCAATGGTTATTTCTGCCCTTAGCAATAATGACGATGATTTACGTAAAGCGTCTTATAAAGTCTTACAAGACTGGAATCGTTATTATGGCGGTAACCTTTTAATTGTATTGCCTGATGCTTTTGGCACAGAAGCTTTTTTACGAAATGCCCCAGAATGGGTAGCAGACTGGACAGGTTTCAGGCCCGACAGTGCTCCATCTATCGAAGGAGGTGAGCGAATCATTAAATGGTGGCAAGAAAAAGGAAAAAACCCACGTGAAAAATTATTAATTTTTTCTGATGCTTTAGATATAGACACGATTGAAAAAACTTATCACCACTTTCATGGCAAAGTCCGTATGTACTTTGGATGGGGAACTAATCTTACTAATGATTTTGAAAATTGTGCGCCTAAAAATATTCCAAACCTTGAAGCCATTTCTCTTGTTTGTAAAGTCACCCATGCTAATGGCCGACCAGCTGTAAAACTTTCGGATAATCCCGAAAAAGCTATTGGCGATCCAAAAGAAATACAACGTTACTTAAATTTTTTTGGGAATGAACAACGCATTGCTAAACCTGTAAAAATTTAACCATTAACTCATTTGTATAAAAATAACTTCTGAACAATAAACTTAACCAATAAAATATTGCTTTTTAAATATAAAATAAGATCATAATCTTCATGATCCAGTCTTGCCTAATTGGAATCACACTCCCTGATACAGTAATATCTTTAATGAACGTAGCAGTCTTATAATATTCTGAAAAATCTTATAAAGTGAAGTACTATTTTGATATTCATAAATACTGAACTTTTATAAAATAACTCAAAGTAAAAACACTTCTTGTCAGTAAAATTTTTCATTTCGATCATATTTAAGAAGATGGACGTGTTATAATATAAAGAGCAATCAGCAATAAAATAACCGCAACTAATAAAATAAGCCATAAAGCTGGATGGATCATCACCAAAAATGATAAAAAACCACCCAGCATACTTATCACTGCAAAAATCTTGATAGATGTTGGAATAGCTTTTTTTTCCTCCCATTGTTTAATAGGAGAACCAAAAATTCTGTGATTACACAACCAATGGTGAAAACGTGGTGATGAACGCGTAAAACACCATGAAGCGACTAATAAAAAGGGCACTGTAGGCATAATAGGTAGAATGATACCAATAAAACCTAATACAATCATTACCCATCCTAATATAGAATAGCAAATACGGAGAGGACGAGATACCTTAAAATTTTTCTTCATTATTTGTCGCTGTTTTTTCTTGCTCAGATAACTATTATGCAAAATATTGTTACTATGAAAATTTAATACATTATCATTTCTCTACACAATAAATCAGTCAACACATTCTTAGTAGTAATTGTTTTCCAAAACAAAGAACAATCTATACAATATGATGACAATTTTAAAGTTTTCAAACAATAAAAATTAATTCTTTTAGAGAATTCCAAAATGAAAAGGCTGCATGATAAATCAATGCAGCCTTATAATTACGAATGCAGTGTTGGGAGGAGGAATACTGCACTCATTCACTAGACATTAGGAGGAAAATGACCTAGCTTCTTCTTATTTAATGAAAACACACTTTAGAAACAATATACAAAAATGCATAGCTGCTATGCGTGAGCTCCATTACATTTCTTGAACTGTACTCTGACGAAAGGAATTTGATATAAAAACAACAATAAAAATGAGTGTTAAAATTAATACAATTGTAGCCGCAGAATCAGAACCAATAAATAAGCTGAGATAAATTCCAAAAAAGCTCGAACATACTGCAATAAATACAGCAATTAACAGCATATAAAAAAAATGCTTAGTGATAAGATAAGCAATAGCACCTGGTGCGATTAACAGAGAAATAACTAAGATAATTCCAACTGCCTGCAAAGCAGAAACAATTGTCAGAGAAATCATTGTTAAAAAAGTATAATGGAGCACCGCTATTTGTAATCCTATTGCACATCCTTGAATTGAATCAAAAATGTACAACATAAAATCACGCCATTTTATACCCAAAATTGTTGTAACAATAACAGAAATTATTGTTGTTTGTGTAATATCAAGCCAATTAACACCTAAAAGATTACCAAATAAAATATGATTTAAATCCAAATCACTATATATTGCTGTTGCTAAAACAAGCCCTAAACCAAACATAGATGAAAAAACAACACCCATAACAGTATCCTGTTTAATGCGACTGTTATTCCCTAAGAAACCTGTTACAATGGCACAAATCATACCTGCTAAAAAAGCACCACAAGTAATCAAAGTCATTGTGACATTAGCAGGACGTATATCATGAAACCAAAGAAACGGCATAGAAGACAAAAATGTTATCACCCATGGGGTCGCCATATATCCAACAACTACCCCAGGAAAAACTGCGTGAGAAATTGCATCTCCTAAAAGGGCCCATCCCTTTAAAATAAGAAAACAAGAAAGCAAAGCCATTGGAACAGCCAAAATAATGGTAATGATCATACCTTTAATCATAAAAGAGAACTGAAAAGGAAGCAGCAATTGATCAATCATATATCACCACACCTTTTTGCTGCTCTCACACGTAAGCGTGTAGCGATGTAACCGTATTTAGGGGCAAAAATAAAGGCGACTATAAATAAAAACGTTTGAAAAAGCACAACAACACCACCGGTTTGTGCATTCAAAAAATAACTCATATAAACACCCAAGATACTTGTAAGGGTTCCAATCATAACTGCAATAATTAAAAGATTTACAAAACGATCACTTAAAAGATAAGCTGTTGCTCCCGGTGTAATCACAAGACAAATCACTAAAAAAGCTCCTACTGTCTGCATAGCCGCAACAGTACAAGCAGCAAGAAGTGTAAAAAAGAGAATTTTTAATAGCGTAACATTTAATCCAATAGCGCGCGCATGACTCTCATCAAATAAAAAAACCAATAAATCTTTCCATTTCATACACAATATAAAAAGGGAAACAAAACCAATACAAGCTAACTGCATAATATCTGATGAACTAACTGCTAAAATATTTCCCAGAACAATTGTATCAATATTAACAGACATTGGCCTCAGCGATTTCAGAAATAATCCAAAGGCAAAAAAGGAAGAAAAAATTAAACCAATGATTGTATCTTCTTTTAGTTTTGTTCTATTATTTAAAAATAACATTGCTGCAGCAGCAAGCCCACCAGAAAAAAAAGCTCCAAATGAAAAAGGTAATCCCAAAAGATAAGCCCCAGCAACTCCAGGTACAATCGAATGGGAAAGCGCATCACCAATCAATGACCAACCTTTTAACATTAAAAAAGCAGAGAGAAAGGCACAAACACAGCCAACTAACCCTGAAACCCACATTGCATTAATCATATATTGGTAGGTAAAAGGCTCAAGCAACCAAGCAATCATAAAATATGCTCCAGTTTCTAGTTGCAATCATGAAATAAAGCCTCATCATCATCTGTGAAAATATCATTTTTTTTTGCATATTGAAAACCAACATAATGATGTCGTAGAGAACCACCAAAAATTTGTTCAAGATTTTTTTGTGTAAACACCACTTCTGTTAATCCAGAAGCGACAACTGTTCCCTTGATTAAAATCGTACGATCACAAAATTCAGCAACGGAATTTAAATTGTGAGTAGAGACTAATATGACAGCGCCTTCTTTACGCAGATCTTGCAACAAAGCGGTAATTTTATCTTCTGTCTTGACATCAACTCCTGTAAAGGGCTCGTCTAGTAAAATAACTTTTGCTTTCTGTGCAAGAGCACGTGCCAAAAAAACGCGTTTTTTTTGTCCACCAGACAGTTCACCAATCTGGCGTTTAGCAAACGGCAACATATCAACGCGTTCTAATGCAGCACGAACAGCTTCATGATCTTGCTCTCTAGCATAACGAAAAAAATTCATATGACCATACCGTCCCATCAAAACAACATCTTCAACGAGAACAGGAAAATTCCAATCAACATCCTCATTTTGGGGAACATACGCAATAAGGTTTTGTTTTAAAGCCTTTTTAACTGATAAACCCAAAATGCAAATTTTGCCCTTTGAAGTTTTTACAAATCCCATAATAGCTTTAAATAATGTAGACTTTCCTGATCCGTTAATCCCAATCAATGCCGAAATAGAACCTACAGGACTTTCAAAACTCACTTCTCGCAAAGCTGTATAACCATTACGATAAGTCACAGTTACATCTTGGGCAGATATTCCACACCCAATCATCAGCTCCTTACCTCATCTGACAAAGCTTTAGTAATACGGGCACTTGTAATACGTAATAAATCAATATAAGTAGGAACCTCACCATCTTTATCACTTAGTGAATCTACATAAAGCACACCCCCATATTTAGCACCTGTTTCCTTTGCTACCTGCTTAGCAGGCGCAGCAGAAACAGTGCTTTCAGAAAAAACAACTGGAATATTATATTTCCGAACCATATCGATGATATGCTTAATCTGCTGTGGTGTCCCTTGCTGGTCAGCATTAATAGGCCACAAATAAAGTTCTTTCAAACCGAAATCACGCGCTAAATAACTAAATGCACCTTCACTTGTTACAAGCCAGCGTTTATCTTCTGGTATTGTTTGCAACTCAGCTTTAATTGGGTCAATGCTCAAACGAATCTTTTGTTTATAAACTTCAGCGTTTTTATTATAAATAGCGGTATTTTCAGGATCATATTTTACAAAAGCATCACGAATATTATCAACATAAATCAAGGCCGAGATTGGCGACATCCACGCATGAGGATTCGGTTTACCACTAAAAGGCCCCTCTCCAATTTTAATAGTCACAATACCTTCTGAAACGATTGCACTTGGAACATCTTTGAGATTTTGAAAAAATTTTTCAAACCAAAGCTCTAACCCCAAACCATTCCACAATATAAGATTAGCGCCTTGAGCACGCATAAGATCGCGTGGTGTAGGCTGATATTCATGAATTTCAGCACCTGGTTTGGTAATTGATTCAACATCGGCAACATCACCAGCAACATTACGAGCCATATCAGCAATGATAGTGAAAGTTGTGACAGCTTTAAATTTACCAGCACTCAAAACTGTACCGGGAATGAAAAGAATTATACCAAAAAAACATGTGATAAAAAACGCTCTCAGTTGCATTGATTTTCTCTCTATTGCTAATGATTTGCATTATCATATAAACATAACAGTTAATTCCTAACTTTGCAATAATTTTAAAACAACAACTTTTCCAGATATCTTTAAGAAAGGAAATATTGAAATATTTTTCATATCCAAGAAAACAAAAACCACCTTTGCACAATATAATAATTAATAACGCAAATATGCACCGGTTGTTTTAGTGACATTCTCAATTATTTTTAAAGCTAATTTCTCAAGATCCTCATCAGTCAAAGTTCGTTCAATAGGCTGAATAGCAACTTCAATTGCAACAGATTTTTTATCTTGACCAAGACTTGGATCTTCAAAAAGATCAAAAACCTGTACTGAATAAATAAATTTTTTATCCGCTCCACTCGCAGCACGAACAATAAGAGAAGATGCAACTTCTTTATCAACAACAAATGCGAAATCACGTCGCACTATTTGAAAAGGTGACAAATTTAAAGGAAGGCGGATCTTCGTGGTCTTTTTTTTGGGTTCTGGAATTCGATCAAGGAAAATTTCAAAACCACATATAGGACCACTCACACCTAACTTTTCCAAAGTACTAGGATGAAAAATACCAAAAAAACCAAGAATAACCTTCGATCCAAGTTTGATAACACCTGAACAACCAGGGTGATACCAATTAGGTGCTCCAACTTCAATTTGCACTTTACTGTTATCCATACCACATGCTTCTAAAACAGAGAATGCATCTGCTTTAGCATCAAAAACATCCACTGCCTTTGCATTTCCAGCCCAGAAGCGTCCAGCTCCTTCAAATTTTTCCGTACCACAACGAATACCACTAGCAACATTCTGTTGCTTATCAGGTGTGTCACCTTGATAAATATTAGAAACTTCAAACAAAGCAAAATCTAAAAAACCACGATCAATATTTCGCTGTGCAGCAACAAGTAAACCGGGTAAAAGAGAAGGACGCATTACTGACATATCAGAAGCAATAGGATTCACTAATTTAAGCTGTTCCTGGCCACCCCCAAAAGCTAATGCTTGATTTTCAGAAATAAATGACCAAGTTACAGCTTCCATCATACCTCGATACGCTAAAATCCTACGAGCAGCGTATGAACAAATCTGCAAAAATGTAAACGTTTTCCGCTTAACCTCAGCAAAATTTTCCAACGGTATAGGCTGAATCTTATCTAATCCATAAATCCGCATAATTTCTTCTACTAAATCAGCCTTACCAACAATATCAGGGCGCCAGGTTGGTACTTTAACCGTAACTACATTCTCTTGTCCTTCAATGACAAATCCAAGCTGTATCAAAAGAGTAAAAGCTTGCTCTGGTTCTATCTCCAAATTGGTTAAACGTTTAATTTCCGAAAATGGAAAAACGATCTCTTTGATTTCTGGCTTTTTATATCCTATGACTTGTGTCGTTGATGCTTCACCACCACAAAGACGCAAAACTAATTCTATAGCAATCTCAAGACCTGATTCCATAAAAGCCGGATCAACACCCCGCTCAAACCGGTAACGTGCATCACTAATAAGTCCCAATGAACGCCCAGTTTGCGCAATATTCTTTGAATCCCAAAGCGCTGATTCAATAATAACACGACGTGTCTTTTCATCACAGCTTGTTCTTTCTCCACCCATAATACCAGCGATGGCAATAACACCCTCTTCATCTGCAATAACACAATTTTCAAAACCTAAACTGTAAACTTTACCATTTAATGCTTGAAATTGTTCACCCTCACGACCACGACGTACAACCAATGTCCCTTTCACCTTATCCGCGTCAAAAGCATGAAGGGGACGACCAAGATCAAAACTAATATAATTTGTTACATCAACCAGAACATTCATTGATCGCAAACCAATAGCATTCAAACGCTGTTGCATCCATTGTGGCGACATACCATTTTGTACATTGCGAACTTCACACCAAGAAAAACCTAGGCACAATGATAAGTCCTGCGGATAATCCAAAGAAACTTGGACTAACGTTTCAAAAGAAGAAGATAATTGTGGCAAAGATAATTTTTTTAATTTTCCAATTCCAGTTGCAGCTAAATCACGTGCAATTCCTCTAACACCTGTACAATCAGAACGATTAGGTGTTAAACCAATATCAATCACTGGATCATCTAATCCTGCATAAGTTACAAATGACATTCCAATGGGTGCATCTTTGGAAAGTTCAATAATCCCACAATCCTCATTGGATAAGCCAAGCTCTGCTTGTGAGCACATCATACCAAAACTTTCAACACCACGAATTTTTCCTACAGATAACGTCACATCAAGTCCAGGAACATAAGTGCCTGGCAACGCAAGAACACCAACAAGTCCAGGACGTGCATTTGATGCACCACAGACAACCTGAATATGCGGACCAGATCCTATATCTACTGACAAAACCTGTAATTTATCCGCATCAGGATGTTTAATAGCGGTTAAAATTTTTGCAATTACAAAACCAGTTAAACAAGAACGATCTTCAACATGATCAACCTCAAGGCCAATAGCTGTCAGTTTATCACAAATTTCATCCAAAGACGCATTTGTTTCTAAGTGATCCTTTAACCAGGACAACGTAAATTTCATTTTCAAACCTCACATGACAACTGTTATAAGATCACACATTGTTCAAACCAGAAAATAAAAGAGAAATGTCAAAACAGCGAAAACCGTAATGATTTAACCAACGAATATCAGCATCAAAAAAAGCTCGCAAATCAGGCATACCATATTTTAACATAGCAATACGATCAATGCCCATTCCCCATGCAAAGCCTTGATATTCATCAGGATCAAAACCAGCATTCTTCAAAACATGAGGATGCACCATTCCACATCCTAAAATTTCTAACCAATCACGACCCTCACCAAATTTTACTTCCAAACCAGAACGATCACACTGAATATCCACTTCCATAGAAGGCTCAGTAAAAGGAAAGAAAGAAGGACGAAAACGCATCTTTACCGAAGGTACTTCAAAAAAAGATTTACAAAAAGTTTCATGAAGCCACATCATATGTGCAATATTAGAAACTTTATCAATCACTAATCCTTCCACCTGATGAAACATTGGTGAGTGAGTTGCATCAGAATCCATACGATAAGTTTTTCCAGGAATAATGATACGTATCGGAGCTTGTTTCTTTTCCATCACACGAATTTGTACCGGCGATGTATGTGTGCGTAACAATTTTCGATTTCCCATTTCATCAACATCAAAAAAGAAAGTATCATGCATTTCACGCGCTGGATGACCTTCAGGAAAATTTAACGCAGTAAAATTATAATAATCGGTTTCAATATCTGGCCCTTCTGCAATAGAAAAACCCATACCCATATAAATAGCTACGATTTCATCAATCACCTGCGAGATAGGATGAATACGACCCCGCTCTATGGGTGATGAACGAACAGGTAAAGTTACATCAACGGTTTCGTTAGACAGGCGTATAGTCATTGCTTGATGCTTGAGAGCATCACGTCTTTGCATCCATAACTCTAAAACGCGTTTTTTTAACCCATTAAGTACTGGACCTACTTTACGCCGTTCATCAGCACTCATCTTGCCTAATGCTTTTAATTTTTCAGAAATGCTTCCCTTCTTCCCTAATGCCCCAATACGCACTGCCTCAAGTGCTTGTTCATCATTCGCTGTTTTCAAAGCAAAACAAATTTCTTGTTCTAAATGCTCAATATCGTTATTGTTCATAATCTCTGCCTATTTTTCAATAAAAAAAACCGCACCAGTAATAACCAGCGCGGAACCCCGAATAATGAATACCTAAAGAGAACGTAGATGGCTACTTGACAGCTCTTTCAAAAGCATTAGGTGTTGTATCTTTCAAATATTCTAAAGATTTCTTTGCAGAGGCCACCAAAGAAGTAAATACTGCTGGATCATAAATAGCTATATCAGAGAGAATCTTACGATCTATCTCAATACCAGCCTTTGATAGACCATCAATAAAACGCCCATAAGTCAAGCCCTCTATACGAACAGCAGCATTAATTCTTTGAATCCACAAAGCACGAAAAGTACGTTTTCTGTTTTTACGATCACGATAAGCATATTGCTTCGAACGGTCAACTGCTGCTTTAGCTGCACGAATAGTATTTTTACGACGACCATAAAAACCTTCAGCCTGTTTGAGAACTTTCTTGTGCTTAGCATGAGCTACAACACCTCTTTTTACACGTGCCATGAATAATCTCCTACAAAATCAAAGCAAAGCTCAAAGGCCATTTGGTAAATAACACTGAATAACTTTTTTAGCATCTGGTTCAGCTAACACCATCATTCCACGTGCATCACGAATAAACTTATTAGAACGTTTAATCATACCATGCCGTTTACCTGCAGCAGCTGCTTTAACTTTACCTGTTGCAGTGACTTTAAATCGCTTTTTAGCAGATGATTTTGTCTTCATTTTGGGCATTTCGCTACTCCATACGTTATACGTTAAATTCGATCAAGCTGACCAAAGCTCGAGTAAACATTTGAACAGCCACGGCATGCCCTGCCGGGCAGTTCACATTACATTTTCATAAGCCAGTATACATAAAATAGCAAGTCCGTGTTAAAAAAAAACTGGAGCCCCATTGCCTTTAACTTCAACTAAAGGCGCTGGAACCGCATTCGTTTTGATTGTTGCTTTGCAGAGATCTGCAATGATACACTGTACGCATTCTACTTTACGCGCTTTGCAAATATAACGTCCATGTAAAATAAGCCAATGATGTGCATACTGTAGATAACAATCTGGAATAATTTTTACTAATTTTTCTTCGACCTCTCCCGGTGTTTTTCCTGATGCGAAACCAAGACGATTTCCAAGACGAAAAATATGTGTATCCACTGCCATAGTAGGCTGTCCAAAAGCAATGTTCAAAATAACATTAGCAGTTTTACGTCCTACACCAGGGAGCGTCATAAGTTCTTCACGACTATCAGGAACTTGTCCACCATATTGATCAATCAAACGACAACAAAGCGCATAAACATTATGCGCTTTTGCACGCCAAAGACCAATCGCACGGATATGATGTGCAATTCCTTCTTTTCCTAATATAATCATTTTTTCTGGTCGATCAGCAAGGCAAAACAATTTTTTTGTAACTTTGTTAACGCTGGCATCCGTAGTTTGAGCAGAAAGAACAACCGCAACCAAAAGAGTGAAAACATTGGTATAATTAAGATCACTCTTAGGTGTAGGACGCTGAATGGAAAAACGACGAAATATTTCTGCAATTTCATCCACTCCATAAATTATCTTGGTATCTTTGCACACCTTTAATGATTTAATCACTTTTTCAGTCATTATACTCTGTTAGATCTTCTTTTTCGAAGTTTTTGTTTAATTTCGCTAAATGGCTACTTTGTAAAATTACCAAAATGATATATATTATATATTATATTCTTTTCTTTTTAAATTTGAGATAATCAAAAAAACATTACAATATATCCGTAAAGTTGATTGTTTTCATTAAAGTAGTTTAAAATTGTATAGAGGTTGCACTGCTTCATGTCTTTTGTCTGTTATTAAATTTAAGATCAGTGATCTCAATTAAAGGCAATCAGCTGATCGCTCAGTGAAATACGAAAAGAATTAAAAATATCAGTATTTATGTTATAGTATGGTCTCTAGTCCAATTTCAATATATCTTCTTTTAGCTAAGAATAATCCATATAACAAATGCTGAGTTGAAAAATTGTCTTTTATCTATTAATCTTTAACAATCG
The DNA here is from genome assembly GCF_023500045.1 of Bartonella bilalgolemi. Lineage (GTDB taxonomy): Bacteria > Pseudomonadota > Alphaproteobacteria > Rhizobiales > Rhizobiaceae > Bartonella > Bartonella bilalgolemii. Next base: position 8,234 of record NZ_JAMCOF010000010.1, on the reverse strand, counting down.
CAATTAAAACCAACACCAATAGTAATCAAAGTAATAGAAGGTAACGAATAAAGGATCAATACCATGAAAGAGCGTAAACAAATCTTATCGTTACAAAATACGGTCTTTCCTGATGCGCGACAAATTGCCTATTTAAAAGAAGTTTGTACGGATGATCTAGCCAAAAATTTTCCAGATCTTCCCCCCATGATCCCGGGTATTACAATATGGGCTCTCTTCGGAGAAACAGGTCACCCAATTATTTTATCTGATGAACGTTCTATAGCCCTTGCAGGCGCTAATGAGCATGAACTACAAATTGTGACACTTCAATAGACCGGTTAAAAATCCTGAATAATTCCTAAAAAACAGGCCGAAATTTGGTAAAATTGTGCTATATATTTTATATAAGCAAACACAGCAAAGAAATATTATTCTAAAACTTAGAAATAGGGATTAGAAGCAATTTATATCCACACTCTCAGCCAATTACTACAATAGGTTTGATAAACAGAATCTCATAGCGCTTTTAGCGCCGCCTGCATGCTTTTAATTGCTGATTATAAAGTCTAGATAGCGCTTCCACATGTTGTGCTTTTTTTGCAATATCAGCAGACGAAGGACCTTGGTGACGCGCATAAGCACCATGTCCCATATGGTAATTTAAATAGAGATTATATGCATCATTTGGACTAACGCTATTACGTCGAACACTTTGACGATGATACCAAGCAATAAAATCCGCTGCATCCGCAAAATTGGTACGCCACGCAAAAATTTTTCCTGTAGAACGAACATAATTGTCCCATGTGCTATCAATCGCTTGAGAATAACCATAGGCCGTCGAACGACGCTTCCATGGAATAAAGCCGAGAAGTTTTTTACGTGGAGGACGTGCATTATGACGAAAACCTGATTCTACATGAATAGTTGCAAGAATAATAGGCATAGGAATTCCGTGAAGTAATTCCGCATTTTTAGCAGCCTTTCTCCAATTATTAAAAAAACTATCTTTTTGAGCTAAAATAGCACAAGCGTTATTAATATGCGCAGGAGGTTTTGTAGAACAACTTCCTAATAGAAATACACACCCACCTAACAAAAAAAAGCGCCATATCACTTGTTCTTCCTAACTCTAAAAATTAAATGGAACATTATTAAAAACTTTTATTAATTTATAAATAAAAAAAATCAATATGGTATTTTGATACCTTTCTTTTACTCCTTATCATCTAGGGGCGGAGTTTGTGACTGAGCATGTATTGCTGTTGGCTCCGATATAGAATCGTTTTCTTTTAATTCAAAAGCTTCAATGCGATTAGCTCGCTTCATAATTTTAGAAGATGATGTCAAAATTGCTTCGATATCTTCACTCGTTTTATAAAAATGTTTCTGTAAAGCGCGAACACGTATATCCATTCGTTCAAAATCTTCCATTAATTTTACTACTTCTGATTGGATTAAATGCGCTTGTTCACGCATCCTTGCGTCTTTCATAATAGTTTGCACAACTTGAACAGATAACATTAATAAAGAAGGTGATACAATAATCACATGCGCTCGATTAGCTTTTTGCACTAATGACTCAAATTCCTCATAGATTGTGGCAAAAATCGATTCTGATGGCACAAAAAGAAAAGCTGTATCATGTGTTTCTCCAGGAATTAAATATTTTTTCGTAATATCGCGAATATGAACATCCATATCATGATGAAATTGGCGTTCAGCTTCCTGACGTTCTCTAGATGATGATGCCTCACGCATTGCATTCCAAGCCTCTAAAGGAAATTTAGCATCAATAACAAGAGATGGTGCCTTATTAGGCATATAAATAATACAATCTGGTCGTTTTCCATTTGAAAGAATAGCTTGAAAAACGTAAGCATTAGATGGTAAAGCATCAGAAATAATTGCTTCCATCCGTCCCTGTCCAAAAATACCTCGTGTTTGCTTATTGTTTAAAATAGCTTGTAATTGAACAACCTGTCCAGTAAGCGATTGAATATTATTTTGTGCTGCATCTATCACTGCCAAACGCTCTTGTAAACGAGTCAAGTTTTCATAAGTAGACTTAGTCTGCACCTGAAGAGTTTGTCCTAAATTGGTTCTCATCCCATTAAGTTGTTCACAAATAGATTGATTCAATTCAAATTGCCTTTGACCAAAAATTTCTGCCATTGTTTGCATACGTCCTTGCATTTCAACTTGTGTTTGCAACAATGTAGCCATCTGCATTTGTGCCTCGCGAGCACGTTCAACTACTTCACGTTCCAAAATGGCTCTTTTCCGGTTATTATGCATAATGATTAAAAGCACTACACAAACTAGAACAAAGAAAACCACTAGTTGACTATAGTGCCTACCAAAGGGCATTATTAAAAAAAGCGAATCGAACATAAGGATAATATAATGTTTTTATCGCAAAAAAATACATGCACTTATTCAGTTTCAATACTTGCCTTTATAAATTAAGCATCGATTTACAAAACTATTCGTTATGTCAATAAAGCCTTTAGTTATTTTACCTGATCCTATTTTACGTGAAGTTTCAAAACCAGTTGAACATATTGATCCAATTATTCAAAAATTAGCTGATGATATGCTAGAAACTATGTATAATGCTCAAGGTATTGGACTTGCAGCTGTTCAAGTTGGTATACCATTGCGGATGTTAGTTGTAGATATCTCCCCCAAAAATGCTTCTAAAAATCCGCTTGTTGTTATTAATCCAGAAATTTTATGGATATCAGATGAACGTAGCGTTTATCAAGAAGGTTGCCTTTCTATTCCTGAATATTTTGCAGAAGTTGAACGTCCCAAATGCCTCCGTATTTGCTATAAAAATCGTGAAGGAGAACAAACAGAAATCGAAGCAAATGATCTTTTAGCTACTTGCTTGCAACATGAAATTGATCACTTGAATGGTTATCTTTTTATTGACCACATTTCAAAAACCAAACGTAATATGGTAATACGAAAATTCAAAAAACGTGCAAAAAAGCAAAGTAGATAGAAAGCAGCTTCATAATGGCATTACGATTAAGTTTTATGGGAACACCGAATTTTTCTGTACCCATCTTGCATGCTTTATTAGAAGCTGGTCATGATATTGTAGCAGTTTATAGCCAACCTCCTCGTCCAGCAGGACGGCGTGGTCTCAAATTGTCCCCTTCTCCTGTTCAAATTGCAGCACAAAATAAATCGATTCCTGTTTTTACTCCTCAAACTCTCAAAACAGCTGAAGAGCAAATCCAATTTGCGGAACTTTCTGTTGATGTTGCTGTTGTTGTTGCTTATGGATTATTATTGCCCAAACCCATTCTTGAATCACCACGCTTTGGTTGTTTTAATGTTCATGCTTCACTGTTACCACGCTGGCGTGGCGCTGCACCTATTCAACGTGCAATTATGGCTGATGACCAAGAAACAGGAATAGTGATTATGAAAATGGATGAAGGATTAGACACAGGACCTATTGCCTTATCACATTCAGTTGCTATCACTGATAACATGACAGCTTATGAACTTTCAGAAAAACTATCACATGTAGGAGCAAAACTTATCGTAGAAACTTTATCAGCTCTCGAAAAAAATCAACTGAAACTTATTCCACAATCGTCAAAAGGAGCGACCTATGCTGTTAAAATCAGAAAAGAAGAAACTCAAATTGATTGGACGAAGTCTGCCAAATCCATTCATAAACACATCTGCGCTCTTTCTCCTACTCCTGGTTGTTGGTGCAACATGAATATCAATGGCAAACAAGAACGAGTAAAAATTCTTGGAAGTCACTTAATAGAAAAGAGTTCCCTAGAAATTAGGCGAATCGAACCAGAGCAATTAATTGTTCATTGTGGACAAGGATGTATAGAAATAACTCATCTCCAAAGATCCGGTGGAAAACTTCTTGATCGCGCAACATTTTTGCGAGGAGCTAATATTTCTGCAGTTTTCTAATATGCCACGTTTTAAACTTACTCTTGAATATGATGGCTCTAATTATGCTGGCTGGCAACGCCAGAAAAGTCTTCGCACAATACAAGGTTCCATTGAAAAAGCTATTTTTCACTTTAGCGGACAAAAACTAACCATCACTACAGCTGGAAGAACGGATGCTGGAGTCCATGCTATGGGACAAGTTGCTCATATTGATTTTGAGAAACATTGGAATACGCATATTGTACGTGATGCACTCAATGCTCATTTGCGGAAACAAGGCGAAGATATTGTTGTTCTAAATGTTCAGAATGTTCCTGATAACTTTGATGCGCGATTTTGTGCCACTAAACGGCACTATCTTTTTAAAATTCTCAATCGCCGTTCACCACCAGCTCTCAATGCTAAGCGTGTTTGGTGGTTGCCAAAACCACTAGACGCTGATGCTATGCATAAAGCAGCTCAAAAACTTGTAGGACAACATGATTTTACAACTTTCCGATCGGCTCATTGCCAAGCCAAAAGTCCTGTCCGTACCCTTGAGCGCTTGGATATCCAAAGAGAAGGAGAAGAAATTTTCCTTTATGCACAAGCTCGTTCTTTTCTTCATCATCAAATCCGTTCATTTGCAGGAAGCCTGATGGAAGTTGGTATTGGACGCTGGACAGCTGAAGATCTCGAAGCAGCTCTTCATGCGAAAAATCGCGCCCGTTGTGGTGTAGTAGCACCCCCCTCAGGCCTTTATCTGATAAAAGTTGACTATTAGTTGCTCTGTTAAAATTGTTTTCACAAAATATTCTTAACAATTAGAAACTTCATAAAAAAATTTAGAGATTGTTATCAATGAAGATCAGGTAACGAGTTGAGAAACCATCACATTATAATAAAAAGAAAATTCATAATTTAAAAAACTAACATTTTTCTCCAGTAGTATTTTTATTTATCTTTTTAAAAGGTTTTTGAAAGTCTGTAATTGGTCTTTGCGTTTTGTATTATTCTTTGCTAAATCGCCTTGTATGACAATAGATCGCAATTATATTCGTAATTTCTCCATTGTAGCTCATATCGACCACGGAAAATCGACTTTGGCTGATCGTTTAATCCAAATGACAGGTGGCCTTGAAACAAGGGAAATGAAAGAACAAGTGCTTGATTCTATGGATATTGAGCGCGAACGTGGAATCACTATTAAAGCTCAAACGGTACGTCTATGCTATAAAGCAAAAAATGGTGAAACTTATATTTTAAATCTTATTGATACACCTGGCCATGTTGATTTTGCTTACGAAGTATCGCGTTCATTGGCAGCTTGTGAAGGATCGCTCTTAGTGGTAGATGCGAGTCAAGGAGTAGAAGCACAAACATTAGCAAATGTTTACCAAGCTATTGATAATTCTCATGAATTAGTTGTAGTGCTTAATAAAGTAGATCTTCCAGCCGCAGAGCCTGAACGTGTGAAAGAGCAAATTGAAGATGTGATTGGTATTGATACGTCTATGGCAGTGGAAATATCAGCGAAAACAGGTTTAGGCATTTCTGACGTTTTGGAAAAAATTATTACGCAATTACCACCACCACATACTGGTAATGTTATAGATCCTTTAAAAGTAATGCTGGTTGACAGTTGGTACGATGCTTATCTTGGTGTTATCGTTCTGGTGAGAGTGATTGATGGTGTTTTAAAAAAAGGTCAGACCATTCGTATGATGGGAACAGGAGCAAAATATCCCGTTGAACGAGTTGGAGTGTTTACTCCCAAAATGGTCCCAGTTGACGAGTTAGGCCCAGGGGAAATTGGCTTTATAACAGCTTCTATAAAAGAGGTTGCGGATACACGAGTAGGGGATACTATTACTGAAGATCGCCGACCTTGTGAAGAGGTACTGCCTGGTTTTAAGCCTGCTCAACCAGTTGTTTTTTGTGGTATTTTTCCAGTTGATGCAGCCGATTTTGAAAATTTACGCACAGCTATGAGTAAATTACGTTTAAATGACGCAAGCTTTTCTTTTGAGATGGAAACATCAGCTGCTTTAGGCTTTGGCTTTCGTTGTGGCTTTTTAGGACTTCTGCATCTTGAAATTATTCAAGAAAGGCTAGAACGCGAATTTAATTTAGATTTAATCGCAACTGCACCTTCTGTTATTTATCGCATGAATATGACTGACGGTTCTGTTAAGGAATTACATAATCCAGCGGATATGCCTGACATTATTAAAGTTATTTCTATTGAAGAACCATGGATTCGGGCAACAATCATGACGCCTGATAATTATCTTGGAGCTATTTTAGAACTTTGTCAAGAACGGCGTGGAGTGCAAACGGGTTTATCTTATGTTGGTACACGGTCTATGGTAACTTATGATTTACCTTTGAATGAAGTGATTTTTGATTTTTATGATCGTTTGAAATCCATCTCAAAAGGATATGCCTCTTTTGATTATCAAGTAACTGATTATTCTGAAGGTGATTTGGTTAAAATGTCCATTTTGGTCAATGGAGAATCTATTGACGCCTTATCGATGCTTGTGCACCGTAGCATAGCTGAAAAACGTGGGCGTTCTATGTGTGAAAAACTTAAAGATCTAATTCCTCAACATATGTTTCAGATTCCAATTCAAGCAGCAATTGGCGGGAAAATTATTGCTCGTGAAACAATTCGCGCTTTACGAAAAGACGTCACAGCGAAGTGTTATGGTGGTGATATTACCCGTAAACGTAAACTGCTTGAAAAACAAAAAGCAGGTAAAAAACGGATGCGTCAATTTGGAAAAGTAGAAATTCCCCAATCAGCCTTTATTCAAGCACTTAAAATGAGTAAATAACTCTGTTTTTTCTTTTTATTGATTTCATTATCAATAAATAATTTTTGAGAAATGCTTTTAATCACGCAATAAATTATTAATTGATGTTTTTTCTCGTGTTTTTTTATCAACGCGTTTAATGATTACGGCACAATAAAGATTGGGGCCCATTTCACCATTTGGCAGTGGTTTCCCACAATACGAACCTGGAACAACAACTGAGTAAGCAGGGACTTCACCGATAAAAACTTCACCTGTTGTACGATCAATAATTTTAGTGGACTTTCCAATAAAAACTCCCATGCCTAAAACAGCACCTTCACGTATAATACACCCCTCAACAATTTCAGAGCGTGCACCAATAAAACAATGATCTTCAATAATTGTCGGACCTTCTTGTAGTGGTTCTAAAACGCCTCCGATACCTACACCACCAGACAGATGGACATATTGACCAATTTGTGCGCATGAACCAACAGATGCCCATGTATCAACCATCGTCCCTTCTCCCACATAGGCACCAATATTAACAAAAGAAGGCATTAATATCACACGAGGAGCAATATAAGCGGAATGACGTACAATTGCTCCTGGAACTGAGCGAAAATTTGCTTCTTTAAAATCAACTTCTTGCCAACCAGAAAATTTTGAAGGTATTTTATCCCACCAATGTGATTCATTTGCACCACCAGAAATGATACACATAGAATGAAGTCGAAAAGACAAAAGAACAGCCTTTTTTAACCATTGATGAACATACCATTGACCATTATCTTGACGTTGAGCTACACGAATCTCACCTTTATCGAGAAGATTCAATATGTACTCAACACTCTCACGAATTTCACCCTTTGTATTAGAATTGATGAAATCTCGATTATTAAAAGCTTTTTCAATAATTTCTTCAAGTTGTATGAGATTAGTCATTACCAAAGACCCGTTTAAAAAATCAAAAGCGCCAAGATTTATCCTTGATGATTTACGTTACGTGAAGAAATATATGCAGTCAATAAAATGACGAAAAAAGAATACAAGATAGCTCTCTAAGAGAAAATTATAAAAAATAAAAAACACTAAAAATATTTCTACGTTTATGCTTACATTATTTTTCTAGGTCTCAATATCTTAAATTTTTTGCTATTTTAATCTGGAACGATGAAAATAGATCAGCTTATTTTCTTGATATACTTATATTTTACACTGTAATCAATAATACCAAACATCCAGCCAATAACCCCAACAGAAACACATATAGTTGCAAAAAGCTGTATTGTCATATCCGTCATCATAGTAATAATAGTATTTAAAATACAATATCTAGTCCATTACATAAGCTAATGCTTATAATTAATTTAAATGATCTGTATGCTAATTATGTTTCAAATTCATATCAAACAATGTAGACAATAATAATCGGTTTAAATCGCATTCACCCAATCCTTATTGTTTTTATATCCTATAAATTTTTTATGCATCTCTGCTTTTCTCCTAATTCTCAAGAGAAAGTTTCAACAGTAT